>JAMLIS010000001.1 GCA_023954015.1 Burkholderiaceae bacterium
GGCGACGACCAGGTTCTGCACGGTTCGCGCGACGGCACCCATGTGCCCCGACATCCGCTTGCCCGGGAAGACCCGGCCGGGATCCTGGGCCATGCCGATCGAACCCGGCACGTTGTGCGAACGTGAGTTGCCGTGGCTGGCGCGGCCGGAACCGAAGTTGTGGCGCTTGATGGTGCCGGCGAAGCCCTTGCCGTGGGAGGTGCCCGAGACGTCGACCTTCTGGCCTTCGGCGAACATCTCGACCTTGAGCGTGGCGCCCGGGGCGAGCTCGCCGACATCGGAGGGATCGACGCGAAACTCGCGCACGATGCTGCCGGCTTCCACGCCCGCCTTGGCGAAATGGCCCGCCTGCGGCTTCGTCACGCGGTTGGCACGGCGAACACCGTAGGCCACCTGCACCGATACATAGCCGTCGGTCTCGACGGTCTTGATCTGGGTGACGCGGTTGTTCGACACATCGAGCACCGTCACGGGAATCGACTCGCCGTCGTCCGTGAAGATGCGCATCATGCCGACCTTGCGTCCCACAAGGCCAAGGCTCATTGCTTGCTCCAATACCGGCTGCGATTGGCCGGATGTGATGCGCGCACCGCGTGGCGACCGGAAACCCGTCCGCCGCGCGGGAATCTACGCGCGTCTGCCTGAACTGGACCGCCCCGACAACCCGGGCGACCCGAAAAAAGACGAAGATTATAGCTTGCCCGAAAGAGCCGGGCAAGCCGGATGCCGCTGTATTACGCTCCCGCCGACTGCTGGACCGAGATCTTCACGTCGACGCCGGCCGGCAGGTCGAGCTTGGTGAGCGCATCGATGGTCTTGTCGGTAGGGTCGACGATGTCCATCAGGCGCTGGTGGGTACGGATCTCGAACTGGTCGCGCGAGGTCTTGTTGACGTGCGGCGAACGCAGCACGTCGAAGCGCTCCCGACGGGTCGGCAGGGGCACCGGCCCCCGGACCACCGCGCCGGTGCGCTTGGCGGTATCGACGATCTCGGCGGCCGACTGGTCGATCAGCTTGTAGTCGAAGGCCTTGAGACGGATGCGGATCTTCTGGTTTGTCATTTCGGTTCCTCAAAGAACGACGGGCTTCGCCCGTATGAGTTGCCGGCCCCGCGGGGCCGGCAGGCGTATTACTCGATGACCTTGGAGACGACGCCGGCGCCCACGGTGCGTCCGCCCTCGCGGATCGCGAACCGAAGACCCTGCTCCATCGCGATCGGCGCAATCAGCGCCACCGACATCTTCACGTTGTCCCCGGGCATCACCATCTCCGTGCCCTCGGGCAGCGTCACCGCCCCCGTCACGTCCGTCGTCCGGAAGTAAAACTGCGGCCGGTAGTTGTTGAAGAACGGCGTGTGACGACCGCCCTCTTCCTTGCTCAGCACGTACACCTCGCACTCGAACTTCGTGTGCGGCGTGATCGAACCCGGCTTGGCCAGCACCTGACCGCGCTCCACGTCCTCGCGCTTCGTGCCGCGCAGCAGCACCCCCACGTTGTCACCCGCCTGACCCTGGTCGAGCAGCTTGCGGAACATCTCCACGCCCGTGCACGTCGTCTTGACCGTCTCGCGGATCCCCACGATCTCGATCTCCTCGCCCACCTTCACCACGCCGCGCTCGATCCGCCCCGTCACCACCGTGCCGCGGCCCGAAATCGAGAACACGTCCTCGATCGGCATCAGGAACGCACCGTCGATCGCACGCTCGGGCGTCGGAATGTACGTGTCCAGCGCCTCGGCCAGCTTCATGATCGCCTCTTCGCCGATCTCCCCCTTGTCGCCCTCGAGCGCCTTGAGCGCCGAGCCCTTCACGATCGGAATGTCGTCGCCCGGAAAATCGTACTCGACAGCAGCTCCCGAACCTCCATCTCCACCAGCTCGAGCAGCTCCTCGTCGTCGACCATGTCGCACTTGTTCATGAACACGATGATGTACGGCACGCCCACCTGGCGCGCCAGCAGGATGTGCTCGCGCGTCTGCGGCATCGGGCCGTCAGCAGCCGACACACCAGAATCGCACCGTCCATCTGCGCCGCACCCGTGATCATGTTCTTCACGTAGTCCGCGTGGCCCGGGCAGTCCACGTGCGCGTAGTGCCGTGTCGCCGTCTCGTACTCCACGTGCGACGTGTTGATCGTGATCCCGCGCGCCTTCTCCTCCGGCGCCGCGTCGATCTGGTCGTAGCCCTTCGCCTCACCACCAAACTTCCTCGACAGCACCGTCGTGATCGCCGCCGTCAGCGTCGTCTTGCCATGATCCACGTGCCCGATCGTCCCCACGTTCACGTGCGGCTTCGTACGCTCGAATTTGCCTTTAGCCATTATCGAAGACTCCTGCTTGCTGGATGCCTGTACGGTTTGTCGTTCGCGCCGCGGATCGATCGTTCCGTCGTTCGAATCGAGCCTTGCGCCGCATGGTGACCGGACTGCCGGCCGCCATGCGGATCCGTGGTGCCCATGGCGCGGATCGAACGCGCGACCTCTCCCTTACCAAGGGAGTGCTCTACCACTGAGCCACATGGGCGAAAAGCCAAAACACGCCACCCGGACGAGCCGTGCGGCCAATACTTCCTGGAGCGGGTGAAGGGAATCGAACCCTCGTCGTAAGCTTGGAAGGCTTCTGCTCTACCATTGAGCTACACCCGCCCGCGCCAAACCCATGCGACCAGCCGCGGCGAAAGCGACCACGACTGCCTTCGTCGACCACTGCGCAACACCAGCACCGCCAGGCGGGGCCGGCCCGATTCCAGTTACAAGCCTCAGGGTTCCTGGTGGAGGGGGTTGGATTCGAACCAACGTAGGCGTAAGCCAACAGATTTACAGTCTGCCCCCTTTAGCCACTCGGGCACCCCTCCGGGGAACCGCGAATTATGGCCCGCGAGAATTCCGATGTCAATTTTGCCGACCGGGAGACGCCGATGGCGAAAGATCGCGAGAACGTGAAGGGACCGACCGGCCTGCAGGGGCTGGGAGTCGGTCCGCTGAACGTCGGCAACCTGCTCGACACGATGGAGTTCGTGAAGAACGCCTGGTCGGCCTTCGGGGTGCCGTCCTCGCTCGCGCCCACCGCGGACGTCGAAGAACTCGACCGGCGGATCGCCGATTTGAAGGCGGTCGAGCAGTGGCTGTCGATGAACCTGAACCTGCTGCGCGCGAGCGTGCAGGCGCTCGAGGTACAGCGCGGAACCATCGCGACGCTGAAGGCCTACGGCGCGATGCTCGGCTCGCCGGCGAGCCTGCCGGGCGCGGCGGCGCTTGCGCAGGCAATGGCCGGCGCCGTCGCCGGTGCGATGCCGTCGGCGGCCGTCACCTCGGGCACGGGTGTTTCGCCGGCCTCGACCGCCGTCTCGCCGCAGCCGCCCGTGCAGCAGCCCATGCAGCAGCCCATGCAGCCGCCCGCGCAGCCGCCCATACAGCAGCCCGTGCAGCCGCCCGCGCAGCTCCCGCGCACGCCCGTCGACGCGATGGCGGCGGCCGCCAGCGGCGAGCCTGCGGCACCGCCACCGGCGGCGCTGCCCGGTCTCGACGCCGGCGCCTGGTGGAACCTGCTGCACCGCCAGTTCAACCAGATCGCCGCCGCCGCATTGAGCGCCGGAGCGGCACCCGCGGAGGAGCCGGCGCCGACCGGCGGCGCTCGCGCCGGGGGAGGCGCACCAGTTGCTCGCAGCAGGAAGAAGCGGCCCGGCTCGAAGACGAAGCAGTCGTCGACCGGGGGTCCCGAATCCGGCCCTGTTCGCCGAAAGCCCGCCCGGTGAGCGCCTGACGCCGAGGGCGGCTTCGGGAGGGTCTCGAAACCAGGATCGCCATGACCCTCTCGACCCGAACCTTCCGACACGCTCACGCAGCGCACGCCGACTGGCAGGAGCTGACGCGGCGCGTGAGCGCCCAATTGGCGGCCCGGGAACCGGCAGGCGACAGTACGCTCGTCGCCGGTCTCGGATTGCTCTACGTCACCGAAGACCTGTCCGATCGCCTGCAGGCGATCGCAGCGGAGCTCGGCCAGCGTTTTCCGGGCGTGCGCTGGGTCGGCGCCGCCGCGCACGGCGTATGCGCCGGCGGCGCCGAGTACGCCGGCGAGCCGGCGCTGGTCGCGATGATCTGCGAGCTTCCCGCCGACAGCTGGCGCGTGTTCTCGGCCACGCAGCGCCTGTCGGCGATCGACGACGCGCGCAGCGCAGCGCCGCGCGCGTCGAGCGCACTCGTGCATGCCGACTCGCGAGGCACGACGATCGGCGAGTCGATCGCCGGACTCGCGCGGCATCTGGGCACCGACTTCCTGTTCGGCGGGCTGGTCGGCGGCGCGCGTTCCCGCGGACCGCAGCTCGCCGGCAGCGTGGTGAACGGCGGGCTGTCCGGCGTCGCCTTCGGCGAGCAGGTGCGCCTGCTGTCCCGAATCACGCAGGGCTGCGCGGCGATCTCGCGCGAGCACGTCGTCTCTTCGTGCACCGCCCACTACATCGAAACGCTCGACGAACGGCCGGCGCTGGACGTGCTGCTCGACGATCTCGACGTGCCGCGCCCGGCACGCGAGTCGCGCGACGGCGAGGAAATCCTGCGAGCGCTGCCGGCCGAGCGGCTGGCGCAGGGCCTGATGATCGGTTTCGCTCCGGCGGGGGCTGCGCGCAGCATCGGCCTGGGCGACTACGTCGTTCGCAACGTGCTCGGCATCGACCCGCAGAATCGCGTGCTCGCCGTGTCGACGACTCCACGCGCAGGCGACCGCGCGATGTTCTGTACGCGCGACCAGCAGGCCGCCCGCGTCGACCTCGTGCGGATCTGCACCGAATTGCGCGAAGAGCTGGAAGCGGGCGCGCTGAACGTGCTCGGCGCCCACTACGTGTCGTGCGTGGCCCGCGGCGAGCAGTTGTTCGGCGCCGCCGGCGCCGAGCTGGAAATCGTGGCGCACAACCTCGGCGCGGTCCCGCTGGTCGGATTCTTCGCCAACGGCGAGATCGCCGGCGATCGGATCTACGGCTACACGGGCGTGCTCACGCTGTTCGTCGAGGAGCGCTACGGAACGCGGCGTTGAACGCGCGCGCCGGCGAGCAGCCGACGAACGGCGTGCCGCCGGCCGCGGACCGGACGCGCGACCGGTTGCTAGAATCGCTCGCAGCCCGCGGAACGAAGACGTGAGCAACGCACTGGTCGGCTTCGAGCACAAGATCTGCGATCCGGCGCACGCCGCACGCGATGCGGCGAACCTGCCGCGACCGGTCGTGTTCACCAATGGCGTGTTCGACCTGCTCCACCGCGGACACGTCACCTGCCTCGCCGAGGCGCGCGCGCTCGGCGCATCGCTCGTCGTGGCGCTGAACAGCGACGGCTCGGTGAAGCGCCTGGGCAAGGGAAGCGACCGGCCGATCAATCCGCTCGCCGACCGGCTGGCCGTGGTCGCGGCGCTCGAATCGGCGACGCTCGTCACCTGGTTCGAAGCCGATACGCCGCTCGAGCTGATCGTCGCGATCCGCCCGGACGTGCTCGTCAAGGGCGGCGACTGGAACACCGACGAAATCGTCGGCGCCGCCGAAGTGCGCGCATGGGGCGGTTCGGTGCATTCGATCCCGTTCCGCTTCCCGCGCTCGACCAGCGCGCTGCTCGAGCGCATCCGGCAAAGCGACCCGCAACCCGGCTGAGAAGGTGTGAACGGGCGGCCGGGCTTTCAGTCGCAGCCGCGGGCGGGCGCATCGAACTGCGCGCCCAGCATCGTCGCGATCGCGACGCTTTCGGCCTGCGGCCAGCGCGCCTGCAATGCGATCCGCACCTGGATCGGCGGTCGCGGCGCGACCACGGCCCGCGTCTCGCCGGCGCGAGCGAGTTGCTCGACCATCGACCGCGCGGCCCCTTCGAAGCGGAACAACGCAAGCGAGATCGCCCCGCGCAGCGGACCGTCCTGGATGACGAAGGCGTCGTCGCGGCCGATGCGTCGCAACTCGACGAGCCGCTGCTGCGTCTCCGCGGCACTCGATGCGGGCGGCAGGTAGACCAGGTAGCTCGCGCCCTGCTCGATGCGGCGCGCATCGACGAGCGCCCCCGATTCCTCGAGCGCGCTGCGCAGCGCTGCCGCCCGCTCCTCGTCGATTGGCGGGAAGGCACGGCACACGACCGGCGTCGCACTCGTCGTCCGCGCGCTGTCACCGGCCGGCGCACCGGGCGACGCAGGCAAGGAGGGCGGTGCACCGGGCGATGCGGGTCCGGAGGGCGACGCACCCGGCGACGCGGGTGCGGAGAGCGATGCGGCGGGCGACGCAGGTGCGGAGGGCGACGCACCCGGCGACGCGGGTCCGGAAGGCGGCGCGGGCGGCAGCATCGGCGCAACGGGCGGCGGCGATGCGGGCGGCGGCGATGCGGGCGGCGGTGATGCGGGCGGCGGCGATGCGGGCGGCGGTGATGCGGGCGGCGGTTCAACCGTCGCCGGAGCGCGAACGGCCGATGCCGCGGGCGAGGTCGACAGCTTCGCTTTCGCCGGTGCTTCCTTCGCAGGCACCTCCAGGCGGGACAACGGTACGGGGCGCAGCCGCTCGACGTGCTCCTGGCGGGCAGAAGGATCTCCGGCGGGCTCGAACCAGCCCCGAATCCACGCGAACGACAGAAGGTTCGCCAGCACGAGAACCAGCAAGAGCCGCTTCATCGGCGCCCGGTTTCCGAACGTCCGGTCGCAGAATCCCCGGTTTCCCGATGCCCGGATTCAGGACCCGCGGGGGCGAGAGCCGCGGACTCGGGCCCGCGCCGCAGCGTCACCTCGCCGTGACGCAGGATTCGCACTCCGTGTTCGCCGAGCAGGCGCAGGCCGCCTAGCGGGTCGATGCCGAGCGCGCGACCCGAAGCGACGACGCGGTCGCCTTCGAGGACGAGCACCGGCTCGCCGTCCAGCGCGTCGAAGCGCTGCCACGCGGCGACCGCCTCCCGGGGTCCCTCGCCGAGGAAGCGCTCGACCGCACGCACGACTTCGCCGGCCACGCAGCCGATCACCGACTCGGGATCGTCGCGCGTCGGCGAATCGTCGAACAGGCCGCACGCCGGTTGCGCGATGCGTGCGTCGCGGGGCGCCAGCAGGTTCAGGCCGATGCCGACGACGATCCGCTCGATCGAGCATGTCGCCGAACCCGCGGACGGGAGCGGCAGGCCGCGCCGCGTTTCGACGAGGATGCCGCCGAGCTTGCGTCCTGCGCGTTGCAGGTCGTTCGGCCACTTGACGCGCACGTCGGGCGCCCACGGCACGAGCGCACGCGCGGCACCGACGCCGACCGCGATCGACAGCGCGGTCGGCGGCGCTTCGGCGGCGACGAGACGCTCGAAGGCGATCGAGAGCGCGAGCGCGCGACCGGCCTCGCAGATCCAGACGCGGCCGCGCCGTCCGCGGCCGGCCGTCTGGTGCAACGTGGCCACGAGCGCGGGCGGCGCAGGAGACTGCCCGAACGGACGCTGCATCAGCGCCTCGTTCGTCGAGGCGATTTCGTCGACGCTGCGCACCTGAAGCGCGTCGCAACCGGCAGCCGCGTGGATCCGTTCGGCATCGAGCGCATTCATCGGGGGCGATCATAGCGGAGCGTCGGGGTAAGCTAGTACACCCGTCGATCCGCAACTCCTGCAGCGTGCACAGCCCGTCGATCCACCTGCCGATCGAGCCGTCGCGGCGACGCGCGCGCCCGAGCGCCGGTTGGCTCGCGGCATACACGGCAGCGCTCGTCTACGCGAGCCTGCATCCGTGGTCCGGGTGGCAGGCGCCGAGCGCAGCGATGTTCGCGTTCGTCACGGCGCCCTGGCCGCGCTGGTGGACGGCGTTCGACGTAGCAACGAACGTGCTCGCCTACCTGCCCTTCGGACTGCTCGCCTGCGTGACGATCGCCCGAGGCGCGCGGACACGGATACCGCGTGCCGCACCCGCGGCACTGGCCGTCGCTGCGCTGCTGTCGTTTTCGCTCGAGTCGGTGCAGAGCCTGCTGCCGTCGCGCGTCGCGTCGCGCCTGGACCTGGCGACCAACGTCGCCGGCGCCGCGCTCGGCATCCTGATCGCCGCCTGGCTCGGACGCAGGCGAATCGAAAGCCTGCCGCGCGTGCTGCGCGGCACTTTCACCGTCGCCCCGGGCGCGACCACCGGCGCCGTCCTGCTGGTCGCGTGGACGCTCGCGCAGTGGTATCCGCAATCGCTCGTTTTCGCCACCGGCGACCTGCTGTTCGCCTGGCCGTCGCCGGCGGCTGCGACAACGCCGGGCTGGCGGGCTGCGCTGATCCTGCCCGTGCGCTACGAGGCCTTCGTCGAAGCCGCAGCGGTAGCGCTGGCTGTCGTGGCGATCGGCGCCTTCGTGCGCGAAGTCTTCGTCTCGCCGGCGATTCCCGGCACCCGTGCGCCGGCATGGCCGATCGCGCTGCCGATCATCGTCGCGTGCATGCTGAAGTCGATCGCCGGTGCCGTCGTTCTCGGGCCCGCGCATGCATTCGGCTGGCTGAGCGCGGCCGCGCAGGGCGGCCTCGTCGCCGGCGCGATCGCGTCGATCGCGCTCGTTCCCGCAACGCCGGGCGTGCGCGCCGCGAGCGCCTTCGCAGCGATCCTGCTGGGCACCGTGCTCGTCAACCTCGCGCCGCCGAACGAGTACTACCTGTCGATGCTCGCGCACTGGGAAGGCGAATGGACGAACTTCCATGGCCTGCTGCGCGCGCTCGCCACGCTGTGGCCGTTCGCAGCGCTCGCGTGGTGGGCGCGGCGCGTGCATGCCCGCCTATAATCGAGCGATGCCGTCCTACTACGAACGCCATATCTTCTTCTGCGTGAATCGACGCGACGACCCGAACCGCGACTGCTGCGCGCGCCACGGCGCCGAGGCGCTGCAAGCCTATGCGAAGGAGCGCGTCAAGGCGCTCGGCCTCTCTGGCGCGGGCAAGGTCCGCGTGAACAAGGCCGGCTGCCTCGATCGCTGCGAGCTGGGGCCCGTAGCCGTCGTATATCCCGACGGCGTCTGGTACAGCTACGTCGATCGGGAGGACATCGACGAGATCGTCGAATCGCATCTGCGCGACGGGAAACCGGTCGAGCGGCTGCGGCTCGAATGAACGCCGGCACGCAGCTGCTGTTGGTCGACGGACCGATCGGCAAGATCGACGTCGCCCTCGACCGTCCGGCGGGCGCCGCGCGCGGCATCGCCGTGGTCGCACATCCGCATCCGCTGTACGGAGGCACGCGCGACAACAAGGTGGCGCAGACCCTCGCCCGCGCGCTGCTCGCGCTCGGCCATGTCGTCTGGCGACCGAACTTCCGCGGCGTCGGCGCCACCGCCGGCGTGCACGACGAGGGGCGCGGCGAAACCGACGACCTGCTCGAAGTCGTACGTCGGGCACGCGAGCAGGCTGCCGCCGAAGGCGCCGCTTCGCCGCCGCTCGTGCTGGCGGGCTTCTCCTTCGGAACCGACGTGCAGATACGCGTCGCCGAGCGCCTGCGCGCCGCCGGCGCGCCCGCGCAGCGGCTCGTGCTGGTGGGAACCGCCGCCACCGAGCGCTATGCGCTCGGCGACGTTCCCGCCGACACGCTGGTCGTGCACGGCGAGCACGACGAGGTGGTCCCGCTGCAGGGCGTGTTCGACTGGGCGCGCCCGCAATCGCTGCCGGTGATCGTCGTCCCCGGCGCCGAACACTTCTTCCACCGGCGCCTGACGCTGCTCAAGCGCATCGTCGTCGACGCGCTGGCACCACGCGCCGAGCCCGAGACCGGGTGAGATCGCAGCCCCCCGACGCGCGGTTGATCTACGGACGAACGTCCGCCGGCGACGACGAGATGAGCGCGCGGGCGCTCGAACTCGGGCATCCGGCGCGGCGCGTGCTCGCGCTCGCCGACGCGAAGCGCAGCGTCGGCGACCTCGCGCAGCTCACGCGTCCCGGCGAGCTCGGTCCGGCGCTCGCCCTGCTCGAGCGTCACGGACTCGTCGAGGTCGTCGCGCTCGCCGCCGAGCCGACCGAAGCGCAGCGCCGCGAGCGCGAACGCGCCGGGCAGATGCGCCTGCAGGCGACCAAGGATGCGCTGCGCGGCGTCTTCGCGGCCGAGCTCGGCGTGGCCGGGCGGATCTGGGATGCACGCGTCGCCGACAGCGTCGACCTGGCGGTGCTCCGACGCGTACTACGCGAGGCGATCGACGTCGTCCAGGCACGCCGCGACACCGCGGCGGCACAACGCGTGCTCGCGCTCGTGCGGCCGCTGTTCGCGCGCGCGCCGTAGCCCGCGGCGCAGCGCCCTATAATTCCCGACTTTCGTCGTTGTCGTCTGTCTGCAGCGACGCCGCGGCGTCGCGCGGCGATGCGAAGCGCATTGCCGTCCAGCTCTTCCGGATGTATCGATGCCCGCACGCCTGCTCGCCCTGCTGTCGTTCCTGTTCCTCGCCTTCGCGCAAGCCGCCGTCGCGCAGGTGGCGGCGCCCACCATCGCGGCCCGCGCCTGGATCCTGCTCGACGCGACCACCGGCCAGGTGCTCGCCGCGCACGAACCCGACCTGAAGGTCGAGCCGGCGTCGCTCACGAAGATCATGACCGCCTACCTCGCGTTCGACGCGCTGCGCGAGCGGCGCATCACGCTGGACCAGCGCCCGGCGGTATCGCAGGCGGCCTACAAGGCGATCGGCTCGCGGATGTTCGTCGAGCCCGCCAAGCCCGCCACGGTGGAAGAGCTGCTCAACGGCGTGATCGTGCAATCGGGCAACGACGCGTCGATCGTGCTCGCCGAAACGCTCGGCGGCACCGAGGAGAGCTTCGCCGAACAGATGAACCGTGCCGCGCAGCGCATGGGCATGCGCAACACGAACTTCCGCAATTCCACCGGCCTGCCCGATCCGCAGCACTACACGACCGCGCGCGATCTCGCGACGCTCGCGCAGCGGCTGATCGAGGACTTCCCCGACCAGTACACGATGTATTCGAAGCGCGAATACACGTACAACAACATTCGCCAGCCGAACCGCAATCGCCTGCTGGCGATCGACCCGAGCGTCGACGGCATGAAGACCGGCCACACCGACGCGGCCGGCTATTGCCTGATCGCCTCGGCCCGGCGGGACCTCCCCGGCATCGGCGGAACGCGGCGCCTGATCAGCGTGGTGCTGGGCGCGGCTTCCGAATCGGCGCGCGCGATCGAATCGCAGAAGCTGCTGAATTTCGGCTACCAGAACTTCGACGTCGTGCGCATCCAGGCGAAGGGCAAGGCGGCGGGCACCTACGAAGTCTGGAAGGGCAGCGAGCCGTCGGTCGACGGCGGCTTCGATCGGGACGTGCTCGTTTCGGTACCGCGCGGCCAGGCCGGACAGGTGAAGGCCGAGATCGAGCGGGTCCAGCCGCTGATCGCGCCGATCGCGCAAGGCCAGCAGATCGGCACGCTTCGCGTGCGCATCGGCGAGCAGCTCGTCACCGAGCGTCCGCTGCTGGCGATGACGGCGGTCGAGCCGGCCGGCTGGTTCGGACGCACCTGGGATTCGCTGCGCCTGATGCTCTCGCGCTGAACCTTTTCTTCGCGCGTTCGGGCGCATACTCCGCGAGACGAATCACGAGGATGGAATGACGCAGACCGCCTGGCTGAACGGCGATTGGGTGCCGCTGGACGAAGCGCGGGTTCCGGTGCTCGACCGTGGCTTCATCTTCGGCGACGGGGTCTACGAGGTCGTTCCGGTCTACGGCGGGCGCAAGTTCCGCTGGGCGCAGCACCTGGCGCGGCTGCAGCGCAGCCTCGCCGCCGTGTCGATACGCAATCCTCGCGACGACGCCGGGTGGACGCGACTCGTCGACGAGCTCGTCGCACGCCACCCCTGGACCGATCAGTTCGTCTACCTGCAGGTCACGCGCGGCGTGGCGCGACGCGATCACGCGTTCCCGCCGCCGGAGGTGGCGCCCACCGTGTTCGCGATGGCGAGCGAGTTCGTCGTTCCGCCGGCCGCGCAGCGCGAGCAGGGGGTGGCCGCGGTGACGCTGCCCGACGAACGCTGGCTGCATTGCGACATCAAGACCACGTCGCTGCTCGGGAACGTGCTGGCACGCCAGGCGGCGGTCTCGGCGGGCGCGGCCGAATGCGTGATGTTCCGCGACGGATTCCTCACCGAGGGCGCGGCCAGCAACGTCTGGGTCGTGCGCAACGGAACGCTGTTCGGACCGCCGAAGGACAACCTCGTGCTCGAGGGCATTCGCTACGGCCTGATGGCCGAGCTCGCCTCCGACGCAGGCGTGCCGCTCGAGATCCGGCGCATCCTGCGCGAGGAAGTGCACGCGGCCGACGAGCTGATGATGAGTTCGGCCACCAAGGAGTTGCTGCCGATCACGCGTCTGGACACGCGCCCGGTCGGCAACGGTCGCCCGGGCCCGGTGTTCGCGGCGTTGTACGCGGCCTACCAGCGGGCCAAGGCGAAGGCGTAGGAGCTTCTTGCACCGATGTCCGAAGATCGCAACCTGACCGAAGCCTTCGACCGGCTCGAACGCCTGCTCGAGTTCCCGGTCGACTTCCCGCTGAAGATCATGGGCCGCCGGGTCGACGACTTCGCGCAGACGATGTCGGGCCTCGTCGTCGAGCACGTGCCCGAGTTCGATCCTTCGACGATCGAGCTGCGCGTCTCGAGCAAGGGCTCGTACCTGAGCGTGACCGTCGTCGTTCGCGTGCAGTCGCGCGAACAGCTCGAGCGCCTGTATCGGGCACTCGCCACGCATCCGATGGTCAGCATCGTCCTTTGAGCTTGCGGGTTCCGATCGTGCGCCGCCTCGGCCGCGTCGAATACGGGCGCGCCGAGCCGATGATGCGCTCCTTCGTCGCGGCGCGCGGCCCGGCGACGCCCGACGAGATTTGGCTCGTCGAGCATCCGCCGGTGTTCACGCTGGGGCGCGCCGCACGGCCCGCGCACCTGCGCGCGCCCGGCACGATCCCGGTGGTGCGCACCGAACGCGGCGGGCAGGTCACCTATCACGGCCCCGGACAGGCGGTCTGCTACGTGCTCGTCGACCTGCGCCGGAGCGGCATTCGCGTGCGCGATTTCGTCGATCGCATCGAGGCGGCGACGATCGCGCTGCTCGCACACTACGGCATCGCCGCGATGCGGCGCACCGCTGCGCCCGGCGTCTACGTGCGCGAGGACGCTGCGCACAGCGGCGTAGTGGACGCCCGCGGCGGCGGGACCCGCGTGGCCGGCGCGAAGATCGCCTCGATCGGCCTGCGAATCACCGAGGGCCGCAGCTGGCACGGCGTGGCGCTGAACGTCGCGATGGATCTCGAGCCGTTCACCCGCATCGACCCCTGCGGCTATCCGGGACTGGCCGTCACCGACATGCGAAGCTGCCTGCCTTCGCCGCCCGATTTCGACGAGGTCTGCGATCGCTTCGCCGACCGACTCGCGTCGGCCTTTCCCTGCGACTCCGGAGCGAACCGCCTGCGATGAACGCCGCGCCTCCTTCCCCCGCCCCGATGCCCTCCGACAAGCAGAAGGGCGCCGCCAAGACCTCGCGCATCCCGATCAAGGTGGTTCGCGCCACCGAAGCGCTCGCCAAGCCCGAATGGATACGCGTACGCCCGGCGGCCGACGCCGCCCGCTTCGCGCAGATCAAGCGAACGCTGCGCGAGCATCGGCTGCACACGGTCTGCGAAGAAGCCTCGTGCCCGAACATCGGCGAATGCTTCGGCAACGGCACCGCCACCTTCATGATCCTCGGCGACAAGTGCACGCGGCGCTGCCCGTTCTGCGACGTGGGCCACGGCCGCCCCGATCCGGTCGACGCGAACGAACCGCGCCAACTGGCCGACACGATCGCAGCGCTGCGACTGTCCTACGCGGTGATCACCAGCGTCGATCGCGACGACCTGCGCGACGGCGGCGCGCAGCACTTCGCCGACTGCATCGCCGCGGTGCGCGAGCGTTCGCCGCGCACCCGCATCGAAGTGCTGGTGCCCGACTTCCGCGGCAGGCTCGAGCGCGCGCTCGACATCCTCGAGCGCACGCCGCCCGACGTGATGAACCACAATCTCGAGACGGTGCCGCGCCTGTACCGGCAGGCGCGCCCCGGCGCCGACTACGCCCATTCGCTGAAACTGCTCGCCGAGTTCGGCCGCCGCGTCCCCGGCGTTCCGACGAAATCGGGGCTGATGGTGGGGCTGGGCGAAACCGACGACGAGATCCTGCAGACGATGCACGAGCTGCGCGCGCACGGCGTCGCGTTGCTCACGATCGGCCAGTACCTCGCGCCGTCCGATGCACACCTGCCGGTACAGCGATACGTGCACCCCGACGCGTTCCGGCGCTTCGCCGAGGAAGCCGGGCGGATGGGCTTCACGAACACCGCGTCGGGGCCGCTCGTGCGCTCCTCCTATCACGCCGATCGCCAGGCGCATGGCGCGGGCCTGGGCTGAAGGGCACGTGAACCGCCGCTCCTGGCCCGTGCGTGCGGCCCCGGCCCTTGCGCCGGCATTCCGCGAGCGATTAAAGTGCCGGGCACACGGCCGACGTCGTTGACTCGCCGCCCGATCCGCTCGAGGGCCGCTTGGGGGCAAGTCCTTATGGATAGACGCGGCGGCAATCGCCAACATTCACCCTCCCATCGTAAGGAGTGCAAAGCATGAGGCTTGCAGCAGCGGTCGCGGCCGGCGCAGTCGCGCTGTCGTTCTCGGTCGGGGCCTACGCCCAGGGGCCGATGATCATCAAGTTCAGCCACGTGGTGGCCGAGGCGACGCCGAAGGGCCAGGGCGCGCTGAAATTCAAGGAGATCGCCGAGAAGCTGTTGCCCGGCAAGGTCCAGGTGCAGGTGTTTCCGAGCTCGCAGCTGTTCGGCGACGCGAAAGAGGTCGAGGCGCTGCTGCTCGGCGACGTGCAGTTCATCGCCCCGTCGCTGTCGAAATTCGACCGCTACACGAAGAAGATCCAGCTCTACGACCTGCCGTTCCTGTTCGACGACATCGCGGCGGTCGACCGCTTCCAGCAGAGCAAGGAAGGCCAGGAACTGCTGAACGCGATGCGCAACCGCAACCTGCTCGGTCTCGCGTACTGGCACAACGGCATGAAGCAGCTGTCGTCGAACCGCGACAAGCTCGAACGCCCGGAAGACGTGAAGGGCCTGAAGTTCCGCATCCAGGCCTCCGACGTGCTCGAAGCGCAGTTTCGCGCGCTCGGCGCCAATCCGCAGAAGATGGCGTTCAGCGAGGTCTACCAGGCGCTGCAGACCGGCGTCGTCGACGGCCAGGAGAACACCTGGTCCAACATGTACTCGCAGAAGTTCTACGAAGTGCAGAAGACGATCGCCAACACCAACCACGGCGTGATCGACTACATGGTCGTCACCAACGCCAAGTGGTGGGACGGGCTGCCCGACGACGTGCGCAAGGGGCTGAAGCAGGCGATGGACGAAGCCACCGCCTATGCCAACAAGATGGCCAACGACTTCAACGAGCGCGACCGCAAGCTGATCGCCGACGCCGGCAAGGCGAGGATCCAGGCGCTGACGAAGGACGACGTCGCCGCCTGGCGCAAGGCGATGGAGCCGGTCTGGCAGAAGTTCGAGGGAGACATCGGCAAGGACCTGATCCAGGCAGCGTCGAAGTCGAATCGGTGAGATGCCGTCGCCTGTCCGGCGAAACGCGCGCTGGAAAGTGATCACCGGCCGCGGAGCGCGGACAGCCGCGCCTCCGGGGGCCTCGACGGGCGGCGCCGCGTTGCGGCGTCGCCCGTTTTCTTCCACGGGCAGACGATGATCCTGCGCTGGCTCGAGAAGCTCGAAGAGCAACTGATCGCCCTGCTGCTCGCGTCGATGACGCTGATCACCTTCGTGCAGGTGGTCGCCCGCTACGTATTCAATTACAGCTTCAGCTGGGCGCTCGAACTGACCACGTTCCTGTTCGCGGGCCTGATCTTCCTCGGAATCTCGTACGGCGTGCGCGTCGGCGCGCACATCGGCGTCGACGCGCTGGTCAAGGCGCTGTCGCCGGTGACCGCGCACTACGTCGCGATCGTCGCGACGGTGTTGTGCATCGCCTACGCGGTCATCGTGCTGTACGGCGGATGGCTGTATGTCGCGAAGATCCGCGACATCGGGATCCTCGCGCAGGATCTGCCGATCGCCGCCTGGATTCCGCGCGTCGTGCTTCCGGCGGGCTACGCACTGCTGCTGCTGCGCTTCCTGCAGCTGCTGTACCGACTGGTCACCGGGCGCGAAGCCGCGCTGCTCGGCGACGAGGCCGAGGAGGCCTTGCGCCTGCATCGCGTCGATGCCGCCGACGACGACGCGCCGGGGGGCCGGGCATGACGACGCTCGCGTTGTTCGTGATGCTGTTCGTGTTCCTGTTCATCGGCATGCCGGTGGCGGTCGCACTCGGCCTGTCGTCGCTGCTGACGATCCTTCTTTTCGGCCACGATTCCCTCGCTTCGCTCGCGTTGAAGCTGTACGAGACCTCCGAGCACTTCACGCTGCTCGCGATTCCCTACTTCATCCTCGGCGGCGTGTTCATGACGACCGGCGGCGTCGCGAAACGGATGATCCGCTTCGCGATCGACTGTGTCGGGCACCTGCGCGGCGGACTGGCGATCGCCTCCGTGATGGCGTGCATGCTGTTCGCTGCCGTCTCGGGCTCGTCGCCCGCGACGGTGGTCGCAGTCGGCTCGATCGTGATTGCCGGGATGGTTCGCGCGGGCTACCCGAAATCTTTCGCCGCCGGCGTCGTCTGCAATGCCGGCACGCTCGGCATCCTCGTGCCGCCGTCGATCGTGCTGGTCGTCTACGGCGCGGCCACCGAGACCTCGGTCGGCAAGCTCTTCATGGCCGGCGTGCTGCCCGGCATCCTGCTGGGCGTGGCGCTGATGGTCGCGATCTACGTGCTCGCGCGCGTGCGCGACCTGCCGCGGCAACCGCGCGCATCGCTGCGCGAAGTGCTCGCCGCCGGTCGCGACTCGCTGTGGGGGCTGCTGCTGATCGTGATCGTCCTCGGCGGCATCTACGGGGGCGTGTTCACGCCCACCGAGGCCGCCGCGGTGTCGGCGGTCTACGCGTTCCTCGTCGCGGTGTTCGTGTATCGGGACATCGGCCTGCGCCAGGTGCCGGCCACGCTGGTCGACGCCTCGAAGCTCACTGTGATGCTGATGTTCATCATCGCCAACGCGCTGCTGTTCGCGCACGTGCTGACGACGGAGCGCATCCCGCAGATCATCGCCGAGCAGATCGTCGCCTGGGGAATGCCGCCGTGGGCGTTCCTGATCGTCGTGAACATCCTGCTGCTGGTCGCCGGCATGTTCATGGAGCCGAGCGGCATCGTGCTGATCATGGCGCCGATCCTGTTCCCGATCGCCGTGCAGCTGGGCATCGATCCGGTGCACCTGGGCATCATCATGGTCGTGAACCTGGAGATCGGCATGGTGACGCCGCCGATCGGCCTGAACCTGTTCGTCACCGCCGGCATCACGCAGATGTCGATCGGCGAGGTCATCCGGGCAGCGACGCCGTGGCTGGTGGTGCTCGTCGCGTTCCTCGTCGTGATCACCTACGTCCCCTGGATCTCCCTGGTGCTGCCGAACCTGCTGTTCTGAGACGCCTCGTGGACGAGCGCCCGGCCTCTGGCGAGATCCCGCTTGCGCAGCAGTTGACCGAGCGCGCCCTGCTCGCGCTCGAACGATTCCTGCACATCGAAGCGGTGAGCGGCATCGTGCTGCTGCTGGCCGCGGCAGCGGCGCTGCTGTGGGCCAACTCGCCGGTCGCTCACACCTACCACGCGACCTGGCATCTGCCGGTGACCTTTGCGCTGGGCGACTACGCGGTGAGCCGGTCGCTGCACTTCTGGGTCAACGACGCGCTGATGACGGTCTTCTTTCTCGTCATCGGGATGGAAATCCGCCGCGAGATCCACGAAGGCGCCCTGGCGAACCCGCGGCTCGCCGCGCTGCCGCTGACCGCCGCGCTGGGCGGCGTGCTGGTGCCGGCGTCGATCTACCTGATGCTGAACGGCGAGCCGGTGCAGCGGGTGGGCTGGGCGGTGCCGACGGCGACCGACATCGCCTTCGCCGTCGGCGTGCTCGCGCTGCTCGGGCGCTCGATTCCGTCGAACGTGCGGGTGCTGCTGCTGGCGCTGGCGGTCATCGACGACCTGGCGGCGGTCCTGATCATCGCCGCCTTCTATTCCGGCGGGCTCGAGTACCTCGGCTTCGCGATCACCGCCGTCGGGATCGGGCTCACGTTCGGCCTGCAGCGCATGGGCGTCGGGTCGGCGTGGATGTACGTGCTGCCCGGTGCCATCGTCTGGCTGGGGCTGCTGCAGACCGGCGCGCACCCGACGCTCGCCGGCGTCGTGCTGGGGCTGATCACGCCGGTGCGCTCGAAGCCGCTGCGTGCGCCCGCACTCGAGACGGCGAGCCGGGCGGTCGGCGAATTGTCGGCGTTGCCGTCGAGCGTCGTGAAGGAGGAGCCGACCAGCGCGATGCCGTGGCTGCGCGAGCTTCGCACCGCGCAACGCGAACTCCTGCCTCCGGTGGTGCGCGTACAGATGGCGCTGCATCCCTGGGTGGCCTTCGGCGTGATGCCGGTTTTCGCGCTGGCCAACGCGGGCGTCACGGTCGACGGCGCCGGCTTCGCCGACCCGGCGTCGCGCAGCATCCTGATCGGCGTGGTCGCCGCGCTCGTGCTCGGCAAGCCGCTGGGCGTCGTCGGCGCGTCGTGGCTCGCCGTGCGCGCCGGCTTGTGCGCGCTTCCGGACGGCGTCCGCTGGACCGGCATCGGCCTGGTAGGCCTTCTTGCCGGCATCGGATTCACGATGTCGATCTTCATCGCGACCCTGGCCTTCGAGCGCGCCGAGCTGCTGGCGGCGGCGAAGCTGGGGGTGCTGATCGCGTCGCTGCTGTCGGCGATCCTCGGCCTGGGCTGGGGAGCGCTGCATTTCGGGCGCCGGCGTGCGCCCGGGCGTCGCGACGCGTCGGGCGCCCGCAGCTGATCGCTTGCGCGCTCGCCGCCGGCGCTTCGATTCACGTCGAGCGGCGCGCGACGAGTTGCACGACGTGGGCGTCGCCGCGGTGGTGGCGTCCCTCGTGCACTGCACGCACGCCGTCGAAGCGGTGCACGATCCGCAGTCCGTCGAGTTCGGCGACGACATCGTCGAGACTCGCCAGCAGCGCGGGCTCGGGCGGGCCGCCCGTCCCGAACTCGGTCTGGCGCTTGCCGTAGGCCTCGTAGACGAAGACGCCGCCCGGCGCGAGCGCGCGCACGCAGCGACCGTGCAGCGCGGCGCGCGCTCGCCGCGGCAGATGCAGGAAGATCGACACGATCGCGCCCCAGCGACCCTCGCCGAGGTCGTGCCTCGTGAGGTCGGCACGCTCGGTACGAATCGTCACGCCGGCGTTTTCGGCCAGCGCCTGTGCCTTGTCGAGCCCCTGCTGCGCAATGTCGATCGACGTGACGTCGAAGCCGCGTGCGGCAAGCCAGACGCCGTTTCGGCCTTCGCCATCGGCCAGGCACAGCACCGGCAGCCCGACCGGCAACAGCGCGGCCTGCGCAACGAGGAAGTCGTTCGGCTCGGTGCCGTAGGCGTAATCGTCGCCGGCGTAGCGCGCGTTCCAGAACGCGGCGAGCGCGGCTGCGCGGTCTTCGCTCACCGGGACGATCCTGCGTCGCGCCGGGCGGAATCGCCGGCGCGGCAACGCGGCGGCGCGTTCCTCATCGCAGCCCCGCCTCGCGCAGGATCGCCTCGGCGCGGCGCATCACCGGCTTGTCGACCATCTTCCCGTCGACCGCCACTGCGCCGCCGCCCGCGGCTTCGGCGGCCTCGAGCACCCGTCTTGCCCAGGCGATCTCGGCTTCGTGCGGCGCGAACAGCGCGTTGACCTGCGCGACCTGCCGTGGATGGATGCACAGCTTCGCGCCGAAACCGAGCCGGCGCGCGCGATGAACGTCGCGCGCCAGGCGCGCCGCGTCGTCGATCGCCGTGCTCACGCCGTCGATGGGCGCGGCGATCGACGCCAGCCGCGACTCGAGCACGAACTGCAGGCGAAACGGCAGCAGGTCGTCCTCGTTCGCGTCGCGCATTCCGAGATCGACCTGGAAATCGATCGTGCCGAAGGCGAGCCGCTCGACGCCGGGGGCGGCGGCGATCTCGCGCAGTTTCGCGAGGCCGGCGCCGGTCTCGACCAGAGGCACGAGCACGCGTGCCCCGGCGTCGCGAACGCGGGCGAGTGCGTCGCGCCCTTCCGACTTCGGCACCATCACCGCGTCGAGCGCCGGCTTGCCGACGAGCGCCAGGTCGGCGTCGAACCCGGCGCTGTCGGCGCCGTTGATTCGAACGAACAGGCGAGGCGCGCTCGCGCCGACGACCTGGCCGGCGTCGCCGCCGACGATCGGCAGCGGCATCGCGACCGGATCGACGGCAGCGGCGTGCGCGAGCGCGCGCGGGCTGTTCGGCGCGTCGCCGTCGGGCGCTGCCTTCGCATCGAAGGAAGCGAGCGGCGAGCCGTCGAGCCACGCGGCCACCGCGTTGCGCGCATCTTCCTTCGCCGACGGCGGGACTGCGTCCTCGAGGTCGACGACGACGGCGTCGGCACCGGCGGCGAGCGCCTTCGCGAAGCGATCGGCGCGATGGCCGGGAACGAAGAGCAGCGAGCGCAGCGGCCGGTCCATCGTCAACGCTCCTTCGCCGGCAGCAGGAATCCCACGGTGGCCGCCTGCGACAGCGAGCGGATGCGCCGTATCGCCTCGCGCATCTCGTCGACCGCGGCACCGTCGCGATATCGCGCGAGCCGCACAGCCTTGTCGTCGACTTCCTGCGGCGACAACGTGTTGCCCGGATCGCCCTTGGGCTCTTCGATACGCGCCTCGAATAGGCGCCCGTCGCGCGTTCGCACGTCGACCCGGCCGATCCAGCGCCGCGGATACGCGCGATCGACCTCGGCGTCGAGCTGCATGCGCACGCGATCGCGAAAGGCGACGACCTCGGAGGCGCGCCAGTGGGCGTCGAAGTCGGCGAGCGAAGCGCTTCCCTTCGTCGCGGCGAGCCCGAGCACGGTACCCATCGAGAACTTCGCCTGGTGGACGGTCTGCGGATCGACGACCGGACCGAGCACGTCGATCGCGCCCTGGTGCACGCGGGCGACGACCGACTCGACGTCCGCCGCGCGCAGGCTGTTGGCGCGCATCGCTTCGAACAGCGCGTCGGCCGCGGGATGCGTGTGCCGGCACGAGGCGTGGAACTTGAACGAGGTCTCGGCCAGCGCCCAGCGCTCGCCCAGGCGATCGACGAGGCGCGATTCGTCGGCGTCGCTCGACATGCCCGCCGCCATTCCGCGCCCGCCCTCGAGGATGCGCTGCGCGCCGGTGAAGCCGTCCGCGGCCAGATACGCCGACGCCAGCCCCGCGGCGCTCGCATGCGCGGTGTGCAGCTGCTTCGAGTCGGCCGCGTCGCCGAGGAACTCCCACAGGCCGGCCGCCTGGGTGCCGGCCGAACCGAAGGCGTGGCGCATCGCTTCGGGCGACAGCCGCAGCAGATGGCCGACCGCTGCGGCGGCGGCCAGCGTGCCGGCGGTGCCGGTCGTGTGGAACACGCGATAGTGCGAGCGGCCGAGGAACTCGCCGACGCGGATGCCGACCTCGTATCCGACGACCGCCGCGCACAGCAGTTCGGCGCCCGATCGGCCGAGCGCCTGCGCGACGGCGAGCGCCGGCGGGAAGACGACGGTGCCCGGATGGAAGACCGAACCGTTGTGCACGTCGTCCTGCTCGGCGAAATGCGACGAGGCCGCGTTGACCGCGGCGGCCACGAGCGGACTGCTCGCACGGCGGTGGATCGGAATCTCGGCGGCGCCGCCGGCCGGACCCATCGACTCGAAGAAGCGCGCGATCGCCTCGACCGGACGCGCACCCTTGCCGGCGAGCGCCGAGCCGAACCAGTCGACGAACAGGTCTTCGGTGCGACGCACGACGGGCGCGGGAATGTCGGCGAAGCGCAGTTGCGCGGCGAAGCGCGCCAGTGCGGCGGAAGCGTCGGTGGCGGGGGTCGAAGCGGTCATCGGGGCTTGCTCGCGCCTCACAGCACACCTTCGCTGCGCAGGCGGTCGACCTCCTGTTGCGCGTAGCCGAGTTCGGAGAGGATCGCATCGGTATGCGCACCGAGCGCGGGCACCGGATCGATGCGCGGATCGTCGGCGCGCGTCAGCCCCGGCGGCAGCAGCGCAGGGACGCTGCCGGCCGAGGTGTCGACCTCGGTCCAGCGACCGCGCGCCTGCAGTTGCGGATGCGACCAGACCTCGTCCATCGTGTTCATTCGTGCATTGGCGATGCCCGCGTCGTCGAGGCGCGCGACCACCTGCTCTGCGCTGAAAGGCGCGAAGGCCTCGACGACGATCGCGCGCAGCGCATCACGTGCAGCGGTGCGCCGCGCGTTCGAGTCGAAGCGCGGATCGACCGCGAGATCAGGGCGCCCGAGCACTTTCGCGCAGAACACCTGCCACTCGCGCTCGTTCTGCAGCCCGAGCATGACGACCTTGCCGTCGCCGGCCGGAAAGGGCCCGTACGGGTAGATCGTCGCGTGCGCGGCGCCCGTGCGCGGCGGCGGCGGCGCCCCGTCGAATGCGTAGTACATCGGATAGCTCATCCACTCGACCATGCTCTCGAGCATCGAGACGTCGATGCGCCTGCCCTTGCCGCTGCGGCCGCGTTCGATCAGCGCGGCGAGGATGTTCGTGTAGGCGTACATGCCGGCGGCGATGTCGGCGATCGAGCAGCCGGCCTTGGCCGGCTCGTCGGGAGATCCGGTGACCGACAGGAAGCCCGACTCGCTCTGGATCAGCAGGTCGTAGGCCTTGCGATCCCGGTACGGGCCGTCGGCGCCGTAGCCGGAGATGTCGCAGACGATGAGCCGGGGAAAGCGCGGATGCAGTGCGTCGAACGACAGCCCCAGGCGCGCCGCGGCGCCCGGCGCGAGGTTCTGCACGAGTACGTCGGCGCGCCCCAGCAGCCGTTCGAGCACGACCGGCGCCTCGGCGTGCTTCAGGTCGAGCGTCAGGCTCTCCTTCGAGCGGTTCGTCCAGACGAAATGCGAAGCGAGGCCGCGCACGCGCTGGTCGTAGGCGCGCGCGAAGTCGCCGACGCCGGGTCGCTCGATCTTGACGACGCGCGCACCGAGGTCGGCGAGCTGGCGCGTGCAGAACGGCGCCGCGATCGCGTGCTCGAGCGTGACGACGGTGATGCCTTCGAGTGCCCGCATCCGGATGCCTCTAGAACGACCTCGGCAGGCCGAGCACGTGCTCGGCGACATGCGCGAGGATCAGGTTCGTGGAAATGGGCGCAACCTGGTACAGCCGCGTCTCGCGGAACTTGCGCTCGACGTCGTACTCGGCGGCGAAGCCGAAGCCGCCGTGGAACTGGATGCACGCATTGGCCGCTTCCCACGACGCCTTCGCCGCCAGGTATTTCGCCATGTTCGCCTGCGCGCCGCAGGGCTCGTGCGCGTCGTACCGGCGACACGCCTCCCAGCGCATCAGGTTCGCCGCCTCCACCTCGATGAACGACTCGGCGATCGGGAACTGCACGCCCTGGTTCTGGCCGATCGGGCGACCGAAGACGACGCGGTCCTTCGCATACTGCGTGACGCGGTCGACGAACCAGTAGCCGTCGCCGATGCATTCGGCGGCGATCAACGTGCGTTCGGCGTTCAGTCCGTCGAGAATGTATCGAAAGCCCTTGCCCTCCTCGCCGATCAGGTTCTCCGCCGGAATCTCGAGATTCTCGAAGAAGAGCTCGTTCGTCTCGTGGTTGACCATGTTGGCGATCGGCCGCACCTCGAGACCGTTGCCGATCGCCTCGTGCAGGTCGACGATGAACACCGACATCCCTTCCGACTTCTTCTTCACGTCGGCCAGCGGCGTCGTGCGCGCGAGCAGGATCATCAGGTCCGAGTGCTGCACGCGCGAGATCCACACCTTCTGCCCGTTGACGACGTAGCGGTCGCCGCGGCGCACCGCGGTGGTCTTCAGCTTCGTCGTATCGGTACCGGTGGTCGGCTCGGTGACGGCCATCGACTGCAGGCGCAGTTCGCCCGCGGCGATCCGCGGCAGGTACCTGCGCTTGTGCTCTTCCGAGCCGTGGCGCAGCAGCGTGCCCATGTTGTACATCTGGCCGTGCAGCGCACCCGAATTGCCGCCGCAACGGTTGATCTCCTCCATGATCACCGACGCCTCGGTGAGTCCGAGACCGGAGCCGCCGTATTCGGCGGGAATCAGCGCGGCCATCCAGCCGGCCTTCGTCAGCGCGTCGACGAACGCTTCCGGGTACGCGCGCTGTTCGTCCACCTTGCGGAAGTATTCGTCGGGAAACTGCCGGCACAGGTCGCGAACCCCGTCGCGGATGTCTTCGAAGCGGTCCTGCAGCGAGGAAGTCATGGCTCGTTCCGGTGAAGTTCGGCGCTCGCCTGCATCGCGAGACGGCCTTCGTGGTCACGCGCCCACAGGTCGAACGAACCCTCGCCGGCGGCGCGCCCGCAAACGTCGAAGGCGTTCAGGTCGAACAACGGACGCAGCGCCTTGAACGCGAAGCGCGCAACGCGCGCATCGGCCCGTTCACGGTGCAGCAGGTCGAGCAGCAGCGTGGCGATCAGCGGGCCGTGCACGACGAGGCCCGGATAGCCCTCGACGCCGGTGACGTAGCTGCGATCGTAGTGGATGCGATGGCCGTTGAAGGTGACCGCAGAATAGCGAAAGAGCAGCACCGGGTCGGGGACGATGCGGCGAGCGAACTGCTCGTCGGTGCGGGCCGCCGCTTCCGCTGGGGCCGGGCGCGCTGGTGCGGCAGCGCCGGACGCCGCGCCAGCGCCCGAAGCCTTCGCCGCACCGGCGCCGGAAGCGTTTGCCGCGTCTGCGCCGGAAGCCGTTGCCGCAGCGGCGCCGCTCGCATCCGGCTGGTCGCGGTAGACGATGTCGTGTTCCTCGCGGATCGCCACGCCGCGCGCGTCCGATACGGCGTGCGCGACCGTGACGAAGACCAGCGAGCCGCTGCGACCCTGCCTGCCGCGCACGTCGGCGATGCGCGAGTCGCGGACGATGTCGTCGCCGACGCGCAGCGGGTGCTCGAAGACGAGGCGCCCGCCCGCCCACATGCGGCGCGGCAGTGGAACCGGCGGCAGGAAACCGCCGCGACGCGGATGACCATCGGGACCGAGCTGCGACGCGGGCGCGGCCGGCGCGAAGTGCATCCAGTGCCAAAGCGGCGGCAACGCCTCGCCCGGCTCGCCGCGCACGTCGCTGCGCTCGAGCGTGGCGGCCAGCTGCACGACGCGCGCGGGGTCGACCCGATCGACGCTGCGCTCGCCGCGGCCGATCCATTGCTGCAGGTGTTCGAGTTCCATGCGCGGGGAAGCCAAGAGAAAAGCCTGATACCGGGAGGATGCCGAAAAGACACGCGCGGGACAATTCGCCTCCCGGGAACGGGGCCTTCGGCGCCGACGAAGAAAGCGTGGATGTCGGTGCCGATCGTCGCAGGCGCGGCGCACGAAGGCAGGGATCGCACTCGCTTCGTGCCCGGGGACGATACTGTGCGCACAGGTCTGCAGCTTCGGAACGCGCAATCGTCTCGCAGGACCGGTCCGACGCTTCGGCGATCCGCTGCCGTTCACCCGGCGCCGAGTACGCGCGGATCGACGCGCATCGGCATCGACAGCAGCATCTGCGCCATCCCCTTGCCGAGCGGATCGTTGCGCAGCGATGCCATCCCGCCGCCGCCCAATGCGCGCTCGCAGACGAAATTGAAGCCGCCGATTCCCGGCAGCTCGTAACGCACGACCGGCCCGTCGACGAGATGCGCCAGATGAGCCGCCACGCGCTCGGCCGTCAGCTGCGCGCGCAGCACCGGGACCAGCGCCGCGCGGCGCGCGATCACGCCGACGTTCGCAGTGTCTCCCTTGTCGCCGCTGCGCGCCCAGGCCAGGCGGATCAACGGGACGTCGACGAGGTCGGTGGCACGAGCGTCTGCGGTCACCTCGGCGTCCGCGGTCGCGTCGGCGTCGCCGGTCGCGTCGGCGTCACCGGTCGCGTCGGCGTCACCAGTCGCGTCGACGGGGCCGAGCACGTCGACGGGGCCGTTCTCGTCGACGGACCCGGTCCGGCCGGCGCCAGCGGCCGCACCGGCAGGGTCCGCGCCCGCGTCGCCCGGAGCGCCGTCCGCGCCGGGCGGAATCGCCACGGCGATGCGCTCGCCGCGGAACACGACGGCCGGCGCGAAGCGCGCCTTCGCGACAAAGAACGCGAGCTGCCGGATCGAAGGCGAAACCGACGGACGGCCCGTGGCCCCGGTGGTGCCGGGCGCCCACGAAGTTCCCGCCGGCGCGATCTCGCGCGCGAACAACTCGAGCGCCTCACGCTTCGAGTGACGCACCGAGACGCGCAACACCGCTTCGCGCGCCGATTGCAGCGCGGCGTTCGCGTGCGGTCCGTAGCCCGATTCCGCGCCGAGCACCTCGACGAGCGACGCGGCGTAATCGGGCCATCCGCGCCGCTCGAGCATCGCACGCGTGCGCGCGAGGATCGCCTCGCCGGTGCGCCGCGCCTTGGCGACCGCATCGATGCCGACGATCGTCAGCGTCGCACTCGAGCGATGGCCGTCGACGTGCGTCGCGCTCACCTTGTAGCGATCGTCCGGCGCGCGTCCCCGCGCGCCCCGCACGCGCACCCGGTCGGGACCGTCGTCGGCGAGGCGCACCTGCCGGAAGTCGCAGACGACGTCCGGCAGACGATACGCCGCCGGATCCCCGATCTCGTAGATTAGCTGCTCGGCGACGACGGCGGTCGTGACCTTGCCGCCGGTACCGGTCGGCTTCGTCACGACGAAATCTCCGTCGGCTGTGCACTCCACGACGGGGTAGCCGATGTTCGGCCAGTCGGGAACGGTCTCCCAGTCGGTGTGCAGGCCGCCGGTGGCCTGGCAGCCGCATTCGATCAGGTGTCCGGCGAGGCTGCCCGCGGCGAGACGATCGTAGTCGTCGGGCAACCAGTCGAAGGCGTGCATCAGCGCGCCGAGCGTGACCGCCGAATCGACGCAGCGCCCGGTGACGACGACTTGCGCGCCGGCGTCCAGCGCGGCGCGTATCGGCAGCGCGCCGAGATAGGCGTTCGCGCTCAGCAGGCGCTCGGGAACCGGGCGGCCGTCGATGTCGACCCACGCACCGCTCGCAGCGCGCGCAGTCGCCTCGCCCGCTGCCGTTTCAGGCACCGCCGCTTCGCGCATCGCCGCCCATAGCGGCAGCGCATCGTCGCCTTCGACGACGGCGACCTCGAGCGCCAGACCCTGCGACTGCGCGAGCGCGACGAGCGCACGCGCGCATGCGTGCGGCGCGACGCCGCCGGCATTGCTGATCACGCGGATGCCGCGCGCGACGACTTCGCGCAGCACGGACCGCATCGCGACTTCGACGAAATCGGTGGCGTAGCCCGCCTCGGGATTGCGCATTTTCGCGCCGGCGAGGATCGACATCGTCGTCTCGGCGAGATAGTCGAAGACCAGGTAGTCGACGTCGCCGTGCGCGACGAGCTGCGGGGCGCCGAGCGCGCTGTCGCCCCAGAAGCCGCTCGCGCCGCCGATTCGCACGCTGCGCCCGCCCGTCCCGCCGCTCGCGTCTTCGTCGCCCTCGCCGTTCATTCGTGCCGCCGCTTCGTTGCGGCGATTCTGGCATAGGGCACCGGGCGCGCGGTTCCGGCTCGACGTACCGGGAACCGGTACGACAGGCTCCTAGACGATCAGCACGTCCTCGCCGGTCTCGTGCAGCACCGTCCCGCCGAAGGGGCGCACCGCAGGTGCGGGCGCACAGGCGGCACGCATCGACGGCGCGGGCGGGCGCTGCGCTGTGGGTACGCCGCGGGGCGCCGGGCAGTCGATCGCCGCTGCCACCGCGCGCAGGAAGGCCTCGTAGTTCGGATCGCCGGGCGTGCGTGCCAGGCCGCGCAGCACCTTCAGCAGGATCGGCTTGGACAACGGCGGCAGCCCGAGCAGCACGTCGAGCGCGCGCGTGAGCTGGGCGGTTCCGACTTCGTCGGGGGTGGCCGCCGGAGGCGGCACCTCGAGCAGCGCCGCCGCATCGGCGAGTGCGTCCCGCGTGCTGCGCGCGGAAGCTTCGCCGATCGCCGCAGCCATCGCGAACAACGCCGCCAGCGCCCGGCTGTGCTCGGTGCGCGGCAGGTTCGCGCGCCGCGCCCGCGGGCCCGCCGGCGACGCAGGCAGCAGCCGATGCCGGGCGAGCGTGTAGTAGACCCATTCGGACGAATCGATGCGTCCGTCGCGCTCGACGACGCGCCGGCACCGGTCGAGCAGCTCGCGTCGATGCGCACTGCTCCAGCGCCGGACGCGCGCAAGCAGCAGTTCGAGCAGCGGCACGCGCAGCGCTGCACCGGCCGGCGACAGCACCCAGGCGAGGACCGCACGCAGCTCGGTGTCCTGCGCCTGCTCGCCGGGCGCGACGGCGGATTCGTGCAGTACACCGCCGACCAGGGCCTCGAGCCAGCGCGCGGCGCTGTCGTACCGGAGCGAGGCGGCGCGGATGCGCTCGACGAGTCGTGCGGCCGGAGAGGTCGCATCCGCATCGGCGTCGTCGAACGAGCCCCTGCCGGGCGCCGCGCCGATCGCCGGAAGCCAGTGCGCCACGTCGGCCCGCCCGATGCGCACCGGCACGTAGGGAATCGCTTCGTGCCCGGCCGCTGCGTCGCGCCTGCTCGACACGAAGCCGGGCGTCGACGCGAGGGCGGACGCGATCGCGCCGGGCGTTCGACTCTCGCCGGGCGTTGCGCCGGCGTCGGCGCCGGCGGGGGGAATCGGCGGCATCCAGCGGCCGTACAGGCGCCGGATGCGTTCGCGCAACGGCGGGTGCGTGCTCAGCAGATCGCCGCGGATCGACGGGGACACGAGCAGGAAATGCGCGACGACCGGCGCGTAGGCGGCGGCCAGCGCAGCCGGTCTCTCGCCGGCGATGCGACGCAACGCGCTACCCAGGCCGTCGCGGTCGCGCGTGAACTGCACGGCAAGCGCGTCGGCGAGGTACTCGCGCTGACGGCTGATTCCCGCGCGCAACAGATGCGCCGCGACGAGGCCCAGCCGGCCGGTGGCGAACACGATCGCACCGGCGACCGCGAGCCCGATGCGCAGCGGAAAGAAGCGCTGCGCCGAAGCGGAATCGCCGAATGCCGATGCGAGCATGCGCGCGCCGAACAGGTGAAGCGAGAGCAATCCGTAGAGCGCGCCCGCGAGACGCGCGTTCGCGGCGCTGTCGCCGCCGACGACGTGCGCGATCTCGTGTGCGACGACCCCCTGCAGTTCGGCGCGCCCGAGGCGCTCGAGCGCGCCGCGCGTGACGAAGACCGCGGCCTGCGCCGGGCTGTCGCCGGCGGCGAGCGCGTTGATCGATGGATCGTCGAGCACGTACAGCGCGGGAACCGGCACGCCGGCGCCGATCGACGCTTCCTCGGCGACGTCGCGCAGCCGGTGGTGCAGCGGGTCGGCATCGTCGATCGCGCGCGCGCCGAGCCGCTCGGCCAGCACCGGCGCACCGTCGCGCAGCCGCTGCGTCTCGATCCACGCACCGCCGAGGACGATCAGCAGCGTGACGAAGGTGTTCGTCCCGAGAAAGAAGCGCGGCGGCGCCAGTCCGTTGGCGAGCAGGCGCCACGCGGCGAAGGCCGAGACGTCGACCACGACGACGACGCCGGCCAGCGCGAGCACGAACAGCGCGAGAAGGCGGCGAGAGCGCATCCGCGCCCGATCCTGATGGGCGAAGAAATCCATCAGGGTGTGTGTTCGCTCGCGAACTGCAGGCGAGTCCGACACGCCCGACGGGAACGGGCGGGCATCGCGGGTCGGTTCACCGCTTCCTCAGAGTGCGACGGGAATCGCCTGGCGCTCCTGCGCCGACGCGGTCGCACGCAGCGTGCTCGAGCGGCGAAAACCGCAGAGCGTCGCGACGAGCGATGCCGGGAAGGACTCGATCGCCGTGTTGTAGGACATCACCTGGTCGTTGAAGGCCTGGCGCGAAAATCCGATGCGGTTCTCGGTGCTGCGCAGCTCCTCGGTGAGGCGGCGAACCGTCTCGTCGGCCTGCAGCTTCGGATACTGCTCGACGAGCGCCATCAATCTCGACAGCGGCGAGGCCAGCGCGACCTCCGCGGCGTCCAGCGCGTCGAGCGCCGGCTTGTGGCGCGGGCGTTCGCGCGCCGCGTCGCGGGCATCGCTCGCGCGCTGGCGCGCCGCGATCACCGCCTCGAGCGTCTGGCGCTCGTGCACGAGATAGGCGCGCGTGGCCGAGACGAGGTTCGGGATCAGGTCGTAGCGGCGCTTCAACTGCACGTCGATCTGCGCGTAGGCGTTCTGCCAGCGATTGCGCAATTCGACGAAGCGGTTGTACGCGGACACGGCCCACGCGAGCGCGACGACGAGCACCGCCACTGCAGCGAGCAACACGTTGGTCATGCGGTCACCGGAGGCCGGCCGTGCGAAACGATGCGCGAATTGTCCGCTGTTTCGCGCGCGAAACCGTTGTCTTCGCGGGCCGCTCGTCGGACGCGCGGGCGCATCCGTCCGTCGCTGTTGCGCGCGCGCGTATCGCGCGTCGCCGAGGGCGGAACGCCTGGACGAAAGCGCGCTAGCGCGGCTTCGGCGCCGGCTTCAGGTTCGCCGCTTCCTCTTCGGTGATGTACTCGAAGACAGTGACGACGCGCTGCACGCCGGCGACGCGACTGGCGACCTGTGCGGCACGGTCGGCCTCGCGGCGCGACAGCAGGCCCATCAGGTATACCGTGCCCGCTTCGGTGACGACCTTGATCGTGTTCGCCTGCAGGTCCGCCGCGTCGACGAAGGCGGCCTTCACGCGCGCGGTGATCGCCGCGTCGGCCGCGCTCGTGCTGAGCGACGGGACGCCGGCGACCTGCAATTCATTGTGGATCGATCGCACGTTCGGCAGCTCGGCGACGATCGCCTCCGCCGTTCGCTTGTCGCGCTCGTTGGCGACCTGCCCCGTCAGCAGGACCTTGCGGTTGTAGCTGGTGACGCTCACGCCGCTGCCGATGCGTTCGCGGATCTGCGCGGCGGCCTTCAGTTCGATGGCCTGGTCTTCGGTCTGCGCCCCTACCGTGCGACGATCGAGTGCGGCGAGCGTGCCCACCGCGGCGCCGGTGGCGACCACCGGAATGCAGCCCGATGCACCCAGCGATGCCGCCACCAGCGTCGCGGCGAGAAGCGAACGGCGCAGATGCATTTTCTTCGAGGTCGTGTCGTTCATTCGGTTTCTCCGCGATTGCCGTTCAGTCGTCGCCCAGCAGCGACGCATCGATGCCGTCGCACAGGCAGTGAAGGATCAGCAGGTGCACTTCCTGGATGCGTGCCGTGCGCTCGTGCGGTACGCACAGGTGCACGTCGTCGTCTCCGAGCAGGCTCGCCATGCGACCGCCGCCGCGGCCGGTGAGCGCGACCACGACCAGGTCGCGCTCGTGCGCGACCTCCACCGCAGCGACGACGTTCGGCGAATTGCCGCTCGTGGAGATCGCGACGAGCACGTCGCCTTCGCGGCCGAGCGCCCGCACCTGCCGCGCGAAGACCTGCTCGAAGGCGTAGTCGTTCCCGACGGCCGTGAGGATCGAAGTGTCGGTGGTCAACGCGATCGCGGCGAGTTCGGGGCGCTCGCGCTCGTAACGCCCGACGAGCTCGGCCGCGAGGTGCTGGCTGTCGGCGGCCGATCCGCCGTTGCCGCAGACGAGGATCTTGCGATCGGATGCGAGCGCGGCGGTCAGCCTGTCGACGGCCGCCGCGATCGGCGCTGCCAGCGTGGCAGCCGCTTCGCGCTTCAGCTCGGCACTCTCTTCGAACTGCTTTCGGATGCGATCGGTGAGGCTCATTCGCGGGCGGCCTCGCGCGCTGCGCACTGGGCTCGAGGGTCGCGGCGATTATACGGCGCGGCGTATCGCGAGCACGGCGTGGAACGCGCCGCGTCAGAACGCGCCGCGGATCCAGTCGAGCTGCGATCCTTCGAAGGCGCACACATCGAAGCGGCACGGTGGCCATCGGTCGCCGTAGCGCCGGTTCAGCCAGCGCTGCGCTTCGCGCTGCAGGCGCCGGCGCTTGGCCGCGTCGACCGATGCCGCGGCACCGCCGAAGCCGTCGCTTGCGCGTGCGCGCACCTCGACGAAGACGATGGCGTCGCCGTCGCGCATGACGAGATCGATCTCGCCGAGCCGGCTCGCCGCGTTGCGCTCGACGAGCGAGAGACCCGCGCCGACGAGAACGGCGAGCGCGCGCTCCTCGGCGGCGTCGCCGCGCATCTGCGTCTGCGAACGTCGCATCACGGCGGGCCGATGGGCACGAGAACGCCGTCGCGATATTCCGCGAGCACGCCTTCGCGCGAGAGCCTCCTGCCGTCGACCGACAGGCGCAGTCGGCCGGTGACGCCGTCGAGCGCAATGACGGGCGCGCGATCGAGAAGCAGCCGGGCGACGCGAAACGCGTCGATACCCAACGCATAGAGCTTCTGCAACTCGAGATTCATGTCGGCGGGGCGGGGATATGCCATCACCGCCGCAGCGTCGGGCTGCACGCGCCACGGAAGATCGATCAGGCGCACGCCGTCGAGTTCGGGGGAGCGCACCGGGAACGGCACTCCGCCGTCCAGCCCGGGCAGTACCGCGCCGGTGTTCAGGCGCGACGTGCCGTAGATCGCCACGCCGGCGCCGAGCGCGACGCGCACCGCCTGCGCAAGCACCGGCTGGCCGGCAACGAAGAAGACGTCCGCGCGCAGCGGCTCGAGCTTCGCGAGCACGCGCGCCGCGCTCGGGTTCGCGAATTCGACCGGATCGTAGACGTCGCCGCCGCGCTCTCGCCAGCGTTCGGCGAAGGCGCCGCCGCTGCGCGCTGCCAGCGCGCTTTCGTCCTGCACGATCGCGGCGCGCGGGCGCTTCGCGACGAGGGCGGCCTCGTCGTAGGCGATCGACGCAGCCTGGCGCGCCTCCGACTCGATCGACAAGCCGAGCGAGAGCATGTTCGGCGCCAGCGCACGTCCTTCGCTCTGGTTCAGCGCGAGCGTGAACATCGGCGGCGCGCCCGCGTCGGCGATCAGCGCGACCGCGTCGCGCGTCAGGGGTCCGATCACCATCGAGAAGCCCCGCTGCACGAGTTCGTCGTACAGCCCGCGCAGCGCAACGAGGTCGAGATCGACCTCGACGACCTCGACGGTGATGCCCGATCCGTCGCGCGCATGCGCAGCGCGAACGCCTGCGACGAGCGCGTTCGTGGCGCGACGGTACACCCCCTCGGACGGCGGCACGAACAGCGCGATGCCGATCGAACCCTCGCCGAAGCGCTCGCGCTGGTGCGAGGCGACGCCGCGTCCTTCCGATTCCTGCGTGCTTGTCTCGTCCTGCGCCTGCGCCGAGAATGCGGGCGCGGCCAGCGCGGCTGCGCCGAGCAGCGCGCGAAGCAGGAAACGCCGTGAAGGTCGCGGGAGGGTCGACGTGTCGGACATCAGCGCAGCGATTCAATGAGCGGTTCGACAGGCAGCGTCGAGCCCGGCTCATTATATGTAGTGGCCACGCCGATCGGGCATCTGTCGGATATCGGAGGCCGTGCGGCCGAGGTCCTGCGCGAAGTCGATCTGGTGGCGGCGGAAGACACCCGCACGACGCGCGTGCTGCTCGAACACCTCGGCGCGCATCCGCAGACGATGTCGGCGCATCGACACAACGAACACGCGGCCGCGCGGCGCATCGTCGAAGCGCTCGGCGCCGGTCGAAGCGTCGCGCTGGTCAGCGACGCGGGCACGCCTGCCGTCAGCGACCCCGGCGCCCGCATCGTCGACGACGTGCGCCGGGCGGGCCATCGCGTCGTTCCGGTGCCCGGACCGTCGGCACCGCTCGCGCTGGTCTCGGCCAGCGGATTGGTCGAGGGACCGTTTCACTTCGAGGGCTTCCTGCCGGCGCGCGCGAAAGCGCGCGACGCGCGACTGGCGCAGCTCGCCCGCATGCCGCATCCGTTCGTGCTCTTCGAAGCCCCGCACCGCATCGCGCAGACGCTCGCCGCGATCGCGCGCGCGAGCGGCGCCGGCTCGCGCATCGCGATCGGTCGCGAATTGACCAAGCGCTACGAGGAGATCCACGTCTGCGACGTGGCCGACGCGACCGCCTGGCTCGACGCCGACGAGAACCGGCTACGCGGCGAGTACGTGCTCGTCGTCTCGCCGGCAGCGGCGGTCGACGACGGGCAAGGCGCGGCGGGCGGCGCAGCGGTCGACGTCGCCGCGCTGCTGTCGGAACTGCTCGCCGAGATCCCGCTCAGCCGCGCAGTGCGGCTCGTCGGCCGCGTGACCTCGGTGCCGCGCCGGACGCTCTATGCGATGGCGCTCGCCACGGCGCATCGCGTCGGCGCGAACGCGGTCGACGAGGGCGATGCAGGCGAGCGCAGCGCAGGAAAGGAGCCCGCGGCGGACGACGCCGAGGACGAAAGGGGCTGACCAGCCCGCAGCGGTGTGCCGCTGCGACGGAGCATTGCGGCGCAGTCGGTCTTCGGGCGGATCATGTCCGCGGCCGCGCGTGTGCACCGGTCGACGCCCCCGTCTCGACGCACGCACCAGCGAGGTGGCGAGCGCCGGGGCGCTCATCGAGAGACCGCGAACGGCCGCAGTGCAGTTGCGCTGCGTACTCGGGCAGCTGCGTCGAGCGCGTGCCGGCGCTGCGGCCACGGCCCGGCCTGCACCTTGTACAGACCGCCTTCATGGTGAACATCGAAACGGGCGCCGAGCCAGGCGAGTTCGCGACGGAACCGTTCGAGTGCAGCGCGTGCACCGTCCGCGGAAGCGAATGCGCCGAGCTGCAGCCAGAAACCCGGTGCGCTCGCGTGCGCAGCGGCGGCGCCGGGCAGCGGCGCACGCGACGGCGGCACGGCGAACGCTGCACGGGAGGCCGATCCGGGTACGGGTGCAGCCGGCGTGTACGACGCGGCAGGCGTGTTCGACGCGGCCGAGGGGTTCGACGCGGCAGGCGCACCGGACGATCCCTGCATCGTGACGCCGGCGACCGGCGGCGTCGCCGCGAGGGAAGCGCCCACTTCCCGCGACGCTTGCTCGTCGCGCGATCGACTCCCGTCCGTGAAGCTCGTCTCGACGACGAGCCGGTCCGGCGCCTGCTGGCGATCCGGCCCGGGGGCCGGCGAACCGGCCGTCGAGGAAACGGACCCCGGCGAACCGGCCCCCGATGCACCGGCCCCTGACGCACCGGCCGCGGATGCACCAGCTGCTGCGGAGGCACCGACCGCGGATGCACCGGCCGCGGACGAGCCCACCGGCCGCGAGCCGTCCGTCGCTACCGCCGACGACGAAACCATGAGCCGTACCGGCGGATCATCGGAGCCCGCCGCAGCAACGCCCGCAGCACCGTCCGCCGCAGCACCGCCCGCTGCCGTCAGTGTCGGCGCATCGAAGCGCGTGATCGCCTCGACCTCGACCTCGGCGCTGCCCGCCTCGACGAAGCCGAGCCTGGCCGCCGCGGTGTACGAAAGATCGATCACCCGGTTCTGCAGGAACGGGCCGCGATCGTTGACGCGGACGACGACGCTGCGGCCGGTGTCCGTGCGCGTCACGCGAACGTAGCTCGGTATCGGCAGCGTCGGGTGCGCCGCCGTCATCGCGTACATGTCGTAGGGCTCGCCGCTCGAGGTCGGCTTGCCGTGATAGCGCCTGCCGTACCACGACGCGATGCCGCGCTCGCGATAGGGCGCGAGCGCGCTCATCGGCGTGTAGGTGCGCCCGAACACGGTGTACGGACGCGCGCTGCTCGCGAGCAGCGGCTCGGCGCGCGGCACCGCGTCGGGTATCGCCGCCACGTCGGCCGGCGACAGTCGTCCCGGGCCGTCGTCGAGGTAGTAGCCGCCGCCGCGCGTCGCTGCCGGTGTCGCGCCCATCGTCGCGTCACCGGCACCCGATCCGATGCGCGTGCCCTTCGACGTCGAACACGCGCCGAGCCCGACCAGCAACGGCACGACGACGAGCCACATCGCCGCCCTCATTGCGCTTCCCCCCCTTGCCCTTCGCCGTCGTCGAGCGCGCGCTCGATCGCGTCGCGATAACCGAGCAGATAGTGCAGTCCGTCGATCGCGCGCGTGCCGTACCAGGAAGTCATCTCGCCGTCGATGGTCGCGAACATCGGCGACGCTCGACCGCTCGAGCGCTGCAGCGCAGTTCGATGCCGCTCGAGGAACCGGTACGGTTCGGAGGACAGCAGCACGATGCGCGCGCCTCGCGCATCGACCGACGGATCGTCGACCACCGGATAGCGCGGCTGCTCGTGCGCGACGACCGAGCGCAGTCCGGCCGCCGCAAGCATGTGCGCGACGAAGGTCTCGCGTCCGATGCTCATCCACGGATCCTTCCAGATCAGGTACAGCACGTCGACCGTAGCGAAGCGCCGAGTGCGCAAGCGATGCATCGCTTCGCGCTGCCGCTCGACGTGGCGCCGCGCGGCTTCGCGCACGCCGAAGCGCTCGCCGAAGGACTCGATCAACGCGAGGTTGTCGTCGACGGTGATCGGATGCGTGACGACGATCTCGGGAACGAACCCGGCGAGGCGATCGACCAGCGGCTTCTCGTTCTCGTCGACGTTGACGACGACGTGCGTGGGCGCCAGCGCGCGCACGCGCTCCACGTCGAAGTCCTTCGTGCCGCCGACCCTGGGGACGTCGCGCAGCGCTTGGCGCGGATGGATGCAGAAGCCGGTGCGCCCGACCAGCCGGTCGCGCAGCCCCAGCTGGCAGAGCAGCTCGGTCAGGCTCGGCACGAGCGAGACGATGCGCATCGCGCCTTCGCCCGCGGCCGCGCGATGCGTCACCGCCTACTTGCCCGCCTGGCGCTCCTTCTGCACCAGCCAGTCGATGACCTGCAATGCACCGGCGTTCGAGCCGGTCATGCTCGGCGCCGTGTAGTACTTGCCGGCGACCGCCATCGCGGGGACGCCCTCGACGCCGTAGGCCTGCGTCAACTGCGTGCCGCGCGACATCTTCGTGCGCACGGCGAAGGACTTCCACGTGTCGAGGAACCGGTCCTTGTCGACGCCGTGCTTCGACAGCACGTCGAGCATCTTCTCGGGCGTGTCCATCCGGTTGCCGTCGACGTGGATCGCGCGGAAGACGACGTCGTCGACCTTCTCGGCGACGCCCATCGACTCGAGCGTGTAGTACAGCTGCTGGTGGCGCCGGTCGCCGAAGGGAACGTGCACGCGCTTGAAGTACACGTCGGCCGGCAGCTTCGCCAGCCACTGCTTCAGCATCGGCTCGAGCGCGTTGCAGTGCGGACAGCCGTACCAGAAGAACTCGATGACCTCGATCTTGCCGGCCGGCGCCTCGGTGGGCTGCTGCGGCACGACCAGCCGATAGTCGCGGCCTTCGACCGGCGCCGACTGCGCGCGCGCCGCGGGCAGCGCTGCGACGCCGGCGAGCGCTGCGCCGGCGGAGATCAGGATTCGTCTGCGAGCATCGATCATGGAGCGTCCCGTGAGATTCGCGTACGTGGGATTCGCGCGCCGCGCGATGCGCGAGGCGCAGGCGTTCAGCGCTGCCGGACCACCGAGGCTTCGATTCCGTTCTCGGCCAGCCGCGCGCGCGCGCGGTTCATCGAGTCGAGCTGCGCATAGGGACCGACGCGGACACGATACAGCGTCTGGCCATTGACCTGCGCGTCGAGTACGCGCGCTTCGAAGCCGATCAGCGCGAGGCGCGCCTTCATGCTCTCGGCTTCGGACGACGAGCGGAAGGCGCCAGCCTGCAGCAGGTAGCTCGCGTCGCCCTGCGTGTCCGGCGCAATGCCGGCGCCCGGGGCAGCGGACGGCGCAGAAGCGATGATCGGCGCCGAAGGAGGCGCCACGGCGAGCGACGGGGACGCGGGAGCGGCGGGCGTCGTCGCCGCCTCCGCCGGTCGCGCCTTCGCGTGCAGCGGAGCGTTCGGATCGGGAGCCTCGGACAGCGATTTCGGCTCGAGCGCCGGCTCGGTCGTGCGATTGCCCTTGTCGACGAAGGGCACCGGAGCCCGCGTGACAATCATCGCAACGACCACCGCGATCGACAGCCCGGCGATCAGGCCGACCAGGAAGCCGAGTACGGTGCCGCCGCGCATGCGGCGGACAACCACAGGATTCACCATTCACATCCTCTCGGGAGCCGATACGCCGAGCAGCGCCAGGCCGTTACGAAGGACCTGGCGCACGGCGAGCAGCAGCGCCAACCGGGCGAGCCGTGTCTCTTCGTCGTCGACGAGCACCCGTTCGGCATTATAGTAAGAGTGAAGTTCCGCCGCTAAATCCTTGAGGTAGAACGCGATCGCGTGCGGCGCCAGTTCGTCGACCGCCGCCTGCAGCGTCTGCGGAAAGGAGGCGATCCGCGCGCACAGCGCGAACTCGCGCGCACCGTCCAGCGGCGCGAGTGCAACGCCTCCGGCAACGGCCGAACGGGCAAGAGCGTCGGCGTCGCCGCCCCACTGCGCCAGCACCGAGCAGATGCGGGCGTGCGCGTACTGGATGTAGTAGACGGGATTCTCGTCGGTGCGTGCGAGCGCCAGGTCTACGTCGAAGACGAACTCGCTGTCGGCCTTGCGCGAGACGAGAAAGAAGCGCACGGCGTCGCGGCCGCGCTGCTCGTCGACGCGCGTGCTGCCGTCGCCGAGCGCGACTTCTCCGGTCCACAGGATCAGGTCGCGCAGCGTCACGTAGGAACCGGCTCGCTTGGAGATCTTGACCTCCTCGCCGCCGCGCATCACGGTGACCATCTTGTGCAGCACGTAGTCGGGATAGCCGACCGGGATGCCGATGCCGAGCGCCTGCAGGCCGGCGCGCACGCGCGCGATCGTTCCGTGGTGATCGGAGCCCTGCACGTTGATCGCGCGCTCGTAGCCGCGCTCCCACTTGGCGACGTGGTAGGCGACGTCGGGCACGAAATAGGTGTAGGCGCCGTCGGACTTGCGCATGACGCGGTCCTTGTCGTCGCCGTACTCGGTCGTGCGCAGCCACAGCGCGCCGCCGTCCTCGTAGGTGTGGCCCGAGCGGCGCAGCGCATCGACGGTGGCCTGCACGCGGCCGTCGGCGTACAGCGACGACTCGAGATAGTAGCGATCGAAGCGCACGCCGAACGCGCGCAGGTCGACGTCCTGCTCGTGGCGCAGATAGGCGACCGCGAAGCGCCGGATCGCCTCGATGTCGTCGGGATCGCCGGCGCCGCGCACCTCCTGCACCTGCTCGGCGCGGACGCTCTTGCCGGCGAGGTAGTCGGCGGCGATGTCGCGGATGTAGTCGCCGCGGTAGCCGTCGACCGGAAACCGGGGATCGTCGACTTCGATGGCGCGCGCACGCGCCTGCACCGAACGCGCGAGGTTGTCGATCTGCGCACCGGCGTCGTTGTAGTAGAACTCGCGCGTCACGCGCCAGCCGTCGGCCGCGAGCAGCGCCGACAAGGCGTCGCCGAGCGCGCCCTGTCGTCCGTGCCCGACGTGCAGCGGCCCGGTGGGGTTGGCCGAAACGAATTCGACGAGCACGTCGCGACCTTCGCCCCGGTTGGCGTGCCCGAAGCGCGCGCCGTCGGCGATCGCGCGCACGACGACGGCGCGCTTCGCATCGGCCCGCAGCCTCAGGTTCAGGAAACCGGGGCCGGCGATCTCGATCGACTCGATCGAGGGCTCGTCGCCGGTGCCCGTGCGAGCGCGATCCAGCGCTTCGAGCGCGTCCTTCAGTTGCGCAGCGATCGCCCTCGGGTTCGACTTCAGCGGGCGCGCGAGCTGCAGCGCGAGATTCGAGGCGAGATCGCCGTGCTCGGGCTGTTTCGGACGCTCGAGTTCGATCGCCGGCACTTCGGCGTCGACGCCGGCGCGCTCGACGACGCGCTGCGCCGCGACGCGCAACGCCTGGGCGATGCGCGATTTCTGCTCGGGTAACATGGACGGCGATTGTACTGGCCGCCTCGCGCAGGCCGCCTCGTCACGAGCCGAGCGTCCGACGAAGCGACGTGTCCAGCGTCCCCGGATCCGACAGATCGCCGCCGGCCGACGCCGGCCGTACCAGAACGAGCGAATCGAAAGCGATCCGTTCGCCATCGAAGCGATGGGCCGCAGCCAGGCTCTCGCGAAGCTCCGGGGCGAGCCCGCCGCGATAGAGCAGGCTCAGATGGGGCCGCAGCAGATAGTCCGCAGGACCGACGAGCCCGGCGCGCAGTTGCCGCTGCAACTCGGCCGGGCGCGGGTCGTCGAACTCGACGAACAGCGTCTTGAAATGCGCTTCGGAATGCGCGGTCGCGCCGGCGACGAAGGTCATCGGCGCGAAGGACGCTGCGACGCTCGCCAGCAGTGGCTCCAGCGACGGACCGCCGCTGCCTGCGCGATTCACCTCGATCGTGACGTGCGGCTCGAAAACCGGGCTGCGATGCGCGGCGGCCAGGGTAGCGATCCGCCGGGCGAGCGAGCTTCGCCAGGGTTCCGACGGAACCAGCCAGAAGGCGACCGGGAACGTGATGGGCGGATCGGTCACGGGCGTCATTCCCGTTCGCCGCATCCGGCCCACACTCCCGGGAATCCGCCGGCCGCCGCCAGTCCCTCCGGCGTGCCGATGTCGAGAAATCGTGCGTCGGGAAGGAACAGGCTGTCGACGTGCAGACCGGCGCGGATCGCAGCGGCGAAGACCGCGCCCATCGGCCAGTCCGGCGCCGGCCCGCGCGCCGCCGAGCGTGCAAGCGCCGACAGGCGCTGCGTCTCCGCGACCAGGAAGCGGGTGAATCCGGGACCCCACGCCGCCACCATGTAGCCGGTGTCCGCTTCGCCGCGAGGCGGCGCCTCCTCCTTGGTGACCAGCTCGACGACGCGACCGCGCGCGTCCGTGCGCACGAGATCCAGCGCGTCGGTCGGCGCGCCCCGGAACAGGCCGAGAACGACATCGGCGCCGGTTTCGCGCAGGCGATCCCGCGCTCGCACGAAGCAGTCCTCGGGCTGGATCAGGATGTCGGGAAAGCCGAACAGCACGATCGCGTCGCCGACGAATGCAGCGGCCTGGGCGGCGCTGAACGGCGGCCCCCACGGCTCGTTCATCATCAGGTAGGCGATCGACAGCCCCAGGCGCGAACCGTCGCCGTAGTAGTCGGCGATGTCGAATTTTCCGCTGCGCACGACGAAGAAGATCCGCTCGGCTCCCGCGGCACGCATCTTTTCGAGCAGGTACTGCGAGACGACCTTGGGTCGCCCGCGCAGCTCGGCCGGTTCGCGGTGCACGCCGATCGGCATCAGCTCCTTGCTGCACGGCAACGGAGCGAGCCGCGTCGCGCGGCCGGCGGCAGCGATCACGCCGACGACGTCGTTCATTCGATCGCCGACGCCGACTTCGCCTGCGCGCGCAGCACGTGCTTCTGGATCTTTCCGGTCGACGTCTTCGGCACCGGGCCGAAGCGCACTTCGCGCGGCACCTTGTAGCGCGCCAGATGCGCGCGGCAGTGCTCGATCAGCGCGTCGGCCAGCGCGCCGGCTTCGTCGGGCGTGCGCGGCACCCGGTCGGCGCGCAGCTCGACGAAGGCGAGCGGCGTCTCGCCCCATCGCTCGTCGGGCTTGGCGACGACCGCGCAGGCGAGCACGGCCGGGTGCTTGTACAGCGCATCCTCGACCTCGATCGAGCTGATGTTCTCGCCGCCCGAGATGATGATGTCCTTCGCGCGGTCCTTCAGCTTCACGTAGCCGTCGGGGTACACGACGCCGAGGTCGCCGGTGTGGAACCAGCCGCCGGCGAAGGCCTCGGCGCTGGCGCGCTGGTTCTTCAGGTAGCCCTTCATCACGATGTTGCCGCGAAAGGCCACCTCGCCCATCGTCTCGCCGTCGCGTGGAACCGGCTGCATCGTGTTCGGATCGAGCACGTCGAGACCCTCCTGCACCTGGTAGCGCACGCCCTGCCGCGCATTGCGCTCGACGCGTCCGGCGAGATCGAGATCGTTCCATGCCTCGTGCTTCACGCACACCGCGGCCGGACCGTAGACCTCGGTGAGACCGTAGACGTGCGTGACTTCCCAGCCCATGCGCTCCATGCCTTCGATCATCGCGGCCGGCGGCGCGGCGCCGGCCACCATCGCGCGCACGGTCCAGTCGATGCCCTGTTTCCATTCGGCCGGCGCGTCGATCAGCGTGCCGTGCACGATCGGCGCGCCGCAGTAGTGGGTGACGCGGTGCTCGCGTACGAGATCGAGGATCGTCCTGGCCTCGACGCGGCGCAGGCAGACGTTCGTTCCGGCCACCGCCGCCACCGTCCACGGGAAGCACCAGCCGTTGCAGTGGAACAGCGGCAGCGTCCACAGGTAGACCGGATGGCGCGGCAGCGACCACGCCAGCACGTTGCCGACCGCATTCAGGTAGGCGCCACGGTGATGCACGACGACGCCCTTCGGGTCGCCGGTGGTGCCGGACGTGTAGTTCAGGCCGATCGCGTCCCATTCGTCCTCCGGCAGGTTCCGCGGATGCGACGGATCGCCGCCGGCGAGCCAGCTCTCGTAGTCGAGCGCCCCGATGCGTTCGCCCGCGCCGTCGTACATCGGATCGTCGACGTCGACGACGAAAGGCAGCGGCCGGCCTTCGGCGGCCAGCCGCCCGAGTGCCTGATGCGCGAGCGGCGCGAATTCGCGATCGACGACGAGCACCTTGGCGCCCGAATGCCGCAACTGGAACGCGACCGTCGACGCGTCCAGGCGGGTGTTGATCGTGTTCAGCACGGCGCCGGTCATCGGCACGCCGAAATGCGCGTCGAGCATCGGCGGCGTGTTCGGCAGCAGGACCGAGACGGTGTCGCCGAGTCCGATCTCGCGCGCCGCCAGCACCGACGCGAGGCGGCGCGCGCGCTCGAGCATCTGCGACCAGGTCAGGCGCAGCGTGCCGTGGATCGCCGCGCAGCGGTCCGGGAACACGTCCGCCGCCCAGCTCACCAAGCTGATCGGCGTCAACGGGACATGGTTCGCGGCGTTGCGGTCGAGGTCCTGGCGGTACGGATTCGGACTGGTGGGCATCTGCGCAACCCGTGGCGAAAGTTCGAACGGCCGGGCCGCGTGGCCCGGGACTTCGGACGATTGTAGGCATGCGCCGCCGCGAGCGGGTGCCGCGCCCCGGCCCCTGCTCGGGCGAGCACGGGTCGCGGCCGGCCACGGCCCGCTGGGCGCATGGGCGGCCGCAGTACACTCGCTGCGGATCGCTGCTCGCTGCCGCCGGGCGAGACCCGTGCAAGCCCCGTGACCGGAAAAACCCATGAACACCGGCAAGGTCGTATTCGGTTTCTTCATCCTGCTGGCGGCGACGCTGAACTTCGGCTTCGTCTACGGCGACATCGACGAAGCGGCGCACCACGAGGTGAGCGAGCTATTCGCCGCGATCATCGTCAACGTCATCGCGACGATCCTCAAGCTCGGCGATCGCACGCAGCTGGGCGCGATACACCTGGCGTCGAGCCTCGTCGCAGACGCCCAATTGCTGATCGCCGCCGTCGTCTGGACCTGGGGCACGCACGTGCAGACGCTGCACGACGAAAACACCGTCGTGGCGAGCGTCGTCTCGCTGGCCGCCGGCGCGCTGCTGGCGAACGTCGTGTCGGTCGTCCTGCTGGTCACCGAGACGCTGACCTTCCGGCGCTGACCGCAGGCCGGAGCAGCGAATGCCCGACGGCGATTCCGAACTCGCGACAGCCGCGTCGCAATCGTCCGCGCCGCCGCCCGGCGCGCCGAACGACGGCGGCGCGCGCAGCGCCGAAGCCGCGGCAACGCGCGGCGCGGCGCTGCCGCACGCCAGCGTGCTGCACCTGCTGCTGCGCCGGCTGCGCGTGCCGTTGCTGTTCGTCACCGTCGTGTTCGCGATCTCGGTAGCCGGATTCACGCTGGTTCCCGGCGTCGACGCCGACGGCCGTCCGAGCCCGCCGTTGAGCTTCTTCCACGCGTTCTACTTCGTCACCTACACGGCGACGACGATCGGCTTCGGAGAAGTTCCGGTCGCCTTCTCCGACGCGCAGCGAATGTGGGCGATCGTCATCATCTACCTGTCGGTGATCGCGTGGACCTACACGCTGCTCACGGCGCTCGCCGCCGTGCAGGACGTCTCGTTCGTGCGCGCGATCGCCGCCATCCGCTTCGAGCGCCGGGTGCGCAGCATCGCCGAACCCTTTCTGATGGTGCTCGGTTGCGGCGACACCGGACTGCGACTGACCCGCGTCTTCGACCGCCTCGGCATGCGCTTCGTCGTCGTGGAGATCGACCCGGCGCGCCTGCAGGCGCTCGAGCTCGAGGACTTTCGCAACGACATCGTCGCGATCCAGGGCGATGCCAGCCGCCCGCAGACGCTGCTGCGGGCGGGCCTGCGCCACCCGTGCTGCCGCGCGGTGCTGGCGCTCACGAACGACGACGCGGCCAACGTCGCTGCAGTGATCACTGCCTCGCTGCTGAATCCGCGCGCGACGATGATCGCGCGCTCGCACACCGCCGAGACGGCGACCCTGATGCAGGCCTCCGGCACGGCGCGCATCGTCGACCCCTTCCTCGCCTTCGCCGAACAGCTGGCGATGGCGTTGCGCGCGCCCGGCTGCTACCGCCTGTTCGACTGGCTCACGGCGTTGCGCGGAACACCGCTGGCGCGCGAGCTGGCGCCGCCGCCGGCCGGGACCTGGATCGTCTGCGGCTACGGCCGCTTCGGCCGCGCGGTCGCGCAACGGCTGCGCGAGCACGGCGCGGACGTGCGCGTCATCGAGCCGACGCCGCAGGCCGACGCCGACGACGACATCGAGGTGATCGTCGGCGACGGCACCCGGCGCGCGGTCCTCGAGCGCGCCGGCATCGCCACCGCGCAATCGATCGTCGTGGGCACCTCGAGCGACCTGCGCAATCTCGCGATCGCACGGCTCGCCCAGTCGATCAACGGCTCGCTGTTCGTCGTCCTGCGCCAGAACGAAGCCGACAACGCGGTGCTCTTCGAGAACTTCCGCGCCGATCTCGTGATGCGCCCGAGCGAGATCGTCGCCGACGAATGCGTGGCGCTGCTCACCTCGCCGTTGCTCGTGCGTTTCCTCGGCCAGGTGCGCCGGCAGACCGACGCGTGGGCCGATCGGGTGATCCATCGGCTGCGCGACACCAGCGGCAAGCAGGCGCCTGCCACCTGGGAGGTGCGCATCGACCGCGAACAGGCGCCCGCGCTGTGCGAGCACGGCGTCGCGCCGCCGGCGCCCGCGAGCCGCAAGTCGGCCGGCGACGGCGACGGACCGTCCCGTCCGACGCGCGACGATTCGGCGACGCGCCCGCCGCTGCGACTCGGCGACCTGCTGCGCGATCCGCACGATCGCAGTCGGCGCATCGAAGCCACCGCACTGCTCGTGCTGCGCTCGGGCCGCGAAACGCTGCTGCCGACCGACGACTGGAAGCTCGCCGAGGCGGACGAACTGCTGTTCGCCGGCCGCGAGGCGGCGCGCCGCTTCATCGAGATCGGCCTGCACGACCGCGGCGTGCTCGACTACCTGGTCACGGGACGCGAACCGGGAAGGCACTGGCCCTGGCAGCGCAGCCGGCGCGCGGCCTGAAAATGCCAGCGGCGGGAGCGCTCAGCCGCGGCCGCTCGCCGCGAGCGCGCGCCGCATCGCCTCCAGTCCTTCGGCCAGGTCGGCGAGCAGATCGGCCGGATCCTCGAGGCCGACATGCAGCCGCACCAGCGGCCCGCCCGTCCATGGCCGCGCGGTGCGCATCCGGTCGATGCGCGCGGGCATGACCAGGCTCTCGAAGCCGCCCCACGAGTAGCCGATCGCGAAGTGCCGGCGCCGTTCGCAGAGCGCAGCGAGCGCGATGCGCTCGCGATCGCTCGCGCGCCCCGGGTCGTCGTGGGCGTGGACTTCGTCGTGCGCCGGCGCGAACAACGCCCGATCCAGTTCGAACGAGAGCAGCCCGCTCGCTCCCGAGAAATCGCGTCGCCACAACGCGTGCTGCGGATGCGAGGCCAGCGCCGGATACAGCACCTTCGCGACTTCGGCGCGCGCTTCGAGCCAGCGCGCGATCTCGAGCGCATTGGCCTCGTGGCGCCGCATGCGCACCTCGACGCTGCGCAGGCCGCGCAGCACCAGGTACGCGTCGTCGCTGCTCGCGCATTGTCCGAGCTGGCGGACGGCGGCCCACAGCTTCGGCCACAGTGCCTCGCGCACGACGACGGCGCCCATCAGCACGTCCGAGTGCCCGCCCCAGTATTTCGTCAATGCGAGCACCGACGCGTCGACGCCCCAGTCGAAGGGGCGCGCGAACCCCGGCGACGCCCAGGTGTTGTCGATCATCGTCACGATGCCGCGCTCGCGCGCGATCGCGCAGATCGCCGGAACGTCCTGCACCTCGAAGGTGTAGCTGCCCGGGCTCTCGAGCCAGATCAGCTTCGTTTCGGGGCGCAGCAACGCTTCGATGCCGGCGCCGATCGTCGGCTCGTAATAGGTGGTCGCCACGCCCAGGCGCGCCAGCATTCCGTCGCAGAACACGCGCGTGGGGCCGTACGAGGAATCGGCGACCAGCAGGTGATCGCCCGGCGCGAGCACCGCGAGCAGCGCGGTGGTGATCGCGGCCAGGCCCGACGGCATCAGGCTCGCGCGCACCGCGCATCCGGCGCCCTCGATCTCGCACAGCGCGTCCATCAACGCCATCGTCGTCGGCGTGCCGACGGTTCCGTAGGTGGTCGCGCGCCAGCGGCCGGCGGCAACCGCAGCGCCGGCGGCGTCGGTGGCCGCGAGCGTGTCGAACAGCACGGTCGATGCGCGGTGCACCCCGACGCTGGGCGCGGCGAACGAGGCGTCGCCTTCGCGGCCGGCCTCGGCCAGGCGTGTGGCGAACGCTCGTCCGAAGCCGGGATCTTCTGGCATGGCGGGGGCGGAAAGCTGCGTCGCCCGATTGTAGGAGCGTGTCAGTTCGTTCGCTGCACGGCCACCGAGACGGGCGCCGCCGGCGACGCAGCCGCCGCCTCCACGGCACGACGCACGACCGGCGACACGGGAGCTTCGAATCCCATTCCGCGTGCGAGCGCCCACTCTCGCCGCTTCGCTTGCACCAGGTTACGCATCTTCACGTGGCCGTAGCCGCGGATGGCGTCCGGCGTTGCCGCGAGCGCGCAGGCCCCGGCCAGCGTTCCGGCTTCGAGCCGCGCGAGCAGCTGCTCGACCAGCGCTTCGTAGTCGTGCGCGAGCGCGCGCTCGACGCGCCGCTCGAGCGTGTAGCCGAAGACGTCGAAGGCGGTGCCGCGCAGCCCGCGCAGCGAAGCGAGGGCGCGAAAGGCCGGGAAGATCCACGCGCCGAAGCGCATCTTGCGCGGCAGGCCGTCGGGGCCGCGACGCGCCAGCAGCGGGGGCGCCAGCTGCACGCTCAGCGAGTACTCACCTTCGAATTCTTCTTCGAGCGAGCGACGGAAGGCCTCGGACGAGTACAGGCGCGCGACCTCGTACTCGTCCTTGTAAGCGAGCAGCTTCGCGTGGTTGCGCGCGACGATCTCGGCGAGTTCGAGCTTCTCGCCGGTGCCGCGCAACGGCCGCTCGGCCGCCTCGACGCGTCCGACGAGGCGGCGCAGGCGCGCCGCGAGGCGCTCGTCCTGGTAGTCGCGCAGGCGCCCCTCGAGCCGATCGACGAGGGCGGCGAGCGACTCGTCGTCGGCCGTCTTCGGCGCCTGGCTCGTTGCGAGCAACGCGTCGAGCGCGACCGCATCGTGCGCCGCGGCCCGCCCGAGACGGAACGCCAGCCGGTTCGCGTCGACCGCCACGCCGTTCAGTTCGATCGCCCGCTCGATCGCGGCGCTCGACACCGGAACCAGCCCGCACTGCCAGGCATAGCCGAGCAGCACGATGTTCGCACCCATCGTGTCGCCGATCGCCCGGCGCGACAGCATCTGCGCATCGAAGACCGCAACGCGGTCGTCGCCGGCCGCCGCGTACAGCTTCGCGAGCAGCGCGTCCACCGGCACCTTCGCGTCGGGCCGGGTGACCTGCATCGCCATCGGCAGCACGTGCCGGTTGACGACGATGCGCGTGCGGCCGTGGCTCACCGATTGCAGCGCATCGTCGCCGGCGGCGACCACCGGATCGCAGGCGAGCACCGCGTCGGCCTGCTGCGTGTCGATGCGCACCTGGTTCAACGCGGCGGCGTCGACCGCCAGCCGCACGTGCGACAGGACGCTGCCGCCCTTCTGCGCGAAACCCATGAAGTCGAGCACCGACGCGTGCCGTCCTTCGAGATGCGCGGCCATCGCGATGACCGCGCCGACGGTGACCACGCCGGTGCCGCCCACGCCGGTGACGAGCAGGTCGCAGGGACCGTGCCAGTCGCGGCGGGCCGCCTCGGGCAGGCGCGCGACGAGCGCATCGAAGCCCGCGCGGTCGAGCGCCGACGAGCGCCGGCGCGGCTGCCCCCCCTCGACCGAAACGAAGCTCGGACAGAAGCCGTCGGCGCAGCGGTAGTCCTTGTTGCAGCTGTTCTGGTCGATTCTCCGCTTGCGTCCGTCGGGCGTGTCGACGGGAACCACCGACAGGCAGTTCGACTTCTCGTTGCAGTCGCCGCAGCCTTCGCAGACCGCCTCGTTGATGAAGAGGCGCCGCGGCGGGTCGGGATACTCGTTGCGCTTGCGACGCCGGCGCTTCTCGGCGGCACAGGTCTGGTCGTAGACGAGCGCCGTCACGCCCGGCGTGTCGCGCAATTCGCGCTGCACGAGATCGAGTTCGAGCCGATGATGGAAGGTGGTGCCGGCGGGGAAGGCGGCGGCGTTGCGCCGATGCGGCTGCGGATCGTCGGAGACGAGGGCGATGCGCTCGACGCCTTCGGCGCGCACCTGGCGCGCGATCGACGCGGCGTTCACCGTGCCGTCCGGATGCTGCCCGCCGGTCATCGCGACCGCGTCGTTGTGCAGGATCTTGTACGTGACGTTGGCGCCCGCCGCCACCGACTGGCGGATCGCCAGCGAGCCCGAATGAAAATACGTTCCGTCGCCGAGGTTCTGGAACACGTGCGGCGTCTTCGTGAACGCACCGTGCGCGACCCAGTCGACCCCCTCGCCGCCCATCTGCACCAGCCCGGTCGTGGAACGCTCCATCCACATCGCCATGCCGTGGCAGCCGATGCCCGACTGCGCACGCGATCCCTCGGGCACCCGGGTGGACGTGTTGTGCGGACAACCCGAGCAGAAGAACGGAATGCGCCGTATCGCGTCGGCCGCGTTCGACGGCAGCGGCGGACGCACGAACGCGTCGATGCGATCGCGCCGGTCGAGCGACGGGAAGTGCCGCGCGAGCCAGCCCGCGAGCACCGGCAGCACGCGCGAAGGGCGCAGCTCGCCGACCTCGGACAGCAGCGGCGCGCCGCCGGCGTCGCGCTTGCCGAGGATCGCCGGCCGCGCACCTGCAGGCGCGTTGTACAGCAGCGCCTGCAGCTGCTGCTCGACGACCGGCCCCTTCTCCTCGACGACGAGCACCTCTTCGAGTCCTTGCGCGAAGGCGAGCGCGCGCGTGGGCTCGATCGGATACGCGAGACCGATCTTGTAGACGCGCACGCCGGCACGCGCCAGGTCGTCGAGCGTCAGCTCGATGCGCCGCAGCGCCTCGAGCAGGTCGCGATGCGCCTTGCCGCAGGTGACGATGCCCACTCGCGCGTGCGGCGCGTCGGCGACGATGCGGTCGATCGAACGAAGGCGCGCGAATGCACGCACCGCGTCGAGGCGCATCGCCATGCGCGCTTCGATCGACGGGCTGGGAACGTCGTCGGGACGCAGGTGCAGGCTGCCGAGCGACCGGTCGGCGACGAAGAAATCCTCGGACACCGGCTCGGGCACCCCGGCGACGATCGGATCGAGGTCGACGCTCGCGGCGCTCTCGACGACCTCGGAGATCGCCTTCATGCCGACCCACGTGCCCGAGGCGCGCGAAAGCGCCCAGCCGTACAGTCCGAACTCGATCAGCTCGGCCACGCTCGCCGGGCTGAGCACCGGCATGCGCCAGGACATCATCGCGAAGTCGCTCTGGTGCGAGAACGCCGACGACACGCAGCCGTGGTCGTCGCCGGCGACGACGAGCACGCCGCCGTGCGGCGAGGCACCGCGCGCGTTGCCGTGCTTGAGCGCGTCACCCGCGCGGTCGACGCCCGGCCCCTTGCCGTACCACAGGCCGAACACCGCCTGCACGCTGCGACCCGGGTCGCTCTCGACCTCCTGCGAACCGAGCACCGCGGTGGCGGCCAGTTCCTCGTTGACGGCCGGCAGGAAGCGGATGCGCGCCTCGTCGAGGCGCTCACGGTACTTCCACAGCTGCTGGTCGTAGGCGCCCAGCGGAGAGCCGCGGTAGCCGCTGACGAAACCCGCGGTGTCCAGCCCGCGCCCGGCGTCGAGCGCGCGCTGCATCAGCGGAAGGCGCACCAGCGCCTGGGTGCCGGTGACGAAGACGCGCCCTGCGCCGGCACAGACCGCATCGGAGAGACGGTAGCCGGTGAGCGCAGAGCGCACCGCGACGGGGAGATCGGGCGCGTTCATGGCGGACGGGGCCGGGTGGCCGCTTGTTCGGGGTCTATCCGTGCAATGCTATGCGGTAAACGGCGCACGTTTCACGCGTATGGTCGGCGGCTCCGCGACGCGCGCGCACGAAACGTGCAGGAAATCGCTCGCAGGAGACCGATCGATGATTCCGCTCGACCGCATCGACATCCAGCTGCTCGCCGCGCTGCAACGCGACGGCCGCGCCACCAACCCCGCGCTCGGCGAGCGCGTCCACCTGTCGGCCTCGCAGATCAGCCGCCGCATCCAGCGGCTCGAGCAGGCCGGCCTCATCGACCGCTACGTGACGCTGCTGCGCCCGGCACGGCTCGGCCTGAGCGTGATCGCCTACACGCGCGTCTCGCTCGAGCGCCATGGCGAAGCGCAGAACGAGGACTTCAACCGCGCGGTGCAACTGCTGCCCGAAGTGCTCGAGTGCTACTCGGTAACCGGGCCCTACGATTACCTGCTGCGCGTCGTCGCCGCCGACCTCGACGCGTTCGCGCAGTTCATGCTGCACCGGCTGATGCGCGTACCGGGCGTGCGCGGCGTCGAATCGAGCGTCGTGCTGCAGGAGATCAAGCGAACGACCGAACTGCCGCTCGGACCGGCGCAGGGCGCGGCGGCCGCCGCATAGCGCCGGACCCGAAGCGCGAGCGCTACAGCGCGTTGGCGGCCGTTGCGCTCACGAGCAGCTTGCGCAGCCGCTCGACGTCCACCGGTTTGGTCAGGTGCGCCTGGAAGCCCGCCTCGAGCGTTCGTCGGCGGTCGCTCGCCTGGCCGTAGCCGGTCATCGCCGCGACGTACATCGGCTCGGTCGACTGCTGTCGCAGCCGCCGCATCACGGAAAAGCCGTCGCCGTCGGGCATGTTCAGGTCGAGCAGCACGATCTGCGGGCGGAACGACGCCGCGACGCGGACGCCGTCGTCGGCACCGTAGGCGCCGCGCGCATCCTGGCCGAGAAGCTGCAGCACCTGCACCATGGTGTCGGTCGAATCGCGGTTGTCGTCGATGACGAGCACGCGCGCGGCGCCGGCGACGCCCGACGAAAGCGCGGGTGCCGCCGGCTGGAGGCTCGCCGCCGTCTCGTGCATCGGCAGCTGCATCGTGAACACGCTACCGCAGCCGGGGCCGTCGCTGGCAGCCGTCAACGTGCCGCCGTGCTGCTCCACCAGCGTCCGCGCCAGGCTCAGGCCGATGCCGAGCCCCTGCCCGGCCGAAGCGCCGCCGCCGTCGAGCTGGGTGAACAGCTCGAAGACCCGCTCGAGCTCGTGGGCGGGCATGCCACGGCCGTTGTCGTGCACGCAGGTGACGCTGTGCTTGCCGTCGACCCGCACCTCGATGCGGATGTCGCCGCCGTCGTCGGTATAGCGGATCGCGTTGTTCAACAGGTTCTGCAACGACTGCGCCAGGCGCGCCGCATCGCCGAGCAGCGGGATCGGCGCGTCGGGCAGCGAAAGCGAAAGACGGTGGCTGCGCGCGCGCGCCAGCGGAAGGACCGCATCGACGCTCGACCGGACGACGTCGCGGTAGTCGAGCGGGCGGCGATCCAGGCGCACCTTGCCGGTGGCGACTCGGCCGATGTCGAGAAGATCGTCCACCAGGCGCGTGAGCTGCGCGAGCTGCCGGTCGATCACCGCTCGCGCCGCGCCGAGCTCCTGCGGGAAGGCCGGATGCGCGCCGAGCAGGCTGACGGCATTGCGGATCGGCGCCAGCGGATTGCGCAGTTCGTGCGCGAGCATCGCGAGAAACTCGCTCGTGCGCCGACTCGAGTCTTCCAGCTCGTGCAGCCGCCGCGGATCGGTCAGGTCGCGCACGACCTGGGCGTAGCCGCGCAAGGCCCCGGCACCGTCCAGCACCGGCGTCAGCACGGTGCTCGACCAGAACATCGAGCGATCCTTGCGCAGGTACCAGCGTTCGCGCTCGCTGCGGCCCTCCTCGAGCGCGCGCGCCCGATCGAGCGCCGGTGCCCCGGCGGCGATCTCCGACGGCGGGTAGAACTCGCTGAAGTCGCGCCCCAGCACGTCGGCGGTCTCGTAGCCGGTGAGCGAAGTCGCGGCGGCGTTCCAGGTCTGCACGCGCCCTTCGGCGTCGACCAGGAAGATCGCGTAATCCTTGACCGCGTCGACCAGCAGGCGCACCTGCTCTTCGCGGCGGCGCAATTCCTCCTCGTATCGCCAGCGCTCGGTGAGGTCGCGCGTGACCTTGGCGAAGCCGACCAGCTTGCCGCTGTCGTCACGCAGCGCGGTGATGATCACGCTCGCCCAGAAGCGGCTGCCGTCCTTGCGAAGGCGCCACCCCTCGTCCTCGAAGCGCCCCTTCTCGCCGGCGGCCCGCAGCTCCTGTTGCGGCCACTGCGAGCGGATCGCGTCTTCCGGATAGAAGGTCTCGAACGAACGACCGATGATCTCGTGCGCCTCGTAGCCCTTGATGCGCTGTGCGCCCGCGTTCCACGTGACGACGCGACCGCGCACGTCGAGCAGGAAGATCGCGTAGTCCTGCACGCTCTCGACGAGCAGGCGAAACGGATCCGCTCCCAACGTGGCGAGGTCGGCATGCACCGGGTGCGGCCGCACTCCGCCAGGTTCTTGGTCGGTCATCGGAATTTTCGGCGGGCAGAAGCAATCCGCGTGCCCGCGCTCGAACGCAAGGGCTGCACGATCGGCGTGGACGACCTCCACATCGCGGCTCACGCACGCAGCGAAGGGCCGATCCTCGTTTCGAACAACGTGCGCGAGTTCGAGCGGGTGGAAGCGCCCCGGCTCGAGGACTGGTCCGTCTGAGTGGCGCGCCCGGCTGGGATCGAACCAGCGACCCCTGGCTTCGGAGGCCAGTACTCTATCCGCTGAGCTACGGGCGCGAGCCCGCGATTGTAGCCTGCCCGTCGGCGGCGCACGATGCGCAGCGGGTATGCTCCTTCGCATTCCGATGCGCACTTTCACGCCCCAGCAGGCGCTGCTGCTGTCGATCGCCGCCGCCTTCGTCACGATCGCCCTGAAGTCCGGCGCATGGTGGCTCACCGGTTCGGTCGGCTACCTGTCGGACGCCGCCGAGTCGATCGTCAACCTGATCGGCGCGTCCTTCGCCCTGGCGATGGTCTCGTATGCGCGCGTTCCGCCCGACGACGATCATCCGTACGGACACGGCAAGGCCGAGTACTTCTCGGCCGGGCTCGAAGGCGCGATGATCTTCGTGGCGGCCGCCGCCATCCTGTTCTTCGCCGCCGAGCGGCTCGTCCACCCGAAGCCGCTGGCTCACCTGGGCATCGGCACGGCGCTGTCGGTGGCCGCGAGCGTCGTCAATTTCGCCGTCGCGCGCGTCCTGCTGCAGGTCGGCCGCGCCCATCGCTCGTTCGCGCTCGAGGCCGACTCGCGCCATCTGATGACCGACGTCTGGACGACCGCCGGCGTGGTCGTCGGCGTGGGGCTTGCCGGCGCCACCGGCTACGGCTGGATCGATCCGCTCGTCGCCGCCGCAGTGGCGTTCAACATCCTGCGCGAAGGATGGCAGTTGATGCACCGCGCGGTGGGCGGGCTGATGGACCGTGCGCAGGACGAGGACGACGTCGCCCGCATCGAGCACGTGCTGGGTGAACTCGCGCCGCCGCCGTGTCGCTTCGCGAACCTGAAGACGCGCACCTCGGGGCCGCTGCGCTTCGCCCAGGTCGACCTGTGGGTGCCGGGATCGTGGAGCGTGGCCCGCGCGCACGCGCTGGCCGACGAAATCGAGGACGCGGTCCAGCGTCGCACCGGCACCCGGCTGACCACGCACGTCGAGCCGATCGAGGAGCAGCCGGCGCCGGCTTCACCCGAGGAGCACGCGGCAGCGCGCGACTCGGCGTAGCGCCGTCGGCACACCGCCGGCACATTTCACTCGGCCCACATCACCCGCTGCACCGACGCCGGAAAGACCGACAGCCGGTTCTGCACTACCTGCGGATCGCCGGTGACGTGCTCGGCGGCGGCGCGTGCGGCGTCGACCTGTTCGTCGGAGCGCACGGCGCCCCACAGCCAGACGACGCCGTCGGCGACGACGACATTGACGAACGCGGTGTCCAGGCCGGCGCGGCGCATCTCGTCGTCGATGCGCTGGCGCAGCGACCGATCGGCGCTGTCGACATCGACGCTCGCGCCCGGCCGCACCGACGACGACGCGAGCGCCTGCAGCAGGTTCGCGCGGCTCACGATGCCGACCACTTCGTCGCCGCGCATCACCGGCACGCGCTTGATGCGGTTGCGCTCGAGCAGCGCGGCGATTTCGGGCAGGCTCGCGTCCTCGCGCACGGTGGCCACGTTGCGCGTCATCACGTCGGTGACCCGCCGGCCGTGCGTCTTCGCGTAGTCGCGCGCGCGCTCGTCGCTTTCGCCGAACAGGCGCAGCCACCACGACGGCTCGCGCTCGGTGCCGCTTTCGACGCGACGCACGAGATCGCCCTCGCTGACGATGCCGAGCAGCCGTCCGTCGGCGCCGAGCACCGGCACGCCGCTGATCCCGTTGCGCAGGAGCAGCCGCGCGACGTCGACGACCGATGCGTTCTCGTCGACGGAAATCACGGGACTGGACATCACGTCGCGAGCCTGCATGGCGCCTCCTGGTCGAACGAAACGAAACGCGTCATCGTACGTCGTTCAGCCCGGGCGAGCGCGACTGCGCTCGACCGGGTGCACCTGCGGCGCCAGCCGCAAGACGTCCGCCGGCTGCGCCAGGCTCGTTCCCGGCAAGAGCAACGCGGCCGTACCGGCGGCCACGCCGTGCCGCAGCGCGTCGTCGAGCGAGCCGCCGCAGCTCAGGCGCCATACCGTCGCTGCCAGGAAGCTGTCGCCCGCGCCGACGGTACCGGCGATCGGCACGTCGAGCGCAGGCGCCCGGACCCTCTCGCCGGTGGTCGCGAGCAGCGCACCGCGGTGGCCGAGCGATAGCGCGACGATCTGCGCCCGGCCGCTGCGCACGATCTCGTCGGCGGCGCGCATCCACTCTTGCTCGGTCTCGAGCGGCTCGCCGGTCAGCTCGCGCAGCTCGCGCAGGTTCGGCTTCACGAGGTCTACCCCCTCGTCGAGCGCGTTGGCCAGCGCGGCACCCGACGCGTCGACCGCGATGCGGCCTCCCCGGCCGCGAACGAGGCGCGCCAGGCGTGCATAGAAATCGGAGGGCACGCCTTCGGGCAGGCTGCCGCTCGCCACCACCCACGGAAAGGCGTCGAGCAGCGACGCGACGCGATCGAGGCACGCCTGCCACTCGTGTTCGGCGAGATGCGGCCCGGGCAGCACGAATCGATATTCGCGCCCGCTCGCACGTTCGAGGATGGTGAACGATTCGCGGGTCTCCCCGTCGATGCGAAGCGCGAGCGCCGGCACCGTTTCCTCGTCGAGCCGCTGCTGCAGCAGCATGCCGAGCGCGCCTCCGGCCGGGAACAGCGCCAGGCAGTCGGTCCCCAGCCGCGCGAGCACGCGGGCGACGTTGATGCCGCCCCCGCCCGGATCCCGATGCAGTCCGGCGCAGCGCAGCTTGTGCTCGGGCGTGATCCGCTCGGTGCTCGCCGCCACGTCGATCGACGGGTTCGGCGTGACGGTGAGGACGGCCTGGCTCAATGCGCTCGCCCGGCGGCTACCGAATGCCGGCGAGACGCTGCCTCGAACGGACGTAGGCGACGATGTGCGCGACTTCGTCGGCGCTCAGTCCGGGGACCGGCTTCATGTCGCCGAACTTCCAGTGATGTGCGCGAACGCCGTTGCGCACGGCGAGCTGGAATGCAACGTCGCCGTGATGCGAAGGCTCGTAGATCCGGTTCAGGAACGGCGGCCCCTGCTCGGTTCCCTGCAGCGCGGCGCCGTGGCAGCTGGCGCAGTTCCGGTCGTACAGCGCCTTGCCGCGCGCGGCGTTCGGCATCAGGCCCGGGCTGGGCTGGGGAGCCTGCAGCGGTTGCGCGGCCAGCAATGCGGGTACGAGCAGCAGGATGTAACTCAGCGCCCTTCCGGCTCCGCGGGTCATGCCGGGAAATCCTCCGATCTTCGCTCGACAATGCGGCTCGAGGCCGCCGCCCGGGCGTGGCCGATTGGTTCACACGTTCTCAGTGCCGGAGCATACGACAGCCGGGCGGACGGCCGAGCGCCTTCTTCAGAAGATCAGTTTCCCGGTTCCGATCACGACCAGCAGTCCGATCAGGAAGATGATCACGACAATCCACAGCAGCACCTTCATCGCCGACCCCCCGAGTGAAAAATCCGCGAGGAGCAATCCGTACGCCTGTCGGCGGCCGACAGGCGCCCTGTCCGCCGCACCGGGGTCGACTCGCAGGCGCCCCCGCCGCGGGGTCGGAGCCTTCGAAGCACAGGACCCGGCGGCTATAATCCCCCGCTCCGATTCCTCTCCGGGGGCGCAGGCATGAGCGACGAGCATCAGTCTTTCATCAACACTCCGCGTCAACTGATCACCGTCGTCGTTCTCGCGTTCCTCGTCCCGATCGTCGTCATCACCCTGATCGCCACCTACGTGCAGACGACGAAGCGTACCGGCACGGGCGCCGACGCGATGACGCCGGAGGCGATCGCCACGCGCCTGCAACCGGTCGGACGCCTGGAAGTCGCCGGCGCGCAATCCGCCGGAACCGCGGCCACGCAGAACGGCACGCCAGCCGCCGGCGCGGCTCCGGCAGCTGCGGCTGCGACTGCCGCCGCGGCGCCCGCACCCGCTGCGCCCGCCGCAGCTGCGCCCGCCGCGGCCGCACCCGCCACGACGGCGCCGGCCGCCGGCGAGGCGGCGCCGAAGCAGGCGAGCGCCGGTGACGTTGCCGCCGGCGAGAAGATCTACAAGGGAACCTGCGGCGTCTGCCACGAAAGCGGCGTCGCGGGCGCGCCCAAGCACGGCGACAAGGCCGCCTGGAAGCCGCGGCTGGCCCAGGGCGTCGACGTGCTCGACCAGCACGCGATCCACGGCATACGCGCGATGCCCCCGCGCGGCGGCAACGGAAAACTCACCGACCAGGAAGTGCGCGACGCCGTCGCCTACATGCTCGCCGCGGTCCGGTAGGTCGCCGCCGCGCTCGGGCGGCACGCACCGGCGCGCCTCAGCGTGCCGGCGGCGCGAGCCGCCCGAATACCTTCTCGAGAGCCATGCCGATCGCGACGAGCCTGCGATCGCTGCCGGCGGGCCCGTCGATTTCGAGGCCGACAGGAAGACGCGTCGTCGCGCCGAGCGCCACCGGCAGCGTGATGCCCGGCACTCCGGCGTTGCTGCCCGGATCGGTGTTGCGGATGTAGCGCACGAAGTTTTCCAGGCTGCTCGACTCCGGGTTCGCCGGCATCGCGACCGCCGGCACCGTCGGAAACACGATTCCGTCGAGCCGATTCTGCCGGAAGGTGTCGGCGTAGAGCTTCTGCAGCGCCGGTCGCGCGTCGCGCATCGCCGCCTCGTAGACCGGCTGCGCGTCGACCGCGCTGCCGTCGGTGCCCGGCAGCTTGCGCGGCAGCACGAAGCTCTCGTAGGTCGCCCTCACGTCGGGGCTGGCAATCTGCCGGGCGAGCTGCTCGAGCGTGACGCCGGTGGAATGGTGCTCCAGGTAGCCCGCCACGTCGTCGTGCGCCTCGAAGAGCGCCAGCGGAAAGCCGATCCGGCCGTTCAGTTCCATCAACTGCGGCATCTCCACGTCGACCAGCGTCGCACCGGCCGCGCGCAGCCTGTCGAGCGCCGCCTCCGTCGCGACGCGCGTGTCGGCATCGAGATCGGCATACAGCGGCGCGACGACACCCAGGCGCACGCCCGACAGATCCGCCGCCTGCACCGGGGCGTCGCCGCTGATCACGCGATCGAGCAATTCGACGTCGAACATCGACACGGCCATCGGCCCGGCCGTGTCGCGCGTATGCGAAATCGGCGTGATGCCCGCCTGCGGATAGCGCCCGACGGTGGGCCGCAGCGCTGCGCACCCGTTGAACGAGCACGGAATGCGCACCGAGCCGCCGGTGTCGGTGCCGATGCCCGCGGGCGCGATGCGTGCGCCGATCGCAGCGCCGTTGCCGGACGATGAACCGCCGGCCATCCGCGTCGGGTCGTAGGCGTTGCGCACGCCGTACGCCTCACCGGACTTGAACACCATGTTGTAGCCGCTGATTCCGAAGGCGAGTTCGTGCATGTTGGTCTTGCCCATCACGATCGCGCCGGCGTCGCGAAGCTTGCGCACGACCGGCGCGTCGGTGCTCGGCTCGAAGTCCTTCAGCGCCGGCGTGCCCGCGGTGTTTCGCATCCCGGCGACGTGGATGTTGTCCTTGACGACGATGGGCAGTCCGTCGAGCGGAAGGCACTTCCCGCGCGCGCTGCGCGAGGTGTCGGCCGCACGCGCGGCGCGCAGCGCCGGCGCCTCGTCGAGCGTGACGAACGCGTTCAGGTCGGGGCGCGCACGCGCACGCTCCAGATAGGCTTGCATCAGTGCCTGGCTTTCGATGCGTCCGTCGCAGACCGCCTGCACCGCGTCGACGGCGCTCAGCGTATCGATCGCCGGCGCGGGGCCGGCCGCGAACGCGCCAGCACTGCCCGACAGCGCAACGGCTGCGACAAACGCCGGGCGCAGGAGCCGGAAGATCGTTTCGGTGACGGGCACGAATCGCATCGGAGCCTCCCGGGGGAACGAGCGCTACGTGCGCATTCTGGCGCAATGCGCCGGCGAAGCCATGGCCGCCGCGATCCCGGCCGACACCTGTCCGGGCCGGTACGCCGCGTTCTCCGGGCGCCGGCGTCAGGCGCGATCGCCTGCGTCCTTCGACCGTACTGGCCGCCCGAGATCCTCTACGACTTCGCCGCTGAGGTTGTCGAGCACCATCATCACGTCGAAATAGCGTATCTCGGGATCGCTTCCGAAACGCTCGCGAACTCCCTGGCGAAACGTTGCGTCGTGCGCACGTTCGGCGGCTTCACGCGACGTCCACAAATAGAAGCCGCTCGTCCGGTTGCCTGGTTCGAGCAGGAAGTGCTTTCGAATCAGATCGGGATCGGCCTGCCATTTCGCGACCGTTGCACGAGCGGCGGCCATGGCCTCGTCGCGAGTCATCGACGGCGGCAGCTGGAAAGTGACGAGTTCGGCAATCATTTCTGGACTCCGGGTTGATCGGGACGGGGCCTTTCGAACACGACAATCACTGCACGAGCCTCGGCAGCCAGGTGCCCAACTCGGGAAGCGCGATCAGGGTCGCCATCACTGCGAGCTCGATGACCACGAACGGAACTGCCGCCCGGATGACCGACTCCATGGTGATGGTCGATGGCGCGACACCACGCATCACGAAAAGCAGCAACCCGAAGGGCGGCGTCAGCAGGCTGACCTCCATGGCGATGAGGAACAGCACACCGAGCCAGAGCATGTCGACGTCGAGCGAAGTCGCCAACGGCAGGAAGAACGGCAGCGTGAGCAGCAGCATGCTCACCTGGTCCATGAAAGCACCGAGAAAAAGCAGTAGCGCCAGCATCAGCAGCACGGCGCCGAGCTTCGAGAGTTCGAGCGAATTCGTGGCCGCGAGAAGCCCATCGGTGGCACCGGAAACGGCGAGAATTTGCGAGAAGGTCATCGAGCCAGCGATGATCAGCAGGATCATCGTCGTGACCTTTCCGGTCTCGCGCAAGGCCTTCGCCAAGGCCGCGCGCGAAAAGCATCCATAGGCGGCGGCGGCGATTGCCGAGGCAACGCATCCCAGCGCCGCCGATTCCGAAGGCGATGCCCAGCCGAGGAAGATCGTGCCGACCACAACTGCGAAAATTCCCGACAACGGCACGACGTACGCGAGGAATGGCATGATTCTTTCGCGGAAGGGCATCTGTTGCACATCGTCGCGGGGCGCGATGCCCGGCTCGAGCACACAGCGTCCGATTACGTAGACGACGAAAAGCGCGCTCATCATCAAGCCAGGGACGATTCCTGCAATCAGCAACTGCGATACCGAGATGTTTGCCAGGCTCGCCAGCAGTACCGCCAGCGCAGACGGCGGAACAAGCATGGCGACTCCGCCGACCGCCATGATCGGACCCATGGCGATGTCCTCGCTGTAACCCCGTCGCAGCATGTCGGGAAGCATCACGCTCCCCAGCATCGCTGTATTCGCGACGGTCGAGCCCGAGAGCGAGGAGAAAACGGTTCCCCCGACGATCGCGACAACCGGAAGGCGCCCCGGCACACGTGCGATCAGTCGGTCGATTGCTTCGATCGCGCGGAAGGCTACGCCCGTCTGCAACAGGATCTCGCCCATCAGGAGGAACAGCGGAATGGGAACGAAAGTGAAGCTTGCCGTTGCCTCGACGATCTCCGGCACGAGCGTCGCGAGCCCGGTAACGCCGCCGAAGAAAATGAAGGCGCCGACGAGATTTGCGCCCAGAAAAGCGAACGCGACCGGCAAACCGATCGCCATGCCACCCAGCACGAGTCCCATCATCACGAGAAGCGAAACATACCAAGACATGCGTTATGGCCCGGCGCCGGTGGGAAGCGGCTCGTCATGCAAAGAGGCGCGTCGGTAGCGGATGACGAACTCGACGGCCAGCAGCAGCGCGCACACCGGCGTCACCGCGAAGAGCAGCCACTCGGGCGTCGCGAAACTTTTGTACTGAACTGTGCCTTGGCGATACGCGACCCATGCCGTTTGCGAGCCGAACCAGCAGTAGGCCGCGCAGACGATCGCCCCGGACGCGTCGGCGAAGCGCTCGAGCACCATTGCAGCGCGCATCGGCAACGCGCTCAGTAGCAGGTCAACGCGAATGTGCGCGCCCTGCCGCAGCGCCCAAGGCGCTGCGGCGAACGTGCATAGATACAGCAGGTACTCGATTGCTTCGTTAAGCCAGCCAATGGTGCCGGCGCCCGCATTTCGCAGCACGACCTCCGCGCTGATAAAAACGGCGATCGCCGCGATCGCTAGGCCTGCAAAGTGACCGAGCGCAACGATCAGGGCGTCGTACGCGTCAAGCGCCTTTCTTCGCAGAAAAACAGCGAGCCGATGCGACATGGCCGCAAAGCGGCTATTTCGTGAGCAGTTTTTTCAATGCCGGGCCGTGTTCCGGGCTTGCCTTGATCACACCGTCCCATCCAGCTTCCTTCGCGGTATCGAGCCACTTCTTTTCCTCGGCGGGTGAGAACCGGATCGCCCGGATACCGGCGGCGTCCTGCCGCGCTTTTTCGGATGCGTTCTTCTGCTGCAGTTCAGCGTTGGTCTTTTCGAGTGCAATCATCTCGCGCGCAAGAAAATCACGCGCTTCCGGCGGGAGTTCGTCCCACTTCTTCTTGTTGAGCAGCACGTTGATGTCGGCCGAGTAGAAGCCGGGCTCCACGCGGTACCTGGCCACCTTCTCCCAGCTGAAATCGAAGATCCCCTGAATCGGCCAACCGAAGCCGTCGACCACACCGCGTTCCATCAGCGTGTAGATCTCCGTCACGTTGGCGCTCTGTCCCGTTGCGCCGAGCGACACGAAGAAGTTGCGATACATCGGCGTGACGCGGATCTTCAACCCGCTCAAGTCGGCCTTCTCGAGCTTCTGCCCGTCGCGCAGGTACAGGTGAAAGGGGATGCCTTCCGTATGGCGACCGAGATAGTGCAGGCCCTTTTCGGCATGCAGCTTTGCGATGTAGTCGTAACCGCCATTCTGGCGAAGCTCCTGCGCCGAGAGCTCGGAGAGCTTGAATGCATCGGCCTCGGGAAGCACGTTCGTATAGTAGGCACCCGTGATGCTGACCATGTCGAAGACGCCCGAGGCAACACGACCGGTCAACTGGAACGGGCTACCGATCGCCGGCGCGCCACCCTTGTAGTCGATTCGCACGATTCCCTTGCCGCGTTCATTGAGCGTCTCGACCCACGCTTCGAAACGCTGCGAATCCGCAGCTCCTTTCGGGAATCCGCTCACCGCAGTGAGCACGGTCTCGGCGGCGCGGACATCCTGCAAGGGCGCCATCACGCCGACGGCGAATGCCGTGATGGTGATGACTCTTCTGAGCTTGACGATCATGTCTGTCTCCAATCGTTTCGTCGTGTGTCGCATCTCAACCCAACCCGACTTGCAACATGCGGCCGAGGGATTCCCGGTCATGGCCGTGCAGCGCCAGCGCTTGCCAGGAGCGTTTTCCGTTGCGCAGGTCTTCACCCACGACCGCCGAAGCGAGCGCGACGAGGCCGGCTGCAATCGGCATGTCGACGCCTGCCCATTTCGCCAGCGAAACATAGAGGACGAGCCCCATCGCGACGTCCTCGCGCATGTAGCGGTGTGACTTCAGATCGATTCTCTCGCGCCAGTCACCGCTGGCCGTCAGCTTCTCGTGCGAAGACTTGCCGTACATCCATTCCTCGCGCTGGTCGTCGTAGTGATCGGCAAGGGGGAAATGGGGGGCACCATAGCCGAGCGCTTCACGCAATCGAATGCGCTCGCGGTCCAGTGCATCCGTGACGCGACGAATCGAGGGCTGGGTGCCCTCGTTGTGGATGTCCCAGGCGTCGTAGTGCTCGAGCGGCCCCGCGTTCATCAGGATCAGCGGCGGATGGATGATCGGCCCGGCATTCATCAGCGCCCCGTCGAGCAGGTCGACGCACGGCTCGACGGCAGGGAAAGCGCTCCCGATGAGTTCGAGCGCCCGGCCCGTCTCGCACGTGGGAAACACGCCCGTGGGCAGCCGCGTGGCCCGTACGCTGATGGTGACGCGATCCTCGCCATGCTTGCGTGCCAGATACGGCAAGGTTCCGCTTTCGGCAACGGCTACCCGCGCCCGGTTACCCGCCGTCTTCATCTCGCGCGCAAGCAGGAACCCACCGAAGGTACCCGGAGGCAGGAATACGACCTGTCCGTGGCGCAAAAGCGGCGCCAGCGCAGCGAACAGGCCGTCCTGAGCGGTCGCGGGCAGCGGGATCACAACGAGCTCGGCGTCATCGATCGCCTCGCGCAGATCGAGCGTGGCCTTGCCGAGCACGACACGGCGAGTACCGGCGGCGTCGGTCAGCGTAACGGCCTGATCGCGCAGCACCGGCGCGAATGCGGTCGCATCGCGCCGCCAAAGCCGAAGATCGTGGCCGTTCTCCGCCAGGTCGCAAGCGGCTGCATAACATCCGTTTCCGCCGCCCAGCACCGCCACACGCACGTTACGCCCCTCCTCTGCGGAACAGCTGGTCAGCTCGCAACCCGATGCAACTCGCCGAGGCTGCGCAGAAAATCGGCAAGCACCTCACCGTTCATGCTGACGTGGGCCCGGGTCGCCACCTCGGTTTCGTCCGGATCGCCGTTCTTGATTGCAGCGATCATTCGCGCGTGCTCCTCGTGTGACTGTTCGATGCGACCGCGCCAGGCAAAGTGCCGACGTCGATAAGGACCGAAACGATTGCGAAGCGCGCGCAGCTGTTCCTCGAGCAGACCGTTGTGCGCGGCTCGATAGAGCACGTCGTGAAAGGCAACATCGCAACGGTAATACTCGTCGATGTCGCCCACGCGCGCCGCCTCGGCGGCATCCTCGAACGAGTGTTCGAGGGCAGCGCGATCGGCCTCGGTAGCACGTCTGGCGGCCAATCGCCCGCACAGGGCTTCGAGCTGCGCCATCACCTCGAACGCGTCGAGCAGGTCCTGTACCGTGAACGCCGCAACGATCGGGCTGCGCGCGCGGCGCATCTCGATCAGCCCGATTGCGGCAAGTTGATGGAGCGCTTCGCGCACCGGTGTGCGCGAGACACCGAAGCGGCGCGCGAGCGTGGGCTCGTCGAGCCGGACGCCGGGCAGAAGCTGCCCGGCGACGATTTCCCTCTCCAGTACCTCGCGTACGCGATCCGGATGCCGCATTTTCTCCCCGGCTTATTTTTCCGCTTAATGCGCGTTTTCGTGAATCGTATACGGATTGATCCGATGCGCATAGCCCCGAGCGATGCCCGATGCACTGAACCACGTTCCTCCGCTGTCGCCGACGTGGGTCCCTGCGCTGGCACGTGGCGCGCGCAGCGGCGGAACGTCTCCGACGCGGCGGACCTGCCCGGTTCTACGGGCCGCGCGTCCGCCAGCCGCGAGGAGTCCCGAAGAACAGCCGGTTCCCCGAAGAGCAGATCGTCAAGATTCCGCGGAGCCGACGCGAATTCGGTAGCAGAGGTCGCGCACAAGCACAAAGTGAGCGAGCAGACGATCTACACACTCAGCCGCCGCGCGCTGCCCGCTCGCGCGCTTCGTGACGCTGCTGCACCTCCCGCGGCCACGTCGAACGAATGTACGCGAGCACAGCGCGGATCTGCGCATCGGAAAGCGTGCCGCCGAACGCCGGCATGTCGCTTTCGTAACCCGCCGGCGCGTATTTCCCGACACCTTCCTTCACGATGCCGAACAGCACGTCCGATGGGTGGTGCCAGGTGTGACCGGTGGCATCGTGCGGCGGCGCAGGCATGCGTCCGGACGGCAGGCGTTTCGTCCAGTCGGACTGGCCTTCCAGCTTCGTGCCGTGGCAACTTGCGCAGTAGCGGTCGTAGATGCCGCGGCCCTGCGCGAGAACTGCAGCGTCGTTCGTCTCGAACCAGTTCCCGCGCGACGAAAGCCCGATCTGTTGCCACCCCAGAGCCGCGCTCGCCGCGACTGCGAGCGCTGCAAGCAAAATCCAGGCCCATCGCGTCATTCGTTTTCCCCCTGCTTGCGCCTCAGCTGCGTGCGTTTTTCAGCCGCAACGCATTCGATACCACGGAGACCGAGCTCAGGCTCATCGCCACCGCCGCGATCAGCGGCGAGAGCAGCAAACCGAGCGCGGGATAGAGAACGCCGGCGGCGATCGGAACGCCGAGCGCGTTGTAGATCAGGGCAAAGCCGAGGTTCTCCCGCATGTTGCGCACCGTCTGCGTGGAAATTCGTCGCGCGCGTGCGATCGCGCGAAGGTCGCCCTTGACCAGCGTGACGTGGCCGGCGTTCATCGCGACGTCGGTGCCGGTGCCCATCGCGATGCCGATGTCGGCTCGCGCCAGCGCCGGCGCGTCGTTGATGCCGTCGCCCGCCATCGCCACGCGGCGGCCCTCGGCCTGCAGTCGCTCGACGAGCGCGACCTTGTCGGCCGGCTTCACTTCGCCGATCACCTCGTCGATCCCCAGCTTCCCGCCGACCGCGCGTGCGGTGGTCCAGCCGTCGCCCGTCGCCATCACGAGCCGCAGGCCGGCATCTCTCAACGCCTGCACGGCCTGCGACGTCGTCTGCTTGATCGGGTCGGAGACGGCCAGCAGTCCAGCGGCTTGCCCGTCCACCGCGAGGTACATGACGCTCGCCCCCTGCGCGCGCAGGCTCTCGGCCTCGTCCGTCAGCGCGCCGTACGGCACGCCCTCGTCGTCCATCAGCGCGGTGTTGCCGAGTGCGACGCGACGGCCTTCGACGGTTCCGCGCACGCCGATGCCGCTGGCCGACTCGAAACCTTCTGCGGCAACGAGCGCAAGCCCACGACGCCTGGCCTCGTCGACGATGGCATGCGCCAGCGGATGCTCGGATCCCTGGTCGAGGCTCGCCGCGATCCGCAGCACTTCGGCCTCTTCCCATCCGGCGGCGGCGGCGACACGGTCGAATGCGGGCTTGCCTTCGGTGAGCGTGCCGGTCTTGTCGACGACGATCGTGTCGATCGTGCGGAATGCCTCGATCGCCGCCGCATCGCGAAAGAGGATTCCCCACGTCGCGGCGTTGCCGGTGGCAACCATGATCGACATCGGCGTCGCCAGCCCGAGCGCGCAGGGGCAGGCGATGATCAGCACCGCGAGCGCATTGAGCGTGGCGAACACCCAGCTCGGCTGCGGACCCAGGAAGCCCCAGACGAAGAAGGTGACGACCGCGACCGCCAGGACGGCGAGCACGAACCAGCCGGCGACGACGTCGGCCAGGCGCTGCATCGGCGCGCGCGAGCGCTGCGCCTGCGCGACCATCGCGACGATCTGCGAGAGCATCGTCTCGGCGCCGATGCGCTCGGCCTGCATCACGAGCGCGCCGCTCGTGTTGATCGTCGCGCCCACGACCCTGTCACCGGCCCGCTTGCGTACCGGAATCGGCTCGCCGGTGAGCATCGATTCGTCGATCGAGCTCTCGCCGTCGAGCACGACACCGTCCACCGGAACCTTCTCGCCGGGTCGGATGCGCAGCCGGTCGCCGACATGCACATGCCCGAGCGGGATGTCGCCTTCGGTGCCGTCGTCGTTCAGGCGGCGGGCCGTTTTCGGCGCAAGGCCCAGCAGCGACTTCAATGCCATGGAGGTCTGTCCGCGCGCCTTCAGCTCGAGCATCTGCCCGAGCAACGTGAGCGACACGATCACCGCGGCCGCTTCGAAATACACGCCTACGCGACCGTGCGCGACGAACGAGTCGGGAAACCACTGCGGCGCGATCGTCGCGGCCACGCTATAGAGGAAGGCCGCCCCGACGCCGATGCCGATCAGCGTCCACATGTTGGGGCTCGCATTGCGGATCGACTGGACGCAGCGGACGAAGAACGGCCATCCGGCCCAGAGCACGATCGGGATCGACAGCACGAGCTCGACCCAGGACTGCGTCGCCGGCGACATCCACCCGAAGCGATGTCCGAACATCGCCAGCGTCGTGACGATCACGGTGAGCGGAAGCGTCCACCAGAAGCGCCGGGAGAAATCGCGCAACTCCGGGTTGTCCTCGTCGTCGAGCCCGGGAAGGAGCGGCTCGAGCGCCATTCCGCAGATCGGACAGTTGCCGGGCACATTGCGCCGGATCTCCGGATGCATCGGGCAGGTGTAGATCGATTCGCTCGTCGCCGCTGAGGCATTCATGAATAACTCCGATACACCGAGGTCGTTCCGTCGCGTTTCACGAGCAGCACTTCGTAGGCGTCCTTTCGACCCCGGTATTCCGGACCGTCCATGCCCGGTGAACCGATCGGCATGCCGGGCACCGCCAGTCCGATCGCCGTCGGCTTCTCGCTCAACAGGCGTCGAATGTCGTCGGCCGGGACGTGTCCTTCGATCGCGTAGCCCGCGACGACCGCGGTGTGGCAGGAGCCCAGGTTCCCGGGAATCCCGGCTCGGGCCCGCATGGCCGTATTACCGCTGTCGTTGACCGTCACGCGAAAGCCGTTGTCCTGCATGTGCTTCGCCCAGTCCTTGCAGCAGCCGCAGCTGGGGCTCTTCCAGACCTCGATCGATGGCGTCGCCCGTTGCGCGGCGAGCCTGCCGGGCAAACCGGTGACGAAGGCACCGAAAGCGAGGACCGGCATCGTGACAATGGCGCGTCGAACATTCTTCATGGGATGCTCCGTGCAAGTCGCATTCGAGAGGCGGTGGCTCGTTGGCCGGGGCGATCAGCCCGCCGGCAACGCAATTTCGAAGCGGACGGATCCCTCGGCGCACGAAGCCCCGATCTCGCCGCCGTGCGCTTCGATGATCGACTTCGTGATCGCCAGGCCCAGTCCCGCACCGTCGCCCTTGCTACGGCGCGATGGATCGACCCGGTAGAACCGGTCGAACAGCCGCGGGAGATGCTCGCCGGCGATCGGTTCGCCCGGATTCTCCACTCGAAGTTCCGTTCGGTTCCCGCTGCGTCCGATCCGCACCGTGATCGCCTTGCCGTGCGCCGTATGGCGAATCGCATTCGCGAGCAGGTTGCCCAGCGCCCGACGCAGCATTGCCCGATCTCCGCGGACGCAGCCTTCGCCGATCAGAACCAGGTCGACGCCGCGCTCTTCGCTCAGCGCATCGTAGAACGCGAAAAGCTGCCGGATCTCTTCGTCGAGCGAAACCGTCTCGTCGGCGTTCTGGATCAAGCCGTTGTCGGCCTTGGCGAGAAAGAGCATGTCCGAGGTCATGTGAGCCAGGCGCTCGTACTCTTCCAGGTTCGAATACAGCACTTCGCGATACTCGTCCGCCGTGCGCGCCTTCGACAGCGCAACCTGCGTCTGCATCATCAGGTTGCCGACCGGTGTGCGCAGCTCGTGGGCGAGGTCGGACGAGAAATCGGACAGCCGCCGAAACGAATCCTCGAGTCGGTCGAGCATGTCGTTGAACGCCACGGCGAGGTCGGAGAGTTCGGCGGGAACCGACTCGGGCGGCAGGCGCTCGCCGAGGCGGTTCGCCGAAATGCGCTGTGTGAGCTTGAGCATCCGGCGCGCCGGCGCGAGGCCGCGCCGCGCCGAGACCCAGCCGAGCAATGCGGAGATGACGATGCCGGCAGCGATCGCAAGCCACAAGCTGTTGCGGAACTCCGCCATGAAGCTGCGGTGAAAGTCGATGTTCAACGCGACTTCGGCAATGGCCGGCGCTTCGCCCGCATTCCCCGTGGCGGCGCTGCCCGCGATGCCGCGGTATCGCCGGTCATCGCTTTCCCAGGTGATCGAGCGGATTTCGGTCGCCGCAGCGCCCGGCCCCGTGCTCGAACGCAGGACCTCGGGAAACAGCAGGTCCGACGATGCGTACAGAATCCGGCCATCCGGGCCGATGACCTGGACGAAAAGATCGTGATGACCGATCAGCGCGCTGTCCAGCGCTGCGGAGAGCGGCGCGACCCCGCGCTGGGTGCGAGTATCGGCAAGCGTGGCGCGGACCAGTTCCAGCTTGCCCTGCAGCGTCCGCAGGTCCTGCTCGGCGAGATGCGCTTCCACCAGCCTGCCGATCACGAAGCCACCCACGAGCAGGACGGCGGTGGATGCGATGGAGAAGTAGAGCGTGAGCCGAAGCGTGATCGAGCGGGGTCGCTTCATGCCGAGTCCGGTTGCTCGATCACGTATCCCATCCCGCGCACGGTGCGGATGAGTTTCGGCTCGAACTCGTCGTCGATCTTCGCGCGCAGCCGGCGAACGGCGACTTCGATCACGTTGGTGTCGCTGTCGAAATTCATGTCCCACACCTGCGAAGCGATCAGCGAGCGCGGCAGCACCTCGCCCCGGCGACGCAGCAACAGTTCGAGCAACGAGAACTCCTTGGCGGTGAGGTCGATGCGCCTGCCCGCACGGGTCGCCCTGCGGCGAAGCAGATCGAGTTCGAGATCGGCTACGTGCAGGCGCTCCGGCTCGCGTACCGTGCCCCTGCGCAGCAGCGTGCGCACGCGGGCGAGCAGTTCCGAGAATGCGAAAGGCTTTACCAGGTAATCGTCGGCTCCGAGCTCGAGCCCCTTGACCCGGTCGTCGACCTGGTCGCGCGCGGTGAGAAACAGTACCGGCATCGTCTTGCCGGCCGCTCGTACGCGGCGAAGTACTTCCCATCCGTCGATCCCGGGAAGCATCACATCGAGCACCAGCAGATCGTATTCGCCGTGCAGCGCGAGATGCAGGCCATCGGTTCCCGTTCGCGCCAGGTCCGTCACGAATCCGGCTTCGCTCGAGCCCTGGCTCAGGTAATCGCCCGTCTTGCGTTCGTCCTCGACGATCAGGATCTTCATCGACAGTCCCTCGTTCCGATCGATTCGCATGCGTTCGGGAATGCACACGCGCCGATTGTGCATGCGGTGAGTTGCGGGCAGCCGACGATTACAAAGATGTAATCGGACGGTAAGGACCGTGTCGAAATCGCCGCCGCACGATGGCGCCGATGAAAAGAACCCGGCGCTTCTGCCTGAACCTTGCGGTCACCGCTTCGCTGGCGCTAGGCATCGCCGCTGCTCGTGCCCAGGGGCTCTCCGACGCGTTCGAGCGGGCATGGGCACGGTATCCGCTCGCATCCAGCCTCGACGCGCGTGATGCCGAGGCGCGCGCACGCGCCGAGGTCGCCGCCGGGATGACGCCTGGTCCAGCGGCCGCTTCGTTGTCGGCGCTAAGCGATCGGTTGAACCGGAACCGGGGTGCGCAGAAGTGGGAAGCCGAGGTCGGGGTGCCGCTGTGGCTGCCGGGCCAGCGGGCGGCCCGACAGGCGCATGCCCGCAGCGTCATTGTCGACGTCCATGCGCAAGCGGCTGCGCTGCGGCTGCTGGTCGCCGGTGAGGTGCGCGCGACCTGGTGGGAGCTGGCGGCGGCGCGCAACGCCCGCGATTCTGCGTTGCTTCGAGTCGGCACGGCGCGCACGCTGGAGTCGGACGTGCTGCGCCGCTTCGAGGCAGGCGAGCTGGCCCGCACCGATGCGAATCTCGCGCGCAACGAGCGCCTGGCGGCCGAAGCCGAAGCGCTCGACGCACGGACCGCGGTGCTGGCGGCCGAAGCGAAATACCGGACGTTGACCGGCGTCGAGGCTCCGAACCTGCTCCCCGCCGAAGACCGGGCGCCGGAAACGACGTCGTTGCGGGATCACCCCGAACGCGTCGCGGCGGCCACGGCCTCCGACGTGGCTCGCGCGGCGCTGCTCGTCGCCAGCAGGTCGCGTCGCGAGGCGCCGGAACTGGCCGTGCGCGTCGAGCGCGATCGCGGCGACGGCGCAGAACCGTTCTCCAATGCGATCGGCCTGAAGGTGACGATTCCCTTTTCGTCGGATGCGCAGGCGCGACAGCAGACCGCCGCCGCGCGCGCCGACGCTTCGCGGGCCGACGCCGAACTGGCGTCGACCGACGTCAGGCTCGCGATCGAAGTCGAACGTGCGCGCGCAGCGCTCGAAGCCGCGCAGCGGCAGCTCGCCACCGCCCAGCGCCGGCGCGAACTCACGGCGGAAAACCTGCAATGGATCGAGCGTTCGTTCGCGCTCGGCGAGACCGATCTGACCACGCTGCTGCGCGTGCGGGCCACCGCGCTGGAGGCGCAGGCCCTCGACGCGCGCCAGCGCGTGGCGCGCGACGCGGCCCGCTCGCAGCTGTATCAAGCCCTCGGAGTGCTCCCATGAAACGAGTTGTCCCGTTGCTGATCGCGGCAGCGCTGGCACTGCCCACGTGGGCCCACGAAGGCGAGGACCATGGCGCACCTGCGCCGCCGGCCGCCGCCACCGAAGTCGCGCCGCGCGCGGCGACCGTCACCGAGACGTTCGGCGTGCTCGTGGCCGCACGACACGGCGGGTTGGTCCTGTATCTCGATCGCTCCGAGACGAACGAGCCGGTGACCGGCGCCCGGATCGAAGTGGAGAGCGGCGCATCGAGAACCGTGGCCCGGCCCGAAGAGCCCGGCGTGTACTGGCTCGAGACGCAGCACTTTGCCCCGCCGGGGAAGTATCCGATGACGATTGCGGTCGAGGCCGACGACGCAGCCGACCTGATGAGCGTCACGCTCGAGGTGCCGGCGCAGGCGACGGCAACGCCGTCCCCGACTCATTCGATTTCCTGGGATCGCGCCGCGCTTTGGGGTGCCTCCGGCGCACTGCTGCTTGCCGGGGTCGGGTTCGTCGCCGTACGCCGCAGAAGCCGGAACCTCCGGATCGAGGAAACCACGCGATGATTTCGCGCCCTCTCGCCGCGCTGTTCGCTGCGGCAATCGCTGTCGCGGCCGCTTCCGTCGCGGCTCACGGCGACGAAGACCACGCGCAGCCCGCCGCGGCTCGCGCTGTCGCGGACAAGACCACGAGTGCTGCGTTCGGTATCGACGATGCGGTCGGGGCTCGACGCGAGGCCGATGGGAGTCTCTTCGTGCCCAAGCCGGTCCAGTACCGGCTCGGCGTGCGCACTCGCCGGATGAAGGCGGACGAGCTCGCCGTCACCGTTCAGCTCAGCGGAAAGGTCGTCGCCGATCCGAACGCCGGCGGGCGTGTGCAGACGAGCCAGGCCGGACGCATCGAAGCGGGACCCCGGGGCCTGCCGGTGCTCGGGCAACGCGTGAACAAGGGCGATGTGCTCGCATGGGTGCAGCCGACGATCGGAAACATCGAACGTGGGACCCAGCAGGCCGAGCTGGCCGCGCTCGACGCACAGGTCGAGATCGCGAAAAGCCGCGCGGCGCGGTACGAGCAACTCGAAGGCGCGATCCCGCGCAAGGACGTCGAAGCCGCGCAGGTGGAACTGAAATCGCTGCGGGCGCGCCGGGCCGCCGTGGTCACCGGACTGCAGTCACGCGAGCCGCTGCGGGCACCGGTCTCGGGTGTGGTGAGTGCGACGGCTACGGTGGCCGGACAGCTCGTCGAGTCGCGCGAAGTCCTCTTCGATATCGTCGATCCGGCGCGCCTGGCGGTCGAGGCGCTCGCGTACGACCCGGCGCTCGTCGATGGCGTCGAAGAAGCGAGCGCAGCGGTGGCCGGCAGGACGCTCGCCTTGCAATTCGTCGGTGCCGGCCGCGAGCTGCGCGGACAGGCGCTGCCGTTGCTTTTCCGGGCGCAATCGGCCGAGGTTCCGTTGGCCATCGGGCAGCCGCTGCAGGTGATCGCCCGCACCCGCGCCACCGTAACGGGGATCGCGGTCCCGCAGCAGGCGCTGGTGCGCAACCGGGCGGGCGAGATCGTCGTCTGGGTCCATTCCGGCCCCGAGCGGTTCAGTCCCCGGCGAGTCGAGTCCCGGCAGCTGGACGCGCACACCGTCGTCGTGACCTCGGGTGTCGAGACCGGCGATCGGGTCGTCGTTTCGGGCGCGAGCCTGCTCGCGCAGGTTCGCTGACGTGTTCGAGTTCCTCGTCGACACCAGCCTGAAGCAGCGGCTGATCGTCCTGGCGGTCTCGCTGCTGCTCGTCGTCTACGGCGCGATCACGCTGCGCCAGATGCCGGTGGACGTATTCCCCGACCTGAACAAGCCGACCGTCACGCTGATGACCGAGGCCGGAGGCATGGCGCCCGAAGAGGTCGAGCAGCTCGTCACGTTTCCCATCGAGTCGAGCATGAACGGCATGCCGGGCGTCACTCGCGTGCGCTCGGTCTCCGGCATCGGGCTGTCGATCGTCTATGTCGAGTTCGACTGGGGGTCGGACATCTACCGGAATCGGCAGCAGATCACCGAGCGTCTGAACCTGGTTCGCGAACAGTTGCCCCCGGACGTCGTGCCGCAGCTCGGGCCGATCTCCTCGATCATGGGCGAGATCCTGTTGATCGCTCTGCCGGCGGACCCCGACAAGGTCAGCCCGATGCAGGTGCGCGAATATGCCGACTGGGTCGTGCGGCCGCGTCTGCTCACCATCCCGGGTATCGCGCAGGTCATTGCCATCGGCGGCGAAGTGCGTCAGTACCGCGTCGAGCTCCGCCCGGATCAGTTGCAGGCGCTCGGTGTGCCGCGCGAGCGGATCGATGGCGCGTTGAAGGATTTCGGCGCCAATACCAGTGGCGGGTTTCTCGAAGCCCAGGGTCGCGAGTACCTGATCCGCCAGATCGGACGTACCTCACGTATCGAGGATCTCCAGAACGTCGTCGTTTCGGTGACGAACGGCCAGCGCGTGCTGCTCGGGCAGGTCGCGAACGTTGCCATCGCCCCGGCGATCAAGCGCGGCGATGCCGGCTACAACGGCAAGCCGGCCGTGATTCTCTCGGTGCAGAAGCAGCCGTCCGCCGACAGCGTGACGCTCACGCGGGAAGTGGAACGCGCGATGGCCGATCTGGCGAAGGCTCGTCCCGCCGGAATCGATGCGCCGCAGTTCCTGTTCCGGCAGGCCGACTTCATCGAACGGTCGGTCGGCAATGTCCAGGAGGCGTTGCGCGACGGGGCGATTCTGGTCGCGGTGATTCTTTTCCTGTTCCTCCTGAACGTGCGCACGACACTGATCTCGCTGACCGCGATTCCCGTATCGCTGCTCGCGACCGCGCTCGTGTTCCATTACTTCGGCCTGTCGATCAACACGATGACGCTGGGCGGTCTGGCGATCGCGATCGGAGAACTCGTCGACGACGCCGTCGTCGGCGTGGAGAACGTGCTGCGTCGGCTGCGCCTGAACCGTGAACGGGAGCATCCGCATCCGGTCGCCGAGGTAATCGCCAAGGCGACGCTCGAGGTGCGTTCGGCCATCGTCTATGCGACCGTGATCATCGTTCTCGTGTTCGTGCCGCTGTTCGTGCTGCCCGGAATCGAGGGTCGGTTGTTCACGCCGCTGGGCGTGGCCTACATCGTGTCGATCCTCGCGAGCATGATCGTTTCGGTCACGCTGACCCCGGTGATGGCGTACTACCTGCTGCCGCGGATGAAGCAGCTCGGGCACGGCGACAGTCCGCTGGTGAAGGTGCTCAAGCGTTGGGACGCGAAGCTGCTGAACTGGTCGTTCGACCGCAGCCGAAGCCTGCTTGCCGGCGCGCTGCTGGTCGTCGTGGCTGCCGGCGCGAGCATCGCGTTCTTCCCCCGCTCGTTCCTGCCGCCGTTCAACGAAGGCACGCTCACCGTGAGCCTGCTCCTCGAACCGGGCACGTCGTTGAGCGAATCCAACCGGATCGGCGCATTGGCCGAGCAGCTCGTCATGAAGGTTCCGGAAGTGACACAGGTTGGCCGGCGAACCGGCCGTGCAGAACTCGACGAACACGCCGAAGGCGTGCACTCGACCGAAATGGATGTCGATCTCGAGACCTCCGAACGAGGCCGCGAAGCGGTGATCGACGATATCCGCGCTCGCCTGGCCGGGCTGCCGGTCGTGAGCAACGTCGGGCAGCCGATCTCGCACCGACTCGATCACCTGCTCTCCGGCGTGCGCGCGCAGATCGCCCTGAAGGTCTACGGCGACGACCTCGATACGCTGCGCGGGTTGGCCGAGGACCTGCGCGCACGGCTGGCGCGGATCCCGGGCATCACCGATCTGCAGATCGAAAAGCAGGTACGGATTCCGCAGACGAAGATTCGCGTCGACTACGAGAAAGCGGCACGGTACGGCGTCGCGCCCGGCGCGCTGCTGCGCGGCCTCGAGCAGATGGTCGCCGGCGAGCGCATCACGCAGATCATCGAAGGAAATCGCCGTTTCGATCTCGTGGCCCGATTGCCCGAGAGCGGACGCGGAATGCATGCGCTCTCCAGGCTGCTGATCGAAACGCCCGATGGTCATATCCCGCTGTCCAGGCTCGCCGACGTGGAGGACAGCGACGGACCCAACCAGGTAGCTCGCGAGAACGCGCGGCGACGCATCGTCGTGTCGGCGAACACCGACGGCGGCGACATGGCGGGCGTCATCCGTTCGATTCGCACCGAGATCGCCGCCAGGCCGATGCCCGACGGCTACTTCACCGCGCTGGAAGGACAGTTCCAGGCACAGGAGCAGGCTTCACGCCTGATCGCGCTGCTCGCGGTGGTTTCGCTATCGATGATCTTCCTGGTGCTGTACAGCCGGTACCGCTCGGCGGCGCTGACCCTGATCATCATGGGCAACATTCCGCTGGCGCTCGTGGGCAGCGTGATCGCCTTGTGGATTTCCGGTCAGCCCTTGTCGATCGCCGCGCTGGTCGGGTTCATCACGCTGACCGGCATCGCCACGCGCAACGGCATCCTGAAGATCTCGCACTACATCAATCTTTGCGCGTTCGAAGACGAGCGTTTCGGCAAGGCGATGATCGTGCGCGGCTCACTCGAGCGCCTCACGCCGGTGTTGATGACCGCGTTGGTGGCTGCATTTGCCCTGGTGCCGCTGTTGCTGTCGGCCGACGCTCCGGGCAAGGAAGTGCTTCACCCCGTGGCCGTCGTCATCTTCGGCGGACTCGTCAGCTCGACGCTGCTCGACACCGTGCTCACGCCGATGATGTTCTGGCGCTGGGGTGAAAAACCGCTGCAACGGCTGCTCGAAGCGCGCAGCACCGAAAACTATTGATCCGTCACTGGAAGGAGTGCATATGAAACGTGCCTGGCTGGGCGCCGTGTTCGCGGTCGCGGTCTCCGTTGCGGCACCACCCGCTTTCGCGCACGACGACGCGTACCTGGACACGCAGAAGGCGCCCAACGGCGGCCAGCTGCGCATGGCGGGGCCGCTGCACTACGAGCTCGTCACGTCGAAGAATGCTGCCGCTTCGATCGACAGCCCGGTCGTCGTGTACGTCACCGATCACGCGGGCAAACCGGTCTCGACCAACGGCGCAACGGGCAGCGCGACGATCCTCGCCGGCAAGACGCGCACTGCCGCGTCGCTCGCGCCCGACGGCGACAATCGGATGAAGGGCGTTGCCCGCTATGTGCACGCCCCTGACATGAAGGTCATCGTCTCGATCACCTTGCCGGGCGCGGCCCCGGAGCAGGCGCGCTTCACTCCGGGACTGGTCGCTCGCGACGAGCACGCCGGCGACACGCATCGGCGCTGAACCGCGAAGAGCCGGTCGGTCTGGCAGCGCGCCGATGGCTCAGGCAGTGCGCTTGCAGTTCGGAATCGTCGGCGCGTCGGCAACTGCCGGGAAACTCTCGCGGCGTCGTTCACCGATCGGAGGAATAGCATGGATCATCGCAGGCGACGCGTCGTCGCCGGCACCGCCGGCGCTGCAGCGGCAGCGACTTTCGGGTGGCCGCTTTCGGGCGCACGCGCCGAGCGCAACGAGCAGGCCGGCGCCGACCCCGACGTGCACATCGAGTTGCGCGCGGTGCAGGAACGCGTCGCCCTTCGTCCGGGCGCGCCGACTCGGGTGTGGCGCTACCGCGGGTCGGTGCTGAGAGGCGACGCAGGCACGCTCGAGGCATCGAGCGACACGTATCTCGGCCCGATCCTCCGGGTGCGGCGCGGCCAGCGCGTGCGCCTGGACCTGGTCAACGAACTTCCGGAGCCGACGATCGTCCACTGGCACGGCCTGCACGTTCCCGACACGATGGACGGGCATCCGCGCCATGCGATCGCGCCGGGCCAGCGCTACGTCTACGAGTTCACGGTCAGGAACCGGGCGGGCAGCTACTGGTTCCACCCGCATCCCCACGGCCGGACGGGCGCGCAGGTCTATTTCGGTCTGGCGGGGCTGTTCCTCGTCAGCGACGACGAAGAGGCGGCTCTTGGACTGCCCGACGGCCGATACGATCTTCCGCTGGTACTGCAGGATCGCAGCTTCGACGCCGACAACCAGTTCGTCTACCTGGAATCGGATCTGCCGGGCGGCGTCCCCGCCGACAACCTGGGCCGGCCTCCGATCGGGGGCCCCGGGATGATGGGCCCCGGGATGATGGGCGGCGGGATGATGGGTGGTGGGATGGGCCGCGGTGGGATGGGCGGCGGCATGGGCTCGATGATGGCCCGCATGATGGGCGTGCTCGGCGACGAAATTCTCGTCAACGGTCGATCGAGCGCGATCCTCTCGGTCGAGCGGCGCCCCTATCGCCTGCGCGTACTCAACGGTTCCAACACGCGCATCTACAAGCTCGCCTGGCACGATGGCTCGCCGCTCGTCGTGATCGGCAGTGACGGCGGGCTGCTGGCCGCGCCGGTGCGGCGCGACTACGTCATGCTCGGGCCGGCCGAGCGCGTCGATCTGTGGGTCGATTTCGCCCGCTGGTCGGCCGGCAGCGAACTGGCGCTGCAAAGCCTCGCCTTCGACGGCGCGATGAACATGGGCGGCATGATGATGGGCCGATCGGCGCTGCCCGACGGCGCGGCATTCCGGGTGCTCGCGCTGCGCGTCGGAGACGGCCCGCAGGGCTCGCAGGAGACAGCGCCGCCACGACGGCTGTCCGATCTACCGCCGGCCGATCCGCGCGCGGCGATCAACTTCGATCACCCGAAAGTCTTCGAGCTCACGATGCAGAGGATGGCCTGGGGAATCAATGGCCGGACCTTCGAGATGCTCGGTGTCACTCCGTACGAGACCGTCCGGCTCGGCACCCACGAACTATGGGAATTCCGCAACGACGCAACGACCGGGATGATGGGGATGGCGATGCCGCACGCCATGCATGTGCACGGCGTGCAGTTTCGCGTCGTCGGGCGTTCGGTCTCGGGCGGCTTCCCGGACTACCGAGATAGCGTCGCGGCGGGCTTCGTCGACGAAGGCTGGAAGGACACCGTGCTGGTCATGCCGGGCGAGCGGGTCCGCATTCTCGTGCACTTCGCCGACTACCCGGGGCTGTTCCTCTACCACTGCCACATGCTCGAGCACGAGGACGGCGGGATGATGCGCAACTATCGGGTGATGGCGTAGCGACGGCCCTTCGACCGGCCCCTTTTCACTGCACGTTTTCGCGGATGCGGCGCTCCATCTCCGGCGTCAATTCCGTCGACCGCGCGGGCAACTCGGCACTGCCTCGTTCGCCGCTGCGCGAAATGTCGTCGATCAACAGCTTCATTTCGGCGATCTCGCGCACCTGCGATTCGATGATCCCGTCCGCCAGCTTCCGGACCCGCGGGTCGCTGATGCCGGCCTTGCGCGCATTGTTGATCGCGATCGAGTGGTGGGGAATCATCGACTTCATGAAACGAACGTCGTCGATCAACAGTTGACCGCGGTTGACGACCAGCAGACCGATACCGAGGATCGCCGCGACAACGACGACGGCGGCCTTCGGGCCCTGGTACATCGACCACATGAACCCCAGCATGATGATCGTCATCACGCAGCCCATGACCAGCGATGCGATCAGACGGTTCACGCTGAAGAACGCGTGATCGAACGAATAGACCAGCTGGTACATCAGGAAGAACATGATCACTACCGATGTCGCGATCATGGCGGCGAACCTGCCCCAGCCCATGCCCATGCCGTCCTTCCGATCATTCATGCTTTTCTCCGAAACGACCGCTGCAGATTGAATCACCGCCCGAAACGCAGCAAAGCGCGGCCCCGGTTGCCAGGAACGCTGCGAAAGGCGGCGTCTTGTGCCGAGGAGCCGGATGCTCCACCGGAAATGCAGTATTTCGCAGCATTCGGCGATCGCGGGCGTACACGACGATGCGTGAGACGGCGCAAAGCCCACCGCCCGGTGCGCTGCCGCCCGGTGCCTTGCCGCCCGGTGCCTTGCCGCCCGGTGCCCTGCCGCCCCGCGCGCTGCCGCCCGGCGCGCTGCCGGTCCCGCTGGAGTCTTCCGCCTCGCCTCGAACAGGCGGACCCGAGGTTACCGGGTCAACTCACGCTTCTTCTGCTCGAACTCTTCGCTCTGAATTTCGCCGCGCGCATATCGTTCCCTCAATATCCGGAGCGCTCGGTCGTCCGGATCGTCTCCGCGTCCGGGCAGGCGGCCCATCAGCATTCGGACAAGGAAAAAAACGCCGACGACGACGAGAGCCCACCACAGGAACATCAGGGCCATGCCCAGGAATCCTGCACCGCCGCCCCACATCCCGCCCATGTTGCCCCACATATGCATGCCCATTCCTGGAGTGCCTTCAGGTCTCCGACGCCCACGCAGGCGGCGTGCGGCGAGTGAAGATTCTCGGCCGCCGCCTTGCGGATCGTTGCGCGAGGGTTTTCGACGGCCGTGCAAGCGCTCGCGCTGCACTGCTGCGCCTCGGACGCAGTCGAATCGTACTGCTGCGCAGCTTACGAGAAGGTTGCGTGGAGATTACCGATCGAGCCGAGCCGCAGTGCACCTCCGATCGGACGACGCGTCTCACCGGTACGCCGCGGGAATGCGAGCCGGCCGAGTCTCACGACGCGCGCTCGACCGGCAGTCCGAGCGCCTCCCACGCCTTCATGCCGCCGAGCAGGTTGTGCACGTTCGTGTAGCCGTGGCGTCGCAGGATGCTCGCCGCGATTCCCGAACGGTGCCCGACGCTGCAATGAACGACGAGGCGCTCGCCCTTGCCGACCGCCGGAAGGTTCTGCCCGAGGTCGCCGACGTAGACATGCAACGCGCCACCGATATGCCCCTCTGCGCGTTCGCGCGCATCGCGCACGTCGAGGATCGTGGCGCTACCCTCGTCGCGCCAACGGGCCGCCTGCACGGCGCTCGTCGTCGCTACGAAATCGATCGGCTGCCCGTCCTCGCGCCATGCTTCGATGCCGCCCGCGAGCGCACCCGAAACCTCGTCGATGCCGATGCGCGCGAGAGCCAGCGCAGCCGTGCCGACATCGCTGGCCGAATCGGTGACGAGCAACACCGGCTCGTCGCCATGCACGAACCACCCGCCGAAGGATGCGAGACCGTCGAGCCAGATGTTGTACGAACCCGGCACGTGCGAACCGGCGAAGGCATCCGGGGCGCGCGTGTCGATCACGCAGGCATCCGCCGCCTGCCCGCGGAATGCGCCCGGCTGCAGGCTCGGGATACGGGACAGCGAAGGCTGCGGCCGACCCGCATCCAGGTTCACCGCTTCCATGTGCCGGAAATACGGCGGACGCGGGAGTTTCTCGGCGAGCTTGTGCTCGACGAAGCCGTCGCGATCGCGCGTGAAGACCGGATTCGTATGCTGCTCGATGCCGAGCGTGGAGTCGTCGCGATCGGCGATGGCACCGCCACAAGCGGAACCCGCACCGTGCGCGGGAAAGAGCAGCGCCTGAGCGCCCAGCGGTGCGATCTTGTCGTGGATCGCATCGAACAACGTCCCTGCGTTCTCGGCAGTGCGCGCCGGATCCGTCAGATCCGTGCGCCCGGTCTCGCCGACGAACAGCGCATCGCCGGTGAACACGCCCCAGCATCGTCCGCCGGCGTTGCGCGGGTATGCGGCATACGAAACGCTCTCCGGCGTGTGACCCGGCGTCTCGAAGGCCAGCACGCGTGTACTGCCGATGTCGATCGCTTCGCCGTCGCGCAGCCGCAGATCGGCGCGCCCGAACGACTCGTGCGTTCCGGCGACGATGGCGGCACCGGTGGCGGCGGCGAGCGCCGCCGAGCCCTGGACGAAATCCTCCTGCCGGTGCGTATCGAGCACGTGCGTGATCGTCAGCGCGTTTTCGCGGGCGATCCGCAGGTAGTCGTCGATATCGCGTCGCGGGTCGACGACGAGCGCCAGCCCGTCGCCGCATTCGAGAATGTACGAGTGTTGCGCCAGTCCGGACGTTTTCAGTCGGCGAAAGAGCATGAGCGCGCAAATGCAAGTTGCATACCCGCCGGCAGGTCGGCAGGTCGTTCCCGCTACGAAGCAGCGCGATGTCCCCACGATCGTGCAGCATGCCGACGTGGGGTCAATGCTCGCGTGGGCATCATTCGGTTCACGATGCGGATGACGAGAAATTGCATCCGGTAGATTCCTGCAAACGTAGCGAGGGAGCAAGCCATGAGTGGAGCACCGGCCGGATCGAGCCCGGCGCAGATTTCGTACGGCTTTCATTGCACGATCGACGACAAGGACTTCGCGAAGGCGGTCGAGCGCGTCACCGAGGCGCTGAAGACCGAAGGCTTCGGCGTGCTGACCGAGATCGACGTCCAGGCGACGATGAAGGCCAAGCTCGGCGTCGAGGAGAGGCCGTACCGGATCCTCGGTGCCTGCAACCCGCCGCTCGCCCACCGCGCACTGGGGGCCGAACCCGATATCGGCTTGCTGCTGCCGTGCAACGTGGTCGTTCGCGAAGGCGCCGACGGCCGCTTGATCGTCGGCTTCATGGACCCGGTGGCCGTCTTGCAGATGACCAGCGATGCCGAGGTGGCCAAGGTCGCTCACGAGGTGCGCGAACGGCTGCAGCGGGTCAGGGCCCTGCTCGCCGCACCGACCTCGTCGTGAGCGGCCCAGGGCCTGCGGATACAGGACTCCCCCCGGCCCAGGGCCGGTGGATACAGGACTTCGCCGGCCCAGGGCCGGTAGATACAGGACTTCGCCGGCCCTGGGCCGGCGAAGGGCGCGCGCCCCTCAGGCGCCGGGATACGTGGGGCAGCTTCGCAGGTATCGCGCGACGCCGTCGCGCGCCTCGGCGGCACCGACGGTGGCGACGAAACGCTCGCGCTCGGCTTCGAGGCCGCGCTCGACCGCAGCGAGGTCTCCGGCAAGCAGCCGCTTGCCTTCGCGCATCGTCGCGTCCGGCGCAGCGGCGATGCGCAGCGCCATATCGCGCGCGAGCGCGCACACCCGTTCGCGCGGCGCGAGTTGCGTGACCAGCCCGCAGGCGAGCGCCTCGTCGGCGGGCAGCGCGCGATCGAGCAGCAGGCACGCCGACGCGCGCCTGCGTCCGACGACGTGCGGCAGCAGCGCGGTCCATCCGCCGTCGGGCGTGAAGCCCGCGCGCGCGAACTGGGGATCGAAGCGGCAATCGTCGGCTGCGACGACGATGTCGCAGCCGAGCACCAGCCCGATCGCGCCTCCGGCCACCAGCCCGTGCACCGCGCCCACCACCGGTTGCGGCAGGCGCAGCAGCGAAACGATCGACTGGTTCAGCAGCCCGACGAACTCGGCGGAATAAGTCTCGAGCGCCGCGCCCCGCATCTCGCGCTCGAGGCGGCGCAGATCGCCGCCGATCGAAAACGTATCGCCATCGGCGGCGAGCACGACGGCGCGCGTTTCTTCGCGGCGAGCGATCTCCTCGAGCGACACGCACAGGTCCAGCAGCAGGTCGGGAACGAGCGCATTGCGCATCGACGCGCGCGCAAGCGTCACCGTCGACACGGCGCCGGCGTGCGCGAGACGGACCGAGGGCGCGGCGATGCTCATCGCAGGCTCCGCGCGATGCTGCGTGCCCGCAGTCGGCCGACGATGCCGGTCGGGAAGTAGTAGACCGACAGCACGAACAGCAACCCGAGCCACAGCAGCCAGCGGTCCGGCGAAAACAGCGCCGCGGCAACCGGCACCGCCTCGAAGGCGCCCGAGACGAGCCGCATCAGGTCCTGCAGGTAGCTCTGCGCGAGCACGAAGATCGCGCTGCCGATCACCGCGCCGTACATCGTGCCCATGCCGCCGATGACGACGATCAGCAGGATGTCGAGCATGATCTCGAAGGACAGCGACGTATCGGGCCCGTTGTAGCGCAGCCAGATCGCGAGCAATGCGCCGGCGAGCGTGGCGAACAGCGCGCCGAGCACCGTCGACACCGTGCGGAACACCACCGTGCGATAGCCGATTGCCTCGGCGCGGAAGTCGTTCTCGCGGATCGCCTGCAGCACGCGGCCGAAGGGCGAATTGACGATGCGCAGCAGCACAAGGAAGAGCGCGAGCACCGAGAAGAACACGAGATAGTAGCTGAGCAGGCGGCCGTCGATCGACGCGCCGAGCACCGTGTCCTCGAAGAGTTCGAAGGACGGCTGCAGCACCTCGGGCACCTTGAAGCTCAGTCCGTCCTCGCCGCCGGTGAACGCGGAGAGCTGCGAGGCGAGCGTCTGGAACGCGGCGGCGACCGCCAGCGTGATCATCGCGAAGAAGATCGCCTTCACGCGCAGGCTGAACAGCCCGATCGCGAAGGCGAGCAGCGCCGACAGCGCGAGCGCCAGCAACACGCCGACGGCGATCGCGTCCCAGCCCGGCCCCATGCGCGTGCTCGCGATCGCCACGCCGTAGGCGCCGATGCCGAAGAACATCGTGTGCGCAAAGGAGACGATGCCGGTGTAGCCGAGCAGCAGGTCGTAGCTGGCGACGAGCAGCACGAAGACGAGCACCTTCGCAGCCACCGACATCGAGCGCGCGCCCGGGAAGACGAAAGGCACGAGCAGCAGCACGAGCACGATCGAGAGCAGGATCGCCGCGACGAGGCGGCTGCGCGGGTAGTCGCCGGAGAGCAGCGAGCGGATCATTCTTTGCACGACCGGCAGGAGCGACGGGTTCGCACGTTGTTCATCGTCCCGTCGCCGGCAGCAATCCCTGCGGACGCCACAGCAGGATCGCCATCATCAGCAGGATGTTCGAGAACAGCGCGACCTTCGGCGCGAGGAAACCCGTGTAGTTCATCATCAGCCCGACGAGCAGCGCGCCGACGAAGCAGCCCGTGGTCGAGCCCAGCCCGCCGATGATGATGACGATGAAGATGAGGATGTTGACCTGCGCACCCATCTGCGGGACGACGCTCTGCTGGTACAGCCCCCACATCACGCCGCCCAGTCCGGCGAGCGCCGACCCGACGACGAACACGCCGACGAACAGGCGCCGGATCCGGTAGCCGAGGCTCTCGACCATCTCGCGGTCCTGCACGCCGGCGCGGATCAGCAGTCCGATCTTCGTGCGCCCGAGCACGAAGAGCAGCGCAAGGAACACCGCGAGCCCCACGACGACGGCGAGCAGCCGGTATTTCTCGATGGCCGCGTCGCCCACCAGGTAGGCACCGCGCAGCGCCGCGGGCAACGGCAACGGGATCTGCTGCGGCCCCCAGATCACCTTGATCAGTTCCTCGCCGATGATCATCCCGCCCATCGTGATCAGGATCTGCTTGAGGTGATTGCCGTAGACCGGCCGCACGATCAGTCGCTCGAAGACGACGCCGAGCGCCGCGGCGACCGCCATCGCGGCGAGCATCGCCAGGCCGATCGCACCCAGGTTCGCGGCGAGCGACGACGATTCGGTCCAGGCGCCGAGCGGCGCGAGCACCGACATCGCGACGAAGGCGCCGAAGGCGATGAATACGCCGTGGCCGAAATTCAGCACGTCCATCAGCCCGAAGACGAGCGTCAGGCCCGAGGCGATGATGAACACGATCATCCCCATCGCCAGGCCGGCGACGGTGAGCGTGACCCAGGTCGGCACGCTGCCGACCAGCGGCAGCGCGGCGAGCGCGAGCAGCACGACGAGCGCGTACGCGAACGAGGTGCGCGACCTCATCGGCAGGCTCCGCGGAAACGGCCGGGTATCGCTTTCATTGGTGCGCTCCGAGAGAAAGGCCGAGCAGTCGGCGCTGCAGCGCCTCGTCGGCGGTGAGCGCCGCCATCGAGCCGGCGTGCACGATGCGCCCGTCCTCCATCACGGCGACCGTGTCGCCGAGCTCGCGCGCGAAAGCGAAGTTCTGCTCGACGAGCAGGATCGTCGCGCCGGCCGCCTTCAGCTGGCGGAACGCATCGAGCATGTTGCGGATGATCGAGGGCGCGAGCCCCTTGCTCGGTTCGTCGATCAGGATCAGCTCGCGCGGCTCGACGATCGCGCGCGAGACGGCGAGCATCTGCTTCTGCCCACCCGAGAGCAGCCCTGCCGGATGGTCGCGAAACTTCTTCATCGCCGGGAAGAGTTCCTCGATCCAGCGCAGCCGTCCGGCGTCGATCGCGCCGGCATCGCGCGCGCCGCGCGCCGCGAGCAACAGGTTCTCGCGCACCGTGAGGTCGGAGAAGATGCCCATGTTCTCGGGCACGTAGGCGACGCCCAGGCGCGCGATGTCGGGCGTCGCGCGCTTCGTGATGACCTCGCCGCGAAAGCGCACCTGGCCGGCGCTCGCGCTCCACAATCCCATGATCGTGCGCAGCGTCGTCGTCTTGCCGGCGCCGTTGCGACCGAGCAGCAGCGTCGTCTGCCCGCCGGGAACCTCGAGGTCGACGCCGTGCAGGATGTGATAGGCGCCGATGTGCGTATGCACGCCGGCAAGCGACAGCAGCGGCGGCGCCGCGCGCACGCTCACGACGCGACCTCCTCTTCCTCGTCGGAGCTCATCCCCAGGTAGGCCTGCTGCACCACGGGCGAGGCGATCACCTCGGCGGGCGCTCCGTCGGCGGCGAGCCGGCCGTTGTGCAACACGATGATCCGGTCGCTGAGCTCGCGGACCACGTCCATCTTGTGCTCCACCAGCAGGATCGTCTTGGTCGGATCGCGCTTGATGTCGCGGACGAGATCGAGGATCACCGGCACCTCGTCGACGCTCATTCCCGCAGTGGGCTCGTCGAACAGGAACACCGAAGGCTCGAGCGCGAGCAGGATGCCGACCTCGAGCTTGCGCTGGTCGCCGTGCGGCAGGCTGCTCGCCGGCGCGTCGCGCCGCGCGCCGAGCGCGATTCGATCGAGGATCGCCTCGGCCTCGGCGACGAGCGCGTGATGATCCGACCAGATCGACCACAGGTTCAGCCCCATGCCGCGCCGCGCCTGCACGGCCAGCCGCACGTTCTCGAGCACCGAGAGATTCGGGAAGAGGTTCGTCAGCTGGAAGGCGCGCCCGAGCCCGCGCTTCGTGCGCTCGGGCGCCGGCAGCGCGCTGACGTCGTCGCCGCCCACCAGCACGCGGCCCGCGGTGGCCTTCAGCTGGCCGGAGATCAGGTTGAAGTAGGTCGTCTTGCCGGCGCCGTTGGGGCCGACGATCGCGGTGAGGGTGCCGGGGCGGAACGCGCACGAGACCGAGTCGACGGCGACGTGGCCGCCGAACCGGACCGTGAGCTCCCGCGTTTCGAGCGAGGGGGTCATTGACGTTCCCCGTCGTCGTACCGTGCAGCGGGACGCCGGGCCGACGGCAGGTCGCATCGGCCGACGACGAAGCCGCCCCTTCGGGGTTCCCTGCGCTGCTCGCCGGGGCGGGCGGCTGCGCAACTCGCCCTCATCGCGGCGGCCCTTCGGGCCTTGCGCTTCGGAGCTCGAACAGTGCTCGCCGACTTCCCCCGCCCCGGCTGCGCTGCTCGGCGGCTTCGAAAGCTCGCGCGCCGGGTGCCCCACAGGGCCCAGGCGCTCGGCCCCCGAGGCGCGCAGCCCGCCCGAGGCGCAAGCGCGCAGCGCCCGTCGCGCACCGATCTGCCGCGGCCACGCGCGCCCCCCAGCGCTACGCACGCATCACCGCTTGTTGCGGATCGGCACGTCCATGTCCTCGGGCTTGATCTCCTTCACCAGCTCGGGAATCCCCCATGCGACGTTCGGGTCGACCTTGATCCGGAAGTGATACATCGACTGCATCGCCTGGTGATCCTCCTTGCGGAACGTCATCTTCCCCTTCGGCGTCTCGAAGCTCATTCCCTCCATCGTCTTGATCAGGCCCTCGGTCTTGGTGTCGCCGTGCGTCTTCTTCAGCGCCTCGACCACCGCCATCGCCGCGGCCATGCCGCCCGCCGTGAAGAAGTCGGGCGGCGACCCGAAGCGTTTCTCGTGCTCCTTCACCAGCCAGTCGTTCACCGGGTTCTTCGGGATCTCGTAGTAGTAGTACGTGGCGCCTTCCATGCCGGGGAAGTTCTTGTAGGCCGCCATCGCCGGCAGGATGTTGCCGCCGGTGGCGATCTCGATGCCGTAGCGCTTCGGATCGAGGTCGGCGATCTTGAACGGGTTGCCCGCGCCGGCCCAGACGATCCAGATCACCTTGCGTCCCGGCTTGTCCTTCAATGCGTCGAACAGCCGCTGCGCGCCGGCGGTGAAATCGGTGGTGTTCGTCGGCAGGTATTCCTCGTGGACGACCTTCGCCTTCTTCAGCGCGTCCTTGAATGCCTTGACGCCGTCACGGCCGAACGCGTAGTCCTGCGCAAGCGTGGCGATCGACGTGCCTTCGTCGTCGAGCGCAACGGCGTTGGAGATCGCGTCCTGCGACGAGTTGCGGCCGGTGCGGAAGATGTAGCGATTCCACTTGTCGCCGGTGATCGAATCGGCCACCGCCGGTTCGACGAGCAGGATCTTCTTGTATTCCTCGGCCACCGGTAGCAGCGCGAGCGCGACGCCCGACGAGGTCGGCCCGATCGCGAGATCGACCTTGTCGTCGCCGTAGGCGGCCTGCAGCAGCGACTTGCCGACGTCGGGCTTGCCCTGGTCGTCCTTCTCGATCAGGACGATCTTGCGCCCGTCGACCTGCATCGTGCCCTTGGTCGCATATTCGAAGCCCATCAGCAGCCCGGTCTGCGTCTGCTTGCCGTAGGCCTCGAGCGGCCCCGTTTTCGAGTAGACGTGCGCGATGGTCACGTCCTTCGCGACAGCCGCGCCGGCGAGCATCGCGCCGGCCACCAGCGGCATCGCGAGACGGCCCGCATGCCGAAGCACCGAAAAGCAGTTCATCGTTCCCTCCTCCACAGGTTTGCGATCGCCCGACCGCGTCTTCCTGAACCAACGCAATGACCGTGCCATCGTGAGCAGCGATGCCATCCAATTGATCCGTAAGCGGAAATTTGCAGCCGGATGGCCGACCGAGATGTTTCGTCCGAATTGCGGACAGTGGCAGTCTAGTGGGTTCGACCGAAAACCGGACAATTCGACGACGGATCCTCCTTGTGCCCGCAATCCGTACAAGCGGCTTCGGCCTTCGGCCCCGATCATCGCGGTCCGCACGCCGGGCGTTGCGCGAGTACGCTGCTCGCTCTACCGCAAAGGAGACATGCGATGGTCCAGCGGGTATTGGTGACGGCCGGCGCATCCGGCATCGGCCGGGAAATTGCGCGCGCGTTCGCCGCCGGTGGCGCGAAAGTGTTCGTCTGCGACATCGACGAAGCGGCGCTCGACGCGCTCGCGAAAGAACTGCCCGGCATTGCGACGACGCGTTGCGACGTTTCGAAACGCACGGAGATCGCTCGCATGGTGCCGGCGGCGCTGCAGTCGCTCGGCGGTCTCGACGTGCTGGTGAACAACGCCGGCATCGCCGGGCCCACGGTTCCCATCGAGGAAGTGCCCCCCGAGGAATGGGACCGGGTCGTGGAGGTCAACCTCACGGCAGCTTTCGACGTGACGCGGCTGTCGATTCCGGCGCTGAAGCAGTCGGCGGCCGGCGTCGTCATCGTGATGTCGTCGGCTGCCGGACGATTCGGCTATGCGAACCGCGTCGCCTACGCGGCGACCAAGTGGGGGCTGATCGGCTTCACGAAGACGCTGGCGGTTGAACTGGGCCGCTTCGGCATTCGCGCTAACGCGATCCTGCCGGGAACGGTCGAGGGCGACCGCATCCAGCGCGTGTTCGAGGGCCGCGCGAAGCTCTCCGGGCGCAGCGTCGACGAGGTGCGAGAGGCGTCCATGCAGAACCAGTCGATCCGGGCGCTGGTCGATCCGCGCGACATCGCGGCGCTCGCGGTGTTCCTTGCATCGGACGCCGGGAAATCGATCTCGGGACAGGCGCTGTCGATCGACAACGACATCCAGCGGCTGTAGAAGACGAGGTCGCGGACACTGGTTCGCATGGTCGAGAATGCAGCGTCTCGCAGCGCGGGCGGGAGCCAACGGTGCCCCCGCGGTGCGTGCCCAGGTGCGCCTGGCAAGCGTTGCTTCGATCCCTGCCGGAGCCCTCGTCGATGTCGATGACCTACACCGCCGCCACACGACGTCGCGCGCTCGTCGCGCTGCTGCTCGTCCCCATCACGGCCGCCGCCCGCACGACGGCGCCCTGGGGCGGCGCACGCGAACTCGAGCGCAGCTACCTGCCGTCGAAGGCTGTCTACGACGTCGACACGGGTGAGGCGGCCGCCTTCGAACGCGTGCTCGATCGCGTGAGCTACCTGAACAAGGTGTACGAGGCGAACCCCTTCGAATCGTCGATCGTCATCGTCGTGCACGGCGAGGCGATCGAGCTGTTCGGCATTCGCGGGTTCGACCGGCATCGCCGGCTGATGGAGCGCGCGCACAGCCTCACGCAGAGCGGCCCGATCGAGTTCCGCATCTGCCGCGCCGACGCCGCGATGCGCGGCTACCGCCCTGCGGATCTCCACGGCTTCGCGCGGATGGTGCCGATGGCCGATGCGGAGATCGTGCGTCTGCAGAACGAGGGATACGCATACCTGCGCTGACCGGCGATGGCCGGCGCGCGAGGCGACAACGGCTACGCCGATCCGCGACGCGCCGACGCGCGACGCCCGCCGTGTTCAGGGACGCTGCGCGCGACCGGCGGCGAGAATCGTGCGCGCGAACTCCCGCGTATGCGTACCGAATTCGCGCATCGACGGAACGAGCGCCCGGATCATCGCGTCGTGCGCTGCCGGCGCGGTCTGGCGCAGACGCGCCTCGAGGTCGATCCCGCGCGCGTCGATGCTGAACTCGACGTTCGGGTGGCTGACGTATCGCGGCGGCAGCGCTGCCGCCACGGCACCGTCCAGCGCGTCGGCCGCCTGCGCCGACCGTCTCGCCACGATTTCGCGTGGGTCGTTCTCGCCGAATCCCGGCTGCGCAACGGAGGCGCCGGCGTTCGCCGCGGATCGCTCGCCATGGTCGCCGCCCGCCAGCGCGCGAAGCAGCCGATCGTCGCTCGCCGGGCCGCGATGCTCGGCGACCACCGCCGTGCGCTGGAAGTTCTCGAGCGCGAGATGCCGGTTCGACACCAGCGTGACCGCGTGCTTCTTCGCCCGGGGCCATCCGGCGACGTCGAGCGCGTTGATCCACAACATCCGCAAGGTGCTCACGCCCGGCAGCACCCGCGCGTGATACGGCTGCGTCAAATCCTGCAGGTAGTGCATCGCCCATCCCGCGAAACGCCAGCCCCAGTAGTCGTGTCCGGTGCGAAAGGCGTGCAGCGCGAGCGCGCGATACAGGTGGATGCGGTACTCGGGATAGGTACGCTTCAGGAAGCCGGCGGCCGCATAGACGATCGGCGACTCGTAGTAGAAGCCCATGTGGAAAGGCGCCTGCGAGCCGAAGGCGAGCGCGGGATTGCCGAACGGCTGCTTGCCGAAGCCATAGACGCGGCCATGCGCCGTGCCGTTGTCTTCCCAGACGCCGATGTCCAGGCCGTAGTCCGGCTCGTCCGATGCGGTTGCAACGACCGCGAGCGGCGGCACCAGCTCGCCGTCGCGCAGCGCGACGAACGGCGACTCGCCGCCGGCGTCCTCGCCGTCGTCGTCGGCAAGCGTGCTCACGCGGCTGCGCGCCAGCGTCGGCCGGCCTTCGCCGTCCTCCGGCGAAAGGCGCTTCAGGAACATCGCGAGACGCGCGTCCGGCGCGATGCGCAGGGCGGCGACGAAGCGGCGACGCAACTCCCCGGGCGTCTGCGCGCCGGCAGCGACGAAGCGCAGCGTGTCGGGACGCGGCGGATAGGCCGGTACGTGCGCGCGCGCCCAGGCTTCTTCCGCTTCGAGGACCTGCTCCAGTGCGCTGGCCTGCGAAGCGAGGAAGGCCTCGATCGGCTCGACGCGTACGGGCGCGGCGCGAGCCAGCTCGGGTACGTCTTTCAGCGCGGCCCAGGTGTCGAGGGCGTGTCCGCTCCAGCCGAAGGCGGGAACCGCGCAGGCGGCAAGCATCGCGGACAACGCGGCGCGGGTGACGGGCCGCGCGCGAAGCAGCGGAAATGCGCATGCCCGACCGAAGCGCGTCACGTCGTCCTCGAGATCAAAGAACAGTTCCGACTTCAGGTGCGCGTGCTGCGCCGTCTTCAGTCGTCTTCGCGCAACAGGCGGCGAAACGCGGAGACGAGATCCGGCACCGCAATCACCGACATCACCAGCTCGGTGGCACGATCGACCCAGATGTACATTTTAATGTACACCGCCTCTCGCGTCCGTGATCCTCTCGTCCTCCGACCGCCCGATGTCCGCCGCCCCGCCCCTGCGCAACCGCGTCTACGAAGTTCTCACCGGCGACGGCGTCGACCGCGTCTGCCTCGACATTCCCGAGGAGAGCTGCCGAGAGCAGCCACGCAACTTCCTGCTGCACGTCTCGGCGCTGGTGTCGTCGAAGACCGCCGACGGCCTGCTCGATCCGAAGATCGTGCTCGCCTGGCTGGTCGGCGCGGTCGGTGCGCCGGCCTTCATGCTCGGACTCCTCGTGCCGATCCGCGAGGCCGGAGCGCTGCTGCCGCAGCTGGTGATCGCGGCCGCGATCCGCTCGATGCCGATCCGCAAGTGGGTGTGGACTATCGCCGCCGCCGTGCAGGGCGCCTGCATGATCGGCACCGCGGTGGCCGCGCTGCTGCTCGACGGCGCTGCGGCCGGGTGGGCGATTCTCGCGCTGCTCGTGGTGCTGTCGCTCGCGCGCAGCGCGGGCTCGATCGCGCACAAGGACGTGCTCGGCAAGACGGTTCGCAAAGCGACGCGCGGCACGGTCGCCGGCACCGCGGGAACGCTGTCGGCCGTGTTCGTGCTCGTGTTCGGCGTGCTGCTCGGTACGGGAATCGTCGAACGCTCGGTCGCGACGATCGCCGCGGCGCTCGTGGTCGGCGGCGTGTTGTGGATCGTGGCGGCGCTGCTCTTCGCCTCGCTCGCCGAGGCGCCCGGCGCCACCGAGGGCGGCGGCAACGCGCTCGCCGTCGCGATGCGACAGTTCGGTCTGCTGCGCGAGGATCCGCAGCTCGTGCGTTTCATCGTCGTGCGCTGCCTGTTGATGGCCACCGCGCTCGCTCCGCCCTTCGTCGTCGCGCTGGGTGAACGCAAGTCAGCCGATGCCGGCGCCGGAACGCTCGGTCCCTTCGTCGTCGCGGCTGCGCTGGCGACGATCGCGAGCAGCTACGTCTGGGGGCGGTTGTCCGACGTGTCGAGCCGGCGCGTGCTGGTCGTGGCGGCGGGCATGGGTGCGGCCTGCCTCGTCCTGGCCGCGGTGATCGGCGCGGGCCTGGGCGAGACATTCGGCGTCGGCGCCGGCTCGATGTTCGCGCTGCCGGCGCTGGTCTTCGTCGCGACGATCGCCGACCAGGGCGTGAAGCTCGGGCGAACGACACACGTCGTCGACATGGCCGGCACCATCGACCGGGGCGCGTACACCGCGCTGAGCAACACGATCGGCGGCATCGCGATGCTCGGCGCCGGCGTGTTCGGTTTCGTCGACCAGCGCTTCGGCGCGGTGACGGTGCTCGTGCTGCTCGCGCTGATGTGCGTGGTAGCGATGCGGCTCGCGGCAGGTCTCGACGAAGTCCAGAAGGCGCAGCCGGTCGACACTGCGATGCTGCAGCAGAAGCCCTGAAAGATCCCTGCGCGCTTACCGCACCTCGTCGACGGCAAGCTCGGGAAACTGCGCGAGCTTCTGGTAGAGGGTCGCGCGCGCGATACCCAGGCGCCGCGCCGCGCGCAGCCGGTTGCCGCCGGTCGCCTGCAACGCTTCGCGAATCGCCAGGCGCTCGAGATCGGCCACGCGCTGCGGCAAGGTCAGCGCGAGCGACGAGTCCGCGAGGGCCACCGCTGCCGCCCCGCCGATCGCCGTCGCTGCCGTCTCGCCATCGGAAGCCGCAGGCGCGGGGTACTCGCGCGGCGCGGTGCTCTCCGCCGACGCGTCGTCGGTGTCGATCTCCGGCAGCAACGCGCGCAACGCGTCCCTCGTCAACCGCATCCCGTCCCACAGCGAGCACGCCCGCTCGAGCACGTTGCGCAGCTCGCGCACGTTGCCGGGCCACGGCATCCGCGCGAGCGCTTCGAGCGCGTCGCGTTCGATCTCCTTGGGCAGCATCTCGTGCTCGAGGGCGATCTGCTCGAGCAGGTGCTCGCACAGCGGTTCGAGGTCTTCCACGCGCTCGCGCAGCGGCGGCAGGCGGATCGGCAGCACGTTCAGCCGGTAGTAGAGATCGGCGCGGAAGCGCCCCCCGGCGACGAGCGTGGCGAGGTCGACGCTGCTGGCGGCGATCACTCGCACGTCGACGCGCTTCATCGTGTTCGAGCCGAGCGGCTCGACCTCGCGCTCCTGCAGCACGCGCAGCAGCTTCGCCTGCAGCGCCAGCGGCATGTCGCCGATCTCGTCGAGGAAGAGCGTACCGCCGTCGGCCAGCGCGAACTTGCCGTCGCGCCCGCGGCGGTCGGCGCCGGTGTACGCACCGGGCGCCACGCCGAAGAACTCGGCCTCGAGCAGCGTCTCGGGAATCGCCGCGACGTTCACCGCGATGAAGGCGCCGCGCGCGCGCCGCGACGCGGCGTGGATCGCCTGCGCGACCAGTTCCTTGCCGGTGCCGGTTTCGCCGAGCAGCAGCACGGTGGTGTTCAGCACGGCGGCGCGCCGCGCGCGGCTCTTCACTTCGAGGGCGCGCTCGCTGTTGCCGACGAAGTTCGAGAAGGTGTAGCGCGTGCGCCGCTGGCGCGCCAGCTCCTTGTGCGCCAGCGCGAGCTCGCTCTGCAGCCGGCCGAGCTTGCCGATCAGCGGCTTGAGCGATTCGATCTCGTCGTAGAGGATCAGGCCCACTGCGCCGATCACCGTGCCCGAGTCGTCGCGCAACGGAAAGCGCGACACGAGGTAAGTGCCGGCCTTGTTCTCGAGGATGTCGAGCAGGATCGGCTTGCCGGTCTCGACGACGTGGCGCATCAGCGTGTGCGGCACGACCTCCTCGACCGGCCGGCCGATGATCTGCTCGATCGACGAGAAGCCCAGGCTCGTCATGTTGCGCTGCCAGCGATCGTCGGTCCAGACGATGCGCGACGATGCATCGACGACGAGTATTCCCTCGCATTGCGCGGAGAGCTGGCCGAAGAAGGTCTCCGCGGCCAGGCGCAGCACGCGCTCGGAATCGTGGAAGGCCTCGAGCGCGCGCACCTCGCGATCCGGCTTCAGCGCACGTTGATCACGCGCATGCCCTGCAACCGGCCGTTCGGTGCGTCGAGCACGCGGATCGTCGTCTGCCGCGCGGTGAACCCTTCGGGCAGAGGCAGCGCGCCCCGCAGGTGCTCGTACGAGCCGAGGTTCACGTCGACCGGATCGAGCGTGACGTTGGCGTTCGCGCCGCTCGCGCGCGAGCCGGCGACGACGAGCTGCATGACGCCGCGAAAGGGCTTGCCGTTCTTCGTGTCGCGCGTGAGCAGCACGTGATACGCGAGCCGGCCGTCGTCGTTGGTGAAGCGCGCACCGCGCACGTCGACCGCTCCGTCGCGCGGATCACGCGGCAATATGTCCTGGAAGAGGACGATGTCCTGCTGCAGACGCTGCACCTGCTGGTGCGCGCCGGCCAGTTCCGTCGACAGGCGCTTCGCTTCCGCCTCGCTGGCCTGCAGTTGCCGATTCGCCTCGGCGAGCGAAGTCTGCAGTTGCTCGCGCTCGGCATCCAGCTCGAGGACGCGCGCCTGCAGGCGCTGCGATTCCTCGGGGCTCAGCCGCTGCGGAAGGTATTCCTCCTGCAGGTAGAGCAGGCCGCCGGCGCCGATCGCGATGCCGACGAGCAGCAGCACCAACCACCGCGGGATGCCCCACGATCGCCGCTTGCGGTACCCGTAAGGTTCGAAGACGACCGGTCCGCCGCGTCCAAACAAAGCCATCGCGCGTTGTTTCCTCCTCCGAAGGGCCGAAGAATAACGCGTGAGACGGGTCAGCGCTCGTTTGTCGCCCGCTTCGGATCCGCTTCGCGCCTGCCGGCGGCATCGCGTGCCTGCACGAAAACGGGCCCCCACAGCGGGTGTCCCGCCTCGGCCGGCTTCAACGCGAAGCCCGGATCGAGCGCCAGCACGCGCTCGAAGCTTCGCCGGCACAGCGTGCGGCGCTTCGTGACGCAGTAGGTGAATGCCAGGTACTTGCCCGCCTCGATGCGCGTGGCTGCGTCGGACTGCGCGATCTCCGGGGCGTTCAGCGCACGGATCGCGCCGACGAAATCACCGTTCTCGTAGCGCTCGACGCCCTCGGCGAGCTTCTGCTCGCCGGGTGTCGGAACCGGCGCCGCGGCCGTCTCGGGCGACGAGGTCGCGCCGATCAGATCGGTGACGCCGGCGCAGCCGCCGGCGAGCAGCGCACCGGCGAAGATCGCCGCGCGAGCGGCCAGGCGCAGGGGCATGGGCAGCGTTCCTGCCCGGTTCGGTCGTCGTGTCATGGGAATCGATGCGACAGAGTCAATCGGCGGCCGGCGACGACGTCGACCTGCTTCGTCCAGGTCGGACCCGCCGGGTTGCGGATCTCGATGCGATGCCGGCCCGCATCGAGAGCGAGCTGCTTCAGCGGCGGCGTCACGCCGCGCGAAACGCCGTCCACGTACACCTCGCCCCACGGCGATATCGCCAGGCGAACCGTTCCCGTGCCTGCACCTGCGGCAGCGGCCTTCGCGTCGGCACTCGACGGCGAGCCCGGCGCGGCGGAAGGCGGTGCTGCGCGGACGGTGCCTGCGGCGGCGCTCTCGTCCGCCGTCGGCGCCGGCCGCGCGGGCTGCGCCATCCCTTCGGCGATCGCCGGCTCCGCCGCCGCGGACAGTGCCGACGATTCCGCGAAGGCAGCGGGCGCTGCATCGTGCGGTTGCTCGGCGGGCGCAGGATCGGCGGCCGATGTGGCGGCTTCGGTATCCGCCGGCCCGACCGACGAAGCCGATCCGGGCGACGAAAGCGACGAAAGCGACGCCGGCGACGCTGGCGATGCGGACGGCGCGAGCGTCGCTGCCGCATCGGGCACGGCCGGCGAGCGGCCGGCGAGCGCCCAGGCGAGCGCCGCCAGCGAGAGAACGACGCCTGCGGCGGCGAACGCCCAGGTCGCCTTGGACATCGATGGCCGCGCCGACGCCGCGCTCGCGTCGGGTTTCGCGGCGGCGTCCGTCGTCTTCGCCGCGCCTTTCGATCGGCTCGCCCGCGTACTGCGGGTCTCGGCGGATCGGATGTTCTCGTCCGGCGTCGCGGCGAACAGCAGCGAACGGAACTCACCGATCGTGCGCGGGCGCTGTGCCGGGCGTATCGACAGGCCGCGGTCGATCGCCTCGAGAAAGCGCGCGCTGTATCCGGGCGGTGCGAGTGCGGCGAGCGGCGGAAGCGAATCGTGCATCACGCGCGAAGCCGACGCCGGAGGCATCCGGTTGGTCACCGCGAAATACAGCACCGCGGCCAGCGCATAGATGTCGGTCCAGGGGCCCTGGCGGCACTCGGGGTCGTCGCCGTACTGCTCGATCGGCGCGTAACCGGGCTTGAGCATCACGGTCAACGCGCGATCGCTCTCGCCGATCACGCGCCGCGCCGCGCCCAGGTCGAGCAGCAACGCGTTGCCGTCGTTGCGAATCAGGATGTTGTCGGCCGAGACGTCGCGGTGATAGCAGTCTTCGGTGTGCATGTGCTCGAGCGCGTCGAGCACCGGCCGGATCACGGCCTTCAGCCAGCTCTCGCCGATCACGTCCGGGCCGTTGGCCAGCACCTGGTCGAGCGTGCGGCCCTCGTAGAACGGCATCACCATGTACGCGGTGCCGTTCTGCTCCCAGAAGTGCAGTACCTCGAGCAGCCCCGGATGGTGAAACTGCGCCAGCAAACGCGCTTCGGCGAGGAAGCTGCGCCGGCCCAGCTCGAACGTCTTCGTGTAACGACCCGAGACCGGACTCACCGTCCCGTCGACGCGCGACGCGAGCTGCGACGGCATGTATTCCTTGATCGCCACGCGCCGCTGCAGGGTCAGGTCCTCGGCCTCGTAGACGATGCCGAAGCCGCCCTGTCCGACGACGCGCGTGACCAGGAAGTCGCCGAGCCGCTGGCCGGGGACGAGCGGCTGGCCCTCGCGCACGAGCGTCGCCAGGTTCTCGGTCGGTGCGTTCACGTCGACACCATCCGCAATGCGTTCGAAGCGACGGTTTCGGCCGCGTGCGAGGCGACGCCGGCGCGAGCCGGCTCGCGCAGAGCGAGCACCGTCGCGCCACCCGGACCGGCGAGACGAGCGCGCGCGGCGTCGAGCGGGCCCAGTTCGACGCGTTCGCTCAACCAGTGCGCGATCGGCTGCGGGCGCGCCAGGACGAAACCCTGTACGTAATCCATCTGCACGCGCAGCAGGAACTCCAGCGCGGGTACGTCTTCGACCCACTCGGCGACGCACGCCATTCCGAGCTCCTCCGTGAGCCTGCGGATGCCGCTGACGATGACCTGGTTGCGCGGCTGTTCGTCGATGCGGGGCATGAACTGGCCGTCGATCTTCACGAGCGACGCGGGCAGCTCGCGCAGGTAGGCGAACGACGAGTATCCGGCGCCGAAATCGTCCAGTGCGATTCGTACGTCGAGCGCGCGCATCTTCTCGACGAAGCGTCGAGTGCTGCGGATGTCGAACATCGCGATCGATTCGGTGATCTCGAGGCACACGCGCCGCGCGACCGCGCCGCTGTCGCGCAGCAACGCGTAGGCGTCGGCGAGGAAGCGCTCGTCGTTGAGCGAGGTTCCGCTGAGGTTCACAGTGACGAAATCGAGCGTGGGCGTGAAATCGGGATTCGCGTGCAGATGCGCGAGCGTCTGCTCGAGCATGTGCCGATCGATCGCGCGCATCGCGCCGTGCCGCTCGGCGGCGGCAATCAGCCGCGTCGGCGGCAGGAACTTCCCGTTCTCGGCGCGCTCGCGCAGGAGCACTTCGTACGACATCGACGCGGCCTCCCTGCCCGGTCGACGCAGCGGAACGATCGGCTGGGCGAAGACGGCGATTCGCTCGGTGGGCACCGTCGTGCGCATCTGCAGGCCGAGTGCGACTTCGGCGCGGTAGCGGGCGAGATGTTCGCCCGACGACTGCGCCGCGACGACACCGCTGCCGCGGTTCGTGCGCGCCTCGCGACAGGCGGCGTTCGCGTACGCGATCAGCTCGGCCGGGCTCATGTCGACCGCGAACTCGACGACGCCGGTGCTCGCGTCGACGCGGATGCGCTTGCCGTCGACCTCGTAGGGTTCGTCGACTACGCCGGCGAGTGCCGCTTGCGCGATCTCGCTCGCGCGCTGCAGCGGACAGTCCGGAAGCACGACGAGGAATTCGTCGCCGCCGAGTCGGGCGATGCGCGCTTGTTCCGGCACGCGCGATTCGATCCGCCGAGCGACTTCGACGACGAGAGCATTGCCCGCAGCGTGGCCGAACACGTCGTTGACGGCCTTGAAGCGGTGCAGGTCGACGTAGAAGAGCGCCGCATCCGCGCCGCTCGCGACGCGGGCGGAGACGCGCTGGATCTCGCGCTCGAGACCGTGCAGGTTCAGTCGATTCGTCAGGGGGTCGTGATACGCCATGTGCTCGAGCGTTCGTGCGAGCATCGTTCGCTCGGTCACGTCGACGAAGCTGATTTCGAGCGCATCGGATGCCAGCAGCGCGTCGACGTCGACGATGCGCTCCTTCTCGCCGGGCGCTCCGAGGCGGACTTCGCTCCGGTGGCGTCCGCCGCCGACCGCCTGCCGGATCAGCAGCGAAGCGCGCTCCGCGCCGAGCAGCGTGGCGAGCGTGTTGACGCGGCCCTGGCGCAGTTCGTCGGGGAACAACTTCGAGGCCAGATCGTTCCAGCGCTGGATCTGCCCGGCGAGATCGGCCGACAGCAGCGCGACCGGCGCCGAATAGTAGACATGCCGATACTTGCGCGCCGAGTCGAGCACGTTGCGCTGCCTGCGCAGTTCGTCGGCGCGCACGAGCCGCATCCACTGGACGATCACCGCCGCCGCGCACGACAGGAAGACGATTGCGCCGACGCTCGCCGTCGACGGCGCGACCCGCAGCGGCATTGCGAGCGGCGCCGCGACCGCGAAGAGCGCGCCGGCGTGGGCCAGCCAACCGACGGCGAAAACGGCGAAGGGCGCGCGTTGCCGGGGCGCTTCGTATACGGCTGCCGCGACGATCGTGGCCACCGCGATTGCGCCTGCGACGTAACCGAGCGCGGCGAAACGCAGCGATCCGGCGAACGCCGCGGCGACGAAAGCGACCACGGCCGCGACGAGCGGCGCAACGCGAAGCGCGCGCCGCAGCCACGCAGTGCTCGGTTCGCGCTCGACGAAGGCGAGCACGAACTCGACACTCAGCGCCGAGAAGAGCAGCCAGGCGAAGATGCGCAGCGCGGTCGCCTCCTGCGCGATCGCTGCAGCATCCGCGTCGCGGGATTGCACGAACGCGAAACCGCAGGCATACCAGGCAGCCAGCCAGGCAGCCGCGCACACGACCCGGCGCCGCGGCGGCGTCCAGAACGCACGCACGGCGCCGGCGGCCGAGCGCAGCGGCCGCGCAGACAGCACCGTTCCTTTCGCTCGCAGTTGCGGCATGTTTTCGCGGTCGACGTCGACCGGCCACGCGGGTGCGGGCCCCGGGCAGACGTGAACCTGCGAGAGCATCGCCGAGCCGGGCGGGACACGAACGCGCGTGCCGGACGACCGGGCGCGCCCACACGATATGCGGCAGCAGCGATGTCGCCTGGCAGGCGAGGCTCGCGCGCGCCGGCCGCCCCGAACACCGGCGCCGATCCGTTCAGCCGGCGACTTTCGCTTCGTCGCCTGACGTTCGCTCGCTCTTCGCATCGGCGCGACCGAGCAGCGCGCGCAGGCCCGCGAGCTTCTCGCGTCCGGCTGCGCGCGTCACCGCAGCCGACGGCGCCGGCGCGGCGTCGAGCTGCATCTCGTCGATGAAACGCGACGGCATCTGCCGGTGGCGCTCGCGGCCGCGCTTGCGCTCGCGACACCAGCTCAAGGTCAGTGAACGCTTCGCGCGGGTGACCGCCACGTACATCAGGCGGCGCTCCTCCTCGATGCGCTGCACCTGCGCGCCGGCGTGAGAAAAGTCACCTCCGGGCATCGCACCCGCTTCCTGTGCGCCGGACGCGTCGCCTTCCGCCTCGACGGCCGGGGTCGAGGCGTCGCCGCGATGCGGCAACAGGCCTTCCTCGCAGCCGACCACGAAGACGTGCGCGAATTCCAGACCCTTGGCCGCGTGGATCGTCGTCAGGTGCACCGCATCGACGTCCGCGTCGCGACGATCGATCTGCGAAAGCAGGGCGATCGTCTGTGCGAGCTTCGCGAGCGTCGATCGGTCCTCCTCGGCGCGCTTCTTCATCCAGTCGACGAAATCGCAGACGTTCTGCCAGCGCTTCGCGGCGACCTTGTCGTCGGCACTCCCGAACAGATGCACGCGGTAGTCGATCGCCGCCAGCAGATCGTCGAGCACCTGCGCAGCCGGCTCCTTCGCCGCGCGCCAGCCGATCCGGTTCACGAACTCGCCGAACTCGCGCAGCGGCGCGAGCTGGCGGGCGGCGACGCGCGACTCGAAGCCGGTCTCGAACAGCGCCGCGAACATCGAGACGTCGCGCTCGCCCGCATACGCACCGAGCGCCTGCAGGCTCGCGGCGCCGACGCCGCGCTTCGGTGTCGTCACCGCGCGGATGAATGCGGGATCGTCGTCGTCGTTGGCGATGAGCCGCAGATACGCGAGCAGGTCGCGGATCTCCGCGCGCTCGAAGAACGACTGCCCGCCCGAGAGCACGTACGGGATCTTCTCGTTGCGCAGCGCCTGCTCGAGGACGCGCGCCTGGTGATTGCCGCGATACAGGATCGCGTAGTCGGAGAACTTCGCGCGCCGCTCGAAGCGATGCGCCTGCAGGCGCATGACCACCGACTCGGCTTCGGCCTCGTCGTCGTCGAAAGGCACGACCTGCACCGGATCGCCGGGCCCGTGCTCGGACCACAGCTTCTTCGCGTGAAGCTTGGGGTTGTGCTCGATCAGCCGGTTCGCCGCGCGCAGGATGTTCAGGCTCGAACGATAGTTCTGCTCGAGCTTGACGACCTTCAGCGCGGGGAAGTCGGCCGACAGCCGGTTCAGGTTCTCCAGCGTCGCGCCGCGCCAGCCGTAGATCGACTGGTCGTCGTCGCCGACCGCGGTGAACGCCGCGCGCGGACCGGCGAGCAGCTTGAGCAACTCGTACTGGCACGCGTTGGTGTCCTGGTACTCGTCGACCAGCAGGTAGCGCAGCGACTCGCGCCAGGCCCGTGCAACGTCGCCGTGCTCGCGCAGCAGCCGCACGGGCAGCCGGATCAGGTCGTCGAAGTCCACCGCCTGGTAGGCGCGCAGCGTGGCCGCGTAGTCGCGGTAGGCGCGAGCGATCGCGTGCTCGTTGGCGTCAGTGGCGGTCGACGCCGCTTCGTCGGGATCGACCAGCGCGTTCTTCCACAGCGAGATCCGATGCTGCGCCGCCCGGGTCGCCTTGCGATCGACCGCGCCGATCGCCTGTTGCACGATGCCCGCCGCGTCGTCGGAATCGAGGATCGAGAAGTTGCGCTTGAGCCCGAGCGCCGCGCCGTCGCGACGCAGCATCCGTACACCGAGCGAATGGAAGGTCGCGACGAGCGGGCGCTGCCCTTCGGGCAGGCGCAGCGCCTGGCCGAGGCGCTCGGCCATCTCCTGTGCGGCCTTGTTGGTGAAGGTGATCGCTGCGATCGCGCCGGGACGAAAGCCCGCTTCGACCAGGTGCACGATCTTCTGCGTGATCACTCGCGTCTTGCCGCTGCCGGCGCCGGCGATGACCAGGCACGGACCGTCGAGATAGCGGATCGCCTCGCGCTGGGCGGGGTTCAACTGCGCGGACATCGGCGAGGGGGACGGCGGAGGCACTGCGAAGCGGGGAAGCGATTCTAGCAACGCCGCGCGCGGTGAGCGGGCGCTATCGCGCACAGCCCGGCCCGTTGCTCTGCTGCTCGAGGAAGGCGACGAGATCCGCGCGCTCCTTCGGGTCCTTCACGCCCGCGTAGCCCATCGTCGTGCCCGGCACCGCCTTCATCGGATCGGCGAGGAAACGATCGAGCGTCTTCGCGTTCCAGACGATGCCCGATCGCTTCATCGCATCGGAATAGTCGAAACCGGGCACGCTGCCCGCCTTGCGGCCGATCAGGCCGCAATGGTGCGGCCCGGTACGGTCGTAGGCGAGCGCGTGGCATGCCTCGCAGCGGGTGTAGATCTTCGCGCCGGCGTCGGGGTCGCCGCTCGCCGGCGCTCCTGCGACGAAACCCGGCAAGGCGGCGAAGAGCGACAGCAGCAGCGGACGAGCGAATCGCCTCATCGCATCAGGCAACGAAGGCTGCGGGCACCGGCGCCTCGCCCAGCGCGTTGCGCAGCACCGCCCAGTGCATCGCCTCGTCACCGAGAATGCTCGCTGCGGCCTTCGACAGATCGCGATCGTCGAAGAGCGGAACGGCACCCAGATACGCGCTGACCGCTCCCTTCTCGAGTCCCGCGGCGAAGCGCAGCACGTCGGCCTGCGTCTTCAGCTGGTCGGTGGGAAACGTGTATCGGGGCTTGGCCGACACCGGCGTGCCGCCGAGCTTCGAGACCGTGGAAGCGAGCAGGTCGGCATGCGCCTTGTGATGTCCCTGGAAAGTGAGCGCGAGATCGCGCACGGGCTTCTCCAGCAGGCCGCTGTCGGCACCGACCTGATACGCGGCGATCGCCTCGAGCTCGGCGCCGAGCGCCGTGTTCAGGATCCTCGCGTCCTGCGCGGCATGCGAAGGCTTGCCGGCGGCGAGCGCCGGCCGGCCGGCGAGCATCGCGACCGCGCCGGCCGACAACAGCAGTCCGGAGCGGCCGATCCAGGCACGACGATCGAGAGGTTCGAGGAAGCTGGAGCGTTCGAGGAAGCTGGAGCGAACAGTGAAAGAAGACATGGCGATTCTCCGGAGCAGGGGTGCAGAAAGGCGCGCCGTTCGGGAACGGGCGTCGGTTTCGGGAACGGGGCACGTTGCGGGAACGAGGCGCATTGCTGAAACGGGTGCGCTCCGGGAAGCGCGTTGTTTCAGGAAAGCGCGTTCCGGTACGCGCGTGTCTCAGGAAGGCGGATCGGCTTCGGAACCGGGACGATCGGGTACGCGCTGCCGGCCGAGTCGCTCGAAGACGCCGGCGACGATGCGATCGCACCGTTCGCCGGCAAAGGAGAACGCGTCGGCGAGCGCGACATCGACCTCGCGGGCCAGCGATTCGCGCAACATCGAACGCGCACGGAAGTGACGCGTACGCACAGTCGCCTCGGGAATGCCGAGCACGGCTGCCACTTCGTCGACGCTCATCTCCTCGACGGCGCGCAGCACGAACACCGAGCGGAACGCGTCGGGCAGCTCATCGATGCGGGCCTCGAGCACGCGGCGAATCTCGCCGCGTTCGGCCAGGTGGTCGGGCCGTTCGGATTCGGGCACTTGCATGTTCGGCTCCCCGGCGAAGGTGGCGCTGTCGACCGTCGTGTCGAGCGGAATCACTTCCGCGCGGCGACCGGCGCCGCGCAGCCGTCCGAGCGCTTCGTTGGCGACGATGCGCACCAGCCAGGTGGCGAGTTTCGAATCGCCGCGGAACTCGTGCAGCGCGCGATAGGCCTGCAGCCACCCCTCCTGCACCACGTCCTCGGCTTCGGCCTCGTTCCTCACGATGCTGCGTGCCGTGCGGTAGAGCAGCTGGTTGTGCCGCTGCATCAGTATGCGAAAGGCCTGCGCGTCGCCTGCGATCACCTGTCCGACGAGTTCGGCATCGGCGAGCATCGGCATCGGGCGCGGGTGCCCGAGCACGGACGGATTCATCAGCGACTCCCCCCGGCTGGCGTTGCGGATTTCAACGCGTTCGACCATTGGATGACGGGACGGGGGAAAACGTTCCCGTCGCGCCGGGTGCCGCTGCGCTAGCGCGCCAGTGCTCGCTGCGCCGCTTCCTGGATCGCTTCGCCGAGGGTCGGGTGCGCGTGGATGGTGCCGGCGATGTCTTCGAGGCGCGCGCCCATCTCGAGCGCCAGCCCGAAAGCGGCCGACAACTCGGCGACGGCGGTGCCGACCGCCTGCATCGCGAGCACGAGATGGTTGTCGGCGCGCGCGACGATGCGCACGAAACCCGACTCGCCGTGCAACGTGAGCGCGCGGCCGTTCGCGGTGAACGGCACCATGCCGATGCGCAACTCGGCGTGCGCGCGCCGCGCCTCTTCGAGCGACGGGCCGACCGCGACGATTTCGGGATCGGTGAAACAGATCGCCGGGATCGCGCGCGGATCGAAGACGCGCTTGCGGCCGGCGACGACGTCGGCCACGACCTCGCCCTGCATCATCGCGCGATGCGCGAGCATCGGCTCGCCGGTCACGTCGCCGATCGCATAGACACCGCGCATCGACGTGCGGCAACGGTCGTCGATTCGAATGTACGGTCCGTCGTGATCGAGGTCGAGCTCCTCGAGCGCGCAGTCTTCGGTGGCCGGACGCCGACCGACGGCAACGAGAATGCGGTCGGCGGCCAGGCGTTCGGCGCCCGCACCCGTCTCGATCGCCAGCTGCCCGTCGGCGGACACGCCCTTGACCGTCGCATCGAGCCGCAGCTGTACGCCGAGCGCCGCCAGTCGCTGCGCGACCGGGCGCGAGAGCTCGGCATCGTATTGCGGCAGGATGCGCGACGCGAGGTCGACCAGCGTGACGCGTGCGCCGAGCTTCGCGAACGCGGTGCCGAGCTCGACGCCGATGTAGCCGGCGCCGACGACGACCATGCGCGCCGGAAGCTCTCGCATCGACAGCAGTTCGGTCGACGATACGACCTTGCCGCCGAAGGGCAGTGTCGGCAACTCGACCGGCCGCGAACCGGTGGCCACCACCACGTTCTCGGCGCGGATCGTCTGCTCGCCGCCGGTCTCGGTGGAGACGACGACGGTCTTGCCGTCGCGAAAGCGCGCGCGCCCGAGCACGACCTTCACGCGTGCCTTCTTCAGCATTCCCGAGACGCCGCCGTCGAGGCGCTCGACGATCGCATCCTTCCACGCGACGGTCTGCGCCAGGTCGATCGACGGCTCCGAAGCGCGAATGCCCAGCGGCGAGTGCTGCGCGCCGAAAGCACGCACGCGAGCGTACTCGTCGGCCGCGTGGATCAGCGCTTTCGAAGGGATGCAGCCGACGTTCAGGCAGGTGCCGCCGACCCGGTCGGCCTCGACGATGACGGTGTCGATGCCCTGTTCGCCCGCGCGCGCCGCGCACACGTAGCCGCCGGGGCCGGCGCCGACGACGAGCAGATTGCAGCGGATCTCCTTCATCGGTTCACCACGCGCGTCACGACACGAACAGCATCGCCGGCGTCTCCAGCAGCGCCTTGATCCGATGCACGAACACCGCCGCGTCCCAGCCGTCGACGACGCGATGATCGAAGCTGCACGACAGGTTCATCGTCTTGCGCGGCACGAACGACGTACCGTTCCAGATCGGCCGGATTGCGATCCGGTTCACGCCGACGATGGCGACCTCCGGATGGTTGATGACCGGCGTGGTGACGATGCCGCCGAGCGCGCCCAGCGAAGTGATCGTGATGGTCGAGCCGGTGAGTTCTTCGCGCACCGCGGTGCCGCCCTTGGCCGCGTCGGTGACGCGGACGAGTTCGCCGGCGCAGCTCCACAGGTCGCGCGCCTCGACGTGCCGCACCACCGGCACGACGAGCCCGCCCGCGGTCTGCGCGGCGATGCCGATGTGCACGCCGCCGTAGCGGCGCAGCACGCCGTTGTCGTCGTCGAAATGCGCGTTCATCCGCGGCTGTTCGCCCACGGCGATCGCGATCGCGCGCATCAGGAACGGCAGCACCGTGAGCCTGGGCCGATCGGTGCGCTTCGTCTCATTGAGCTTCGCGCGCAGCGCTTCGAGGTCGGTGACGTCGAGTTCCTCGACGTAGGTCATGTCGGCGATGCGCTCGTGCGCGACGCGCATCTTCTCGGCGATGCGCCTGCGCAGCCCGACGATCTTGATTTCCTCGACGCTCGGGTCGGGCGACATTACCGCGCCCGACGCCGCCGGCGCCTGCGGCCCCTGCTCTAACAGGCGATCGAGGTCTTCGTGCGTGATGCGCCCGGCCGGCCCGCTGCCGGCCACGCGCCGCAGGTCGATGCCCGCCTCGCGGGCGCGCGCCCGTACCGCGGGCGAGGCGATCGGCTTCTCGCCGCGCGCCCGAGGCAGCACGGGCGACGTGCCGGGCCGCAGTCGCGCACCCGGCGCGCCGGCGGCGCGTTCGGCCGTTGCCACGAGCGCCGGGGGCGCGGCAGCATCGTCGTCCGCGCGCGACGGCATGGCGGCGGGCGCCGGCGCAGCATGGCGTGCGCCTGCGGCCGCGGAGCGCGCCACGCCGTGGTCTTCCTGCGTCGCGGGCGAAGCGGCCGCCTCCGGTCCTGCGCCCGCCGCTTCGCCTTCGACCTTCAGCCGGACGAGGTCGCTGCCCACGGCAATGCTCTCGCCCGGCTCCGCGGCGAGCCACAGCACTTCGCCCGCGACCGGCGACGGGACCTCGACGCTCGCCTTGTCGGTCATCACGATCGCCAGCGACTGGTCTTCGCGCACCGCGTCGCCGACCTTCACCAGCCACTCGACCAGTTCGGCCTCGGCTACGCCTTCGCCGACATCGGGCAGGCGGACGGCGCGCTCGGCCATTCAGTCCTCCAACGCCTCGAGCAGCGCGCGGCCCACGCGTGCCGGCCCGGGGAAATATTCCCATTCGTGCGCGTGCGGATACGGCGTGTCCCAGCCGGCGACGCGGCGGATCGGCGTCTCGAGCCGATGGAAGCAATGCTCCTGCACGAGCGCGGCCAGCTCGGCGCCGAAGCCCGAGGTGAGCGTCGCCTCGTGCACGACGACGCAACGTCCGGTCTTGTTCACCGACGCGACGATCGCGTCGAGGTCGAGCGGAACGAGCGTGCGCAGGTCGATCACCTCGGCGTCGACGCCGCTGGCTTCGGCGGCAGCGAGCGCGACGTGGACCATCGTTCCGTACGCGAGCACGGTGACGGCTTCGCCGGCGCGGCGCAGCGCTGCCTGTCCGAGCGGCACCGTGTAGTGCCCGGTGGGCACGTCGCCCAGCGGATGCTTCGACCAGGGCGTGACGGGCCGGTCGGGATAGCCCTCGAACGGCCCGTTGTACAGGCGCTTGGGCTCGAGGAAGATCACCGGGTCGGGATCCTCGATCGACGCGATCAGCAGCCCCTTCGCATCGAGCGGGTTCGACGGCACGACGGTCTTCAGTCCCGCGACGTGTGTGAACAGCGCCTCCGGGCTCTGGCTGTGCGTCTGCCCGCCGAAGATGCCACCGCCCGTCGGCATGCGCAGCACCATCGGCACGGTGAACTCGCCGTTGGAGCGGTAGCGCAGGCGGGCCGCCTCGGAGACGATCTGGTCGTAACCGGGATACACGTAGTCGGCGAACTGCACTTCCGCGCACGGACGCAACCCGTAGGCCGCCATGCCGATCGCCGTGCCGACGATGCCCGATTCGTTGATCGGCGTGTCGAAGCAGCGATCGTGTCCGTATTTCTGCTGCAGTCCCGCGGTGACGCGGAACACGCCGCCGAAATAACCGACGTCCTCGCCGAAGACCACGACGCGATCGTCGCGACTCATCGACACGTCGAGTGCATCGCGCAGCGCCTCGATCATCGTCATGCGCGCCATCGACGGCCTCGCTACACGCCGGCCTGCTGGCGCTGCCGGCGCAGGTGCGGCGGCATCGTCTCGTAGACGCCTTCGAACATGTCGCGCGTCGACGGCTTGCCCCCCGCGTGCAGCGTGCCGTGCCGCTCGGCCTCGCGCTGCGCGGCGACGACTTCGGCGAGCACGCGTTCCTCGAGCTCGCGGTGCTTCTCGTCGGACCAGGCGCCGCGCACGATCAAGTGGTTCTTCAGGCGAATGACCGGGTCGCCCAGCGGCCACGCATCGGACTCGGTCTTCGGCCGATATGCCGACGGATCGTCCGAGGTGGAGTGCGCGCCCATGCGATAGGTGACGTGCTCGATCAGCGTCGGACCGAGGTTGCTGCGCGCGCGCTCGATCGCCCACTTCGCGACGGCGTACACCGCGAGGTAGTCGTTGCCGTCGACGCGCAGCGCCGGAATGCCGAAGCCCAGCCCGCGCGCGGCAAAGGTGCCCGAGCCGCCGCGCGCGATGCCCTGGAAGGTGGAGATCGCCCACTGGTTGTTGACGATGTTCAGCACCACCGGCGCGCGATACGTGGAAGCGAACACGAGCGCAGCGTGGAAGTCGGACTCGGCGGTGGCGCCGTCGCCGATCCAGCCGGCGGCGATGCGCGTGTCGCGTCGAATCGCCGAGGCCATCGCCCAGCCCACCGCCTGCGGGAACTGCGTGCCCAGGTTCCCCGACAGCGAGAAGAAGCCGTGCTCGCGCACCGAATAGAGCACCGGCATCTGCCGGCCCTTCAGCGGATCGCGCTCGTTCGAGTAGATCTGGCACATCAGGTCGAAGATCGGATAGCCGTCGGCGATCAGCAACCCCGTCTGGCGGTAGGTGGGGAAATTCATGTCGCCCTTGCGCTGCGCCTTGCGAAAGGCGCAGCTCACCGCCTCCTCGCCCATGTGCTGCATGTAGAACGAAGTCTTGCCCTGGCGTTGCGCCATCAGCATGCGCGCATCGAAGGCGCGCAGCACGAGCATGTCGCGCAAGCCGTCGAGCAGCTGTTCGTCGGTCAGCAGCCCGGCCCACGGCCCCACGGCCTCGGCGCGGCGATTGAGCACGCGGATGATCGAATAAGCGTGGCTGCGGATCGACTCCGCGTCGACGTCGATCGGCGGGCGCTCGACCGAACCCGCTTCGGCGATCTTCACGTTCGAGAAATCCGGCTGGTCGCCGGGGCGAACGGCGGGCTCGGGAACGTAGAAGCGAAGCGGCTCGGGTTCGGTCATCTCGGTTCGGCGCTGCGACGCGATGGACCAGCGCGGACGATCGTGCCAGAAATCCGAAGACCCGAGGCGCGAGTCGGAGTACGGTGCAGTGTGTTTCCGCCGCGATTTGACCGGCGCATGCGGACGTCATAGCCTCGAAGACCGCGCCGCGCCGTGGTGCGGCGCGCCGGCTTCATTTCCCGGAGGCGGACATGTCGGACCACGGTTTTCTCGTTCTGCTTCGATGAAACGCAACATCGTTCTGCTGCAGGGACACCCGGACCCGAGCCCGGCGCGCCTGAACCATGCGCTGGCCGAAGCCTACGCGCAGGGTGCGCGCGACGCCGGCCACTCGCTGCGTCGCATCGAGATCGGCAAGCTCGACTTCCCGCTGCTGCGCTCGAAGGAGGAGTGGACCTCGGGCGAACTGCCGGCGTCGTTGAAGCCGGCGCAGGAAGCGATCGGCTGGTCGCACCACGTGGCGCTGTTCTTTCCGCTGTGGCTGGGCACGATGCCGGCGATCGTCAAGGCCTTCCTCGAGCAGGTGCTGCGGCCCGGTTTCGCCGTGCAGACGAGCGAACAGGGGCAGTGGCAGCGGGCGCTGCGCGGGCGCTCGGCCCGTGTCGTCGTCACGATGGGAATGCCGGCACCGGTGTACCGGTGGTACTTCTTCGCGCACGGCGTGCGCGGCCTCGAGCGCAACGTGCTCGCCGTCTGCGGCCTGCATCCGGTACGCCAGACGCTGATCGGGATGGTCGACGGCGGCGGACGCGAGCGCCACGAAAAGAGCTTCGCGAAGATGCGCGCGCTCGGCGCACGCGCGAGCTGAGGCGCATCCGCCGTGGTGCGGCCGCCGCTGTGCGGCCGCCCGGATGCAGCCGCCCGGACGAAGCCGCAGGAGCGATCGGCTTCTTCAGATCTCGAGCGGATCGACGTCGAGCTGCCAGGTCACGCGCGGCGCGGTCGCGCGCACCGCCGCGATCCAGTCGGCGAGGAAGCGGTGCAGCGACGCACGCCGGCTCGACTCGACGAGCAATTGCGCGCGCTCGCGTCCCTGCAACCGGCTCATCGACATCGGTACGGCATCGAAGATGCTGACCTCGTCGGCCGCTGCGCGCCCGCTTGCGAGCGCGCGCGCGGTGTCGAGGAAGGCCAGCGCCTCGGCGAGCCGCTTCGCCTCGGCGCGCAGCATCGCCTGGTGGCGGTACGGCGGCAGCCCGGTTTCGCGCCGCTCCGACAACTGGCGATCGGCGAAGCCGGCGTAATCGTGGCGCGCGAGAAACGCGAACAGCGGATGACCGGGATAGCGCGTCTGCACGATGATTCGACTGTCGCCGCCGCTGCGTCCGGCACGACCGGCCACTTGCATCAGCGTCGCGAACAGCCGTTCCGGGGCGCGAAAATCGGCGGCGTACAGCCCGGCGTCGACGTCGAGCGCGACGACGAGCGCGAGACGACGGAAATCGTGCCCCTTGGCGAGCATCTGCGTGCCGACCAGCAGATCCACGTCGCCGGCGTGCGCGGCGTCGAGCACGCGCTGCGCTGCACCGCGCCTGCGCGCCACGTCGCGATCGAGGCGCGCGACCCGATGTCGCGGAAACAGATCGCCCAGCGCCTCCTCGAGGCGCTGGGTGCCCCGGCCCAGCGCTTCGAGATCGACGTTGCCGCAGTCGGGGCAGGCGCGCGGCACCGATTGCTCGGCCGCGCAGTGATGGCAGACGAGCCGATAGCGAGACGGACCCGCGCGCCCCGGCGCGCCGTCGGCCCCGTGCGCGGACGGCCCGGCGCCCTGCGCCGAAGGCCCGATCCGATGCAGCACGCGGTACGCCGAGCAGTTCGTGCAGCGGCTGAGCCATCCGCACGCGCCGCACGAGAGCACCGGCGCATAGCCGCGCCGGTTGACGAAGACGAGCGCCTGCTCGCCGCGGGCGAGCGTCGCGTCGATCGCCTCGACGACGCGCGGGGCGAGCGAATGGCGCAGTTTCACGCCGGCCAGGTCGACGCATTCGACGACCGGAAGCGCAGCGTTGCCGATGCGCTCGTGCAGTGCGTGCGAGCGATAGCGCCCCCGCCGCACCGCGAACCAGGTCTCGAGCGACGGCGTCGCCGAGCCGAGCACGATCGGGATGCGCCGTTGCGAGGCGGCGACGATCGCCAGGTCACGCGCCGAATAGCGCACGCCCTCCTGCTGCTTGTACGACGCATCGTGCTCTTCGTCGACGACGATCGCGGCGAGCGACGGCAGCGGAGCGAGCACCGCCAGCCGCGTGCCGAGCACCACGCGGGCGCGTCCCTCGACGACCGCGAGCCAGTGCGCGGCGCGTTCGGCGTCGGCCATCTCGCTGTGCAGCAGCGCCACGCGCTCCTGCGGGAAGCGCGCAGCCAGTTGCGCGTGCAGTTGCGGCGTCAGCGCGATCTCGGGAACGAGCAGCAGAACCTGCGCGTCGGCGTCGCGGGCAAGCACCTGCGCAAGCCAGTGCAGGTAGACCTCGGTCTTGCCGCTGCCGGTGACGCCGTGCAACAGGTAAACGCAGAAGCCGTCGCTCGCGAGCAGCGCATCGAGCACGCGCCGCTGTGCGTCGCTCAGCCCCGGCGCTGCGCCCCCGCGCTCGGCGGGTTCGCCACCCGCGGCCGGCGCAGGCCAGCGCGTGCGCGCGCGATCGAAGGCCGAGGCGCGCGCGCGCTTCTGCGGGTCGCGCGGCTCGCTGCTGCGCGCCGCCGGAATCGCGCGCAACAGCTTCGGAATCGCCGGCATCGCGACTTCGCCCGCGCCGCGGTGGTAGTAGCGCGCGGCGAACTCGACCAGTCGCAGCCACGCGGCCGGCAGCAGCGGCGCGCCGTCGAGCGCGCCCTCGATGCTGCGCACGCGCGCGAGGTCGATCTCCGGTTGCACCTTCGTCGCGACGACGAGTCCGATGCGACGCGCTTTTCCCCAGGGGACGACGACCCAGGAGCCTACGACAAGCGCCGACGCTTCCCATCCATCGGGGATCGCGTAGTCGAAGACCGAAGCGCCGAGTTGCGCGGCAGGCACGTCGATTGCCACCCGGACGAACGAGCGCTCGCGCGCGTACGCCGCGGTACGGTCAGCCCGCTCGTTCATCACATTCCGCTTTAACTTCGGCGCTCAATGCCGTGGTCTCTAAGCGCTTTTCCGGGTCGTTCACAAAACCTGTGCATAAAACTGTGAACAAGCCGTCGACACTATCGGCAAGCCCGCGCCGTATCGCCGTTCCCGGTTGGTTGCTCATTTTTTCAGCAACCTGAAATTCTTTTAAATCAATGACTTACGATATCCCTGCCGGCGACAGCGTCAAGTTCGCAGGCGCGGCCGTGCTCTGTCGCTTTCTGTGCATAAGTCAGCGGTCACCCTCCATCGGGTGGTCCGATTTCCGTACTTTTCGGCGATGCGCGCCGGCGCCGGCGGTTCAGCCCGAGCGCAGGCGGCGGCTGTACGAGTGGACGGTGTCGACCAGCACCGACACGTTCTCGGGCGGCGTGAACTGGGAGATGCCGTGTCCCAGATTGAATACGTGGCCGACGCCGGGCGCCGGCGGGCCGAAGGAATCGAGCACGCGCTGCGCCTGCTCGCGAACCGCGTTCTCGCCGGCCATCAGCACCATCGGATCGAGGTTGCCCTGCACGGCGCAACGCGCGCCGATGCGCTCGCGCGCCCGGGCGAGGTTCACGGTCCAGTCGACCCCCACCGCGTCGCAACCCAGGTCGGCGAGTTCGTCGATCCACGGTCCGCCGCCCTTGGTGAACGCGATTACCGGAACGCGATCGCCGTCGTCGCCGGGCTCCGGGCGGGCGCGCAGCGCATCGACCACCCGGCGCATCGGCTCGAGCGAAAAACGCTGGAAAGCGCCGTCGGCCAGCGCGCCTCCCCACGAGTCGAAGATCATCACGACCTGCGCGCCCGCGTCGATCTGCGCGTTCAGATAGGCGCCCACCGCCTCGGCGTTGACTGCCAGGATGCGTTCGAGCAGGTCGGGACGCTCGTAGAGCATCGTCTTGACGCGCCGGAAGTCGCCGCTCGCGCCGCCCTCGACCATGTAGCAGGCGAGCGTCCACGGGCTGCCGGCAAAACCGATCAGCGGCACGCGCCCGCCGAGTGCGGAACGGATCGTGCGTACGGCGTCGGTGACGTAGCGCAATTCGCGTGACGGATCGGGAACCGCGAGCTGCGCAACAGCGGCTTCGTCGCGGACCGGGCGCTCGAAGCGCGGACCTTCGCCGTCGACGAAATACAGTCCCAGCCCCATTGCATCGGGGATCGTCAGGATGTCCGAAAACAGGATCGCCGCGTCGAGCGCAAAGCGCTCGAGCGGCTGCAGCGCGACCTCACAGGCGAGCTCGGGGTTCTTGCACAGCGCGAGGAAGCTGCCCGCGCGGCTGCGCGTCTGGTTGTATTCCGGCAGGTAGCGGCCGGCCTGGCGCATCAACCAGATCGGCGTGTACTCGGTGGGCTGGCGGCGCAGCGCGCGCAGGAAGGTGTCGTTGGCGAGTTCGGGCACGGCCGGATTCTACTAGCTGCCGATGCGCGTGTTGGCCCACGCCTTCGGCGTGGAACCGGTGCGTGTGACGAACACGCGGCCGAGCGCCGCCGGACTCGCGTAGCCGACCTCGCCGGCCACCTGCTTGACCGCGCGGCCCTGCTGCAGCAGGTGCTGCGCCAGCGCGATTCGCCAGCGCGTCAGGTATTCGCCCGGCGCAAGGCCGAGCACCTGCTTGAAGCGCGCCGCGAAACGCGCGCGCGACATGCCGGCAGCGGCGGCAAGATCCTCCAGGCGCCAATCGCGCTCGGGTTCGTCGTGCAGCGCGACCAGCGCCTTCGACAGGCGCGCATCGGCGAGCCCGGCGAGCATGCCGGCGCCCACCAGTCCGTGATCGATGACGTGGCGCAGTACCTGCACGAACAGCAGCTCGCACAGCCGGTCGAGCGCGACCTGCCGTCCGCACAGCGAGCGGTCCGCCTCGCCGAAGAGCTGCGCGATCGTCGTCTGCGCATCGCCCAGCGCCTCGAGCGGCAGCACGAGCACCGACGGCAGCGCGGCCGCGAGCGGCCCCACCGAGCCGCCGTCGAAGTGGATCGACGCGCTGACGATGTCGGGCTGCGTGCCCTCGTCGGGCTGCAGCTCGTGCGCGAAAGGACGCGGGTAGAACAGCAACGACGCGCGTGCCAGGCGCAGCGGCGACCAGCCCGGGTGCCGCGACAGGACCGCGCCGGCGCGCAGCAGGTGCAGCCGGCCGGCGTCGCCTTCGTCGCCGAAGCGAATCGCCGAGTGCAGCGCGCCGCTGCGATCGACGCAGGCGCGGGGACTGAAGCGCGCAAGAAGACTGGACAGGCGATCGGACATGCGCTCGTGCTCACGGCGAAGCGCGCATTGTACGGGGCGCGGCCCTACACTCTGCGCTTTTCGAACGATGGGAGGGCGCCAGATGGATGCATCCGCGGATCGGCCGTTCACCGACGAGGACTGGCGCCGCCTGCTGCGCAGCCTGCACGAGGACCCCGACCGCGCCGGCCTGCGCGAGACGCCGGCGCGCGTGGCGCGCGCCTGGGAGCACTGGACATCCGGCTACGGACAGGATCCAGCCGACATCCTGAAGGTGTTCGAGGACGGCGCCGAGCAGTACAACGAGTTGATCGTCGTGCGCCGGATCCCGGTCTACAGCCACTGCGAGCATCATCTCGCGCCTTTCTTCGGCACGGCCACCGTCGGCTACGTTCCCGCCGGCCGCATCGTCGGCCTGTCGAAGCTCACGCGCCTGGTCGACTGTTTCGCCAAGCGCCTGCAGGTGCAGGAGCGCTTGACGCGCCAGATCGCCGACGCGCTGATGTCGCACCTGTCGCCGGTGGCGGTCGGCGTCGTGGTGCGTTGCCGCCACCTGTGCATGGAGAGCCGCGGCATCCGCGCGATCGGCGAGGAGACCGTCACCTCGGCGATGCTCGGCGAGTTGCTGACCAATCTGGGCATGCGCACGGAACTGCTCGCGCTCGATCGCTGAGGCGGGCGGCTTTCGCCGGCCGGCGCTCGCACGCGGGTCTCATTCGCTGCTTCGTGCCAGGCGACGCGCGTTGGCTGATGCGCGCCGGTGCACCGGCGCGAGCCCGATCCGGGCGATGTGCGGGGCCGATCGCATCCATCGACGCGTCGCGCCGCACCAGGCGGAGTGCCAGCGCGCGGCCGACGCAGCGCCGCCCGGCGCGAGCCACCACGGCTGCATCATCGCGCCGGCGAATGCGAACCATTGCCTGCCGATCTCCGCCGACATCCGCAGTGTCGATTCGGACCACGCCTCGGCTTTCTCGTCGAACATGCGCCGGAACTCGTCGCGGTCCGCCGGCGCGGCGAACGCACCGCTGCGCAGCATCCGCTGCGTGCGATGCGCGATCACCTGCGGCGCAGCCCAGCCGGTTTCGAGCAACAGCCACCAGACCCGCGCCCAGGGCGCTATCGTCGCGTAGCCGGGAAGCGTTGCGCGCACCAGGGCCGTGTTTCGCTGCCTCGTTCGCCGTGCCGGCATCCGCTGCTCCTTTTTCCGCGCACATCGCTGCATGTCGTGCACATCGTTGCATGTTTTCGACGCGGACCGTACGCGCTACGATGGCTGCGCAGGCAGACGCGCGGGTATGCGAGTTGCTTGATGCATCGGCCACCCGTTCACGTTCGCAGAAGGAGCTCAGCATGCAGACCGGCACGCAAACCGCTGGAACAAGGACTTCGTCACCCGGCGCGGGCTCGTTCCCTACCGCCGAAGAGATGAAGCATCAAGCCGTCGAAGGCGCCGATCGCGTCGCCGACAAGGCGCACGAAACCATCGATCGCCTGACGCAGAAAGTGCAGCCGACGATGGACGCCCTCGGCGAGAAGGCCTCGCAGGCCGTCGACGCCGTCTCGCACCGCGCCGACCAGCTTCGCGGCTCGGGAGAAGCGGCACTCGAGAGCACCCGCAACTACGTGCGCGAGAACCCGATTGCCGCGATCGGCATCGCCGCCGTCGCCGGACTGTTGCTCGGCCGGATGAGGCACTGAGTCGTGGCCGCCCGGTACCCGAGCCCGCCGGGCACGGTCTCGCTGCGCGAAGCGGTGTACGACCTGTTCGAGTCGTTGCGCGCGGTATTCGCCACGCGGCTCGAGCTGGTCGCGCTCGAAGGCCGGCGTGCCGGCATCGCGCTCGCGCAGATGCTGCTCGTCGGCATTTTCGGCGCGATCCTCGGCATCTCCGCCTGGCTGGTCGCCATCTGGGGCATCACCTGGGGGCTGATGGCGTTGGGGCTCGCGCCGTGGCTGGCCATCGTTCTCGTCGTCGCAGCCAATCTGATCGGCGCGTGGGCCTGCGTTGCCGCCGTGAAGAAGCTCGCGCAGCGGCTGCTGTTTCCGGCCACGCTCGCGCACCTGCACGTCCGCAATCCGCCCGGTGCGGCAACGCCGTCCCCCGGCGGCGGTGCGGACACGCCATCCGGCACGATCTAGGAGCGCGCGAGAATGAAGGAACTCGACTACGAAGAACGACTCGCGCGCGCTGATCGCGCCGTGCGGGCGGCCGACCAGGACCTGCGCAACGCCGTGCAGCTGCTGAGCAGCGGCGCCACGCCGCGCCTTGCGCAGATCGGTGCCGCGGCGATGGCGGTCGGTGTCGTCGGCGCGTTTCTGCTGCGCCGCGGCCGGCGATCGAACTCTCGATTCTCGAAGGCGATCGACTACTCGGTATTGTTGCCGCTCGCGGCGAGCGTCATTCCGCGCGTCGTCGCGATGATGTCGAACCGCCCTCCGGCATACCGGGCCCCGGGCGCCGGGTCCTCCTACGCACGCGCACGCGCACGAACGCCATGAAACGACACTCGCGCCACGAACAGGGCGCCGACGCGCAGGACGACGAGCCGCGCGGCGGCGTCTCGCTGATGGCGCTCGCGCTGTTCGCGGGGGTCGTGGCGGGCGCTGCGATCGCACAGTCCTGGTACCGCGATGCGCACCAGCGCCGCCGCAGTAGCGAGCGGCGCGAGCGGATCGAGCGCTGGGAAGGCGAAGGCGGCGCGCTGCCCGGCAGCGTGGGTACCGGCGGCGCTGCGAGCCCCCGACCGGGCGCCTGAACCGCGGGGCTTCGGGCGACGCGCGCTCGACGCCCGAATCCCGAAGCGCACAGAGGCGCAAGGAACCCGCTGCCGCTACGCGTCCTACAGTTTCGTCGAATCGCGAACCGCACCGCGCGCGGCATTCGTCGTGAGCGCCGCATAGGCCCGCAGCGCGCCGGAGACGCGGCGCTCGCGTCCTTCGGGCTGCCAGGCCGCTTCTCCTAGCGACAGTCGAGCCGCGCGCCGGCGCTGCAGTTCGGCTTCGTCCACGTCGAGACGAATCGAGCGCGTCGGGATGTCGATGTCGATCGCGTCGCCGTCGTGCACCAGCGCAATCGTTCCTCCTTCCGCGGCCTCGGGCGAGACGTGACCGATCGACAGGCCCGAACTCGCGCCCGAGAATCGTCCATCGGTGACGAGCGCGCATTGCGTGTCCAGCCCGCGCGCCTTCAGGAAGGCGGTCGGCTTGAGCATCTCCTGCATGCCGGGTCCGCCCTTCGGCCCCTCGTAGCGGATCAGCACGACGTCGCCGGGCGCGACGCGATCGCCGAGTATTCCTTCGCGCGCCGCGTCCTCGCTCTCGAAGACGACGGCGCGGCCGCGAAAGCGCAGCAGCTTCGCGTCGACGCCGGCGGTCTTGACGATGCAGCCCTGCTCGGCGAGGTTGCCGTAGAGGACAGCCAGACCACCGTCGATGCTGTGCGCGTGCGCGGCATCGCGCACGCAGCCGCGCTCCACGTCCACGTCGAGCGACCCCCAGCGTCGATCCTGCGAAAACGCGCTCGTCGTGCGTTCGCCTCCAGGCGCCGCGCGGAAGAACTCCACGACTTCGGCCGCCGGCGCGCGCCGCACGTCCCAGCGCTCGATCGCCTCGCCCAGCGTGGCTTCGTGCACCGAGGGCACCTCGCGATGGAGCAGGCCGATGCGATCGAGTTCGCCCAGGATGCGCCAGACGCCTCCGGCGCGATGCACGTCCTCGACGTGCCAGTTCGGATCCGACGGCGAGAGCTTCGCGAGATTCGGCGTCGAACGGGAGATGCGGTCGACGTCGGCCATGCCGAAGCGCGCGCCGGCCTCGTGGGCCGCGGCGAGCAGGTGCAGTACCGTGTTCGTCGAACCGCCCATCGCCACGTCGAGCCGCATCGCGTTCTCGAAGGCCTCGAAGCAGGCGATCGAGCGCGGCAGCACGCCGGCATCGTCTTCGGCGTACCAGCGCTGCGCGAGCTCGACGATCGTGCGACCCGCACGCGCGAACAGCGCGCGGCGATCGACGTGCGTCGCGAGCATCGTCCCGTTGCCCGGCAGCGCGAGTCCCAGCGCCTCGACCAGGCAGTTCATCGAGTTGGCCGTGAACATGCCCGCGCACGAGCCGCAGGTCGGGCACGCGTTGCGCTCGTAGGCTTGCACCATCGCGTCGCTGGCGCGCGGGTCGCCGGCGACGAAAGCCGACGCGGCGTCGATCTTCGTCGTCGCACCGTCCCAGCGGACCTTGCCTGCCTCCATCGGGCCGCCGGAGACGAAGATCGTCGGGATGTTCAGGCGCAGCGCCGCCATCAGCATCCCGGGCGTGATCTTGTCGCAGTTCGAGATGCACACGAGCGCGTCCGCGCAGTGCGCGTTGACCATGTACTCGACGCTGTCGGCGATCAGCTCGCGCGACGGCAGCGAATAGAGCATGCCCAGGTGGCCCATCGCGATGCCGTCGTCGATGGCGATCGTGTGGAACTCGCGCGCGACGGCTCCGGCGGCGTGGACCTCCTCGGCGACGAGTTCACCGAGGTCCTTCAGGTGGACGTGGCCCGGAACGAACTGGGTGTACGAATTGGCGATGGCGACGACGGGTTTGCCGAGGTCGCTCTCGGCAACGCCGGTGGCGCGGAACAACGCGCGCGCGGCGGCATTGTTGCGGCCCGCCAGGGCGGTGGCCGAACGCAGGACGGGCATCGGAGACTCCTGTGCGATTGCATGAAGCGCACGGGAGCGCGGCCCCGGCGCGGCGCTGCGATGATACGCGCGCGCTGCAATGCCGATGCGTACGGCCGGCCGGCGCGCGCCCGTCCGGCCCGACGCGCCGTCCGTCCGTCGCGCTGGCGCGCGGGTCGGCCGCGAAACGGGCACAGTGCGTTCAGGTGATGTCTCGATCGAACGAATGAGCGAAGTGACGAAGATCCGGGTTCTCCGCGCGGTATCCGCGCTCGCCGGCGCCGTCGCGCTGGCCGCGGCCTTCGCGCCGGTGGCCGCGGCAACCGACATCGGCGTCTCGGTCCAGGTGGGCCAGCCGGGCTTCTACGGCCGCATCGACATCGGCAACGCGCCGCGACCGATGCTGGTCTACCCGGAGCCGATCCTCGTGCAACCAGCACCGATCGCCGTCGTGCGACAGCCGATCTACCTGCACGTACCGCCCGGGCACGCGAAGAACTGGTCGAAGCACTGCCATCGTTATTCGGCCTGCGGCCAGCCGGTGTACTTCGTGCAGGACCAGTGGTACGAGAGCGTCTACGTGCCGCAGTACCGAAGCGTGCATCGCGGCGAGCGACAGTACACGCGCGGGCAGGTCGGCGACCGCGAGCACGTCGGCACACGCGAACGCTTCGTCGAGCCGGGTCCGCGCGGCGACGGGCGCGGCTACGGCCACCCCGGCAAGGGACACGGGAACGGGAAGGGCAAGGGTCGCGACTGAGCACCCTGCGCCGCACGGCTAGACTCGTGCGATGCACGCCATCGGTACAACGACGCGCACAGCGACCCGCGCGCGGCGGAGCCCGCGACGGTGATCCTCGCGCGTGCGCTCGCGCTGCTCGGCCGGCAGGCGCGCTGGGCGCTGCCGGCCGGGGTCTTCGTCGGCGTCGTGGTGCCGGCGCTCGCCGAATTGCTGCGTCCGCTGCTCAGCTTCGCGGTGATCGGCACGCTCACGGCCGCGCTGCTGCGCCTCGACTGGAAGCAGATGGCCGAGGCGGCACGCCGCCCGGCGCTGCCGGCGTTGTTCGCCGCGTGGCTGCTGGTCGCCTCTCCGTTGATCGTCTGGGCGCTTGGCGCAGCCGCGGGGCTCGACGCCGAATTGCGCAGCCTGCTCGTGCTGCAGTCCGCCGCGCCGCCGATCGGCTCGGCGGCGGTGTTCGCGCTGATCCTCGGGCTGGACGGCGTCGGCGCCGTGATCGGCACCGTCACCACGACGCTGCTGCTGCCGCTGACGCTCACGCCGATCGTCGGCACGCTGTTGCCCGGCAGCGGCCTGCAGGTCGACCTGGCCGCGTTCTTCGCGCGCGTGTCGCTGTTCGTCGCGCTGCCGTTCGTCCTCGCCGCGCTGCTGCGGCGAACGGCGGGCACGCAGCGGCTGGAACGCCACGACGAACTGCTCGCCGGGGCGAACGTCGTGCTGCTCGTGATCTTCGCGATCGCCGTGATGCAGGGCGTCACCGATCGACTGCTGCACGACCCGGCCTACATCGCGCTGCTGCTGTTCGTCGCCAGCGCGTATGCGTTCGTGATGCACCTGGCCGGCTGGCTGCTGTTTCGGCGCATGGGCGTCGCCACCGCCTACACCTGTGCGCTGATGAGCGGCAACCGCAACGTCGGGCTGATGCTCGTCGTCACCGCCGGCAGCGCCGGCGAAGCCTTCTCGCTGTACACCGGAATCGCGCAGATTCCGATGTACTTCGCGCCGCTGCTGCTCGGTCCGTTCCTGCGCCGCAGTCGCAGCCTCGCTAGCGGGCTTGCGCGAACATCGCGTTGATCTCGGCGTAGCCGACCGCCTCCGCACCGAAGCCGAAGCTGCCGTTCTCGCGGATCTCGCGCGCCGCGCGCAGGAACGCGCCGAGCGCCGCGCGCGAGAGCGCGCTGCCGACGCTGATGCGCCGCACGCCGAGCGCGGCCAGTTCGGCGACGTTCATGCGCAGCGCGGGCGAGCCCATCAGCACGTTCACCGGCCGGTCGACCGAGCGCACGACCTCGACGACGGCCTCGCGGGTGGGCAATCCGGGCGCGTAGAGCACGTCGGCGCCCGCGTCCTGGTAGGCCTGCAGTCGGCGAATCGTGTCGCGAAGATCGGGATTGCCGGCGAGGAAATTCTCCGCACGCGCGGTCAGCGTGAACGGAAAATCGAGCGAGCGCGCCGCCTCCGCTGCCGCCCGCACGCGCTCGACCGCATGTGCGAATTCGTACTGCGGGCGAGCGTTGCGCGTGTTCGTGTCCTCGATCGAGCCGCCGACGGCACCCGCGGCAGCGGCGCGCCGGATCGTGTCGGCGGCCGTTTCCGGATCGTCGCCGAAGCCGTTCTCGAGATCGGCACTCAACGGCAGCGCCGTCGCGTCGGCGAGCGCGCGCACGTGCGCGATCGCCGTGTCGCGGTCGATGCGGTTGTCGACGACGCCGAGCGAGAAGGCGCAACCGGCGCTCGTCGTGGCGAGCGCTTCGAAGCCGAGCGACGCGAGCAGGCGTGCGGTGCCGATGTCCCACGGATTCGGAATGACGAATGCGACGCCCTCGCGCCCGTGCAGCGCGCGCAAGGCCTCACCCTTTTGCTGCAATGCAGACCTCGTCGCCTCGTCCATGCGATCGGCTCCGTGCAAGAGGCAGCGATGCGCGCCGCCGTGAAGGAAAAGGCGGCGTGCGCAACGACATCGACGCCTCCGGCCGGTTGATCCGTCGTCGATCGTACCCGCGCCCCACGCAATGCCGCTGGGCGCTCTTCCCTCGGACAGGGGCATCCTCTACGATTCGCAGAACAACGAGAACACCCGATGGGGGAGACCATGGCCGGCAACGCGGCAGGCGTGCCGGTCGTCGCCGATCTCGGCGCGATCGTCAAATGGTTGGACAGGCACGGCCGACTCGTGCGCGTTCGCTCGGAAGTCGATCCGGCGCACGAACTCGCCGGCATCGCGTCGCGCTTCGAAGGCCAGGCGCGCGCCGTGCTCTTCGAGCGCGTCAAGGGCAGCCGTTACCCGGTCTTCACCGGCCTGTACTGGTCGCGCGACCTGCTCGGCGCACTGTTCGATCGACCGGAACGCTCGCTGCCGCAATACGTGTCGCAGTGCATCCGCGACTGGCAGCAGCGGCCGGTCGCGCCGGTGGTGATCGGCACGGGGCCGGTGCTGCAGGTCACCGAGCCGCGCGTCGACCTGTCGACGCTGCCCGTTCCGGTGCATGCCGAGAAGGACGGCGGCCCGTACTTCGACGCGGGCGTCGTCATCGCGCGCGATCCGGAAACCGGCGTGCGCAACGCGTCGATCCAGCGCTTCATGGTGATCGGCGCCGACCGGCTGGCGGTGAACATCGACGCAGGCCGGCACCTCGAGACCTATCTGGAGAAGGCGGCGGCGCGCGGCGAGTCGCTGCCGTTCACGCTGAACGTCGGCGTCGGACCAGGGCTGCATTTCTGCGCGGCCACGCCCGCCGAAGCGGCCCCGATCGATACCGACGAACTGGGCATCGCCAGCGAGTTCCACGGCCAGCCGCTGCAGCTGGTCGCCGGCACCGTCTCTGCGGTGGAGATGGTCGCGCACGCGATGTTCGCGCTCGAGTGCGAGATGATCCCCGGCGAACTGCACGACGAAGGGCCGTTCGCCGAAGTCACCGGCTACTACGCCACCGTCGCGCCCCGGCCGCTGGTGCACGTGCGCCGCATCCATCGCCGGCGCCAGCCGATATTCCAGACGATCCTGTCGGGCGTCGAGGTCTTCAACTCGGTGGGCCTGCTCGGCGAGGCGAACGTGCTCGCACTGCTGCAGAAGCAGGTGCCGGGCGTGAAGGACGTCTACTTCTCGCACGGCGGCTGCGGCTTCTACCACGCGATCGTGCAGATCGCGCAGAAGCGCGCGGGCTGGGCGAAGCAGGCGCTGATGGCTGCCTTCGCCGCCTTCCCGCCGCTGAAGATGGTCACCGTCGTCGACGACGACGTCGACATCCGCGATCCGTCGGACGTCGAATGGGCCATGGCCACGCGGCTCGACCCCCGGCACGGAATATTGCGGATCGACGAAGTCTTCGGACACGGACTGAATCCTTCCTTTCCCGACTACCTCGGAGGCAAGGTGGGCTTCGACGCGACGCGACCCTTCCCGCAAACCGCCGCCTGGGACCGCGCGAAGGTGCGCGAGATCCCGCTCGACGCCTTCGACATCCAGGTTCCCGACCCGGCCGCCCGATCCCGGTGACCGCCCGATCCAGTGAGGTGATTCCATGAAGCGTCGCAGGTTCCCGCAAATCGTTGCCCCGCTGCTTGCCGCCGCCTGCGTCGCCGGCGCGGTCGCGCTCGCCGCGCCCGCTCCCGCGCGCGCGGCCGACATCACGCTCACCTACGCGTTCTTCGCGCCGGCCGGCACGTTCCCCGGCAGGCAGATGCAGCACTGGGCCGACGAGCTTGCGAAGCGCACGAACGGCAAGGTCGCCGTGAAGACCTTCCCCGGCGGCACGCTGCTCGGCGCGCGCGAGATGTACGACGGCGTCGCCAGGGGCGTCGCCGACATCGGCCTGGGCGCGCCTTCGTACGATCCGGGGCGCTTTCCGCTGACCTCCGGCGTCTCGCTGCCCGTGGGTTTTCCGAATGCCACCGTCGCCAGCCGCACGCTGTGGGAGCTCACGAAGGAGTTCCAGCCCAAGGAGTACGACGGCTTCAAGGTGATCGCGATGTTCACCACCGAGCCCGGCTACATCCAGTCGCGCAAGCCGGCCGGCGACGCCGGCCAGCTTGCGGGCATGAAGCTGCGTGCGGCGGGCACCGGCGTGCCGGTGCTTCAGGCACTCGGCGCCGCGCCCGTGGGCATGCCGATGCCCGAGGTGCCGCAGTCGGTGCAGACCGGCGTCATCGACGGCACGATGACGTCGCGCGAAGTGCTGCAGGACTTCAAGCTCGCCGAGACGCTGAAGTACGTCACCGACTATCCGACGGTCGTCGTCACATTCGCGGCGGTGATGGACCGCAAGCGCTGGGACAAGCTGCCCGACGACGTGAAGAAGGTCATCGACGAGCTGGGCCCCGAGATGGCGATCTGGACCGGCCAGTACCACGACAAGGAGAACGTCGCGCGCGCGCTCGACTGGGCGAAGAAGACGCACCAGCTGCAGATCGTCCCGCTGGCCGCCGACGAACGCGCGCGCTGGGACGCCAAGCTCGAGCCGATGGTCGCGCAATGGGTCGGCGAGATGAAGGCGAAGGGGCTGCCGGCCGAGCAGTACCTGAAACGGATGCGCGAACTGCGCGACCAGTTTTCCCGTCAATGAAGGCGCTGGCCCGATTCGATGCCGTCGTCGACCGCGCGCTGGCCGCCGTCGCCGGCATCGCGCTGATCGCGATGATGCTGCTCACGGTGGCCGACATGGTGCTGCGCGCCTTCGGCCGCCCGATCGCCGGCTCCTACGAAATCATCGGCTGGCTGTCGGCGGTGGCGATGGCGCTCGCGCTCGGCTACACGCAGCTGCACAAGGGCCACGTCGCGATCGACCTCGTCGTCGAACGGCTGCGGCCGCGCACGCGGGCCGTGGTGCAGGCGCTCGTCACCCTCGCCTCGTTGCTGCTCTTCGTCGCCGTCGCCTGGTACGTCGCGAGCTACGGCGTCGTCCTGCACCGCAGCGGCTCGCTCTCCGAGACGCTGAAGGCGATCGTCTACCCCTGGGTGTACGTCGTGGCGATCGGCTGCGGCGGGCTTGCGCTCGCGTTGCTGGCGGATTTCGTTCGCGCGCTGGCGCGGGCGACGGGAAGGCTAGAGGGTGAAGGGTAGAGAACCGAGCTTGCAGGTCACCGCTTCGATTTCCCCTTCACCCTTCACGCTGGACCCTTCACCGCCTCCATCCCCATGGACTCCACTCTCGTCGCCGGCCTCGGCCTGTTCCTGATGTTCGGGCTGATGGCTTTCGGCATGCCGATCGGCTTCGCGATGCTGCTGGCGGGCGTGCTCGGCAACGCGTGGCTGCTGTCGATGCCGGCGACGACGCACCTGCTGGCGACGAACGTCTGGGAACAGTTCTCGTCGTACGGACTGAGCGTGGTGCCGCTGTTCGTGCTGATGGGGCAGTTCGCCTACCGTGCGGGCATCACCGAGCGGCTGTACGACGCCGCGTACAAGTGGTTCGGACGACTGCCCGGCGGGCTCGCCGGCACGACGATCGTCGCCAGCGCCGGCTTCTCGGCAATCTGCGGTTCGAACTCCGCGACGGCGGCGACGATGGGAACGATCGCGCTGCCGCAGATGCGTCGCTACGGCTACGACCGGGCATTGAGCACCGGCGCGGTCGCCGTCGGCGGCACGCTAGGCGTCGTCATCCCGCCCAGCGTGGTGATGATCGTCATCGCCGTGCAGACCGAGCAGTCGCTGCTGCGGCTGTTCCTCGCGGGCTTCGTTCCCGGAATGATCCTCACCCTGCTCTTTCTCGGCACGGTGCTGGCGATGTGCGCGCGCGACCCGGCGCTCGGCCCGCCCGGCCCGGCGACGACGCTGCGCGAAAAGCTCGCGTCGCTGTCGGGCGTGTTCGAGACGCTGCTGCTGTTCATGCTGGTGATCGGCGGACTCTACTTCGGCTGGTTCACGCCCACCGAAGCCGGCGCTGCGGGCGCCTTCGGTGCGCTGGCGATCGGACTGCTGCGCGGCAAGCTCGGCCTCGCCGCGATCGTGCAGTCGAGCGCCGAGACCTTGCGCATCTCGGCGATGGTCGTCCTGCTGATCACCGGCGCCGTGCTCTTCGGCCGCTTCCTCACCGTCTCGCGCCTGCCCTTCGAGCTGGCCGACTGGGCGGCTGCGCTGCCGGTTCCGCCCTCCGTGATCCTGCTCGTCGTCGTCGGCATCTACCTGGTCGGCGGAGCGCTGATGGACGCGCTCGGCTTTCTCGTCGTCACGGTGCCGATCTTTTTCCCGCTCGCCGCTGCGCTCGGCTACGACCCTGTCTGGTTCACCATCCTGCTGACGATCGTCACGACGATGGGCGCCATCACGCCACCGGTGGGCGTGAACGTGTTCATCGTCAGCGGGCTCGCGCCCGACGTGCCGATCCCGACGATCTTCCTCGGCGTGATGTACTTCGTGCTGGCCTACCTCGCCTGCATCGCGCTGATGTGGCTGCTGCCCGAAACGGTGCTCGCGCTGCCGGACCTGCTGCTGGGAAAGGGATAGGGCCGGCATGGCCGAGCTGGTCGCGGCACGCCCCGAGGGTCTGTGGTGCGAGCCCGGGCGGTTCTTCATCGACCCGTCGCAGCCGGTGGAACGCGCGCTGATCACGCATGCGCACGGCGATCACGCCTACGCGGGCAGCGCGCGCTATCTTGCCGCGCGCGAGGGCGAACAGGTACTGCGCGCGCGGCTCGGCGACATCGCGCTCGAGACGCTCGACTGGGGTCGGCGCATCGACGTGAACGGGGTGCAGGTGTCGTTCCACCCGGCGGGCCACGTGCTCGGCGCCGCGCAGATCCGGCTCGCGCACGGCGGCGAAACGTGGGTCGTCTCGGGAGACTATCGGCTCGAAGCGGACCGCAGCTGCAGCGCCTTCGAGCCGGTGCGCTGCGATGTCTTCGTCACCGAATCGACCTTCGCGTTGCCGATCTACCGCTGGAGGCCGCAGCGCGAGGTCATCGACGAGATCCTGCACTGGTGGGCCGACAATGCCGGCGCATCGCGCGCGAGCGTGCTGTTCTGCTACGCGCTCGGGAAGGCCCAGCGCATTCTCGCCGGTCTCGCCGACGCGGCGGACGCGTCGCTGCCCGGCGTGATCGTCTGCCACGGCGCAGTCGCATCGATGAACCGCGCGTATCGCGCGAGCGGCGTCGCGCTGCCTCCGACCTCCACGGTCGACGAGGTGGAGCGCGCCGCGCTGCGCCGTGCGCTCGTGCTCGCGCCGCCGTCGGCGGCGCGTTCGCCCTGGCTGCGCCGCTTCGGCACGGCGAGCGACGCCTTCGCCTCGGGCTGGATGCAGCTGCGGGGTACGCGGCGCCGGCGCGCGATCGACCGCGGCTTCGTGCTGTCGGACCACGCGGACTGGCCGGGGCTGAACGCCGCGATCGATGCAACCGGCGCTTCACGCGTCGTCGCGACGCACGGCTACGCGGACGTGCTGGTGCGCTGGCTGCGCGAGCGCGGACTCGACGCGAGCCGCTTCGCGACACCGCTCGAGAGCGAAAGCAGCGAAGAGGGCAACGGGCGATGAAAGCCTTCGCCGACCTCTACGCGCAGCTCGATGCGACGACGTCGACGACGCGCAAGGTCGACGCGATGGCGCGCTACTTCGCGCACGCACCGGCCGACGATGCGGCGTGGGCCGCGTACTTCCTGGCCGGCGGACGGCCTCGTCGACTCGTCCCGGTGCGCGCGCTCGTCGATGCCGCCCTGCGCGCGAGCGCGCTGCCGCAGTGGCTGTTCGCCGAGAGCTACGACGCGGTCGGCGATCTCGCCGAGACGGTCGCGCTGCTGCTGCCCGAGCCGGCGCAACGCGTCGAGCGCGGCCTGGCGCAGTGGATGACGCGACACGTGCTGCGGCTGCGCGGCGCGCGGCCCGCGGAGATCGAAAACGCGATCGTCGCGATGTGGCGGAGCCTCGCTGCCCACGAGCGCTTCGTGCTCAACAAGCTGCTCACCGGCGAGTTCCGTGTCGGCGTCTCGCGCCAGCTGGTGTTGCGCGCGCTCGCGCGCGCCTTCGATGTCGACGGGAAGCGCCTCGCGCACCGCTTCGTCGGTTACGTCGACGGCGCGCACGAGCCCGATGCCCACGCGTTTCGTGCGCTCGTTTCCGGCGACGACGTCGACGGCAGCGCGTCGCTGGCCCGCCCGTATCCGTTCTTCCTGTCGCATCCGCTGCAGCAGCCGCCCGAGACGCTCGGCGACGTGGCCGACTGGGTCGTCGAATGGAAATGGGACGGCATCCGCGCCCAACTCGTTCGACGCGGCGGACAGGCCTGGCTGTGGTCGCGCGGCGAGGAACTGGTCACCGACCGCTTTCCGGAGGTCGTCGACGCGGCGCGCTCGCTGCCCGACGGCATCGTCGTCGACGGCGAGCTGCTCGCGTGGGACGCGCAGGCCGCCCGCCCGCTGCCGTTCGCGACGATGCAGCGGCGCATCGGGCGGCTGAAGCTCGGGCCGAAGCTGCTGCGCGAAGCGCCGGTCGCGTTGCTCGCCTTCGACCTGCTCGAACACGACGGCGTCGACGTCCGCGGGCTTCCGCTCGCGCTGCGCCGCGGACGGCTCGAAGCGCTCGTCGAGCCGCGCGCGACAGCCGCGCTGCAGCTCTCGCCGCGCATCGAAGCGCCCGACTGGGACGCGCTGGCACGGCTGCGCGAGGAGTCGCGCGGGCGCGGCGTCGAGGGAATGATGATCAAGCGCGCGCAGTCGGCCTACGGCGTCGGCCGGAGCAAATCGATCGCGGTGGGCGACTGGTGGAAGTGGAAGATCGATCCGTTGTCGGTCGACTGCGTGCTCGTCTATGCGCAGCCGGGGCATGGCCGGCGCGCGAGCCTGTACACCGACTACACCTTCGCTGTCTGGAGCGGCCCGCCGCAGGACGACGCGCGCACCCTCGTTCCTTTCGCGAAGGCGTATTCCGGGCTCACCGACGACGAGATCCGCGAGGTCGACGCAACGGTAAGGCGCACGACGGTGGAGCGCTTCGGTCCGGTGCGGGCCGTCGCGCCGACGATGGTCTTCGAGCTGGGCTTCGAGGGCATCCGGCGCTCGACGCGGCACAAGTCGGGGATCGCGGTGCGCTTTCCGCGGATGCTGCGTCGGCGGCCCGACAAACCGGTGGAGGACGCCGACACGCTGCAGGCACTGCAGGCGCTGCTCGCGCTCGGCGAAACAGACGATGAAAACGCCGGATGAAAACGGACGACGAAAGCGGACGACGAAAGCGGACGACGAAAGCGGACGATGGAAGCGGACGACGAAAGCCGCAACGCCGACGCCGGGGGCACCACGATGGCGCGCCAGAGCTGCTGCGCGCCGCGCTATTCGACCGCGGCGGCAGCGTTCCCCGCGCCGGCCGGCGCCCGCCTCGGACGCAGCAGCGCGATCAACGGCATCGCCGCCAGCGTCACCCACATCATCAGCCGGAAGTCGTCGAGATAGGCGAGCGTCGCCGCCTGGCGCGTGACCTCGGCGTCGATCAGCGCCAGGCCCTGCGGCGAATGCAGGTCGAGCGCGCCCGCGTCGACGGCGGCGCGCAGCGGCAGGCTGAACGGATCGATGTACTGCACGAGCGCCGCGTGCCCGGACTGCGTCCAGCGCGCGAGCATCGTGATGACCACCGAGACGCCGATGCTCATCCCGATGTTGCGGACCAGGCTGTACAGCGACGTACCTTCGTTGCGCAGCGCGGGATCGAGCGTCGAGAAGGTGACGGTCGACAACGGCACGAACAGGAAGCCGAGTCCCACGCCCTGGACGATGCCGGTGCGCACGATGTCCCAGCCGCCGATGTCGAGGTCGAAGCGCGTCATCTCCCACTGCGAGATCGCGGTGAGCGCGAGCCCGGCGAACAGTTGCAGGCGCACGTCCACGCGCCCCGACAGCCGCCCGACGACGAGCATCGCCAACATCGTCCCCACGCCGCGCGGCGCGAGCAGCAGCCCGACGTCGACGACCGGGTAGCCCATCAGGTTCTGCAGGAAAGGCGGCAGCAGCGTCATCGTCGTCAGCAGGATCATGCCGACGACGAAGATGAACAGCAGCCCGACGACGAAATTGCGATCGCGGAACAGCGCCGGCTCGAGGAACGGGTGCTCGTGGGTGAACGTGTGCGCAACGAACAGGTAGAGCGCCGCGCCCGCGAGGATCGCCTCGGCGACGATCTCCGTGCTCGCGAACCAGTCGAGCGTGCCGCCCCGGTCGAGCATCATCTGGAACGCGCCGATCGCCAGGCTGAGCAGCGCGAAGCCCGCCCAGTCCAGGCGCCGCCCGCTCTGCAGCGGCGTCTCGTGCACGTAGGTGGCGATGCCGAGCCACGCGAGGACGCCGAAGGGCAGGTTGATGTAGAACACCCAGCGCCAGTTGTAGTACTCGGTGAGCCAGCCTCCGAGCGTAGGCCCGAGGATCGGCCCCACCATCACGCCGAGCCCCCACAACGCCATCGCCGAGCCGTGCTGTTCGCGCGGATAGCTGTCGAGCAGCACCGCCTGCGACAGCGGAACCAGGCTCGCCCCGAAGACGCCCTGCATCAGGCGGAACAGCACGATCTGCGGCAGGTTCTGCGCGGCACCGCACAGCATCGACGTGATGGTGAAGCCGACCACCGACCACAGGAACAGCCGCTTGCGCCCGAAGCGCGCGGCGAGGAAGCCGGTGAGCGGGATGCAGATCGCCGCGGCGACGATGTACGAGGTGAGCACCCACGAGATCTGCTCGTAGGTCGCGCCCATCGTTCCCTGCATGTGCGGCAGCGCGACGTTGGCGATCGTCGTGTCGAGCGCCTGCATGATCGTCGACAGCATCACCGATACGGTGATCGCGCCGCGGTGCGCGACCGGGGCCGAAGCGCTTGCCGCCGCGCTCACGATGCCCGGTTCAGAAGGCGAAGCCGAACAGCGTACGGCGATGCCCGGTGTCCACCGTCACCGTCGCGCTCATTCCGGCGCGCAGGCGCGGCGCGTCGGGCGGCGTATCGAGCCGCACGCGCAGCGGCACGCGTTGCGCGACTTTCACCCAGTTGCCGGTCGCGTTCTGCGGAGGGAGGATCGAGAACTCCGCGCCGGTGGCCGGACTGAGGCTCTCGACCACGCCGCTCCAGCGGCGATCCGGGAAAGTGTCGATGCGCACCTCGACCGGCTGCCCCGGATGCACGTAGGTGAGATCCTTCTCGGGAAAATTGGCCTCGATCCACGGTCGGGCGTCGGCGACCAGCGACGCGGCGGTCGCGCCGGCGCCGACGAACTGCCCCGGCTTGGGCAGGTGGCTGATCGTGCCGTCCATCGAAGCGCGCACCTGCACGCGCGACAGGTCGAGTCGGGCCTGCTCGAGTTCGGCCAGCGCCGCGCGCCAGGCCGGATGCGACTCGACGGGCGCGTCGACGCTTCCGCCGAGCGTGGCGGCGATGCGCTGCAGGTCTTCCTGCCGGGCCTGCAGTTGCCGTTGCGCGATCTCGACGCTCTTGCGCGCGTCGTCGAGCTTCGCGGCCGAGATGAAGTTGCGCGCGGCGAGATCCGCCTGGCGCGCCTGCTCCCGGCGCGCGAATTCGAACTGCGTGCGCGCGAGCGCGATCTGCGCCTGCTGCTCGCGATAACTCGCCTTGGTCGCGGCGAGGTCGGTGCGAACCTGGCCGAGCTTCGCTTCCGCCTTCGAAAGCGCCACGCGGAAAGGCGCCGGATCGAGCCGGAACAGCGGCTGGCCGGACCGCACGATCTCGTTCTCGTGCACCGACACTTCGACGACCGCGCCGGATACCTCTGCGCTCACCGGCACCTTGTCGGCCTTGACGAAGGCGTTGTCGGTCTCGACGTAGCGCCCGCCGTGCAGCCAGAGGATCGTCCCGGCGAGCGCCGCCACGAGCGGCACGACGACGAGCAGCGTCCAGCGCAGCGCGCGGCGGCGCAGGGGCGCCGCCTCGTTCGGCGTCGCTTCGCTCGGCGCGGGGCCGATCCGCGCGCGCGCGTCCGTTGCCGCCTGGCCGTTCATCCGGCGCGCTTTCCGGCAGGGGTGGTACCCGCCGAGTCGACCAGGTTCTGTCGCATCTGCGCGAGCGCGTGCAGCAGCGCCTCGACGCGCGCAGGCGCGACGCCGGTCAGCGCCTGCGCCCGAACGGACGTGCCGATCCGCAGGATCGAGGCGAGCGGGCGCCGCGCGCGCGAAGTGACGAAGACCCGCCAGGCACGGCGATCGTCGGGATCGGGACGGCGCTGGACGAGACCGCGCCGCTCGAGCTGGTCGATGACGCGCGCGAGCGTGATCGGCTGCACCTCGAGCCATGCAGCCAGCTCGACCTGGCGCAACCCGGGATCCCGCGCCAGGTGCACGAGCACGCGCGCCTGCACGAAAGTGAGCTCGCTGCCTTCGAGCCGCTGCGCGATCTCGCGTCGCAACAGCCGCGAAACGTCGGCGAGCAGGAAACTGAGTCCTTCGGGCGAAGGAGAAGATTCGGGCGGGCGCATATAGTAAGCAACGCTCATTATATGCCCGCCTTCCTTCGTCCTGCCCGGGCTGTCCATGCCCGGCTGTCCCTGCCCGGGCTATCCATGCCCGGGCTATCCATGCCCGGGCTATCCATGCCCGGGCTATCCATGCCCGGGCTGTCCCATCCCCCGGACGGTTTCGTGCCCGGGCGGTTTCCGGGCGGGACCGCCGTTGCGCCGGTCAGCGCCTTCCGCGTCCGGGGACCCCGCTCCACTGCGAGCGCAGCTGCTCGCGCTGCTCGGGCGTCAGGATCTTGTCGAGCTGGTCGGCCGCGTCCAGCCGCGACTCGAGCATCTGCTGGTGCAGCTGGGCCAGGCGCTGGTTCGCCGCAAGGATCGCGGCACGGTCGCGCGTGCCCGACTCGGCGCCCCATGCATCCTGCATCTTGTCGATTTCGTCCTGCACCTGGCCCATCAGCGCCCAGTGCGCGCGCCGTTGCTGCCGCTGCAGTTCACGCAACTGCTTGCGCTGCGCGTCGTCGAGGTCGAGCGAGGCAAGCCCGCGCATCGCTCCCATTCCCGGGCCCCACCCGAAACCGCCCATCGCTCGAGGACCCATGCCCCCGTCGGAGCCGCCCATCGCTCCCGGGCCCATGCCCCAGCCGCAGCCGCTGCCCCCGGCGAAGCCGGCGCCTGGGCCGTAGCCCTCGGAACCGCCGCGGTGCATGCCGTAGCCCGGGCCGGAGCCGCCCATCATTCCGGCTCCCGGGCCGCCCATCATTCCGGGTCCGTAGCCGCCCATCGTCCCGCCTCCGGGGCCTCCCGTCATTCCGCCTCCCGGGCCGCCCATCATTCCGCCTCCCGGGCCGCCCATCATTCCGGGTCCGTAGCCGCCCATCGTCCCCGGGCCCCTGCGCGAGCCCGGGCGGTAGCGCTCGCCTGTGCCCTCGGTCGAATCGGCGTTCGTCGACTGCGACGAACCGGAGGAGGGCGCGGCGTTCGCCGGCGCCGATGCGGAAGACGGGGAAGTCGCCGGAGCGGTCGGGCCACTCGACGCCTGCGCGCAGGCGCCGGAGACGCCGAGCGCCAGCGAGAGCGCCGTCAGGACCGGCAGGGGGGAAAAAACTTTCACGGATCGCTCCTGTGCCGGCGGTTGAGCGGGCCTGCGCGCGGCAGCCGGCGTTGCGTTCGCGCGAAGCTCTCGCGGCCCGATCGGCCGCGGCAAGCTATCCTCGCAGTCTGCGCTGTTGCGGTTCGGCAGGTTCCCCTTGCTCTCCTATTCCACGCGGTTACTGACGCGCAGTCGCCGCCTCTTCGTATCGCTGATGAAAGTGATGCTGCCGGTGATGATCGCCGTGCAGCTCGCCGAGCATTGGGGCTGGATCCACGCGCTCGGCCAGGCGATCGCGCCGGCGATGTCCTGGCTCGCGCTCCCGCCCGAGGCGGGCCTGGTATGGATCACCGGAGCCTTCGTCGGCATCTACGGCGCGATCGCCGCGATGATCGGCCTGGCCCCGCAGCTCGATCTCACCGCCGGACAACTGAGCGCGCTTTGCGCGATGCTGCTGTTCGCGCACGCACTTCCGGTCGAGCAGTCGATCGTGCGGCGCGCCGGGGCGAGTTTCTGGACAACCGGTGCGCTGCGCATCGGGGTCGCGCTCGTCTACGGCGGGGCGGTTGCATGGCTCAGCCGGCTCACCGGCGTGCTCGACGAGCCGGTGTCGCTCGCCTGGATGCAGGCGTCGTCGCCGGCGGACCAGCCCGGCGGATTGCTCGCGTGGGCGCAGGCCACCGCCCTGTCGCTGGCGATCACTTTTGCGATCCTCGTCGCGCTGCTGGTGCTGCTCGACGCGCTCGAGCGCGCCGGCATCACCGCGCGCATCACGTCGATGCTCACGCCGCTGCTTCGCTTCTCCGGACTCGACGCGCGCGCGGCGCCGGTGACCACCGTCGGCGTGCTGCTCGGCCTGACCTACGGCGGGGCGCTGATCATCGAGGAGTCCGCGAAGCAGCAGTTCGACGCACGCACGCGCTTTCTCGCGCTTGCCTGGCTGTGCCTGTCGCACGCGCTGATCGAGGACACGATCCTGCTGCTCGCGCTCGGCGCGAACCTGTGGATCGTGCTCGTCGGACGCGTCGTCGTCACGCTGCTGCTGATCGCGGCGCTGGCCCGCCTGCTGGGCGAAGCGGGGCCGCAGGCTCCGGTGGCCCGCATGCCCGCGGCCGGCTGAGAACGTGTGAACCAATCGTCCATGCCCGTCTCGCGCGCCAGGAAGCGCCCGCTCTTCGTTGCAAATGCTCGCCATATCTACCGATATGGCTGCGCTTTGCGCCTCGATCGGACGCTTCTTGGCGCGCTTTCCGGTCACGGCCGATTGGTTCACACGTTCTGAGCCGAGGCGTCCGATGGACGAGTTCGACTTCGTCGTGGTGGGCGGCGGAATCGCCGGCGCAGGGGCGGCGTGGGCGCTTGCCGCACCGCACGGCGAAGCGCGCCCCAGCGTCGTCGTGCTCGAGCGCGAGTCGCAACCCGGCTATCACTCGACGGGGCGCTCGGCAGCGGTCTTTTCCGCCAACTACGGCAACGACACGATCCGTGCGCTGACGCGCGCAAGCCGCGCCTTCTTCGAGCACCCGCCGGCCGGGTTCAGCGAGCACCCGCTGTGGTCGCGGCGCGCCTGGCTGTACGTCGCTCGCGCCGAGCAGCTCGAACGACTCGACGCGTGGTACGAGCACGCACGCTCGCTCGCCCCGGGGATCGAAAGACTCGACGCCGCGCAGACGCTGCGCTTCGCGCCGATGCTGCGTGACGGCTACGCCGCCGGCTCGGTACGCGAGCCCGACGGCGCCGACCTCGACGTCGATGCGCTGCATCGCGGCTTCCTGCGCGGCGCGCAGCACCGCGGTGCACGACTGGTCTACGACGCCGAAGTCGAGACGATCGAGCGCAGCGACGGCGCCTGGCGACTGCGCACCCGACGCGGCGCCCGCTTCGCCGCGCGCGTGCTGGTGAACGCCGCCGGTGCGTGGGGCGACGAGATCGCTGCGCGCGCGGGCGCGAAACCGATCGGACTGCAACCGAAGCGACGCACGGCGATCCTCTTTCCCGCGCCACCCGACTTCGACCTGCGCGGTGCGCCGGTGGTCGTCGACATCGACGAGAGTTTCTATTTCAAGCCGGACGCCGGCAAGCTGCTCGGCTCGCCGGCCGACGAGACCGACTGCGCGCCCTGCGACGCGCAGCCCGAGGAGCTCGACGTCGCGATCGCTGCCGCGCGCATCGAAGAAGCGGTGCGCTTTCCGATCGCGCGCATCGAAAACCGATGGGCCGGCCTGCGCACTTTCGCGCCCGACCGCTCGCCCGTCGTCGGTTACGACGACGCGGTCGACGGCTTCTTCTGGCTGGTCGGCCAGGGGGGCTACGGCATCCAGACGGCGCCGGCGCTGTCGCTTGTCGCGGCAGCGCTCGCGCGACGCCAGCCGATGCCTGCCGATGTCGTCGCCGAAGGCATCGCCGAGGCGGCGCTGTCGCCGCGGCGGCTGCGCACGCGCACCGACCCGGACTGCCGGCCGTCGTCCATCGCGCGAAACACGAGCTGACGCTTTACGGAGATCGATCTTGCCTGCACGCCCGCCCTTTCCCGTTGCCACTGCCTGCGCGGTGGCACTCGCCGCCGCCGCGACGCTCGCCGCGGCGCCCGCCACCGGCGCGCCGGTGCGCCACGTCGTCGAACCGAACCATACCTTCGTCACCTTCGAAGTCAGGCACTTCGACACCTCCACGGTGCGCGCGCGCTTCGATCGCGTCGACGGCTTCGTCGTCGTGGACGCGACGGCCAAGCGGGGCGAAGCGGACATCACGATCGACACCGCGTCGATCAGCTCGGGCATCGCCTCCTTCGACGAGCACCTGCGCAACGCGGACTTCCTCGACGTCGGGCGCTACCCGACGGCGCGCTTCCGCAGCACCGATTTCCGCTTCTTCGGCGATCGCGTCATCTCGCTCGTCGGCGAACTGACGATGCTCGGCAAGACCCTGCCGGTGCGGCTCGACGCGAGCCACTTCAACTGCTACGACTCGCCGATCGTGAAGGCGCGCGTCTGCGGAGGCGACTTCGAGACGAAGATCGAGCGCAGCCGGTGGGGGATGAACTGGGGCATCGACCGCGGCGTGCCCGATCGCGTGCGGCTGCTGATCCAGATCGAGGCGGTCGCGCAGCCCTGACAGCACGGCACGAGCGAACGCCGCGCCGCACCTGCGCGGCAGGGCATTCGCTGGCCCATCGGCGCCGTGGCCGTACGCGCGTTGCTCAGCCGGGCGGCAGCGGCGGGCGCAGCGATCCCAGACGCTGCGTCAATGCGCGCCGATCGAGATTGATCAGGTCCTTGTCGTGTTCCTCGATCACCGAATCCGCCACCTGCGGATCGAGCGTCTTGCGCAGCAACCCGAGGAAGCGCGGCGCAGCGGCGATCTTCAGCGCTTCGAAGCGCTTCGCCCGCCTGTTCTCGAGCAGCCACTGCGCGAGCCGGCGCGCGAACAGCTCCGCCTCGCGATGCAGCTCGTCCTCGCCGGCAGGCGCGGTCGGGTACGAGGCGGACAAGGTTCCCGACCCGGCGCGACGTCCGTAGGCGTCGCGGCGAAGGTCGGCGGCGTCGGCGCGCGCCGACGGAAAGCTCAGCGTCTCGATCTCGACGAGATTTTCGTCGCGGCCGGGGATTTCGAGAATTCGGGCCCGGCCCTCGTCGGCAACGACGATCCAGGTGGTACGCGCAGGCATCGGGGCGATCTCCTTCCGCGGCGGGCGCCGGCCTGCGGCCGCCCTGCCTTCGTTGCGAGAATGTTCTCGGGACTTTTCTCGAAGGGCTGCGGCTCAGTGCCGCTTGCTTTCAGCGTCGACACCGGGTGCGCGTGCACTCGTGTCCGACTTGTCGGGATCGCACGGAGCCTGCCACTCGCGCAACTCCTGCGCCAGCACCTTTCGGCCGTCTTCCTCGGCGCGACGGATCAGATCGAACACGTTCCTGTCGTCGACGCGCTCGTGGCCGAGGCCACGAGTCAGGTCACGATAGATGTCCTCGATTTCCTGCGCCCGTGGCGCAGCGTTCGGATCGGGCATGGACGTCCTCCGTTGCGAGGCAAAAGTCGGCGCCGTCGGCGCCGTGCGCTTTCGATGCCGCATTTCGCATACCCGAGCAGGGCGACCAGCACGTTCACGTGAGGGCGTCCGCATCGGGCCTGCGATGATCTGATGCAAACGATGATCTCGCATCGACGATCCCGGCTTAACCCGCCGCGAGACCCGAAGTGCGAAAGCGGGCGCCCACTGCCGCTGCCAGCAAGACCAGCCCTGTGGAAATCGCGATCACAACGATGCCCAGCGCCGACAGCTTCCCCCACAGCCCGTCGTCGGCGAAGGACAGGATCCGCGTCGCCAGCACTTCGCTGCCCGGGCGCGACAGCACGACCGACAGCGTCAGTTCGCGCAGGAACATCGTTGCCATCAGGATCCACGCCGACACGACGCCGGGGACGAGCAGCGGCAGCACGATGCGGCGCATCGTCGTCAGCGCGCCGGCCCCGGCCACGCGTGACGATTCCTCCAGATGCGGGTGGATCTGCACGAACGCGCTCGCGAGCGGTCGCACACCGTACGGCAAGTAAGTGGCCACATACCCGATGAGCAGCGCGCTCAGTGTCGCGTAGATCGGCGTCTGCACGAACAGCCACAGGAAGCCGATGCCGATGACGATGCCGGGAAACGAGAACGAAAGGAAAGTGAGCGCTTCCAGCAGCCCTGCACCCCGCGATCGGGATCTCACCGTCGCGTAGGCAATGAACAGCGACAGCGCCACGCCGAGCGTTGCGCCGACCACGGCGAGAAAAAGGCTGTTGCGCAGCGCTAGTCGCGAGATCGGATCCGCGAATGCGTCGATCCAGTGGCGCCAGCTCATCTGTGCGAAGGCATCCGCGCTCGGCACCATCGAGTAGGGCACGAAGGACGTGTAGAGCAGCGCCGACACCGGCAGCACGATCACGACCAGGCACAACAGGGCGACTGCGGCGAACAGCGGCCAGCGCCAGCGGCCGAGCGCGATCGTCGACGCCCGCCAGCCTCGCCCCGACACGGTGACGAAACGCTCGCTCTCGGCGGTAAGGCGGCGGTAGACGGCGATCAGCACCACCGAAAGCGCCAGCGCGCTCATGCCCAGTGCCGCGGCCTGGCCGTAGTCCGGATCGAAACCGGTAGCGATCATCTCGTATAGCCAGGTAGCGAGCACTTCCACACGTCCGGGCGTACCGAGGACACGCGGCACTGCGTACGAAGCGAGCGTGCGCACGACGCCGAGGACCAGCGCGGCGAGAATCGCCGGACGCAGCACCGGCAGCGTCACGCACAGCAGCGTGCGCCAGGCGCCTGCGCCGAACACGCGCGACGACTCCTCGAGCGAGACGTCGAAGGAAGCCATCGCCGGTGCGAGGACCAGGTAGGCGATCGGCATGTTCAGCAGGCCCTCGACGAGGATCATCCCGCCCATCGAGTAGATGTCGAAAGGCGCCTGCTCCAGTCCCAGCGCCCGCATCAGGGCGAGGTTGATCAGCCCGTTCGACGGGTTCAGCAGCAGCGCCCAGCTCACCGAGAACAGCAGGTGCGGAATCATCATCGGGACGATCGCCAGCACGTTGAAGAGCAGCTTGAACGGGATGTCGGTGCGCGTGTTCAGGTAGGCGAGCACGAGCGCCAGCAGCGCCGAGAACAGCGTCGAACCGACCACGAAGACGGCGGTGTCGAGCGCCACGCGCGGCAGCCCCGGGTCGGTGTAGGCGGCGGCGTACTTCGCCAGCGTGAATTCGCCGAAGCGGTCGAGGCCCGCCGAGAAGCTGCCGAAAGCGAGCATCGCCACCGGTGCGACGGTGAGCAGCCCGACGACGACGATCAGGACGAGCGTCGCGTTCGACGCCGGGCGCGGCGCTACTGCCACAGCAGCAGGCAGTGTGCGGGATCGATCACGAAATGCACCGGGTCGCCCACGTGCAGGTCGACTTCGGGCTCGGTGCGGGCGAGCAGCAGCGTGTCGCCCACGCGCATCTGCGCCTCGTAGAACTCGCCGACGAAGGCGAGCGATTCGATGCGCCCTCGCACGAGGTTCGGTACCGGCTCGCCGTCGCCCGGGCGCAGGTGCATGAACTCGGGGCGGATGCACAGCGTTGCCTCGCCGATCCGCAGCGGCGCGCGCTGCGCGCAACGCAGTCTGCCGAGCGCGCTGTCGACGACGAGCTGGTCGCCCTCCTCGGCGCGCACGGTCGCAGCGACCAGGTTGGCGCGGCCGATGAAGTCGGCGACGAAGCGCGTGCGCGCGGCGAAGTAGATCTGCTGCGGAGAGCCGGTCTCGACGATGCTTCCGGCGCGCATCACGGCGATCGAGTTCGACAGCGCGAGCGCCTCGACGCGGTCGTGCGTGACGTAGACGGCGGTGATGCCCAGTTCGCCGAGGAAGCGCTCGAGCGCCTTGCGCGTCTCCTCGCGCAGCTTGGCGTCGAGGTTGCTCAGCGGCTCGTCGAAGAGGATGACTTTCGGCTCGGCGACCAGCGCGCGCGCGAGCGCGACGCGCTGCTGCTGCCCGCCCGACAACCGCGTCGCCGAACGGCGCTCGACGCCTTCGAGCTGCACGAAGCGCAGCGCCTCGGCGACCTTCTGCGCGATGCGCGCTTTCGAGGCCCGGCGCACGCGCAGCGGATACGCGACGTTGTCGAACACCGTCATGTGCGGCCAGATCGCGTAGCTCTGGAACACCATGCCGAGGCCGCGCTTCTCGGGCGGAACCGCGATGCCGCGCCTCGACGAGAAGACCCGCTCTTCGCCGATCGCGATCTCGCCTTCGTCGGGCGTCTCGAGCCCGACGATGCAGCGAAGCAGCGTGGTCTTGCCGCAACCGCTGGGGCCGAGCAGCGTAAAGATCGAGTTCGCCGGGATGTCGAGGTCGACGCCGTCGAGCGCGGCGACCGTCCTGCCGTCGGAAACGTAGTGCTTGCGCAGGCCCTCGACCCGAATCCGCATCGCACGCTTCAGAACGTGCGAAGGAACCGTAGCGAGCGGCCCGAGGTCGCGCCGAGAAGCGCAGCCGTACGCGAGTACGGCGAGCATCGAAGTTGCGCGATCGGGTCGCGCAGCAGGTTCATTCGCATGTTCAGGCGGCGAAGATCTTCTTGAACTCCGCGCCCCACTTGCGGATCTCGTCGTCCGACAGGTCGCGGATCGGCAGCACCTTCGCCTGGTCGATGCCGTCGATCGGCGGATGCACGCCGGGTGCGAGCACGTACTCGCCCACCCGGGTGGCGAGCAACTGCATCGCCTTCTTCGACAGCCAGTAGTCGACGAAGGCGCGCCCGGCCGCCGGGTGCGGCGCCTTCGCGGCCAGCGCCATCGCGCGCGGCGTGCCGAGCAGCGGCTGGCCGCCGCGCGGACCCCAGTCGAGCGGAGCCGGCGCCTTCGTCACGATGTACTTCGGCATCGAGATCCCGATGCGCTTCTCGCCGCTTTCGACCGGCGCCGGCGTCGGGCCGAAAGAGGCGACGAACATCGGGCGATTCGCCGCGAGCGCCTTCAGGAAATTCATCCAGTCGGCTTCGGAGGAGAACACCTTCTTCTCGCGCAGTCCGACCAGCCAGGAGATCGTCGACGCGTGGGTCGCCGGATTGGCCATCACGATCTGGTTCTTCCACTTCGGATCGCCGAGATCCTCGTAGCGTTTCGGCGCGTCGGCGGCGGCGACCTGCTTCGTGTTGAACAGATACGAGACGTATTCGATGCCGAAGAGCTGGATCGTGTCGCCGGGGCGCGACCAGTCGGGAAAGCCGGCGGCGGCCGGCGAGCGGTACGGCGCGAGCACGCCCTTGTCGCGCAGCAGTTCGAGTACAGGCAGCGGCGCCTGCAGCACGTCGGCGAGGAGCTTTCCCGCCTGCGATTCGGTGGCGACCGTGGAGACGAACTTCGAACTCGACACCCGCGTGTAATGCGCGGGGATGCCGGTGTCGGCGCTGAACGCCTCGATGATCGGCTCGACCGCCGTAATGTTCGCGTAGAACACCGCGCTGCCCTCGGCGCGCGCCTTGGCGAGGTCGGCGCCGGCGTCGGCAGCACGGGCCGTCCGAGGGTCGGCGACGAGCCCGGCGGCGGAAACGGCGGCCGCACCCGTGGCGGCGAGGAAGCTGCGGCGATCGACGCTCATCGGTGGCACCTCTGGTTCCTGTCCGGCGCAAAGGATAGAACGGCGGTGCGCAACGCGCCAGAAGCGCGGGTTCTTCGAAACCCGCACTCTTTATTGCGTGCGCTCGTTCCAGCCGCCGCCCAGCACGCGGTACAGCGTCACGCGATTCGCCTGCTCGGCGAGCTGGGTCGCGATCAGCGACTGGCGGGCGCCGTACAGCGTGCGCTGCGCGTCGAGCAGCACCAGGTAGCTATCGCGGCCGGCTTCGTAGCGCGAACGCGAGAGTTCCTCGGCGCGGGCGGCGGCGGCCACCAGCGCGAGCTGCGCGGCCTTCTGCTCGGAGAGGGTGCGCGTGAGCGCGAGCGCATCGGCGACCTCGCGAAACCCGACCTGGATCGCACGTTCGTATCGCGCGAGCGCGATGTCGCGCGCGGCCTGCGTGGCGCGCAGGTTCGCGCGCAGGGCGCCGCCCTCGAAGATCGGCAGGTTCAGTTGCGGACCGAAGCTCCAGAAGCGCGAACCCGAACCGAACAGCCCCGACAGCTCGGTGCTCGCCGTGCCGATCGCGCCGGTGAGCCGGATCGACGGAAAGAACGCTGCACGCGCCGCGCCGATGTCCGCGTTCGCCGCGCGCAGCAGATGCTCGGCCTGCTCGACGTCGGGGCGGCGCAGCAGCACCTCCGAGGGAACGCCGGCCGGCAGTGCGCGCAGGCCGCTGGCGGCAGGATCGAAACGATCGGGAATCGCCGCCTCGTCGATCGGCGCGCCGACGAGCAGGCGCAGCGCATTCAGATCCTGCGCGGCCTGGCCGGCGAAGCGCGATGCATCGGTGCGCGCCTGCTCGACCGACGTCTCGGCCTGGCTCACGTCGAGTGCACCCACCGCGCCGTACTCGTAGCGCTTGCGCGTGAGATCGAGCGCCTGTTCGCGGTTCGCCAGCGCGGACTGCGCCACCCGCGTAGCCTCGCGATCGGCCATCCAGGTGAGGTAGGCGTTCGCCACTTCGGCGACCAGCGACAGCTGCACCGAACGCTGCGCGCTCTCGGTGGCGAAATACTGCTCGAGCGCCGAGCGCGACAGGCTGCGCACGCGCCCGAACAGATCGATCTCGAAGGCGGCCAGGCCCAGGCTTACCGAATACTGGTCGCGAAACTGGGGCGCGCTGCCGCTCGCGCGCGTGGCGGTTCCCTGCAAGCCGACCGCGGGCATCTGCTCGGCACGCTGCACGCGGTACAGCGCCTGCGCGCGCTCGACGTTCAGCGCGGCCGCGCGCAGGTCGCGGTTGTAGGCGAGCGCCCGTTCGATCAGGCGCTCGAGCGCCGCGTCGACGAAGAAATCGCGCCAGCCGACATCGACGACGCCGCGCTGCGCATCGAAGGCGCCCTGCGTGCCTTCGGCCGGCGCGGCACCGGCCGTCGTCGGCGGCAGCGGCCACTGCGCGGGGATCGACGCATCGGCCGCAGGCAGCTCGGGCTCGAGCGTCGTGCAGGCGCCAAGCGCGAGCGTGACGGCGAGCAGGACGAGACGCCGCGCAACAAGGCAGGCGTCGGATCGTGCAGCGCGGCGCATCTTGCAGCGCATCTCGAAGCTCATCGCGGCTCGTCCGCTGCGGGCGCTGCGGGCGCTGCGGGCGCTGCGGGCGCTGCGGGCGCTGCGGGCGCTGCGGGCGTTCCGGGCGCTGCAGGCGCTTCGGCGTCGCCCGCGGCCGGCGCCTCCTTCGATGCGCCGCGCCGCCGGAACACGCGCCGCACGCCGACGAAGAACATCGGCACGAAGAAGATCCCGAGGAAGGTGCCCAGCAACATCCCGCCGATCACGCCGGTGCCGATCGCGTTCTGCGCGCCCGAGCCGGCGCCGTCGGCGAGCGCCAGCGGAAGCACGCCCAGGCCGAAGGCGAGCGAAGTCATCACGATCGGGCGCAGCCGGTCGCGCACTGCCTGCATCGTCGCGTCGACGAGCGCCATCCCGCGATCCAGATTCTGCTGGGCGAAGGCGACGATCAGGATCGCGTTCTTGCTCGTCAGTCCCACCGTGGTGAGCAATGCGACCTGGAAATAGACGTCGCGCTCGAGGTCGCGCATCGACGCGAACAGCGTCGTGCCGAGAACGCCCAGCGGCGCGACGAGCAGCACCGCCGTCGGGATCGTCCAGCTTTCGTACATCGCGGCCAGCGTCAGGAACACGATGATCAGCGACAGCGTGTACAGCAGCGGCGTCTGCGCGCCCGCCTGCCGCTCCTGGTACGACAGGCCGCTCCACTCGACGCCGAAACCCTGCGGCAGCTTCGCGACGATTTCCTCGATCGCCTGCATCGCCTCGCCCGAGCTCACGCCGGGCGCGGCCTCGCCGTTGATCTCGACCGCCGACACGCCGTTGTAGCGCTCGAGGCGCGGTGAACCGTAGTCCCACCGCCAGCCGGCGAAGGCCGAGAACGGGACCATCTCGCCGTTGCGGTTGCGTACGCTCCACAGCCGGAAGTCCTCGGGAACCATCCGGAACGGCGCATCGGCCTGCAGGTAGACGCGCTTGACGCGCCCGCGATCGATGAAGTCGTCGATGTAGCGCCCGCCCCAGGCCACCGACAGCGTCGTGTTGATGTCGCCCATCGACAGCCCGAGCGCGCCCGCCTTGCGGGTGTCGATGTCGAGCCGCAGCTGCGGGCTGTCCTCCTGCCCGTTCGGTCGCACGTTGGCCAGGCGCGGGTCCTGCGAAGCCGCACCGAGCAGCCGGTTGCGCGCGTCGAGCAGCGCCGTGTGGCCGAGCCCCGCATTGTCCTTCAGGTAGAACACGAAGCCGCCGGCGCGTCCGAGTTCGGGAACCGCCGGGGGCGCGAATGCGAACACGAGCGCGTCGCGGATCTGCGAGAAAGCGCCCATCGCGCGTTGCGCGATCGCCGACGCCTGCAGCGAGGCGGCCTTGCGCTCGCCCCAATCCTTCAGCTTCACGAACGCCATGCCGGTGTTCTGGCCGGTGCCGGCGAAGCTGAAGCCGAGCACCGAGAACACCGATTCGACCGCTTCGCTCTCCCGTTCGAGCAGGTAGTGCTCGACCTTCTTCATCGAATCGAGCGTGCGCTGCTGCGTGGCGCCGACCGGCGCCTGTACCTGCGCGAAGAGCACGCCCTGGTCTTCCTGCGGCAGGAACGCGGTGGGCAGCCGGAAGAACAGGAACACCGCGATCGCCACCAGCACGGCGAACACGACGAGGCCGGCCCAGCGGTGCGCGATCATCGCGCGGACGACGCGCCGGTAGCGTGCGCTGGTGCGATCGAAGCCGCGATTGAACCAGCCGAAGAAGCCGCGCCGGGGCCCGTGCCCCATGTCGGAGTCCCTCAGCATCGTCGCGCACAGCGCCGGCGTGAGGATCAGCGCGACCAGTACCGAAAGCGTCACCGCGGAGATGATCGTCGCCGAGAACTGCCGATAGATGACGCCGGTGGATCCGCTGAGAAAAGCCATCGGCGCGAATACCGCGGACAGCACGAGACCGATGCCGACGAGCGCGCCGCTGATCTCCTTCATCGACTTGCGGGTGGCCTCGACCGGGCCGAGCTTCTCCTCGGTCATCACCCGCTCGACGTTCTCGACGACGACGATCGCGTCGTCGACCAGCAGGCCGATCGCCAGCACCGTGGCGAACATCGTCAGCATGTTGATCGAGAAGCCGAGCGCCGCGAGGACGCCGAAGGTTCCGAGCAGCACGATCGGCACCGCGATCGTCGGGATCAGCGTCGCGCGGAAGCTCTGCAGGAACAGGAACATCACCAGGAAGACGAGCACGATCGCCTCGAGCAGCGTCGTGACGACGCCTTCGATCGCCACGCGCACGAAGGGCGTCGTGTCGAACGGAACGACCGCTTCGAGCCCCTGCGGAAAGAAGCTCTGCAGCTCGGCCAGGCGCTGCTCGACGCCACGCGCGGTGTCGAGCGCATTGGCGCCGGAAGTCAGCGAGACGGCGACACCGGTGGCCGGCTTTCCGTTGTAGCGGCTCAGGAACGAGTAGCTCTCGGCGCCCAGCTCGACGCGCGCGATGTCGCCGAGCGTGAGCACCGACCCGTCCGGTTCGCTGCGCACGACGATGCGGGCGAACTGCTCGGCGCTCTGCAGCCTTCCCTGCGCGGTGATCGTCGCGTTGAGCTGCTGGCCCTCCACCGCGGGAACCCCGCCGAGCTGGCCGACAGCCAATTGCTGGTTCTGCGCGCTGATGGCGGCGATGACGTCGGTGGGCGCCACGGCGAAGGTCTCGAGCTTGTTCGGATCGAGCCAGATGCGCATCGCGTACTGCGCGCCGAACACCTGGATGCCGCCCACCCCCGGCACGCGACTGAGCGGGTCGACGATGTTCGCGACGACGTAGTCGGAGATGTCGTTGCGATCCATGCTGCCGTCGGAAGAGACGAAGCCGACGACCATCAGGAAGCCGCTGCGCGCCTTCGTGACGCTCACGCCCTGGCGCTGCACTTCCTGCGGCAGCAGCGGCATCGCCAGCTGCAGCTTGTTCTGCACCTGCACCTGTGCGATATCGGGGTTCACCGAGTTGTCGAAGGTGAGCGTGATCTGCGCGCTGCCGTTCGAATCGCTGGTGGCCGACAGGTAGAGCAGCCCGTCGAGCCCCTTCATGCTCTGCTCGATGACCTGCGTCACCGAATTCTCGAGATCCTTCGCCGAGGCGCCCTGGTAGTTCGCCTGCACGACCACCGACGGCGGAGCGATCGTCGGGTATTGCGAGATGGGCAGCGCGAAGATCGACAGACCGCCGACGATCATCACGACGATCGCGAGCACCCACGCGAAGATCGGCCGGCCGATGAAGAACTGGGACATCGCGTCGCTCGCGCTTCAGCGCGAGGCGCCCGCCGGCGCGCCGGACGCGCCCTTGCCGGCCGCTTGCTGCGCGGTCGCGGGCTTGCCGCTCGCTGGCTGCGCGGCTGCGGACTTCTCGGGCGCCGGCTGCTCGGTCGCCTGCACGACCGCGCCGGGCCGGATCTTCTGCAGGCCCTCGACGACGACGCGATCGCCGGCCGCGAGCCCCGCATCGATGAGCCAGCGATCGCCGACCGTGCGGCTCGCCTGCACCGCGCGCGCCTCGACCTTGCCGTCGGCGGTGACCACCATCGCCGACGCGTTGCCTTTCGGATCGCGCACGATCGCCTGCTGCGGCGCCAGGATCGCGTTCTGTCGTTCGCCGGCGCTGACGATGGCGCGCACGTACATGCCCGGCAGCAGCCACTCGTCGGGATTGGGCACCTGCACGCGCAGCAGGAAACTGCCCGTGCTCGGGTCCACGCTCAGGTCGGCGAAGGTCAGCTTGCCCGGATGCCCATAGCGCGTGCCGTCCTCGAGCAGGATCGTCACCGGGAGGTTCCCGGCGGCGTTCAACGTGCCGGCGCGCACCTCGCGGCGCAACTGCAGCAGCTCGCTCGCCGACTGCGTGACGTCGACGTACATCGGATCGAACTGCTGGACGGTGGCCAGCGGCGCCGGCTGGTTGGCGGTGACGAGCGCACCCACCGTCACCGCCGACTTGCCGATGCGTCCGCCGATCGGTGCGTTGATCCGCGCATGGCCGAGCGTGATGCGCGCGCTCTCGAGCGCGGCCTGCGACGACTTCAGCTCGGCCTCGGCCTGGCGCAGCGCGGCGATCGCGTTCTCGTTGTCCTGGCGGCTGACCGCGTTGACCTTGGCGAGTTCGCTCGTGCGTCGCGCGTTCAGCCGCGCCGATTCGAGCGTCGCGTTGGCGCGCGCCACCGCGGCCTGTGCGCTCTGCACCGCGGCGCGATAGGCGGCGTCTTCGAGCTGGTAGAGCGCCTGGCCGCGCCTGACGTGACTGCCCTCGGTGAACAGCCGCTCGCGCACGATCCCGGTGACCTGCGGGCGCACCTCGGCGACGAGGAACGGACTCGTGCGCCCGGGAAGCTCACGCGTGAGCACGACCGATTCCGGCTGCAGCGTGACCACGGTCACCTGCGCCGGCGGCATCTGCGCGGGCGCCTGCGCCGATCCGCCGTCGTCCTGCCCGCAGGCGGCGAGAAACAGCGCCGACAGCGACACGAGGGTCCGGGCGACGAGGCGCGCAACTAGAAGCTGGTGATGCGTCGGCGTCGAGCGCAACGAGGCCTCCCGGAGCCTGAGGAAAACCGGAGTCTACGGTTTCGCCGAAGCGCGGGGCGGGGAATCACCCCGCGCGGGGGACGGTCCGACAGGATTCGGAACGCCGCCCCGTCGGCATCTTCCTCCTGCGGCTCTGGTATTCGAACGAGCGCCGTGAGTGGGTTGCTTCGAACGGGCTGACAGCCTCGGAACCGCGCCCGACCCGCATCGCCGAGCAGGCGCCGACAGAACCCCTACCTCTTCCCGCGAAACTTCCGCAAGGCCGCGATCTGCGCGATGGCCTCGGCCAGTTCCGCCTGCGCCTTCGCGTAATCGATCGCGCCTTCGCGGTTGGTGAGCGCTTCCTCCGCCGCTCGCTTCGCTTCCTCGGCCTTCGCCTCGTCGAGGTCCTTGCCGCGGATCGCGGTATCGGCGAGCACCGTCACCCGGTTCGGCTGCACCTCGAGGATGCCGCCCGCGACGAAGACGAACTCCTCGTCGGCCTGCCCCGCGACCTTGATGCGCACCGCTCCCGGGCGAATGCGCGTGATCAGCGGCGTGTGCTGCGGATAGATGCCCAGCTCGCCCGCCTCGCCGGGCAGCGCGACGAACTCTGCCCTGCCCTCGAAAATCGAGCGCTCGGCGCTTACGACGTCCACGTGGATGGTGTGCATTTCCTGGAGTTCTCTTCCTGCTACAACGTCTTCGCCTTCTCGAATGCTTCCTCGATCGTCCCGACCATGTAGAACGCCTGCTCGGGAAGCTGGTCGCATTCGCCGTCGACGATCATCTGGAAGCCGCGGATCGTGTCCTTCAGCGCGACGATCTTGCCCGGCGTACCGGTGAAGACCTCGGCTACGTTGAACGGCTGCGACAGGAAGCGCTGGATCTTGCGTGCGCGCGCCACCGCGAGCTTGTCCTCGGCCGAGAGCTCGTCCATGCCGAGGATCGCGATGATGTCGCGCAGCTCCTTGTAGCGCTGCAGCGTGGCCTGCACGCGGCGCGTCGTGTTGTAGTGCTCCTCGCCGATGACGTGCGGATCGAGCTGGCGCGACGTGGAGTCGAGCGGGTCGACGGCCGGGTAGATGCCCAGCGCCGCGATGTCGCGCGACAGGACGACGGTGGCGTCGAGGTGGCCGAAGGTGGTGGCCGGCGACGGGTCGGTCAGGTCGTCGGCCGGAACGTAGACGGCCTGGATCGACGTGATCGAGCCCGTCTTGGTCGACGTGATCCGCTCCTGCAGGCGGCCCATCTCCTCGGCCAGCGTCGGCTGGTAGCCGACCGCCGAAGGCATGCGGCCCAGCAACGCCGAGACTTCGGTTCCGGCCAGCGTGTAGCGGTAGATGTTGTCGATGAACAGCAGGATGTCGCGGCCTTCGTCGCGGAACTGCTCGGCCATCGTCAGGCCGGTGAGTGCCACGCGCAGGCGGTTGCCCGGCGGCTCGTTCATCTGTCCGAACACCATCGCGACCTTGTCGAGCACCTTCGACTCTTCCATCTCGTGGTAGAAGTCGTTGCCCTCGCGCGTGCGCTCGCCGACGCCGGCGAACACCGAGTAGCCGCCGTAGCTCTTCGCGATGTTGTTGATCAACTCCATCATGTTGACCGTCTTGCCTACGCCGGCACCGCCGAACAGGCCGATCTTGCCGCCCTTGGCGAACGGGCAGATCAGGTCGATGACCTTGATGCCGGTGGGCAGCAGTTCGACCGACGGCTTGAGCTCTTCGAAGGTGGGCGCCGGCTGGTGGATCGAGCGGCGCTCGTCGGTGGCGATCGGGCCGGCGTCGTCGATCGGTCGGCCGAGCACGTCCATGATGCGGCCGAGCGTGGCCGAGCCCACCGGCACCGAGATCGGGCCGCCGGTGCCGGCGACCTTCATGCCGCGGCGCAGGCCGTCGGACGAGCCCATCGCGATCGTGCGCACCACGCCGTCGCCCAGCTGCTGCTGCACCTCGAAGGTGAGGCCCTTCTCGGCCAGCGAGTCGCCGGTGTCCTCCAGCACGAGTGCGTCGTAGATGCGCGGCATCCGTTCGCGCGGGAACTGGATGTCGACGACCGCGCCGATGCACTGGACGATTTCGCCGATCGAGCCGTTCGCCTGCTGCGCCTGCTCGCGCGTCGCTTCTGCGGTTTCTGCCATTTCGTTCCTTCCTGGATCCGTTTCCCTGGTGAATCTCGCTCGCGGGGCGCCTCAGCCGATTCGCGCCGGCTGCTTCGCGCTCGCGCCCGACCGCCGTGCGCCTGCGCTCAGACCGCCGCGGCGCCGCCGACGATCTCGGACAGTTCCTTCGTGATCGCCGCCTGGCGCGCCTTGTTGTACGAGAGCTGCAGCTCGTCGATGACCTTCTTCGCGTTGTCGGACGCCGACTTCATCGCGACCATGCGCGCGCTCTGCTCGCTCGCCATGTTCTCGGTCACCGCCTGGTAGACGAGCGACTCGATGTAGCGCAGCAGCAGGTCGTCGAGCACGCTTTGCGCGTCGGGCTCGTACAGGTAGTCCCACGAATACTCGCGGGTGTCTTCCTGCAGCCGCTCGGTGGACAGCGGCAGCAACTGCTCGAGCACGGGTTCCTGTTTCATCGTGTTGATGAACCGCGTATAGGCCAGGTAGACCGCGTCGATCTCGCCGCGCTCGTAGGCTTCGAGCTGCACGCGCACCGGGCCGATGAGCCGGTCCAGGTGCGGCGTGTCGCCCAGTTGCACCAGGTGCGAGACGACCTTCGCGCCGATGCGCTGCAGGAAGCCGAAGCCCTTGTTGCCGATGGCCGTGGCCTGCACGCCGACGCCGCCGCGCTCGAACTCGCGCAGCTTGTTCGTGACCGCACGCAGCACGTTCGTGTTCAGCCCGCCGCACAGGCCCTTGTCGGTGGTGACGACGATGACGCCCACCTTGCGCGGCTGCTCGCGAACGACGAGGAACGGGTGGCGGTACTCGGGGTTCGCATCGGCCAGGTGCGCGGCGATGTTGCGCACCTTGTCGGCGTACGGACGCGCATGGCGCATGCGCTCCTGCGCCTTGCGCATCTTCGAGGCGGCGACCATCTCCATCGCCTTCGTGATCTTGCGCGTGTTCTGCACGCTCTTGATCTTGGTGCGGATCTCTTTGCTGCCCGCCATTTCGCTTTCCGGTTAACGCTGCGCCGGCCGGTTCAATATGCGCCGGTCTTCTTGAAGTCCTTGACCGCTTCGTGCAGCTGCGCCTCGACTTCCTTCGAGAGCTTCTTGTCACGCTGGATCGTCTCGACGAGCGGGCCGTACTTGCCACGCACGAACTCGCGCATCGCGCGCTCGGCGTCGAGCGCCTTCGGAACCTCGATGTCGTCGAAGTAGCCGTTGTTGACGGCGAACAGCGTCAGCGCCATCTCCCAGACCTGCAGCGGCTGGTATTGCGGCTGCTTCATCAGCTCGGTGACCAGGCGACCGCGCTCGAGCTGCTTGCGGGTGGCTTCGTCGAGGTCGGAGGCGAACTGCGCGAAGGCCGCCAGCTCGCGGTACTGCGCGAGCGCCAGGCGCACGCCGCCGCCGAGCTTCTTGATGATGTCGGTCTGCGCCGCGCCGCCGACGCGCGACACCGAGATGCCCGCGTTGATGGCCGGACGGATGCCGGCGTTGAACAGATCGGTCTCGAGGAAGATCTGGCCGTCGGTGATCGAGATGACGTTCGTCGGCACGAACGCGGAGACGTCGCCCGCCTGCGTCTCGATGATCGGCAGTGCGGTGAGCGACCCCGTCTTGCCCTTGACTTCGCCGTTGGTGAACTTCTCGACGTATTCCTCGTTCACGCGCGCGGCGCGCTCGAGCAGGCGGCTGTGCAGGTAGAAGACGTCGCCGGGGTACGCCTCGCGGCCCGGCGGACGGCGCAGCAGCAGCGAGATCTGCCGGTAGGCCCACGCCTGCTTGGTCAGGTCGTCGTAGATGATCAGCGCGTCCTGGCCGCGATCGCGGAAGTACTCGCCCATCGTGCAGCCCGAATAGGCAGCGAGATACTGCAGCGCCGCCGACTCGGAGGCGCCCGCGGCGACGACGATGGTGTACTCCATCGCGCCGGTTTCCTCGAGCTTGCGGACGACGTTGGCGATGGTGGACGCCTTCTGCCCGATCGCGACGTAGACGCAGATCAGGTCCTTGCCCTTCTGGTTGATGATCGTGTCGATCGCCACCGCGGTCTTGCCGGTCTGGCGGTCGCCGATGATCAGCTCGCGCTGGCCGCGGCCGATCGGCACCATTGCGTCGACCGACTTCAGGCCGGTCTGCACCGGCTGCGACACCGACTTGCGCGCGATGACGCCCGGAGCGACCTTCTCGATGACGTCGGTCATCTTCGCGTCGATCGGGCCTTTGCCGTCGATCGGCTCGCCGAGTGCGTCGACGACGCGGCCGATCAGCTCGGGGCCGACCGGCACCTCGAGGATGCGGCCGGTCGACTTCACCGTCATGCCTTCGGAGATGTGCTCGTAGGGCCCCATCACGACGGCACCGACCGAGTCGCGCTCGAGGTTCAGCGCCAGTCCGTAGGTGGCGCCCTGGCCGGGCGCGGCCGGGAACTCGATCATCTCGCCCTGCATCACGTCGGACAGGCCGTGGATGCGGCAGATACCGTCGGTGACCGAGACGATCGAACCCTGGTTGCGCGTGTCGGCGCCGATGTCCAGGTTCTGGATGCGCGACTTCAGCAGCTCGCTGATTTCGGCCGGATTCAGTTGCATGGGATACCCCTTGGCTTAAAGCTTCATCGCGCTGGCCATTCGGGCCAGCTTGCCGCGCACGGAAGCATCGATCACCTCGTCGCCGATCTTCACGGCGACACCGCCGATCAGGTTGGCATCGACGGTGACCGAAGGCTTGATCCGCCTGCCGTACTTTTCCGCGAGCGTCGCGACGATTTCGTCGACCTGCTGTTGCACGAGCGGATACGCCGAGCGGATCTGCGCGTCGAGCACGCCTTCGTGCTCGTTGCGCAGCCGCTCGAACAGCTCGGCGATTTCCGGCAGCACTGCGAGCCGCTCGTTCTCGGCGAGCACCTGCACGAAATTGGCCTGCTCGGCGCTCAGCTGCCCGCTGGTGTCGGCCACCACGCGCGCCACCTGCTCGACGGACAGCCGCGGATTGCCGATCAGCTCGCGCGCGGCGTCGGTGTCGACCACGGCAGCCAGGCGGCGCAGCGCGTCCGACCACGAGCCGAGCGCGCCGGTCTCGCGCGCCAGGTCGAACGCGGCTTCGGCGTACGGCCGGGCGATCGTCAGCGACTCGGCCATGGCGTCAGACCAGCTCGTTCTTCAGGTTGGCCAGCAGCTCGGCGTGGCGGCCCGCATCGATTTCGCGGCGCAGGATGCGCTCGGCGCCCGCCACGGCGAGCGTGGCGACCTGCTCGCGCAACTGGTCGCGCGCCCGCTGCGCAGCGAGCACCGCTTCTTCCTCGGCAGCCTTGCGTGCGGCAGCGACGATCTGCGCCGCTTCGGTGCGGGCGTTCTCGACGATGCCCGCCGCCTGGCGTTCGGCGACCGTGCGCAGCTCCGCGGCACCGGCGCGCGCCTGCTGGAGTTCCTGCTCGACGCGTCGCTCGGCGGCGACGAGATCGGCCTTCGCCTTGTCGGCGGCAGCCAGGCCCTCGGCGATCTTCTGCGAGCGTGCATCGAGCGCGCGCGTGATCGGCGGCCAGACGAAGCGCGCGGTGAACCACCACAACGCGAGGAATACGACGATCTGGACGATGAGCGTCGCGTTCAGGTTCACGTGAGACCCCCTGGAAACTGGATGGACGGGATCCCTGCGCTCAGCCCTGGAACGGGTTGGCGAACGCGAACATCATCGCGATACCGACGCCGATCAGGAACGCCGCGTCGATCAGGCCGGCGAGCAGGAACATCTTCGTCTGCAGCTTGTCCATCAGTTCGGGCTGGCGTGCTGCGCCCTCGATGTACTTGCCGCCCATCATGCCGATGCCCACGCAGGCGCCCAGCGCCCCCAGGCCGATGATCAGACCGCATGCGACGGCGACGAGAGCAACGTTGGTCATGGTTCTAGGACTCCGATGAAAAGGGACTGTTGCTGTTGCTGTGGAGGAAGGAACGAAAAGCCCGGAAGGTGCGAACTCCCACCCTCTCAGTGGTGCTCGAAGGCCTGGCCCACGTAGACGAGCGCCAGCATCATGAAGATGAACGCCTGCAGCGTGATGATCAGGATGTGGAAGATCGCCCAGGCCAGCCCGGTGAGGAAATGCAGGCCGGCGCCCCACCAGGTGACGGTGGCGCCGAGCAGCGCGATCAGCATGAACACCAGCTCGCCGGCGTACATGTTCCCGAACAACCGCATGCCGAGCGAGACCGTCTTGGCGAGGTACTCGATGATCTGCATCAGCAGGTTGATCGGCCAGAGCAGGAAGTGCGAACCGAAGGGCGCCGTGAACAGCTCGTGCGTGAAGCCGCCGGCGCCCTTGGTCTTGATGCCGTAGTAGATCGACGAGCCGAGCACGACCATCGCGAGCGACAGCGTGCCGTTCAGGTCGGCGGTGGGCACCGCACGCAGGTAGTGGATGCCGAACAGCTCGGCGATGCGCGGGAACAGGTCGACCGGGATGAGGTCGATCGCGTTCATCAGGAAGATCCAGACGAAGGAGACGAGCGCCAGCGGCGCGACGTAGCTCAGGTCGCCCTTGACGATGGCGCGCGCCTGCTCGTGCACGAACTCGACGACCGACTCGATCGCGCCGACGAAACGGTTCGGAACGCCGGCCGTGATCAGCCGTGCCGCCCGGTACATCAGCCATCCCGACAGCACCGCCGTGAGCACCGAATAGAAGACGGTGTCCCAGTTGACGATCGCGAAGTCGATGATGTTCTTCTGCGCACCGCCCGAGGAATTCAGGTGCGTCAGGTGATGGACGATGTATTCTGAGGCGGTGGGTGCGTGCGCTGCAGCTGCCATGGAATCGTGTGCGGTGCGGAAGCCGTTATCGGATCGTCACGACCTGCCCTTCGACAGGGGATTGCGCTCGAAAGCCATCGCGAACAGCGGAGCCTGCAGCGCAGCGATCAGCCCGACGAGCAGCCAGAGCCACCGGATGTCCGCCTGCGCCTTGACGATCCAGAACAGCAAGAGGACCGTGAGTCCGATCTTGACGAACTCCCACAGGAAGAAGACGACCGGGTAGGACTCCGGCGTGCGTTTCCTGTGCAGCGCCAGGCGCAGCGCAAACAACGCATTCGGGATGATCGCCGCAACTCCGCCCAGCGTGACCGACCAGGCGCTTTCCCAGCCTGCCCAGCCCCCGGCGATCAAGGCGAGGACCGAGACAGCAGCGATCTGCAGTCCAACGGCAGCCAACATGTCGATTACGGATCGGCCGTGGCCATTGGCCCGCATGGGCAAAGACGCAAGATTCTAGCCTTAGCCACCAGACCGGTCAAACCGCGTGCTGCGTCGCAGCAGCGGCGGCGCAACAGCGGACGTCGGCGATCGTCGATCGACTCGACGCCTGTCGATCCGCGACGCTTGTCGATCGACACGACGTCGGTCGATCGACGCACGTGCGTCAATCGACCTCGACGCCCAGCCGTTCGAGCAGCCCCTGGAACTGCTCGTGGCTGGCGAAGGATATCGTCAGCTTGCCTCGCCCTCGCCCGTCGGCCCGCAATGCCACCGGCGTGGCGAGCGTGTCGGCGATGCGCTCCTGCAATCGCTCGAGATCGCGGTCGGGCGCCCGCCGTCGGCCCGGGGCGGCGCTGTCGCTACCCGACGCCTCGGCCAGCGTACGCTGCACCAGCTGCTCGGTCTCGCGCACCGACAGCCGCTTGTCGACGACCCGCTGCGCGAGCAGGATCTGCTCGGCCTTGTCGAGCGCCAGCAGCGCGCGCGCGTGTCCCATGTCCAGGTCGCCGGCCAGCAGCATCGTCTGCACCGGATCGGCCAGATGCAGCAGCCGCAACAGGTTCGTCGTGGCGCTGCGCGAACGCCCCAGCGCATCGGCCGCCTGCTCGTGCGAATAGCCGAATTCGGTCGTCAACCGGCGGATCGCCTGCGCCTGCTCGAGCGGATTGAGGTCCTCGCGCTGCAGGTTCTCGATGAGCGCCATCGCGAGCGCCTGCTCGTCGGACACCTCGCGCACGACCACCGGCACCTCGGACAGGCCGGCGAGTCCGGCGGCGCGGAAACGGCGCTCGCCGGCGATGATCTCCCAGCGCCCCTGGTCGATCGGACGCACGACGATCGGCTGCATCAGCCCGTGCCCGCGGATCGAGGCGGCAAGTTCCTGCAGCGACGACTCGTCCATCCGGGTACGCGGCTGGTAGCGACCGGGCTGCAGCGCGGTCAGCGGCAGCGACCGCGCCGGCTCGTCGTCGCGCGGCGCTTCCGCCGGGCGCAGCTCGTCGCCGCCGAGCAGCGCGTCCAGCCCGCGGCCCAGGCCCTTGACGCGGAGCTTCGGGTTTCGGGTCATCGGGGAGCCTCCGTGGAATCGGGAACCGAGCGCCGCGCCCAGTCGGCGACGCGCTCGACCAGTTCGGCGCCGAACTGCAGGTAGGCGCGCGCGCCTTTCGACTGCGGATCGAAGACGATCCCGGGCAGACCGTAGCTCGGCGCCTCCGCCAGTCTCACGTTGCGCGGGATGATCGAGCGGAACACCTTGTCGCCGAAGTGCTGCTCGAGTTGTGCCGAGACCTGCTGCGTCAGCGTGACGCGCGGGTCGAACATCACGCGCAGCAGGCCGATCACCCGCAGCTCGGGGTTGAAGTTAGCATGCACTTTCTTGATCGTGTTGACCAGGTCTGAGAGGCCCTCGAGCGCGAAGTACTCGCACTGCATCGGGATGACGACGCCGTGCGCGGCGCAGAGGCCGTTCAGCGTGAGCAGCGAGAGCGACGGCGGACAGTCGATCAGCACGAAGTCGTAGTCGTCGAGCACCGGCGCGAGCGCGTCCTTCAGGCGCGACTCGCGCTCGTCGAAGTCGACCAGGTCGAGTTCGGCGCCTGCCAGGTCGCGGTTCGCCGGCAGCAGGTCGTAGCCGCCCCTTTCGGATCGCTGCGTCGCGTCGATCACGTCGGCCAGGCCGATCAACACGTGGTAGACGGAGCGCTTCAGTGCGCGCTTGTCGATGCCGCTGCCCATCGTCGCATTGCCCTGCGGATCGAGATCGACGAGCAGCGTTCGCTTGCCGTGGCGGGCGAGCGCGGCGGCGAGGTTCACCGAGGTCGTCGTCTTGCCGACGCCGCCCTTCTGGTTCGCGACGACGAATATCTTCGGCGTCGGCAAGCGCCTGCTGTGCGGCTCGTTCACTCGGTTCCAGCTCCTGAACTCGGTTCCTGCTCCGGATGCAGCGGTTCGCCCCGCTCGAGCATGACCAGGCAGCGCGGCGCGTCCATCTCGGGCACCTGCAGCGGCAACTCGGCGCCGATGCGCCAATCACCTGTGAGTGCTCGCTTCTCGTTTTCGTCCAGTCGAGCCTTCATCGCGGCGACGACGGTATGTGGTCCGGCGAGCGAGTCGAGCGACGCCGCGAAATCGGCGAGCGACGCGAAGGCGCGGCAGACGACGGCGTCGGGCGCCCTGCCGTCGGGCGAAAGATCCTCGATGCGTGTGCGCGCCACGGTGACATTAGCGAGCGCCAGCTCACTTGTAACCTGCTGCAGGAAGGCCGCTTTCTTCGCGACGGGCTCGACCAGCACGAATTCGGCTTCGGGCCACAGGAGCGCCAAGACGATCCCCGGCAGCCCGGCACCGCTGCCCACGTCGATGATCAGCGCGCGGCCGTCGTCTGCGCAGTGCGGCGCGCGCCGCTCCGCCACCAGCCGCTTCAGCGGCGACGCGACCGCGGCGCAGTCGAAGAGATGCTGCACGAGCATCCGTTCGGGTTCGCGCACCGCGGTCAGGTTGTAGGTGCGGTTCCACTTCACCAACAGCGACAGGTAGCGTAGAAACGCGTCAGTAAGCACCCGCTGCGATTCGACCTCGGCCGGCCACGCGTCCAGCGCCTGCAGCGCGGCGCGCAGGCGTGCCTCAGGCTGCACGTTGTCCATCACCCCCGGGCGCGACGACACGCTGCTGTTTCTTCAGGTGCACCAGCAGCAGCGAGATCGCCGCAGGCGTCACGCCGGAGATCCGCGCAGCCTGCCCTACCGTTTCGGGCTGCTGCTGCAACAGGCGCTGCCGCACCTCGAAGGAAAGGCCTTTCACCGCAGCGTAGTCGAAATCGGCCGGAATCGAGTAGCTCTCGTTGCGCTCGCTGCGAGCGATCTCCGCCTCCTGGCGGGCGATGTAACCGGCGTATTTCGACTGGATCTCGACCTGCTCGGCGACCACGTGGTCGTCGGGTGCCGCGCAGCCGAGGCGCGCAAGCGCCTCGTAGCCGTACTCGGGTCGACGCATCAGGTCGGCCAGCGTCTGGTCTCGGTCGAGCAACAGGCGATCGAGCACCTCGCCCGGCAGGCAGGCGCCCAGGCGCGTGCCCCGAATGCGCTGAAGCTCCCGCTCGATCGCCTCCCGCTTGCGATCGAACGCGGCCCAGCGCGCGTCGTCGACGCAGCCCAGTTCGCGGCCCGTCGCCGTCAACCGCAGATCGGCGTTGTCTTCGCGCAGGCTCAGGCGGTACTCGGCGCGGCTGGTGAACATCCGGTAAGGCTCGGTCACGCCGCGCGTGACCAAATCGTCGACCAGCACGCCGAGATACGCCTCGTCGCGGCCCGGACACCAGGACTCGCGTTCCTGCACCTGCCGCGCGGCGTTGATCCCGGCCAGCAGGCCCTGCGCCGCGGCCTCCTCGTAGCCGGTGGTTCCGTTGATCTGGCCGGCGAAAAAGAGCCCGCCGATCGCGCGCGTCTCGAGCGAACGCCGCAGCGCGCGAGGATCGAAGTAATCGTACTCGATCGCGTAGCCCGGGCGCAGCAGGTGCGCGTTTTCGAGGCCGGGAATCGAGCGCACCAGCGCGAGTTGCACGTCGAAGGGAAGGCTCGTCGAGATACCGTTCGGATAGAACTCGTTCGTCGTCAGCCCTTCCGGCTCGAGGAAGACCTGATGCGAGCGCTTGCCGTTGAAGCGCTGGATCTTGTCCTCGATGGATGGGCAATAGCGTGGACCGACACCGTCGATCACGCCGGTGTACAGCGGACTGCGGTCCAGCCCGCCCCGGATGATCTCGTGCGTGCGCTCGTTCGTATGCGTGATCCAGCAAGGCACCTGGCGCGGGTGTTGACCGGCGCTGCCGAGGAACGAAAAAACGGGCACCGGGTCGAGATCGCCGGGCTGCTCCTCACAGCGCGAGAAGTCGATCGTCCGCCCGTCGATGCGCGGGGGCGTCCCCGTCTTCAGCCGCCCTTGCGGCAACTGCATTTCCTTCAGGCGCTGCGCGAGCGAAACCGACGGTGGATCGCCCGCGCGGCCGGCGGAATGGCGGGAAAGCCCGACGTGCACCAGTCCGTTCAGGAAAGTGCCGGCGGTGAGCACGACGGCCCGCGCGCGGAAGCGCAACCCGAGTTGCGTGGCAACGCCGGCGACGCGATCACCCTCCAGCAACAGATCGTCCACTGCCTGCTGGAAAAGCCAGAGATTCGGCTGACGCTCGAGCCGCGTTCGGATCGCCTGCCGATAGAGCACGCGATCGGCCTGCGCGCGTGTGGCCCGCACCGCGGGCCCCTTGCTGCGATTCAGAATGCGGAACTGGATCCCCGCCTCGTCCGTCGCGGCAGCCATCGCGCCGCCCAACGCGTCCACTTCCTTGACCAGATGACCCTTGCCGATGCCGCCGATCGACGGATTGCACGACATCTGGCCGAGCGTCTCGATGCTGTGCGTCAGCAGCAGGGTGCGCGCACCTACCCGGGCAGAGGCCAACGCGGCCTCTGTCCCAGCATGACCACCTCCGACGACGATGACGTCGAAGGGCTGCGGATAGTCGATCGGATGCACGGCGAGGCTACAAATGAGCGCTTCGTGGATTGCGCGAAGCGCGGGTAGAGAGGGACGAGATTATAGGATCTTGGGGCGCGCGGCCACGGGGTTGGTCGGGCGATCGAGGGGCGAGCGGAGCGGTGGGACGTTTCACGTGAAACCCGGGAGGGCGCGTTACACGTGAAACTCGTTGTGGGGATGGGGCTGAAAGAAGGAATCTACCGGTGTTCCCGATGGTCCAGGAGCGGCTGCTTCGAGACGCCGGAGCAGCGCGACACCCGTGGTCGGGCGGGGCGGCGAGGTCGGGGCAACGCCGATCGACGTCGCGCCTGGCGACGCAGACGGTTGTTCCACGTGGAACAACATTTCTTCCCACTGATTGGGCCGCAAAAGTAGAAGCCAGTAGCGACAGCGGGGCCCATGGTACGTGGCCACTGGGTTGGTATTGCCTTCCGCGGTTCGTATGCGGATGGGCGCTACTGCTACTGCATTACCACTCTGGCGTGCGCACGGGGGCGGGCGGGCAGCGGACGGCGGACGCGAGGCGGTTTTACGGCGGAGCGGGCGGCGCGGCGGGCGGCTGGGTGGGCGGCCTGGGCGGGCGGCTGGGCGGACGGGCTCGCGGGCGGGCGGTCTTGCACGAGGTATGGCGGGTGGGCGGGTGCGTGGGCGGGCGGACTGGCCGCGGGGGCGGGGGCGGGGCGGGCGCGCGTGGGGACGCAGGCAGAGCGGGTAGCCCACGAGTGCAGGTCACGGCGGTCTGCGGGCACGTTGTCGCCGGGTAGACCCGCCGTGCGGTGCTCCGCCGTGCTCGCCTCCCCGCCGGAATGCTGCAGAACGCAGCATTTCTCGACGGGCGGTTTATCGCACGGCTGGATTTGCAGCATTTCGCAGCGTTTCGCGGTGTTGCGGTTGCGGGGCGCGATGACCAGCAGCCTTGCCAGGAAGACTCGGGTACAAGCGCCGCTGCAGGAGGTGCTGCATGCCCCTTTGCGCGCGCATTGGTGGGCGGACACGCGGGAGGACGAGCGCGGGAGGACGAGCGCGGGCGGGCGAGCGCGGGCGGGCAGCGCGGGCGGGCGGGCGGATGTGCGGGCCGCCGGCGGACGGCCGAGCTGCTCTCTGGTCTGGTCTCGGGTCCGCTCTCTGGCCTGGGGATCTGGCTGCTGGCCGGCCTGGGCTGGACGAGCGGACCGACGAGCGGATCGGCGAGCACGCGAGCGGGCGCGCAGGAGGCGGACGGTGGAGGCGCCCCGGCGACAGCCGGGCCGCAGAGCCGCCCGCAGAGCAGGGTGCTCGGCGCCCGTCGTCCGGCCCGGCCTGCCGGCGTCGCTCCACCGTCCGCCTCCACCGTCCGCCGCGCGCGTGTGCGGCCCGAATGCTGCGCCCGAATGCTGCAAAACACAGCCTCCCCCGATGAGCAATCTCTCGCCCAGCTGGATTTGCAGCATTCCGCAGCGTTTTGCAGTGTTGCGGTTGCGTAAGCGTCCGCCCGGCGCTGAGCGGACGCTTACGCGGTTGCCGACCCCGACGACCATCAGCGTTGCCAGAAACCACGCCGCGCCGACGACCGCAACGACTCGCCGTTGATCCACCGCAAAGCGGGCCGTTGTCGATGATCCAGAATGCAGTCGTACGCCGCGGCGGAGAGTCGTACGCCGGGCCGGAGATATCGCGCCATGCCAGCGCGCTACGGCCTCATGAGGCGTCGCGAATCGACGCCGTGGCGACAGCGATGGCTGCGATTTGCGCCTTGCCGAAGGGCGTCTTGTCCAAGAGGGTCTGGTCCAAGAGGGGATCCGTCGCTTTCCTTCTGCGGCGTGTTCTCCAGGGCGGTGTTCTAACTCACTACAGGGGGTTTCGATGAACCGCAACGTAGGGTCCTGGGACCGGGTGCTCCGGATCGTCGCCGGGCTGGTATTGATTGCCCTGTCGCTCACTGGCTCGATCGGAGCCTGGGGCTGGATCGGCGTCATCCCGCTTGCGACCGGCCTGTTCGGCCGGTGCCCGATCTATGGGCTGATGGGCATCGACACTTGCCCGATGAAACGCAAGGGAGCCTGAAAGCACCACGGGAAACCGCAGCCGCACTCGAATGTGGCGCGGGACTGCGCGGAGAGCCGACGCGGCGCTGGACTGCAGCCGCCGGACTGCGACGAGGGCAGGCTGCGGTTCGCTTTGCGCGCCGCTGGAACCCCCGTTGGAACCCCGCTGGAACCGCACTGGAACCGCACTGGAACCGCACTGGAACCGCGCTGGAACCCCCGCTGGAACCGCGCTGCGAGCCGCGCCGGATACCGCGCCGGAGCGTCGGAACCGCGCAGAACCGTGTATGACGGCCCGTAGGCGTTCAGAGGCGTCGCAGCCCGCAGCCGCCTTCGACCTTCGTGGCCGCAGGGCTCGCTGCACGCGGGGGCCGCTTCAGAGCGAATCGAGCTCCGCGCGCACGCTCTCGGCGATTGCCAGCGAGGCGGTCAGGCCGGGTGACTCGATTCCGAACAACGCAACGAGTCCGGGTACGCCGTGGCGCGCTGCGCCGTCGATCCGGAAATCCGCGGCAGCTTCGCCCGGGCCGACCAGCTTCGGGCGAATGCCGGAGTAGCCCGGCGAGAGCGAGTTCGGTGGCAGCGTCGGCCAATACCTGCGCACCTGCGCCTCGAAGGCCGCCATGCGGTTCGCGTCGACCCGATAATCGAGCTCCGAGACCCATTCGACGTCCGGGCCGAAGCGCGCGCGCCCGCCCAGGTCGAGCGTCAAGTGCACGCCGAGCCCCGCTTCGTTGGGCAGCGGGTAGACCAGATGCGAGAACGGCGCGCGCCGGGCCGTGGTGAAATAGTTTCCCTTCGCCAGGTACAGCGGCGGAATCGAGTCGGCGGGGATCCCGTCCGTGAGCCGCGCAAGGCCCTGTGCTCCGAGGCCCGCTGCGTTCACCACTTCGCGCGCGGCAATCCGCGATTCGCTGCCTTGCGAGACGATCCGAAGCACGAAGCCGCCGGGGGTCGACTTCGCTGCAGCGACTTCGCTGGCCACGGCCAGCGTCGCGCCTCGATCCTCGGCGTCGGCAAGCAGCGCCTGCATGTAGGCGTGGCTGTCGACGATCCCGGTGTTCGGCGAAAGCAACGCGGCCTGCGCGCGCAGCGACGGTTCGAGCGCGGCCAGCTCGCTGCGCTCGAGCCAGCGCAGTCCCTGCGCTCCGCATTCGGCCGCCCGTTTCGCGATCGGTTCGAGCGCGGACCGTTCCTCGCTCTCGCAGGCGACGATCAGCTTTCCGCAGCGCCGGTGCGGAATGCTCCGTTCGCGGCAGTACGAGTACAGGCGCTCGGCGCCGTCGATGCAAAGCCGAGCCTTCAGCGATCCGGCCGGGTAGTAGATGCCGGCGTGGATCACCTCGCTGTTGCGTGCGCTGGTTCCGGTACCGAAAGCATTCTCGCGCTCGACGATGACGACTTCGCGCCCCGACACAGCCAACTCGCGCGCGACCGCGAGTCCGACGACCCCGGCACCGACGACAACGGTCTGGACCCGATCCAAAAGGCGGTACTCCTTTCCTACGCATCCATCCGGATCACCTGCCGGATCGATTCGCCGCGCGCCAGTCGATCGAGCGCGGGATGGATCTCGTCGAGCGTGATCTGTTCCGACAACAGTCGGTCGACCGGAAGCTTACCCGCCCGGTACAGGGCGACGAAGCGAGAAATGTCTCGGGCAGGCACGCACGAACCCAGATAACTGCCCTTCACCGTGCGCTCTTCGGCGATCAGCGACACCGCCTGGAGCGACCAGCGTGCATTCGGGTTCGGCAGCCCCGCGGTGACGGTGGTCCCGCCCGGGCACGTGAGTCGATAGGCCAGTTCGAGCGCATCGACGCTGCCGGCCATCTCGAAGGCGAAATCGACGCCGCCGTCGGTCGCTTCCTTCACTTCGGCGACGATGTCGGCAGATGACGCCTCGAAGCAGTGCGTAGCACCCAGTTCGCGCGCTTTTGCCAGCTTGGACGGAAGCCTGTCCACTGCAATGACCGTGCGTGCGCCTGCCGCCAGTGCGGCCAGCAGCGCCGAGAATCCCACCCCGCCCAGGCCGACCACGGCAACGGCGGAGCCCATCGAAACCCCGGCCGTGTTCACCACCGCACCGGCGCCGGTGATCACCGCGCAACCGAAAAGCGCCGCCTCCTCCCACGCGAGTTCGGGGTCGATGCGAACGGCCGATCGGCGAGAGACCGTGGCGTACTCGGCGAAGGCAGCGCAGCCGAGGTGATGGTGCAGCGCAACATACCCTCCCCCTGCTGCTGCCCGCGTGCGCAACCTCCGATGTCCGCCCAGCAGCGCTCCGTCGTTGTTCGCCCGCCCGCCGGGAATGCACAACGCGGGTCTGCCGACGGCGCAGCGTGCACAGGTCCCGCAGCCCGGTCGAAATACGAGGGCGACGTGATCGCCCACCGCCAGGTCGTCGACGCCTTCGCCGAGTTCGACGACCTCGGCCGCCGCTTCGTGTCCGAGTACGATCGGCAGCGGCCACGGCCGGTCACCGTTGATCGCCGAGAGGTCGGAGTGGCAAAGGCCCGCGGCGTGGATCCGCACGAGAATCTCGCCGTGGCCGGGTCCGTCGAGCTCGACTTCCTCGATCGACAGCGGCCGACTCTGCGCGTACGGCGCAGGCATCCCGATCTGGCGCAGCACCGCAGCGCGCATGCGGATCGTCATCGTCCCCTCCGTTGCCGCGTCGCCCGACGCCGCTCAGATTCCCGCCAGGCACAGGTACTTGATCTCGAGATACTCGTCGATCCCGTAATGCGAGCCTTCGCGACCGAGACCCGACTGCTTGACGCCGCCGAACGGCGCCTCTGCCGTCGAGATGAGCCCGGTATTCACGCCGATCATTCCCGATTCGATCGCCTCGGCGGCGCGGAAGATGCGGCCGATGTCGCGCGAGTACAGATACGCGGCGAGGCCGAACTCGGTGTCGTTCGCCATCGCGATCGCCTCGTCGTCGGTCTCGAAGCGGAACAGCGGCGCCACCGGCCCGAAAGTCTCCTCGCGCGCGACGCGCATCGACGAGCGCACGCCGGTGAGGATCGTCGGCTCGAAGAAAAGGCCCCCGCGCGAATGCCGCTTGCCGCCCAGCGCGAGGCTGGCGCCCTGCGCCAGCGCGTCGGCCACGTGCTCCTCGACCTTCTCGACCGCCTTGTCGTCGATCAGCGGGCCGATCACCACGCCTTCCTCGACGCCCGCGCCGACCTTGAACTGCGAGACGCGCGCCGCGAGTTTCTGCGCGAACGCGTCGTAGACGCCCGCCTGCACGTAGATGCGGTTCGCGCAGACGCAGGTCTGCCCCGCGTTTCGGTACTTCGACGCGATCGCACCCTCGACCGCAGCATCGAGGTCGGCATCGTCGAAGACGATGAAGGGCGCGTTGCCACCCAGCTCGAGCGAGAGCTTCTTGATCGTTTCGGCCGACTGGCGCAGCAGGATGCGACCGACCTCGGTCGAGCCGGTGAACGACACCTTGCGCACGGTCGGGTTCGTGCACAGCTCCTCGCCGATCTTCGACGACTGTGTTCCGGTGACGACCATGTTGAAGATGCCCGGCGCAAAGCCCGCCTGTTCGGCCAGCTCGACCAGCGCAAGCGCCGACAGCGGCGTCGCGCCGGCCGGCTTGGCGACCACCGTGCAGCCGGCGGCGAAGGCCGGCGCCACCTTGCGCGTGATCATCGCGATCGGGAAGTTCCACGGCGTGATCGCCGCGCATACGCCGATCCCCTGCTTGATCGCGAGCAGTCGCCGATCGGGCGCGTTCGAAGGAATGACGTCGCCGTAGACGCGGCGGCCCTCCTCGGCGAACCACTCGATGAACGAAGCACCGTAGGCGACCTCGCCACGCGCCTCCGCCAGCGGCTTGCCCTGCTCGGTGGTCATCAGCAGCGCCAGGTCGTCGGCGTGTGCGAGCACCAGCTCGTACCAGCGGCGCAGGATCGCGCCGCGCTCCTTCGCCGTCTTCGCGCGCCAGGCGGGCAGCGCGCGTGCGGCCGCGTCGATCGCGCGCTTCGTTTCGGCCACGCCCATGTCGCTCAATTCGGCGATCGTCTGGCCGCTCGCCGGATCGGTGACGCGGAAACTTCGCCCGGAATCCGCGTCGATCCACTTGCCGTCGACGTAGCCGGTGCGCTTGAGCAGCCGCATGTCCTTCAGTTGCATCGTCATCGCCGTTCTCTCCGAAGCGGGAAGTCCGCGGGAATTCATTCGCCGGCAGTGACCTTCAGCCCGAGCACGCCGGCGACGATCAGCGCGATGCACAGCAATCGCGCCGTGCTCGCCGATTCGCCGAGCAGCGCGATGCCGAGCAGCGCGGTGCCCGCCGCGCCGATCCCCGTCCACACCGCGTAGGCGGTACCGGCTTGCAGCACCCGCATCGCGATCGCCAGCAGCCAGAAGCTCGCCGCCGCCGCGACGACGACGACCACCGAAGGCCACAACCGCGAAAAACCTTCGCTGTACTTGAGTCCGAGCGCCCAGGCGATCTCGAACAGACCGGCCACCAGAAGCAAGGTCCACGCCTTCGCGACGCTCATCGCGTCATTCCGACGTGGGCATCGAGAAGTCGGCGCCGGCGCGGATTCCGGTGGGCCAGCGCTGCATCACGGCCTTCAGCTTCGTGTAGAAGCGCACGCCCTCGCGACCGTAGACGTGATGGTCGCCGAACAGCGAGGCCTTCCAGCCGCCGAAGGAGTGGAAGGCCATTGGCACCGGGATCGGGACGTTCACGCCGACCATGCCCACCTGCACGCGCGTCGCGAATTCGCGCGCCGCGTCGCCGTCGCGCGTGTAGATCGCCACGCCGTTACCATACTCGTGGGTATTCACGAGAGTGAGCGCTTCCTCAAAAGAATCGGCGCGGACGATCGACAGCACCGGTCCGAAGATCTCGTCGCGGTAGATCGCCATGCCCGGCCGGACACGGTCGAACAGCGTAGCGCCGACGAAGAAGCCTTCGCCCCCGTCGGGCGCAGTCGCGCCGCGTCCGTCGACGACGAGCGTCGCGCCCTCGGAGACGCCCGCGTCGATGTAGCGCAGCACTCGCTCGCGGTGGGCGGCGGTGACCAGCGGCCCCATTTCGGCGGCCGGATCGGTGCCCGCACCGATGCGGATGCGCGGCACGCGCTCGGCCAGCCGGGCAACCAGCGCGTCCGCCACGCCGCCCACGGCGACGGCCACCGACACCGCCATGCAGCGCTCGCCCGCCGACCCGTAGGCGGCGCCGACCAGGGCGTCGACCGCCTGGTCGAGATCGGCGTCGGGCATCACGACCAGGTGGTTCTTCGCGCCGCCGAGCGCCTGCACGCGCTTGCCGTGGCGCGACGCCGTCTCGTGCACCGAACGCGCGATCGCCGTCGAGCCGACGAAGCTCACTGCGGCGACCTTCGGGTGCGCGAGCAAGGCCTCGACCGCCTCTCGGTCGCCCTGCACGATGTTGAAGACGCCGTCGGGCAGGCCTGCACGGCGCAGCAGCTGCGCGATCAGCAGCGAAGCCGACGGATCGCGCTCCGAGGGCTTGAGCACGAACGTGTTCCCGCAGGCGATCGCCACCGGGAACATCCACATCGGCACCATCGCCGGGAAATTGAAAGGGGTGATGCCGACGCACACGCCGAGCGGCTGGCGGATCGAATGCGCGTCGATGCCCGGCCCCGCCTGCTCGCTGAATCCGCCCTCGAGCAGCTGCGGAATGCCGCAGGCGAACTCGACCACCTCGAGTCCGCGCTGCACCTCGCCTTTCGCGTCGGAGAGGATCTTGCCGTGCTCGGCGACGATCGTTTCGGCGAGCTCGCCGAGGTGCGTCTCGACCAGTTCGCGGAAACGGAACAGCACGCGCGCACGACGCACCGGCGGCGTCGACGCCCAGGCGGCGAACGCCTGCACGGCGGCCTGCACGGCGGCGTCGACCTCGGCCGAATCGGCCAGCGCGACGCGGCCCCGCTCGCGCCCCGTTGCCGGATTCCACAGCGTGGCGTGACGCGCATCGGCGCGCGGGGGCGCGACCGCGCCGCCGATCCAGTGTCCGACCTCGATCGGCGAAGCGTCGCCGCCGGCCGGAGCCGTCTCCGCGTGCTTCCCCGCCGAAGGAACCGCCGCCGCTACCGAAGCCCTGTTTGCGCCGTCCACCGTTGCTCTCCTGCGCTTTCCCGGCGCGTGGCGCCGCGTCCATCCGTGAAGTCTAAGTCGTGCGCCGATGTCCGGCTCGGCTTCGCGGCCGTAGAATCGATTCAATGCCTTCCTCGTCGCTGCGCGACTCCACCGCGCCCGCCCCGGCGTTCGACGCGATCGCCGCGTCGACGTCGCGGCCGATCGCGATCACGATGGGCGACGCCTGCGGGATCGGGCCGGAAATCGTGCTGAAAGCCTGCGCCGATCGCTCGCTCGACGTGCCGCTGCGCGTCGTCGGCGACGCCCGCTGGCTGGCACGCGAGGCTTCGCGGCTGTCGCTGCCCCTGCCGGCCGACATCGACGACGTCGTTCGCCTGCCCGACGACCTGTCGGTCGGACGCGTCGACGCGCGCGCCGGCGACGCCGCGTATCGCTGCATCGTGCACGCCGCCGAGCAGGCGATGCGGCGCGAACTGCGCGCCGTCGTCACGGCGCCGATCGCCAAGGAAGCGATGCACGCCGCCGGTCACCGTTTTCCGGGCCACACCGAGCTGCTCGCCGAACTTGCCGGCGGCGCCGAAGTGAGGATGATGCTGGCCAATCCGGAGCTGCGCGTGGTGCTCGTGTCGATCCACGTCGCGCTGCGCGAGGCGATCGAGGCGCTCGACACCGACGGCATCCTGCGCACCATCCGCATCGCCGACGCATCGCTGCGCCGCGCCGGCCTCGAAGGTCCGCGGATCGCCGTGGCCGGGCTGAACCCGCACGCCGGCGAGGGCGGGCTGTTCGGGCGCGAGGAGATCGAGATCATTGCGCCGGCGATCGCCGCGGCGCGCGCCGAGCATATCGAAGTGAGCGGTCCCTTCGCGCCCGACACCGTGTTCATGCGGGCGCGCGGTCTGCGCGAATTCGACCTGGCGATCGCGATGTATCACGACCAGGGGCTGATTCCGGTCAAGTACCTCGGCATCGACGACGGCGTGAACGTCACTCTCGGCCTGCCCTTCGTGCGCACCAGCCCCGACCACGGCACCGCCTTCGACAAGGCCGGGCGGCCCGGCCCGGACGGGCGCGGGCTGGCGGATCCGCGCAGCCTGCTCGCGGCGGTCCGCCAGGCCGCGGCGCTGTCCGTCACCGGCGAGCCGCAGTAAGTCAGCGCCAACTCATCGGAGAACGCGCTCGCCGGCTCGTCCGTAGCCCGGAGACGGGCGGTACATCGGGAGGTAGCGGCCGCCGGCGTCGCGGCCGCCGGGCGGTTCAACCCGCCAGCCGCGCTTCGAGCCGCTTCTTCGTCTGCGCCAGCGCCGGCGGCAGGCGCGGCGCGAGTTGCTCGAACAGCGCGCCGTGCAGCCGGAACTCCTGCTCCCAGGCGTCGCGGTCGATCGACGTGATCTTCTGGTAGGCCTCGCGCGAGAACGAAAGTCCGTCCCAGTGCAGGTCCTCGTAGCGGGGGCTCGTGCCGAACACGTGCTCGAAGCCCGCACCGCGTCCTTCGATGCGGTCGATCATCCAGGCGAGCACTCGCATGTTCTCGCCGAAGCCCGGCCAGACGAAGCGGCCGTTCTCGTCGGTGCGGAACCAGTTGACGCAGAAGATCGCCGGGAGCCTCGCGCCGCTCGCCTCGAGCCGCTCGCCGAGGGCGAGCCAGTGCGCGAAGTAGTCGCCCATGTGGTAGCCGCAGAAGGGCAGCATCGCGAAGGGATCGCGGCGCACGACGCCGGTGGCGCCCGCCTGCGCGGCGGTCGTCTCCGAGCCCATCGTCGCCGCCATGTAGACGCCTTCGGTCCAGTCGCGCGCCTGCGTGACGAGCGGCACGGTGCTCGAGCGCCGACCGCCGAAGATGAACGCGTCGATCGGAACGCCCTCGACGCTTTCCCAGTTCGGGTCGATCGACGGGCACTGCGCGGCGGCCACGGTGAAGCGCGAATTCGGATGCGCCGCCTTGCGCCCTGCCTTGCCGTCGGCAGGCGTCCAGTCGTTGCCGCGCCAGTCGATCAGGTGTGCCGGCGGCTCCGACAGCCCCTCCCACCAGACGTCCCCGTCGTCGGTGAGCGCCACGTTGGTGAAGATCGTGTTCTCGCGCAGCATCGCCACGCAGTTCGGGTTCGTCTTCTCGCTCGTGCCGGGTGCGACGCCGAAGAAGCCCGCCTCGGGGTTGATCGCGTAGAGCCGCCCGTCGGCGTGCGGCTTGATCCAGGCGATGTCGTCGCCGATCGTCGACACCTTCCAGCCGTCGAAGCCCGCCGGCGGGATCAGCATCGCGAAGTTCGTCTTGCCGCAGGCCGACGGGAAGGCCGCTGCAACGTGGTAACGCTTGCCCTCGGGCGAGGTCACCGCGAGGATCAGCATGTGCTCGGCGAGCCACCCCGCACCGCCTCGCTCGGCGTCTTCGCGCCCCATGTGCGACGCTATGCGCAGCGCGAAGCACTTCTTGCCGAGCAGCGCGTTGCCGCCGTAACCCGATCCGTAGGACCAGATCTCGCGGGTCTGCGGGAAATGCACGATGTATTTCGTGTCGTTGCAGGGCCACGGCACGTCGGCCTGCCCCGGGGAAAGCGGCGCGCCCACCGAGTGCACGCAGGGCACGAAGCCGCCGTCCTCGCCGAGCAGGTCGGCGACGTCGCGGCCCATGCGCGTCATCGTGCGCATGCTGGCGACCACGTAGGGACTGTCGGTGAGTTCCACGCCTATGTGCGAGATGTGGCTGCCCAGCGGCCCCATCGAGAACGGAATCACGTACAGCGTGCGCCCGCGCATGCAGCCGTCGAACAGCCGCTCGAGCGTCGCGCGCATTTCGTCGGGCGCGACCCAGTGATTGGTGGGGCCGGCGTCCTCGCGCTGCTCGCTGCAGATGAAGGTGCGGTCTTCGACGCGCGCCACGTCGCTCGGGTCCGACAACGCCAGAAAGGAGTTCGGCCGCTTCCGCGGGTTCAGCCGCTGCAGCGTACCGGCCTCGACCATCGCGTCGCAGAGGCGGTCGTACTCGGCCTGCGAACCGTCGCACCAGTGCACGCGTTCGGGCTTCGTCAGTTCGGCGATGCGGCCCACCCAATCGAGCAGTCGGCGATTGCGCAGCCACGCGGGCGCGCCCAGGCGCGTTCGCAGCGCTTCACGCGTTGCGGTGGACTCCTGCGACCCGTTGCCGGCGTCGACGCCGGCGCCGGCGCGCGACGGTCGACTCGAAGGCGCTTCGGCGCGAACCTGTGACATGGACCAACCTCCTTGATGGGAATTCTCGGGCAAGGACACAAGCCTTGCCGTGCGGCATTCCGCGCACCTGGGCGGGGGAACGCGCAAAAATTCTTCTCGGCCGATTCGGCATGCCGGCTCCGGGAGCCGCAAAAAAAGCAGCGGCCGGGGTCTCGACGTCCTCGGGGCGGGCCGACGAGGCGAGATCCCGGCGCGGAAAGGTGCCCCGAGTTTACACCCGGCATCCGCCGCCAACGGCGTGCGCATCCGGCCGAATCCGCGGGCAAGCGGCATCCGCACCGGCCGCACCCGCCGACAACGTGGCGCGCGCACCGGGCTGCTCCGGCCGCCTCGGGCGGCAGCCGCGCAGCGTCAACCGAAGGCATCCGGGAAATACCAGGCGGTGAGCAATGCGCCGAAGCCGATGATGAAGCGGCGCAGCCACGCGGCTGGAATCCGCCGGGCCCAGGCCGCGCCGACGTAGCCGCCGATCGTCGCGCCGACCAGCATTGCCAGCGTATGCGGCCAGGAAACCGCGCCTGCCAGCACGAAGGTCGCGACGGCGACGCTGTAGATCACTGCCGACAGCCAGTTCTTCAATGCGTTGATCTCGTACAGGTCCTCGAAACCCTGGATCGCCAGCGAGGCGATCATCAGGATCCCCATCCCGGCGCCGAAAAAGCCGCCGTAGACCGAGACCAGGGCCTGGAACAGGTAGCCGCCAGCGCCGAAGCGGTGCGTCGACGATGCTTGCCGGTGCGGCAACTCGTCCGCGCGACGCAGCAGCGAGCGCACGCCGCTCGACAGCGGGCCGCTGAACGCGAACAGCAGCGTGGCGAGCAGCAGAAGCCACGGGATCAGCATCGAGAATCGATCGTTCGACGTGCGCAGCAGCAGCAGCCCGCCGGCGATTCCGCCGGCGAAGGCGATCGCCGACAGCAACGGAAGGACCGACGAGAAGCGGCGCAGCTCGCGACGGAAGGCCCAGGCCCCCGCCAGGCTGCCCGGCCAGAGCGCCACGGCGTTGCTCGCGTTGGCGATCACCGGCGGCACGCCGACGGCGAGCAAGGCGGGAAACGAGAAGAAGGTGCCGCCGCCGGCGACCGAATTCACCGCGCCGGCGACGAAGGCGGCTGCGACGACGACGACGATCTCGATGATTCCCAGCTGCGCCTCCGATCCTCGCTGGAACGCCTTCGGGGGCGTTGGAACGCCTCCGGGGGGTTCCCCCGCGGCACGCGCGCGAGATAATGCCGGATGGCCTGCGAGCTGTCTTCGGAACTGCTGCTCGATGCCGTCGACGGCGGACGCACCTTCGCGCGCGACGAGTATCTTCCGTTGCGCGACCTCGCCCGTGCCGAGGCCTTGCAGACGGGAATCACGGTCGCTCGCATCGCACGCGGCGAACGCGCCGTCGGCTACAAGATCGGCTTCACGAACCGCTCGATCTGGCCGTTGTACGGCGTGTTCCATCCGATCTGGGCCCCGGTCTGGAACTCGACGCTGCGCCTTGTCGACGCGACGCCGGCAGCGATCGACGCACACGCAGTGGATCGCGCGCAAGCCGTCGACGAAGTCCGCCGCGCGCACGGCAAGGACGCCGGCGACGAAGTTCCCCGGGTCGACGGCGGCGACGTCGACCTGTCGCGCTACGCCCAGCCCCGGCTCGAGCCCGAGATCGTCGTCGGCCTGCGCACCGCGCCGCGCGAACCGACTCCGCAGGCCGTCTTCGAAGCCGCCGACTGGTATGCGCACGGCTTCGAGATCGTGCAATGCCCCTACCCGCAATGGCGCTTCACCGCGGCCGAAGCCTTCGCCGCACAAGGTCTGCACGGCGCCCTGCTGGTCGGTCCACGGCGGCCGCTGCGCGAACTCGGCGAGAAGGCCGACGAGGCGATCGATCGGCTCGGCGCGCTGCGCGTCTCGCTGTATCGCGACGACGCCCTCGTCGCGCAGGGCTGCGGCCGCGAAGCGCTCGACGGACCGCTGCACGCGATCGCGCATCTGGCGCACGAACTGGCGCTGCGCGGGCACTCGATCGAAGCGGGGGCGATCGTCACCACCGGCACTCTCACCGATGCGCAGCCGCTGGCCGCCGGCCAGCGCTGGACCAGCCGCATCGAAGGTGCGCAACTGCCCGGGCTCGCCATTCGCACCGTGCAAAGATCCCGTACATCGACCGCGCTTCTACGGTAGATTATTGCCATGACCCGCCTCAGTCCCGCACAACGCACCGCCGGCACCGCCCGCGTCGTGCTCACGGCGGGAGCGCTGTTCGCCGCCGAAGCGCTGTGGCGCGGCTCGATCACCCGCATCCTGATGGCCACCGCATTGCTGCTGTTCGGCGGCGGCCTGCTGTTCCTTGCGAAACAGGCCGACTGAAGGGCGTCCCGCACGTTGAAGGACGTCGAGTTTTTCACGGTCGACGCGGTGCCGATCGACCGTGAGTTGCAGGACGCAGGCAGCACCGGGCCGGAACTCGCGCAACTGGCGGCGAGCTACGCCAGCAGCCCGCGCGCGATCGTCTTTCGCGACCCCTCGTCCGACTGGCGCCTGTTCGTCGTGATGCTGCCGCTGGCGTCGCGGCTGTCGCTGATGACGAACCCGATCTTCGCGCATCTCACGCGTGCGTGGGGATTGAACGTGCGCTTCGTCGGCGTCGATCGCGACCAGCTCGTCTACGACTTCCGCGCGCTGCTGTCCGATCGCACGCTGCGCCTGCTGGTCGACGTGCTCGCGCGCAGCGACGTCGCTCCGGGCGCGGCGCGGCCGGCCGACGACGCGCTCGACCTGCTGTTCTCGTCGCTGGCCGACGAGATGCTCACGACGCTGGACCGCCGGCGCGACGACTGGGGACGGCACCTCGACCGCGAGCACCGCATCGAAGCGCACGCTCCCGGCTCGTTGTTCGATCGCGCCGGACGCCATCCGGACTTCCTTGCCCGGCTGCGCGCCGCGTTGCGCGACGAGATCGTCGACGTCGACTTCTACGGGCGTGCGCTGCGCTCGATCGACCTGCGCGAAGACGCCATCGACGCTCGCGTGCGCGCGGTGCTCGAATCGGCTCTCGACCCGATCACGCTCGCCAAGCTGCGCAAGACGGGCGCCGGCCTGCACCTGGGCTGCTACAACTGGCTGCGCATCGATCCGCGCCACGCCGCGCCCCGTGCCCACGTCCTCGCGAGCCTGCCGTCGTTCGCCAACTTCTTCGCCGACGCGCTCGTTCCGATCGACGCATGCGGTCGCCACCGCGACGCGGTCGACGACGACGAAGCCTGGCACGACGGCCCGGTCGAGAGCGCGACGCCCGCGCGCGGGAATCTCCTCGGCAGCGCGACGCCGCGCCCGGCGCGCGCCACCTTCGAGCTGCGTCCGATCGCTGCCCGTGAACGCAGCGCCCACAGCCTCTATTGGGGGGCGGCGCTCAAGCGGGCGATCGACGCCGGGCAGGATCGCGCGGCGATCGAGGCGATCGCGCAGCGCTTCGCGGTTGCGGACAACGTCGTGCGCCGCATCTGGCGCGAGCGACCGGCCGGATTGGGCCAGCCTCCGGCGTGGCAGCTCGGCGAAGTGCTGCGCCGGCTGCAGTCCGCCGGCGAACGCGCGTGGCCTGCGGACGACGCGCACTGGCACGCGCTGCTCGCGAGCGCCGTTCCGGCGGAAGCGGCTTGAGGCCTTCTCAGCTTCCGGCGCGAACGACCTCGAGCAGCAGATCCGTCCACTGCCGCGCGAAGCGTTCGATCGAAAAGCGCGCGAGCGCATCGGCGCGCGCCGCTTCGCCCCATCTGCGCGCGAGTTGCGGATCGGCGATCAACATGCGCATTACGTCGACGAGTCGATCGACGTTCGTGTCCGCGTAGCCGTTCACTTCGTTGCGGATCACCGTCGGCATCTCGGTGGTCGCCAGCGCGACGACCGGAACGCCGACGGTCATCGCCTCGAGCACCGACAACCCCAGGCTCGTGTAGCGGATCGGATTGAAGAAGAAGCGAAAGCGCGACACGAAGCCGGGCAGCTCGAGGTTCGGGATCTCGCCGGCGCCGCCGAGCGCCTGCGATCCCATGCCCACCAGCGTCAGCGGAACCCGTTCGCGCACCTGCTCGAAGACGTCCGCACCGAGCCGGCGACCGCGCTCGCGCAGGTGGTTGACGACGACGATCCCCTCGTCGCGATCACCGCGATAACGGGCATCGTCGGGCACGAGCACGCCATGCTCGACGACGTGCGTGCGCGCGTCGCCGTTGTCCCACATCAGCGCATTGAACGACGTGACGTGCACGATGTGTGCTGCGCTGTCGGCGGCGGGATGGCGCGTCGCCGTCGGATGCTGCTGCGGCGGATCGTGTTCGAGATAGATGGCGGGCAGCGCGCGTTGCGCCGCGCTCAGCCCGTGCATGCGGTCTTCGTCCCAGTGCCGGCGCGATTGGTACAGCACGCAGTCGAAGCGTCGCTGCGCGAGCTCCGTGGCGCGAACCTCGTGCACGTTCGCCCCCCATGGCAGCGTGCCGACGCGCCCGGCGTACCCGGGCGGATTGCCCGGCAGCGTCACGAGGTGAAAGTCGTGCGACGCCTGGCTCAGGTAGTACAGGTAATTGCCGTGCACGTGCCAGGTGAGCACCTGCAGCCGCGGCTTGCCCTCGCGCTCGGGCATCGCGGCCGGTTTCAGGCGCTCGCCGGCGCGAGCGCCGGCAGTGATCGCGCACCGAGTGCCAGCTGGTGCAGGGCGAGCGCGAAGACGGCGTCGACACCGATCGCGGTGGCGCACGGATGCCCGACACGCGGGCACACGCGCTCGACGCACGGCCTGCAGTCCAGATCGACGGCGAGCATCGGATGCAGCTGGCGATCGAGCGGGCGCCAGCGCCGGATCTCGCTGCCCGACGCAACGACGAGGCTGCGCGTACCGACGCCGATCGCCACGTGCGATACCCCGGTGTCGTTGCAGACGAGCAGCCGGCAACTCTCGATCGCGGCGCCCAGCTCGCCCAGGTCGGTGGCTCCGCTGAGGTCCGCCGCCTGCGTGCGCATCGCGCGACGCATCGAGGCGGCAAGCTGCATCTCGTCGGCGCTGCCGGTGATCGCGATCTGCCAGCCGCGCAACGCGAGCCGGTCGGCCAGCTCGGCGTAGCGCTCGACCGGCCAGCGCCTGGACGCGAAGCGCGCGCCGGGGTGAACGAGGACGAGGCGCTGCGGGTCGAGGCCGCGACGCCGTGCGAGGCGCCGCCATGCGCGCCGTTCGTGCTCGCGCACCGGAAACTCGAGCTCGCTGCCGCGCCGCTCGATTCCGAGGCGATCGACGATGCGCAACAGGCGCTCGATCTCGGGGCCGTCGTCCGGCCAGCGAACGAAGTCGTCGCCCGTACCGACTGCGTCGCCGGCGCCGACCGCGCTGTCCGGCACGAAGCCGCAGAAGCGTTTCGCTCCCATCATCCGCACGATGCCGTTCGTGCGATTGCCCCTGCCGTGCAGCTGCAGCGCGAGATTGAAGCGGCGCGCGCGAACGCTGGCGAAGAACGCCGGCAGACGCTCGCCGCGCGGCGCCTGCTCGGGCAGGCCCACCGCACCGGGAAATTCGATCCATTCGTCGATGTAGCGATCGAAACGCTGCGCGAAGGCCGCCGACGACGGCAATCCGATCAGTGCGATGCGCGCGTGCGGATGCGCGTGGCGCAATGCGCGCAACACGGGCACCGAGCACAGCAGGTCACCGAGCTGCAGCGCGCGAAACACCGCGATGCACGGCGCGCGCGCGCGACTCACCGCTTCGATGGACAAGGCTGCCATTCGTTTCAGTACTCCGGGTTCGTGAAGCGTTCCGCGAGGGCGCGCATCGATCGGCGCGCCGACAGAAGCGCCAGGGCCGCGTCGACCGCTTCCCGCGGAGCGACGCCGACGAGGCACGCCTGCGTGCCGGCGGGGCAGACGCTCTTGTAGCAATTGCGGCAGGGCACGTCGCGATTGAGCACGCGTGCGGGCACGCGCCACGGGCCGTGCTGCGGGTTCGTCAGCGCATAGAGGTCGACCACCGGCGTGCCGAGCGCTGCGGCGACGTGCACCGGTCCGGTGTTGTTCGCGACGAGCAGGTCCGCGCCTTCGAGGAGCGCGCCCAGCTCGCCGAGCGTGAGCCGGCCGGCGAGGTCGTGCGCTCGCATCGGATGGCCAGCCTGCGCGACGATCGATGCGAGCAGCTGCGCTTCGCCCGCGTCGCCGGTCAACACGATCGCGCCGCGCTGGCGTTGCGCCAGCTCGCGCAGTGCCTGCGCGAAATGCGCAGCGGGCCACCGTCGCGACGGTGCGCTCGCGCCGGGGTGCACGACGATGTACCCCGTGCCGCGATCGACGCCCGCCGCGCGCAGCTTGGCGGCAAGCGCGGCGCGATCGGATTCGAACACGCGAAACGAGAGCCGCAGATCGGCAGGTCGCGGCGCGAAGCCGCAGACCAGATCGAGCTGCCGATCGACCTCGTGGCGCACGCGCTGCGCGGGTTCGGTCTCCTGCACCCAGTCGGTGAGCAGCAGGTACGGGTTCTCGCGACAGTGCGCGAGCCGCAACGGGATGCCGGCCATCCGGCATACGAGCGCGGCCGCGAGCGGGCTCTGGCTGTACGACGTGAAGATGACCGCGGCATCGAAACGATGCGCGGCGAGCACCTCGACGAGTGCGCGCTCGGCGTCGCTGCCCGACTCGTCGGTGCGCGCGTTCTTCACCCACGGCGCTTCGTAGCGGATCGTCGCGTCGATCTCGGGCACGTGCGCCGCGACGCGCGCACCCGATGCCGATGCCAGCAGCGTGACGCGACGCGAGGCGCGGGCCGACCGTATCGCGCGAATCGCCGGCGTCGCCATCAGCACGTCGCCCATGTTGTCCAGCCGCACGCACAACACGTGCTCGGCCTTCGACCAGCCGTCCTTCATGCCGACACCGACGCGCGATCGCGCAGATGCGCGGCCTCGATCAGCACGGCCGCCTCGGCGAGGTTTCGCACGCGATGATCGGGCCGGCGCAGCGGACCGTCGCGCCACTCGGTTTCGTTGCCGTTGCACACCAGCACCGTGCGGCAACCGGCGCGCTTGCCGGCTTCGACGTCGTCGAGGATGTCGCCGATCATCCACGAACGGCGCAGGTCGATCGCATGCTCGCGCGCGGCGCGCCCGAGCAGGCCAGCCGACGGCTTGCGACACTCGCAGGCGATGGCGTAGGCCGCGACGCGACCGTGCGGGTGATGCGGACAGAAGTAGGCGTGGGTCAGCGACGCGCCGCAGCTCGCGAACATCGCGGCCAGGTGCCGGCGCACGGCGCGCAGGCACCCGGCGTCGAAGCGCCCCAGCGCCACGCCTGCCTGGTTGCTGACGACGACCAGCGGAACGCCGAGCGCGGCGAAGCGCGCCAGCGCCTGCGGCACGCCGTCGGCGAAGCGCATCAGGCGCGGATCGACGTTGAACGGAACGTCGTCGAGCAGTGTTCCGTCCTTGTCGAGGAAGATCGCCGGGCGCAGCACGCTCACGGCCACGAGGTCTCGCGCATCGGCAGCACCATCATCTCCGGCACGACGGTCTCGGCAGGCTGCTCGAGCACGAAGCGGATCGCGCGCGCGACGTTGCGCGGGTCCTGCAGCAGCGTCGGGTCGATGTCGGGAAAACGGTCGAGCAGGAACGGCGTGCGCATTCCGCCTGCGACGATCGCGCAGACCTTGATTCCCTGCGGGCGCAGCTCGGCGTGCAGCGCGTGCGACAGCCCCAGCACGCCCCACTTCGTCGCGTGATAAGCGCTGGCATTGGGCCACGCACGCTTCGATGCAGTCGAGGCGACGTTGACGATCGCGCCACCGCGTTCGCGCATGACGGCACACGCCTGGCGCGCGACGAGGAATACGCCGCCGAGGTTCGTGCGCACGATCCGATTCCAGTCGTCCGCGGACAGCTCCGAAATCGGCGCGGTGACGTCGATGGCCGCACTGTTGACGACCGCGTCGACGGCACCGAAGCGCCCGAGCGCGGCGTCGAACAGCCGCCGCACCTGCGCTTCGTCTGCGACGTCGACGCCGACCGCGACGGCGTCGACGCCGCTTTCGACCAGCTGCGCGGCGCAACGCTGCGCACGCTCGACGGCAAGATCGGCGACGACGATGCGCGCGCCCGCCGCTCCCAGTTCGGCGCAGGTCGCGGCGCCCAGCCCGCTGGCGCCACCGGTGACGACGACGACCCGCTGCGAGACGCTCTCGACGGGCTGCGCCGTACGGTCGCGCTCCCGCGGCGCTTGCGGATGCGGCGCTTCACTTCCAGCCGACGGCTGCTGCATCGTTGCTCCCCATTGCTGTTTCGGACATGCGCATCGCGGCCCGCATCGGCAGGCTCGCGACGGTCGGTTGCGTCGTGGCGGTTCGCCCGGGCGTCGCGCGCCTGGGCGCACTGGCGTACAGCGCGGCGCTGCGATAGACGTCGAGCAGCTCACGCGCGACGCGTTCCCAGGTGAACAGCTTCCTCGCCCTTGCCAGTCCCGCGCGCCCCATCCGTTCGCGCAGTTCGGGCCGGGCACCGAGCTGCGCCAGGCGCTCGGCGAGCGCGACCGGGTCGTTCGGCGGAACGAGGAAACCGGTCCGCCCGTCGACGACGGTGTCCTGTATGCCGCCCACCGCCGAGCCGACGACGGGTCGCGCGCAGGCCATCGCCTCCACCGGCGTGATGCCGAAGGGCTCGTACCACGGCGTCGTGACGAACACGTCGGCCGCGCTGTACACGGTGCTCAGCCGATCGCGGTCGCAGCGTCCGATGAACTCGACGCGATCGGCCACGCCCTCGTCGTGCGCAATGCGCACGAGGCGCTCGAGCTCCGGTGTCCGGTTCGTCGCCGGATCGCTCGAATTTCCACCGGCGATCACGAGTCGTGCGTGGCGCCCGAAGCGGTTCTTCAACACCGCGATCGAGCGGATGACGTTGTCGACGCCCTTGCGCGGCACCATTCGCCCGAGCTGCAGCACGGTGAACTCGTCCGGCGACCAGTGCAGCTGCGCACGCGCCGCGAGCCGGTCGATCGGCTGCAGCTCCCGCGGGTCGAAACCGCAGGGCACGATGTCGATGCGCGATGGGTCGGCGCCGTAGTGCTCGACCATGTCGCGCAGGTCCTGCGGGCATTCGGCGACGATGCGGTGCGATTCGCGCACGAGCTGTTCCTCGATGTCGAAGCGCGCATCGGAGAATCCGTCGGCGGCGCCCTGGTGCAGGCGCCGCACGCGGCCCAGCGCGTGGAAGGTGGTGACCAGCGCCGTGCGAAAGGCGCGCGCGAAGCGCAGTCCGACCCAGCCGGACATGAAGAAGTTCGCGTGAACGACGTCGTAGCGCAACTTCTGCTCACGCACGAAGGCGTGCATCGCCGCCGAGAAAGCCGGCATGTGCGCGAGCAGCCTCTCCTTGGGCAGCTGCGCCTGCGGACCCGCGCGCACGTGGACCACGCGCAGGCCCGGCATCCACTCCACGACGGGGTCGAGCGATGCATCGTCGCTGCGCGTGAACACGTCGACGCGCAGTCCCCAGCGGGCGAGCTCGCGCGCGACGTTCGCGACATAGATGTTCTGTCCGCCGGCGTCGACTCCACCGACCACTCCGAGCGGCGACGCGTGCTCGCTGACGATTGCGACGGTTCGCATTGATTCTCCGTTCTTCGGGACAGGATCCCGGAGCGGAAAACCTGTCGCGTGCGCACGGAGCAGGGAGCGTGCCCGTGCGCCGCGAGTGCGGCTCGGCCTCGGCGCGCGTCGCGCGGCGGACGGCAACTCCTTTCTTGCGGCAATTCCTACCGCGCTGCAGCGCTTCCGGCGCCGCGTGCATCGCCGGCAACGGCGGAGGCAGGGCCGACGAAGGGCGCCTGCTGGCGTGCCGCGGCATCCTTGGCGAGCGCGCGCAGGCAGGCCGCGACCATCGTCGCGAACGCCTCGTCGTACCACGGATGCGCGCCGCTCACGCCGACGACGATGCCGTCCAGGCAGACGGCGCCCCAGACCGCGACGTCGCCCGCGCGCAGTCGATGCGGCTGCAACGCCTGCAGGCGATGCGTGTCGCCGGCGTGCTGCCAGGCCTGGCGCGCCTTCGCACGCGCGAACGCATCGTAGTCGGCGTCCCATTGCGCGCGATCGCCGATATGGTGCTCGGCGACGATCGCCTCCTCGAAGCGGCAATCGCCCGGCGCGAGCGCCGGATCGACGACGACGATCGACAGGAAGCCGGTGCCGCTCACGTCGCTGCGCGCGACGGCTGCCTCGATCGCCGGTAGCGCCATCGCGATCGCGCGCTGCGCGCAACTGCGGTCGCCGTACCAGCTGCCGCGCACGCCGGGCTCGCTGCGCAGCACGGCGGGAGTGGTTGCTGCAGTCATCGCTCGTCTCCTGTAGAAGCGGACGCCTCGGGACGCTTCGCCTGCGGCGCCGCGGGTCCTTCGCCTTCCGGCTCGCGCGTGCGCCGGGCATGGGGGACCAGCCTGCGGATCGTCGAGAGAAGCTCGTCGACGCGCACCGGCTTGACCAGATGCACCTGGAAACCGGCCATCAGCGCGCGCAGGCGATCCTCGGCTTTCGCCATTCCGGTAAGCGCGATGGCGGGCATACGGTCGTCGAGGGCGATGTTCATGCGCGCCTCCAGCTGGCGCAGCGCGCGCACGACCTCGTGGCCGTCCTCGTCGCCGATCGCGATGTCGCACAGCAGGATGTCGGGCCAGCGGGCCGGTGCGAGCGACGCCAGCCATTCGAGCGCCTCGAAGCCGTGCTCGAAGGCGTACACCTTCGCGCCCTCGTGTTCGAGCGCCAGCTGCAGCGCCTCGCGCACGTCGGCGACGTCGTCGATCGCCAGCACCCACAACCCGGCAAGGCTGCGTTCGCGCTGCGCGACCGGCTCCGGCGGCACCGGTGCAGCCGGCGCAGTGCCGGCGCGCGGTTCCAGCGCACGCAGTGGAAGCTCGACCACGTACCGGGTGCCGTGTCCCGGCGCGGGAGGCTCGATCGTGAAACGTCCGCCGTGCCGCTCGAAGACGCTGCGCGACTGCAGCGGATCGGCCGAGGCGACGCCGCCGGGCGCGGGCGCGCGATGCTCGCCGGACGGCCGCGCACCGTCGCTGAGGACCAGGCGTGCGGAGCCTTCGTGTCGCAGCACTGCCCATTCGATGCGCCCGCCGTCGGGCGTGGCGTGCAGCGCGTGCAGCGTGAGATCCCACAACGCCTGCGACAGCGCGCTGGGATCACCGGTGATGCGCGCCGGCGCGAGTTCGATGTCGGTGAAGATCTGGATCGACCGCTCTTCGACGATCCCGCGCACGCCATCGAGCACGCTGGCGAGCACGACACCGATGTCGACCGGCTGGCGTGCGAGCCGGCGCTCGGTGCGCTCGACGTCGAGCTGTTGCTGCTGCAGGTTCCACAACTGCGCGTACAGGCCGCGCCGCCCGAGCAGCTCGTCGTGCCTGCCGCGCTCGACGATGCGGCCCCGGTCGAGCACGATGATCTCGTCGGCGCCGACGATCGTCGACAGTCGGTGCGCGATGATCAGCGTCGTGCGATCGCGGGCGATGCGATCGATCTCGCTCTGTATCGCGCGCTCGGCTCGCGTGTCGAGCGCCGACGTGGCCTCGTCGAAGACCAGCATCGGCGGATCCTTCAGCAAAGCGCGCGCGATCGCGAGACGCTGGCGTTCGCCGCCCGAAAGCATCAGCCCACGCTCGCCCACCGGCGTCTCGTACTGCTGCGGCAGCGACATGATCAGCTCGTGCAGTTGCGCGGCCTTCGCCGCCTCGATCACGTCGGCCTGCGTCGCGCCCGGCCGGCCGTACGCGATGTTGTAGGCGATCGTGTCGTTGAAGAGCACGGTGTCCTGCGGCACCACGCCGATCGCCGCGCGCAGGCTCGGAAGCCCGATGCGGCGGACGTCGGTATCGTCGATGAGGATGCGCCCGCCGCCGACCTCGTACATGCGCATCAGCAGCCGGGCGAGCGTCGACTTTCCGGAACCGCTGCCGCCCACCACCGCCGCGGTGCGGCCCGGCTCGATGACGAAGCTCACGCCCTGCAGGATCGGCCGACCCGGCTCATAGGAGAACTCGACGTCCTCGAAGGCCACCCGCGGGCGGCTGCCTTCGAGCAGCGCTCGATGCGGCGGATCCTCGTCCGACTCCACCGGATTGCGCAACAGCACCGACAGCCGGTCGACGTTGACCATCGCATCGCGCGTCTCGCGGAACAGGAAGCCGAGTGCGTTCAGCGGCATGCAGATCTGCAGCACGTACGCGTTGACGAGCACGAGGTCGCCCACCGTCATCGCACCCTGCAGCGTGTACTGGCCGGCGAGCAGCATGATGGCGGCCACGCCGGCGGCAATGATCGCGCCCTGCCCCAGGTGCAGTCGCGACAGCGCGTACTGGCTCTGCACGCTCAGCTGCGACCACTCGCCCATCAGCGCGGCATAGCGCTGCGCCTCGTGGCGCTCTCGCACGTTGACCTTGACCGCCTCGTAGTTGAGCAGGCTGTCGAGCAGGCTGCCTTCGGCGCGCGCACCGATCGCGTTCACGCGTGCCTCGAACTCGACGCGCCGCTTCGTCATCGCGAAGGTGTAGAAGGCGTAGATGCCGAAGGTGGCGAGAATGACCGCGGTGAACCACAGGCTGTAGCCGCCGATCATCACGATGAGCACTCCGCCGATCTCGACCAGCGTGGGCAGCAGCGTGAAGAGCGCCGCACCGAGCAGGAAGCCGACCGCGGCGGTGCCGCGGTTCACGTCGTGCAGCAGCGCCCCCGAATTGCGTCCGGCGTGAAAACCCGGCCCCAGGCGCAGCAGGTGCAGCAGCGAGCGCTCGGCGGTGCCGGAGATCGCATCGAGCGTCACGCGCACGAAGCTCATGTCGCGCAACTCGACGAAGAGCGTGCTCGAGAAACGCAGCAGGCTGTAGCCGATCAGCAGGAACACCGGCACGGCGACGAGCGGCGCGATGGCCGGCGGATTGCCGGCCAGCGCCGCATTGCGCGCGGCCTCGGCGACGGTGAACTCGTCGACGATGCGCTTCAGCACGAGTGGCACCGCCACGCTGGCGACCTTCGCGAGGACGAGAAACAGCGCAGCGAGCAGCGCGCTGCGCCGGTGCTGGCGCAGCACCGTCCACAGCGTGTCGACGATCAGGTTGTTGCGCCCGAAGGCAGGCGCTGCGGCGGTCATCGGAAGGCGGCGGGCACGAAGACGACGGAGACGGCGGCCGCGCGGCCCCCCGGCATCGCGCGCCGAAGACCGTACGGCAATCGTCGACCGTGTCAAACGGGATGCCCGGCAAGGCCGTCCCTGTCAGGCGGTAGAGCACCGCGGGCGCAGCCTTTCCTTCCGAAAAAGTTGCGGGTCGCGCCGCCCGGCGGGCGGCCGGCGGCGGGCGGCCGGGGCGCTGCGTGGGCGCACGGAGGTGGCGTCCGCGCGCGGCGGTGTGCGTCCGCGCGCAGCGGTGTGCGTCCGCGCGCGGCCGGGGCGCCGCCTCCGCGCGCGGCCTCTATTTCGTCCGGCCGTACTTCGCCGTCAGGCTCGCCTTGCCCAGCGCGTTGGCGTTGACCATGAAGCCCACGAGCGACGCCGTCGCGCCGGCCGGGACGTCGAGCTTGTCCACCTTCAGTGCATACACCGTGAAGACGTAGCGGTGCGGCTTGTCGCCCACGGGTGGGCACGGACCGCCCCACCCCGGCGCACCGAAGTCGATGGCCTGCTGCGCAGCGCCCTGCGGCAGATTCCTGCCGTCGGCCGAACCGGCGCCGGCCGCGAGCGAATGCGTGTCGGCCGGCAGGTTGTAGACGACCCAGTGCCACCAGCCGGCACCGCCGGTGGGCGCGTCGGGGTCGTGGACCATCAGCGCGAAGCTCTTCGTCCCCTTCGGCGCGTCCTTCCACTCGAGCGGCGGAGAGACGTTCTCGCCCTTGCAGCCGAAACCGTTGTAGACGTTCTTCTGCGGAATCGTCGCTTTCGGTTTCAGCGCGGCGCTGGACAGCTCGAAAGCAACGGCGTTGCCGGCGCTCGCGAGCACGAGCGCGGCACAACCGGCGGCGAAGGCTGCGGTGGTCGAACGCATGGCTTCCTCGTCGTGAGAGGCAAGGGAAGCGCAATCGTGTTCCGATCCGCTTCGATCCGCAACCGGGATCGCCGGCTTCGATGCAGGCGTTGCAGTAGCATCGGTCGCTGGATCCGTTTGCCGGGGGAACGACGGTGAGCTCTCCGACCTACGGCCGCTTCGGCAGCGGACAGGCCGTGCGGCGCCTCGAGGACTACACGCTCGTCACCGGACGCGGCGCCTTCGCCGACGACTTCGACGCGCCGGGCCAGGCGTACCTCGGCCTGCTGCGTTCGCCGCATGCGCATGCGCGCATCGTCTCGATCGACACCGAAGCGGCCCGACGCATCCCCGGCGTCGCGGCGGTGTTCGTCGGCGACGATCTCGTCGCCGCCGGGGTTGCGGCGTTTCCCGGCCCGCCCTTCGAGCGTCCCGACGGCTCCCCCGCCGCGTCGCCGCCGCGACGCGCGCTCGCCGTCGAACGCGTGCGCTTCGTCGGCGAAGCCGTCGCTGCGATCATCGCCGAGACGCCGGCGATCGCCGACGAGGCGCGCGACGCGATCCTCGTCGACTACGAGCCGCTGCAGGCCATCGTCGACGCGCAACAGGCGCTGGCGCCGGACGCGCCGCTCGTCTTCGACGGCGCGCCCGGCAACGTCGCCGCGGCGACGCGCCATGGCGACCGCGCGGCCGCCGACGCGGCCTTCGCCTCGGCCGCGCACGTCGTCGAGCAGGAGATCGTCAACCAGCGGCTCGCGCCCTCGCCGCTCGAGCCGCGCACCGTGCTCGCCGTGCCCGATCGCGACAGCGGACGGCTGACGTTGCGCATGAGCACGCAGATGCCCGGCGGTGCGCGCGACTCGCTGGCAGCCCTGCTCGGGCGACCGATCGAGAGCATCCGCGTGCTTGCCGGCGACGTCGGCGGAGGCTTCGGCATGAAGACCGGCCTGTATCCGGAGGACGCCGTCGTCGCCTGGTGCGCGCAGCAGTTGCAGCGCCCCGTCAAGTGGCGCGCCGAGCGCAGCGACGAGTTCCTCGGCGCCGTGCACGGGCGCGACCTGCGCAGCCGCGCCGCGCTCGCACTCGACGCCGACGGGCGCATCCGCGCGCTGCGCGTGCACTCGGACGCGAACGTCGGCGCCTACGCAACACCCTCGGGCGTCGTCATCCAGTTGCTGGTCGGACCGTGGGTGCTGACCAGCGTCTACGACATCGCGACGATCGACTTCGAGTTCCAGGCCGTACTGACCAACACGACGCCGACCGGCGCCTACCGCGGCGCCGGCCGACCCGAAGCGATCTACCTGATCGAGCGGCTGATCGACGCCGCCGCGCATCGACTCTCGCTCGATCCGGTGGAACTGCGCCGGCGCAACCTGATCCCGCCCGCGCGCATGCCGTACCGCAACGCGATGGGGCAGACCTACGACAGCGGCCACTTCGAGTCGATCCTCGACCAGGCGCTCGCGCTCGCCGACTGGAACGGCTTCGACACACGGCTCGCGCAATCGAAGGCGCGCGGACGACTGCGCGGCCGCGGCCTCGTCACCTTCCTCGAATGGACCGGCGGCAACGCGCTCGAGGAGCGCGTCACCGTCGACGTGACGCCCGACGGCATCATCGAGATCGCCTCGGCCACGCAGGCGATGGGACAAGGCATCGCGACCTCGTACGCGCAGCTCGCCGTCGACGTCTTCCAGGTGCCGATCGAACGCATCCGGATCGTGCAGGGCGACACCGATCGGGCAGCGGGCTTCGGCAGCGCCGGCTCGCGCTCGCTGTTCACCGGCGGATCGGCCGTGCAGGTCGGCTCGCAGCGAGCGCTGCGCAAGGCGCAGGAGCTGGCCGCCGAACACTTCGAGACGAGAGTCGACGATCTCGAATACGCCGAAGGCGTCTTCCGCATCGCCGGCACCGACCGGAGCATCGGCCTCTTCGAACTGGCCGGCCGCGCACCCGACGCCCGCATCACGATCGACTCGACGACCGCGGTCGACGCCCCGAGTTGGCCGAACGGCTGCCACGTGAGCGAGATCGAGATCGACCCGGACACCGGAGACGTCGAAGTGGTGGCCTACTGGTCGATGAACGACGTCGGCCGCGTCGTCAACCCGACGATCGTGCGCGGACAACTCGAAGGCGGCGCGATGCAGGGAATCGGCCAGGCGCTGTGCGAGGTCGTGGCGTACGAAGCGGACAGCGGACAACTGCTGTCGGCGAGCTTCCTCGACTACGCGCTGCCGCGCGCGGCGCTTGCGCCGCCGTTCCGCATGGAAATGGACACGTCGATCCCCTGCCGCACGAACCCGCTCGGCGTGAAAGGCGTCGGCGAACTCGGCACGATCGGCGCGACGCCGTGCGTGTTCAACGCGGTGGTGGACGCGCTGTGGCGGGCGGGTGCAGGAGAGAGGGCGCTGGGGTTGCAGATGCCGCTGGGGCGGGAGAAGGTGTGGGGAGCGCTGCACGGGGAGCCGCTGCGGGGGGAGCCGTGAGGCAGCGCAAGCGAGGCGAACTGCTGGCTCGGCGGCCGGCTGCAGGGTAGATCACCGCGACGCAGGGTTGTCCCCGGCGGCGGGCGGGCGTCGCTCGCGACGAACGCACGACCGCCGCGGGGGGCAACCCGTCTCCAGCGCCCCCGCAGCGGCACGCAGCCAACGGAACCCCGCAAAACTCCCGAAAAGCGGGAGATTGGCCCCGAGTGCGAACTCGAATGCACAAAGACTCCCGAAAATCGGGATCTTCGGCATCTGCAAGCCTTCAAGGGCAACGAGAGTGCCGAGAACCGGGAGTTCCGGGGAGAGGCGCCCGGGTTCGGCTGCGAAGCTTTTGCAAGCGTTGTGCGCAGCGGCGGTGCCGCCCGGCTGATGCGCGCGCGGCTGTCGCAGGCGTTATCCAAAGCAAGGCGCAGGCGCATTGCTTACGAGGACGAACGCCACGGTGGCGCATGCCGCTGCCTGGACGTCGAACACCGGTTGCCCCCCGCGGCGGATGGCAAAGGTCCCGGTTTTCGGGAGTCTTTGTGTATTCGAGTTCGCACTCGGGGCGAATCTCCCGCTTTTCGGGAGTTTTGCGAGTCCCGCAGGTGCGTGCCACTGCATAGGCGTCGAAACACGGGTTGTCCCCCGCGGCGGTCGTGCGTTCGTCGCGAGCGACGCCCGCCCGCCGCTGGGGACAACCCTGCGATAGCGGTGATCCGCTGACCGCTGACCGCTGACCGCTGACCGCTGACCGCTGACCGCTGACCGCCGACCGCCGACCGCCGACCGCCGACCGCCGACCGCCGACCGCCGACCGCCGACCGCCGACCGCCGACCGCTGACCGCCGACCGCCGTTCGGCGCAACGCCGGGCCCGGCACCTCAGCCCCTCAGCCGCGGGTCCGACAGCGTCAGAGCCATTGCCTGCAGCTCTTGCGGGTCCAGCGGACGCGGCGCCTTCAACAGCCTTCGTACCCCAGTCGGGTCGCGCCCGATCCATCTGGCGATCTCGACGGCCCGGTACGAGGTCCATCGTCCTGCGGCAAGCACGAACAATCGACGCGCCGCCAGGTCGAACTCGGCAGGAACGGCGGCCTTGCTGCGCAGTACGAGCGGAACCACCGACGACAACGCCGCGAGCGACGCATCGACGCGCCTGCCGTGCAACCACGGGCGGGGATCCGCAATGGACCGCGGGCGCCGGACGGAGTCATCGGAGCACACGTATTCGTGCAGCCAATACCCGCGCGTTGCAGGGGGCCGCCGCAACAAGCAGCCCCAACGCGGCAGATCGACGCAAGGCCGGACGACCGCTCCGACCCAGTCGCGGTGGGTGCTCCACTCCCATTCGAGCGGGTCGTCGCAGAGTCGGTCGCGACACGGATTCAGGTGTATGTAGCGGATCGTGCGAGCGACGTGCCTCGGATCGCGCTGCACTTCCTGGGGCCGCGGAAGCGGCTCCCAGGCGAATCCGGCGCAGTCGTATTCCCGCGAAAGCGCGGCTCGAACGCGGAACGACGAAAGCACGCGCGCGAAGATGCGCAGCGCATTGGATCGATCGACTCCGGCGAGCAGGTGAACGTGATCGGGCATCAACACGCAGGCGATCAGATCGAAGCTGGCGCCGAGGTGCCGCCAGAGGTCGGCGCACGCGGCGCGCGTTCGAAGCGGGCGTGCGCGCTGCGCCGCGCGCGCAACGAGATGCAGCAATTCGACTTCCGCGGGGCTGTGGTCTGTCATCGAAGGAGCGTGCCGGTTCGCCTGCATCGTGCCCGACGGTGCGCTCTTGCGCATCGCATCCGATGGTCTACGACGACGGGCCGGCGGCGCGCGGGCTGCCGCCCTCGAGTTTCTCGGCAATGACGAGCATCGGAACGCGACGCCTTGAATCCCTCGGCGACGGCGGAGCGTTGGGCTGCAACACCTCGGATCCCTCCGCAACGACGAGCACCGGAAGCACGCCTCGAACCTCCCTTCGATAGCGGTCGTCGATGGCGCAGACCGGTCCGTCAGCCGACCGACGAGCGCGTAGACTGCCGGCATGCCCTTGCGCATCCTCGTCACCGGCGGCACCTTCGACAAACGCTACGATCCGGTCACCGGCGAACTCGGCTTCGGCGAGTCACACGTACCGCGGATCGTCGAGCGCGCGCGACTGGCAGGCGACGTAGCAGTGCAGGTCGTGATGCTGATCGACAGTCTCGACATGCGCGACTCGCACCGGCAGCAGGTGCTCGACGCGTGCCGGGCGGCACCCGAAGAGTCGATCGTCGTCGTACATGGCACCGACACGATGGTCGAGACGGCTGCCGTGCTCGCCGAAGCCGCGCTCGACAAGACGATCGTGCTCACCGGCGCGATGGTGCCGTTCCCGGTGGACGACTCCGACGCGAGCTTCAACCTCGGGGCGGCCGTCGCTTACGCAAGCTCGCTCGCGCATGGCGTATGGGTCGCGATGAACGGCGCCGCGCGACCGTGGTCGAACGTGCGCAAGAACCGCACTGCGGGCGTCTTCGAGCCACTCGATCGAGCCGCGAGAGCGAACGATCGAACAAGCGCCCAAGCGAACGATCGAACAAGCGCCCAAGCGAACGACCGAGCGAGCGCCCAAGCGAACGACCGAGCAAGCGCCCAAGCGAACGAGCGAGTGAGCGACTGAACTAGTGCAGTGTTGCGTTCTGTTTGCTGCTTAAGCGAGCGTTGGCGCGAATGACCTTCTGCAGGATGTCACGTGCGCTCTTGGTCCAGATGAATGGCTTGGGCTCGGTGTTGTGATGCGCGACGTAGCCTTCGATTGCGGTCACCAGTTCGGGCACGCTGGTGAACACACCGCGGCGCAACCGCTCGGTGGTGAGGTCACGGAAGAATCTCTCGACCATGTTCAGCCAGGACGCCGAAGTCGGCGTGAAGTGCATATTGAACCGCGGGTGCGTAGCCAGCCACTCTTGCACGACCGGGTGCTTGTGAGTGGCGTAGTTGTCGGCGATCAGATGCAGCGTCTTTCCTTGCGGCGTTTCGCGGTCGATTTTGCGCAGGAACTTCAACCACTCCGCGTGGGTGTGTCGCTGCTGGCATTGACCGATGACCTTTCCGTCGAGCACGTTGAGCGCCGCGAACAAAGTGGTCGTGCCGTGGCGCTTGTAATCGTGCGTCATCGTCTGCGCGCGGCCCTTCTTCAACGGCAGCCCGGGCTGTGTGCGATCGAGCGCCTGCACCTGGCTCTTCTCGTCGCAGCACAGCACGATCGCGTGCTCGGGCGGGGCCATGTACAGACCGACGATGTCTTCGAGCTTCTCGATGAACTTCGGATCGCGCGAGATCTTGAAGCCGCGCACGAGATGCGGCTTCAGGCCGCTGGCCTGCCAATGCCGCATCACGGTGCTGGGGGCAACGCCGAGCATGGCGGCCATCTTGCGCGTGCTCCAGTGCGTGGCCGCCTCGGGCGTGGTCTGTGTGGTCAGCTCCACCAATCGGGCCACATCCACCTTGGCCGGAGGCGCGCCGCGCGGAAGATCGCGTTCGATTCCGGCCATCCCCGATTCGAGGTAACGCTCACGCCAGCGCCCGGCGGTAAGCCGATGGATGCCCAACTTCTCGGCGATCTGCTGGTTCTGCAGGCCTTGCGCGGCCAACAGGACGATGCGAGCACGCTCGGCCAGACGCACGCTGCTCAACTTCGAGCGCGATACGCGGATCAACTCGCCCCTTTCTTCGTCGTCCAATTCGATCGTCGCGGCCACTCGCATGCTCTGACTCCTGTGCAGCGCGTAGTAGAGCACTGGAATCATGCTGATACCTTAAGCCGTATCAAGAATAGAACACTACACTAGCGACCGACCGACCACCCGACCACCCGACCGACCGAGCGACCGAGCCGGCCCAGCTACCGACGCGCGTCGCCGTTCCGTTCCTGCTTCTGCATCGAAGCGCGCGCCGCCTTGGCGATCTTCGCTGCATCGACCCGCACCGCCTGCTCGAGCGGCGCCGAATACCCGACCGGCGCGCGCGGTGCGCCGATTCGCGCAACCGGCCCGACGCCGCGCTCGGCGAGCGTCGCGACGATCTCCGCGCCGAAGCCGGCGACCTGCACCGCTTCGTGTGCGACGAGCACTCGTCCGGTTCGATGCGCCGACGCCTCGACCGTCTCGCGATCCCACGGCCAGATCGTGCGCAGGTCGATCACCTCCGCCTCGATCCCGTCCGCAGCGAGCAGGCGCGCCGCCGCCAGCGATTCGTGCACCGTGCGGCTCCACGAGACGATGCTCAGGTCGCGCCCCTCGCGCGCGATGCGCGCGCGCCCGATCGGCACCGCTGCGTCGACGTCCACCTCGCCCTCGAGCCCCCACAGTTCCTTGTGCTCGAGGTACGCGACAGGGTCGTCGCTGGCCAGGCTCGCGCGCAGCAGTCCGTAGTTGTCCTGCGGCGTCGCCGGACAGACGACGACGAGTCCCGGCACGTGCGCGAACCACGCTTCGAGCGACTGCGAGTGCTGCGCGGCCGACGCGCTCCAGATGCCGATCGGCATGCGCACGACCATCGGCACGCGCCCCTGGCCGCCGAACATGAAGCGGTTCTTCGCCGCCTGGTTGACGATCTCGTCCATCGCGCACAGTGCGAAGTCGACGACGCGCATCTCGACGACCGGCTTCGATCCGGTGAGCGCCATGCCGACCGCGGCGCCGGCGATCGTCGCCTCGGAGATCGGCGTGTCGATGACGCGCCCGGGACCGAAGCGCTCGAGCAGCCCGCAGTACTGGCCGAAGATGCCGCCGCGGCCCAGGTCTTCGCCGAGGGCGACGATGCGCACGTCGCGCTCCATTTCCTCGGCCAGCGCGGCCGCCGCCGCCGCCGCGTAGCTCATCGTTCGGCCGGTCGCTCTTTCTCCAGTACCGCTGATCGCACCACGCGCTCCGCCGCGCGCGCCGCGCTCCGAGCCGGCGCGCTGCGAGCCGCCGCCGTCCGAACCGCCGCGCGGCGAACCGCCGCGATCCGAACCGCCGCCTTCCGCGCCGCCGGCCGCCGAACCGCCGCCCTCCGAACCGTCGCCCTTCAACTGAACCACCTGCCGTTCCCGATGTCCTGCACGTCGTCGAAGGCCGACGCCTCGTCCGGCCACGGTGCGTCGTGCGCCGACGCGAGCGCCCGCGCGACTTCGTCGCGCGCTTCCTGCAGGCAGCGCTCGATGGTCGTCGCCGCGACTCCGCGCCCGGCGAGGCGCGCACGCGCGACGAGCAACGGATCGCCGCGCATCGCTTCTTCGAGCTCACGCGCGTCGCGATACGCGGCCGGATCGACCGAGACGTGGCCCTTGAAGCGATAGGTCTTCGCGTGCAGCAGCCGCGGCCCGGCGCCGCGGCGCACGCCGGCGACGAGCTCGTGCGCCGCGCGCCAGACCTCGACGACGTCCATGCCGTCGACCTCGAGCGCCGGGACGCCGAACGCACGCGCGCGCGCCGCCGCACCCTCGCCCGCCGACATCTCGGCGGTGCGCGTCGTCGCCGACCACTGGTTGTCCTCGCAGACGAACAGCACCGGCAGCGCGAACGCGGCCGCCCAGTTCAGCCCTTCGGCGAACGGGCCACGGTTCAGCGCGCCGTCGCCGAAGAACGTGACCGCGATCGCGTCGCGCCGCTGCGCGCGCATCGACTGCGCCGCACCGACGGCGATCGGAATGCCGGCGGCGACGACGCCGTTGGCGCCGAGCATGCCGACCGAGAAATCGGCGATGTGCATCGAGCCCCCCTTGCCGCGGCAGAAGCCGGTCGATCGGCCGAACAGCTCGTGCATCATCGATTCGATCTTCGCGCCCTTGGCGATCGTGTGACCGTGCCCACGGTGCGTCGATGTCAGCCAGTCGTCCGTGCGCAGGTGCGCGCAGACGCCGGCGGCCACCGCTTCCTGGCCGGTCGACAGATGAAGCGGCCCTCTTACCTGCGCGCGCGCGCCCGCCGCCTGGCCGAAGGCGGCGACGCCGCCACGGCTTGCCTCCTCGGCGGCGTCCTCGAATGCACGAATGCGGCACATCGTGCGGAACAGTTCGAGCAGGCTTGTGTCGTCGGGTAGCGAAGGAGCCATCATCGTCGGCAGGTCTCGGGGACGGCGCGCGCGCTGCACCGGGGATGCGCCCTATGGATCCGCCGGCTTCCGGCCCGCCGGCTTTCGGCCAGGCGGCGGGCGCGCCCCGAAATCCTACACGCCGCACTCCGGGCCGGGCCTTCGCAATCGCGCCCACGAGCCTCCGGTGCCGGATGCACGATCCCGCGCTCGCGAGCGTCAGGTGCTCGCGCGCGGGTCGCGACGGAACCTCGAATCCGCGCCATGCCGCGGCGGGCAGGCCGTTCCCACCAGTTCAACGAGCGTTTCGGCGATCGCCCCGAGCGGCACGATGCGGTCGACCGCGACGTGGCGCAACGCGCTGCGCGGCATTCCCGGCGCCTCGGCGGTCGCGGGATCCTGCACGACGACCATCCCGCCGCGCTCCTTGATCGCCTGCAGTCCGGCGACGCCGTCGTCGAGCCGGCCGGTGAGCAGCACGCCGATCACGCGCGCGCCGCGCGCGAGCGCTGCCGAGCGAAACAGCGGATCGATCGCCGGACGGGTGTGATGCTCGCGCGCGCCGGCCGACAGCCGGATGCGATCGTCGACCAGCAGCATGTGCCGATCGGGCGGCGCGACGTAGACGTGCCCCGGCCGTGCTTCGTCGCCGTCGGCCGCTTCGGCGACCGGCTGCGCGCTGCCCGATCGCAGGATCGACGCGAGGATGCTTTCGTGCGCACCGATATGCAGTACGATGAGTACTACCGCCGGGAACGACGCCGGAAGTGTGCGCACGATGGTCCGCAGCGCATGAATTCCGCCCGCCGACGCGCCGACGACCACGGTGTCGCGTACGAAGCAGGGCAGATCTGGCGCGGCATCTTGCATGGGTCGATCCGGTGGCCGGCGAAGCCGCGCTCGCCGTAGCGTCGCCCGTCCCCTCCGGAGCAATCCGCCCTCCCGCTCTCGGAACCCCACGCGAATGCCCGACGAAGCGCTCCCCGCTCTGCCCGACGACGCCCCGATGCCGTCGTCGCTCGACTTCCACGTCGTCGGCATCGGCGCTTCGGCGGGTGCCTTGCCGGCGCTGCAGGCGTTCTTCGACGCGATGCCCGCCGACACCGGCATGGCCTTCGTCGTCGTCGTGCACCTGTCACCGACGCACGTGAGTTCACTGCCGCATCTGCTGCAGGCAAAGACGGCGATGCCGGTCGTCGCCGTCGAGCGTCCGATGCGCATCGAGCCCGATCACGTCTACGTGATCGCGCCCAACCGCCTGCTCACCGTCAGCGACGACGTCCTGCACGTCGCCGAACTGCAGCCGCACGAGCGCGGACTGGCAATCGACCGCTTCTTCCGCTCCCTCGCCGCAGCGCATGGCCGTCGTGCGATCGCCATCGTGATGTCGGGCACCGGTTCCGACGGCGTGCTCGGCCTGCGCGCGATCCGCGAGCACGCCGGGGTGTGTCTCGTCCAGCGCCCGGACGACGCCGAGTTCGACGCCATGCCGCGCGCGGCGATCGCCGGCGGTTGCGCCGACTGGGTGCTTACGACCCGCGAAATGCCTGCCCGCGTGACGGAAATCGCCCGAGCGAGCCGCGAGATCCGGCTCGCACCGATCGTCGACGATGCGGCGCAGGCGGCGTCTTCCGCCCCCCAGGCAGACCGGCTTGCCGAAGCGGCGCTGCGCGAGATCCTGCGGCTCGTGCGCGAGCGAACCGGACACGATTTCCACCGGTACAAGCGCGCAACGCTGCTTCGGCGCATCGAGCGTCGCCTGCAGGTACACGGGGTGCCCACGCTTCCCGCGTATCTGCAACTGCTGCAGCGCGACTTCGACGAAGCGCACGCGCTGCTGCGCGACCTGCTGATCGGAGTCACGAGCTTCTTCCGCGACCCGGAGGCGTTCGAGGCGCTGATGCAGCAGGCGATCCCGAATATCTTCGAGCAGGCCGGCGACGAAGGCGTTCGCGTCTGGGTGGCCGGCTGCTCGTCGGGCGAAGAGGTGTACTCGATCGCGATCCTGCTGTGCGAGCACGCGGCCACGCTGACGAATCCGCCGCGCGTCCAGATTTTCGCCACCGACATCGACGAAGTCGCGATCGAGCGCGCGCGCGCCGGGCGATATCCGACGGCCATCGAGTCCGACCTCACGCCCGCCCGCTTGCAGCGCTTCTTCGAGCGCGGCGAGACCGGCCAGTACCGCGTCCGCAAGGAAGTGCGCGAGACAGTGATGTTCGCCGCGCACAACGTGCTGCGCGACCCCCCGTTCTCGCGGCTCGACCTCGTCTGTTGCCGCAATCTGCTGATCTACCTCGAACGCGAAGCTCATTCCGCGGTGCTCGAGAGCTTCCGGTTCGGTCTGCGCCCCGACGGCTATCTGTTTCTCGGCAGCTCCGAATCGGCCGATTCCCCGCGGGAGATGTTCAGGACCGTCGACAAGAAGCACCGGATCTTCCGCGCACTGGCCGACGCACGGTCGTCGCGGCCGATGCCGCGTCTGGATGGCGCTTCGGCGTCGGCCGCGCCGCACGCTCTTTCCGGGGCGCCTGCGGCGCCGCGTTCGCAGCCCCCGCGCACGCTGCACCGTCGCCTGGCCGGCCAGCATTTCGGCTCGACCGTTCTCGTCGACTCCGACGGCACGGTGCTCGACGCGTCCGACCAGGCCGCCCGCTTCCTCCGCGTGGCCGACGACGCGGCGTCGAAGCGCCTGATCGATCTCGTCCATCCCGAGCTGCGCGGCGAGGTGCGCGCCACGACCTCGCGCGCCCTGGCCGAAGGGACGGCGCGCTCGCGCAGCCGGCGTATCGAACGCGACGGCCGCCGCCTGCTCGTCCGGATAACGGCGCGCGCAGCGGACGACCACGACAGCGGGCCATCGCTGCTGGTGCTTTTCGAGGAGGCCGGTGACGAGCACCAGTCGCCGGAGGCCGCCGGCGCCGGCCCGCACCGCACGATCGCGCAGCTCGAAGAGGAGTTGCACCTCACCCGTGGCGAACTGCAGAGCACGATCGAACAGTCCGAAACCTCGAACGAGGAACTGAGAGCGTCGAACGAAGAGCTGCAGGCGATCAACGAGGAACTGCGCGCGGCCTCCGAGGAGCTGGAGACGAGCAAGGAGGAGCTGCAGGCGATCAACGAGGAGCTGCTCACCGTCAACAACGAGCTGAAGATCCGGGTCGAGGAACGGGGAAAGATCAACGACGATCTGCAGAACCTGATCAGCGCGACCGACATCGCCACGGTCTTCGTCGACCGGTCGATGACGATCAAGCGCTTCACGCCGACGGCGACGCGACTGTTCAACCTGATCGCTGCCGACGTGGGGCGCTCGCTGCTCGATATCCGGCATCGGTTGCGCTACGAGTCGCTCGCCGCCGATGCGGCCGAGGCGTTCCACTCGCTGCGCGTGCTCGAGCGCGAAGTCGGTTCCGAGGACGGGCGCTGGTTCCTGGCGCGGATCCAGCCGTATCGCAGCGGCGAAGACCGCATCGAGGGCGCCGTGCTCAGCTTCTTCGACGTCACGGCTCGCCGGCGCGCCGAGGAGGCGGTGCAACGGCTCACGCGCACCACGCGCGACTTCGCGATCATCACCACGGACGTGGACGGCGGCGTGACCACGTGGAACATCGGCGCCGAGCGCGTGTTCGGCTATGCGAGCGAAGAGATCAAGGGGCAGTCGTTCAGCCGCCTGTTCCTTCCGCAGGACGTCGAGAACGGGACGCCGCAGGAAGAGATGCGCGTGGCGCGCGCCCGGGGACGCGCATCCGACGAAAGATGGCTCGTGCGCAAGGACGGATCGCTGATCTTCTGCAGCGGCATTCTCGTGCCGCTCTACGAAGACGGGACGTTGCGCGGCTACGGCAAGATCGTGCGCGACATCACGCGCGCGAAAAACATCGAGACCGAGCGCGAGTCGCTGCTCGAGCGCGAGACCGCGGCGCGCACCGAAGCGCAATCGGCCAGCAAGATGAAGGATGCTTTCCTGGCCGTCATGTCGCACGAGCTGAAGCACCCGCTGAACCTGATCCAGCTCAATGCCGAGCTGCTCGCCCGCCTTCCCGAATCGCGCGACATTCCGGAAGTCGCCCGCGCCGCCAGCGCGATCCGCCAGTCGGTATTGGGCCAGGCGCAGATCATCGACGATCTGCTCGATCTGTCGAAGATCAACACGGGCAAGCTGCGGCTGCAGTTGAGCGAGTTCGACGTGCGCGAGACGGTACGCACGATCGTCGCGACCATGGCGGACGAAGCCGCCCGAAAGCACATCGCGCTGTCGCTCGACGAACCCGACGCACCGCTGGCCATCGAAGCCGATCCGGTCCGTATCGAGCAGATTCTCTGGAACCTGCTGAGCAACGCGCTGAGGTTCTCCGCGGAAGGCGACCGCATCGACGTACGGCTGGCGCGCGAGGAATCCGGGGTCCGCATCGAGGTGCGCGACACCGGCGCCGGCATCGAACCGGACTTGCTCGACCGCATCTTCGAGATGTTCATGCAGGTCGATCCGTCGTCGACGCGTCGCCAGGGCGGGCTCGGCGTGGGGCTCGCCGTGGTGCGGCACCTCGTCGACGCCCACGGCGGAAGCGTCGAGGCGCATTCCGAAGGGCTCGGCAAGGGAAGCGTCTTCACGGCGCGGATTCCGGCGAAAACCATGTCGGCCGGCTCGGCGACCGCGGCGGCGGCTCGCCTGCCGCTCGCCGGCAAGCGGGTGCTCGTTGTCGACGACGACGAGGCGAGCGCCGAGGTGCTGCGGCATCTGCTGCAACTCGAAGGCGCGGACGTGATCCAGCAGAGCGACGCTCCGGCGGCGCTGGATACGCTGCGCGCCGGGCACTTCGACGCGCTTGTCACCGACATCGCGATGCCCGGTCTCGACGGATTCCAGCTGCTCTCGCAACTGCGCGCCGAGCCCGAACTGCGCGACCTGCGCGTCGTCGCGCTCACCGGCGCCGGACGCGCGACCGACACAAGCCGCAGCGCGGAAGCGGGCTTCGACGGACACCTGACGAAACCGCTGCAGCTCGACGAGTTGCTGCGCGTGCTGCAGGAGGTGCTCGGGGCCTCTCCGGAGTCCTGAACCCGTCTTGATCCACATCAAGGGCACCCCCGCCCGACGTGGACAGAATGTTTACCTGATCAACAATACCGGCGGCACATCCGCTCGCAGCGGTCGCCGGCCACGACGCTCGGCAGGAGGCGGAGCAATGGCATCGATTCCGGCGGAAGACTCGACGGTGGTGGACGGCCAGGGCGCCCGCCCTTCTCCGAAGAAGAGGAAGCGCGCGCGCTCGATCCTCAGCGTGATCGTCAACGGTCGCGAACGCGAGGACGTCGTCCCCGACGGCATGCTGCTGCTCGACTACCTGCGCGAGGTGGTCGGGCTCACCGGCACCAAGCAGGGCTGCGACGGCGGCGAGTGCGGCGCCTGCACGGTGCTGGTCGACGACCGGCCCCGCCTGTCGTGCTCGACGCTGGCCGCGCAGATGGAGGGCCGGCGCGTCGAGACCGTCGAGGGCCTCGCGCACGGCGGACGAATGAGTGCGCTGCAACAGGCTTTCCACGAGAAGCTCGGCGCACAGTGCGGCTACTGCACGCCCGGCATGATCACCACCGCCGAAGCGCTGCTGCGTCGCAATCCCGACCCCGACCGCGACGAGATCAAGGCGGCGCTCGGCGGCAACCTGTGCCGCTGCACCGGCTACGTGAAGATCGTCGAGTCGGTGGAAGCCGCCGCCGCCGCGCGCAAGGTGGCGCCATGAGCATCGCGCAACTCGAAAAGACGCGCGTCGGCACGGTCGGCGTGCGCACGCCGCTGATCGACGGCGTCGACAAGGTCACCGGTCGCGCGAAATACACCGCCGACCTGCCCGCGGTGGGCGCGCTGTGCGGGCGCATCCTGCGCTCGACCGTGCCGCACGCGCGCCTGCGGGTCGTCGACACTGCGGCAGCCGAAGCGCTGCCCGGCGTGGTGGCGGTCGTCACCGGCGAAGACTGCCGCATCCCCTTCGGCGTGCTGCCGATCGCCGAGAACGAGTTCCCGCTGGCGCGCGAAAAAGTGCGCTATCGCGGCGACCCGATCGCGGCCGTGGCGGCGGTCGACGAAGCCACTGCCGCGCGCGCGCTCGAACTGATCCGCGTCGAGTACGAGCAACTCCCCGCCTACTTCGACGCGAAGAAGGCGATGAAGCCGGGCGCCGAGCCGATCCACGCCGAGAAGCCGAACAACGTCCTGCGCGAGGTCCACGCCGAGTTCGGCGACACCGCGGCCGGCTTCGCCGCCGCGCATCTGGTGCGCGAGAAGAGCTACGACTACGCCGAGGTCTGCCACGCGCAGATGGAGCCGAACGCCACGCTCGCCGAGTACGACCCGGAGCGCGGGCACCTCACGCTGCACACGACGACGCAGGTTCCCTACTACGTGCTGCTGAAGGTCGCGCAGTGCCTCGAGATGGACCAGGCGCACATCCGGGTCGTCAAGCCCTTCCTCGGCGGCGGCTTCGGCCAGCGCACCGAGGCGCTGCACTTCGAGATCATCGCCGCGCTGCTCGCGCGCAAGGCCGGCGGCACCGTGCGCCTGCTGCAGACGCGCGAGGAAACCTTCCTCGCGCATCGCGGGCGGCCCGACACGAAGATCACCGTCAAGCTCGGCATGACCCACGACGGCAAGCTCACCGCCTGCCATCTGCAGGCCACGCAGGAGGGCGGCGCCTACGCGGGCTACGGAATCATCACGATCCTCTACACCGGGTCGCTGCTGCACGGCATCTACGAGATCCCGGCGATCAAGCACGACGCCTGGCGCGTCTACACGAACCTGCCGCCGTGCGGCGCGCAGCGCGGCCACGGCACGGTCGACGCGCGCGCCGCCTTCGAATCGCTGATGAACGAGATGGCCGACGAACTCGGCCTCGACCACATCGTCGTGCGCCAGCGCAACCTGCTGCCCACCGTCCCCTACGTCACCGCCTACGCCCAGCGGGTCATGAGCTACGGCCTGCCCGAATGCCTGGAGAAGGTGAAGAAGGCGTCCGGCTGGGACGAGCGGCGCGGAAAGATGCCCAGGGGACGCGGGCTCGGCATCGCCTGCTCGCACTTCGTCTCCGGCACGACGACGCCGAAGCACTGGACCGGCGAGCCGCACGCGGTGGTCAACCTGCGCCTGGACTTCGACGGCGGCATCACCGTGCTCACCGGCGCCGCCGACATCGGCCAGGGCTCGAACACGATGGCCGCGCAGATGATCGCCGAAACGATGGGCGTCGACTGGCAGCGCATCCGCGTCGTCTCCGCCGACAGCGCGCTGACGCCGAAGGACAACGGCAGCTATTCGTCGCGCGTCACCTTCATGGTCGGCAACGCGGCGATCGACGCCGCGCGGCGACTCGAGCGCATCCTGATCGACGCCGCGGCGAACAAGCTCGAGGCGTCCTCGGACGACATCGAGCGCGAGGGCGAGATGTTCCGGGTCGCCGGCACCGACCGCGAGCTGCACTTCCACGACGTCGTCAAGGCAGCGCTCGTCGACACCGGACCGATCACCGTGAAGGGCACCTTCACCAGCCCGAAGGAATTCATGGGCAGCAAGGAGATCCGCGCCAGCGCGATCGGCGCGACGATGGGCTTCTGCTACGCGGCGCAGGTCGTCGAGTGCTCGGTGGACGAAGTCACCGGCAAGGTCACCGCCGAGAAGGTGTGGGTGGCGGTCGACGTCGGCCGCGCGCTCAATCCGCTCGCCGTCGAGGGACAGGTGCAGGGCGGCGTCTGGATGGGCATGGGACAGGCGCTGTCCGAGCAGACCCACTACAGCGAAGGCCGGATGATGCACGGCAACCTGCTCGACTACCGCGTGCCGACGATGGTCGAGAGTCCCGACATCGACGTGCTGATCGTCGAGAGCATCGACCCGAACGGACCCTACGGTGCCAAGGAAGCGAGCGAAGGGATGCTCGCCGGCTTCCTGCCGGCGCTGGCCGACGCCGTGCACGAAGCGGTCGGCGTGCGCGCGTACACGATGCCGCTGAGCCCCGAGAGCATGAGCGACCTGCTCGAGGCCCGCGAAGGAGCGAAAGCATGAACCTGATGCCCGAACTGCGACTGCATCGCCCCGAGACGCTCGACGAGGCAGTGCGCCTGAAGGCCACGCTTTCCGGCGCGCGCTTCGTCGCCGGCGGCACCGACCTGCTGGTCAACCTTCGCCGCGGCCTGGGCGAGCCCGCCGACCTGATCGACCTCGGCGGCGTGGCCGATCTCGGGTCGGTGCGGCGCGTCGAAGGCGCGCTGTGGCTGGGCGCCGGCGTCACGCTCGACGACCTCGCGCGTCATCCCGAGGTGCTCGCCGACTACCCGGCAGTCGCGCAGGCCACGCTGCAGGTGGCCGGCCCGAACCATCGCGCCGCCGCGACGCTGGGCGGCAACCTGTGCCAGGACACGCGCTGCGTCTTCTTCAACCAGAGCGACTGGTGGCGCAAGGGCAACGGCTACTGCCTGAAGTACAAGGGCGACAAGTGCCACGTCGTCGTCAAGAGCGACCGCTGCTACGCCACCTATCACGGCGACATCGCGCCGGTGCTGATGGTGCTGGGCGCCGAAGCGGTCATCGCGACGCAGGGCGCGGCGCGCCGCGCGAAGGTCGCCGAGCTGTATCGCGAGGACGGCGCGGCGCACCTGGCGCTCGCCCCGGGCGAAGCGCTGGCCGCGGTCGTCCTGCCGCCCGCGCACGGATGGCGTGCCGGCTACGCGAAAGTGCGCGTGCGCGATGCGGTCGATTTCCCGCTGGTAGGGATAGCCGCCGCGCTGCGACGCGACGGCGACCGTATCGGCGAACTGCGCGTGGCGGTCAGCGGCACGAACTCGGCGCCGCTGGTCGTGCCGACGGCGGAATTCGCCGGGCGCGCGTGGGACGACTCCGCGGCATCCGATCTCGTCGCCGTGTTGTCCAAGACCGGCAATCCGCTGAAGACGACGGTGGTCGGCGCCAAGTATCGGCGGCGCGTGATGCGCGCGACCGCGCGTCAGTTGGTCGACCGACTGTGGAACGAAGCGGCGCAAGCCGACCGCGCGGCACGCGCGTGAAGAGGGCAGCGGAGACGGCGGAAGCGCGGACGGCTGGCGTCGACTCGCGCACCGCCGGCGCGCAGATCCGCTCCGGCCAGCGAGTGTCGTTCGGGCTCCTGCCGCAGGTGCTCGGCTACCACCTGCGAAGAACGCAGGTCGCGATCTTCCGCCACTTCTCGCGCACCGTGGGCGCCGAGATGGACATCACGCCGGGCCTGCTCGGCATGCTGCAGGTGATCGAGGCCAACCCCGGGCTTGCGCAGAGCCGCCTGGCCGAAGCGATGGAGGTCGACCGCTCGGCGATCGTCAAGGTGGTCGATCAGCTCGCGGGCCGCGGGCTGATCGTTCGCGAACCCTCGCCGCACGACAAGCGCAGCTACAGCATCCGGCTCACCGACTCCGGTGCGACGGCGCTGCGGCGGATGAAGACGCTGATGCTGCGCCACGAGGACGAGTTCACGGCGGTGTTGACGGCGGAGGAGCGGCGGCAGCTGATCGAGCTGCTGGCGAGGTTGCACGGAGGGCGATAGCCCATGCAACGCCACCGCCAGCTTCCACGTCGTCTGCGGCGAGGCGAAGGAGCGGGGGCCGGCACGACGCGGGTGACATTCGGCGCACCGGAGCGGAAGCTGCCCCGATGATCCACACCTTTGCCACGCTGCTGATCTTCCAGACATTGGGCGAGGGGCTCGCGTATGCCTTTGCGCTCCCGGTGCCGGGGCCGGTGATCGGCATGGTCGCGCTGTTCGGCTTCCTGCTCGCTCGACCGGGCGCAGCGGAAGGACTCGCGCCGGTGAGCCTGGAATTCCTGCGTCACCTGTCACTGCTGTTCGTGCCGGCGGGCGTCGGAATCATGGTGTATGGCGAGCAGGTCCTCGTCGCATGGTTGCCGATCGCGGCGGCGTTGCTCGTCAGCACCGTGGTGGCGTTGGCGGTTTCGGCGCTGGTGTTGCGCGCCTTGAAGAAATGAGCACGAACCTCGGCCGTGTCTGGGTCTACCTGGCGGCTTCGCCGCTGTTGTGGCTGACCGCCACCTTGCTCGCGTATCGGATCGCGTACGCGATCTATGCGCGCTGTCGGTTCCATTCGCTCGCCAACCCGGTGGCGATCGCCGTGGCGCTGCTGCTGCTGGTTCTCGTGCCGACCGGGACCGAATACCGCACCTATTTCGAGGGCGCGCAATTCGTTCACTTCCTGCTGGGACCCGCCACGGTCGCATTGGCCATTCCGCTCTATCTGCAACTCGACAAGCTCCGACGCAACGGTTTCGCGCTGCTGGCCAGCGCGTTTTGCGGCAGCGCCGCGGCGGCAGCCAGCGGCATGCTGGTGGCCGCCATGCTGGGCGCTTCGCCCGCGATCGTGCTGTCGATCGCACCAAAATCGGTGACGACGCCGATCGCAATGGGTGTGTCCGAGACGATCGGTGGCCTGCCGTCGCTCACCGCGGTGCTGGTCATCCTGACCGGCATCCTGGGCGCGGCCGGTGCGCGCTATCTGTTCGACTGGATGAAGATCCGCGAACACAGCGTGCGCGGCTTCGCGCTGGGCGTCACCTCGCACGGTATCGGCACCGCGCGCGGCTTTCAGGTCAGCGACGAAATGGGCGCGTTCTCGGGCCTGGGAATGGGGCTTTCGGGTGTGCTGACGGCGCTCTTCCTGCCGCTCGCGTTGAAATGGTTCGGCGTGATCTGACGGCGGCCCGATGCTGCTGGATGCTGCGGCCGAGGCGCAGGCCCCCGCTCAGGACCCGCTCAGGACCCGCTCAGGACCCGCTCAGGACCCGCTCAGGACCCGCTCGGGAAGCCCGCTCAGGAAGCCCGCTCGGGAAGCGCATCTCAGGAGCGCCGGCCCATCGGCGTGTGCCGTTGACCCGACCCGGGTGACCCGGCAAACACGCTGTGAAATGCAGCATTCCTGCTTGCGCAATGCGTTACAGACGCGGAAATGCCGCCTTCTGCAGCGGCGTGAACGCAGGGAAGGTGGCGCATAGCCGCACCAGGAAGACGTGCTGCAGTACGCAATCAAGGTTCTTGTCGCACGCAGCAACGCTGCAGAACGCAGCATCTTGGGACGTGCAAATCCTTGCTCGAGCAGAAATGCTGTTTTTCGCAGCGAACTGGCGGATGGGTGCCTGGCGTCGACCATCTTGGCCGCCCGGCGCCTCGGGTCTGGCGACGGTGGGGCCGTACTTCGGTCTTGTCCGGGTGCTCGCACGGTTCGACGTTCCGTTGGTGCAAGAGGTGCTCGCACGATTGCCCGGGTATCACCAGGCGAAGCGCGCCAGGCGTTGCGCTGGCTGTGCGAACCGGTGTCGCCGCCGCGCGAGGTCGAGCAGTATCTGCGCTGGTTCTGCGGCGACACCGCCGACGCTGCGCCTCGGGACGGAGGCGTGGGACGAGTAGCAGATGGCTGTCGCGGTGACCTTGATGCCCGCGCCCGTCAATGCCTCCAGCACGCAACCCAGTGCCCCGGGGCGCACTCGCGCAGCGGCGGCGTCGCCTCGCGGCACTGCGCCTGCGCAACCGGGCAGCGCGTCTGGAAGCGGCATCCGGGCAGCGGATGCAACGGATCGGGCGGTTCTCCGCAGTTCATGATTCGCCGGCGGCGGCGTTGCACTGCCGGGTCGGGCACCGGTATCGCCGACAGCAGCGCCTCCGTGTACGGATGCAGCGGCGAATCGTAGATCGCGTCGCGCCCGGCGAGTTCGACCAGCTTGCCGGCGTAGAGGATGGCGATGCGGTGCGAGATATGCCGCACGACGGCGAGGTCGTGCGCGATGAACAGGTAACTCAGCCCGAGTTCGCGCTGCAGGTCCTGGAGCAGATTCACCACCTGCGCGCGGACCGAGACGTCGAGCGCCGACACCGGCTCGTCGGCGACGATGAACTCGGGGCTCAACGCGAGTGCACGCGCAATGCCGATGCGCTGGCGCTGCCCGCCCGAAAACGCGTGCGGATACCGGTCGGCGGCGTCGGCGGGCAGGCCGACGCGATGCAGCAGGTCGGCCACCTGCGTGGCCGCCTCGTCGCGCGTGCGGGCGCGGCCATGCACGAGCAACGGCTCGGCCACGATGTCGAGCACGCGCATGCGCGGATTCAGGCTCGCGTACGGATCCTGGAAGACGAGCTGCATGTGCTGGCGCAGCTTGCGCAAAGGCTCGCCGCGCAACTGCGTGATGTCGTTGCCGCGAAAGCGGATGCGCCCGGCGGAAACCGGCAGGCGCCGCAGCACGGCGCGGCCGATCGTCGTCTTTCCCGAACCCGACTCGCCGACCAGCCCGAGCGTCTCGCCCTTGTGCACCGCGAAGGAGACGTCGTCGACCGCGTGCACGGTCAGCCGTTGCCGCCCCCAGAAGCCGGCGCGCCCGACCGGAAAGCGCACGCTGAGGTTGCGCACGTCGAGCAGCACCTGCGCGGCGTCCGGTGCGCGCTGCGGGCGCACCGCGCGCTCCCCGACGCAGGAATCGGCGTATTCAGAGTCCGTGGATGCGGGCATCGAGAGCATGGATCGCCTGCTTTCGTTCTGCAACGAGTTCCGGCCACGCGCGCTCGAATGCGTGCCAGCAGGCCAGCCTGCGACCGCGTTCGTAGGTGACCGACGGAGCGGGTCCGTCGCATTCGATGCCGTAGACCGGGCAGCGTTGCTGGAAGCCGCAGCCGGCAGGCGCCCGCACGAGATCCGGCGGTGCGCCGTCGATCGCGATCAGCCGTTCGGCAACGTCGTCGTGCCGCGGCGTTGCGCGCAACAGCCCCTGCGTATACGGATGACCGGGGCGCGCGAACAGGTCGACGGCTTCGCCGGTCTCCGCGATGCGGCCGGCGTACATCACCGCGACGCGATGGCAGACCTGCGCGACGACACCGAGGTCGTGCGTGATCAGGATCACCGACAGATGCAGGCGCTGCTGCAGTTCGGCAATCAGTTCGAGGATCTGCGCCTGCACCGTCACGTCGAGCGCGGTGGTCGGTTCGTCGGCGATCAGCAGTTCCGGTTCGCAGGCGAGTGCCATCGCGATCATCACGCGCTGGCGCATGCCGCCGGAGAGTTCGTGCGGATGCTGGCGCAGGCGCCTGCGCGGCGCCCCGATGTTGACCAGCGCGAGCAGCTCCTCGGCGCGGCGCCACGCTTGCGCCCGCGCCATTCCGAGGTGCCGCGCGAGTACCTCGACGAGCTGCGCGCCGACCGTCATCACCGGATTCAGCGAGGTCATCGGGTCCTGGAAGATCATCGACATCCGGTTCCCGCGCACTTCCTGCAGGCACCGATGTCCGGCCTCGCCGAGCAGCGTCTGGCCGCGCCAGCGGATGTCACCGCTGCAGATCTCGCCGGGCGCCTCGATCAGGCCCATCACCGCCTGCATCGCCACGCTCTTGCCCGAGCCCGATTCGCCGACGATGCCCAGCGTCTCGCCTTGTTCCACGTGCAGCGACACTTCGCGCACCGCGCGCACGACGCCTCGCCGCGTGGTGAACTGCACGCCGAGGTTCTCCACTTCGAGCAGCGGCACGCTCATGCCGGCCTCCGACGCTGGCGCACGATGCGCCGTGCAAAGCTCTTCTCGCGCTCCTGCGGATCGGAGGCGATGCGCAGCCAGCTCGCCAGCAGGTTGATGCCCAGCACGGACAGCGCAATCGCGCCCCCCGGGAACGTGACCAGCCACCAGGCGCGGAACATGTATTCCTTGCCGTTGGCGACGTCGAGTCCCCACGAGGTGGCCGGCGGCTGCACGCCCAGGCCGAGGAACGACAGGGCCGCTTCGGCGAGCACGATGCGCGCGAACTCGAGGATCGCGAGCGTGAGCAACGGCGACACGAGATTCGGCAGCACGTGGCGAAAGACCACGCGCAGCGACCGGCAGCCGACCATCTCGGCGGCTTCCACGTAGGGCAGCTGGCGCACCGAGAGCACCGAGCCGCGCACCATCCGCGCGTAGACCATCCATCCGTTGATCGCCAGCACCGCGATGAGCGACCCCATGCTCGGCCCGACGACGGCGAGGATGATCAGCGCGAGCAGCAAGCCCGGGAAAGCGACCTGCGTGTCGACCCAGCGCATGATGAAGGCATCGGTGCGACCGCCGAAGTAGCCCGCGAGCAGCCCCATCACCGTGCCGAAGCCGCCGGCGAGCAGCACGACGCCGGCGCCGACCGCCAGCGAAACGCGCGAACCGTGGATCAGCCGCGACAGCACGTCGCGCCCGAGATGATCGGTGCCGAGCAGGTACGTCCAGGTGCCCTTGTCGAGCCAGGCCGGCGGCAGCAGGCGTGCCCTCAGGTTCTGCGCGCCGGGGTCGTGCGGCGCGAGCAGCGGGGCGAGCAGCGCCGTGAGGACGAGCAGCACCACCAGCGTGAATCCGACGAGCGCGGTCTTGTCGTGCCGGATCTCGCGTCCCCATCCCCGCAAGCTCGCGAACAGTTCGTACGGCCGCCCGCGCAGCGACTCGGCGACGGCGCTCATGCCAGCTTCATCCGGGGATCGACGCGTTGATAGATCGCGTCGAGCGCGATGTTGGTGACGACCACCAGCACGGCCACGGTGAACACCACCGACTGCAGCAGGATCAGGTCCTGGCGCTCGATCGCCTGCATCGTTGCCAGGCCGAGTCCCGGCCAGGCGAACACCGTTTCCACCACCACCGAATAGCCGGCCAGGGCGCGGATCACCTCCCAGCCGGCGAGCGTGAGGATCGGCACCAGCGCGTTGCGCAACGCGTGCACGCCGACCACGCGAAAGCGCGACAGCCCCTTGGCGCGCGCGGTGCGCGCGTATTGCTGGTTCAGCTCGTCGATCATCGCCGAACGCACCGTCATCACCAGTCGGGCCAGTGCCGGCAACGCCATCGTGATCATCGGCAGTATCACGTGTGCCGGCGTGCCCATGCCCGAGGTCGGCAGCCAATGCAGTCGCACGGCGAAGAAGTAGACGAGGATCAGGCCGAGCCAGAACTGCGGAATCGAAAGGCCGGCGAGGCTGAACGAAACGGTGAACTGGTCGGCGCCGCCGCCGGGCCGCAGCGCCGCGACGATCCCGATCGGAATCGCCAGCACGATCGCCAGTCCGATGCCGAGGAAAGTGAGCAGCAGCGTCGCCGGCAGCTTCTCGAGCACGATCTCCATCGCGGGCCTTCGCTGCCAGAGCGAATCGCCGAAGTCCAGCCGCGCCGCACCGGCGACGAATTCGGCGAACTGGACGGGGATCGGCCGATCGAATCCGAGCTCGTGTTCGAAAGCGCTGCGCTGCTCGGCGGTGGCCTCGAGCGGCAGCATCATCGCCACCGGATCACCGACCATGCGGGTGACGACGAACACGATCACCGTCACGCCGAAGATGACGATGAACCCGTGCCACAGGCGACTCAGCAGATAGCGGCCCATGGGGCGCTCACTTCAGCGACATTTCCTTGACCAGGATCTTGCCGTCCATGCGCGGCGTCCACTGCAGGCGCTTGCTCGTGCCGTAGACGTCCTCGATGTTCAGCAGCCAGACGAAATAGGCGTTGTCCCACGCGCGCTGCACCGCCTGGTGATACATCGCGCGGCGTCGGCCCGTGTCCACTTCGGTACGCGCCGAGTCGATCAGCCCGGCCAGTTCGGCATCGGTGTTCGACGCGCCGACGCCACCGGCCTTGTAGTAGGCGGACAGGCTGCGGTCGGCGTCCATCATCTCGTTGGAATTGACGACGAAGATCGCGTCGGCCCGCGTGTTGCGGTCGAACAGCCGGTTCAGGTACTCGCCGAACTCGTAGATCTTCACGTCGACCTTCAGGCCCACGTCCTGCCAGTACGCCGCTACCGCTTCGATCACTTCGCGATCCTTCAGCCAGCGACCCGAAGTGCCGACCATCTGGATCTTCTTGCCCACCACGCCGGCTTCCTCGAGCAGCTTCCGCGCCTGCTTCGGGTCGTACCCATAGGCCGCCAGCTTCTCGTTGAAGCCGAAGTGCGCCGGGCCGAGCAACTGGCCGGGCGCGACGATCGCGCGTCCTTCGAAGAGCCCCTCGGCGAGGGCCTTCTTGTCCACCGCCAGGTTCAGCGCCTTGCGCACGCGCACGTCCTTCGTGATGCCGCCGTCGGCATTGAGAATCACGATCGGATTTTCGAGCCCCCGTACGTGCGCGGCCTTCGGCACGCGTTCGACGAACTCGGGCAGCAGGTTCGTGATGAGGTCGAATTCGCCCGCCATCAGGCCCGCAAGGCGCGTACCGGGTTCCGAGACGAAGCGGTAGACCACTTTCTGGACGCGGGGCTTCTCGCCCCAATAGTCCTTGTTCGCCTCGAGCGTGATGTCGCGCCCGCGGTTCCAGCCGACGAAACGATACGGACCGGTACCGAGCGGCGCGGTGCCGATCTGCTTGCCTGCCGCGTGCGCGGGCGAGACGATCTTCAGCCAGTACAGGCGCGCGGCCATGATCGGATCGGGTCCGTTCGTCCGGATCCGCACGGTCAGGTCGTCGACCTTCGAAGCGCCCGCGATGGTGGAGAAGAATGACGCCTGCTCGGACTTCAATTTCGGATCGATGACGCGTTCGATGCTGTAGGCAACCGCGGCGGCATCGAGCGGCGAACCGTCGTGAAAGCGGATGCCCGGACGAAGCTTCACTTCCCACGTGGTCGGATCGACCAGCGCCGGCATCGCCGCGGCCAGCCCGGGCGCCAGGTTCCCGTCCGGCGTACGCGCCAGCAGGGTCTCGTAGACGTTGTCGTTCACCGCGCGCTCGCTGCCGTCCTCGCGGACCTGCGGATCGAGCGTGGTCGGCTCGGAGCCGAGCGCGATCGTGAGCTGCTGGGCCGATGCGGCCGGTATCCAGAAAGCCGCGCAGAGCAATGCGAGAGCGATGCGGAGCAGCGATCGAGCGGTCATGGTGTCTCCTGGCAGGAAGGGAAGCCGCGAGCGAGTGAGTTTTTTTTCGCATGCTCGACTGGATTTTGTATACTGCAGACGATCCAGATCAAGTTTTTCGACGAAACCGATGACTTTCCACAGCGCGCCGCCGGACAAGCTCGGCGCGAAGCATCCGACACTGCGCCAGGCGGTGACCGAGGCGATTCGCCAGTCGATCTTCCGCGGGAAATACCAACCCGGCGAGCGGCTCGTCGAAGAACAGCTGGCGAACGAGCTGGGCGTTTCGCGGTATCCGGTGGGCGAGGCGCTGCGTGCGCTGCAAGCCGAAGGGCTGGTCGAAATCAGTCCTCGACGCGGCGCTGCCGTCACCAAGGTGTCCGAGGAAGAGGCGAACGAGATCGTCGAGCTGCGCGCCTCGCTCGAGGGCCTGTGCGCCAGGCTGGCAACGCGTCGCTGCAGTCCCGACGACCGGCTCGGTATCGCCGAACTCCTCTCGCGCGGCGAGAGCGCCAGCGCGGCCGGCGACAACGAAGCGCTGGCGGCGCTGCACACCGAGGTGCATGCGCTGATGGCGCGCATCGGGCGCAATCGGCATCTGAACGAATTCATCCAGTCGCTGCGCGACAAGACCGCGTGGCTGTACGCGACGAGCCTCGGCTGGCGGGCGCGCCAGTCGTGGGCCGAACACGCGGCGATCCTCGCTGCGGTGGCGAGCGGGGACGAAGACCTGGCGGCAATCCTGTCGAGCCGCCACGTGCTCAACGTGGGTGCCTCGCACCGCAAGCGGCACGACGAGCCCGACACCTCCGAGCCCTCCGGCGTCCCGGCGTTTCCGCAACTTCTCGCCGACAGCCTGCCGGGCCGCTGAGCCCGCTGCGGCGCCTCGATATCGAAACAAGGTCGGAGGGCGCCGAAACATTTCGCTTGACCCGTACGCCGGATTGCATACAGTATGGAATACAGCACGCAGAGTCAATAGCGAGGGGGCGATGTCCGAAACCAGGCCCAGTACCGTCAACGGCGCGCAGGCTCTGGTGCGCATGCTGCTCGAGTACCGCGTCGAAGTGATCTTCGGGGTCCCCGGTGACACGAGTCTCGCGTTCTACGATGCGCTGTACGACGCGGCCGAGCACATTCGCCACGTGATGGCCCGCGACGAGCGGTCGGCGACCTTCATGGCCGACGCCTACGCGCGCCTGTCGCATCGTCCCGGGGTCTGCGAATGCCCCAGCGGCGCCGGCGCGCTGTATTCGGTGCCCGGCGTCGCCGAAGCGAACGCCTCCTCGATACCGGTGATCCTCTTCACCTCCGGCGTCTCGCTCGCCGGCGAAGGCAAGGGAACGATCACCGAAATGGAGCACCACAAGCTCTTCGAGCCGATCACCAAGTTCTCGTCGTTCCTGAAGACCGCGGACAAGATCCCCGAGACGCTGCGCCGCGCATTCCGCATCGCGACCACCGGACGCCCGGGCGCCGTGCACCTGGCGTTTCCCACCGAAACGATGAACAACGCCGTGGCGACGGATCGCGCCAGCCTGCACGCCGAGTCCGAGTGCCGCACGTACCCGGCCTATCGCACCCGGGGCAGTGCCGAAACGATTACGCAACTGCTCGCGCATCTGGTCGACGCCGAGCGCCCGGTCATCGTCGCCGGCGGCGGCGTGAATCACTCGAGCGCCAATGCGCAGATCCGCTCGCTCGCCGAAAGGCTTCATGCACCGGTGGTCACGACCATCTCGGGACAGGGCACGATTCCGGACGAGCACTGGCTCGCCCTCGGCGTCATCGGGGACAACGGTTTCCATCCGCACGCGCATCGCGCGGTCGAGGAGGCCGACGTTCTTCTGTATGTCGGCTGCAAGATGGGCTCGGTCTCGACGATCAAGTGGACGCTGCCGTCGCCGCGGCCCGGGCGCCGGATCCTGCAGATCGATCTCGACCCCACCGTGCTGGCCAACAACTTCGAGAACACGCTCAGCGTCGCCGGGGATGCGCGCCTGGTGATCGAGGACCTGCTCGAGCGCTTGCCGGCGCGCGCGGCGCCCACCTCCGCCTGGGTGCGCGAACTCAACGCCGATCGCGACCGCTTCTGGAGCGAATCGCAAGCCGTGCTGCATTCGGACACCGCTCCGTTGAAGGCGCAGCGCGTGATCCACGAGTTGAATCGCCGCCTCCCGTCGCCGTCGGTCGTGATCGCCGACGCCGGCACGCCCACGCCGCACATCACGCGCTTCCTGCGACTGGCCGGTGACGGTTCGCGCGTGCTGATCCCGAGAGCGTTCGGCGGGCTCGGCTACGCGATCCCGGCGGTGGTGGGCGCGTGGTTCGCGCGGCCCGATGCACGACCGGTAGGTCTGTTCGGCGACGGCTCGCTCGGCATGTCGGCCGGGGAACTCGAGACGCTGGCGCGCCTGCAGGTACCGGCCGTGCTGATCCATTTCAACAACGGCTGCTTCGGCTGGATCAAGACGCTGCAGTCGTTGCACAACCGCAGCAGGTTCCTGTCGGTCGACTTCTCGCCCGGCGACATGAGCCGCGTCGCCTCCGCCTACGGCATTCGCTCCTGGCGCGTCGAGGACGCGGCGCAGCTCGCGACGGCGCTCGACGAGGCCTTCGCGCACCAAGGACCGGCATTCCTCGACATCGTGATCGAACCGCTGGTCAGCGATCTGCCGCCGGTCTATTCGTGGCTGAAGACCGCAGGCAAGGACCCGATGAGCCACCACCGCGCCAACTCCCGGCCGGACACAGGAGATCTGCGATGAAAATCGTCGTCATCGGCGGCGGCTGGGCGGGCTGCTCCGCCGCCGTCTCCGCCGCGAAGCAGGGTGCCGAAGTCGTGCTGCTCGAACGCTCCGACATGCTGCTGGGAACGGGGCTGGTCGGCGGCATCTTCCGCAACAACGGGCGCTTCACTGCCGCGGAAGAGATGATCGCGATGGGCGGCGGCGAGATGTTCGCCGCGATGGACAGCTGCGCACTGCACACCGGCGTCGAATTTCCCGGGCACAGCCACGCGTCGCTGTACAACGTCGCGGCGATCGAGCCCGCAGTGCGACGCGTGCTCGCCGCCGCCGGCGTTCGCGTGCTGCACCGCGTGCGAATCACCGATGTCGAAATGGACGGCAGGCGCATCGCAGCGGTGTCGACGCACAAGAGCGAAGGTGCGCGCCGCTTCGCGGCCGACGTCTTCATCGAAACCACCGGCACCGCAGGAGTGCCGAACGTCTGCAAGTCGCACGGCAACGGCTGCGCGATGTGCGTGCTGCGCTGCCACACCTTCGGCAATCGGGTGAGCATCGCCGGACGCGCGGGCGTCACCGAGATGAACGGCCAGAAGCACGGCCGCACCGGCGCCATGAGCGGCTCCTGCAAGTTGCACAAGGAGTCCCTGGCGGCGCCCATCCGCGCGGAGCTCGAACGCACCGGCGTGGCCGTCGTGCCGATTCCCGGCAAGGACAAGGAAAGCGGCGCCGACAAGCTCACCTACAAGGCGTGCCAGCAGTACGCACTGCAGGAATTCAGCGACAACCTCGTGCTGCTCGACACCGGCCACGCGAAGCTGATGTCGCCGTTCATTCCGCTGGACGAACTTCGCGCGGTGCCCGGCTTCGAGAATGCCCGCTACGAGGACCCCTACGCCGGCGGCATCGGCAACTCGGTTCGCTACCTCGCCATGTCGCCGCGCAACGATGCGTTGCAGGTCGACGGACTCGACAATCTCTTCTGCGCCGGCGAGAAGGCCGGACTGCTCGTCGGTCATACCGAAGTGGTGAGCACCGGAGTCCTGGCGGGATACAACGCGGCCCGCGCGATCCGGGGCGAACCGCTGCTCGTGCTGCCCGACAGCCTCGCCGTGGGCGACGCGATCACGCACGTACGCGAACAGATGCAGACCGAAGCCGGACTCGGGCTGAAGTTCACGTTCTCCGGCTCGGTGTACTTCGAACGGATGAAGGAAAGGGGCACGTACACCACGAACGTCGAGACCATTCGCGCGCGCGTGGCGGCAGCCGGCCTGACCGACGTCTTCGCGGCGCGAGCCACGGTCCCGGCGCTCGCAGTCGCATGACCCGGGAGTGCGGCGCGTGAGCTGGGCGATCGTGCTGGCGCTGGTCGCCACCGTCACGGCGGCGGCGGCGCTGCAGGCGTCGACCGGGATCGGCTTCGGCATGCTCGCTGCGCCCGTTGCGGTGATGCTCGAGCCGACCCTGGTTCCGGGGCCGCTGCTGCTGCTGTCGTTGCTGCTGTCGGTGTTCACCGCGCTTCGCGAACGTCATGCGATCGATCTGCCCGGGCTGAGTTTCGCCACCGCCGGCCGCGTGCTCGGCGCCGCTGCCGCCGGCGCCACGCTCGCACTCGTGCCGGCGTCGGCATTTCCGGCGATCTTCTCGTTGCTGATCCTGGCGGCCGTGGCGGTGAGCGCGAGCGGCTGGCACGCCCGGCCCACGCGCAACAACCTGGTCGCCGCCGGCCTCGCCTCGGGTTACATGGGAACGATCACCTCGGTGGGCGCACCGCCGATGGCGCTCGTGTACCAGAACGCGTCCGGGCCGACGATTCGTTCGACGATGGGCGCGTTCTTCGTCCTGGGCTCGACGATCTCGCTGGCCGCGTTGATCGCGGTCGACCGTGCGCCCGTCGTGGAACTGCTCCACAGCCTCTGGCTGCTGGTTCCGGTGTGGCTCGGCTTTCGTCTCTCGCGCCACGCCATCGGCTATATCGATCGCGGCCGGGTTCGGCCTTTCGTGCTCGGTCTGTCGGCAGCGTCGGCACTCGCGCTGTTGCTGCGCGAGACACTGCGCTGAGAGAGATCCGATGAACGAGCTTTTCCGATCCCTGGGAATCGATTCCGCCTGCCGTGCCGACGGCGACCTTCCGGTCCACTCGCCGATCGACGGGCGCTGCCTCGCGCGCCTGCGCTCGCACGACGAAGCCCACGTCGCCCGGGCGATCGAGGCGGCGCAGCACGCGTTCGTCGCCTGGCGCTCGGTGCCGGCGCCCAGGCGCGGCGAGCTGGTCCGCCTGTTCGGCAACGAACTGCGCGCGAACAAGGAACTGCTCGGGCGGCTGATCACGATCGAGACCGGCAAGATCCTGCCCGAGGGGCTCGGCGAAGTGCAGGAGATGATCGACATCTGCGACTTCGCGCTCGGGCTGTCGCGCCAGCTCTACGGGCTCACGATGCCCTCCGAGCGCCCCGGCCATCGAATGATGGAGACGTGGCATCCGCTGGGCGTCGTCGGCGTGATCAGCGCATTCAACTTTCCCGCGGCCGTATGGGCGTGGAACACGGCGCTTGCCCTCGTCTGCGGCGATGCGGTGATCTGGAAGCCGTCGGAGAAGACGCCGCTGACCGCGCTGGCCTGCCAGGCGATCTTCGAGAAAGCGGCCCGCGGTTTCGCGCAGACGGCCGGCGCAGCGCCCGTGCCCGCCGCCTTGTCGCAGGTGCTCGTGGGCGGCCGGGAAACGGGCGAGCTCCTCGTCGATCATCGGTCGATCGCACTGCTGAGCGCCACCGGCTCGACCCGCATGGGCCGCGAGATCGGTGTGCGCGTGGCCGCGCGCCTCGGCAGGTGCCTGCTCGAACTCGGCGGCAACAACGCGATGATCGTCGCGCCGTCGGCCGACCTCGACCTGGCGCTGCGCGCCATCCTGTTCAGCGCGGTGGGTACGGCGGGCCAGCGATGCACCACGCTGCGCCGGCTCATCGTGCATCGCGAAGTCGCGCCGAAGCTGCTGCCCCGACTGAAAGACGCGTATGCATCGGTGTGCATCGGCGACCCGCTCGAGGCGCAGACGCTGGTCGGACCGCTGATCGACCGCGTCGCCTTCGAGAACATGCAATCGGCGCTGTCGGCGATGACCGCCGCGGGCGCGCGCGTCAGCGGCGGCGAGCGGGTGCTGTCCGAACGCTTCCCCGACGCGTACTACGTCCGCCCGGCGATCGTCGAAGTCGACGAACAGGACGACCTCGTGCGCAAGGAGACCTTCGCGCCGATTCTCTACGTGCTCCCCTACGAAGATTTCGACCACGCGATCGCGATGCAGAACGACGTCTCGCACGGACTGTCGTCGTGCGTCTTCACCAACGATCTCCGCGAGGCCGAGAAGTTCCTGTCGGCCGCCGGCAGCGACTGCGGCATCGCCAACGTGAACATCGGTCCGTCGGGCGCCGAAATCGGCGGCGCATTCGGAGGAGACAAGGAAACCGGGGGAGGGCGCGAAGCCGGCTCCGACGCATGGCGCAACTACATGCGCCGGGCGACCAACACCGTGAACCATTCGCGCGAACTGCCGCTTGCGCAGGGAATTTCCTTCGGCGCGATCCACTGAATCCCGCACAGCGGGCGAATCCGGCATACCTGCCCGTACGCCGACCCGGAGGCCGAAGGCGCGCCTTCGGGTTGCGATGCCCCCCGGGGTCGGCGTACCAGTGCAGGACCGTGCCTCGAGCAGGAAGAGCCATGGGCCTGGAGTTCATCGAGGGTCACTACTGTCCGGTTAAAAATCGAACAGAATCAGTTGGTTATCGTCTGGTGGTATTTCGGTTCGAGGCTCATCGGGCTGCAAGGCGCATGAAAGCTCGGTTTTCTCGAAGACCGATACCGACAAGATCTGTAGACATGTGTAGAGCGAGGCGTCGAGTTGAAGCTCTTTCTTGACGATGGCGATGAGCACGTAGGTCGCCACGGCGCACCACACCTGCGTCTTGACGGCATTCTCGCTGGTGCCCAGGAAGTGCTTGATGCGCAGGTGCTGCTTGATCCACTTGAAGAACAGCTCGACCTGCCAGCGGCTCTTGTAGAGCGCGCAGATCGTCGACGCCGGCAGCGTGGTGTTGTTGGTCAGGAAGACCAGCGTCTTTCCCGACTCGGGGTCCTTGAACCGGATGCGCCGCAGGTGCTCGGGATACTTCCTGGTCGAGTAGTAGCCGTTGAGCATCACGCGCTGGTCGCAGATCAAGCCCGTGGTGCGATCCACGGTCTCGGAGTAGACCCGACGTGCGTCCATGGGCGACTTGGCGCGGGTGACGAAGAAGGCGCCGGCCTGATGCAGTGCATACAGCCGCGTGAAATCCACGTAGCCGCGATCCATCACGTAGAACGCACCGGGCTCGAAGCCGAGCATATCCAGCACGTTCACGTCGTGCAGCTTGCCGTCGCTGATGTGGATGAACGCGGGGATCGCACCGCGCAGGTCCAGCAGCGTGTGCAGCTTGATCGCGGCCTTGGTCGAGCGAAACGGTGCCCAGTCGAACAGATTCAGGCACAGATCGATCGTGCTGGAATCCAGCGTAGACGGTGTTGTCGAGCTCCACGCCCAGCGGCTCGCTTGCGTAGAGCTTGCGTGCACGGCGAATCAGCAAGGCGGCCAGATCGGCCCAGATGCGCCAGTCGCGCCGCTCGTTGGCGTCGGCCAGCGTGGAGCGCCTCACCGCCGAGCGAAAGCCCATCGCGTACAGCTTGTTCGCGTTCGCCGACAGACTCGCTTCGATATCGCGCAGGCTCTCGCGCCACGTCAGCTGTGCGAACGCCATCGCACGGAACTGCTCGGCGCACGTCAGCGTGCGCACGCCCGCATTGCCCGAGTGGCGCTGCACGATGCGTGTGAAGCTCGTCCATGGCACGAACTCCATGACCTGGGCGAACAGCGTCTTGCCTACGTTCACGCGCGCTCCTCGGGGATCTCAACCCCGGGAAGCTACCCAGTTCTTGGAAGTCGAAGTTCAAATCGGCACCAAACAAAATCAGCCTGCAGCCCGCGCCAATGCTTGCTCTCGGCCGCGGCGCGGCTCGTTTAACCGGACAGTAGTGATCGAGGGTAACGAGGCGATCGCGCGCGCCGCGCTGAAAGCCGGTTGCAGCTTCTTCGCCGGTTATCCGATCACCCCCGCTTCCACCATCCTGCAGGGCATGATCGACCTGCTGCCGTCGCACGGCGGCATCGCGGTGCAGGCCGAGGACGAGATCGCATCGATCGGCTTCTGCATCGGCGCCTCGATGGCGGGCGCCAAGGCCATGACGGCCACCAGCGGCCCCGGCATCAGCCTGTACAGCGAGAACATCGGGCTGGCGATGATCGGCGAGACGCCGCTGGTCATCGTCAACGTGCAGCGACAGGGTCCGGCCACCGGATCGGCGACCAAGGGCGCCGACGGCGACATCTGCTTCACCCGCTGGGTCACCTCCGGCGGACTGCCGGTCATCGCACTGTGCCCGGCGAGCGTCGCCGAGGCCTATGTGTTGACGATCCACGCATTCAATTTCGCCGAGCGTTATCGCACGCCGGTCTTCGTGCTGTCGAACAAGGAGATCGGCATGACGCGCGAAGCGGTCGATCTCGATCGGCTCGGGATCCCCGCGCTCGTCGAGCGGCACCGCCCGCAAGCCGGCGTGCCCGCGCTGCCGCACCAGTTCGAGCGGCCCGAGGAAGTGCCGCCGTTCACCGATTTCGGCGGCGAGCACGTCACGCGCTTCACGACGTCGACCCATGACCAGGCCGCCCTCCTCAGCGCGGACCCGGAGGTCACGCAGGCGATGATCGATCACTACATCGCGAAGATCGACGCGGCCGCCGGCGACATCGCGCTGTTTCGGCACGATCCGCAGGACGGCGCGGAGACGCTGGTGATCAGCTACGGCGTGACCTCGCGCGCCGCGGGCGTGGCCGTGCGCGAAGCTCGTTCCAAAGGCGCGCGGGTCGCTTCACTGGTACTGCAGACCCTGTATCCGGTGCCCGAGAACGCGATCCGCACCGCGATGCGCGGCATGCGCCGGATCGTCGTCCCGGAAATGAACATGGGCCAGTATCGATACGAGATCGAGCGCCTGTCACCGAGGGACGCCGAAGTCGTCGGCGTGAACCGGATGGACACGACGTTGCTGTCGCCGACCACGATCCTGCGCGAAGGAGCGCTGGCATGAACGCTCCGGAAGCCGTTGCTTCGTACATTCCGACAGCGGCCGGACCCCTGCCGTTCTGCCCCGGCTGCGGGCACAGCCTGCTGCTCCGGGAGCTCGATCGCGCGCTCGTCCTGCTGCAGGTCGACCCGGCGAAAACGGTCATCGTCACCGACATCGGCTGCATCGGCCTGTCGGATCGCCATTTCTCGACGAGCGGCTTTCACGGACTGCACGGCCGATCGATCACCTATGCCACCGGCCTGAAACTAGCGCGCCCGGACCTCACCGTGATCGCACTGATCGGCGACGGCGGATGCGGAATCGGCGGTGCGCACCTGCTCAACGCGGCACGCCGCAACCTCGACATCACGCTGCTCGTCGCGAACAACTTCAATTACGGCATGACCGGTGGCCAGCATTCGGTGACCACGCCGATCGGCGCGATTACCGCAACCACCGCGAACGGCAACCTCGAAGGGCCGATGGACATCTGCGCGACACTCGCCGGCGCGGGCGCCACCTGGGTCTATCGCGGCATGACGCACGACGCCGACCTTGCCGAACGCATCGTCCAGGGCGTGCGCCATCCGGGCTTCGCGGTGCTCGACATCTGGGAGATGTGCACCGCCTACTACATGCCACGCAACGACCTGAGCAAGCAGGCGCTGATCGATCTGTTCGGCGCCACCGGAATGGCGCGCGGCCTTCTGGTCGAACGCGAACGCACCGAATTCGGCGCCGGCTATCGTGCGAATTGCGCGGCGCGCGCAAAGACAGCACAGCGCGTCGTCCTCGAGCGCGCGTTCGAGCACTCGCTCGATCGCCAGGTCGGCATCGTCGTCGCGGGAAGTGCCGGACAGAAAGTGAAATCGGCAGCGACGACCCTGGCGCGCGCGGGCATCCTGTGCGGGCTGGACGCCACGCAGAAGGACGACTACCCGATCACCGTGATGACCGGACATTCGGTGTCGGAGATCAGCTTCTCCCCGCAACGCATCGAATACACGGCGATCGACTCGCCGGATTTCTTCGCGGTCGTGTCGGTCGACGGCCTGAAGAAGACGCACCGATGGATCGCGCGGCTTCCCGCAACCTGTACGCTGTTCCTCGACGAGAGCTTCGAAATCCCGCAGACGCTCGCACGCGTGCGCAGGCTTCCCTTGCTGAAGGCGGCCCGGCAGATCGGACGCTACTCGTCGAGCATCGTCGCCATGGCGGCGATCCTCGCGGAATCGCGGATCTTTCCGCTCGCGGCATTCGAGACGGCCATCTCGCGCTACCAGTCGGCCGGGGTCGCGGAGATCAACCGCAAGGCGGTACAGGCGGGCGTCGCGCTGGTGGGGTAGGGTCGAACGCCGTACATTGCATGCGGCGGCCTTCGTCGCGGCATTGAATGCCGCAGCCAAGGGCGCGAGCCGATCATGCCCTCGACACCACCAAGGGCCTGCTTATTCGCGGCGTGAATGAATTTCATCCACGCCGGGACGACGCTGCGAAGCAGAGAGTGGCTGACCCCCGACGTGCTGGCCGTGACGTGCTGGAAGCTGCCGTACTGCGGCAAACAGAGCGAAGAGCCTTCCGAGCGCTGGAGAACTTTATGAATGATCTGGAGTCGCTTCGCGATGCTCTACGACAATTCGCTGCAGACCGAGACTGGGACCAGTTTCACTCCCCGAAGAACCTCGTTGCTGCGCTTTCGGTGGAGGCTGCCGAATTGCAGGAACCGTTTCAATGGCTGACCGAAGAGCAGAGCAGGCATCTGTCGGCGGCTCAACTGGAAGCAGTGCGCGAGGAAATCGCTGACGTCTTGATCTACCTCGTAAGGCTCGCCGACAAACTGGACATCGATCCGCTGGCCGCAGCGGCAGGAAAGCTCGTCATCAACGCGCGGAAATATCCCGCGGACAAGGTGCGCGGGTCGGCCGACAAGTACGTTCCCTAAGCCGCCTGCATGATCATCTACAAGTCCACCAAGTCCGGCTTCCTCGACGACGTATTCAAGCACGATATCGAGGCAGTCATTCTCGCCGCCTACAGGGAAGAGACCGGGCACAAGGTGCCTCCGGGCCAGATCCTCGCGTGGAAAGAGTCGCTGCTGGCGATGGCCAAAGTACTCAACGACGATTCGATCCCTGACGACTGCGGCATTGCGGTGGAATACACGATTCCGCAGACTTCGAAACGAATCGATCTCTTGTTGTCGGGCTCGGCCGAGGCCGAGAAGGCCAACCTCATCGTCGTGGAACTCAAGCAATGGGAGACCGCTGCTGCCACCGAGCAAGATGGGGTGGTGACCACCTGGATGGGAGGCGGCCAAGTCAGCACCAGCCATCCGTCGTACCAGGCCTGGTCCTATGCGGAGATGTTGCAGGGCTTCAACGAGGCCGTTTATCAGAGGGCGGTCACTCTGCGGCCCTGTGCCTATCTGCACAACTTCCGGGATCGCGCCGTCCTGGAAGGGTCTCCGTATGCGTACTACACCGCCAAGGCACCGTTCTTCATCAGCGGGCCCGAGGAGCGTGAACGACTGCGAGCGTTCATTGCCCGCTACATACGGCGAGGCGACCGCGGCAACCTCATCGTCCAGATCGAGAACGGGCGCATCCGGCCATCGAAGCGCCTCGTCGACGCTCTGCTGGGGATGTTGGCCGGAAAGCGCGAATTCGTGCTGGTCGACGACCAGAAGGTGACCTACGAGACCGCGCTGGCCAAGGCAGCGACTGCCGCGAAGAAGCGAAAACAAGTGGTCATCGTCGACGGCGGGCCTGGAACCGGAAAATCGGTCGTTGCGATCAACCTGCTCGCCGCGCTGACCGCCAGGCGCCTGTTGGCACGTTACGTGACCAAGAACAACGCCCCGCGCGCAGTATTCGAGAAGCAGCTCGCTGGTACTTACCGCAGGTCGCAGATCACCAATCTGTTTTCCGGCTCGGGCGAGTTCATCGGAGCGAAAGCAGACACCTTCGACGCGCTGATCGTCGATGAAGCGCATCGGCTCAACGAAAAGTCCGGACTATTCGGCAATCTCGGTGAACACCAGATCAAGGAGATCATCCAGGCTACCCGCTGCGCCATATTCTTCATCGACGAGGATCAACGCGTCACCTGGAAGGACATCGGCAGAAAGGCGGAAATCGAAGCCTATGCCGACAATGCCGACATCACGCACTTGCGTCTCGAGTCGCAGTTCCGATGCAGCGGATCGGACGGTTACCTCGGATGGCTCGATCACGTTCTTGGAATCCGGCCGACAGCAAACGAGAAGCTCGATCCTGCAGAATACGATTTCCGTGTCCTCGATTCGCCGACCGAGCTCCAGCGACTGATCGAAGAGCGCAACCTCGGCTCCAATCGCGCGCGCATGGTCGCAGGTTACTGCTGGGACTGGAAAAGCAAGTCCGACTCTTCCGCCCAGGATGTGGTCATTCCCGAGCACGGCTTTGCAATGCAATGGAATTTGACCAGGGACGGTGGCTTGTGGATTACGGCAACGGATTCGGTCAAGCAAATCGGCTGCATTCACACTTGCCAAGGACTGGAAGTGGATTACATCGGCGTGATCATCGGACCCGATCTGATCGCGCGCAACGGGGAGGTGATCGCGTGCCCGGAAAAGCGATCCCGGCAGGACCAGTCGATCAAGGGGTTCAAGAAGGCTGCGAGAGCGGACCCGATCTCTGCCGGCAAGAAGGCGGCCGAGATCATTCGAAACACATACAGAACTCTGATGACTCGAGGAATGAAGGGCTGCTACGTGTACTGCACGGATGGGGCGATGGCGCAGCACCTCGAGGATCACATCCTCGGGTCACCGGCCGCGCCGCAGAAGCCATTGCTGCTGGCCGCGGAGCCGGCACCGCGCAGATACGAATAATCGGTGGATCGGCACTGGCAACGCACCGGCATGTCCTGCCGCCGGCACCTCATCGACCCGCGCGTCGATACCCGCCTACTTCCCGATGCAGAACCGGCTGAAGATCACCCCCAGCAGATCGTCCGCGCCGAACGCCCCGGTGATCTCGTTCAGCCGCTCCTGCGCGAGCCGCAGTTCCTCGGCGAACAGATCCAGGTGAAGATCGCCTTCGTCGGCGCGCGCGGCGGCGGCCTCGAGGTGATCGCGTGCGGCGCGCAGCGCAACGAGGTGCCGCTCGCGCGCGATGAAGGTCGATTCGCCGTCCGCCTGCCAGCCGGCGAGTTCGAGCAGCAGCCGGCGTAACAGCTCGATTCCGTCGCCGGTCCTGGCCGACAACCACATCGAGGCTTCGACGGGAACGCCGTCGGTCGGCGTCTCGCCCGCGGCTCGCGCGATCGTCGCACGTGCGATGTGCGCCTCGATGCCCGCGAGATCGATCTTGTTGTAGACACGCACGACGGGGACGTGACGCACGAGCCTGCGTTCGAGTTCGTCCTCGATCGCCAATGCGCCCGCCGCACCGCCCTCGCGCGCATCGAGCAGATGAACAACGACGTCCGCCCGGCCCGCTTCGTGCCACGTGCGCGCGATGCCCAGGCGCTCGACGACGTCCTCGGTGTCGCGCAGGCCCGCCGTGTCGACGACGTTCAGCGGAACGCCGTCGATCTGGATCGCCTGCGCGATCCGGTCGCGCGTCGTCCCGGGTACGTCGGTGACGATGGCGATTTCGGCGCCGGCCAGCGCATTGAGCAGCGAGCTCTTGCCGACGTTCGGCTCGCCGAGCAGTACGACGTTCAACCCTTCGCGCAAAAGCGCGCCGCGGCGCGCCTTCACGAGCAACGCATCCAGCGAGGAACGCAACGCCGCCAGGCGCCCGTGCGCATCCGACGCCTCGAGGAAGTCGATCTCCTCCTCGGGAAAATCGAGTGTCGCCTCGACCAGCGTGCGCAATTCGATCAGCCGTTCGACCAGCGCGTGCACGGCGTCGGAGAACTCGCCCGACAGCGAGCGCGCGGCCGAGCGCGCCGCCTGCTCGGTGCTCGCGTCGATCAGGTCGGCCACCGCCTCGGCCTGCGCGAGGTCGAGCTTGTCGTTCAGGAACGCGCGCTGCGTGAACTCGCCCGGCTCGGCCAGGCGCACGCCCAGCGCCGCACCCGCGTCGAGCACGCGGCGCAGCAGCAGTTGCAGCACGACCGGGCCGCCGTGGCCCTGCAGTTCGAGCACGTCCTCGCCGGTGTACGAGTGCGGCGCCGGGTAGTAGATCGCGATGCCGCGATCGATCACGCCGCCGTCGGCGGCGAAGAACGGTCCGTAGGTCGCATGCCGCGGCAACGGCGAACGGCGCAGCACCGCCTCGACCAACGGCCGCAATCCGCGCCCGGAGACGCGCACCACGCCGATTCCGCCGCGTCCGGAAGCGGTGGCGATGGCGGCGATCGGTTCGTTCACGTGGCGGGCGAGGGCGTCTGCCGAAGCCGGCGAAAGCCGGCCCCGGTCAACGGGCGACGCGACGCCGGCGTCGGACAGGCGCGCACGATGCGCGCGTGCGCGTCACTTGTGCAGCACCCCGAGCTTCTTGTTGATCACCCACTGCTGCGCGATCGAATACACGTTGTTCACCAGCCAGTACAGCACGAGCCCCGCCGGGAAGAAGAAGAACATCACCGAGAACACCAGCGGCATGATCATCATCATCTTCGCCTGGATCGGATCCGGCGGCGTGGGGTTCAGCTTCACCTGGATGAACATCGTGCCGGCCATCACCAGCGGCAGGATGAAGAAGGGATCGGGCGCGGAGAGGTCGTGGATCCAGCCGATCCACGGCGCATTGCGCATCTCCACCGACGCGAGCAGCACCCAGTACAACGCGATGAACACCGGGATCTGCACGACGATCGGCAGGCAGCCGCCGAGCGGGTTGATCTTCTCGGTCTTGTACAGCTCCATCATCGCCTGGTTCATCTTCACGCGATCGTTGCCGTAGCGCTCGCGGATCGCCGTGAGTCGCGGCGTGACGGCCTTCATCCGCGCCATCGATCGGTAGCTCGCCGCCTGCAGCGGGAAGAAGATCGTCTTGATCAGCAACGTCAGCAGCACGATCGACCAGCCCCAGTTGCCCACCAGCGCGTGCAGTTTCTCGAGCAGCCAGTAGATCGGCTTGGCGATGACGGTGAGCCAGCCGTAGTCCACCGTGAGGTCCAGTCCCGGCGCGATCGCCTCGAGCATGCGCTGCTTCTGCGGACCGACCAGCAGTTGCGATTCGACGCTGGTGGTCGCCTTCGGTGCGAGCGTGCCCAGCGGTTCCTTGATGCCCACAGAGTACAGGTTGTCGTCGACCTTGCGCGCGTAGTAGTCGCGCCGCACGCCCTGCTGCGGAATCCAGGCGGCGACGAAGTAGTGCTGGATGATGCCCACCCATCCGTCGTCGGCCGACTTCGCGTAGCTCGCCTTGCCCTTCTCGATGTCGCTGAACGACACCTTCTGGAACTTGTCCTCGTTCGTGTAGACGACGGGGCCGGTGTAGGTGCTGTAGAACTTCGACCCGCCGGCAGGCGCCTCGCCGTCGCGCGTGAGCTGCAGGTACAGAACGGGACTGAGCGGCGCCTGGCTTTCGTTGGTCACCTGGTCCTTCACGTGCACGACGTATTCGCCGCGCGCGAGCGTGTAGGTGCGAACCAGCCGCACGCCGCCGCTCTCGGCCTCGAGCTGCAATTGCACGGTGTCGCCGGCGCCGAGCGCACGGGGCGCGGCGTCGCCGCCCACCGGCGTCATCGGCGTGCGATGGGTCGGGAACGATGCGCCCGCCGCCGCGTCGCCGATCAGTCCGCTCTGCGCGAGGTAGATGCGTCCGGGCGCGTACTGCAGCAGGACGAGGTTCTGCTCCTGCTCGCCGTTCTCCTCGCGGTGTCCGAGCAACTCGGCGCGGCGCACCTGCCCGCCCATCAGGTCGATGTCGAGCGAGAGCACGTCGTTGGCCAGCCGAATGGTCCGGTCGGATGCGACCGCGGCGCCGCTCGCCGGCGGCGCCGGGGCTGCCGCGCCGGCCTGGCCGTCGGCCGAGGGAGCGGCCGTAGGCGGCGGAATCGCCGCGTCGGAGGCCGGACCCCTCGGAGCGGTCGATCCCGGGCGCGGACTTTCGTGAACGCCCTGCTCGGCGGGCGGCGGGCCGCCGAACAGCGACGCGTGTCCCTGGTGCCGCTGCCAGGAGTCCCACAGGAACAGCAGCGACATCGAGAACACGATCCACAGGATCATTCGTTGGGTCTGCATGGCTCGAAAATCAGGATTCGACGGGAGGATCGTCGCGCGTCGACGCCGGCCAGCGGCACCGGCAGCGCGAAGACAGGTGTAGCGGCACCTCGTCGATGCCGCCGGGGTTCAGCGGATGGCAACGCGCCACGCGCCGCAGGGCCAGCCAGCCGCCGCGCAACGCACCGTGCCGCTCGATCGCCTGCACCGCATAATCGGAGCAGGTGGGCAGGAAACGGCAGCGCGGGGCGAGGAAGGGGCTGATCGCGGCCCGATAGAAACGGATTGCGCCGGTGAGAACGCTGCGGATCGCGCCGGCGAGAACGGCGCCCGGCGAGTTGCCGCGAACGGCTTTCATCGCGCGCACTCGCGCCGGCGCAGCGTGGCCTGCGCCGCGAGAAAGAGCTGGTCGAGCTCCGCGCGCGCCAGCCGCTTGCGCGCCGGCAGGCCCGCTTCGGCCGCCGCCGGCTCGAAGGCGGCACGCACGCGCAGCAGGCCGACCACGGGCCTGCGATCCAGTCCCGCGGCGCGCCAGGCTTCGCGCGCGACGCGGCGCATTGCGTTTCGTTCGACTGCCCGCTTCAGCACGCGTTTCGGCGCGGCGACGATGAGCCGGCCCCGAAGGCCCGCAAGGTCGTCGGACACGTTCGCCAGATGCAGGCCGAAGTGCCGCCCGGAAGCTGCTGGACGAGTGCGCAGCAGCATCGGTACGATGCCCGGCGGCACGCGCGTGCCGGCGTTGCCGGAGCGACTGCGGAGCGAAGCGGCAGGCGCGGAGTCCGGACGCGTGCCGGGACGTTCAGACGGCGAGGCGTTTCCTGCCTTTTGCGCGGCGCGCACGGATGACAGCTCGTCCACCACGGGTCTTCATGCGTACGAGGAAGCCGTGCGTGCGCTTGCGGCGCGCGACGGAAGGTTGATAGGTACGTTTCATCGGCCGATGCCTCGACGTTGAGCGCGAAGTGAAGCGAAAAGCCTTTCATTACAACGCATTACTGCGCTGCCTGTCAATTTGGCGATAGCGCGCAGGCGCGGTTGCGAGGTAAAATGCGGGTTGTCCCCGTCGAATCGTCGCCTGCCGCAGCGCGTCGTCCGCACGCACTGCGCCGGCCCTGCGACGCGACGCATTCCCTCGTCGTCCTTCTCTCCCGCCTGCCCACGCGCGCGAACCGATCGAAAAAATGATGGACCGTTGGCTCGCCTGCGTGGCACGGCTACAGAACGAAATTCCCGCCCAGCAGTTCAAACCCTGGATCAAGCCGCTCGTCTTTCTCGGATACGACGAAACCGAGCACCTGTTGCGGCTCGGCGTGCCGAACCACTTCAAGCTGAACTGGGTGCGCTCGCAGTTCCAGTCGCAGATCGAGTCCGCCGCGCGCGACACGATCGAGCCCGAGTTGCGCGTGAGCTTCGAGATCCACCGCTCGGGGGCTTCGGCGGCGCCGTCCGATGCGCTCGCCGGCGCAGGCGCCGGGAGCGCGTCCGGCGCCTTCGCGACCGACGACGAACTGCGCGGCGACGGTGTCGAGGTGCTCGTCGAAACCGCCTGCGAAGCGCCGGCGGCCGCCGGTTTTCCCGCGCTCGCCGCGCCCGACGCGCGCACGCGGCTGCGCCCCGAGCTCACCTTCGAGAACTTCGTGCACGGCAAGGCGAACCAGATCGCCTGGTCGGCGGCGCTGCAGGTGGTCGAGCGGCCCGGAACCTCGTACAACCCGCTGTTCCTGTACGGCGGCGTGGGCCTGGGCAAGACACACCTGCTGCATGCGGTGGGCAACGCGATCCGCGAGCGCATGCCCGGCGCGCGCGTGCGCTACATCCACGCGCAGGACTACTTCGACGAGATGGTGCGCGGCATCCAGCGCAAGTCGCTGCACGAGTTCAAGCAGAAATACCAGTCGCTCGATCTTCTACTCGTCGACGACATCCAGTTCCTCGGCGGCAAGGAACGCACGCAGGAGGAGTTCTTCTACACCTTCGAGGCGCTGCTCACCGCGCGCAAGCAGCTGATCATCACGAGCGACACCTATCCGAAGGAGCTGTCGGCCTTCGAAGACCGGCTCGTGTCGCGCTTCGGCTCGGGACTGATCGTGGAGATCGAGCCGCCCGAGCTCGAGATGCGCGTGGCGATCCTGCTGAAGAAGGCCGAGCAGTCGGGCGAGAAGCTGCCCGAGGAAGTGGCCTTCTTCGTCGCGAAGAACCTGCGATCGAACGTTCGCGAGCTCGAAGGCGCGCTGCTGCGCGTGATCGCCTTCGCGCGCTTTCGCGGCAAGCCGGTCACCGCCGAACTGGCCAAGGAAGCGCTGAAGGACCTCCTCGAGCTGAATCGCCCGCCGATCTCGATCGAGTCGATCCAGAAGACGGTGGCCGACTTCCTGAAGATCAAGGTCGCCGACATGTACAGCAAGCGGCGTCCGGCGCACATCGCACGCGCGCGACAGATCGCGATGTACTTCGCCAAGGAGCTCACGCAGAAGAGCTTCCCCGAGATCGGCGAGGCCTTCGGCGGGCGCGACCACACCACGGTGATGCACGCAGTCAAGCGCATCGCCGAGCTGCGCCAGCACGACCAGGAGTGGAACCGGCAGCTGCACGTGCTCGAGCAGACGCTTCGTGGCTGAACACGGCACCGTGCAACGACGGGATCCAAGGCCCGCAAAGGGCTGCACAAGCGCGGGAGCGATTGTGAACAACGTGCCGCTTTTGCGGGCAGCGCGAAGTTGTTCGAGTGCGTCCACAGCGGCCGGAACGCGCTCTCCACAGGCACGAATCGGGCGCAAAGCGAGCGGGGATGCGCCCCGGGCCCGGTTGTCCCCAGGGTTGTTGCCGATACATCCAACAACAGCAACAGGAAATTGAACGAATGCAGTTCATCCAGGCAAACCGCGATGCGATCCTGAAGCCGTTGCAGGCCGTGGCCGGAATCGTCGAACGACGCCACACGCTTCCCATCCTCGCCAACGTGCTGCTTCGCAAGAAGGGGCCCGACGTCTCGTTCCTGGCCACCGACGTCGAGATCCAGGTCGAAACCACCGCGCAGCTCGGCGCGGGCCTCGAGGACGGCGGCACCACCGTGTCGGCGCGCAAACTGATCGACATCCTGCGTTCGCTGCCCGAGGGCCCCGAGGTCTCGATCAAGCTCGACAACAAGCGGGCGACGATCCAGGCGGGCCGCAGCCGCTTCGCGCTGCAGACGCTCGACGCGACCGATTTCCCCACGGTTGCCGTCACCGACCGCTTCGTCGCTTCCTTCGAGCTGCCGCAACGCAGCCTCAAGCACCTGATTCGCATGGTGCATTTCGCGATGGCGCAGCAGGACATCCGCTACTACCTGAACGGCCTGCTGCTGGTCACCGACGGTCCGCTGGTGAAGGTGGTCGCCACCGACGGGCACCGGTTGTCGTACTGCGATGCGCGGATCGAAGGCGCCGAGCTCGCGCGCGCCGAAGTCATCATCCCGCGCAAGACCGTGCTCGAGCTGCAGCGGCTGCTCGCCGACAGCGACGACCCGGTGGCCATCGACGTTTCGGCCAGCCAGCTGCGGCTGCGCTTCGGCGGGATCGAAATGGTCTCGAAGATCGTCGAAGGCAAGTTTCCCGACTACCAGCGCGTCATCCCGCAGGGCTACACGAAGCGCATCGTGCTGTCGCGCGACGCCTTCGCGGCGTCGCTGGCGCGCGCCTCGATCCTCACGAGCGACAAGTTCAAGGGCGTTCGCCTGGGCCTGTCGCCGGGCATGCTGCAGGTCCAGACGAGCAACGCCGAACAGGAAGAGGCCGTCGAGGAGCTCGAGGTCGAATACGACGGCGAGCGGCTCGAGATCGGCTTCAACGTCGGCTACCTGCTCGACGTGCTCGCCAATCTCGACTCCGCTTCCGTGCAGATGGAGTTCGGCGATTCGGGCACGAGCGCGCTGCTCACGGTGCCCGGCGACGAGCAGTTCCGCTATGTCGTGATGCCGATGCGCATCTGACTCCGAAGGTGAACATGACCGAAGCAGAACGTCAGTACGATTCCTCGTCGATCCAGATCCTCGAAGGCCTGGAGGCGGTGCGCAAGCGTCCGGGCATGTACATCGGAGACACCTCCGACGGCACCGGCCTGCACCACCTCGTGTTCGAGGTGGTCGACAACTCGATCGACGAGGCGCTCGCCGGCTTCTGCGACGAGATCGTCGTCACCATCCACATCGACAACTCGATCTCGGTCGTCGACAACGGCCGCGGCATTCCCACCGGCGTGAAGATGGACGACAAGCACGTCCCGAAGCGCAGCGCCGCCGAGATCGCGATGACCGAGCTGCACGCGGGCGGGAAATTCAACCAGAACAGCTACAAGGTGTCCGGCGGCCTGCACGGCGTGGGCGTGTCCTGCGTGAACGCGCTGTCGAAGTGGCTGCGCCTGACGGTGCGCCGCGACGGCAAGGTGCACTTCACCGAGTTCGCGCGCGGCCTCGTGCAGAACCGCACGGTGGAGCAGCGCGACGGAGTCCTCGTCTCTCCGATGAAGGTGATCGGCGAGACGCAGCAGCGCGGCACCGAGGTGCATTTCCTGGCCGACGACGTCATCTTCGGCAACGTCGAATACCACTACGAGATTCTCAGCAAGCGGCTGCGCGAACTGAGCTTCCTGAACAACGGCGTGCGCATCCGCCTGGTCGACCAGCGCCAGGGAAAGGAGGAAGACTTCGCCTTCGCCGGCGGCGTCAAGGGCTTCGTCGAGTACATCAACCGTTCGAAGAACACGATCCACCCGAACGTGTTCCATGCCAGCGGCGAACGCGAAGTGGAGGTCGGCGGCGAGACTCGGCGCATCTTCGTCGAGGTGGCCATGCAGTGGAACGACTCGTACAACGAGCAGGTTCTCTGCTACACCAACAACATCCCGCAGAAGGACGGCGGCACGCACCTCACCGGCCTGCGTGCGGCGATGACGCGAATCATCAACAAGTACATCGAACAGAACGAGCTCGCGAAGAAGGCGAAGGTCGAGACGAGCGGCGACGACATGCGCGAAGGGCTCACCTGCGTGCTGTCGATCAAGATGCCCGACCCGAAGTTTTCCAGCCAGACGAAGGAGAAGCTGGTCTCCTCCGAGGCGCGGCCGGCGGTCGAGGAGGTGGTCGGCGCCACGCTCGACGAGTTCCTGCTCGAGAAGCCGGCGGATGCGAAGATCATCTGCGGCAAGATCGTCGATGCGGCGCGCGCGCGCGAGGCCGCGCGCAAGGCGCGCGAGATGACGCGGCGCAAGGGACTGCTCGACGGCGTGGGGCTGCCGGGCAAGCTCGCCGACTGCCAGGAGAAGGACCCGGCGCTCTCCGAACTTTTCATCGTCGAGGGCGATTCCGCCGGCGGCTCGGCCAAGCAGGGACGCGATCGCAAGTTCCAGGCGATCCTGCCGTTGCGCGGCAAGGTGCTCAACGTGGAGAAGGCGCGCTTCGAGAAGCTGATCTCGTCGGAGCAGATCGCCACGCTGATCACCGCGCTCGGCACGAACATCGGTCCCGACTACGACGTCGACAAGCTGCGCTACCACCGCATCATCATCATGAGTGTGGACGGCGACGACCACGTGTTCGTCCGCGACGATGTGCGCGGCGTGCGCATGGTCCGTATCGGGCAGCACATCGACGCCGAGCTTGCCGAGCACGGCGCGGTCGAGAACGAGCAAGGCGTCTCGAAGGTCGAGGGCACCGATCTCGGCGAGGTGCTCTGCTTCGGCGTCGATACCCACGAGGTGCGCTTCAAGCCGATCAAGGCGGTGATCCGCCATCCGCTCGACGAGACGCTCTACTCCGTGCGCACGACCTACGGTCGGACGGTTCGCGTGACATCCAGTCACAGCGTGTTCGTGCATGAGCGCGGCGCGGTGAAGCTGAAGCGCGGCGACCAACTGCGCGTCGGCGATCGTGTCGTCGCGCCGAAGACGCTCCGGCTGCCCGCGCTGGCGCCGAAGCGCATCGACCTGCTGACCTCGCTGCGGCAGATTCCGGCAGCGGCCGAGCAGACCTGGGTGCGCGGGCCGGCCGTGACCGAATGGTTCAAGAGTCGAGTGCTCGCCCGCCACCCCGCTCATTCCAGCCTGACGAGCGCGCGCGTCGAGATCCCGGCGGACGTGCGAGATGATCTCGCCGCCCGGCGTCGTGCGAGCGGCGTTTCGAACGAGGCGCTTTGCGCGGCCGTCGGCATCCGTCAGCCCGTCACCTTCTACGCGCCTCCCTCCGGGCGCAACGCCGTCCGGGAGAGCGTCCGGCTTGCGGACCTCGAGTCCGACGATCTCGCGTGGTTCGGCGAGCGAGACGATCTGTCCCTGACGCCCGAACACTACGGCGATCTGGCGCTGACTCGCTGGCTCGCGGTGGACGAGGACCTGATGACGTTGCTCGGCTTCTACGTTGCCGAGGGCTCGTGCCCGGATCGCAACGGCATCCGGTTCACGATCGGGCGGGGCAACGCTGCCTTCGCAGAAGAGATGAGCGACCGCCTCCTACGCGTCTTCGGCCAGGCCCCGGCGCTTTACCGCGGCGCAGTTCGTGCCGACGAGTTGCGGCTTGCCAATCGCATTGCGGCGCTCGCCTGGCAACACCTGTTCGATTTCGTCGAAGCAGACTCGCTGACGAAGCGCATTCCCGACATCGTGTTCAACGTGGACCATTCGTTGCGGCTCGCGTTCCTGCGGGGCTACCTTTTGGGCGACGGAACGGCTGCGTCCGGTCGCGTCGCGTTCTCCACGTCGTCGTACGACCTGGCCAGCGGCCTGATGTACCTGCTGAGCTCGCTCGGCGTGGTCGCGTCGATGTCGTCGCGCGAGCCGGGCGGCGTCGTCCGCCAGATCCGTGGTGCACCGTGCACTACCCGGCATCGGCACTGGGTCGTTTCGATCACCGCGAAGGAAGACCTGGAGCGGTTGCGCGCTGCGTGGTGCGACCATGCGGGTTCGGGCAGCGTGGACGCGCACCTTGCATCCGACGCGACGAACGTGGCGAACCGCGCGTTCGAGCCTATCGACGGCGACCTGATGGCGCTGCCGGTCGTCTCGATCGATCCGGTCGATGCGTCGAACGGCAACGTCTACGACTTCTCGGTCGAGGGCGACGAGAACTTCGTTGCCGGCATGGGCGGCCTGTGCTGCCACAACACCGACGCCGACGTCGACGGCAGTCACATCCGCACGCTGCTGCTCACGTTCTTCTATCGGCAGATGCCCGATCTCGTCGAGCGCGGCCACATCTACATCGCGCAGCCGCCGCTGTACAAGGTCAAGCACGGCCGCGACGAGCGTTACCTGAAGGACGACGCCGAGCTGAACCAGTACATGCTGCGCCACGCGCTCGACGGCGCGTCGCTGTTGCCAAGCGCCGGAGCCGAGACGATCGCCGGCGACGCGCTCGCCGAGCTCGCCCGCAGGTACATCGTCGCCGAGGGCGTCATCGAGCGGCTGTCGCGCATCATCGACGAGGATGCCCTTCGCGCGATCGTCGACGGTACCGAAATCGACCTGGCCAACGAACAGAGCGCGCGCGCTTCGGCCGCGCAACTGGCTGCGGCGATGACGCGATACGCACCGCCGAACAACGGCGGCGCCCCCGAAGTGCACGCCCGCTTCGCCGAGAAGCAGGAGAAATGGGTGCTCACGGTCGAGCGGCGCCATCACGGCAACGTGAAGACGAGCGTCGTCGACGCCGAGTTCGTCGCATCGGCCGACTACGAAGCACTCGCCGGTTTCGCGCAGATCGTCACCGGACTGATCGGCGTGGGTGCGGAGATCCGGCGCGGCGAGGGCGAGAAGCAGAAGGCGCAGCCGATCGTCGACTTCCGCGCCGCGATGCGCTGGCTGCTCGCCGAGGCCGAGCGCGGCGTCTCGCGCCAGCGCTACAAGGGGCTGGGCGAGATGAACGCCTCGCAGCTCTGGGAGACCACGATGGATCCCGCCGCGCGCCGCCTGCTGCGCGTTCGCATCGACGACGCGATCGCCGCCGACGCCATCTTCACCACGTTGATGGGCGACGAAGTCGAGCCGCGGCGCGCGTTCATCGCGGAGCACGCGCTGGCGGCGCGAAACATCGACGTGTGATCGGGCTGGCGGGCGCCGGGGCGGTCGCGGCCGCGGCACGGCGCTCCGCCGTCCGTCCCGGCAGGCAGCGCTCGGCACCGGCGATTCACGCCGTTTCGGCTGTTCCGGCGCTCGTCGACGTACGTGCGCGGTTCGACAGGAAGAACTCGCAACCGCTGCCCCGGCGCTTGGCTTGGTACATCGACGCGTCGGCGCGATCGAGCAGCACGATGGCGTCCGTGCCGTCGTCGGGCGAAGTGGCGACGCCGATGCTCGCCTGCACGTGCAGGCGCAGCGCGCCGAACTGGTACGGTTCGCGCAGCGCGTCGAACACCTTGCCGGCGACCTGCGCCACGCGCTCGCGCGCGCCGCAGTGCCGGACGAGGCAGGCGAATTCGTCTCCGCCGAGTCGAGCGACGACGTCGGTCGCGCGCACGCAGGCCGACAGCCGTTCGCCGACGACGCGCAGCAGCTCGTCTCCGATCCGATGGCCGTACAGGTCGTTGACGGCCTTGAAGCCGTCCATGTCGATGAACAGGATCGCCACGCGCCGGGACTGCGGATCGTCGCTCGACAGCGTCTGCGAAAGCTGATCGAGGAACGCGCCGCGGTTGCTCAGTCGGGTCAGCGAGTCGGTGCCGGCAAGCGCGCGCGCCTGTGCCTCGCGCACGAGCGACTCGACCAGCTGGGCGCGCAACGCCGATACTTCGGCGCGCAACGCCTGCAGCGCGAGCTCGCGGTTCCCGTCGAGGCGCCGCGCGTGCCGGCGCACGCAATGCGCGACGGCCGTGCGCCCGGAATCGACCAAGGCCGAATCGGCGGTGCGTCGCGACTTGTCGGTGCGCGTCGTTGCGCCGCAGGAACGACCGGACTGCATCTGCTGGACTCCCGTATGCCCTGCCGTCTTGGTCGCAGGGCCGCTGTCGACGACTGTAAGGGGTTGCGAAAGCGCAGTCTGTAGGGACCTCTCGACACCTCGCGTCCGGCGTCGCCGACGTGCGCCGCCCGAGACCTTCAGGCCTCGATCAGGCCGTGGCGAATCGCCAGGCGCACGAGTGCGGGCACGTCGCCGACGCCGAGCTTGTTCATCAGTCGGCTGCGGTAGGTGTCGACGGTCTTCGGCGACAGGTGCAGCGCCTGGCCGATCGCCGCGCTGCTCTTGCCGCGCACGACCATCGCGACGATCTGCCGCTCGCGCGGCGACAGCGTCGCGAAGCCGTCGTCGTCGTCGCCGGTGAGCGCTTCGGCGGCCAGGTTCGCGACCTCCGCCGACAGGTGCCGTCGTCCCTGTGCACCCGCGTCGATCGCGCGCAGCAGCTCGCTGGTCGGGGAGCCCTTCAGCACGTACGACAGGGCGCCCCTGCGCATCGCTTCGCCGACGTGATGCGGCTGCGCGGACATCGTCAGCACGATGCTGCGCACCGGCAGCGCGCGCCGCTGCAGTTCGGCGAGCAGTTCGAGCCCCGAACGCTCGCCGAGGTTCAGGTCGACGAGCACCAGGTCGGGCGGGTCGCGGGCGAGATCGGCCAGCGCCTGCACCGGATCGGCCGACTCGCCGACGACACGGTGCCCCGACGCCTCGAGCACTGCGCGCAGGCCCTCGCGCACGATCGCGTGATCGTCGACGAGATACAGGCGGCTCATGCTGCGTTCCAGTCGAGCCGGACGACCGTCCCTTTCGCGGGTGTCGTCTCGAGCGCGAAGTGGGCGGCGATCGCCAGCGCGCGTTCGCGCATGCCGACGATTCCCAGGTGCCCGGGGCGGCCGAGGTCTGCCGGGATTCCGCTGCCGTCGTCCGCTACGCGCAGGTGCAGCGAACCTTCGCCGCCGTCGACCGAAACGCGCACGCGGGTCGCGTTGGCGTGGCGCAGCGCGTTGCCGATCGCTTCGCGCGCAATCATGAACGCCGCGTATTCGACGTCGGCCGGCCAGCGCCTGCCGGCCAGAGCCGGCGCCGGTTCGAAGCGCAGCTCGACGTCGTCGCGCGCCAGCGGCTGCATGCGCAGTTCGTTGTCGAGCGCGTCGACCAGGCCCCGGTCGTCGAGCAGCGGCGGACGCAGCGTGACGAGGACCTGCCGCACTTCGCGCACCGCATCGTCGATCAGTGCGCTCACGCGCGACGCCTGCTCCTTCGCTTTCGCGTTGGCGGTGGCGGCGCAGTTCGCCGAAACGGCGTCGAAGCCGAGCCGGATCGCCGCCAGCGTCTGCCCGAGCTGGTCGTGCAGCATCTGGGCGAGCCTGCGGGTCGTCGTCTTCTCGGTATCCATCAGCCGCTGCGCCAGGTCCGAGAGGTCGCCGCGATAGCGAGCGAGCGCCTGCTCGTCGCGCCAGCGGGCGATCTGCAACTCGCGATCTCGCAACGCGTGGCGCACGATCGTCGGCATCAGCTCCTGGTAGCGGGCGTCGACGTCCTTGACGACGTAGTTGCTCGCGCCGCGGCGCATCGCCTCGACGGCGACGGAGACGTCGTCGGCGCCGGTGAGCATGACGACGGGCACTCGCTGCTCGACGTCATGGCAATTGATCCGCGCGAGCAGCTCCAGCCCGTCCATGTCGGGCAGGCGGAAGTCGAGCAAGATGCAATCGATGTCCGCCTCGCCCAGTCGCTGCAGCGCCTCGGCCGCCGTTTCGGCCTCGACGCAGGTGGGCGGCGGATCGAGGCGCGCGAGCGCACGCCGGCAGATGCGCCGATCGACCGTGTCGTCGTCGACGATCAGCAGCCGCAGCGCGCGGTCCACGAGCGGGTGCCGGGCCGCAGCGGGGGATGGACCCGGCGGGTCGCGGCCTCGTCAGCCAGCCGGGACGACTTCGCTGAGCGTCCAGTACGCATCGATCGTGCGCATCGCATCGACGAACTTGCGATAGTCGACCGGCTTGGTCATGTAGCCGGCCACGCTCAGATCGAAGCTGTCGATCTTGTCCTGCTCTTCCTGCGAAGTGGTGAGAACCACCGCCGGAATGCGGCGCCAGCGCGCGTGATGCTTGACGACCTGCAGGAACTCGATGCCGTTCATCACCGGCATGTTCAGGTCGAGCAGGATCAGGCAGGGCAGTTCGTGCGCGGGTGCCGTGCGCAGGAAATCGAGCGCAGCCTCGCCGTTAACCTGCTGGACCAGCGGGTTGGTGACCTTCAATTCGCGGAACGCCCGACGCACGGTCATCGCGTCCACTTCGTCGTCCTCGACCAGGAGAATCGAGCTGTTCGTCAAGTGCACTCCCGGGTTCCTTGCTTGAAGCGGCCGCCATCGAAAGCGGAAGTGTAAAGCGGAAGAGACTTCCCTCGCCGATTGTCGACTCGACCCATACGCGACCGCCATAGGTTTCGACGATCTTCTTGACGAGGGACAAGCCGATGCCGGTGCTTTCGGTGCGATCGCGCGGTGCGAGCGACTGGAACATCTGGAAAATGCGCTCGAAGTGCCGCTGCTCGATGCCGGGTCCGTTGTCCCGCACGCTGAAGTGCCAGGCGTCGGCGCGGCGTTCGCACCCGACGCTCACTTCGCCCTCGGGCTTGTCCATGTACTGGATCGCGTTGCCGATCAGGTTCTGGAAGAGCTGCTGCGCGCGCGTGCGCTCGATCATCAGTGCGGGCAGCTTGCCGACGGTCACTCGCACGTGCGGCGGCGGCGCCAGCAGGTCCACCGTCTCGGCGACCAGTTCGTCCAGGTCGACCACCGTTCGCGTCTCGCGCACGCGGCCCACGCGCGAGTACTGCAGGATGCCGTCGATCAGCCGGTCCATCCGCTTCACGCGCCCGAGCAGCAGGGCGATCTGCTCGCGGCCCTCGTCGTCGAAACGGTCGGCGTAGTCGGTGGAGATCCACTGCGCGAGCGAGGCGATCGCGCGCAGCGGCGCCTTCAGGTCGTGCGAGGCAACGTAGGCGAAGTTCGCCAGTTCCTCGTTCACCGACTGCAGTTCGCGCAGCAGCGTCGCCTGCTTCGCCTCGCTGGCTGCCAGCTCCGCGTGCGCCTGCTGCCGTGCGGCGATTTCACGCCGGATCGCGTGCTGCAGGAACAGCAGCAGCGCCGCCGCGCCGGCGAGCGCCACGAAGAAGATCGAGTAGACCCGGTTGCCCCAGCCGCGCGCCGCTTCGGCGTTCGCGCGCAGCTGCGCGTGCTGCTCGTCGGCGATCGCGTTGACTTCGCGGGCGAGAGCGGTCGTCTGCTGGCGCCCGACGCCGGCTGCGATGAGCGCCCTCGACTCCTCGTCGGAGCGCTCGCGGGCGGCGAGCACCTCGTCGAGCATCCGGAACCGCGCCTCGACGATCGGGCCGAGCGATTCGATGCGCGCGAGCAGCGCCGGGTGGTCGCTCGCGAGCCCGCGCAGCTCGTCGAGCGTGCGCCGGGTCGATTCGATCGCGGAATTGCGTTGCTCGAGCGCCGAGCGTTCGCCGGTGTAGAGGAAACTGCGCTGCGCGGCTTCCGTCTCGTAGGTGAAGGCGAGCACGCGCTTGAGCGGCGTGACGAGCTCGGCGTTGCGCAGCGCCTGCAGCGAAGTGCCGACGAATCGGCTGGTGGTCAGGTACGAGACCGCTCCGACCACGAGGACCACCAGCGCGGCGAAGCCGAAGCCGAGCAGCACCTTGCGATCGAGGGGCATCGGTCTCACGCGTCGTTGTTCCGGCCGGCGGACCCGCGCACGGCGGCTTTCGCCGCTGCGTGCGCGTCAGGCGAACGCCGAGTTCGCTGCGTCGCCCGTCCGGCGGGCCCGACGCGCATTGTGCGCCGGACCGAGCGCGAGGCCGACCGGCGAGGCGAAGGCCGCGTCGAGAATCGCGCTGTAGAACGCATATCCCATCGCGTAGTGACGGGCGCGGCGCATCGCAGCGCAGGCGCGCGTGAGCAGCAGCGAGGGGCTCGAGCCGTCCTGCGGAAAATAGGTGAAGCCGACGCTCGGGCGCAACGGCCGGTTCGCTCCCGCCAGGCGCGCGGGCGCCGAAAGCGATTCGAGCATCGCGTCGGCGAGCGCCACCGCCTGTTTCAGCGGCATGGCGCCCGTGCGCATCCAGGCGAAGGATTCGGCCCCGTAACGTCCGAGGCAGCTGTCGGCGATGCCGGCGCAGCTCTCGATCCGCGCGCGCACGATGCCGCGCATCTCGTCGGCTGCGCGCGCGGCCTGTGCGGGCTCGATCGACGCGAGCGCGTCGAATTCGATCCACGCGACGATGCCGCCTTCCGGTCCCCGGTTTCCCGGCGATTCGGCGGTGCGGGCCAGCGCGCGCTGCGGCGCACGGCTCCAGCCCGGGGCGACGGCGACGGCGGCGCTGCTGCCGCGCCCGAACGCGGCCAGGCTCGCCTGCAGCCGGTCCTCGAGTCCGGCGCCCTCGCACAGCGTCAACGTCCGCGCCGGCGATTGCGACGCCAGCCGCGGCCCCATGCAATAGCGGCGCGTGATCTCGACCAGCCGGGAAACCACTTCGCGATGGCGCGTGCCGCCGGCGCTCGCACCGGCGACCGGCGAGTCGTGTTCGAGTTTGTTCATCCGCTCCTCCGCGTCGGCGGGCACGGCCGCCCGCGCCTCCGGGGGGACTCTACGAACTCGCTGCGTATTCGTCTGTAGGGATGTCTGGACGCCGGATGTCCGGTCACATCGACCGGGGCGCCGGCGCGCGTTCCCCATCGCCGGTCTGCCCGGCGCCGGCTGCTCAGCGCCGCTGCTCAGCGCCGCTGCTCAGCCCTTTCGGTACCAGGCCACCCCGTCGTCTCCGACGTCGGCCCGGACCTCGCCGCGCCGCGCGAGATAGTTCAGGTGGGCGATGCATTCGCCGGTGGCCATCCCCAGCAGATGCGGGTCGGTGTAGACGTTGCGCGCGAACAGCGCGCCGAACAGATCGACCACGCGGCGGGGTTCGACCAGCGACTTGAGCAGCCGCTCGAGCCCGCGCCGATGCCCGTGCTCGAGCGAGCGCAGCCGCGAGTGCAGGCCGGTGAACGGCTCGTTGTGCGACGGCAGCACGAGCACGTCGTCGGGAACGCTGCGCTCGAAATGCGCGAGCGAATCGAACCAGTCGCCCAGCGGATCGGCGTCGGGCTCGGTGGGGAACACGGAGACGTTCGAGGATATGCGCGGCAGCACCTGGTCGCCGGAGATCAGTACGCGCAGCGTCGGGCAGTAGAGGCTCGCGTGCTCGGGCGAATGCCCGCTGCCGACGATGACCGTCCATTCGTGATCGCCGATCGCGAGCCGCTCGCCGTCGACGATGCGCCGGTAGCTGTCGGGCAGCCGGTAGACGGCCTTGCCGAAGCCGCCGAAGCGCGCCCGATACTGGTCGATGGCATCGTCGTCCCAGCCGGCCCGGCGGTAGAACTCGACGCCTTCGGCCGGCGCTTCGCGCCCGGTGTCGGCAACGAGCACGCGGCACGTCAGGTATTCCAGCCGCGTCATCCACAGCCGGCAGTCGAAGCGGCGCGTCAGCCACCCCGCCATGCCGATGTGGTCGGGATGCATGTGCGTGCCGAACACGCGCGTGATCGGGCGTTGCCCGAGCGGTCCGGCGATCGCCTCCGACCAGGCGGCGGCGGTCTCGGCGCTCTGCAGGCCGGTGTCGACGGCCGCCCAGCCGTCGCCGTCGTCGATCGCCCAGGTGTTGATGTGCGCCAGCGGCGGCGGCAGCGGCTTGCGCATCCACAGCAGGCCGCCGGCGATCTGCACGGCATCGCCGTGCTTCGGCGCGGCGCCGAACGGGTAGGTGGGAGCGTCCGGCTGCTGTTCGGCGGTTTTCATTGCGTGATCGTCCCCGGCACGACGCTCGTGCGGCTGCGTTCGGCGGTCGGGCCGCAGAACGCGTAATCGACGTCCGGACGGCGCTGCACCATCAGGTCGGCCAGCGCCTTCGCCGAGCCGCAGGCCAGCGTCCATCCCAGTGTTCCGTGTCCGGTGTTCAGGAAGAGATCGGGCAGCCGCGTCCTGCCCACGTACGGACAGTTCGACGGCGTTGCCGGGCGCAGCCCGGACCAGAACGTTGCCGCCGTGGCATCGCCTGCGCCGGGCATCAGCTGCTCGAAGCGGCGCAGCATCGCACGGCAGCGAGGCAGGTCGAGCGCACGCCCGTAGCCGGCGAGCTCGGCGGTGCCCGCGATGCGCAGTCGATCGCCCAGCCGCGAGAACACCAGCTTGTGCTCGTCGTCGGTCATCGAAACTTCGAAGGCGCGCGCGGAATCGCGTACCGGCATCGTCACCGAGTAACCCTTCGCCGGGTAGACGGCCAGGCGAATGCCCAGCGGGGCGGCGAGCGATGCGCTGCAGCTGCCGGCCGCGAGCACGTATCGGTCCGCGCGGATCGTCTCGTAACGCCCGTCGGGATCGATCGCCTCGACGTGCTCGATGCGTCCGGCGCCGGTGCGCAGGGCGGTCACCCGGTGCCCCATCCGGAACTCGACGCCGGCGGCGCGGCACAGCGCGGCCAGTTGCAACGTGAACGCGTGCGCGTCGCCGGATTCGTCGGCCGGCGTGAAGGTCGCGCCCACCAGCAGCGAGCGCGCGTTGCGCAGCGCCGGCTCGATCGCGATCGCCTCGTCGACCGAGACGACGCTGCGCTCGCAGCCGAGCTCGCGCATCAGCAGCGCAGGCTCTCGCGCCGCCTCGAACTCGCGCGGATCGGTGTACAGGTGAAGGATGCCGCGCAGCCTTTCGTCGTAGGAGATGCCGGTGTCCGCGCGCAATTGCTGCAGCACCTTGCGGCTGTAGGTGCCCAGCCGAACGAGCTCGCCGATGTTGCGCCGGGTGCGTTCCCGCGTGCATTCGCGCACGAATCGGGCGAGCCACGTCCATTGGCGGGGATCGGCGCGCAGCCGCAGGCGCAGCGGCGCGTCGGCGCGCAGCAGCCAGCGCAGGGCGCGGCGAAGCGCCTTCGGATTCGCCCACGGCTCGGCGTGGCTCACCGAGATCTGCCCGCCGTTGGCGAAGCTCGTTTCCGAAGCGGGCTCCTGTCCGCGGTCGACGACGACGACCTCGAAGCCCTGCCGGTTCAGGAACCAGGCGGTGGTGACGCCGACGACGCCGGCGCCGACGACGAGGGCCTTCATCCGTGGACGAGGCGCGCCCGGTTCGACGCCGCCAGGCTCGCGGCGGGGCGGCTCACTGCTGCAGTGCCTGCAGCGCGGCTGCGTATCGCTCGTTGCATTCGTCGAGGCTCTGCGCCGTGACGCCGAGATCGCGCAGCAAGCCGTCGTGCAGGGCGTAGATCCAGCCGTGCAGCGACAGCTTCTGGCCGCGTGCCCAGGCGTCGCGCACGATCGTCGTGCGCGAGACGTTGCGCACCTGTTCGATGACGTTCAGCTCGCAAAGCCGGTCGGCGCGCTCGCCGTCGTGCGCCAGCGGCCGGATGCATGCCTCGTGTCGCTCGGCCACGTCGCGCACGTGACCCAGCCAGTTGTCGGACAGGCCGATGCGCTGCTGGAAGAGCGCCGCGCGTACGCCGCTGCACCCGTAGTGGCCGACGACCATCACGTGCTCGACCTGCAGCACGTCGATGCCGAACTGCAGCGCCGACAGGCAGTTCAGGTCGGTGTGCACGACCACGTTGGCGACGTTGCGATGGACGAACACCTCGCCGGGCGGCAGCCCGATGATCTCGTTCGCCGGCACGCGGCTGTCGGAGCAGCCGATCCACAGGTACTTCGGACTCTGCTGCTGCGAAAGGCGCTGGAAGAACGACGGATCGGACGCACGGATGCGCTCGGACCAGTCGCGGTTGTTCTGGAACAGCGGTTGGAGTACTCGCATCCCGCCATTATCCGACGATTCGCGGCGCGTTGCCGGCGCATCGGGTAGCCTTCGACCAGCGCAGGCTTGCCCGGAGAAGATCGTGATCGTTCTCGTCGTGGGGTTGCTGCTGTTCCTCGGGCCGCACTCGGTGCGCCTGGTCGCCGACGGTTGGCGCAGCCGGCGCGTCGCGGCGATGGGCGAGGGCCGCTGGAAGGGGCTGTTCTCGCTGGTCTCGATCGTCGGCCTGGCACTGATCGTCTGGGGTTACGGGCTCGCGCGCGCCAGCCAGGGCGCACCGCTGTGGACGCCCCCGGCCTGGATGCTGCACCTCGCCTCGCCGCTGACGCTGGTCGCCTTCGTGCTGATCGTCGCCGCCTACGTTCCGCGCAGCCGGTTGCGCGCGCTCGTCGGACACCCGATGCTGCTCGGCGTCGCGCTGTGGGCGCTGGCGCACCTGCTGGCCAACGGCGGCGTCGCCGACCTGGTCCTCTTCGGTGCCTTTCTCGCCTGGTCGGCGATCGACTTCGCCGCTTCGCGCCGGCGCGACCGCATCGCGGGGCGGCAGCGCGGCGGCGGCTGGGGCAACGACCTGACGTCGGTCGTCGTCGGCACCGTCGCCTGGTACGCGTTCGCCGTGTACCTGCACGGGCCGTTGATCGGCGTGCGGCCCTTCGGTTGACGGGCGACACAGGCGCGCCGCTCGATGTCGAATGCGTTGCCGTCGCTGCGCCAGCTGTCCTACCTCGTGGCGATCGCCGAGCGGCTGAACTTCACGCAGGCCGCGCAGGACTGCTTCGTGACGCAATCGACGCTGTCTTCGGGCCTGAAGGAACTGGAGACCGCGCTCGGCGCGCGCCTGGTCGAGCGCGACCGGCAGTCGGTGCGGATGACGCCGCTGGGCGAGAAAGTCGTCGAGCGCAGCCGCGCATTGCTCGGCGCGGCGCGCGACCTCGTCGAACTCGTTCGCGCCGGCGCCGCGCCGATGACCGGAATCGTGCGCCTGGGCGCCATCCCGACGATCGCGCCGTTCCTGCTGCCGGGGCTCGTCCGCCAGGCGCGCGCGGCGCACCCGGCGCTCAAGCTCGTGCTGCGTGAAGACCGCACGGCGACGCTGCTCGAACGGCTGCGCGGCGGCGAGCTCGATTTCGCACTGATCGCGCTGCCCTACGACACGCAGGGCCTGCTCGTGCGCGAGCTCTTCGTCGAGGAACTGTGGCTGATCAGCCCGATGCGCGGCGACCACGGCGAGGCGTCGCGCCGCCCGAAGATCGGCAATCTCGATCCGGAGCGCCTGCTGCTGCTCGAGGAAGGTCACTGCCTGCGCGAGCACACGATCGAGGCGTGCGGGCTGGCCGAGCGCGCCAACGCGTCGGGCATCGAGGCGACGAGCCTCGTCACGCTGGTGCAGATGGTCGAGTCGGGGTTGGGCGATGCGCTGTTGCCGCAGATGGCGATCGACTCCGGCTTGCTCTCGGGCGCCTCGGTGATCGCCATGCGCTTCGCGCCGCCGGTGCCTACGCGGCGCATCGCCATCGCGGCGCGTGCGAGCACCACGCGCGTAGCGGAGCTCGACTTCCTCGCCGAGCGATCGAGCGAGCTCGCGCCGCACGCAGCTCGCTGAGCGCTGCGTCGCGAGCGCCGGCGATGCCGTGCGATCCGGCGCCCGGATGCGTCGCGCGGCTCATGCCGACTCGCTTCGTCGCGGCTCGCGCGTCGCCCATCGTGCCACCCGCTGCAGCGTCAGGCCCTGCACGACCATCGTGAAGAGAACCACGGCGTAGGTAGCGGCGAGCAGTTCGGGCTTGGCGGACACCTCCGGCAGCGACAGCGCGAGCGCGATCGAGATGCCGCCGCGCAGGCCGCCCCAGGTGCGGATCGAGATGCTGCCGTCGGCGAAGCCGTAGCGCGTGCGAAGCGCCGCAACCGGCGCGGCGACAGCCGTCCACCGAGCGAGCAGCACCACCGGCACGGCGGCCGCCGCGACCCAGGCGAACACGGGGTCGATGCGCAGCACGAGCACTTCGAGGCCGATCAGCAGGAACAGGACCGAGTTGAGAATCTCGTCGACCAGCGTCCAGAACGAGAACAGGTAGCGTTGCGTGCGTTCGCTCATCGCGTCGGCGGCGCCCCGGTTGCCGAGAAAGATCCCGGCGACGACGACCGAGATCGGGCCGCTCACGTGTGCCGCCTGCGCCAGCGAGTACGTTCCCATCGCCAGCGCGATCGAGATCATCGTCTCGACGGCGTACTCGTCGATGCCGCGCGTAGCCCGATAGGCGACGTATCCGGTGGCTGCCCCGAGCAGACCGCCGCCGATCGCCTCGTAGAAGAACAGCTGCGCGATCTGCGCGGCGGGCGAGCCCGAGTCGTTGCCGCTGGCCAGCGCGACGAGCACCGTGAAAAGCACGATCCCGATGCCGTCGTTGAACAGCGACTCGCCCGCCATGTCGGTTTCGATCGACTCGGGCACCTCGACTTCGCGCAAGGTGCTCAGGACCGCCACCGGATCGGTCGGGCTGATCAGCGCACCGAACACGAACGCCCACGCCAGCGGCATGCCGAGATCGAGCAGGCCGGACACCCACCACATGCCGAGCCCCACCAGGACCGTGGAGATTCCCACGCCGATCGTGGCGGTAAGGCCGACCGGAAGCGCGCGCCGGCGCAGCCGCGCGTAGTCGACGTTCAGCGCGCCGGCGAACAGCAGGAACGCCAGCATCACGTCGAGAAGCGTGTGCTGGAAGTCGATCTCGTCGAGAAAGGCGACGAGACTGTCGTAGAGCCGATATTGCGGCAGCACCGCCTCGGCACCGACGAGGATCAGCGACGCACCCAGGCCCATCAGCAGCAGGCCGATCGTCAGCGGCAGGCGCAGGAACTGCTGGTTGATCCAGGCGAAACACGCGGTGAGCGTGAGCAGTATCGCGACGATATCGAAGAGCGAAAGCATCGGTGTCCTTGCCGAAGCGGTCCTGGGGCAACGAGCACCAGCGAACGGATCGCCCGGGCAGCGGCGCAGGTCGAGCGCGCGGGCGGTCGTGCCGACGGAACGCCGGGGGCGTTCGCGGGGACTGCGGTCGCCGGGGGCGTTCGCGGGGACTGCGGTCGCCGGGGGCGTTTGCGCGGACTGCGGCCGCCGGGGCCGACGCAGGCTGCATGCGGCGCCCGGCCTCGCGTACCATCTGCCGCCATGCCGCTCGAAGCTCCCATCCGGCCGCCGACCCGCTGGCGCGACGTCCTGCGCGACGCCGGCACCGTCTATGCGGTCAACGGACTGATCGGCTTCATCTTCGCGGCCACCGGCCCGGTGGCGGTGATTCTCGCGGTAGGACTGCGCGGCGGCCTGTCGGAGTCGGATCTCGCCTCGTGGATCTTCGGCGCGTTCTTCCTGAACGGGCTGATCACGCTGCTCTTCTGCTGGCTGTACCGGCAGCCGCTGGCGTTCTTCTGGACGATTCCGGGCACGGTGCTGGTCGGGCCCGCCCTCGATCACCTGAGCTTTCCCCAGGTGATCGGCGCCTTCGTTGCCTCCGGCGTCGTGATGCTGCTGCTGGGCCTGAGCGGCTGGGTGCGACGCGCGATGGCGGCCGTGCCGATGCCGATCGTGATGGGCATGGTCGCCGGCGTCTTCCTGCGCTTCGGCACCGACCTCGTACGCTCGCTGCATGAAGACGCAGCGATCGCCGCGCCGATGGTGATCGCCTTCCTGCTGCTGAACGCGTCGCCGCGGCTGGGACGCCGCATGCCGCCGATGCTCGGTGCGCTCGTCGTCGGCGCGATCGCGGTCGCGTTCTCCGGCCGCTTTGCGCCCGAACTGTCGGTGGCCACCGTGTTCGCGCAGCCGAACCTGTACGCCCCCGAGTGGTCGCCGCAGGCGATGGTGGAGCTCGTGCTGCCGCTGGTCGTCACCGTGCTCGTCGTGCAGAACGGGCAGGGCGTCGCGGTGCTGCAGGCCGCCGGACATTCGGCGCCGATCAACGCAGTGACCGTCGCCTGCGGCGTCGGCTCGATCGTCACCGCCTTCGTCGGCACCGTTTCCACCTGCCTGACCGGCCCGACGAACGCGATCCTCGCGTCGTCCGGGGAACGCGAGCGGCACTACACCGCCGGCTTCGTCGTCGGCGTGCTCGCGCTCGCCTTCGGGCTGCTGTCGCCGTTCTTCACGCGATTGATGCTGGCGACCCCGCCCGCATTCATCGCCACGCTGGCGGGCCTGGCGATGCTGCGCGTGCTGCAGACGGCGTTCGTCGCCTCGTTCGGCGGCCGCTTCTCGCTCGGCGCGCTGGTCACCTTCCTCGTCACCGTCACCGACCTGGCCATCTTCAATGTCGGCGCCGCGTTCTGGGGCCTCGTCGCGGGGGTCGTCGTCTCGCTGATGCTCGAGCGGGCCGATTTCGCGGCGCTCGGCGCGCGCTGAGCGTAACGTCGTGCCCCTGCCGGACGAGCTGCGCGGCCAGGCACCAATTGCCGCCGAGTCGCGCGCCGACTCGCTGCACGAACTGCGCGACGCGTTGCGCCGCTTCGCTGTCGAACGCGAATGGGAGCGCTTCCATTCGCCGAAGAACCTGGCGAGCGCGCTGATCGTCGAAGCGGCCGAACTGCTCGAACCGTTCCAGTGGCTCGGCGAGCACGAGTCGCGACAACTGCAGGACGACAAACTGCGGCACGTCGGCGAGGAGCTTGCCGACGTGCTGCTCTACCTGATCCGGCTGGCCGACGTGCTCGGCATCGACCTGCGGGCGGCGGCGCTGCAAAAGATCGAGGCCAACGCGCGGAAGTATCCGGTACAACACGCGCGCGGCAATGCGCGCAGGCCACCGGAGCGGTAGGCCGGCGAGGCGATCACCGCGACGCAGGGTTGTCCCGGCGGCGGGCGGGCGTCGCTCGCGACGAACGCGCGACCGCCGCGGGGGGCAACCCGTGTTCGACGCCCATGCAGCGGCATGCCGACCGAACGCTCGAAACTCCCGAAAAGCGGGAGATTCGCCCCGAGCGCGGACTCGAATGAACAAAGAATCCCGAAAACCGGGATCTTCGGCATCTGCAAGCCATCACTGGCGACGGAAGTGCCGAAAATCGGGAGTTTCGGGGGGAGGAACGCCGACCTTCGGCCTACCGGCGGACCGTATCGTCGGCTCACCGCCATCGCCGGGTCGAGCCCGGCGGCTGCCGGCACCGCGAACGCCGCGCTGCGCCGGCACCGCGAACGCCGCGCTGCGCCGGCACCGCATCGCCGGGCATTACTGTCGCGAATGCAGCCCGATCATGTTGCCTTCGCTGTCGACGGCCAATGCGATGAAGCCGTATTCGCCTATCGAGAACTTGTCGTGTTCGAGGCGGCCTCCGGCCGCATTCACCCGTGATGCCTCCACCGCGCAATCGTCGCAGCTAAAGTAAACGATCACTCCGGTGCCTCCGCCGTCGAAACCCGGCATGCGCACCAGAGCGCCAGCGGCGCCGCTTGCCTGCATCGACATCGGAAAGGCCATCATCTCGTGCTCGGTACCTTCGAGCTTCTGCAGTTTGCAGGCGAACACGTTTTCGTAGAAACGCTGCGCGCGTGCCATGTCCTGCACGTAGATCTCGAACCAGACGATCGGGTTCTCCTTCATGGTTGCTCTCCTGGCGTATTCCCGCCCCTCGCACTTGCCACCATCGACGCATCGAACACGGCTTGCCCACCGTCGGCGCCTGCGCGGCGTGCGCCAGGCCGCCGGTGGACAGCCTGCATCGCAGCGACGACAACGACGATCGCCTTCGGCGCCGCGTTGTCCACCCCGGCGCTGCGCGCCGACGTGGACAACGCTCGGCGTTTCAGCGTGATCGTAGACGCCTGGGATACCGTCCGAACCTTTGCTCGCGCATCCTGCCGTGATCGTCCACGATCACTTGAAACGCCGTCCGCGATCACCCTGAAATCAGCGTCCACGATCGCTGAAATGCGCGCTCTCCTCATGCGGGCGGCGGTCGGTGATGGGGGCAAGGTGCGCTCCCGGCGGTGCCTTTGGGCGGCGCCCCGCAACACCGACGCTGTCATGCCGCTCCGGCCCTCCGGTGCTCGGCGCTTCGCTACCGATCGTTGCGTTCGGAGACGGTAGGTGCCTTTGACGTCCGGAAACGCAACATACGGTTGCAGAAGTCGGTTGCTACATGCAAGGGTCGTCGTACTGCTACCCCGGGACCGCGGGGCCCGGCGGCCCGGCGCGGCCAAACCCGTAGCCCGACGCGTCCGACCGGCGCCCCGGCGCGGCCAAACCCGCAGTCCGAAGCGGCCGACGGGCGGCCTATCGGCCCGGCGGCCCATCTGCCCTGCGGCCCAGCAGCCCGGCCCCGGCCCAGCCCAGCCCAGCCCCACGCGGGCCAACCCAGCCCCTGCGGCCCTCCCCCCGGTCAGGCGGGCAGGAACCGCATGCGGTGCCGGGCTGCGATCTCGGGGACCTTCCCGAGGTCGCGCGGCAGTTCGCGTACCTCGCGGTCGATGTCGCGGAAGAAGCCCTCGGCGGCCGCAGGCGCATCGAACACGAGCACGCGCGCCGGCGTCTTGGAGGCGCCCTGGAAGCCGTGCACCGTGCCGGCCGGCGCATAGAGAAAGTCGCCGGCGCCGAAGACGTCGGTGCGTTCTCCCATCGTGAAACGGACCTCGCCCTCGATGACGTAGTAGCACTCGTTCCACGGGTGCTCGTGGGGTGGCGGACCCGCATCTGCAGGCAGCGTTACTTCCATCAGCGACCACGCGTCGCCCGTCTGCCGGGGCAGGCAAAGGAAGCGCACGTCGGCTCCGAGCGCCTGCAGGCGCTCGCCTTCGCCGCGGGAAACGATGACCGGTAGTTTGTCCATGATCGGCCTCCTGGGCTTTGCGGGTGGACGTGTGTCACATAGCGTGACATAGTGTCATCCTATGCGACATCAGGAGTCAAGTGTGCGATCAGGCGCGAAGCGGAGCGCGAAATCCAGCGCCCCATCCAGCGCCCCATCCAGCGCCCAATCGAGCGCCCAATCGAGCGCCCAATCGAGCGCCCAATCGAGCGCCCAATCGAGCGCCCCATCCAGCGCCCAATCGAGCGCGCAGTCGGCCGCGCAGTCGAGCATGTCCGCGGTCGATCCGGTTCCGGATCCCGTTTCGCTTGCCGATCGCCGTAGCGGTTTCACCCGGCAGCTGATCCTCGACACGGCCGTGCAATTGCTCGAAGAGAACTCGGTGATGCAGCTCACGGTGCGCGCGATCGCGCACGCGTCGGGGATGTCGGAACGGACGGTGTTTCGACACTTCGACACGCGAGACGCGTTGCTCGACGCGGTCGCCGCCGAGACGCGCCGCCGGCTCGCGCTGCCCGATCCGCCGTCCACGCTCGCCGAGTTGCGCGCCGCGCCGCGCGCGCTCTACGGCGCTTTCGAGGCACGCAGCCGCCTGGCCCGTGCCGCGCTGCACTCGGAACTCTTCGACCGGATGCGGCTCACGCAGGCGCACGAGCGATGGGACGCCGTGCGAAGGCTCGTCGACGCGCACGCGCCGGGTCGCAGCACCCGCGAGCGGCGCGTCGCCGCCGCGAACATCCGCTACTACCTGAGCGCCACTTCCTGGAACTACTATCGCGCCTACTTCGGTTTCGCGCTCGACGACACGATCGCTTGCGCCGAAACGGCGATCCGGCAGTCGCTCGCCGGGATCGGGTTGCACGACTGACGCCGCTTCGCGCGCCGGGCGGCCAAGCTAGTCGACGCCAGACAGGCGCCGGTGCTCGATGCGCGAGCGCGAAGCAGCATCACAAGGCCGCGCCGCGCGTGACCGCGACCTGCCGGTAGTACGACGCGCCGAGCTTGGGCGTGCGCCGCAGCGTGGCGCGATCGACGTGCAGCAGCCCGAAGCGCGTGTCGTAGCCGTCGGCCCATTCGAAGTTGTCGAGCAGGCTCCACAGGAAATACCCGCGCACCGGCAGGCCTTCGGCGAGCGCGCGCCGAAGCTGCGACAGGCACGCGCGCACGAAGACGATGCGGTCGGTGTCGTAGACCAGGCCGTCTGCCTGCGGAACGTCGGCGCCCGCGTATCCGTTCTCGGTGACGAGAATCGCCGGCGGGTTCCACAGGCGCGTCACGTGCCGCGTCGCCCAGTACAGCGACGACGGATCGACGAGCTGCCACGCGGCCGCAGTGCGCGGATGCGAGCGCGAGAACGGGACGATCCGCCATCCGGGTGCATCCGACGATGCGATCACGTAGCAGCCCGGGCCATAGACGTTGATGCCGACGAAATCGACCGGCGCGGCGATCGTGCGAAGGTCGTCGGCCGAGCAGCACGGTGCATCGGGCTGCGACGCATACGCATCGGGATAGCATCCTTCGAGCATCGCCGCCAGGCAGTGCCCATTCGACTCGCGCGTCGCGCGCTCGGCCGCGGCGGCGTGTTCCGCACCCGCGAGCGCCGGTACGGCGACGACGAGGTTCTCCGCCGGTCCGACCTGCGTCGTGCGCCGGCCGCAGGCGCGGATCGCCTGCACCGCCAGGCCGTGCCCGAGCAGCGCGTGATGGCGCACCTGGTTCAGCTGTCGCGGGGTGAGCGTGAGCCCCGGCGCGTGCGCGCCGCTGCCGTAGCCAAGGTCGACGAAGGAGCCGATCTCGTTGGTCGTCACGAAGCGGCCGACGCGATCGGCGAGCCGGCCCGCGACGACGCCAGCATGATCGGCGAAGGCCTGCGCCGTCTCGCGCGACTGCCAGCCGCCGAAGCGGTCCTGCAGCGCCTGCGGCAAATCCCAGTGGTAGAGCGTGGCGACGGCTTCGATGCCGGCGCCCAGCAGCGCGTCGACGAGGCGTTCGTAGAAGTCGAGCCCTCTCGGGTGCGGCGCGCCCGTACCGTCGGGGAAGACGCGCGACCACGCGATCGAGAAACGGTACGCGTTCAAGCCGAGATCGTTCATCGACGCGATGTCGTCGAGATACCGATGGTAGTGGTCGCAGGCGACGTCGCCGGTGTCGCCGTTTCTCGTCCGCCCCGGCATGTGCGAGAAGCGATCCCAGATGGACTCGCCCCGTCCGTCCTCGTTCACGGCGCCTTCGACCTGATACGCGGAGGTGGCCGTTCCCCAGAGGAAGCCGTCGGGGAATCGGCCGCCCTCTTCGGCGTGGGGGTTACGGTGATCGCTCAGAGCGCGCGCCCGGTTTCCAGGTCGACGATGCGCGCCGACGTGCGACCGTCCTCGATCCGCAGTTCGCCGGCGGCGATCGGCAGGTGGAACCGGCGCGGCCCGGCGCTGCCGGGGTTCACGTACAGGACGCCGTGGCGCGACTCTACCTGCGGCTGGTGCGAGTGCCCGTACACGACTACGTCGATGCGCGCTTCGAGCGGATCGATCGGCAGGTCGGACAGGTCGTGCAGCACGTAGAGGTGCAGGCCGGCCGCCTCGAGGCAGTCGCTGTAGGGCAACCGCTCGGCCCATGCGCCGTGGTCGACGTTGCCGCGCACGACGGTGAGCGGCGCCAGCGCGGCGAGCGACTCGAGGATCCGCTCGTCGCCGACGTCGCCGGCGTGCACGATGAAGTCGCTTCCGCCGAGGAAGGCCTCGGCCTGCGGCCGCAACAGGCCGTGGGTGTCGGAGATGAGGCCGATGCGCACGACGCCATGAATCCTGGAGACGACATCGCATGGTACTCGGCCGATTCGCGTCCCCTCCCGCGGGGCGACGGATCGCCTGCATTACGATGGATCGCGTGCATTAGCATGGCGTCGACTTCCACCAGGGAGAGAAACGGTGAGACTCTGCGGTTTCCGCTTCAGCAACTACCACAACAAGGTTCGTCTGGTGCTGCTCGAGAAGGGCATCGAGCACGACGAGGACGACTCGTGCAAGCCGTCGCAGGAGGCGGCTTTCCTCGAGCGTTCGGTGCTCGGCAAGGTGCCGTTCCTCGAAGTCGACGGCGCGGTGCTCACCGAATCGGACGTCATCTGCGAGTACCTCGAGGAAGTCGATTCGCGGCGTCCGCTGCTGCCGCGCGATCCGCTGGCGCGCGCGAAGGTGCGCGAACTGAACCGCTGCATCGAGCTGCATCTCGAGCTGGTCGCCCGGCGGCTGTACCACCAGGCTTTCTTCGGGGGTACCGTCTCCGAAGAGACGAAGCGCGAGGTCGAGCACACGCTCGGGAAGGGCGTGCGCGCGCTGGCGAAGCTGGCCTGCTTCGACCCCTACATCGCCGGCGCCGAGCTGACGCTCGCCGACTGCGCGGCCTTCGTGCACCTGCCGATCGTTTCGATGGCGTCGAAGTCGGTCTACGGACGCGACGTGCTCGAGCCGATCGGGCCGCTGCAGGAGTACCTGCGAATGCTCGGCGAACGCGAATGCTTCGCGCGGGTGACGCGCGAGCGCAAGGAGGCGACCGCGGCGATGCAGCGCGAAAAGGCGACGGGGGCGATGCAGCGCGAAAAGGCGACCGCGGCGATGCAGCGCGAGGAAGCACGACGATGACCGTAAGAATGACCGGCGGCGAGGCGATCGTCGACGCGTTGCTGCGCCACGGCGTGCGGCACGTGTTCGGCATTCCGGGCGTGCAGACCTACGGCCTGTTCGACGCCTTGCAGCGCGCGGGCGATCGCATCCGCACGATCGGTGCGCGCCACGAGCAGACCGCGGCGTACATGGCGTTCGGCTATGCCCGGTCGTCGGGGCGCGAGGGCGTCTATTCCGTCGTGCCGGGCCCGGGCGTGCTCAACACGGCCGCCGCGCTGTGCTCCGCCTACGGCGGCAGCGCGCCGGTGCTGTGCGTCACCGGCCAGGTGCCGTCGGAGTTCATCGGCTCGGGCATGGGCCACTTGCACGAGCTGCCGGACCAGCTCGGCACGCTACGCACCTTCGTCAAGTGGGCGGCGCGCATTGCCCACCCCGCCGAGGCGCCGCGCCTGGTTGCGGACGCATTCGCGCAGATGCGCATCGGACGGCCGCGGCCGGTCGCGCTCGAGATGCCGTGGGACGTGTTCGGTGCCAGTGCGCCGGTGCAACCGATCGATCCGCCCGCCAGCTATCCGAAGCCCGAGCCCGACGCCGACGCGATCGCGCGCGCCGCCGAACTGCTGGCCGGTGCACGCAACCCGATGATCATGACCGGCAGCGGCGCGCAGCACGCCAGCGTCGAGGTGCGCGCACTGGCCGAGCTGCTGCAGGCGCCGGCGGTGCCGTGGCGCGGCGGGCGCGGCGTCGTCGCCGAGGACACGCCGCTCGGCCTGGACTGCGCGTCGGGCTTCCGGCGCTGGGACGACACCGACGTGGTGATCGGCATCGGCTCGCGCATGGAGCTGCAATGGTTTCGCTGGCCGGCGCCGGCGCGCGGCATGCCGAAGATCGTGCTGATCGACATCGACCCGGCGCAGCTGGCGCGGCTGCGGCCGCAGGTCGGCATCGTCGCCGATGCGCGCGATGCGACGGCCGCGCTGGTCGCGGAGCTCGGACGGCGCGGGCACCGCGCGGCGTCGCGGCACGACGAGTTCGCGTCGCTGAAGCGACGCACGGCCGAGGCGGTGCGCGAGATCCGGCCGCACGTCGACTACCTCCGCGCGATTCGCGCGGCGCTGCCGCGCGACGGCTTCTTCGTCGAGGAGATCTGCCAGACGGGCTTCAGCTCGTATTTCGGTTTTCCGGTCTACGAGCCGCGCAGCTTCGTCACCTGCGGCTACCAGGGCACGCTCGGCTTCGGCTATCCGACGGCGCTGGGCGTCAAGGTCGCCAACCCCGACAAGCCGGTCGTGTCGATCGCCGGCGACGGCGGCTTCCTGTTCGGCGTGCAGGAACTGGCCACGGCGGCGCAGCACGACATCGCCGTCGTCGCCATCGTTTTCGACAACGGCGCCTTCGGCAACGTGATGCGCGACCAGGAGCAGCGCTACGGCGGACGCGTCATCGGATCGGAGCTGCGCAATCCCGACTTCGTCGCGCTGGCCGAGAGCTTCGGCGTCACCGGCTGGCGCGCCCAGTCGCCCGATGAACTGGGCGCGCTGGCGAAGAAGGCGATCGACCTCGATCGACCGGTGCTGATCCACGTGCCGGTCGATCGGGCGGCCGAAGTGTCGCCGTGGAAATACCTGATGCCGGGGCGGCCGTACTGAAGCGGGGCGGTCTCACGCCGCTTCGAGCGCCCGGTCCAGGTCCTCGATCAGGTCGTCGACGTGTTCGATACCGATCGACAGCCGGATCATGTCCTCGCTGACCCCGGCCTTCGCCAGTTCCTCGGGCGACAGCTGCCGATGCGTCGTGGACGCCGGATGCGTGGCCAGCGATTTCGCGTCGCCGATGTTCACCAGCCGCGTGAACAGCTGCAGCGCGTCGAGCACGCGAGCGCCCGCTTCGCGTGCGCCGGCCTTCACGCCGAAGGACAGGATGCCCGATGCGCGGCCGCCCATGTATTTCTGCACGAGTGCGTGATCGGGGTGCTCGGGCAGCCCCGCGTACTGCACCCAGCCGACCTTCGGGTGCTTCTGCAGGTGCTTCGCGATCGCGACCGAGTTCTCGCAGATGCGGTCCATGCGCAGCGGCAGCGTCTCGATGCCCTGCAGGATCAGGAAGGCGTTGAACGGCGAGATCGCCGCGCCGGTGTTGCGCAGCGGAACGACGCGCGCGCGACCGATGTAGGCGGCCGGGCCCAGCGCTTCGGTGTAGACGACGCCGTGGTAGCTGACGTCGGGTTCGTTCAGCCGCCGGAAGCGCGCCTTGTGCTCGGCCCACGGGAACTTGCCGCTGTCGACGATCGCGCCGCCGAGGCTGTTGCCGTGTCCGCCGAGGTACTTGGTGAGTGCGTGCACGACGATGTCGGCGCCGTGCTCGATGGGGCGGAACAGGTAGGGGCTGGGTACGGTGTTGTCGACCACGAGCGGGATGCCGTGCGCGTGCGCGACCTCGGCGAGCTTCGCGACGTCGACGACGTTGCCCAGCGGGTTGCCGATCGACTCGACGAAGATCAGTTTCGTGCGCGCGTCGATCTTCGCGGCGAAGCTCTCCGGCTTGCGCGCATCGGCGAAGCGCACCTCGATGCCCTGCTGCGGGAAGGTGTGGGCGAACAGGTTGTAGGTGCCGCCGTACAGCGTGCTCGCCGAAACGATGTTGTCGCCCGCTTCGGTGATCGTCTGCACCGCGTAGGTGATGGCCGACATTCCCGAGGCGAGCGCGAGTGCGCCCACGCCGCCTTCGAGTGCGGCGACGCGCTGCTCGAGCACGTCCTCGGTGGGGTTCATGATGCGCGTGTAGATGTTGCCGGGCACCTTCAGGTCGAACAGGTCGGCGCCGTGCTGTGCGCTGTCGAACGCATAGGCGACCGTCTGGTAGATCGGCACGGCGACGGACTTCGTCGTCGGTTCGGGCTTGTAGCCGGCGTGTACGGCCAGGGTTTCGATGCGCATCGGGGATTCCGTTTCGGGGGGCCTGGGGCCGGGCCGAAGGGCCCGGTCCGCGAGCCCGGATTCTGCCAGCCGCGGGCTCTTGCAGCGTCGATATGCGCCCGCGGAAGGTGCTCATGCAGGTGCGCCCCGCAGAGACGCCCCTGCCGACGGCTATCGGGTCGCGTCGTCTGCGGAGGACGCGCCCTCGATCGGCGGAGCGTCGCCCGTGCGTTCGGCGAGGAGGGGCGCGACGTCGCCGTCGCGGGTCGAAACCGCGCCGATCATCCGTCCCAGTTCGACGCGCGCGTCGACGGTGCGAAGCGCGCCGTCGCTGTCGGTGAAGGCAAAGTGCACGCGATCGCCGAGTACGCGCGCATCGCGCAAGGTCGTCTCGACGCCGGCGAGCCGCATGCGCCCGTCGAGCACCTGGAAGCGCTGGCGGATCGTCATCGTGACGTCCACCGGCCCGCGCGCCTGCTGCAGCTGCAGTTTCCAGTCGCCGCCGGCGTTGGCCGGCACGACCCACAGGTGCATCGAGCGCAGGCCGATCCGCGAGCTTTCCTCGGGTTGCCAGTCGCCCATCCGGAACTCGCGCGAGACGACGCGCGTTCCGGGTCTCAGCGCGAGCAGCGTGCGGCGCAGCCGCAACGTGAGTTCCGCGGTCAGGTACATCGTGACGACGTCGGCCGAGGACAGGTCGGCGGCGAGCAGATCGCCCTGCTCGAAGCGCACGCGTCCGGAGACGCCCGCCTGCTCGGCGTTGCGCCGCGCAAGCTCGACGATGTTCGGGTCGTAGTCGATGCCGCGCGCGCTGGCGCCGAAATCGCGCGCTGCGGCGATCGCGATCCGCCCGTCGCCGCTGCCGAGGTCGACCAGCGCGTCGGAGGCGCCGACCTGCGCGAGCTGCAGCATCCGAGTGACGAGCGGATCGCCGCTTGCGCTCTCCTCGGCGCCGGCGGCGCGCGCGGCGCCGAACGGAAAGGAAGCGCGTGCGGCGAGCGCCGCCATGGCGAAGCACCGGAGGAAGTCGCGGCGCAACGGGCTCTTCGTCATCGTTGGTTCCTGTTGCCGGTCTCGGCGCGTGCCGGAATCTCCTTCATCACCTGCGCGTAGGCGAGCAGCGCGAAGATCACCGTCCCGCCGACGACATTGCCGACCAGCGAAGGCAGCAGGAACTCCCCGACGAACGCCCCGATGCCGATGCGCGCGTTCAGCAGCAGGAACCAGGCCTCGATGCTTCCGGCGACGACGTGTGCGAAGCCGCCGGCGGCGATCAGCCACGTCATGACGAGTATCACGAGGGCCTGGCTGTGTCCGGCGCCCGGCGTCATCCAGACCAGCGTCGCCATCAGGAAGCCGGCGCCTATCGCGCGGATCGTGACGTCGAACCATGCTCCGCCGATCGCATGTTCGCTCACCTGCAGCATCGCGTCGAAGATCTCGGGCGGGACCGCCGGCAGGAACGTCGCGAACGCCGCGGACACCAGCGTGCCGGTCAGGTTCGCCGACAGAACGATCGCCCAGTTGCGCGCCGCGGCGCCGAAGTTCGCCGGGGTGAGTGCAGCCATCACCGGCAGTACCACGGTGATCGTGTTCTCGGTGAACAGTTGCTGGCGTCCGAGGATGACGATGAGGAATCCGACCGGGTAGCCGAGCGCCACCAGCAGCTCGCGCCCGCCCATCTCGGGCAGGTAGCGCATCAGCACCGCCTGCGCCACCAGCGAGAAGCTGATCGACAGTCCGGCGGCGAGCCCCGACCACCACAGCGACCACGCCGGGCGCGCCATCTCCTCTTCGCCGTTGCGGCGCACGGCCTCGTAGATGATCGGCGATGGCGGCGTCGAGCGTCGTTCCACATGCTCGATCTTCTTGCGATCCTCCTGTGCCTGCGTCTCTTCCTGCGCCTGAGTCTTCTCCTGCGCCTGCGTCTTCCTCTGTGCCTGCGACTTCTCGTGCGCCTGCGTTTTCGGCATTGCGAAACTCCCGTTGTCGTGCGAGCGCACGCTGCGCAGCCCGTCCGCGCCGCTACCAGTCTCCTCCGATCGCACGCAGCAGCCCCACCGTCGCGACCAGCCGCCGGCCGCGCAGCGAGAGCACCGCCTGCTCGCTCTGCGACACCGTGGTCTGCACCTGGATCACGTTCAGGTACGACACGGTGCCCGCCTTGTATTGCAGCGTGACGATGTCCAGCGAGATGCGCGCGGCGGCGAGCACTTCGCGCTGCAGCGCCTCTTCGTCGGCGAGCAGGCGCAGCGCGACGAGACTGTCCTCGACTTCCCGGAACGCCGCGAGCACCGTCTGCCGGTACGCCGCGACCGTCGCATCGTAGCCGGCGAGCGCCTGCTCGGTGGCCGCGTCGCGCGCGCCGGCGTCGAACAGCAGTGCGGCGAGCGCCGGACCGAGCGACCAGACGCGGGCGGGCAGCGAGAACAGATCGCCGAAGCGGCTCGAGCGCAGGCCGACGTCGGCCGACAGCGTCAGCGTCGGAAAGTATGCCGCGCGGGCGATGCCGATGCGCGCGTTGGCCGCCGCCACCTGTCGCTCGGCCGCCGCGATGTCGGGCCGGCGTTCGAGCAGCCGCGACGGCAGCCCCGGCGGAATCGGCGGCACCGCTTCGGGCAGGCCACCTGCGTCGAGCGCGAACGACGACGGCGCGCGTCCCGTGAGTAGCGCGATCGCGTGCTCGAGCTGCGCGCGCGCGATGCCGGCGTCCGTGCGCTGCGCCTCGGCGGTCTTCAGCTGCGCCTGGGCCTGCGCAACGTCGGCGCGCGTGCCGACGCCTGCCGCCAGCCGGTCGCGCGTGAGCTGCAGCGAACGCTGGTAGGACGCGACCGTCTCGCCGAGCAGGCGGCGCTGCGCATCGGCCACGCGCAACTGGAAGTAGCTCTGCGCAAGCAGGGCGTGCGCCGACAGCCGTGCGGCGGCGAGTTCCGCGGCGCTCGCCTCGGCGCCGGAGCGGGCGGCGGCGACCCCTGCGCGCACGCGGCCCCACAGGTCGACTTCCCAGCTCGCGCCCGCGCCGAGGCCCCAGGAGTCGCCGGTGATGCCGGTCGGCGAGCGGCTGCGGCTCGCCGACGCGCCCGCCGAGACGTCCGGGTACAGGCCGGCGCGGGCGGCCGCCGCCGCCGCGCGCGCACCGCGCAACTGCGCTTCGGCGATGCGCAGGTTCTGATTCGACAGGTCGACGTCGGCGATCAGCGACTCGAGTACCGGATCGCCGAAGATCTCCCACGAGACGACCGCCGCGGCAACGTCGGGCTGCGCCGGCTGCCAGACGCCGGAAGGCTGCGCTTCCTTGTACTCGGAAGCCACGGCGACCGCCGGCGGCACGTACGCGGGTGCGGCCGCGCAGCCGGCGAGCAGCGCGGCGGCGGCGAACAGCGCGAGCAAACCCAGCGGAGGAGCGAGCCGCCGGCCGCGTGCGCCGCCCGCACCGCCCCGTGCATCGCGTCGAGCGCGACTCCAGCGCAGCCGCAGCCGGTCGAGCGACAGGTAGACGACCGGCGTCGTGTACAGCGTGAGCAACTGGCTCACGGCGAGTCCGCCGACGATCGCGATGCCCAGCGGCCGCCGCAGTTCGGCGCCGTCGCCGGTGCCCAGCGCCAGCGGCACCGCGCCGAGCATCGCCGCCATCGTCGTCATCAGGATCGGACGGAAACGCAGGCGGCAGGCGCGATGGATCGCCTCGCGCGGCGACAGCCCCTGCTCGCGTTCGGCGGCGAGCGCGAAGTCGATCAGGATGATCGCGTTCTTCTTGACGATGCCGATCAGCAGCAGCACGGCGATCAGCGCGATGACCGTGAACTGCGTGCCGGTGGCCATCAACGCGAGCAGCGCGCCGACGCCGGCCGACGGCAGCGTCGACAGGATGGTGAGCGGGTGCACGAGGCTTTCGTAGAGGATGCCGAGCACGAGATAGACGGTGACGAGCGCGGCCAGGATCAGCAGCAGCTGGTTCGCCATCGATTCCTGGAACGCGCTCGCCGTGCCTTCGAAGCCGTGCTGCAGCGTCGACGGCGTTCCGATGCGCGCGATCGCGTCCTCGATCGCTTCGGTCGCCTGCGACAGCGAGACACCGTCGGCGAGCTCGAAGGAGATCGTCGAGGCGACGAAGCCGGCGTCGTGCGCGACCGACAGGGGCGCCGTCGTCGGCCGCCAGCTGGCGAACGTCGACAGCGGCACCGGCTCGCCGGCGGCGTTCGGTACGCTCAGACTGCGCAGGTCCTCCGGACTGTCGCGGAACTGCGCGGCGACGTCGAGCACCACGTGGTACTGGTTCAGCGACTCGTGGATCGTCGACACCTGCCGCTGCCCGTAGGCGTCGTTCAGCAGGCTCGCCACCTGCCGCGCGCGGATGCCCAGGCGCGCCGCCGCGTCGCGGTCGATCGTCAGCGTCACCTGGCTGCCCTTGTCGTCGGCGTCGGTGTCGACGTCGACGAGCTGCGGCAGGCGGCTCATCGCGTTGCGGATGCGCGGCTCCCACAGGCGCAGCTCGTCGAGGTCGTCGCCCTTCAGCGTGTACTGCCAGCTCGAAGTGCTCTCGCGCCCGCCGATGCGGATCTCGCGCTGCGGCGCCATGAACAGTCGCGCGCCGGGCACCTTCGCCGTCGCCGCGCGCAGGCGGGCGATGACTTCGTCGGTGCTCTCCGGGCGCTGCGACAGCGGAACGAGCGAGATGAACATCACGCCGCCGTTCACGCGCGAGCCGCCGGTGTAGCCGGTCACGTGGGCGACCGCCGGGTCGCGGCGCACGATGTCGATGAACGTGTCGAGCTTCTCGCGCATGGACTGGAAGGAGATGCTCTGGTCGCCGCGTATCGACGCGAAGACGCGGCCGGTGTCCTGGTCGGGGAAGAAACCCTTGGGCACGACCATGTACAGCCAGGCGTTCAGCGCGATCGTCGCGGCCAGCACGAGCAGCATGAACCAGCGATGATCGAGCGCCCAGCCGACGCTGCGCGAGTACCCGTCGGCGATCCGCTCGAAGCCGCGCCGGGCGAGGGTCGCTGCGCCGTCGCGCGACGTTGCCCCGCGCTCGCAAGACGTTGCCCCGCGCTCGCGAGACGTTGCCCCGCGCTCGCAAGACGTTGCCCCGCGCTCGCGCGGGAGCCCCCGGCCCAGGAAACGCGCGGCGAGCATCGGCGTCGTCGTCAGCGACACGACGAGCGAGATCAGGATCGCCACCGACAGCACGATGCCGAACTCGCGGAAATAGCGCCCCACCAGCCCGCCCATGGCCAGGATCGGAATGAACACGGCGATCAGCGAAAGACTGATCGCCATCACCGTGAAGCCGACCTCGCGCGCGCCGTGGATGGCGGCTTCGAAGCGGCCTTCGCCCGATTCGCGCCGGCGCGCGATGTTCTCGATGACGACGATCGCGTCGTCGACGACGAAGCCGGTGGAGATGGTCAGCGCCATCAGCGACAGGTTGTCCAGGCTGTAGCCGGCGAGGTACATCACGCCGAAGGTGCCGATCAGCGAGGTCGGCACCGCCACCGCCGGGATCAGCGTCGCGCGCACGCTGCGCAGGAACAGCAGCACGACGAGAACGACGAGCACCACCGAGAGCACGAGCGCCTGCCGCACCTCGCGCAGCGACGCGCGGATCGTCGTCGTGCGATCCATCGTCACGACGAGGTCCATCGCGGCCGGCGCCGACGCGCGCAGCGAGGGCATCAGTTCGCGGATGCGATCGACCGTCTCGATGATGTTCGCCGCCGGCTCGCGATAGGCGATCAGCAGCACCGACGGGCGCCCGTTGGCCGAGCCGGCCTGGCGTTCGTCCTCGACCGACTCGCGCACCCACGCGACGTCGGACAGTCGCACCGCAGCACCGTCGCGCCAGGCCACGACGAGCGGAAGATAGTCGGCAGCCGAGCGCGACTGGTCGTTGGCGCCGATCTGCCAGCGCCGCTCGCCGTCGGCCACCGCGCCTTTCGGCCGATTCGCGTTGGCCTCGGCGATCGCCTGGCGCACCGCTTCCAGGCCGATGCCGTAGCGGTCCAGCTGCAGCGGGTTCACCGATACGCGCACCGCCGGCAGCGAGCTGCCGCCGACGGTCACCTGTCCGACGCCGGCCACGCGCGAAAGCTTCTGCGCGAGCACCGTCGAGGCGACGTCGTAGATCTGGCCCTGCGTCATCGAGTCGGAGGTGAGCGCGATGATCAGGATCGGCGACTCCGCCGGATTCACCTTGCGATAGGTGGGATTGCGCACCAGGCCCGGGGGTAGCGAAGCGCGCGCCGCGTTGATCGCCGCCTGTACGTCGACGGCTGCCGATTCGATGCTGCGGTCGAGGTCGAACTGCAGGACCACGCGGGTGCGCCCGAGCGAGCTGTACGAGGTCATCTCGGTGACCCCGGCGATCTTGCCCAACGTGCGCTCGAGCGGCGTGGCGACGGTGGCGGCCATCGTTTCCGGGTTCGCCCCGGGAAGCGACGCCGACACCGAGATCGTCGGATAGTCGACCTGCGGCAGCGGTGCGACCGGCAGCATGGCCAGCGCGGCCAGCCCCGCCAGCACGATCGCCGCCGTCAGCAGCGTCGTCGCCACCGGCCGGTGCACGAAGGTCTCGAAGAATCCCATCGGAATCCCGTTACGCGGTGCGACCGCGGCGCGCGACCCAGCGCGCCGAGCGGTCGAAGGCGAGGTAGACCACGGGCGTGGTGAACAGCGTCAGCACCTGGCTGAGCAGCAGTCCGCCGACCATCGTGACGCCCAGCGGATGGCGAAGCTCCGAACCGACGCCGGTGCCCAGCATCAGCGGCAGCGCCGACAGCAGCGCGGCCATCGTCGTCATCAGGATCGGGCGGAAGCGCAGCAGCGCTGCCTGGTAGATCGCCTCGCGCGGCGGCTTGCCGTCGATGCGTTCGGCGTCCAGCGCGAAGTCGATCATCAGGATCGCGTTCTTCTTCACGATGCCGATCAGCAGCACGATCCCGATCACGGCGACGATGCCCAGGTCGCTGCCCGAGAGCATCAGCGCGAGCAGCGCGCCGACGCCGGCCGACGGCAGCGTCGAGAGGATCGTGATCGGATGCACGTAGCTCTCGTAGAGCACGCCGAGCACGATGTACATCGTGACGAGCGCGGCCAGGATCAGCAGCACGGTGCTGTCGAGCGACGCCTGGAAGGCGAGCGCCGCGCCCTGGAAACCGGTCTGCACGCTCGCCGGCAGGCCGAGTTCGCGCTCGGCGGCGTGCACCGCTTCGACGGCTTCGCCCAGCGCGAAGCCGGGCGCGAGGTTGAACGAGATCGTCGCCGACGGGAACTGCCCGAGGTGGTGGATCGCCAGCGTCGCCGGGCGCTCGACGACGTGCGCGATGCTCGACAGCGGCACCAGCGTGCCGTTGCGGCCGCTCACGCGGATCGCTGCGATCGCGTCGGGGCTCGACGCGTAGCGGGGCGCGACCTCGAGCACGACGCGATACTGGTTCGCCTGCGTGAAGATCGTCGACACCTGGCGCTGCCCGAACGCGGTGTACAGCGTCTGGTCGATCGCCGTCATCGACACGCCCATGCGCGCGGCCGCGTCGCGGTCGATCTCGACGTAGGCCTGCAGTCCGCTGTCCTGCAGGTCGCTCGCCACGTCGGCCAGTTCGGGAAGCGCGCGCATGCGTTCGAGCAGCCGCGGCACCCACAGCGCGAGACGCTGCGGATCGGGATCCTCGACCGTGAACTGGTACTGCGTGCGCGCCAGGCGATCCTCGATCGTCAGGTCCTGCACCGGCTGCAGGTACAGCCGGATGCCCGGCACGTCGGCTGCGCGCCGCTGCAGCCGCCGGATGACGCCGGCGGCGTCGAGCGCGCGTTCGGCGGGCGGCTTCAGGTCGATCAGCAGGCGCCCCGTGTTCAGCGTCGGGTTCGTCCCGTCCACGCCGATGAACGAGGTCAGGCTTCTCACCGCCGGATCCTGCAGGATCGCGCGCGCGAGTTCCCGCTGGCGCTCGGCCATCGCGGGAAAGGAGATCGACTGGCGGGCTTCGGAGATGCCCTGCAGCAGGCCGGTGTCCTGCACCGGAAAGAAGCCCTTCGGGATGGCGAGGTACAGCAGCACCGTGAGCACCAGCGTGGCGACCGCCACGAGCAGCGTCGCCGGCTGGTGGTCGAGCACCCACGACAGCCAGCGGCCGTAGCCGGCGACGAGGCGGTCGAACCAGCCCGGCCGATGCGGGTTCGTTGCGTTCGCGTCGCCCCCGCGCGGTTCGCCGCTGCCGCGTGCCGCGTCTTCGGCCGGCTCTTGCGCGCCGCCGCGCCCACTGTCGCGCAGCAGGCGCGCGCACATCATCGGCGTGAGCGTCAGCGACACGACGGCCGAGATCAGGATCGCCACCGCCAGCGTGATCGCGAACTCGCGGAACAGGCGCCCGACCACCTCGCGCATGAACAGCAGCGGGATCAGCACCGCGATCAGCGACACGGTCAGCGAGACGATCGTGAACGCGATCTGCTTCGATCCCTTCAGCGCCGCCTCGAGCGGCGCATCGCCTTTCTCGCGGAAACGCGCGACGTTCTCGATCATCACGATCGCGTCGTCGACGACGAAGCCGGTGGCGATGGTCAGCGCCATCAGCGTCAGGTTGTTCAGCGAGAAGCCGGCGAGATACATCACGCCGAAGGTGCCCACCAGCGACAGCGGAACCGCCACCGCCGGGATCACCGTCGCCGGCACGCTGCGCAGGAACAGGAAGATCACCATGACGACGAGCCCGATCGCCAGCATCAGCTCGAACTGCACCGCGCGCACCGAGGCGCGGATCGTCACGGTGCGGTCGCTGAGCACGTGCAGCGAGGCCGCCGCCGGCAGCGACGCGCGCAGCGACGGCAGCAACGCCTGGATCCGGTCGACGACCTCGATCACGTTCGACCCGGGCTGGCGCTGGATGTTCAGCACGATCGCCGGCTCGTCGTTCGCCCAGGCGGCCAGTTGCGCGTTCTCCGCTGCTTCGTCGACGCGCGCCACGTCCGACAGGCGCAGCGGCGCGCCGTCGCGGTAGGCGAGCACCAGGCTGCGGTAGCCGTCGGCCGCGCGGATCTGGTCGTTCGCGTCGATCGTCGCCGAACGCTGCGGGCCGTCGAAGCTGCCCTTGGCCTGGTTCGAATTCGCCGCGACGATCGCGCTGCGCACGTTCTCGATCGACAGGCCCGAGGCGGCGAGCGCCAGCGGATCGACGCGCACGCGAATCGCCGGGCGCTGTCCGCCGGTGATCGACACCAGGCCCACGCCGGCGAGCTGCGAGATCTTCTGCGCGATGCGCGTCTCGACCAGGTCCTGCAGTCGCGTGAGCGGGATCGTCGCGGACGTGATGCCGAGCGTGATCACCGGCGCGTCGGCCGGGTTCACCTTGCTGTAGACGGGCGGCGCGGGAAGGTCGGCGGGCAGCATCGACGTCGCCGCGTTGATCGCCGCCTGCACCTGCTGTTCGGCGACGTCGAGCGCGAGCGCGAGATCGAACTGCAGCGTGACCACCGATGCCCCGCCCGAGCTCGTCGACGACATCTGCTTCAGGCCCGGCATCTGGCCGAACTGGCGCTCGAGCGGCGCGGTGACCGACGAGGCCATCACGTCCGGGCTCGCACCCGGATACAGCGTCGTCACCTGGATCGTCGGATAGTCGACTTCGGGCAGCGCCGACAGCGGCAGCATCCGGTAGCCGACCAGCCCGGCCAGCAGGATCGCGACCATCAGCAGCGAGGTGGCGACCGGACGAAGGATGAACGGGCGCGAGGGATTCAAGGCGACCGCCTCCCGCTGTGGCGTTCCCGGCGACGCGCCGCTGCTGTCAGGAGCGAGCCCCTGCCGCGCGGCGGCGCGGCTCGCCGGGTCGCTGCGCGGCGCGCTCGGCCGCTTCCTTGTCGATCGGCTCGACGCGCGCGCCGTCGCGCAGGTTGTCGACGCCGTCGACGACGACGAGCTCGCCGACCGAAACGCCTTCGCGCACTACGCTGCGCTGCCCTTCGGAGGGCCCGAGCGAGACGCGGCGCAGCGCGACGGTGTTGCCGCCCTGCACGACGTAGACGTAGGTGCCGGGCGAGCCGCGCTGCACGGCCGCGCTCGGAATCACCGTCGCCCCTTCGAGCGTGTCGACGCGCACGCGCACGTTGACGAACTGGTTCGGAAAGAGCGCGCCGTCGGCGTTGGAGAACTCCGCCCTCATCTTCAGCGTGCCGGTGGTCGTGTCGATCCGGTTGTCGATCGTCGTCAGCCGTCCGGTGGCGAGCACCTCGCGCTGGTCGCGATCGAGCGCCTGCACCTGCATCGGGCGGCCCGCGCGATAGCGTTCGAGGATCGGGCCGAGGTCCTTCTCGGCCACCGAGAAGACGACGCCGATCGGCTGGATCTGCGTGATCGTCACCAGCCCGGTCGGGTCGCCGGCGCGAACGAGATTGCCCGGGTCGACCAGGCGCAGTCCGGCGCGACCGGCGAAGGGCGCGGTGATCCGCGTGTAGCCCAGCTGCAGCCGCGCGTTGTCGACCTGCGCCTGCTCGGCCTTCAGCGCTCCTTCGTACTGGCGAACGAGCGCCGCCTGCGTGTCGAGCTGCTGCACGCTCGCCGCATCCTGCTTCACCAGCGTGCGGTAGCGTTCGAGGTCCACCTTCGCGTTCTCCAGCAGCGCGCGGTCGCGCGCGAGCTGGCCCTGCGCCTGTGCCAGCTGCACCTCGAAGGGCCGCGGATCGATCTCGGCGAGCAGATCGCCCGCCTTCACCAGCTGGCCTTCGCGAAAGCCCACGCGAAGCAGCTGCCCGTCGACCTGCGGGCGCACGACCACCGTGCGCAGCGACGTGACCGTGCCGAGCGCGTCGTGCACGACCGGCACGTCCGCGCGCTGGGCGGCGGAGACGGTGACCGGCAGCACGCGGGCCGCGGTCGCCGGCGCCCGGCGCGCGCCCGATTCGGCGGCACCGGTGGCCGGACTCGCATCGGCGGGCGCGCGTTCGCGCTGTTGCCACCACCACCATCCGAGCGCGCCCGCCACCAGCAGGACGACGACCGCGAGCAGCGACGGCCATGCGCGCCGCGCAGGCGCTTCGCGCGAGCGCGAAGGATCGGTCGCGCGAGCGTCGGATGGTTCGGGCATCGATGTCGGCGGTCGGTGGGCTGCAGCCGGGTTGCCTGCATGGCAGAATCCTCGATGGTACGCGTGCCCGCAGCGGAGCGAGACGATGAATCTGGCGCACTGGCTCGAGCGTAGCGCGGCCGTCTTCGGCGACCGGCCGGCGCTCGCGTTGGGGCGCAACGTCGTCGCCAGCCATGCGCAGTTCGGGCAGGCTGCGGCGCGCGGCGCCCAGTGGCTGCTCGACCAGGGATTGCAGCCCGGCGACCGCGTCGGCCTGTTCCTGGTCAACCACACCGACTACCTTCGCCTGTTGTGGAGCGCCTGGTGGGCGGGGCTCGTTGCCGTGCCGATCAACGCGCGCCTGCACGGCAGCGAAGCGGCTTTCATGCTGTCCGACTGCGCCGCGACGCTGTGCTTCGTCGACCGCGGCCACGCCGACGCGCTCGCCGGCTTCGTTCCGGGCGCGTGCCGCGTCATCGACGACCACGCGTTCCTCGACGATCGCGCGCTCGCGCCGGCGCCGGTGGCGCCGCGCGGCGAGGACGACGACGCGTGGCTCTTCTACACGAGCGGCACCACCGGCAAGCCGAAGGGCGTGCGGCTGAGCGCCCGCAACCTTCGCTGGGCGGCGATGGGCTACCTCGCCGAGGTGCAGCCCGTCTCGCCGGGCGACAGCTGCCTGCATCCGGCGCCGCTGTCGCACGGCTCGGGCATCTATCACCTGCCCTACGTGCTGCGCGGCGGCGTCAACGTCGTCCCGACTTCGGGCGGCTTCGACGGCGCCGAGATCGCCGCACTGGCCGCGCACTGGCGCAACGCGTCGTTCTTCGCCGCGCCGACGATGGTGCGCCGGCTCGTCGAATGGGTGCGCCGCCAGCCGGCACCGATCGACGGACTCGCCACCATCGTCTACGGCGGCGGGCCGATGTACCTCGCCGACCTGCTCGCCGCGCGCGAGGCGCTCGGGCCGCACCTGGCGCAGATCTACGGCCAGGGCGAGAGCCCGATGACGATCACCGTGCTGCCGAAGCACGTCATCGAGGACCGGACGCATCCGCGCTGGATGCAGCGGCTCGCGTCGGTGGGCTACGCGCAGCCGATGGTCGAGGTCGCCGTCCATGCCGACGACGGCACGCCGCTGGCCGTCGGCGAGCCCGGCGAAGTCTGCGTGCGCGGCGAGGTCGTCATGAAGGGCTACTGGGAGCGCGCGCACGCCACCGCCGAGACGCTGCGCGACGGATGGCTGCGCACCGGCGACATCGGGCGGCTGGACGAGGACGGCTTCCTCACGCTGCTCGATCGCAGCCGCGACCTGATCATCAGCGGCGGCACGAACATCTATCCGCGCGAAGTGGAAGAAGCGCTGCTGCGCCACCCGCACGTGGCCGAAGCCAGCGTCATCGGCGCCCCGCACGCCGAATGGGGCGAAACCGTCGTCGCGTGGATCGTCGCGAGCGCACCGGTCAGCGAAGCCGAGCTCGACGCGCACTGCATCGACACCATCGCCCGCTTCAAGCGACCTCGCTGCTACCGCTTCGTCGACAGCCTGCCGCGGAACAACTACGGCAAGATCCTGAAGACCGAGTTGCGCGAACGCGAAGCGGCGCTGATGACCGCGCAGGGGGCGCCCACGGCGGGCTGAGCGGCGCGGGCCGAAGCCCTACGCCGTCACCCGACGTGACGGGCGAAGAAGGCGAGCGTGCGCTGCCGCGCGAGCTGCGACGCGTCCGCGTCGTACGACCCGCGCTGGTCGCAATTGAACCCGTGCCCGGCGTCGTAGAAGTGACCTTCGACCTGCGGATGCGCATCGAGCACCGAGCGCGCCTGTTCGGGCGACGGCGTCTTGTCGCGCTTGCCGAAATGGCACAGCACCGGGCACCGCGGCTCTTCGCCGACATAGCTCGCGATGCTTCCGCCGTAGTAGACGACCGCGCATGCCAGGCCCTCGACGCGCGCGGCGGCGACCCAGGACATCGTGCCGCCCCAGCAATAGCCGACGATCCCGACGCGCCCGGCCGCCCCGGGCGAAGCGCCGCCCGCGCTGTCCGCTGCGCCGGCGCTGCCCGCACTCGCGTGCGCCCCGCCCGCGCCCGCCGTGCTCGCGACCTTCACGGTCGCGGCGAGATCCTTCATCACGTCCTCGACACGCAGCTTCTGTGCGAGCGCCCGTCCGGCCTTGATGTCGGCCTCGTCGTAGCCGGTCTCGAAGCCCGGCTGGACGCGATCGAAGAGCGCCGGCGCAAGCGCGTGATAGCCGTCGGCGGCGAAGCCGTCGGCGATCGACCGGACGTGGCTGTTGACGCCGAAGATCTCCTGGACGACGACGACCGCGCCGCGCGCGGGCCTGTCCGGCGTCGCCTCCCACGCGGGCAGCCGATGTCCGTCGGCGGAGATCACCTCGATCCAGCGTCCCATCGCGTTCTCCCTCCCGCTTCTTCGTTCAGAACAGCACCGAACCGAGCCGGCGCCGCCACTCGGAAACGAGCTGCGGCTGCGCGGCCGCCTTCTCGAAGCCTTCGATCATCGTCCTGCGCCCTACGTCGTCGCCGAACGCGCGGTCGCGCCGGACGATCTCGAGCAGTTGCTCGAAGGCCGGCGCCCAGTGCTTCTGTTCCATGTAGTGCTGCGCGAGCTCGAGCCGCGCGGCCAGGTCGTTCGGATCGTTCGCGACGCGCTCGAGCAGGTCGTCCGATGGAGGCTGGAGGCTTTCCTGCAGTTCGCGCTGCGCGCGCGCGAGCAACGCGGAGACCTGCGGGTCCTTGCGCGCTTCGGCCGAGACCAGCTCGAGCTGCGCCTGCGCAGCGCCCGGATCCTTCTGTTCCAGCAGCAGCTGCGCGTACATCAGTCGCGCGTTGTCGTTGCCGGCGTCCGTCGCGATCGCCTTCTTCAGGTGCTGCTCGGCGACGTCGACCTCGCCGCGTTCGATCGCCTGCAGCGCCTGCTCGACCTCGACGTCTCCGGGATTCGGCAGCAGCCGGTCGATGAACTCGCGCAGCTGCGTCTCGGGCACGACCCCCTGGAACTGGTCGACCGGCTGGCCGTTGACGATGCCGAAGACCGTGGGAATCGAGCGGATGCGGAAGTGCTGCGCCAGCTCCGGCTGTGCGTCGGTGTCGACCTTCACCAGCACGAAGCGGCCGCCGTACTGCTGCTCGAGCCGCTCCAGCATCGGACCGAGCGTCTTGCACGGGCCGCACCACGGCGCCCAGAAATCGAGCACGACCGGCGTGCGCATCGACGTGTCGAGCACGTCGGCCTGGAATCTCTCGAGCGTCGTCTCGATCATCGTCGTGTTCCGTCGGTGCCTGTCCGGCCGAAGAAATGCGCGCCGCGCCGGTTGGTCATTGCGACACGCGCGTCGTCCCGCGCGCGGGATCGGTGATGATGCGAACGCGCTGCCCGGGGGCGAACTGCTCGCCGCCGGCTTCCTGCACGACGGCGAAGGTGTTGCCGCTGTCGGTTCGGACCGTGATCTCGAGCGCGGTGCGGTTGCTCAGCGACTGCTCGGCGTGGCTGCCGAGAACGCCGCCCGCCACCGCACCCAGCACGCCGGCGACGATGCTGCCCTTGCCGCCGCCGACGTTCGAGCCCGCTATTCCGCCGACCACCGCCCCCGCTCCGGTCCCGACGTTGGTCGGCTGGTCGCGCTCGAGGCGTACCTCGCGAATGGCCTGGATGACGCCGGTCTGCACCTGCATCGGGCGGCGCGCCTCGCCCGCCGTGTAAGTGTGTCCGGCGGTCGACGGCGCCGCGCAGCCGGCGAGCAGCATTGCCGCGGCGACCAGCGCACCGGCCAGCATTTCCCTGTGATGCATTCGAATTTCCTCTCTCGTACGAGAGTCGAGATTATGGAATGCCGATTATGTCAGGGCCCGCGAACCGGGTGCGCGAGGGCACGCGGTTCGGCGCACTACGGGACGGCGCTGGAGACGGCGACCGTCGTGCCGGTCTGCGCCGGCGACGCGGCAGCGAGCAGCGCTGCATCGCGCAGTTCGGCGCCGGCCATCACCAGGCCGAGGACCAGCGCGATGGGCGCAGCGGCCTGCACGCAAGCGTAGAGGAGCTGGTTGCGGGATTCGCGGTTGCGGAGAAACGCAAGGAAGATCGTATGGACCGGGCGCCTTGCGTTGTCCCCGTGCTGGGAAGCACGGATCGACATGGGGACACCTCTGTGGAGACAGCCGCGGCGGCTTTCGCCGATGCGATCGAGCGCCGGTTCGTCAGCGCCGCGAGCTGTTGCAATCATACCACAACGGGCCGCTCTCCGCTGATGCGGCCCCCCGTCGACCGGTGCCCGCGACCCGAAGACACCCTGCCTGCCCGCCCGGCGTGCGGCGCCTGCCCGTCCGGCGATGCGGCGCCTGCCCGCTGGCCGTGCGACGCCGGGCAACCCGGCGCGAGCAACCGTGCCGCGGGCTCGTCCTGCCCGGCAGGACGGGGCGCCCGGTGTGCTGCACAATGCAAGTGCAGTGTTTCGCGAGACGCGCAAGCGGCGGCAGGATCCGCTGGCCGGCGCAACCACCGGCAGGATCGATGGCCGCATCATCTGCGCCGCCTGGCGCGAAACCCGCGATGGCATCCGCGCCGGCGGCGCCATCATCGTCTCGCGCGCGCCGGCGCGATGGAGGTCGAAGCCCGCGATGGAATCGCCGACTGCAGCAGTGAGCATCCTCGTGCTCGACGCGAGCGGCACGCCGCGCCGCTGGATCGGCATCGAGGACGCCGTCGGCTACTACTACAAGGAGCAGGTCGTCTGGGACCTCGGCCGCCATGCTTTCACCCTGCACGGCGGAACGAGTCGTGCAACCGGCCTGCGCTCGATGCTCACGCTGCGCTCGATCGTCGCGGTGCGCGGCGACGCGTCACGACGCGCGCGCTACGGCCACGCGCCGGCGCTCACCCGCGAAATGCTGTTCGCGCGCGACCGCTTCATCTGCGCGTACTGCGGCGGGCGCTTCCGTCCGAGCGAACTCACCTGCGAGCACGTGAAGCCGCAGAGCCGCGGCGGGCGCGACACGTGGACGAACCTCGTCAGCGCGTGCAAGCCGTGCAACCTGCGCAAGGGCGATCGCACGCCGGAGCAGGCGCACATGCCGCTGCTGTACGTGCCCTACGTTCCGAACCTGCACGAAGCGTTCATCCTGCGCAACCGGCGCATCCTGGCCGATCAGATGGAATTCCTGATGGCCGGCGTGCCGCGGCACTCGCGGCTGCACGAGGAGGAGCGTGCGCTGCCGGCGTGAAGGCTGGCGCTGACCGCGTGAAGGTGGGCGCTGACCGTGTGAAGGTGGGCGCTGACCGCGTGAAGGTGGGCGCTGACCGCGTGAAGGTGGGCGCTGACCGTGTGAAGGTGGGCGCTGCCCGTGTGAAGGTGGGCGCTGCCCGTGTGAAGGCTCGCGTTACCCGCGTGGAGCACCCGCGCCTCGCCGCTTATGAGACCTCCGCCGGCTCCTGCGATTTCTCGGCGAGCAGCCGTCGAACGAGCCTCGCCAGCCGCACATCGTGCACGCCGTGCGCCTCGAGCGCGCGCCAGGTGTTGATCGCGTATTCCAGGTTCGCACCGCGCCGGCCGCAGCAGCGTTGCAGCCGGCGCACGATCTCGTCGTCGGAAAGGCGGGCGTAGCTCGGTCGCGAGCGATCGGCGGCGAAGGTGAGCGCCGGTACCGTGCTGCCGTCGCCGAGACGCACCTCGGCCACCAGCGCCCGGTACACGCGCGCCTCCCAGTCGGGAATCTCGCGCTCGTGGAGCTGGCGGATCGCCTCGTCGCGGCTCTCCCAGCGCAGTCGATACGCGATGCCGACGCAGCTGCCGCCGCGATCCAGTCCGAGCACGACGCCGGGTTCGTCTTCGGTGCCGCGATAGCGCGTGGAGCTGACGCAGAAGGAGCGATGCCAGCCGTGCAGGCGCGCCAGGCTCGCCTGCTCGTAGTCGATCTCCGGATTCCAGATCAGCGATCCGTAGCCGAAGACCCAATCGACGTCGAAGGCGGTATCGCGCATGGTGCAGGCGATGGTATCGCGCCGCTGCGGCGACCCGCGTGCCGCATGTCGGAACGGGCCCGCCGCCGCGCCCGCGCACGATGCCAGCGCCGCGGACGATGCCCGCGCCGCGGACTGAGGCCGCGCGGCGTACGATGCCCACCGCGTACGGAGGCCGCGCGGCGCCGGCGAACCGCTGCGGCCCGGCGGACTGCCGCGCAGCGCCGGAAACCGCTGCGGCCCGGCGGACTGCCGCGCAGCCCCGGGCGGACTGCCGCGCAGCCCTGCCGCCGCTCAGCGAATGCGAACGTCGATCGACGGCAGGCCGTCGACGGTTCCGACCAGGCGATCCCCCGGCACCACCGCGGCGACCCCTTCGGGCGTGCCCGTCATGATCAGGTCGCCGGGTGCCAGCGTCCACGCGTTCGACAGGTGCTCGACGACTTCGCCGATGCTCCAGATGAGCTGCGAGATGTCGCTGTGCTGGCGCTGCTTGCCGTTGACCGCGAGCGCGATGCGCGCATGCGCGATGTCGCCGGCATCCTTCGCCGGCACGATCGCACCTACCGGCGCCGACTGGTCGAAGGCCTTGCCGATGCACCACGGCCGGCCCTGCTTCTTCATGTCGGCCTGCAGGTCGCGCCGCGTCATGTCCAGGCCGATCGCGTAGCCGTACACGTGGCGCATCGCGTCGGCGGCGCGGATCTGCCGGCCGCCCTCGCCGATCGCGACGACGAGTTCGATCTCGTGGTGCAGATCCTTCGTCAGCGGCGGATAGTCGATCGTGATCGGCTTGTCGGCGGGTGCGGGAACGACCGCGTCGGCCGGCTTCAGGAAGAAGAACGGCGGCTCGCGCCCGCTGAAGCCCATCTCCTGTGCGTGCGCGACGTAGTTGCGCCCGACACAGTAGACGCGGCGCACGGGAAAGCGTGCGTCGCTGCCGACGACGGCCAGCGACACGGTCGGGGGCGCCGGCACGACGAAATCGGCGGCAGGCGCCGGAACGACGGACTTGCTCAAGAGGTTCTCCTTCTCGATTCGTTGCGCGTCACCGGCCGGCGGCGTCGAGCTTCTCCTCGCGATGCATCGCGAGCGCTTCGTGGATCGGCCGGTCGGAGAAGCTGAACAGTACCGTGTCCTCGTTCGCCGACAGCCGGCAGACGTGCCACGAAGGCACGACGAAGTGGTCGCGCGGTCCGAACTCGAGCACGACGGGCGCGTTCGCGCCGGGCCGCTCGATCGTCGCGCGCCCGAGCCCCTCCACCACGCTGTAGACGATGCCGTCGGTCTGGCGCCACGGCTTTCCGTCGAAACCGCCCGGCAGCAGTTGCAGGAACGCGCCGATCGTCGGCATCGGCCAGCCGCCGGTGGCCGGGTTCACGTAGCGCATCTTCGTGCCCTGCCAGGCATCGAGCGGGAGGTCGCGACGCAGCCGTTCGAGCGCGGCGCGCGAGCGTGCGTAGGGATACGCGAACAGCGGCGAGGCGGCGCCGTGCGGCGAGGCGCCCGCGTCGCCGGGCATCGGCGCGAGGTTCTCGCCGAAGCGCGCGAGGTTCGTGCCTTCGCTGCGATCGGCCGGCTGTTGCTTCGCCGGAAAGTCCTCGGCGAAGCCCGCATCGAGCAGGCGCACCATCGGAATGTCGAGCCCGTCGAGCCAGACGACCGGCGCGTCGGCTTCGTTGCCGTGGTCGTGGAAGGTCCAGCTCGGCGTGATGATGAAGTCGCCCGGATGCATCGTCGCCCGCTCGCCGTTCACCGCGGTGAACGCGCCCGTGCCCTCGACGACGAATCGCAGCGCCGTCGCCACGTGACGGTGGCTCGGCGCGATCTCGCCGGGCAGGATCAATTGCAGCCCGGCGTACAGCGATTGCGTGATCGCCGACTGCCCCGGAATGCCCGGGTTCTCGAGGATCAGCACGCGCCGCACCGCCTCTTCCGCCGAGATCAGGTCGCCCGCGCGCGCAAGGAAGGGTCGCACCTCGTCGTAGCGCCACAGCGCGGGCACGCACGGCGACGCCGGACTGCGGGGGACGAGCGCGTGCAGCGACTCCCACAGCGGCGCCAGGCTGGACGGCCGCATGTCGGCATACAGCCGCTCGCGCGCGGCGCGCACGTTTTCCGTCTCCGGCAATGCTGCGTTCATCGTGCTCTCCTTCTCGTTGCCGTTGCCGTTGCCGTTGCCGTTGCCGTTGCCGTTGCCGTTGCCGTTGCCGTTGCCGTTGCCGTTGCGCCCGGTCCCGTTCACGCTCCCTGCGCGACGGGCAGCGATGCACCGCCGTGACGGGCGGGCGCGCGCGACCACTCGTTGTCGCGCTCGACCAGCCGCGCCAGCAGCCGCACGAAAGTGTCGGCCTCGCCGGCGTCGAGCGGTGCCACGATACGACGTTGCGCGCTCGACCGCTGCGTCGACGTCGGCGAGCAAACGGTGCCCCGCGGAGCGGATGCGCAGCCGCTGGACGCGCCGGTCGTCGGCGCTCGGAACGCGATCGACGAGCCCCTCGTCACGGCGATCGGTTGCGCGCCCCGGATCAGCTGCCCCGACGCCAGCGACCGGTGGTCGACGGCTACCGTGCGCGGCATTCGCTCGCGGGATTCGTCGCTCACCTGCTCAGTGTACTGACTGATTGCACCTGCGGCGTAGCGCGGGCGATCCGCGCTGCCGTCACTTGCCGCAGCGCTGCGAAATGCTGCGTTCCCGCGCGTGGGAGCGCGTGTCCGACAGAAATCGCGGTGTTTTGCAGCAAAAGTGAAGCGTAGCGTCTCGGCCAGGCAGGCCGGGTCGGCGCTCGGGTCGGCACGGTGCGACGGGCCGTGCGACGGGCCGTGCGACGGGCAGGACGACGGGCAGGACGACGGGCGGGACGACGGGCGGGACGACGGGCGGGACGACGGGCAGGACGACGGGCGGCGCGATCACCGAGGCGAGAAGCCCCGGCGGATCGAAGCATGCACCGATGAGCTGCTTGGGTCGGCGCCCGAGTCGGCCGGCGGGCATGGCCAACCTGCCTGCTGCTCGAGGAGGACGATCGGCGCTGCCATCGCCCTGAAACGCTGCGAAATGCTGCGTTGCCCCGGTGGCCACGCCGATGCGCCGGCCCCATTCGACGAGACGCTGCGGTGTCCACTGCAGATGCGCGCGGTGCGCCGCCGGCATGTGCGCCTCGACCGTCGTGTAGCCGCCGCGCCGATGCGAGCGGGCGTGGCTGACGATGCGACTGCCGCGCAGCAACAACTCGATCGCCCACTGCGTGATGCGCGCCTCGAGCGTCTGGCCCACCAGCGCGTGCGGCACGCTGTAGCGGTGGGCGTCGATCTCGACGTGGTAGTCGATGTGTACCTTCACCGTCTTGAAGCGGGCGAGTTCGTAGCGACTCGCCGGCAGCGGCATCAGCACCGGGCGGTCGAGCTCGGCGAACACGCTCGCGCGTGAGCCGGGCAGCTTCTGGAACGGGCGATCGTTCAACGAAGGCAGCAATGCGCCGATCGCCGCGTCGACCTGCGCGACGGTCTCGAAGCGCTCGTGGCGAAGCCGCGCGAGGATCCAGCGGGTGACCACCTGAACCGCGCTCTCGGCGGGTAACTGTCCGAGATTCCCCGTCGCGCTGGCCGGCGCTTTCCCGGCATACAGTTCGCGGATGCGGACTTCGGGTCTCTACATCACGACAGACAGCCGTGCCACAAGCTGCAATGCGCTACGACGAGGGCAGCCGCGCATCGCAGCGCAGGTTCCATTCCCCCGCCGCCGTTTCGCGCAGTACCCAGTGCCCGACGGCGCGAGGGTCGTTCACGAAGCGCGACTCCTGCCGGCGCGCACTGAGCATCTCGAATGCCTCGAGCGCGTCGACCGGCAAGGCGCCTTCGGCGACTGCGTTGCGAAGCGTGTCTGCGAGATCGACAAGGTGTTGCGGCTGGTCCCAGAAGCGTTCGAAGACGTGCGCGTTCCAGATCAGGACGATCAACTGGAAGGTCTTCTCGCACAGCTCCCGGGAAGGTGCCGGCGGCAACTGTTCGATCAACGGCTGTCCGAACTCGACGATCGTGCCCGAGATCTTCGTGCCGGCCCAGGACTTCGGCGCGCCTTTGCGCCGCGCGCGCACCATCGGTGTTTACGCCGGCTGCGATGCAGGCAGCGGCGTCCAGTTGAATGGCAGCAACTCGGCGAGCCGGTCGATGCGATGCCCGCCGATGCGTGCCAGCACGTCGCGCAGGTATGCGTAGGGGTCGATGCCGTTGAGCTTGCAGCTCTCGATCAGGCTCAGGGCCGTGGCGGCCGCCTCGCCCCCACGCCTGGAGCCGGCAAAAAGCCATGCCTTGCGTCCAACCGCGACCGGGCGCATGCAACGCTCGACGAGGTTCGAATCGGCCTCGAGTATCCCGACGCGGGTGAAGCGGCGCAGCGCCCGCCAGTTCGAGAGCACGTAGCGCACGGCGATCGCCATCGGTCCCTTGGGCAGCAGATCGCGTTCGATGCCGATGAGCCACTGGCGGAATCGATCCAGCAGCGGCCGAGTTCGTTGTTGGCGCTCGCGTTGTCGCTCCTCGGGCGTTCGCCCCCGAATCTCGCGCTCGACGCGGTAGATCTGCCGGATCCAGGCCAATGCGTCATGTGCCAGGCCCGGCGTTGTGTCCTTGCGTGCGATATCGAAGAAGCCTCGCCGCGCGTGAGCCCAGCACGCGACGTGATAGACGCGCTTGCCGCGGAACAACCCGTGGTAGCCCGCGTAGTCGTCGGCCTGCAGATAGCCGCGAAAGCGTGCGAGGAAGCGCTGCGGATGCTCGCCGCGCCGATCCTCGGTGAACTCGTAGAGCACGGCCTTCGGGTAATCGACCCAGGCCTTCGATTCGTCGCGTTGCCAGCCCGCGGCGACGTAGCCCCACAGGCGTGCCGTTACGCTGCGGCCCCGGACCTCCTCGGTACGCAGCTTCAGCGTCGTGTCGTCGCTGAACACGACCGGCGCCCCGAGGATGTGCCGGTGCAGCGGCTCGCGAAGTCGCCCGAGCAACTCGCAGGCGGCCAACACCCAGTCGCACAGCGTCTTGCGCGAGAGCATGGCGCCGTGCCGATTGAAGATGCGTTCCTGCCGCGCCAGCGGCAGTCCGTCGCCGTACTTGGAGACCAGAACGTGCGCGAGCAGCCCCGGGCCGGCGTTGGACCGCGGCAGAGGCGAGGGATGAGCCGTGGCCGTGCGAACGGTGCTCGTACCTTCGGAGTCCTCACATCGGTACTTCAGCCGGGCGTGCTCGAGGACGACCAGGCGCGCGGGCGTGAACTCCAGCGTCTGGCTGGTCTCCTCGCCGATGGGCTGCACGCAGGCAAACTGTGCGCGCTCGGCTTCAGACAGTTCGTACTCGATGCGAACGCGCGGGAGGTCAGCCGGCAGCGCGGGCCGGCCACCGCCGCGATGACGACGCTCGTAGGTGATGGTTAGGTTGTTCTGCGGCGGAAGCGGCAGCGCGACCTTCTGATCGAACAGATCGGCCTGGCCCGCGATGCGTTCGGAACGTATGCCGAACACCGTGCGACGCAGCGTCACCAGTTGCAGCTCGAGCCGTTCGATCGCGCTGCGTGCATCGAGTGCCGCGACCTGCGCACGCTGTACCGTCTCGATCAGCAGGTCCTTGAGCGCCTCGACATCATCGGGCAACGAGGAGCGATCGGGCAGCGCGAGAAGCATGCTCGAATCGTATCGCAGCAACTATGCGGTGCGAAGCTCTTTGCCGCATCACGTTGCAATACGATGACGATCGCCGACCTACGAGTGCTGCGTCATGCGACAAGGCGCGCCTTCACCTCCGCAAGTGTGCGTGCACGGTGCGTATCGATGCCTTCGAGCCACGCGCTCAACTCGCCCATCGCGATGCCGCGACGGGCGATCGCGTGTGGATCGGGAAGACGCCCGCGTTCGATACGCTTGTACAGGCACCAGAACCCGGTGCGATCCCACAGCAGGCACTTGACGCGGTCGCGCCGCCGGCCGATGAACACGAACACCTGACCCGAGAACGGGTCCTGTCCGAGCATCGGACGCACGAGTGCTGCGAGGCCGTCGATCGACTTGCGCATGTCGATGGGTTCTGCGCACACGTAGGCACGAATCGCAGACGACAGGATCATCGCGGACCGACGAGCTCGACCATCACGACCTGCATTACGCGCTCGGCCGTCTCGCCGAACAGGCGAACGCGCGCGCCGCTTCGCGTGAGCACCTCGATTCGCGGGCGGACATCATGTGCATCACCGCCGGTATCGCTGTGCGGGGGAACGATCGGCACCGACAGAAAGCCTGCCGGGCTCGCTGAGGCCTTCGCCTCAAGCGGTTGCTTCTGCATGCGTCCGTTGCCTCGTCCCTGCAGCTGTGCGCTCCAGCGCCGCAGCGTCGAACGGGCCAGGCCATGCTGCTCGCAGTACTGCGAGATCGACAGGCCGCTTGCTGCACGTCGGCGTTCGTGCTCGTCCCAGAACGAGCGCGGCTGCCACACCGTCTCCTTGCCTGTTCGCCAATCGATCCGCCTTCGCGACGGCATCTCCACCGGCGTCGACTCGACGATCTCGGCTGCGTCCTCCATCGGAGCAACTCCTTGCTTGACTCGTGATGCGTGCAAGGATCGTCTACTTCGCGGCGATGCGATAGAACGGGGACGCGCGGACAGTTACCAGGCATCGACCATGGTTGGTTGGCCGGTACGCCGCGCTCGAACACACCAGCGCCCATTCGGCACGGTGGGGCGTCGATGCGCGCGGCCCACGCGCAATGGCGCGCCGCCTTGAACCGCAGCGCGCTCGCTGGGCCGACGCTGCGGCTTGAGCCGGGTGATGCCAGCCTCGCGCAACGCTTTGCGCACCGTCGCCGAGCACACCGTCACGCCGGTGCGTCGCTGCAGCGCCCGCGTCACTTCGTCCAGCGACGCTTGCGGCTGCTCTTGTGTGATGGCCCGCAGGGCCTTGATGTGCTGCGTGTTGAGCGTCGCCTTGCGTCCAGGCTTGCCGCGCACGGTGCCTTCGTTGGCCATCATTCGCCTTGCTCTGATTTCACCGAGCAGAGCTTAGCGCTGAATGATGATTTTGGCTACACCCTCTGAGAACGTGTGAACCAATCGTCCATGCCCGTCTCGCGCGCCAGGAAGCGCCCGCTCTTCGTTGCAAATGCTCGCCATATCTACCGATATGGCTGCGCTTTGCGCCTCGATCGGACGCTTCCTGGCGCGCTTTCCGGTCACGGCCGATTGGTTCGCACGTTCTGAGGTGGCCGCGCGACGGCCAGGGCCGGGTCCGCTCCTCAGCGATCGTTCGCCCCGAAACGGAACTCGCCGTCCGCGTAATCGACGGTCACCACGTCCTCCGGCCCGTACTTCCCTTCGAGCACCAGCCGCGAGATCGGGTTCTCGATCTTCTGCTGGATCGCGCGCTTCAGCGGCCGCGCACCGTACAGCGGATCGAAGCCCACCTTCGCGATCTCGGCCAGCGCTGCCTCCGATACCTCGAGCGCCATGTCGCGGTCGGCCAGGCGCCGGCGCAAGCCCTCGAGCTGGATCCTGGCGATCGCCGCGATGTTCTCGGCACCCAATGCATGGAAGACGACGATCTCGTCGATGCGATTGATGAACTCGGGGCGGAAATGCGCGCGCACCTCGACCATCACCGCGTCCTTGATCACCTCCGGGTCGTTGAGCTTCGGGTCGGCGGACAGCCGCTGGATCTCGTGCGAGCCGAGGTTCGACGTCATCACGATGACGGTGTTGCGGAAGTCGACCGTACGGCCCTGGCCGTCGGTGAGCCGTCCGTCGTCGAGCACCTGCAGCAGCACGCCGAAGACGTCGGGGTGCGCCTTCTCGACTTCGTCGAAGAGGATCACGCTGTACGGCTTCCTGCGTACCGCTTCGGTGAGATAGCCGCCCTCCTCGTAGCCGACGTAGCCCGGCGGCGCGCCGATCAGCCGCGCCACCGAGTGCTTCTCCATGAACTCGCTCATGTCGATGCGGATCAGGTGGTCTTCGCCGTCGAACAGGAACTCGGCGAGCGCCTTGCACAGCTCGGTCTTGCCGACGCCAGTGGGCCCGAGGAACAGGAACGAGCCGTACGGACGGCGCGGATCGGCCAGCCCTGCGCGCGAACGCCGGATCGCGTCGGACACCAGGCGCACCGCTTCGTCCTGGCCGACGACGCGCCGGTGCAGGTACGACTCCATGTTGATCAGCTTCTCGCGCTCGCCCTGCATCATCTTGCTCACCGGAATGCCGGTGGCGCGCGAGACGACCTCGGCGATCTCCTCGGCACCGACCTGCGTGCGCAGCAGCCTGGGCTTGTCTGCCGTGCCGCCGGCCGATCGCGAGGCTTCGGCCTCGCTCGCCGACTTCAGGCGCCCTTCGAGCTCGGGCAGCTTGCCGTACTGGATTTCGGCGAGCTTGTCGTACTGGCCTTTCCTCTGCAGTTCGGCCATCTGCGCGCGCAACTGGTCGATCTCGGCCTTGATCTGCGCCGAGCCCTGCACCGCGGCTTTCTCCGCGCGCAACAGTTCGTCGAGATCGGCGTATTCCTTCTCGAGCCGTGCGATCTCCTGCTCGATGACTTCGAGCCGCTTCTTCGACGCGTCGTCGGTTTCCTTCCTGACCGCCTCGCGCTCGATCTTCAGCTGGATGATCCGGCGGTCGAGCCGGTCCATCGACTCGGGCTTGCTGTCGATCTCCATCTTGATGCGCGCGGCCGCCTCGTCGATCAGGTCGATCGCCTTGTCGGGCAGGAACCGGTCGGTGATGTAGCGGTTGCTCAGCTCGGCCGCCGCGACGATCGCCGGGTCGGTGATCTCGACGCCGTGATGCAGCTCGTAGCGCTCCTGCAGCCCGCGCAGGATCGCGATCGTGTCCTCGACGGTGGGCTCGCCGACCAGCACCTTCTGGAAACGGCGCTCGAGCGCGGCGTCCTTCTCGATGTACTTGCGGTATTCGTCGAGCGTCGTCGCGCCGATGCAGTGCAGTTCGCCGCGCGCGAGCGCGGGCTTGAGCATGTTGCCCGCGTCCATCGCGCCTTCGGCCTTGCCGGCGCCCACCAGCGTGTGCATCTCGTCGATGAAGACGATCGTGCGCCCTTCCTCGGCGGCGAGTTCCTTGAGCACCGCCTTCAGTCTCTCCTCGAACTCGCCGCGGTATTTCGCGCCGGCGATCAGCGCCGCCATGTCGAGCACGAGCACGCGCTTGTCCTTCAGCGTCTCGGGGACGCTGCCGTCGAGAATGCGCTGCGCCAGCCCCTCGACGATCGCGGTCTTGCCCACGCCCGGCTCGCCGATCAGCACCGGGTTGTTCTTCGTGCGCCGCTGCAGGATCTGGATGGCGCGCCGGATCTCCTCGTCGCGGCCGATGACCGGGTCGAGCTTGCCCTCGCGCGCGCGCTCGGTGAGATCGATCGTGTATTTCTTCAGCGCCTCGCGCTGGCCTTCGGCTTCGGCGCTGTCGACGCTGGCGCCGCCGCGAACCGCATCGATCGCCGCCTCGATCGACTTGCGGTCGAGTCCCGCTTCCTTTGCGATCCGACCGGCCTCGCCCTTGTCTTCGGTGAGCGCGAGCAGGAACATCTCGGTGGCGATGTACTGGTCGCCGCGCTTGAGCGCCTCCTTCTCGGAGAGATTCAGCAGGTTCACCAGTTCGCGGCCGATCTGCACTTCGCCGCCCGTACCCGAGACCTGCGGCAGCCGCTTGATCGCCGCGTCGGCCGCGGTCTTCAACGCCGGCGCGCGCACGCCGGCGCGCTCGAGCAGCGTGCGGCCCGAACCGTCGGCCTGGCCGGCAATGGCGGCGAGCACGTGCAGCGGCTCGATGTACTGGTTGTCGTTCGCAATCGCCAGGCTCTGCGCGTCGGCGAGCGCCTGCTGGAACTGCGTGGTGAGTTTGTCGAGACGCATGGGGTTCCTCGGGAAACGGAATTGCGCGGCGGCGCTTGCGCCGTCGGGTTGTCGGTGATGTGAGGGGGCGGGACCGGGATTTCAAGCGGGCTGCGGCGCGGCGACGGGCTCGCACGGCGAGGCCGGGCGGCAGGGTCGTCGCGACGGATGCAAGGCAGGGAGCCCGGCGGCCGGGGGTACCATCGCCGGATGCCCGATCTCGTCATGCCCGATCTCTTTTCCCCGCTGTCGCTTCGCTCGCTCGCGCTGCCCAACCGCATCGTCGTCTCGCCGATGTGCCAGTACTCGTCGGTGGAGGGCTGCGCGCAGCCGTGGCACATGGTCCATCTCGGTCATCTTGCGCTCGGCGGCCCTGGCCTGCTACTGATCGAGGCGACGGCGGTCGAGCCGGCCGGGCGCATCACGCACGGCGATCTCGGCCTGTACGACGACGCCACCGAAGAGGCGCTAGCGCGCACGCTCGCAGCGGTGCGCGCCGTTGCGCCGACGGCGATCGGCATCCAGCTCGCACACGCCGGCCGCAAGGCGTCGAGCGCGCGCCCGTGGGAAGGCGGCAAGCTGATCGACGTCGACGCGGGCGGCTGGCAGCGGGTGGCGCCCAGCGCGGCGCCCCACTCGGACGACGAGCCCGCGCCGCACGCGCTGTCGCGCGACGAACTCGACGCGCTGAAGCAGCGCTTCGTCGCCGCGGTGCGCCGCGCCGATCGCCTCGGCCTCGATGCGATCGAGGTGCACGCGGCGCACGGCTACCTGCTGCACCAGTTCCTCTGGCCGCTGTCGAACCTGCGCGAGGACGAATACGGCGGATCGCCCGAGAACCGGATGCGCTGGCCACTCGAGGTGATCGCGGCGATGCGTGCGGCGTGGCCGGCGCACAAGCCGCTCGGCGTGCGCATTTCGGCCACCGACTGGCGCGACGACCTGCCCGCCGGGCAGCGCTTCGACGTGCCGGACGCGATCGTCGTGGCACGCGCCTGCGTCGCGCTCGGAGTCGACTGGATCGACGCATCCAGCGGCGGGATCTCGCCGCTGCAGCGCGTGCGCGCCGGAGCCGGCTACCAGGTGCCCTTCGCCGAGGCGATCCGGCGCGAAGCGCCGGGCCTGCACGTGATCGCCGTCGGCGAGATCACCGATCCACGGCAGGCCCAGGAAATCGTCGCTTCGGGCAAGGCCGACATGGTGGCGCTCGGACGCGCGATGCTCTACGAGCCTCGCTGGCCGTGGCACGCCGCAGCCGCGCTGGGTGCGACGGTGGCCGCGCCCAGGCAGTACTGGCGCAGCGAGCCGGGAGAGCACAAGGGGCTGTTCAGCGGCCGCTCGCACGGGCAGCGCTGACGATGAGCGGTTTCCGCGCGGTCGTCCTCGACATGGACGGACTGATGCTCGATACCGAACGCATCGCCGTCGAATGCTGGCTCGAGTCGGCGCGGGTGTCGGGATGGGAGATCTCGCGCGAGACCTTGCTCGCGATGATCGGGCTCGACCATCGGGCGTCGCGCCAGAAGCTGCTCGACGCGGGCGGCAGCAGCTTTCCGCTGGACGAAGTGTCGAAGCGCGGGCGCGGGCGCTATCTCGAACGGCTGCGCGGCGAAGGCGTCGGGTTGAAGCCGGGCATCGTCGAGCTGCTCGACTGGCTCGATGCACGTGGCGTGCCGAAGGCGGTAGCCACTTCGACGATGGGCGAGCTCGCGATGGAGAAGCTGGAACTCGCGGGCCTGCGCGGGCGCTTCGAGACGATCGTCTGCGGGGACCAGGTGCCGAAGACGAAGCCGGCGCCGGACGTGTATCTCGCGGCGGTCGGGCAGCTTGGACTGGCGCCGGGCGCCTGCATCGCGCTCGAGGATTCGGACATCGGGCTGCGCGCGGCGCACGGGGCAGGACTGGCCTGCATCGTGGTGCCGGACCTGCAGCCGCCGCGGGACGAATACGCCGGGCTGGCGCACCGCGTGGTGGCGAGCCTGGCGGAGGCGCGGGCGGTGATCGAGGAGCTGCTGCAAAGCGGGCGGTAGAACCGGACGGCGTTTCGCAGCGTCCGACGAGATCCCTACCCCGTCGCGATGACCAGCGCGCCCGCCACCACCAGCGCGCCTCCCAGCGCCAGCCGCCAGCTCATCGGCTCGCCGAGCACGACGACGCCCAGCACGATCGCGAACGCGACGCTCAGCTTGTCGATCGGCGCGACGAGCGACGCCGGCGCGAGCTGCAGCGCGCGGTAGTAGCACAGCCACGACAGGCCGGTTGCCACTCCCGAGAGCAGCAGGAACACCAGCGGTCGTCGCGCGACCTCCGCGGGCATCTGCCATTCGCCGCGCAGCGAGACGATCGCGGCGGTGACGAAGAAGACGACGACGGTGCGGATCAGCGTCGCGAGGTTCGAGTTCAGGCCCTCGACGCCGAGCTTGCCGAGGATCGCGGTGAGCCCCGCGAAGAAGGCCGAGCCGAGCGAGAAGAGCAGCCAAGGAGCGAGCGGTTTCATCGCAACACCTTTCGGCCAGCGCCATGTTCAGTTCTGCACCGCGTTCAGTTCCGCACCGCGTCCAGCTCGGCGCCGCGTCCAGCTCGGCGCCGCGTCCGTCCCGGCGCCGGTCTCAACTCGGCGCCGTTGCGAGCAGCCACAGCACGCCGGCGATCATCGCCGCCATGCCGATCGCCTCCCGCGGCGTCGTGCGCTGCGAGAACAGCCGGTGCGACACCGCCTGCGCGAACAGGATCTCCGACAGTCCGACGGTGCGCACCGCGGCGGCGGTCTGCAGCGAGAACGCGAGGAACAGCAGTTGCGAGGCGAGAGCGCCCGAGGCGCCGGCGAGCAGCGACGGGCGCCACATCCGGAAAATGGCGCTCAGCACGCCGCGCTTGCGCCATGCGAGCCAGGCGGTGAGCAGCGCCGTCTGCAGTGTCAGCGTTGCCGCGAGGGTGGCAGTGGCGCGCGCGTGGAACGGCGCGTCGCCGAGCGCGAGGATCGCGCCGCGAATGCCGACGGCCGACAGCGCGAACATCGCGCCCGAGGCGACGCCGAGCAGCGCGGCTCGCGGCACGCCGGGAAACGAGGCACGCCCGCCGCTCGGCGCCTGCGCGCGCACCAACGAGACGCCACCCGCCGCGGGGGCGCCGCCGGCCGCTTCGCGCACGGCACGCGTCGGCATCGACATCAGCAACACGCCGCCGGTGGCGAGCACGATGGCGAGCGTCGCCTGCAGGCCCAGCCGCTCGCCGAGAAACAGGAAACCGAAAAGCGCGATTTGCAGCGGCTCGGTCTTCACGTAGGCGATCGCGACGACGAACGAGCGCTCGCGCATCGCGGCGAGCATCGCCGCGGTCGCGGTGATCTGGAAAAGACCGCCCATCGCGGTCCACGCGACGAAGCGCCCCGAAACGTCGAGCGCGCGCAGATCGACGAAGCACGCCGTTGCCGCGAGAAACGACAATCCGAACGGCAGCCCGAAGAGGAAGCGCACGTGCGTGGCGCCGACCGTGCCGAGCGAGTCGACGAGGCTGCGCTGCATCGTGTTGCGCACCGTCTGCACGCCGTTGCCGGCGACGGTGCAGGCGACCCACAGCCAGGCTGGCGCCTCGAAGGACATCGCGCTATGCGGGCCGCGCCGCTCGCGGGGCCGCGGCGACGGGCGCGATCATCCCGCAGCGAGGCGGTAGCCCAGCGCGGCCGCCGCCAGCGAGCCGAACAGGTGCAGCGCGCTGTGCGCGATCGCCCAGCCGAAGGCGCCGCGCGCGAGCAGGCCGAAGGACTCGATCGAGAACGTGGAGAAAGTGGTGAGCGCGCCCAGGAAGCCGGTGATCGCGAACAGCCGCCACTCGGGAGCGAGATCCGGATTTCGCGCGAACCATGCGACGGCGATGCCGACGAGCAGGCCGCCGACGACATTGACGAGCAGCGTGCCGAGCGGCAACGCGCGATGCGCGAGATTCAGCCACAGGCCGGCCGCCCAGCGCGCCCATGCGCCGAGAGCGGCGCCGGCGCCGACAGCGAGGAAACCGAAGACGCTGAAATGCGGCGCGATCAACGCCGAAGCGCTCGCAACGAACGCAGCGAGGCGAGCGTTCTCACCATCGCGCCGCCGCCCGATCGTCGGCTTCGCGTGCCTCCACCCAGCGCTCGCCCTGCGGCGTTCGCTCCTTCTTCCAGAACGGCGCCTGCGTCTTCAGCCAGTCGATGATGAACTCGCAGGCATCGAAGGCTTCGCCTCTGTGCGCAGAGGTGACGACGACGAGCACGATGCGGTCGCCCGGTTCGAGCGCGCCGTAGCGGTGCACGACGAGCGTGTCGAAGACGTTCCACCGGCTGCGCGCCTGCGCGCAGATGTCCTCGAGCGCGCGCTCGGTCATGCCCGGGTAGTGCTCGAGCGTCATCGAGCCGACGCCCTCGCCTTCGTTCACGTCGCGCACCGTGCCGACGAAAGTGGCCACGGCGCCGACCTTCAGGTTGCCGGCGCGCAGTGCGTCGATCTCGGCGCCGACGTCGAAGTCGCGGGTCTGGACGCGAACGGGCATCAGCGAGTCTCCTTCTCAGTACCGCCGGGAACGGATGCGCATGCGCCGGAGCCCGACGAAGAGAACCTGGTACGCCGCGGCGTCAGCCGCCCGTCACCGGCGGGAAGAACGCGACCTCGGCGCCGGCGCGCAGCGGCGTGTCGGCGCCGGCCATCGCCTGGTCCACGGCGATGCGCACCGAACGGTTCTCGCCGAGCGCCTCGGACCATGCCCCGCCGCGCGCGCGCAGCCAGTTGCGCAGCTGCCCGGCATTGGCCACGCCCTGCGGAAGTTCGACGGTTTCGCGCCCGGTGCCGAGGGCTTCGCGCAGCGCGGCGAAATAAAGAATGGTGATCGACATGTCAATTCAACAAGGCCGCGAAAGGCAGGTAGCGAACGACATCGCCGGGGGCAACAGGCTGCTGCGGAGGATTGTCCACCAGGCCGTCGCCCCAGACGGTCGATGTCAGGACGGCGGAACTCTGGTTCGGGAAGCGTTCGAGTCCGCCTCGTTCGTTGATTCTAACGCGCAGGAATTCGCGGCGCCGATCGGGTTTCGGCCAGTCGAAATCGGCACGCATCGGCAATGTGCGCGGCGCGACGTCGACCGCGCCCTGCAGGCGCAGCACGAAGGGACGCACCATCAGCACGAAGGTGACGAAGCTCGACACCGGGTTGCCGGGCAGTCCGATGAAATGCGCGCAGTCGCCGCCGGCGCCCTGCCCGCCGCCCGCGACGGGCGCGCCGCCCCGTTCGGCTTGTCCATCGGGACCGCGCCGCACGCGCCCGTAGGCGAGCGGCTTGCCCGGCTTCATCGCGATCTGCCACATGCGCAGCTCGCCCTCGGCCTGGACCGCGGGCTTCACGTGATCCTCCTCGCCTACCGAGACGCCGCCCGAGGTGACGATGAGGTCGTTGCCGGCCGCCGCGCGGCGCAGCGCGTCGCGCGTGTCCGGCAGCGAGTCGGGAACGTTGCCGAGGTCGTGGACGACGCAGCCGAGCCTGCGCAACAGCGACACCAGCACGAAGCGGTTGCTGTTGTAGATCGCGCCGGGGCGCAGCGGCTCGCCGGGCATCGCCAGTTCGTCGCCGGTGAAGAAGCACGCGACACGCACGCGCCGACGCACTTCGAGGCGTGCCAGCCCGACCGATGCCGCCAGTCCCGTGGCCTGCGGCGACAGGCGCGTACCGGCGGGCAGAATGACGCCGCCCGCGCGGATGTCCTCGCCTGCGCGACGGATCCACTGGCCCGGTTCGGGACAGCCGGTGAAGACGACGTGTTCGCCTTCGACGCGCGCGTGCTCCTGCATCACGATCGCGTCGGCGCCGTCGGGAACGAGCCCGCCGGTGAAGATGCGCGCGGCTTCGCCCGCGGCGAGCGCTCGCCCGACGTGGCCTGCCGGGATGCGCTGCGCGACGGGCAGGCGCACCGGTGCCGGCTCGCTCGCCTGCGCGAGGTCGGCGCGGCGCACGGCATACCCGTCCATCTGCGTGTTGTCGTGCGGCGGGACGTCCAGCGTCGAGCGCAGGTCGGCGGCGAGCACGCGCGCGTCGCAATCGATCGTGTCGAGCGTCTCGGTTCCGGTGACGGGCGCCGCGTTGCCGAGCAGCGCCGCGAGCGCCTCATCGAACGGCTGCAATGCGGGTCTCATGCGTTCCTTCGAGATGCGCGAGGATGAACTCGACGATCGCATCGGGGTCGTTCAGGTCGAGCTGCGGCAGCCGGGTCGCCACCGGCGCATCGCTCGCCACCGCGACGATGTTCGGGTCGTTCGGATGCAGCGGCTCCTTGCCGAGCGACGGGCGGTGCACCTCGAGCTTGGGGATCACCGCGTGCTTGTAGCCCTCGACGAGCACGATGTCGCACGGCGAGAAGCGCTGCAGCTGCTCGTGCAGCGACGGCTCGGGTTCGTCGCGCAATTCGTGCATCAGCACCCAGCGCTGGTCGGAGGTGATCAGCACTTCGGAGGCGCCCGCCTCGCGATGCCGGTACGAGTCCTTGCCGGGCTTGTCGATGTCGAACAGGTGGTGCGCGTGCTTGACCAGCGATACGCGCAGCCCGCGCAGCACGAAGCGCGGAATCAGCTGCTCGATCAACGTGGTCTTGCCGGACCCCGAATAGCCGGCGAAGCCGAAGACTTTCATGTCGAAACCGAGGATACCCGAGCCGAGCGGTTCACGCGCCCGGCGCAGAGACCCGGGCCGCGGCCGGCCTGTTTCAGGCGTCCGCCCGCCAGCGGCAATCGACCGACGACGGCAGCGCGTCCGTGCGATCGGCGATGTAGCGCTTCAGGCGCTCGACGTCGACGGGCATGCGCTCGAAGCGCTGCGGCAGCGACTCGATGCCCTCGTAGCCGGCCGGCCGCGGCGGCTCGATGCCGATCGCCTCGCGGATCGTGGCGGCGAACTTCGCCGGTTGGGCGGTCTCGAGGCAGATCATCGGTACGCCGGGCTCGCGCCAGTCGCGTGCCACGCGCAGTCCGTCGGCGGTGTGCGGGTCGACCAGCACGCCGTGGCGCTGGTGGATAGCCCGAAGCGTGGCGATCCGGTCGGCGTGCGTGCTGCGGCCCGACGCGAAGCCGCAGGCCGGAAGACGCTCGGCCTCGGCGCTGCCGCTGATGTCGAACTGGCCGTCGCGCTCGAGCGCGGACCACAGTTCGCGCACGCGCGCGGGGTCGCGCGCCGCAAGGTCGAAGACGAAGCGCTCGAAGTTCGACGCCTTCGAGATGTCCATCGACGGGCTGCTCGTGTGATGCGTCTCCGCCGCCGAACGCGGGCGGTAGCGGCCGGTGCGGATGAACTCGTCGAGCACGTCGTTCTCGTTGGTGGCGACGACCAGCCGCGAGATCGGCAGGCCCATCCGGCGCGCGATGTGTCCGGCGAGCACGTTGCCGAAGTTGCCCGAAGGGACGGCGAACGAGACGCGCTCGTCGTCGCTGCGGGTGGCGGCGAAGAAGCCCTTGAAGTAGTAGACGATCTGCGCGGCGACGCGCGCCCAGTTGATCGAATTGACGGTGCCGATCGAATGGCGCCGCTTGAACAGAAGGTCGTTCGAGATCGCCTTCACCAGGTCCTGGCACTCGTCGAACACGCCGTCGACGGCGATGTTGAAGACGTTCGCATCGGCGAGCGAGTACATCTGCGCGGTCTGGAACGCGCTCATCCGGCCATGGGGCGAGAGCATGAAGACCTGGATGCCGGCGCGCCCGCGCATCGCGTACTCGGCGGCGCTGCCGGTGTCGCCGGAAGTGGCGCCGAGGATGTTCAGCTCGCTCCCCTGTTCGCGCAGCACGTGCTCGAAAAGCGCGCCCAGCAGCTGCATCGCCACGTCCTTGAACGCGAGCGTGGGGCCGTTCGAGAGCTTCAGCAGCGCCAGGCCGGGCTCGAGCGCGACGAGCGGCGTCACCTCGTCGCTGCCGAACACGTCGGCCGTGTAGGTGCGCTCGCACAGCGCGCGCAGCTGCGGCCCCGGCAGGTCGGTTGCGTACAGCCGCAGGATCTCGTAGGCGAGCGCGGCATAGGGCAGTGAGCGCCATCGCGCGAGCGTTGCGCGATCGACGCACGGATAGCGCTCGGGAACGACGAGCCCACCGTCGGGCGCCAGGCCGCCGAGCAGGATCTCGGTGAAACGCGCCGGCTCCATGCCGCCGCGCGTGGACAGGTACTTCACTGCAGGTCTTCGAGTCGGATGCGCACGACGCGCGAGAGCACGGTTTCCAGCGCCTCGATGCGCTCGATCGCCGCGACGATGCGCCGCTCGATCGTGCGATGCGTGAGCAGGATGATGTCGGTCTGGTTCTCGCCTTCGCCCGGCTCGCGTTGCAGCGCGGCGTCGATCGAGATCTCGCCGTCGGCGAGGATGCGCGTGACGTCGGCGAGCACGCCGGGCTGGTCCGCCACGCGCAGACGCAGGTAGTAGGCGGTCTGCACCGCGTCGATCGGCAGCACCGGCAGGTCGGACAGCGACTCGGCCTGGAACGCCAGGTGCGGCACGCGGTTGCCCGGGTCGGAGGTGAACATGCGCGCGACGTCGACGAGATCGGCGACGACCGCGCTCGCGGTGGGCTCGGCGCCCGCGCCCTTGCCGTAGTACATCGTGTGGCCGACTGCGTCGCCCTTGACCAGGACCGCGTTCATCGCGCCCTCGACACTGGCGATCAGGCGCGAAGCCGGAATCAGCGTGGGGTGCACGCGCAGCTCGAAACCTCCGGGGCTCGAATCGGTGCGCCGGCGCGCGATGCCGAGCAGCTTGATGCGGTAGCCGAGCTGCTCGGCATAGCGGATGTCGTCGGCCTGCAGTTGCGTGATGCCCTCGACGTGGCACTTGTCGAACTGCACGGGAACGCCGAAGGCGATCGCCGACAGGATCGTGATCTTGTGCGCGGCATCCATGCCCTCGATGTCGAAGGTCGGGTCGGCTTCCGCGTAGCCCAGGCGCTGCGCCTCGGCGAGCACGACGTGGAAGGCGAGTTTTCGCTCGCGCATCTCGGAGAGGATGAAGTTCGTCGTGCCGTTGATGATGCCGGCGATCCACTCGATGCGGTTCGCAGTGAGCCCCTCGCGAAGCGCCTTGATGATCGGCACGCCGCCGGCCACGGCGGCTTCGAAGGCGACCATGACGCCGCGCTGCGAAGCGGCGCGGAAGATCTCGTTGCCGTGCACGGCGAGCAGCGCCTTGTTCGCGGTGACGACGTGCTTGCCCTGCTCGATGGCCGCCAGCACCAGCTCGCGCGCGATGCCGCAGCCGCCGATCAGCTCGACGACGACGTCGATGTCGGGATCGGCGACGACGCGGCGCGCATCGTCGACGACGTCGACGCCCTCGCCGACGCGCTCGCGCGCCCGCGCGACGTCGAGGTCGGCGACCCGGACGATCTCGATCGGTCGCCCGGCACGGCGGCGGATCTCGTCCTGGTTGCGGCGAAGGACGTCGAAGGTGCCGCCGCCGACGGTGCCGATGCCGAGCAGCCCGACGCGCACCGGGCCGAGTTTCTCGCCGCGCGCGGTCGAGCCGGCGGGTGCGGAATGCAACGGCGCGCCGCTCACGCCGCGATCCGCAGGAGGCCGTCCTTGCGGAACATCTCCTTGATGCCGCGCACCGCCTGGCGGATGCGCTGCTCGTTCTCGATCAGCGCGAAGCGCACGTGATCGTCGCCGTATTCGCCGAAGCCGACGCCCGGCGAGACGGCGACCTTCGCCTCGTCGAGCAGCTTCCTGGCGAACTCGAGCGAACCCATCGCGCGATAGGGCTCGGGAATCTGCGCCCAGATGTACATCGAGGCGCTGGGCACCTCGACCTCCCAGGCTGCCTCGTGCAGCCCGCGCGCGAGCACGGTGCGGCGCGTCTGGTACTTCAGGCGCGCTTCCTCGACGCACTCCTGCGGCCCGTCGAGCGCGGCGATCGCGGCGACCTGGATCGGCGTGAAGGTGCCGTAGTCGTGGTAGCTCTTCATGCGCGCGAGCGCGGCGACCAGCTCGGCGTTGCCCACCATGAAGCCGATGCGCCAGCCGGCCATGTTGTAGCTCTTGCTCATCGTGAAGAACTCGACGGCGACGTCCATCGCGCCCGGCACCTGCATGATCGAGGGCGCACGGTAGCCGTCGAAGACGATGTCCGCATAGGCGAGGTCGTGCACGACGATGATGTCGTGCTCGCGCGCAAGCGCGACCACGCGTTCGAAGAACGCGAGGTCGACGCACTTGGCCGTGGGGTTGCTCGGGAAGCCGAGGATCATCATCTTCGGCTTCGGCGTGGTTTCGCGCACCGCGCGCTCGAGCTCTTCGAGGAAGTCGACCCCTGGAGTCATTCGCACCGAGCGCGTGTCGGCGCCGGCGATGACCGCACCGTAGATGTGGATCGGGTAGCTCGGGTTCGGCACGAGCACCGTGTCGCCGCGATCGAGCGTGGCGAGCATCAGGTGCGCAATGCCCTCCTTGGAGCCGATCGTGACGATCGCCTCGGTGGACGGATCGATGTCGACGTCGTAGCGTCGCTTGTACCAGTCGGAGATCGCCTTGCGCAGCCGCGGTATCCCCTTGGAGATCGAGTATCCGTGCGTGTGCGGTCGTTGCGACGCCTCGACCAGCTTGTCGATGATGTGCTGCGGCGCCGGACCGTCGGGGTTGCCCATGCTCAGGTCGATGATGTCCTCGCCGCGGTGGCGCGCGGCCATCTTCAGCTCGCCCGTGATGTTGAACACGTACGGGGGCAGGCGCTGGATGCGGGAGAACTCGCGGCGAGAAACCATGAAGCGACTCCGTTGAACCGGAGAATGTAGCATTTTCAGTCGTTTCGGAGCGTTTTCCCCAATGAAACTGCATTCGGACAGAGCGGCCGGCGCCAACACCTTCACCGCCTACGGAGACGGATGGTTCGCCGTCAACGGCGAGCGTCATACCGGCTCCGTGCTGGTCGTCCCGGAAGCCCCGGTCGTCGCCTGGGGAGTGTCCGATTTCGACTCGCTGGTCGAAGCCGATTTCGAGCGCCTGCTGGCACTCGGGCCCGAGCTGGTGCTGTTCGGCACCGGCACGCGACAGCGCTTTCCGCACCCGCGCCTGACCGCCCCGCTCGCGCGCCGGCAGATCGGGATCGAGGTGATGGACACCGGTGCCGCATGCCGCACCTACAACATCCTGGCCGGCGAAGGTCGGCGCGCGCTGGCCGCGTTGTTGCCGATGGGCTGATCGCCTGTGTTATGTTCGGTTCGCATCGCGCAGCCGCTCGGGTTCACGGATCGGGTTCCTCGACGCGTCGCGCCGGATCATCGCAGCCGGGGTTTCGTTGAGCATCCAGGTCGGCAGTCCGATTCCCGAATTCCGCGCCGCCTCCACGGGCGGTGAGATCGACTCCGCGAAGCTGAAGGGACGCAAGCTCGTCCTGTACTTCTACCCCAAGGACAACACGCCGGGCTGCACGCGCCAGGGCGCGGATTTCCGCGACCGTCACGACGAATTCGCGCGAGCGGGCGCCGTCGTTCTCGGCGTCTCGCGCGACAGCCTGAAGTCGCACGCCGGCTTCAAGGCGAAGCTGCAGTTTCCCTTCGAGCTCATCTCCGACGCGGACGAGTCGCTGTGTCGGGCATTCGACGTGCTTCGCGAAAAGAACCTGTACGGACGCAAGGTGCGCGGCGTCGAGCGCTCGACCTTCGTCGTCGATGCGCACGGCACGCTCGCTGGCGAATGGCGCGGGGTGCGGGTGCCGGGGCACGTCGACGAAGTCCTCGCTTTCGTGCGCTCGCTCTGAGAACGTGTGAACCCCGACGAATGCCGCTACCCAAGCCTCCGGGCAAGCCCGCCACGCTTCTCGATCTGTCCAGCGCCGCGCAGGCGCGCGCGAAACGCCACCGGGACGACGAAACCCGGCCGGCACCCGCGACCTCGCCGATCCGCATGACGGACGAGGCGTCGGCACGCGTCGTCTCGATGCCGGCAGCCGCGCACGATGCGCAAGCCGAACCGGCGCCCCGCGAAGAGCGGCCTCGCCGCGGCCCTGCGCCGGCTGCGCTGCCCGCCGTGCTGAAGGCGGCGCCGAAGCCGGCGTCGAAGCCGGCGTCGAAGCCGGTCGCGCAGGCGCAGGGCGGAGTTGCGCAGCCGGCGTCGAACGCGCCGGCCGGGCCGGGAGCGAAACGCGCAGCCAGGCAGGATGCGCAGCCTTCCGCGCAGCCGGCGCAGCAGCAGCCCGCGCAGAAGGCGGCGCTCGAGGCACCGGGCAGGTCGCTTCAGCCGTCGGCGCACCCGGCGGGCGAGGCGCGCGCGCGTGCGCGCGCCGCCGACGGGATGTCGAAGCTCTTCGTGCTGGACACCAACGTGCTGATGCACGACCCGAGCAGCGTCTTCCGCTTCGCCGAGCACGACATCTACCTGCCGATGATGACGCTCGAGGAACTGGACAGCCACAAGCGGGGCATGTCGGAGGTCTCGCGCAACGCGCGGCAGGTCAGCCGCACGCTCGACGAACTGATCGAGGCGGCCGGCGAGGCCGACATCACCGAAGGCATCCGTCTCGCCGCGCTGGGCAACCGCGACGCCGGCGGACGGCTGTTCTTCCAGACGCAGGCGATCGCCTCGATGCTGCCCTCGGGCCTGCCGATGGGCAAGGCCGACAACCAGATCCTCGGCGTCGTGCGCGCACTGCAGGAGCGGCTGCACGACCGGCAGGTCGTGCTGGTGTCGAAGGACATCAACATGCGGATCAAGGCCCGCACGATGGGCCTTCCGGTCGAGGACTATTACAACGACCAGGTTCTCGAGGACACGGACCTGCTCTACACGGGCGTGCTGCGGTTGCCCGACGACTTCTGGGACAAGCACGGCAAGGGCATCGAGTCGTGGCAGCAGGGCGGCCACACCTTCTACCGCATCACCGGTCCGCTCGTCTCTTCGCTGCTGCTGAACCAGTTCGTCTGGTCCGAGGGCGAGATGCCGCTGCTCGCGAAGGTGCGCGAGATCGCCGGACGCACCGCGGTGCTGCAGACGCTGCGCGACTACGGACACGGCAAGAACGCGGTATGGGGAATCACCGCGCGCAATCGCGAACAGAACTTCGCGCTGAACCTGCTGATGGACCCCGAGATCGACTTCGTCACGCTGCTCGGCCAGGCAGGCACCGGCAAGACACTGATCACGCTCGCCGCGGGCCTCGTGCAGGTGCTCGAATCGAAGCGTTACTCCGAGATCGTGATGACGCGCGCGACGGTGCCGGTGGGCGAGGACATCGGCTACCTGCCGGGCACCGAGGAGGAGAAGATGCAGCCGTGGATGGGCGCGCTCGAGGACAACCTCGAGGTGCTCAACCGCAGCGATCCGTCGGCCGGCGAATGGGGACGCGCGGCGACCAACGACCTGATCCGCTCGCGGGTGCGCGTGAAGTCGATGTCGTTCATGCGCGGGCGAACGTTCACCAACCGGTACCTGATCGTCGACGAGGCGCAGAACCTGACGCCGAAGCAGATGAGGACGCTGGTCACGCGCGCCGGCCCGGGGACCAAGGTGGTCTGCATGGGGAACATCGCGCAGATCGACACGCCTTACCTCACCGAGGGGTCGTCAGGGCTCACGTACGTGGTCGACCGGTTCAAGGGATGGCCGCATTCGGGGCACGTGACGCTGCAGCGCGGGGAACGGTCGCGGCTTGCGGAGTTCGCGGCGGAGGTGCTTTGAGGGATTAGGCGCGGCCGAGGGCCGCAAAGGCAGAATTTCACGACACCGACGCTTCGCTGCGCAGGATCGGCGGCTCCCGATTCGGGTACGCGCCGAAACGCGAAGTCGGAGGCCGCGAATAGCTCGCGCGGGCAGCGAGCGCAAGCAGGAATGCGCGCGTTTCGCGCCGCCCAGCAGGCCGACGGCCATCGGAATCTCGATCGTGCCGGCCAGATCGCCTTCGGCGGTGCGCTCCCAGGCGGTGAGGCTCGTGTAGCGGCCGCTGCGCGCGGCGTAAGCGTGGGCGCCCGCCTCGACGGCGCGGGTATCGTTGCCGGTTGCGAGCACGACGGCCGAGACGCCGTTCATGATTCCCTTGTTGTGCGTAGCCGCGCGATACGGGTCGGCCTCGGCGAAGCGGAACGCGGAAACGATGCCTGCGCAGACTTCGTCTCCCCCGATTTCGGCGCTTGGCCACGTACAGCGCGCGCGCGCCAGAGGGCGATCGGCGAGATTCGACAGAATGCGCAGGTAGACGCGTCCGCCTGTCCACGCTGTGATCGACGGGGCAAGTTTCTCGGCCATCGTATTGACTGCATTCGCGCCCATCGCATTCGGCGTCACGGATGTCGACGAGCTGGATCTGCGCAATCATCAGCGTTCCGGACATCGAGGTGACGAATCCGCCGGCGTCATAGCACTGCCGTCCCGCATTGCAGACGGCAGCGACCACCGAGGACTCCTCGGTGGCCATTGGCACCAGCCGATCGACACCGTCGATCCGCAGATTCGTCGCGATGCCCATCGGCACGTTCAGCGTGCCCACGCAGTTCTCGATCAGGCGATCGGCGACGTCGGAAGGCAGATTTCCGGTGTTCGAGAGGTGTCGGCATTCGTCGTCGGACAAGCCAGCGAACCTGCGCACTGCATCGATCCTCTCGGACACGGGCAGCTTGTGGAAGCCGGCGATCCGGCTGTTGCGAACGGAATCGGTCATGATCGTTTCTCGCTACGAATCGGCTGGGACGCCTAGCGCGCGGACATCATCCGCGGCAGCCAGGTGACGAGGTCGGGGAAGGCCGCGCAGTAGCCTTCAGTGTGTCGATGCCCGCCTCGCGCAGCATCGTCAGGCTGACGCGTCGCGCGACGAACGCGGGCACGAGCGCACCGGCAACGCCGACCGCAGCCGATTCGGTCGGCGTGGCGACCCCGAAGAAGATCGAGCCGAGAACGAACAGGATCAGGAACGACGGGAAGACGAGCGTCTTCAGGGCGACGAGTTTGTCGCGCAACGCGACGTGCGTCGCCGACTCGTCGAGGGGGACCTGATCCGGTCGAAGCCATGCGACGACGAAGATGTAGATCGCATACAGCGTCGCGAGCAGCAGGCCGGGCACGATGCCAGCGATCAGCATCTGACCTATCGAGATCTGCGCCGTGACCGCGTAGACGATCGTGAGCACCGAAGGCGGAATCAGGATGCCGAGCGTGCCCGAGGCGCAGATCGTTCCGAGCGCGAGCTTCGGTGCGCAGCCACGGCGCAGCATCTCGGGCAGCGCGAGGATGCCCATCGCGGTGACCGCCGCACCGACGACGCCGGTCATCGCGGCCATCACGACGCAGATGAAAACGGTTCCGACCGCGAGTCCGCCACGGACGCGTCCGAACCACAACTCCATGGCCCGATACAGCGACTCGATGACGCCCGAACGCTGCAGGATCACCGCCATCAGGATGAACAGCGGAATCGCAAGCAGCGCTTCGGAACGCATCGTGTCGAAGATCTGCAACACAACGACGACGACGGCCGCCTCGTTCCACAGCCTCACCGTGAAGAGCAGCGAAAGGCCGCCGAGCACGAACGCGATCGGCAGTCCGGTGAGCATGAACACGGCCAGCCCGCCGAACATCAGCAACAGGATCGTCGTGGAACTCACTAAACGACTCCCGCCGAGTCGGGCGCCTCGCTCGCGGGCGCGGTGGGATCTTCGAAGACAATGTGCAAGAACTCGACGAGTGCCTGCAGCAGCATCAGCACCAGCGACAACGGAACGACGAGCTTGGTCGGCCAGATCGGCGGATTCCACGCCGAGAAACTCGTTTCCCGGTACTCCCAGGCGCTCCATGCCGCCGGCACACTGTAGAAAAGCAGGATCACGCAGAAGGCGGCGATGACCGGGAAATTGAGAAGGTCGAGCACGCGGTTGACGCGCGCCGACAGACGCTGGCGCGCGAGATCGAGCGGGACGTGTCCGCGAATGTGCAGCAGATAGGGACCGCCGAGCAGGAAGTACGGCCCGGACAACAGCACCGCGAGTTCCATTCCCCAGACCGTCGGCGAATGGAACACGTAGCGCGAAACCACCTCGAACAGCATCACCGGCACGACGATCGCCATCAGCCAGATGGCGGCCAGGAACACGAGCTGGTTCAGCCGCGTGACCGCGGTCGCGACGGTGCTCAGCCAACCGCGCACGCGCGCGCCTGCTGCGACCGGCCGAAGGCCTTCTTCACCCAGTGTTTCGGGCACAACCCGGTCGGCGAGGAGCACGCGCTGCGCATCAACGTCGCGTACGCCACCGATCGGAGGTTTCTCGCGTTCCTGCGCGCGCAACTGCAGGCGCCGGGATCGAAGTGAACTCGCACCAGTGACCGGCAGAAGTCGACGCCTAGCCGCTCGTGTAGTTCTCGAACTTCGTGTACTGCCCGACGAAGGTCAGGCGCACCGTTCCGATCGGTCCGTTGCGTTGCTTGCCGATGATGATCTCGGCCACCCCCTTGTCGGTGGAGTCGGGGTTGTAGACCTCGTCCCGGTAGATGAAGACGATGACGTCTGCGTCCTGTTCGATCGCGCCCGAGTTGTGGCAGACGATTCCATCTGCCAGCCACGACGCCGGGCCGGGTACCGTGAGGTCGAAGACTTCTTCGTCGCCGCACGGCTCGATCGAAACCACTCGATCCCAGAACAGATCCGATCCAGCACACATCCGCAGCGATTCGTCATCGAGCTTGTCTGCATAGTCCGACAGCATCTGCCGCGAGGGTGCGAATCGGAAATGGGAGCTGCCGCCAAATGACGTTCCGCGCAGAGCTGCCATGCGTCGCTGGGAGACGCCTCGCGCTCCCATTGAGGCGCGCACAGCCGCAAAGACCTCGCGAGGTACCGTGTCTACGTTCACGTTCGCGTGCTGCAGCGACGTGGCGAGCAGGTCACCGAGCCGCTTCGCCGGACCGACACGCGGCCCGAAGGCACCGACCCTGTTCAGGAAGAGGCTCTGCTGCTCGCTGCCCGATACGTCCACGCTCCACAAGGGTCGCCCTGCCGATCGAACGCATCGGATACGGGCCACGATTCCGAGGCGTAACAACAGTGCAGCGACGTCACGCGCCAGACCCTCACTGCATGTAGCGAAGTAAACCCGCGGTGCGCCGCGCTGGCCAGGCTTGCGCACGTGGATAGAACCGTCGGTTGCCCATAAGTGACGCAACAACAAGGCAATCCGATCGTCAGGCAGCCGAAACGCGTCTGCTGGAACCCGCTTCTCATGCGAGCGCTGTCCGAAGATCCCCTCCTGGCGCAACCACGCGTTGACGCCCTTGGGATGCCAGCGATCGCCATTCCCCGAAATGACCAGCTGCTCCCGATTGCCGCGGCCAGCATGTCTCGCGACGCTGCATCCGAAGGCGCGCGCAGCGTGCGTCACCGCATCCAGGTTTTCTGCGGAAGCGCTCGTATATCTCAGCGGTTGTCCACTGAGGTAGCTTCCATCCCCGAGTAGATGTCCGAGCAAAACGATCTGCTCGTCGCTCCAGTCGAAATCGCCCTTCTCCGCGTGCAGGTGCCGTGCCATCGCGACCCGAGTGCCGATGCTCGAGTCCGCGACAGTTGCCCACCCCGCCCCCGTGAAGATCCGGTGCTGCGCGGTCGCTCGCATGTTGCGGCCGCTGGCGAGCGAGACTCGGAACACCGGCCGCACCCCCACCGACCACACCCGATCGCTGCGCGCCGCAACGAGCTTCTGGTCTTCTCCCATCGCGAGCACTTCCGGCTCCGACCCGACGAGCTGCGCGATCGGAACACGACGTCCGTCCGCGAGCACGACGAGCGTATCGCCCGTGACGCACTCACGAAGATCCGACATCACCGGCCGCTTGTTCGGCCGCTGCTCGAGCGAGCGGTTCAGCTGCGACAGCGCGATCACCGGGCAGTCGAGCTCCTTGGCGAGCGCCTTCAGCGAACGCGAAATCTCGGAGATCTCCGTCGCCCGATTCTCGCCGGTGGAGGTGGCGGACATCAGCTGCAGATAGTCGACGACGATCAGGCCGAGTCGACCGCACTGTCGCGACAGGCGCCGGGCGCGCGCGCGCAGCTCGAGCGCATTCATCGCCGGCGTCTCGTCGATGAACAGCTGTGCGTCCTGCATCTTCTGGATCGCGCTGGTCAGGCGCGGCCAGTCGTCGTCGACCAGGCGCCCGGTGCGCAGGCGCTGCTGGTCGAGCCGGCCCACCGAGCACACCAGGCGCATGGCGAGCTGCGTCGCACCCATCTCCATCGAGAACACGGCGACCGGCAGCCCCTGGTCGACGGCCACGTGCTCTGCGATGTTCAGCGAGAACGCGGTCTTGCCCATCGCGGGCCGACCCGCGACGATCACGAGGTCTCCCGGCTGCAGCCCGGACGTCATCCGGTCGAGGTCGACGTAGCCGCTCGGCACGCCGGTGACGTCGTTCGGATTGTCCTGGTTGTACAGCTCGTCGATGCGCTCGACGACCTTGCCGAGCAGGTCGGGCAGCGGCTGGAAGCCGACCTGCCCGCGCGCGCCGTCTTCGGAGATCTGGAAGACCTTCGACTCGGCTTCGTCGAGCAGTTGCCGCGTGTCCTTGCCGGCCGGGTTCAGCGCCGACGTGGAGATGTCGTCGGCGGTGGAGATCAGCTTGCGCAGCACCGCGCGGTCGCGAACGATTTCCGCGTAGCGGCGGATATTCGCCGCCGACGGCGTTTCCTGAGCGAGCGCGTTCAGGTAGACGAGGCCGCCGGCGTCGTCGTCCTTGCCGGCGACCTTCAGCGCCTCGTAGACGGTGACGACGTCGGCGGGGTGGCTGCGTTCGATCAGCCGGCCGATGTGGTGCCAGATCAGCCGGTGATCGTAGCGATAGAAGTCGTCCTCGCGCAGCAGGTCGGCCACGCGATCGAAGGCGGTGTTGTCGAGCAGCAGCCCGCCGAGCACCGCCTGCTCGGCTTCGATCGAATGCGGCGGAACGCGCAGCGCCGCGATCTGCGGATCGACGGACGCCGCGCCGTGCGGAACCGCGGACATCGCAGGCCGTTCTTCGCTCGGGCGGGCGTCGCGTCGTGCTCAGGCCGTCTCGCCGACCACGGAAACCGCGACCTCCACGACGACGTCGCTGTGCGGCGCGACCTCGACCGGGAACTCGCCCACCGACTTCAGCGGACCCGAGGGCATCCGCACCATCTGCTTCTCGACCTCGAAGCCCTGCTTCTTCAGGGCTTCGGCGACGTCGAAGTTGGTGACCGAGCCGAACAGGCGACCGTCGACGCCCGCCTTCTGGACGATGCGCACGCTCGCTCCGGCCAGGCGATCGCCGAGGGCGCGCGCCGCGGCGAGACGCTCGTTCTGCACCTTCTCGAGCTCGGCGCGACGGTTCTCGAATTCCTGCATCGCCGCCGGCGTTGCGCGGCGCGCCTTGCCGGTGGGGATCAGGAAGTTGCGCGCGAAGCCGTCGCGCACCTTCACGACGTCGCCGAGCTGTCCGAGGTTGGCGACTTTTTCGAGCAGGATGATCTGCATCTGGGTTCCCGCGCCTTCAGTGGTTGTCGGTGTACGGCAGCAGCGCAAGGAAGCGCGCACGCTTGATCGCGTCCTGCAGCTGGCGCTGGTAGCGCGCCTTCGTTCCGGTGAGGCGCGCCGGAATGATCTTGCCGGTGTCGGTGATGAAGTCCTTCAGCAGGTCGACGTCCTTGTAGTCGATCCACTCGATCTTCTCGGCGGTGAAACGACAGAACTTCTTGCGCTTGAACAGCGCGCTCTGCGCCGGACGGCGCGTCTTCTTGTCTTTCGAACCACGACGAAAGGTTGCCATGGAGATCCTCTGTTGATCAGGTTGGTTCGCCGCGCCGCGGTGCGGCGGCGGCGGGGGCGTACCCGGCGGTGAATTCGGCGACGTGCACGACGAGCGATTTCGACTGGCGCCGACGCGGCGCGAGGAATCCGTCGACCAGGATCGATTCGCCGAGCTGCAACCGGTCGGCGCGCGCGGCGACCGCGCCGGCGAAACGCAACGCGACGTCGAACTCGAGCTGTCGCGATTGTCCGGCCTCGGCCGCCTCGGAACGATGGCAAAGGCGCGCGCCGAGCACGGCGATTCCCGCCGGCGTGTAGCGCAACGCTTCGCGCTCGATGAGGGTGCCGCTCAACTGCACTCGATTCTGCACGCCGGCCGGTTCGACCCGCTCAGCCTGCCGCGCGTTCGCGCTCGGCCGGCCGCTCGGCCGGCCGCTCGGAGGGGCGGTCGGAGGGGCGGTCGGAGGGGCGGTCGGAACCCGGTTGCGGCGCTTCGGAGGACGCTGCCTTGCGCGCGTCCTCGCGCTGGATCTGCTTCCACATCGGCGACGGACCGGTTTCCGCCTTCTTCATCGAAACGACCAGGTGCCGAAGCACGGCGTCGTTGAAGCGGAACGCGTGCTCGAGTTCGTCGAGCGCCGGCTGCGCGACCTCGATGTTCATGAGCACGTAGTGCGCCTTGGCCATCTTCTGGATCGGGTAGGCGAGCTGGCGCCGACCCCAGTCCTCGACCCGATGGACCTTGCCCTGCTGGGCTTCGATCATCGCCTTGTACCGCTCGAGCATCGCGGGCACCTGCTCGCTCTGGTCGGGGTGGACGATGAGCACGATCTCGTAATGACGCATCGATTCTCCTGGTTCGGAGGCGAGCAACGCGTGCGCCGAAGACGTACGCGCGGGGCGCTTCGCACCCGTGCGTCGGTTTCGGGCCGCCCCGGTTCGGGACGCGCCGCTGGCTTCCTTGTGGACGAAGGCCGCCGGCCTGAGCGTCGAAGCACCGTGCGGCAAGGAACCCGAAAGTATAGCGTACTAGTCGAGGTAGTAGTCGATGGTGGAGACGACGCGCACTTTCTTGATGTGCGGCGTGCTCGCGTCGCGGTCGGCGATCGAGAACTGCCCCTGCGAGGCCCGCCGGATGTCGCCCAGCCGGCTGCCGGAGTCCTCGGCGAACTTGGTGGCCGCTGCACGCGCGTTGCGGGTGGCTTCCTCGAGCATCGACGGCTTCACGTCGTTCAGCCGCGTGAACAGGAACTGCGGCTCGGCGCCCTGCTCCGAGCCCAGGACGATGCCTTCGGCGCCCAGCTCCACGAGCCGGCTCATCGTCGCGCGCACGCGCTCGACGTCGGGCGTGTAGACAGTGACCGTAGCGCGCCCGGTGTAGCGGAACTCGCCGCGCTGCGGATCGCCCCACTCGCGCGCCTGCTTGTCGACGACGTGCGGCGGCGAGACGCCGAGCTGCTCGCGCGAAAAGCCGGCACCGGCGAGGAACTCGACGATGCGCTGGCTCGTGCGATCGAGGTTGCGATACAGGGCGGCGACGTCGTTGCCGGCGGCCGAATGCGCGATCGGCCAGATCGCCAGGTCGGCCGGCACTTCGCGCTCGGACAGGCCCTTGACCTCGACGCTGCGCTCGAGCAGCCGGAAGTCGCGCACCGAGCGCGCCATCTGCCAGGCGCCGACCGCCAGCGCGAGGCCGAGCAGCACGCCGAGGATCGCCGCGGCCAGCGGCAGGCGCGTCGCGTTGCGGGCGGGTGCGTCGGGCGGCGAGGCTTGCATCGGGCAATGGTAGCGGACCGCGGCGCACAGCGCGGGCACGCGCGATCGATCCGGATCTGCTCAGGGCCCCTCGGGCCGGTCCCAGCCCTCGGTCGCCCCGGCGTACAGCGCCTCGAGGATCGTCCGCTCGCGCGAGCCGATCGCCTCGACGAAGCCGTATGCGCCGCCGATTGCGCGAAATGCCTCGAAACCGCGCACCAGAAAGTCCTGCATGCCGGCGACGCCAGCCAGTTGCGCCGGCCGCGCCATCGACCTCAGCAGCCGCCCGACCATCGGGTGGCGCACGAGCCGATCGAGCGAATGACCGACCCCCTCGATCAGCGCAAGCTGGCGCTCGCGGTCGGTGCGCGAGCCGGCCCGGCGATACGCGTCGGCGTAGCGCGCAGCGTCGATGCGCGAGACATCGTCCTCCGCCAGTTCTCGCGCGAGCGCCAGATCGAGCCTCTCCGACAGCGAATCCATCTCGACCGCCTCGGCGATCGTCTCGAGCGCCGCCTCGGGCAACAGCCGGACCATCATCGGCACGATGCGCGCCAGCTCCGCGTCGCGCCGGGAGAAGTCCTTCGCACCGTACAGGTCGTCGAGAAAGAAGCGTGCGGCCGCGGCGTACCGGGGATCGCCGAGCAGGCGACGATGCGTGCGCGCGAGGCGCTGCGCCTGCCATTGCTTGACCGCGGCGACGCTCGCGCGGATCTGCGCGTCGGCGGCGACTTCGCGACGCAGCCGCGCGACCTCCGCGGCGAAACTCTCCAGTCTTCGGCCCGGTTTCATGGGCCGACAGTGTGCTCCGCGGACCGCCGGAACGAAACCGCTGCGAAGCCGTCGCATCGGATCGACCGTTGCATTAGAGGAGACGCTCTAGGGTCGGCGCCTAGAATCGCCACATGCCGACACGACGCACGTTCCTGAAGCTCGGTGCGGGCAGTGCCGTCCTGCTCGCCGGATTCGGCATCGCTTCGCGCTTCGTCGGCCGCAACGCGATCGACGATCGCCGCGAGGTGCTGCGCGCGCTGATCCCCGCGGTTCTCGAAGGCGCCCTGCCCACCGCCGGCGCGCAGCGCAGCGCCGGAATCGAAACGGCGCTCGCCGGCGTCGAGGCGACGATCGCCGGGCTGCCGCCGGCGATGCAGGAGGAGCTGCAGGCCTTGTTCCTAGCGCTCGCCGCCGCGCCGTCGCGGCTGCTGCTCGCCGGCCTCGCGAAACCGTGGGCCCAAACAAGCGTCGTCGAAGTCGCCGCGGTGCTGCAGGGCTGGCGCATGCACCGGCTGACGCTGCTGCAGGGCGCCTACCACGCCGTCCACAAACTGATTCTCGGCGCGGCCTACGCCGACGAAGCGCGCTGGGCGGACATCGGCTATCCCGGTCCGCCGCGGCTCTGACCCAGGAGGCCCGACGATGCGTTTTCCCGATCCGATCGCCGAAGGCCTGCGCCGCGGCTGGACGGTGCTCGACGCCGAGGCGCCGTCGCTGCCCGCCGAAGCGCAGTTCGACGTCGTCGTGGTCGGCACCGGCGCCGGCGGCGGCACCACCGCCGAAATCCTGTCGCGCGCGGGACTGCGAATCCTGCTCGTCGAGGAAGGACCGCTGCGCAGCTCGCGCGAATTCCACATGCGCGAATCGCAGGCGTATCCGCAGCTGTACCAGGAATCGGCCGGCCGGCAGACGAAGGACAAGGCGATCGGCATCCTGCAGGGACGCTGCGTGGGCGGCTCGACGACGGTGAACTGGACGTCGAGCTTTCGGACGCCCGCGGACACCCTTGCGTTCTGGCGCGATCGCTTCGGCCTCGCCGGCTTCGACGACAGCGCGATGGCGCCGTGGTTCGAGCGCATGGAGCAGCGGCTGTCGATCGCGCCGTGGACGATGGCGCCCAACGAGAACAACGACATCCTGCGCCGGGGCGCCGAACGCCTCGGCCTGCCCAGCTCGGCGATCGCGCGCAACGTGCGCGGCTGCATGAACCTCGGCTACTGCGGGGTCGGCTGTCCGATCGACGCGAAGCAGTCGATGCTGGTGACGACGATTCCGTCGGCGCTCGACGCCGGCGCGACGCTGTACGCACGCGCACGCGCCGCACGACTCGTCTTCGAAGGCGATCGCGCGCTCGCGCTGGAAATCGACTGGCTCGACGCGGCCGGTACGCGCCCGAGCGGCCGCCGCACGCGAGTGAAGGCTTCGCACTTCGTGCTGGCCGCCGGCGCGATCGGATCGCCGGCGCTTCTGATGCGATCGGGCGCACCCGACCCGCACCGGCTGCTCGGTACGCGCACTTTCCTGCACCCGGTCGTCGTCTCGGCGGCGGTGTTCGACCGGATCGTGGGCGGATGGGCCGGCGCGCCGCAAAGCGTCTACGTCGACCACTTCCTGCGCGAAGCGCCGATCGACGGGCCGATCGGCTACAAGCTCGAAGCGCCGCCGATCCATCCGGTGCTGTTCGCGACGACGCTGACCGGCTTCGGCGAAGCGCACCGGCGCCGGATGCTCGACTTCGCGCGCACGCAGGCGACGATCGCGCTGATGCGCGATGGCTTCCACGAACGCTCTCCCGGGGGACGCGTCGAGTTGCGCGAAGACGGCTCGCCGGTGCTCGACTACCCGCTCGACGACTTCGTGCTCGAAGGCGCACGGCGCGCACTGTTGTCGATGGCCGAGATCCAGTTCGCCGCCGGCGCGCGCACGGTGCAGCCGGCGCACGAACTCGCGTCGTCCTACGGCAGCTGGCGCGAGGCGCGCGAGGCGATCGCCGCGCTGCCGATGAAGCCGCTGCTCACACGCGTCGTCTCCGCGCACGTGATGGGTGGCTGCCGCTTCGGCATCGACGCGGCGCGCGGCATCGTCGACCCGGACGGCATTCATTGGCAACTGCGCAACGTGTCGGTGCACGACGGGTCGGTGTTCCCTACCTCGATCGGCGCGAATCCGCAGTTGTCGATCTACGGCTTCGCGGCGCGCCTGGCGAGCGGGCTCGTGCAGCGTTTGACGGGCCGCGAGCCGCAGTCGGCGAAGGCGCCGGCATGATGCGGCGCCTGCTCGTCGCGCTCGTCGCGCTGCTGGCGATCGGCGTCGTCGTGCTCGCCACCTGGCTGCATCGCAGCCACGGGTGGCATCCACTCGCCGCGTTCACCGCCGCCCTGCTGTTGCTGCTGGCCGTCGATACCGCGCTGCTCGGCACGCAGTTCGCTTTCGGGGCCTGGTTCCGGTCGCGGGAGGCGTCCGTGCGCTACGGCGTGCGGGCATCGCTGCGGGCCTGGGGCGCCGAGATCGTCGCGTCGCTGCGCACCTTCCTGTGGGCGCAGATCCGGTACGCGAACACGCCGCTGCCCAGCGCGGACGACGGCCCTCGGCCGCCGGTGCTCCTGGTGCACGGATACCTGTGCAACCGCGGCGTCTGGCGCCCGTTCGCGCAATGGCTCGCCGCGCGCGGCCACGCGGTGGAATCCGTGAATCTCGAGCCGGTGTTCGGCACGATCGACGACTACGTCCCGATCGTCGCCGAAGGCGTGCGCCGACTGCGCGAGCGCACCGGGCGCGATCGGATCGCGATCGTCGCGCACAGCATGGGCGGCGTCGTGGCACGCGCGTACCTGGCGGACGCAGGCACCGCAGCGGTATGCGCCGTGGTCACCCTCGGTTCGCCGCACGCCGGCACCTGGCTCGCAAGCAGCGGCTGCGGGCGCAACGCTTCGCAGCTGGTTCCGGGCTGCGCCTGGCTCTCGACGCTCGAAGCGCGGGAGACGCCGGCGGCGCGGGCGCTCTTCACGACGGTCTGGTCGCCGCACGACAACATCGTCATGCCGCAGCAGGCCGCGCAGCGACTGGCCGGCGCCGAGGCGATCGCGGTACCGGGGCGCGGCCACTTGGAACTGGCCTACGACGCCGAGGTCTGGCGCATCGCCGCGCAGGCGATCGACGCGCGCTGCAGCACCGCCCGCGGCTGAAGTCCGGCGCCCGCGCTCGGCGCCGCACCGGCGGCAGGCGCCGCCTGCCGGAACGGCGGCGACCCGAATCAGAAGTGAATGCCGCGCATCATCTGCTGCAACGCTTCCTGGTCGGGCGTGACTTTCGCTTGCGCTTCGCCGGAGGCTGCACTCGATTCCGGAAACATGCGGAACGACGTGTTCATCACGATCTGCGAAACCCGGGGCATCAACGCGTGCAGCACCTCGCCGGCGACGCCCAGGCGCGTGGCGATGCGCACCGGCCTGTAGACGATCGCCTGCGTCACCAGGTCGGCCGCCTCCTCGGGAGAGAGCGTCGGCGCGTTGCGATACAGCCCGGTGGGCGCGATCATCGGCGTGCGCACCAGCGGCATCGCCACCGACGTGAACGTGATGCCGACGTCGGCGAATTCGCTCGCCGCACAGCGTGTCCATGCGTCGAGTGCGGCCTTCGAGGCCACGTATCCGGAGAAGCGCGGCGCGTTCGTCAGCACGCCGATCGAGCTGATGTTCACGACGTGGCCGCTGCGCCGCTCGATCATCGACGGCAGCAGGCCCATCGTCAGGCGCACCGCGCCGAAGTAGTTCAGCTGCATCAGCCGCTCCAGATCGTGAAACCGCCCGAAGGTGCTCTCGATGCCGCGCCGGATCGAACGGCCCGCGTTGTTCACCAGTACGTCGACGTGCCCGAAGGTGTCGACGGTCCAGCGCACGAAGCGATCGCAGTCGGCGGCGTCGCTCAGGTCGCAGGCGAAGGTGACCAGCTCGTGGCCGTCGGCGAGCGCCGCGACGCGCGCTGCTTCCAGCTTGGCCGGATCGCGCCCGCAGATGATCGTCGTGGCTCCGGCGGCGGCCACGCGTCGTGCGGCGGCCAGTCCGATGCCCGACGAACCGCCGGTGACCAGCACCACCTTGCCGCCGACCTGTCCGCGCAGCGTGCGATCGATCGCGAGTTCCGGATCGAGGTGCCGCTCCCAGTAGTCCCACAGCACCCACGCGTAGTCTTCGAGCCGCGGACAGGCGATGCCGGTGCCTTCGAGCGCGGCGAGCGCCGCGCGCGCGTCGAAGCGCGTCGGGTAGTTGACGAACTGCAGGATGTCGGGCGGCAGGCCGAGATCGTGCATCAGCGCGTCGCGGATGCGCCGCACCGGCGCCAGCGCCAGCGCGGCGCGCCGGATGTGGCGCGGAATCAGGCCGATCAGCGCGGCGTTGATCCGGATCGACATCCCGGGCGCGTGAGCGGCCTTGGCGAACACGTTCAGCACGTCGCCCACGCGAAGCGGATGCGGGTCGACCAGGTGGAAGCACCGGCCATCGAGTCCGCGCGCGTGCGCGATGTGGTCCATCGCGGCGACGACGTAGTCGACCGGCACGATGTTGATGCGCCCGCCCTCGATGCCGATCATCGGCATCCATTGCGGCAAGAGCCGGCGCAGCCGCTGCAGCGGCTTGAAGAAGTACATCGGGCCGTCGACCTTGTCGATCTCGCCGGTGCGCGAATCGCCGACGACCATCCCCGGCCGATAGATGCGAAAGGCGACGCGCGCCTCGCGCCGCACGATCGCCTCGGACTCGTGCTTGGTCGCGAAGTACGGATGATCGAGCCCCTGCGCCTCGTCGAACATGTCTTCGCGGAACACGCCTTCGTACAGTCCGGCAGCGGCGATCGACGAGACGTGATGCAGGCAGCCGGCGCCGATCGCCTCCGCGAAGGCGACGACGCGGCGCGTTCCCTCGACGTTGACCTCGATCTGCCGCTGCGCGTCGGCCGCGAGGTCGTAGACTGCCGCCAGATGAAACAGGTGCCGGATGCGCCCCTGCAGCGCTGCGCGCGCCCGCTCGTCGATGGCCAGGCCGTCGCGGGTGAGATCGCCCTGCACCGGCACTGCGCGCGCGCGATCGACGCCCCAGAACGCATACAGTGCGTCGAGCCGTTGCGGCGTGGTGTCGCGCACGAGAAAGTGCACGATCGCGCCGCGTCGGGCGAGCAGGCGCCGCACGAGACGGCGACCGATGAAGCCGGTGGCTCCGGTGACGAAGTATTCCAAGGCGTTCCTTCCGTTCGCTGCGGGGGCGATCATCGCACACTGACTGCACGCGTTCGGCAAGCCGCCCGCGCATTAGTGCCCCTCCTCTAACGAAGCCGCCGTAGACTGCAGGCGAACGGGCCCGCGTCGGGCCTCGGGGAGAATTTCGATGGCGAAGAAACTGAAGACGCTGGCCGAAGGCAAGGAAGCAAGCTCGGAGCTGAACCAGCTCACCAGAACGATTCGCGATTCGGCGCAGCAGATCTGGCTCGCCGGACTCGGGGCGTTCGCGAAGGCGCAGGACGAAGGCGGCAAGGTGTTCGATGCGCTGGTGAAGGAAGGACTGAGCCTGCAGCGGCGCACGCGCGCGGCTACCGAGGAGCGGATCGGCTCGGTCGGCGAGAAGATGACGCGCGCGGCAGGCGGCCTGTCGAAACAGGCGACGCAATCCTGGGATCGGCTCGAGCAGGTGTTCGAGGACCGCGTCTCGCGGGCGCTGACGCGCCTCGGCGTACCCACCAGCCGCGAGATCGGCGAACTGGTCGCCCGCGTCGACGCGTTGAACGAAGCGGTGCAGTCGCTCACCGGCGGCACAGTCAAGCGCGCTGCGCGCAAGGCGAGCGCCGTGGGAACGACGATGCCCCGCTCGCGCACGCGAGCCGGTACGGCGAAGTCGACCGCGAAGTCGACCGCCAAGTCGACCACCAAGTCGAGCGCGCAGGCGACGAAGGCCGCGGCGCGGCGTACCCGCTCCGCGGCGAAGGCCGCCTCGGGCGACGGCAACGCCGCCAGCTGATGCCGCGGCATGCCCGAAGGCCGATCGATGCCGCTTGAACGCGCCGACTCGACCAACGGCGTCGGCGGCGCGCCGACGCAGCACGGGCGCATCGGCCTTGCGCTGGCGGGCGGAGGTTTCCTCGCCGCGGCCTGGGAGCTCGGCGCGCTGTGTGCGCTCAGCGAGGCGATCGAGGGCTTCGAGCCGACGCGGCTCGATGCCTACGTCGGCGTCAGCGCCGGCTCCTTCGTCGCGGCCGGGCTGGTCAACGGAGTCACGCCGCACCGCATGGTGCAACTGTTCGTCGAAGGCGACCGAGCCGGCGAGACGCTCGAGCCTTCGCAACTGTTGCGACCCGCCGTCGACGAATGGTGGAAGGCCTTCCGAACGCTGCCGCGCAGTCTTCGCCGTGCGATGCGCGGCGCGTGCGAGGCCGGCATACGCCATCCGCAGACGGCACTGTGGCAGGGAATCGACGAGCTGCTTCGCGTGCTGCCCGACGGTTTCGTCGACGGGCAGCCCGGCGAGCGGGCGCTCGCGCATCTGTTCGGCGAATCGGGACGCACCAACGACTTCCGCCGCACGCGCGCGCCCCTGCGCATCGTGGCGACCGACATCGACTCCGGCATGCCGGTCGCATTCGGATCGAACGGATACGAGCACGTGCCGATCTCGCGCGCCGCGGTCGCTTCCAGCGCGGTGCCGGGCCTGTTTCCGCCGGTGCGCATCGGCACGCATCGCTACGTCGACGGTGCGCTGAACAAGACCCTGCATGCGTCGCTCGCGCTCGATGCCGGCGCCGGGCTCGTCTTCTGCCTGAATCCGCTCGTCCCCTTCGACGGCTCGCGTGCAGGCGCCCGACGCGTGTCGCGCTCCGGACCGGCGGCGGTGCTCGCGCAGACGATGCGCGCGACGATCCGCTCGCGCATGACCGTCGGACTCGAGAAATACCGGGTCACGCACCCCGACGCCGACATCGTCCTGTTCGAGCCGCATCGCGACGACGCCGAGATCTTCTTCGCCAACATATTCAGCGTCGCGAGCCGCCGGCGCCTGTGCGAACACGCGTACCGCGTGACGCGCGCAGACCTGCTCGAGCGGCGCGACGAACTCGCGCCGCAGCTGCAGCGTCACGGGCTGTCGCTCGACGAGGCAGTGCTGCGTGCCGAAACGCCCCGGCTCGTGCGCGCATCGTCGCCGGCGCGCGTGCGAGCGCTCGAGACACCTGCGAGCCTCGCGTTGCGGCGCCTGTCGGCCACGCTGCACGAACTGGAGCGTTCGCTGGCGATCGCGCGCGCGAGCGCCGGCTCGTCGCGCCGGGCACCGGATGCCGCGCGGTCGGCATGATCCGCAAGCCGCCACGGCGCACGCGCGAACGGATCCTCGCGACATCGCTGCGGCTGTTCAACGAAGTGGGAGAGCCGAACGTCACGACGACGGCAATCGCCGGCGAGCTGGAAATCAGCCCGGGCAACCTCTACTACCACTTCGGCAACAAGGAGGCGATCGTCGACGCGCTGTTCGACGAGTTCCATCGCGAGATCGATCCGCTGCTCGATTCGCCGCTCGCCGGCGAGCCGCAGATCGAGGACGCGTGGCTGTTCCTGCACCTGCTGTTCGAGGCGATCTGGCGTTTTCGCTTCGTCTATCGGGACCTGAACGACCTGCTCGCGCGCAATCGCCGCGTCGAGATGCGTTTTCGCCGCATCGTCGAGCGCAAGATGCGCGCGGCGCGCGCGCTGTGCCGTTCGCTGGTCGCGCGCGGCAGCGCCGGGGCGACCGACGAGCAGATCGAGTCGCTCGCCACGAACATGGTCGTCGTCACGACCTATTGGCTCTCCTTCGAGTTCGTTCGGCACCCGCGCAGCCCCGCGCCGACCGAGCAGCCGGCGGCGTCGATGGCGCTCGGCGCCTGGCAGGTGCTGTCGCTGCTCGCGCCGTGGCTGGGCGACGAAGACCGCCGGCTTTTCGGGAAGCTCGCGCGCGAGTACCTTCGCTGATTCCAACGGGGGACGACGAATGGCGAAATGGGTGGACTTTCCGTACGCGGATGCGCGCTACGAATACACGCCGGCGACGCTGAAGAAGCGCTGGTCGCGGCTGCACCGCGGCGACTGCGAGCCGTTCCCGAAGGACGAGGGGGCGGTGGCCGCCTGGATCGACTACCACGCGGGCCGCTTCGGCGATGCGATCGAACGCGGACTCGCCGCCGGGCCGGCCGGCATCTGTGCGGCCAGCAAGGCCGCCTGCGTATATGCCGCATACCTGGAGACCTCCCCCACGCGCAAGGCGAAGCTGCTGCAGGAGGCGGGCGCACGCGCGCAGGCACTGCAGGACAGCGAGCCGGAGAACTACAACGCGTTCTACCTGTACGCCTTCGCCATCGGACGCTATTCGCAGCAGATCTCGGTGGCGAAGGCGCTGGCGCAGGGGCTGGGCGGCAAGGTGCGCGACGCGCTCGTGCGCGCGATCGCGCTGCAGCCGAAGCACGCCGACGCGCACATCGCGCTCGGTGCCTTCCACGCCGAGGTGGTCGACAAGGTCGGCGCGATGATCGCCAACGTCACCTACGGGGCGAAGCGCGACGAGGCATACCGGCTGTTCCGCCGGGCGCTCGAGCTGAATCCGGAATCGGCGATCGCCCGCATCGAATACGCCAACGCGCTGGCGATGCTCGAAGGAAAGAAGGGGCTGAAGGAAGCCGAAGCGCTGTACGCGCAGGCCGCCGGATGCGAACCCCTCGACGCGATGGAGCGCCTCGACGTCGAGGCCGCACGCGAGGAACTCGCGTGAACCTGCACGCGATGCTCGCGCGCCGCGCGCACGAAGGCCGGCCGCTGCGCATCGGCCTGATCGGCGCAGGCAAGTTCGGCTCGATGTACCTGTCGCAGGTGCGGCGCACGCCAGGCGTGCACCTGGTTGCCGTCGCCGACCTGTCGCCGCGACGGGCTCGCGAGGCCATGACGCGCGTCGGCTGGGACGCCGAGCGCCTGTCCGCGGACGGCTTCGCGCACGCGCTGCGCGACGGTTCGACCTTCGTGCTCGACGACCCGATGGCGCTGGTCGCCGCCGACGGTGTCGAGATCGTCGTCGACGCGACGGGCGATCCCGCCGCCGGCATCGCGCACGCGCTCGCCTGCTGCCGGCACGGCAAGCACATCGTGATGGTCAACGTCGAGGCCGACGCGCTCGCCGGGCCGCTGCTGGCGCAGCGCGCCCGCGAAGCGGGCGTCGTCTACTCGCTGGCCTACGGAGACCAGCCGGCGCTGATCTGCGAGATGGTCGACTGGGCGCGCGCGGCGGGCTTCGACGTGATCGGCGCCGGCAAGGGAACCAAGTACCTGCCGGAGTACCACGCATCGACGCCGGACACCGTGTGGTCGCACTACGGCATCGCCGAGGCGGATGCGCGGGCCGGCGGAATGAACGCGCAGATGTTCAATTCGTTCCTCGACGGAACGAAGTCGGCGATCGAGATGGCCGCGGTGGCCAACGCGACGGGGCTGGCGGCACCGGCCGCGGGTCTCGCGTTTCCGCCGTGCGGCGTCGACGATCTCGCCCAGCGGATGTGTCCGCGCGCCGACGGCGGTGCGCTCGAAGGGCGCGGCCAGGTCGAGGTCGTCTCGAGCATCGAACGCGACGGCCGGCCCGTGTTCCGCGACCTGCGCTGGGGGGTGTGGGCGAGCTTCGCCGCCGACTCCGACTACGTGCGGCGCTGCTTCCGCGAATACGGACTCGTCACCGACCGCAGCGGCAACTACAGCGCCATGTACAAGCCCTATCACCTGATCGGGCTCGAGCTCGGCATCAGCGTCGCGTCGATCGGGCTGCGCGGCGAAGCTACCGGCGCGCCGCGCGGCTGGCACGCCGACGTCGTCGCCACGGCCAAGCGGGCACTGAAGGCCGGCGAGCGACTCGACGGCGAAGGCGGCTACACGGTGTACGGACGCCTGATGCCGGCGGCCGATTCGCGGACGATCGGCGGCCTGCCGCTGGGGCTCGCGCGCGGCGTGGCGCTGCTTCGCGACGTCGCCGCGGGCCAGGCGCTGCGGTGGGAGGACGTGCGCTTCGACGCCGGCGACGCCGCGGTGCGCGTGCGCCGCGAGATGGAGACCGGGTCGCCGTTCAGCCGCAGCTACGCCCGCCCGCAGTAGGTACAGGCTGCAAGAGCTTCGTGTTTCTGAGCAAGCGCCATCATCGAGGCGCGCCGCGACGCGCCGACGCGCGCGAGCGCAGGCCGCTGGCCAGCAAGCCGCCACCGAGAAGCGCGAGCGTTCCAGGCAGGGGTACCGTCTGGCGGTCTGCGACGGCCCACCAGAAATCGTCGTTCACGTGGACTTCGTTGTACGGTTCACCCGGCCTGATTCGGATTTTCAGAATTAGTTCAGACGCCGACAGCGTGTAGACGCCGCTCGGCACCGGGTCGCCCTTTTTTCCGCCACTCGGCCACGCCGTCAACGTGAGCAGTGTCCACTCCCTCGATCCGCCGGTGTCGATGTCGCCGTCGAAGGGGAAACCGGGCCACCACTTCGGGTAGTCCGCTGCTTGCGCGTACCAATACTGGTTGTAGACCGAGGGCGATAGGTTGACTCGCAAGCTGGTTGCGGAATAGGGGCCGTCGGGCAACGGATCCCCGACATTGGTCAGGCGGACGCGAATGGAGACACTCTCGGTCGGACTGTGGAGCTGGCCATTATCGAGAAATTGCAGATTCAGGACCGGCTCGGCTCGACAAATGAGCGCGAGCGGCATCGCGACCACGAACGTAACGGCGGAGAGGATCGAGCCGATCGACGAACGCCGCGTAAACGCACGGACCCTCGGGCCGGCGCCCATGGCGCGCCGTGCCGGGCGTGATTGGATAGGAAGCATCGTCTTCTCCTTTCTCCGTACGGAGATGCGTATCGCCCCTGCAAAATCCATGCCATTCTTGCAAGTCGTTGAATTTCTACGCTTCGAGGCAGGAGGCGGGTCGAACGATGTAAGCGCCGCCGACAGCAACTTCCTCACACGCAGCACTGCGGAGGCGAGCGTCAGCTCTCGTTGTACTGCTGGCACTCGTAGAAGATGCGCGCGGTGCAGCGCCGGCAGATCTCCGGATCGAGCCGCGAGAAGATGTCGGCGATCGCCGTGTGCTTCGCTTCGTAGATGCGGTCGGCGCCGATCTGTGCGATCGCATCACCGCGTTCGAGAAAGGCGCGCACCTGTGGACGCAGGCCGCACAGGTACAGCGCGCCGCCCATCTCGCGACGGCGACGCGCCTCGGCGACGAGCAGCTCGACGCCCGCGACGTCGACGAAGTTCACGTTGCGCATCAGCAGCAGCAGGTGCTTCTGCTCGCGGGCGACTTCGCGCAGCGTCTCGAAATGCGATTCCACGTGCGAGACCGCACCGAAATAGATCGACCCTTCGATGCTCAGCAGCTTGGCCTGCGGGCATTCGCGCAGCGACGCATCGACGGGAGCGAACGGTCGCTCGGAGCTGCGCGGATCGGGCACGAGGCTGCGGATGGTCGGCCGCGACGTGCGATTCAGGTAGACGACCAGCGACATCGCCGTACCGACGAGCACGGCGACTTCGAGACGCATCAGCAGCGTGGCCACCAGCGTCGACAGCAGCACGATTCCCTCCGGTCGGCTGATGCGCAGCGTCGAGCGGATGCGGGCGACGTCGATCAGCGACAGCGACGCGAGGACGAGCACGCCGGCCACCGCCGGTTCGGGCAGCCACGCGACCCACGGCGCGAACAGCAGCACGATTGCCGCGAGGAACAGGCCGGCGAACACCGCCGACATCGGCGTGGCGGCGCCGGCGTCCAGGTTCGGGCCCGAGCGGTTCGCCGATGCGCCGACCGGGAAGGCCGAGAACAGGCCGGCGGCGAGATTCGCCAGCCCTTGTCCGATGAACTCCTGGTTGCCGTCGATGCGTTGCCCGGTGCGCAGCGCGAGCGCACGCGCCATCGAGATCGACTGCGTCAACGAGACGATCGCCACGGCGACGGCGACGCCACTCAATTCGCGCACCCCTTCGATGCCGCCGCCGGGCAGCGCGAACGGCGGCGGCGTGCGCGGCACGGCATCGAGCATCGGCACGGCGGCGCCGAACGCCAGGCGCAAGGCATGCGCGAGCGCGCTGCCGGCGAGCATCGCGATGACGACGCCGGGCCACCGCGGACGCCATCGGCGCACGAACACGCCGGTGACGACCGTGACGCAGGCGACGGCGAGCACCGCGGGCCGCCATTGCGCAGGGTGCGCGAACACCGCGAGCAGCGCATCCGAGGCAGCGGCACGCGCGGGCACGGGCGCACCGGTGAGCGCGCCGACCTGGCTGACGAGGATCAACAGCCCCGCCCCCGCCGTGAAGCCGACGATCACCGGTTGCGAGATGAAGTTCACCAGCAGTCCCAGGCGCAACACGCCGAGCACGAGCATGCACGCGCCGCTCAGCACGGCGAGCATCGCCGCCAGGCTCAGGTACTCGGGCGAGCCCGCGACGGCGAGCGGCGCCAGCGCCGCGAAGGTCATCAGCGCCAGGGCATTCGTCGGACCGGTGACGGTGTGCAGCGACGAGCCGAACAGCGCGGCCACGATCGTCGGCACGATCGCGGCGTACAAGCCGTGCTCGGGCGGAAGGCCGGCGAGCGTCGCGTAGGCGAGACCCTGCGGCAGCACGAGGAAGGCGCCGACTGCGCCGGCGAGCGCGTCGGCGCTCAGGGTCGCTGCGTTCACGCGCGGCCACCAGCGAAGCGCCGGCAGCGCGCGCAGCGCGAGCGAGCGCGGAATCATCGCGCCGCTGCCGCGGTGCCGCGACGCGCGGCAAGTCGCTGCACGAGTCGTCCCCGCCGCGCGCTGCGGCTGAGCGCGGCCTGCGCGACGACCTCGGGCTCGGCCCAGATCGCCAGCCGGCTGCGCGCGCGCGTGATGCCGGTGTAGACCAGTTCGCGCGTGTTCAACGCGTGCCCGGGCGGCGCGAGCACCAGCGCCACCGACTCGAACTCCGATCCCTGCGCCTTGTGGACGGTCATCGCCCAGGCGTCCTCGCAAGGCGGAACCTGCGCGACCGGAAGGAGCCGCAGCTCGCTCGCGCCGAAGAAGGCGACGACGAGAGCGTCGCGCGCATCGCCGCGGGCATCCGGATGCGGCAGGCAGACGCCGACGTCGCCGTTGAACAGCCCGAGCGCGGGCCGGTTGGCGGTGACCAGCACCAGCCGTCCCGCATACCACTGTGCGACCGACGACGCGGTGCGCGTGCCGCTTCGCACGGCGGACGCGATGCGCCGGTTCAGCGCGACGCTGCCCAGCGGACCGTCGCGCATCGCGGTCAGCACCCGATGCCGCTCGCAGGCCACGAGCACGGCGGCGGGCGGCGCGCGCGCGTCGATCGCCTCGCGCACTTCGGCCCACGCCGCAAGCGCATCGGCGACGATCGCGGCCGGGTCGGGTCGATGCCGGCCGATCGGACCGGGCCAGCGCAGCGGCAGCGCCCGTGCGTCGTCGGCCTGCCCCGCCACCCGTGCACCGTCGGCATCGCGTACCTGGGCGGCGATCTCGACGATGTGCGCCGCGTCCTTCTGCCGGTGGTTGCGCGACAGTTGCACCGTCGCTGCGGGCACGCTCGCGCACAGGTCCGCGAACACCGCCCCGGCCTCGACCGAGGCGAGCTGGTCGCGGTCGCCGGCGAGAACCAGCCGGGCGTTCGCGCCGATCGCCGCGACCAGCGCCGCCGCCAGCTCGACGTCGAGCATCGATGCTTCGTCGACGAGGACCAGGTCGAAATCGAGCGGCATTGCGGCGGTCGCCGCGGCAGCCGGGGCGGCGCCCGCGCCTCGCAGCCCGAGCAGCCGATGCACGGTGGTCCCGGCGCCGGGCAGGCGAGCGCGCAGTTCACCGGTCGGATCGAAGCGCACGAGCTGCTCCGACAGCGACTGGCCCAGCCGCGCCGCCGCCTTGCCGGTGGGTGCGGCAAAGGCCACGCGCGCATCGGGTGCGAGTCGGGCGAACGCCACCAGCAGGCGTGCGAGCGTGGTCGTCTTCCCGGTGCCGGGCCCTCCCGAAAGCAGGGTGAGGCGATGACCGAGCGCACGCAGCAGCGCGTGCCGCTGCGCGTCGTCGGCTTCGGCCGGCGCGAACAGCGAATCGACGGTTGCGGCGACGAGCGCCGCATCACGGGGTGCAGCCGGCGCATCGAGTGCGCCGATGCATTCGGCGAGCCGCTCCTCGGCACGCCACAGTCGCTGCAGGTAGAGCGCGTCGCCGTCGAGCACGAGCGGCGCTTCGCCGGCGCCGGGCGCCACATCGACGACCGGGCTCGACGCAAGCGCGCGGCGCTGCGCCTCGCCGGGCACGTCGACGCAGACGTGGCCGGACTCGGCGTCGCGCCACGCGCCCCGCGCCCATTGCCCGACGATGGCGCCGGCCGCCGGATCGCCGCCGCTTCGGTCGTGCAGGCGCGCGACGGTGTCGCCGAAGGCACGGGCGACGCGCTCGCCGGGCTTCGCCTCGGGCGGCCTCATCGCGAGAGCCCCACCGGTTGGCCGTCGAACAGCCGATCGAGCCGTTCGATCGCGCGCGCGCTCGGCCGGCTCGCGTGCACGCCGCAGACCCCTGCGGCCGGATCCTCGGACGCCGGCAGCCCCGCGCCGCGCAGGAATACGTAGAAGACGCCGCCGAAGGATCGCTCGTAGCCGTAGCCGGGCAGCGTACGGCGCAGCCAGCGGTGCACCGCCAGCGTGTACAGGTTCGCCTGCAGCGGATACGCACGCGCACGCATCGCCTCGGCGAGCGCCGCGTGACGGTAGCGGCCGGCGTCGTCGCCCAGGTGGTTGCTCTTCCAGTCGACGAGATACCAGCGGCCATCGTGTTCGAAGACGAGGTCGACGAAGCCACGCAGGAAACCGCTCCATCGCGACAGTGCCGCCTGTGCGTCGACGGCGATCGCATCGTCGAGCGCCCCGACGAGCGCGCGCTCCGAGACGCTGCGCCCCGACAGCTGGAACTCCATCTCGCGCAACTGGCGCGCACGCGGCACCTGCGGCAGCGCGAGTCGCGTGCCGTCGGGCGCGCGCAGCACGACGCGGAGCGTCTCGTCGAGCCAGGCGCCCACCTGCGCGGCCTCCGAGCGCCGGTATCCGCAGCGCCCGAGCCAGTGCGCGACCAGCGCCGCATCGATCGGCGCGTCGAAGGCAGCCTGCTCGAGAATTCCGTGCAGGCACACGCCGGCCTGCGCCCCGGCGGGGAAGCGAAAGCGGATCGACTCGCCCCCGGCAGCCGGCAGCACCCGCGGCGGCGGCGCCTCGCCCGCGTCTTCGGCCGACTCGTCGCGCCCGGGATCGACCACGTCGACGTTGGGCCAGGACTGCGAAGAACGCTCGCCGCTGCCGGCCAGCACGGAGGCGATCGCGCTGAAGCTGGTGGTGACGGCCGCCGGCGGAATCGCGATGTCGCTGCTGCGCGCATGCAGCACGGGCGCCTCGCCGCCTGGCCGCGCTGTCGCCGTGCCCTCGGCATCGGTCGCCTGCGCCCCGAAGCACCCGGATTCGCGCGCGCCGGCGAACAGCGTCGGCGTGTCGACAACGGCGAGCGCGCCGGGGACAACGGCGAGCGCGCCGGGGACGACGGCGAGCGCGCCGGGGTGACGCAGTCCCGCGCGCGTCTGCCACTGCGCAAGCGCACCGCGCACGCCCGGCGCATCGAGCGCGAACGACGCGCCGCCTTGGGCGCTCGCTTCGTGCAGCAGCCACGCAAGCGGCGCGTGCGCGCTGGTGCTCGTCGTTCCCCAGAACAGGTAGCAGCGCTGCTCGGCACGCGTGAGCGCGACGTACAGCGTGCGCAGGTTCTCGGCCTGCCGCTCGGCGGCGGCTTCGTCGCGCGCTGCCTGGTCGGGCGCGAGGTCGAGCACCGTGCGCCACGCGCCGCCGGCGTCGCGCTCGTGACGCACGCAGGGATCGGGCGCCTGCGCCTTGCGCCCGGACCATGCGAAGGGAACGAAGACGATCGGGAACTCGAGTCCCTTGCTCTTGTGGACGGTGAGGATTCGTACCAGGTTCTCGTCGCTCTCCAGCCGCAGCTCGCGGGTGTCGTCGTCGCCCGTCTCGCGGCCGCGCAGCCGCGCCCACGCACGCGTCGCATCGCGCGGACTCTCGCGCAGCGCATCGTCCTCGGCAAGCAGCGTGACCAGGTGGCCGAGGTCGGTGAGGCGGCGTTCGCCGTCGACGAGGCCGGCGAGCCGCGCGCCGGCGCCGAAGTCGTGCAGCAACGGACGCAGCGACGCGATCGGGCCGTGCCGCTGCCAGCGCGCGCGCGCGTCGGCGAAGCGCGCGACGACCGCGAGCAGGCGCGCCGAGTCGTCCTCGAGTGCGCCGATTGCCGCCGCATCGAAGCCGAGCAGCGTGGTCGCGAGCGCCGATCGCAGGCGGCCCGGATCCGCGCAGTCGTCGACCGCCGCGACCACGCGCAGCAACTCGGCGCTTTCGAGCGTGTCGAGCACGCTGTCGCGCGAGATCTCGGCCGCACCGATGCCCGCGCGCGCGAGCGCGCGCTTGACGACGCCGCCCTGCGCCCGCGCGTGGACCAGCACGGCGATGTCGCGCGGCTGCAGTACACGGTCGTCGTAGCGCACGGGCGACGCGAGCAGCCGCGCGATTTCGGCGACGGTAGCGTCGACGGCCTGCCGGCGCGCCTGCGGGGCCGACAGCGGCCTGCCGCCGGCGCCCGGTTCGAGCATCACGACGGTCATCGGCGCGCGCGCGCCGGCGCCGGGCGGATCGGCAGCATCGAAGGCGCGACGCGTGCGCGCGCCGATCAGGGCGGGCTCGAACGCGATTCCGGCGACGCGGAACGGATCGTCGACCCGGAACAGCGCGTTGACCGCTTCGATCAACGCCGGTTGCGAGCGCTGGTTCTCCGCGAGTCGATGCGTGCGCGATGCGCCCGCGCGCGCGGACAGATACGAATGCACGTCGGCGCCGCGAAACGAGTAGATCGCCTGCTTCGGGTCGCCGACGAGAACGAGCGCGAAGTCCGTCTCGGCCTCGCCGGCGGCGGGATAGACGCGGCGCAGGATCTCCCACTGCAGCGGATCGGTGTCCTGGCATTCGTCGACGAGCGCGATCGGGTGTCCTTCGCGCAGCGTGCGCGCCAGTGCCGCGCCGCTCGCCGGGTCGTCGAGCGCCTCGAATACGAGCCTGAGCAGGTCGTCGAAAGCCAGCGAGCCGGCCTGCGCGAGGTCGGCATCGCGCGTGCGGCGCAACGACGCGACGATCTCCTGCGCGACCGACGCGCGCAGCCCCGCGAGCTCGCCGTCGATCGCCAGCAGCGCATCGCAGCAACCGGGAATCGCCGAGTCGGGCATCGCTTTCGGGAAGCGGTGCGTACCCAGGCGCTCGATCGTGTCGCGCGACATCGGCGCGAGCGGCGCTTCGCAGAATGCCTTCAGCGCGGCGAGCCATTTCGGTCCGTACTGCTTGATGCTTCCCGAGACGTTGGCCGGCACCCGCATCCAGGCGAGCAGGTCGACCGCGTCGGTTCGCATCGCGTCGACCAGCGATGCACGCGCGGCAAGGGCGCGCGCAGCCAGCGTCCGCCAGTCGCACGCGGGCGAGGCGACGCGCGCCAGCGGCAGCGAGACGATCGCCTCGACGTCGTCTTCGATCGCCTGCGGATCGAGGCCGGCGAGCGCGAACAGCGCGATCCGCTCGCCCGGCGCCTCGAGCACCTCGCTGCGCCACCAGTCGCGCACGCGACGGGCGATCCGCTCGCCGTCACCGGCGCCGATCGGCAGCCCGCGCGCGACGCCGATCGACAACGCGTGCTCGTCGATGACGCGCTGGCACCACGCGTGGATCGTATGCACGGACATCTCGTCGACGCGGGCAAGCGCGACACGCAGCAGGTCGCGCGCGCGGCGCGCGCCCGCATCGTCGAGCGTCGCGGCGTAGGCGGTGCAGAACGGCTCGTCGACGCCGTCGTACGACCGTCCTGCGAGCCGGTCGTCGAGCAGGCGTTCGAGCTGCGCGACGCGAAGGCGGATCCGCTCGGCAAGCTCGGCGGCAGCGGCATTGGTGAAGGTGACGACGAGCACGCGGCCGAGGTCGAGGCCGCGCTCGACGATCGCGCGCACCGCGAGGCCTGCGATCGTCCACGTCTTGCCGGTGCCGGCGTCGGCCTCGAGCAGTTGCACGCCATCGAGGATGCCGGCTTCGAAGACGGGATGCCCGTTCATGCGCCACCCGGATCCGCGCGCCGCGCGAGCGAAGTGTCGTCGAACATCGGGCGATAGACGCGCTCGCACAGCGCCAGCACGCGCTCGAAGTCGAGCGCGGCGTCGCGATAGATCGCGCGCATCGCCGGCTGCGACAGCTCGGGCCTGCGAAACCCGTTGTCGTCGGCGAGAACGGCCCGCGCGCGATCGAGCGCCATCTGCGCCGTCTTGCCGCGGGCGAGCTCGCGGGCGTGGCACAGCCAGCTGCGCGGAAAGAGCGCCAGCGGCCGCGACGCGATCCGCCGCGACCACTCGATCGCGTGCCCGAGCGAGCGAAGCGCGTCGTCGCAGGCCAGCTCGACCGTCTCCTCGGGCGTGACCAAGCGCCCGATCGCCGCCGGATCGACGGCGAAGCGCCACAAGGCGGTGCGCAACCACGCGTCGACCAGCGCATGCGGTGCGAGCGGGTACGCCGAGACGAACAGCAGCCGTCCGAACGAGTCGAGCGCGGGCGAAGACATGCGCAACCGCAGCTCGCCCACGCGCGCGACCACCGGTTCGCCTCTTCGCGGCGCGGCCAGCCGCGCCGGCGCCTGGTCCGGATCCGCACCTGCGGCGAGCGCGCGCTCGATCAGCGACCGGGCGGCCGCGACGGCCGCCTCGGCGTCGATCGCCGCGGCCTCGCCCGCGGGCGTGTCCGGCGAGCGCTGCAGCGCATGCACGACGCGCCGGCGATCGTCGCCCGCCAACAGGCGCTCGGCGCACCGCTGCACGAGGCGCGCATCGTGCGCCGCACCCGGCCACAGCGGCTCGTGGTCGGGAACTTCGTCCTCGTCGGCGGGCAACGCGATGTCCAGCGATTCGCGCAGCCACGTGCGCGCCGGATCGGACAACGCGCGACGCAGCCGCTCGATCGGAACGAGCGGGTCGACCGACACCGGTGCATCGACATCGGAATCGGCATCCAGCGAAGCGTCGACGTCGAAGAGCGCACCGAGTTCGGATGCGCGCGCGGCCAGCGGCGCGGCCGCCGCCTGCGCCGTCGCCAGCCACTCGCCGGCGCGGTCGGCGCGCTCGCCTGCGAAGTTGCGGCGGGAGAACGGATGCAGCGCATGCTCGACGAGCGCAGGGCCGTGCAGCGCGTCGCCGCGCCGCACGCGCACGATCGAAGCGGGTTCCGCACGCGCGTCGCGTCCGAAGCGCGCGGACAGCCATGCAAGCAGTTCGACGACCAGCGGCGAGGGGTTCAACGGGCTGTCGTCGCGCGCGTCGCGGCTGCGACAGGAAACGACCAGGCGTTCACGCGCGGCGAGCACCGCATCGAGGAACGCGCCGCGATCGTCGTTGCGGGCGAGCGCGTCGCCGAAACGCGACGCGTTGCGCATCAGGTCGATCTCGTCGCGCACCCCGCGCCGCGGGAAGGCGCGTTCGTCGAAGCCGAACAGGCAGACGACGCGATACGGCACGCCGCGCAGGCTGCCGATCGGCACGACCGTGACCGCGCCGCCGGGCACTGCCGCCGGCGCGCCCTGCGCGATCGCCTCGCCGAAGGCCCGCGCGAAGGCGGCCGCATCGAGCACGACGCCCGGCGCCTCGTCGCTCGACGTGGCGATGCGATCGATCGCCTCGCGCACGCGCTGCACGCTGGCTCCGTTGCGCGCGCCTGCGAACAGCGACTCGACGACCGTGCCGAGCGCCTCGCACCATTCGCGCGGCGCTCGCGCGCGCGAGACGAGCGCACGCAGCCGGCCGAGGGCTTCGGCGAGCGCGAGCCAGCCGTCGAGCGCGCGCGAGCGGGTTCCCTGCAGTCCCGGCACCGCGAGCAGATCGCCGCAGGCCTGCTCGACGCCGATCGCCGCGCCCAGCAGCAGTCGGTCGGTGGCCGCCTGCAGGTTGTGCTTCGAGGCGCCGTCGTGGGCATCGAGACCGCGCCGCGCCCCGGCGCGCACGAGCCCGTCGAGCAGCACCTGCACGTCGGATTCGTCGAGCGACAGCGCTTCGGCAAGCGCCGGGTTGCGCAGCAGTGCGCCCAGGCGCACGGCGTCGACCCCGTGCACGGCAGCGGCGACGATCGCCTCGACGGCGTCGATCGCGGCATCGGCGGCGCGCGCCCGCCCGCTGACCAGCAGCGGGATCCGGCGTACCGCGGGGACGCTCGCGAACACGCCTTCGATCGCCGGCGCCGCCGTCTCGATGTCGGCGCAGTGAACGACGACGTCGCCGGGCACCAGGTCCGGCATCGTCGCGAAGCATTCGAGAAGGACCTCGTGCAGGACCTCCGCCTCGCGCACCGGCCCGTGCGTGCCGATCACGCGAATCGAGTCGTCGAGCCCGCGCACTTCTTGCCACGGTGCGTCGCTGCGCAGGAATACCGATTCGTGCAAGGCCTGCAACATCGTCGGCGGCGCACTGCGCGCGGGGTCGACCTCGAAGGGATGCGGCTCGTCGCGTCCGGGCGCTTCGGCCTGCACGTCGAAACGTTCCTCGAGCTCGAGCAGTTGCGCGACGAAGTCGCGATGCGCGCGTCCCCAGCTGCCGAGAATCGCCGGCTCGCCGTCGAAGAGCCAGGCTTCGTCGGGCCGCTGCGCACGAACCCGCGCGAGCGAGGCCGGATCGAGCAGGTCGCTCCACAGCTCGCGGCACGGGTCGGGCGCGAAGATCGACACGTCGATGGTGCGCGACAGTCGCCCGAAGAGCGCGAACTGCTCGGGCGAGAGATCGACGCGTCCGAACAGCGCTACGCGTCGGCCGCCCAGCACGCCTGCGAGTCGCTCGGCATCGCCTTCGGCGAGGACCCGCACGAACGCATCGTAGGGGTGCTCGTCGCGCACGCCGGGCAAGCGCTCGAGCAGCCGGTTCCAGAGCCAGCGCTGCCACGCTTCGTGCACGCCCAGCGGCGAGCCGCCCTCGGCCCACAGGCCGCGCTGCCAGCGGGCGAGCCAATCGCGCCGATAGGCGAGGTAGCGCTCGAAGGCACGCGCGATCGCGTCGGCCGTCGCCAGCCGCGCCGCCGATCCGCGCTCTGCCACTCGCTTGCGCAGGAGCGCGAAGTCGTCTTCGTGCGGAAGCGCGTCGAGCAGCGCGAGCAGGTGCCAGCGAACACGCTCCGGATCGAACGGCGATCGGGCAGGCAGCCCGTCGAGCAGATCGCGCATCGTGTTCCACAGCCAGCGACCGGCGAACTCGGGACGCAGCCGGGCGCTGACGCCGTGGCGCTGCGCATCGCGCCGCTGCAGCCAGCGCCCCACTCCGGTGCTGGGAACGACGACGACGCGCTCGTCGAACGGGCCGGCGTCGTCGAAGGAATCGAGCAGCGCGTCGGCGAGACGTTCGAATCGGTGGTCGAAGCGCAGGAACAGCAAGTGAAGGGTGGCGCGTGAAAGGTGAAGGGGTTCAGAAGGCGGAGCCGGGTTCCTTCAGGAAGGCGAGTTCCTGCGCTGTCGACTTCCGGCCCAGGATCGCGTTGCGGTGGGGAAATCGGCCGAAGCGTTCGATGATCTCGTGGTGGCGCACGGCCCAGCGCCAGGCGCCACCGGCGAGCGGGTCGTCGCGCAACGCGGCGAACAGGCGCAGCGACTCGTCCTGGTCGTCGAGCGACTCGGAGTGCTCGAAGGGCATGTAGCAGAACCAGCGCAGCAGCGCATCGTAGTCGTCGTCCCAGTGCAGCGCGACGATGCGCCTGGCGACGACCAGCGCGCGCGCGTCGCCGGCGAACATCCGCGGCGTGTCGCGGTACACGTTGCGCGTGAACTGGTCGAGGACGACGACGAGCGCCGGCGCGCAATCGCGGTCGTGGCCCCAGGCATCGCAGCGCCCGGCGATCGCTTCGGCGACGAGCCGGCCGAAGCGCGCTGCGATGCTCGCGTCGAAGGCGTCGTCCTTCGCGAACCACTGCGGCCGCACGCAGCCGGCCGCGCTGCCGTCGTCGCCGGCGAACCAGAAGCGCAGCACTTCGCGCGCGCGCGCGAAGTCGGCCGAGCCGACGGATTCGCGCGCGCCGATCATGCCCATTCGAGTCCGAGCATGTACTCGACCTCGCCGGGCACGGGACGCTCGCCGGCGAGCACGCCATTGGGCAGCATCGCCAACGTCATCACCAGCCGCTCGAACTCGGGGGCGAATCCGTCGACGATCGACTGCGGATCGGGGCACAGCGCCGTATCGACGCGAATCGAGAACTGCACGGCGCCGGCGTACGAGAGGATCGCGATTCCCACGCCGATGTCACCCGACTGCGGCACCCAGAACAGCATTCGCCCGACGCGCGCGCCGGCGAGCTGCACCGGCGCGGCGGGCCCCGGCAGGTTCGTCATCACCGCGCTGGCCTTGCCCGCCAGGTACCCGAGCACGACCGACTGCAGTCCTGCCGGCAGCGGGCCGAGCACCGCGAGCAGCAGGAAGGCCAGCGCCGGCTGGAAGCCCTCGCGCAGCTCGCGCATCCGCGCGCGGATCTCGTGCACGCGCTCGATCGGGCTCTCGATGCCGATCGGCAGCACCAGCGGCGCCAGTCCGAAGCAGTTGCCGAGCACCGGTTCGGACCGGGGATCGCGCAGGTTCACCGGTACCATCGCACGGAATTCGGCGTCGCCTGCGAGCGCATCGCCGCGCTGCAGCAGGTAGCGGCGAAGCGCGCCGGTGACGCAGGCGAGAACGACGTCGTTCAGCGAAGCGCCGAGTGCGCGGCATACCGGCTTCAGCTCGTCGAGCGGCAGCGGGTCGTTCCAGGCGAAAGCCTTCACGCCGCACGGCTCGCCCTTCAGGCTGGTGGACGTATCGGAGGTCATCGCGAGGATCGCCGCCGCGTCGGCGACGACGCGGATGCCGGCCTGCGCGAGATCGAGCGCGCGACCCGGCTCGCCGAGCGTCCGCTTCGATTCCGTCCACACCTCGCCGCCGAGCCACAGCGACGAACGCGCGGCGCCCGCCGCGGCGTCGAGCCAGCCCTGCCATGCGGATTCGTCGGTCGGCGCGGCGCCGGCGCGCCGGCGTGCACGCGCCGGCGGCGGCGGATCGGCCGCCAGCGCGAGCATCACGCGCACCAGCGCGACGCCGTCGGCGATGCAGTGATGGATGCGCACGGCCAGCGCCGGGGGCGCCCCGGGGCGCTCGACGAAATGCATCTCCCACAGCGGACGCGAGAGTTCGAGCGGTCGCGCAGCAAAACGATCGACGTGCTCGCGCAGCGCCGCTTCGCTCGCGTCGTCGAGCCGGACCCGCTTCAGGTGCCTCGACAGCCGGAACGTCGGGTCGTCGACCCACCAATGGCCGGTGACGTCTTCCTCGACGCGCTGGCGGAAGCGGTCGAAGCGCAGCAGGCGCTGCGCGAACAGACGCGAGAGCTGCCCGAAAGCCAGCGGCTCGGCGAACGCGAACAGGCCGATGATGACCATCGGATTGCGCGGACTGTCCATGCGCAGCCACGCACGGTCCACGTTGGACATCCGTTCGCGATGCATCTCCCCCCTCGAACCGTCGTCTGGCTATGATACTTGCGACCGACCCCAGGAGGAATTCATGGTCCAGGCAGACGAACCGGGCGCAGCAGGCGCCGAACTGGACGAGCGCTTCCGGCGCGCCGTCGCCGAATCGAAGACGCTCTCCGAGCGGCCCGACAACACCACGCTGCTCGAGCTATATGCGCTCTACAAGCAGGCGACCGCGGGCGACGTCGACGGCAAGCGTCCCGGTTTCACCGACCTGGTCGGCCGGGCGAAATGGGACGCGTGGAACGCGCTCGCGGGGACATCTCGCGGCGATGCGATGCAGCGTTACGTCGACCTGGTGGAGCGTCTGAAGGACTGAATGCCCGCCGGTGCGGTGCGCAGGCGCCTGCCGCGTGCGCGCCGCGTCAGAACAGCCGGAACGCGCCGATCGCCACCAGTGTCGGAATCATCGCCGCGGCGAGCAGCCCGAGCGCGCTGATCTCCTCGTGCTCGAAGCGGCTCTTCAGGATCGAGTAGCCGGCCGGATTGGGGGCGTTGGCGATCACCGTCAGTCCGCCGCCGGTCACGGCGCCGGCGACCAGCGAATACTTGAACTCGTCGGTGAGCCCCTCCACGAGTGAGCCCAGGTAGGTCAGCGCCGCGTTGTCGGTGACCGCAGTGAGCGCGGTCGCGCCGTAGTACGCGACGGTCGGGCTCATTCGCTCGAGCAGCGCCTGCAACCACCATTGCTGCTGGCCGCCGAGGACGACCAGCCCCGCGAGGAAGAACGCGACCATCAGCGCCTCGCGCAGGATCAGGCGGTCCTGATGGCGCTCGTAGGCGCTCGCCACGCCCAGAAAGAACAGGAACAGCGCCATGAAGACGATCGCGTGGTGCGCGAACACGACGACGCCGAACAGGAACAGCAGGTGCACGAGCGTGAGCTGCCACGGAACCGCCGGCCCGTCGTTGCCGACCGAGGGCGCGGGGGCGGCCGACAACTGGCGCAGTTCCGGGGAGAAGAGCAGCGTGACGCCACCGGCATTGACCAGGCAGGCGAGCGCCGAACGCCAGCCGAAGTGCTCGAGCATGAACGGCAGCGTCCAATCCCATTTCGCCGCCACCATCAGCACCGGCGGCGCGGCGAACGGGGTGAGCGTGCCGCCGATCGAGACGTTGACGAACAGCACGCCGATCGTCGCGTATTTCAGCCTGCCCGAGATCGGCATCGAGTAGAAGCGATCGCGCAGCAGCAGCGCTGCGAGCGTCATCGCCGCCGGCTCGGTGATGAACGAGCCGAGCAGCGGCAACAGGAACAGCGCGAGGAAATAGGTCGCCGTCGCCCGCGGCATCGGCAACAACAGCGCGCCGCGTTCGACCGCCGCGCGCGCGAGCAGCAGGATCGGCCGGCTCGCGGCGACCACCATGATGACGAACACGAACATCGGTTCGGTGTAGTTGCGCGACTCGAGGTAGCGCAAGGCTTCGCCCCCCCCGCCGGCGATCGCGATGCCGGCGACCAGCACCATCGCCCAGAAGCCGAAGACGACCTCGACCTCGCCGAGCAGGTGGAAGATGCCGGCGTGCGCCGGATAGCGGTGCGCCACGCGCTCGAAGGCCTTCGCCGAGAAGACGTGCACGAGCGCGAGCGCGAACACGAGCGTGCCGACGAGCTGGACGACGGTGGGGTTCAGGAGGTTCTCCCGCGCGGCACGCGCTCAGCCGAAATAGCGGTCGAAATCGGCGTGCAGCCGCTCCTCGATCCGCGCGCGGAACAGGCCGGCCAGCGCGCCGAGCTGCGCATCGAGCACGACGCGGTCGCGGGAGACGGTGAGGCTACCGCTGACGCCCGCGCGCTCGAAACGCAGCGCGTTGCCGTGCCACTCGCTCCTCATCTCGAGCGATTCCGCCATGTCGTCGGCGACGCGCTGCGCGGCGGCGCGCGCTTTCTTCAAGCCGAGCCGGTGCTTGCGCTCGAGATGGATCGCCGGCACGGGGCGCAGGCCGAGCTTCAGGCGCCGACCGGCGTGCGCAGCGGCTGGCCGCCGGCCCACGCGACGAGGTTCTCGGCGGCGAGCATCGCCATGCCCAGGCGCGAGCTGCGCGTCGCGCTGCCGATGTGCGGCGTGAGCACGACGTTGGGCACGTCGAGCAGCGCGGGATTCACGCTGGGCTCGTTCTCGTAGACGTCGAGGCCCGCCGCGCCGATGGGGCCGCTGCGCAGCGCCTTCGCGAGCGCCGCATCGTCGACGATGCCGCCGCGCGCGATGTTCACCAGCACGGCGCCCGGCTTCATCGACGCGAGCTCGCGCTCGCCGATCAGGTGGTGCGTCTCGCCGGTGTAGGGCACGACGAGCACGACGTGGTCTGCGCTGCGCAGCAGTTCGTCCAGCGACACGCGACGTGCGCCGAGTTCGGCCTCGTTCGGCGCGCGCGAACGGTTGTGGTAGAGCAGCTGCATCGAGAAACCGCGCGCGCGGCGCGCGATCGCCGAGCCGATGCGTCCCATGCCGACGATGCCGAGCGTCGCGCCGTACACGTCGGCGCCGAGGAACTGGTCGAAGGCCCAGCCGTCCCAGCGGCCCTCGCGCAGCCAGCGCTCGGTCTCGGACAACCGGCGCGCGGCGGCCATCAGCAACGCCCAGGCCAGGTCGGCGGTGGCCTCGGTGAGCACGTCCGGCGTGTTGGTCACCGCGATGCCGCGCTCGGCGCAGGCGGACACGTCGATGTGGTTGTAGCCGACGGTTCCGGTGGCGACGATCTTCAGTTGCGGGCAGGCATCGAGCAGTTCGCGATCGATGCGGTCGGAGCCGACGACGAACAGCGCATCGCGATCGGCCGCGCGCCGCAGCAGTTCGTCGCGCGGCCACAGCGCATCGTCGGGATTGCCCGCGATATCGAAGTGCGGCTGCAGCCGGTCGATCACTTCGGGGAAAACCCGTCGGGTGACGAGCAGTCTCGGTCGTCGGTTCATCCGCAGCACTCCGGCCACCGTGGAAAGACGCGGGCGATTATAGCGATGCACCCGGCCAGCGACGCACCAGGCGCGCGCGGGAAACGCGCTATTCGATCTGGAACACCTGCCGCAGATACTTCACGTAGGCCTCGTCCTCGCACATGTTCTTGGCCGGCGTGTCGGAGATCTTCGCCACCGGCTGGCCGTTGCAGCGGACCATCTTGATGACGATCTGCAGGGACGGATAGCCGAGGTCGTTGGTGAGGTTCGTGCCGATGCCGAAGGCGATGCGCGTGCGCTCGCGAAAGCGCCGGTACAGCTCGGCCATCAGCGGGAACGTCAGCGCGTCGGAGAACACGAGCGTCTTCGTCTTCGGATCGACCCGATTGGCCTCGTAGTGCGCGATCAGCCGCTCGGCCCACTGGAACGGGTCGCCGGAATCGTGCCGCGCGCCGTCGAAGAGCTTGCAGAAATACATGTCGAAGTCGCGCAGGAACGCCGACATGCCGTAGACGTCGGACAGCGCGATTCCGAGGTCGCCGCGATACTCGCGCGCCCACGTCTCGAAGCCGAAGACCTGCGTGTCGCGCAGCCGCGGCCCGAGCGCCTGGCAGGCCTGCAGGTACTCGTGCGCCATCGTGCCCAGCGGCGTGAGGCCGTGCTTCATCGCGAAATGCACGTTCGACGTGCCGGCGAAGATCGGTCCGAGCCGCTCGCGACATTCGAGCAGCACCTCCTCGTGCCAGACGCGCGAGAAGCGCCGGCGCGTGCCGTAGTCGGCGATGCGTACGCCGACGAGGTCGGAATGGCCGGCGATCGAATCGATCTTGGAAGTCAGGCGGCGCCGTCCCTCGGCGTAGTCGGGCTCGCGCACGGTCGCGCGGAAGTACAGCTCGTTGACGATCGACAGCACCGGAACCTCGAACAGGATCGTGTGCAGCCAGGGTCCGCGGATCGTGATGTCGATCTCGCCGTCGTCCCTCGGCGACGGCCCGATCGAGATGTATTTCTCGTTCATCTGGAACAGGCCGAGAAAATCGACGAAATCGCTCTTGATGAAGCGCAAACCCCGCAGGTAGTCGAGCTCGTCGTCGCGAAAGCGCAGCGAGCACAGGTGGCGCACCTCGTCGCGGATGGCGCCCACGTAGGGCCGCAGGTCGATGCCTTCGTTGCGGCACTTGAAGCGGTACTCGACCTGCGCGCCGGGGAAGTGATGCAGCACGACCTGCATCATCGTGAACTTGTACAGATCGGTGTCGAGCAGCGAGTCGATGATCATGGGTGTGCCGGAATCCCGTCGGCCGGATCGAGAGCGCCGTGCCGCGCGCAACGCAGCTCCGATCATAAGCGATCGACTTCGGCGATCGCCGCCGGCAAGGCCTCGAGCGCGCCGGCGCCCGCGTGCGGCTCGCGCCGCACGTAGCCGGCGATCATGCGCAGCGCGCCGGCCCAGTAGCGCTCGAGCGCTTCGCGCGCGGCGACGTCGCGCCCGAGCACCGCCGACAGCGTGTGCCGGTTCGACAGGCAGAAGTAGCCCAGGCTGGCGATCGCCACGTACAGCTCGGTCTCGTCGATGTCGTCGCGGAACACGCCCTTCGCCGCGCCGCCGGCGAGCATGCGCGAGAGCATCTGCGCGATCGGCGAGACCAGCTCGCCCAGCCGGGCCGAGCGCCGCAGGTGGCGCGCGCGGTACAGGTTCTCGGTGTTCAGCAGGCTGATGAACTCCGGATGCTCGAGGTAGTAGCGCCAGACGAAGCGGCAGAACTGCTCGAGTGCGTTCCACGGATCGTCGGGGTCGAGCTGCACGCTGCGCTCGGCGTCGCGCAACTGCGCGTAGGCCTGCTCGAGCACGGCCCGGAACAGGCCGTCCTTGCTGCCGAAGTAGTAATAGATCATGCGCTCGCTGGAACGCGCGCGTTGCGCGATGCGTTCGCCGCGCGCGCCGGCGAAGCCGTGCCGCGCGAACTCGGCGCCGGCCGCCTTCAGGATGCGCGCGCGCGTGGCGTCGGCGTCGCGCCGGCGCGGGGCGGCCGTCGTCGCCATCGGCGCTTTACTCCTGCACCACCGGCACCTCGGCCGCCGGCGGCGTGTTTCGACTGCGCCCGCAGCGCACGATGCCGTCGATCATCACCATGCCGACGCCGGGAATGTCGCCCAGGCGGACGCTGTCGAGCAGGTCGCGGCCGGCCGAATGCTGCGCGCGATCGACGAACACGAAATCGGCGGGCCGCCCCGGCTCGATCAATCCCTGTTCGAGCCCGCGCATGCGCGCGGTGTTGCCGGTGGCGAAGCCGAAGCAGATCTCCGCCGGGACGTCGGCCATGCTCGACAGCAGCGCGATCATGCGCAGGATGCCCAGCGGCTGCACGCCGGAGCCGGCCGGCGCGTCGGTGCCGAGAATGATCCGGTGCGGGCATCGCAACTCCACCGCGTGGCGCGCGGTGAGGATGGCGATGCGCTCGTTGCCGTTGTGCACGATCTCCATCGCGCGCGGGCTGCGTTCGCACAGCGTGCAGACGGCCTTGTACGACAGCGCGGTGTGGCCGCCGTTGATGTGGCCGATCACGTCGGCGTCGGCCTCGAGCACGACGTTCTCGTCGATGAGGCCGGAACCGGGTATCGACGGGCCGCCGGTGTGGATCGTGCTCTGGAGGCCGTGCCTGCGTGCCCACGCGACCATCCGCTGCGCTTCGTCGCCGGCCTTCACCGAGCCCAGCCCGACCTCGCCGAGCAGGCGCACGCCGGCGGCGGCCATCTCGGCGAAGTCGGCCTCCTGCATGCCTTTCTCGAGCACCGGCGCGCCAGCCAGCACCTTCACGCCACCCGCCAGACCCGCCGCGCGCATGCCGTCGAAGGCGCGCTGCGCGGTGATCGCCAGCGCCTTGACGCCGACCACGTCCTTCGGCCGACCGGGCAGGTGCACCTCGCCGGCGGAGATCATTGTCGTCACGCCGCCGTGCAGGCACGAGTCGATCCAGCCGATCTGGTTCTGCCGCGGCGTCCAGTCGCCGAACACCGGGTGCACGTGCGAGTCGATCAGCCCCGGCGCGAGCGCGGTACCCCGCGCGTCGATCGTCGTGTCCGCTGCATCGGTGTCGCAATCGCCCTCGCGCCCGACGGCGACGATGCGACCGTCGTCGACGACCACCGTGTCGGCGTCGAGGATCGGCCGGTCGATGTCGCCCGACAGCAGCAGCCCGATGTTGCGAACGACGACCTTGCCCGATTTCTGTGCGTTCGCCGTCACCGCCATCTTCGTTTCCTCCTCGTTGAACGGCGCGACGCCGGAGCTGTCCGGCGCATCGGCCGCACGCTTCACACCGCCAGGTACTGCCTGCGGACCTCTTCGTCGGCGTCGAGCGCCGACATCGTTCCCGCGAAGCGGACCTGTCCCTTCTCGAGCACGTAGGCCCGATCGCAGACCGATGCGGCGAACGCGACGTTCTGCTCGGACAGCAGCACCGAGAGTCCGTGCTTCTTCAGTTCGACGATCATGTCGGCCATCTGTTCGACGATGATCGGCGCCACGCCCTCCGAAGGTTCGTCGAGCAGCACCAGGCGCGGATTTCCCATCAGCGTGCGGGCGACGCTGAGCATCTGCTGCTCGCCGCCGCTCATGCGCCCGCCCGGGCGCTGCGGCATCTGGCCGAGGTTGGGAAACAGCGCGAACAGTCGCTCGGCATTCCACGCCGGCACGCCCGCGCGCGCCGGGCGCCGGCCGACATCGAGATTCTCGAGCACCGTGAGGTCGGTGAAGATGCGCCGGTCTTCCGGCACGTAGCCGATGCCGGCGCGCGCCACGCGGAACGCGTCGAGCCGCTCGATGCGAACGCCGTCGAAGGAGACCTCGCCGCTGCGCTCGCCGATCAGCCCCATGATCGCCTTCATCGTCGTGCTCTTGCCGGCGCCGTTGCGTCCCATCAGCGCGACCACCTCGCCCGCGCCGACGTCCAGATCGACATCGAACAGCACGTGCGCACGGCCGTACCAGGCGTTGAGCCGGCGAACCGCCAGCAGCGGCGCGCTCATCGCGAAGGCACCGCGGCCGGCGCGTCGCGCTCGCCGGCACGACGCAGCCCCTGCGCGATGCGACCACTGCCGAAGTAGACCTCGCGCACCTGTTCGTTCGCGCGGATCTCTGCCGGCGTGCCGTGGGCGATCAGGCGACCGCGCGCCAGCACCAGGATGCGATCGGCGTGGGCGAAGACGACGTCCATGCTGTGCTCGGTGAAGAGCACGCCGATGCCGCGCTTCCGGGCGAGATCGCCGGTGAGCTGCATCAGCGCGTTGCGCTCGCCCGGCGCCATGCCTGCGGTAGGCTCGTCCATCAGCAGCAGCTTCGGACGGCTGGCCAGCGCGATCGCCAGCTCGAGGGTCTTGACGTCGCCGTAGGCGAGCGTGCTGCACGGCTCGTCGGCGCGCGCGCGCAGGCCCACTGCGCCGAGCAGTTCGAGCGCCTCGTCGCGGTGCAGCTTCGCCGCGCGCGCCCAGAAACGATACAGCTGCCGATGGTGCGACAGCAGCGCGATCTGCACGTTCTCGACCACGGTCATCGACGCCCAGGTGGCGGCGACCTGGAAAGTACGTCCGACGCCCAGGCGCCAGATGTCGCGCGCCCGCCAGCCGGAAATCTCGCGACCCGCGAAACGCACGCTGCCCGCATCGGGTGCGAGCTGGCCGTTGATCATGTTGAAGCAGGTCGACTTGCCGGCGCCGTTCGGACCGATCAGCGCGAGCAGTTCGCCGGCGGCCAGCGCGAAGCCGACGCCGTCGACCGCCTGCACCCCGCCGAAGGCCTTGCGCAGTCCTTGCACCTGCAGCAGCTCGCTCATCGGCATGAGTTCATGCGCGCACCCGCCCCGGCAGCGACGCACGCCAGCGCAGGCGCTCGGCGAGCGCTGCCAGCCCGCCGACGATGCCTTGCGGGAAGGCGATCACGAGCGCGAGGATCACCAGCCCCATCGCCGCGCGCCAGTACTCGGTGCTCCGGATGACGGCGTCCTGCAGCCAGGTGAAGACCGCGCTGCCGACGACCGGTCCGGCCAGCGTCTGCACGCCGCCCAGCAGAACCATCACCAGCCCGTCGATCGACCTGCCGACGTGGATCGTCTCGGGCGAGATCGAGCCCTTGGCGAACGCGAACAATGCGCCGGCCAGCCCGCCGAAGGTGCCCGCGACGATGAAGGCCTTCCAGTGCACGTCGACGACGTCGATGCCGGTGGCTTCGGCGCGCAGCGGTGAATCGCGCCCGGCACGCATCGCGTAGCCGAAGGGCGAGAACAGCATCCGGCGCAGCGCGTAGACGCTCGCGCCGACCAGCACGAGCGCGAGGTAGTAGTAGGCCGCCTTCGACGCGAAGCGCTGCGACGGCCAGATGCCGATCAATCCGTTGCTGCCGCCGGTGACCTCGTCCCACTGATAGACGATCGACCAGACGATCTGCGCGAAGGCGAGCGTGAGCATCGCCAGGTACACGCCCGACAGGCGCACCGCGAACCAGCCGAACAACGCCGCGCCGGCCAGCGCGGCGAGCGGGCCGAACAGCAGCGCCGCCTCCATCGGCCAGTGCCATCCGGAAAGCAGCGCAGCCGCGCCGTAGGCGCCCAGGCCGAAGTAGGCGGCGTGGCCGAAGGAATGCATGCCGCCCGGTCCCATGATGAAGTGCAGGCTGGTGGCGAACAGCACGGCGATCAGCACGTCGATCATCAGCACCGTGGCGTAGGGCAGCGACTGCAGCAGCGGCGGCACGATCAACCCGACCACGAGCAGCGCGACGGCCAGCGACGCGCTGCGCCGCATCGGGCGCAACGGTGTCTCGCCCGCCGCGCTCGCGCGCAGCACGCCCTGCGGGCGGCCGAGCAGTCCCCACGGACGCCAGATCAGCACGATCGCCATCACGATGAATTCGACGACGAGCGTCAGCTTGGAAAAGGCGAACGAGGCGCCGAAGATCTCGACGGTGCCCAGGCCGTAGCACAGCGCCTTGATCTCGGCGATCAGCAGCGCCGCGAGATAGGCCCCGGGGATGCTTCCCATGCCGCCGACCACGACGACGACGAACGCATCGCCGATCGTCGTCAGGTCGAGCGCGAGGTTGGCCGGCTCGCGTGGCAGCTGCAGCGCGCCGCCCAGCGCGGCGAGCGCCGAACCGAGCGCGAACACGCCGGTGAAGAGCCAGCGCTGGTTCACGCCGAGCGCGCCGACCATCTCGCGATCCTGCGTGGCGGCGCGGATCAGCACGCCGAGGCGCGTGCTGCGCAGCAGCCACCACAACGCACCGAGCACGGCGGGGCCGACGAAGATCAGGAACAGCTCGTACTGCGGGAAATGCCGACCGAGCACCAGGATCGAACCGCGCATCCCCGGCGCACGCGGCCCGAGCAGGTCGTCGGGCCCCCAGACGAAAAGCACCGCGTCGCGCACGAGCAGCACGACGGCGAAAGTCGCGAGCAACTGGAACAGCTCGGGCGCGCCGTAGACGCGCCGCAGGATCGTGATCTCGACCAGCGCGCCGAGCAGCCCGACGGCCAGCGCGGCGAGCGCGATGCCGCCCCAGAACGAAAGCGGGCCGCTGCCGACCAGCCCGGCGAGTCGTTCCGCCAGCGAATATGCCGCGTACAGCCCGACCATGAACATCGAGCCGTGCGCGAAGTTCACGATGCGCGTGACGCCGAAGATCAGCGACAGGCCGACCGCGAGCAGGAACAGCGTGGAGGCGCCGGCAAGCCCGTTCAGGGCCTGCACGGCAAGGCCGGAGAGCATCGGCGGCGGCGTCCGGGAACCGCCGAACTAGTTCGCCGATGCCGGGCGCAGCTGGCGCGTCTCCTCGACGCCGGGCAGGACCGTTGCGCCGTCGATGTAGCGATAGTCGACCATCACGCCCTTGCCGTCGCGCACCGCCGTGCGCCCGACGTAGGCGCCCATCGTTGCCTGGTGGTCGACCGGGCGGTAGGCCATCGGTCCGAACGGCGACACCAGCTCGAGCCCGGCGAAAGCCTCGATCAGCTTGTCGGGGTCGGTGCTGCCCGCCTTGCGGATCGCCGCGGCCAGAGACTTCACCGACATGTAGCCGACGATCGAGCCCAGGCGCGGGTAGTCGTTCCAGCGCTTGCGATAGGCGTCGAGGAACTTCCTGTGCTCGGGCGTGTCGATTCCGTACCACGGGTAGCCGGTGACGATCCAGCCCGAGGGCGCCTCGTCCTTCAGCGGATCGAGGTATTCGGGTTCGCCGGTGAGCAGGCTGACGACGGCGCGGTCCTTGAACAGCGCGCGCGTGTTGCCCTCGCGCACGAATTTCGTCAGGTCGGCGCCGAACAGCACGTTGAAGATCGCATCGGGCTTCGCGTCGGCCAGCGCCTGCACGACCGCCCCCGCGTCGACGCGGCCGAGGCCCGGCGCCTGTTCGGCGACGAACTCGATGTCGGGTTGCTGCGCCTTCATCAGCTTCCGGAAGGTCTCGACCGCCGATTGCCCGTACTCGTAGTTCGGATAGACGACTGCCCAGCGCTTCTTCTTCAGCGCGAGCGCCTCCGGCACCAGCATCGCCGTCTGCATGTAGGTGCTCGGGCGCAGCCGCCACGTGTAGCGGTTGCCGTCGGCCCACGTGATCTTGTCGGTGAGCGGCTCGGAGGCGAGAAAGAAGGTCTTGCGCTGCCTGGCGAAGTCGGTGACCGCCAGCCCGATGTGCGACAGGAAGGTGCCGAACAGCATGTCGACCTTCTCGCGCGAGACGAGCTCCTCGGCCACGCGCACCGCGTCGCCGGGATTGGCGTTGTCGTCGCGCGAGACGATCTCCAGCTTGCGTCCGAGCGCGCCCCCCTCGGCGTTGACTTCCTCGAGCGCGAGCTCCCAGCCCTTGCGGTACGGTTCGAGGAACGCCGGCTGCGCCTTGTAGCTGTTCAGCTCTCCGAGGCGTATCGGAGGCTGCGCCTGCGCCTGCGCGGGGCCGGCCGATGCGGCGGCGAGCGCGAATCCGAACAGCGCTGCGGTGATCGTGCCCGCGGTGATCGTGCTTCTCATGCGTCGTTTCCTCCAGGTGGTCGGTTACGCTTCGTCGTCGCCTCGCGGCGCTACCGCAAGCCGTCCTTGCCGACGATCTCGCTCTTCTGCAGGCCGCCGACGCGCGCGAGCGGGCGGCCACTGTCGGTGACCGCCACCGCGACGACGATCTCGTCGGCGCGCGGCGCATCGGGTACGCGCACCTCGATCGCGTCGAAATGGCTGCGCACGAAGGCGGCGTCCTTGTGACCGAGCGGGACGTCGATGGCCGTGCCCGGCCCGCCGCACTTCTTCGCCGACGGCACGAGCGCGGCGCCCTTGCCCACGGCGTTGCGCAGCGGGGCACCGAGTTTCGGGTGGAGGATCGCGGCGGCGTGCTCGATCTCGCCGCGCTCGCCGACGATCGCCGCCTTGCCGTAGCTCTCGGCGGCATCGGGAGCGATGCCCAGCGCCTCGACGCAACGCTCGCCGAGCAGGCCGCCGAGCTCCTCGCCGACCGCCGTCAGTTCGTCGAGCGACTCGACGTAGCGGCCGGCGAAGGGATTGGCGACGACGGCCACGGCGACCGCGCGCCGCGTGGGCGGCTTCACCTCGCGGCCCATCTCGCGGTGGACCTCGTCGACGGTGACGATCAGCTTGCGGATATCGGCGCTCATCGCTGCTTCCTCGTGTCGTGCTGCCGGATCTCGTGTTGCCGGGTCAGCGTAGTCCGTCGATGCCCTTGATTTCGTCGGCACGCAGCCCGCCGACGCGCTCGTGCACGCGCGCGCCGGTGCTCATCGCGAGAAAGAAGACGATCTCGTCGGCGTCGGGCGCCCCCGCAACGGCCGCCTCGATCGTGTCGAAGTGGCTGCGCACGTAACTCGCGTCGACGTGCGTGAGCGGAATGTCGATGCTCGCGCCCGGCGCGCCGACTTTCGTGTTCGACGGGACGATCGCCTTCGTCGAAACCCCTTGCTGCCCGAGCAGGCTGCGCATCGCGTAGCCGCCGGGCACGTGCCACAGATGGCCGTGCTCGGACTCCCCGCCCGCGCCGACGATGCCGCCCTTGCCGTAGGCCTCGATGCGATGCGCATCGAGGCGCATCGCATCGAGCAGGCGTCGCGCGAGCGTCACGCCGAGCGGCTTCATCGCCTCCATCATCGGCTGGATGTCGGCCTCGTAGCGATGCGCGAACGGGTTGGCGAGCACGACGGCGACGACGGCACGTCGCTGCGGGCGGCCGCCGCGCGGACCGAACTCGTGGAAGACGTCCTCGACCTGGGTGACGATGCGACGGACCTCGATCATCCCGGAGTCTCGACGTGCGGAGCGACGACGATACGTGAACGGCCCTGCAGCGACAACATCGCCTGGACGATTTCGCCGGCCTCGATGCACTCGCTCGCAAAGCGTGCCCCGGCGTCGAGCGCAGCTTCGATTGCTGCAGGCGCGAGCGCAGGAACGCCGACGGTGACCCGGCGCTCACCGAGGTCGCTGTCGTCGCGCACCTCGCGGGCCGGCCGCCGGCGAATGGCCGGATGCGCGAGATCGACCGCGTTCGCCACCAACGTGGCGGCGGCGTCGGCACGTGCAGCGCTGCCCGCGACGACCGTCACCGCGTCGGCGATGCCCAGCGAAAGGCTGCGTCCGCGCCAACCCGAAGTGGCCACGCCGCGCGCGAGGTCGGCGTGCGAGACGCGCAGGCAAGCGTCGATCGCCGGCGCCGCCACGTTCGCCACGACTCCCACGTCGACCGATTCGCCTCGGGCGAGCCAGAAGGCGGCGTCGCCGCCGTTGTTGACCCAGGCGCGTCGCACCCGGTCGCGCGCGAAGAAGGCGACGATCTCCTGCGCGACGCTGCCGGCGACCGCCGCCATCGGCGTGACGAACAGGCCGAAGCGGCGAGCGAAAGGCGCGCAGGCGTCGATCATGCGCTGCGCCACCGGTCCGCGCGCGCGCGGCGCGGCGCCGGCGAGCGGGCACGGCTCGCGCAGCAGCGCGAGTTCGCCGACCAGTTCGTCGAGCAGCCCGCCGAAGCGCAGCCACGCGGCTTCGAGCGCCGCGTCGATCGCCTTCGCGTCGCCTTCGGCGCCGATGACCAGATCGATCGGCCCGTGCTGGAAGTGCCAGCGCCCGCCGGCCAGCGGCGTGCGCTGCGCACCGCGGGCGAGCGCGCTCACCGCGACCCCGGCCCGGCCGCCAGCGGCCACGGATTGCGCGCGTCGATCGGCGCGACCCGGTGACGCTCGCGGTCGAGCACGTCGGCGATCGTGCGAATGCGCCCGACGTGGCCTCCCAGCGCGGCGTAGACGTCGCGCGGCATCGTGAACTCGATCGGCGCGACGATCGCCGGCGTCGGAACGCTGCCGAAGGAGCCGGCCGGCATGCGCGCGACGTCGACCATCACGGTGATCCCTCCGCCCGGCCACACGTACGCGGGAGCGCCGCCGCAGCTCACGCGCGTGAGCAGCTCCTTGACCGAACGCGTGAGCAGCACCGGGTTCTCGGTGACGCCGGCGCGCAGGCTTCCGCCGGCGCCGCCGACGAAGAGCACGGTGGACAACGCGGGCTCGCAGTTCTCGCCGATGCGCTCGACGACCTTGCACACCGCACCGGGCATCGGAGCGCGCACCGGACGCAGCGCCTCGTCCAGCTCGAACCACTCGGCGTGTTCGCCGGTGGTCGACACCATCAACAGGCGCAATCCGGGGCGCGCCACCGACGGATCCCAGCCCTCGACGATCGCCAGCGGATCCTCGATGTCGGTGCCGCCCCAACCGGTGCCCGGACCGGCGACCTGGAAATAGCGTCCCGGCGTGGACTTGCGTCCGCGGATGCGAATGCCGGAGGCAGGCATGTCGAGGCAGCGCCCGGCCTGATGCTCGGTGAGCACGCCGGTGATGTGGTCGTCGACGACGACGACCTCGTCGACGTGCCCGAACCACTGCTTCGCGAAGATGCCGATCGTCGCCGAGCCGCAGCCCACGCGCATGCGCTGCTCCTCGATGCCGTCGATGCGCGGCGCGCGTCCGGCCTGCACGGCCAGCCGCGCGCCGCCGTCGATTTCGAGATCGACCGCCTCGCCGTTGCCGAGCGCCATCATCAGCTCGCAGCTGACGCGGCCTTCCCTCTTCGAGCCGCCGGTAAGGTGGTGCACGCCGCCCAGCGACAGGAACTGCGAACCGTACTCGATCGTCGTCACGTGTCCGACCGCCTCGCCGCGATGGCGCACCGTCGACTGCTCGGCGCCCAGGTAGCGGTCGGTGTCGATCTTCACCTTGAAGCTGCAGTAGCTGAAGATCCCCTCGGTGACGACGGTCACCAGGTCCACGCCCTCGGCGCGGCTGCCGACGATGAACGGCGCCGGCTTGTAGTCGGGGTACGTCGTCCCGCTGGCCACGCCCGAGACGAACACCGGCGCATCGTTCAGCAGCGCGCCGTCCCAGCCCGACAACGAGGAGGCGACCGCCTCGGCCCCGGGCTTCGACAGCAGCAGGACCGGATCGGTGCGCACGAGCACGCCGTCGACGTTGCCGTAGCGATCGCAGGCGCCCAGCCGTCCGGGGCTGATCTGGCACAGAACCGGACAGGCGTCGCACTGGATCTTGCCGGCAGCCATGCGTTCGGGCGGGCGCGCGGCGACGACCTGCGGCACCGACTGCGCATCGGGCACGGCCTGCGATCCCGCTTCGACGGCGGGCGACGCTTCGTCGCGCGACGGCGCATCGAACTGCTCGCCGATCGCGTTCGAGCCGATCCGGGTCATGGCAGCTCCCGCAGGATCGCCGCCCGCAGGCGGTCGGGGGTGACCGGCACTTCGCTCATCCGCACGCCGGTGGCGTGATGGATCGCATTGAGGATCGCCGGCGCCGTGGCGACCAGCGCCGGCTCGCCGACGCCTTTCGCACCGTACGGGCCGAGGGGCTCTGCATCCTCGATCAGGTACACGGTGATCGGCGGAATGTCGCCCGCCGTCGGGATCAGGTAGTCGTGCAGGTTGTCGGTGCGGCCGGCCACGTACTCCTCCATCAGCGCCAGGCCCAGGCCCTGCGCGATGCCGCCGTGGATCTGCCCCTCGACCTGTGTGGGGTTGATCGCACGGCCGACGTCGTGCGCCGCATGAATCGCCAGCACGCGCACGGTACCGAGCGCGACGTCGACTTCGACCTCGGCGAACTGCGCGGCGAAACCGTAGGTCGCGTAGGGCACGCCCTGTCCGTCGGCGTCGAGCGGCACGGTGGGCGGATCGAAGTGGCCGGATCCGGTCAGCACGTCGCCGCGCGCGTCGCGCGCGAGCGTTCGCAGATCGATCCGCGCCGCCGGCGTCGCCCGATCGACGCCCGCGGCCGAGACGACGCCGGCCTCGATGCGCAGGCTCGCCGGCTCGTCGACGCCGAGCAGCGCGAGCAGGCGGGCGCGCAGGTCCTCGCCGGCCCGTCGCGCGGCATTGCCCGAGACGAAGGTCTGCCGCGAGGCGGAACTCTTTCCGGCGTCGAGCGTGAGGTCGGTGTCGGCGCAGACCTGGTCGACGCAGGCGAGCGGCACGCCGAGTGCGTCGGCGAGGATCTGCGGCAGGATCGTGTACGTGCCCTGGCCGATGTCGACCGCGCCGTTGTACAGGACGACGCGTCCGTCGGCGCGCAGTCCCGCCTGCATCGACGACGGATTCGCGATCACCGTGTTGCCGATGCCGTACCACATGCAGGCGACGCCGACGCCGCGGCGCACGGCCCGACGTGGATCCGCGGCGGCGGCCACGGCGTCGAAGCGCTCGGCGCGCACCCGCGCCTCTTCGGAACGCGCGCGCGCCTCTCGCCACGCCGGTCGCAGCGCCGCGAGACACGCCTGCAAACCCGCGCTCGCCTGCAGGCGTTGGCCAGTGGGCGTGCGGTCGCCCGCGCGCAACGCATGCGCAAAGCGATATTCGAGCGGGTCTACACCGAAGCGTTCGGCGAGCCGGTCGACGAGCGTCTCGTTGAGCAGCGTCGACTGCGGCACGCCGAATCCCCGGAAAGCGCCGCCGATCGGTCCGTTCGTGTAGACGGCGCGCGTGAGCGCGCGAACGTGCTCGATGCGGTACGGCCCGCTGGCGTGGATCGGCACGCGATTGGCCACCGTCGGCCCCCAGGACGCATACGCTCCGGTGTCGAAATCGCCGTCGAAACGGTAGGCGAGCATGCGTCCGTCGGCATCGGCGGCGATCGTCGCGTGCATCCGCGCCGGATGGCGCTTCGTCGTCGAAGCCATCGATTCGTCCCGCGTGTACACGATGCGCGCGGGACGGCCGAACTTGCGCGCCGCCGCCGCGAGCAGCGGCTGGATCGAGATGTCGAGCTTGCCGCCGAAGCCGCCGCCGACCGCCGACGGCACGATGCGCACCTGCGACGGATCGAGCGCGAACATCGAGGCCAGCTCGTTGCGGTCCATGTAGGGCGTCTGCGTGCACGCGAAGACGGTGAGCCGCTCGACGCCGTCGTCGCTGCGCGCCCAATGCGCGTGGCCCGCTTCGGGTTCGATGTACGCGTGCTCGATGTGTCGCGTGCGCATCGTCGCGTCGATCGAAACCGATGCCGCCGCGATCGCGGCGTCGGCGTCGCCGCGCGCAACGCGCCCGCGGCACAGCACGTTGTCGGGGTGGCCCTCGTGCACGGCGAAGGCACGCTCCGCGAGCGCGTCGTCGAGCGAGGCGTGCGCTGCGCGCAACGTAAAACGCAGCGGCGCGTCGCCCAGCTCGATCGCCTCGACCGCCGCGCGTTCGCCCGCCAGCACCAGCACGGCCTCGCCGCGCATGCGCACGACGTCCTCGGCGATCGCCGGCTGGTCGCGCAGGTCGGGGAAGATCGCGAAGCGGTTGAACGGAATGTCGTGCGCGGTGAGCACGCCCAGCAGCCCGGGGTGCGCGGCGACGAAGGCATCGAGGTCGCCGTATTCGAAGCGCGCCGCGGCGTGCGGCGAGCGAAGCACCTTCAGCCAGCACGCGTCGACCGGCGCGCGATCGGCGCCGTAGATCGCGCGCCCGTCGATCTTGTCGAGCGCATCGAGGCGCGGCACGCGCGCGCCGACCGCGGCGCCCGCCGGCGTGGACGGCAGCGGCGACGCAGGCGCGGCGGGCGCATCGACGCCGGCCGCGCACAGCACCGCCTCGACGATCTTGCGATAGCCCGTGCATCGACAGAGCACGCCGCCGAGTCCTTCGAGCACCTGCTCGGCGGTGGGCTGCGAGTGGCGCCGCAGCAGGTCCACGGCCGTCATCAACATGCCGGGCGTGCAGATGCCGCACTGCGCCGCCCCGTTCTCGGCGAAAGAGCGGCGCAACGCCTGCTCGATCGAACCGGGCGCCGCCTGCGCCAGCGCCTCGACGGTCGTCACCTCGCGTCCGGCGCATTGCCCGACGGCGACGATGCACGCGCAGACGGCTTCGCCGTCGAGCAGCACCGTGCAGGCGCCGCAGTCGCCCGCCTCGCAGCCGACCTTGGTGCCGACGAGACCCAGCTCGTCGCGCAGGCACTCGGACAGCCTGGCGGCCGGCGGCGAAGCGATCGAACGTTCGCGACCGTTGACCCGAAGGCGCAGGACGTCGCCGAAGGCGGCAGCACAGGCCGGCGCCGGCGCATCGACGCAGTCCCGCCGATTCATCGCGTCACTCCTTCGCATCTTCCGCGCGCGCCGGTGAGCGCTCGCCGGCCAGCCCGCACAGAAGACGTCGGGCGAGCTCGATCGCCACGTGGCGGCGATAGACAGCGGTTGCCCGCACGTCGTCGATCGGTTGCAGCGGCGCGAGCGCCTCGCCGCGGGCCGCGTCGTCGAACAGCCGCACGATCTCGGCGCGCCGCGCGCCCAGCAGGCGCGATTCGAGCGCACGCAAGCGCACGGCGGCGGGCGCGCACGCACCGACGGCGATCGCGCACTGCGCGAGCCGGTCGCTTTCGTCGAAATCGACGGCTACGGCGACCATCGCGATCGAGATCACCAGCGAGCGCCGGTGCCCGAGCTTCAGGAACGCCGAGCGCGCGCGCGCCGACCCCGATGGAATCTCGATTGCGACGAGCAGTTCGTCCGGCTCGAGCGCGGTGCGCCGCACGCCGAGGACGAATTCGTCGACCGCGAGACTGCGCCGGCCTCGCAGGCTCGCCAGTCCTAGCCGCGCATCGAGCGCGAGCAGCGCCACGATGCCGTCGGCCGCCGGCGAGGCGTTGCACAGGTTGCCCCCGACCGTCGCGCGATTCTGCACCTGGATACCGCCGATCTCGCGCGCCGCCTGCTGCAGCGCGAGCAGGCGCGCATCGAGCTCGGCGCGCGCAATCGACGACCAGGTAGTCGTCGCACCGACGTGCAGCACCGGGCCTTGCGCGGCGTCGCTCGCGCGGGCGATTCCGCGCAGCGATTCGACCGTGCCGAGGTCGAGCAGCGATTCGCGCACCGGACGGCCGACCCGCGCGGGATAGAAATCGGTGCCGCCGGCCAGCGGCGTCCAGCCGCCCCGCGCAAGCAGGCCGAGCGCCTCGTCGAGGTCGCCCGCGCGACGATAGCGGGGCGTCGCGTCGAGCGCCCGGGCGGCTTGAGCAGTCATCGCGTTCCCCCCGGGGCGGCGAAGCGGCTTTGAAGTGACCGCTTCATTGCGTTTGCGGGCCGAAATTAACCCGCGGTACCATGGAACGTCAATATGCAACGCCGCGCCGCAGTCGCCCTGGCGCACCGCTCATGACCCACGTCGTTCTCGAGTCCTGCATCCGCTGTCGCTACACCGATTGTGTCGACGTGTGTCCGGTCGACTGCTTTCGCGAAGGGCCGAACATGCTCGTCATCGACCCCGACGAATGCATCGACTGCGCAGTGTGCATCCCCGAGTGCCCCGTCGAGGCGATCGTCGCCGAGGAAGACGTCCCGCCGGAGATGCAGGCATACATCGGCCTGAATGCCGAACTCGCTCCCGGCTGGCCGGCCATCACGCGCAAGAAGGAGCCGCTGCCCGACGCCGAGCAGTGGAAGGACGTGCCCGACAAGCTGCAATACCTCGAGCGCTGAAGGCAACGCCGGCTTTCGCGCAGGACAGGAGCGGGGCGCAGGCTCTCGCGCCTCGCGTTTCGCGCCGCAGCAATTCATGCGTCTTGCGCAGCAGGCATGCCGCATGCACGGCGCTCGCCGGGCTCTTCTCCCGCCGTCGAGACCGGCAACAGCGGCCGCCCGGCAGGAAAGCGCGAAAAAGGCAACATTTGGCAAGTGCTCGGGGTTATTGCGTGTTGCGAAGCGCAATTTCCGGTCCGCATAATGGCTGAACGAGACCCGTCCGGACGATCGAATGCTGTACGACATCCGTGAAGCGCAACGCGCCTTCCTGAATCCGCTGTCGAACTGGGCGGATTCGATGAGCAGGCTCTACACCAATCCGTACAGCCCGCTGGCGTACTCACCGTTCGCGCGACGGATCTCCGCAGGACTGGAACTGGTTCACCGGCTGGGCAAGGAGTACGAGAAGCCCGAATTCGGAATCGCCTCGACGAAGGTCGAAGGGCGCGAGGTCGCGGTGGTCGAGAGCGTCGCGATCGAGCGTCCGTTCTGCCGGCTGCTGAAGTTCGAGCGCCGCCTGCCGCGCGCGCTGGCACATCGCGGCCGCGATCCGGTCGTCCTCGTCTTCGCGCCGCTCTCCGGCCACCACTCGACGCTGTTGCGCGACACCGTGCGCACGCTGGTGGCCGACCACGTCGTCTACATCACCGACTGGACCGACGCACGCATGGTCCCGCTGTCGGCCGGACCGTTCCACCTCGACGACTACATCGCCTATGCCGTCGAGTTCCTTCGCCACCTCGGGCCCGAAGTGCACGTGCTGTCGGTCTGCCAGCCCACGGTGCCGGTGCTCGCTGCGATCTCGCTGATGGCCGCGGCCGGCGACGCGCGGATGCCGCGCACGATGACGATGATGGGCGGGCCGATCGACACGCGCCGCTACCCCACCGAAGTGAACAACCTCGCGCAGACGCACAGCCGCGAGTGGTTCGAGCGCAATGTCATCTACCGCGTGCCGGCGCGCTACCCGGGCGCCGGGCGGCGCGTCTACCCGGGCTTCCTGCAGCACGCCGGCTTCATCGCGATGAACGCCGACCGGCACATGCACTCGCACTGGGAGTTCTACCTGAGCCTGGTCAAGGGCGACCTCGGCGACGCCGAGGCGCATCGCCGCTTCTACGACGAATACAACGCCGTGCTGGACATGCCGGCGGAGTACTACCTCGACACGATCCGTACCGTCTTCCAGGAGCACGCCCTGCCGCGGGGAACCTGGACGGCGCGCTTCGAAGGCGCGATGCACCCCGTCGAGCCTTCGAAGATCCGCAACGTCGCGCTGTTCACGATCGAGGGCGAACTCGACGACATCTCCGGCGCCGACCAGACGCGCGCCGCGCACGATCTGTGCTCGTCGCTCGCCGCGGCGCAGAAGCGGCACCTGACGGTGGAAGGGGCCGGCCACTACGGCATCTTCAGCGGTCGCCGCTGGCGCGAGCGCGTCTATCCGCAGGTGCGCGAATTCATCGCTTCGCATCGCGCAGCGGCGCCGCTGCGCAAGGTGGCGTGAACCCGCGCAACGACCGCCGGCTCGCGCGCATCGATCCGCACCGCTGCATCGGCTGCACCCGCTGCATCGAGGCCTGCCCGTTCGACGCGATCATCGGCGCGCCGCAGCGGATGCACACGGTGATCGAGGCGGCCTGCATCGGCTGCGAACTGTGCGTGCCGCCGTGCCCGGTGGATTGCATCGCGCTCGTCGTCGTCGATCCTCCGTCGCCGTTGGCGCGCGCGACGGCGATCGACGCGCGCGCACGACGCGAGCGACGGCGCGCGCGCCTGGCTCGCGAGGCGCAGGCGCCCGCGGCGGCGGCGATCGATCGACATGCGATCGTCGCTGCAGCGTTGCATCGCGCACAGGCCTTCGAGCGCACGACGCAGGCGCGCGCCGGCGAGGCGCCCGATCCGTGAACGCAAGCCAGCGCGCGGAGATCTTCGCTCGCCTGCAAGCGCTCGAACCGCATCCGCGCACCGAACTCGAATACGGCACGCCCTTCGAACTGCTCGTCGCGGTGATGCTGTCGGCGCAGGCCACCGACCGCAGCGTGAACCTGGCCACGCGCGAGCTGTTTCGCGCGGCGAACACGCCGCAGGCGATCGCCGCGCTCGGCGTCGACGGCGTCGTCCCGTACATCCGGTCGATCGGCCTCTTCCCGACCAAGTCGAAGAACCTGGTCGCGACCGCACGGATCCTGCTCGAACGCCACGGCGGCGAAGTGCCCGCCGAACGCGAGGCGCTCGAGCAGTTGCCGGGAGTCGGCCGCAAGACCGCGAACGTCGTGCTCAACGTCGCCTTCGGGCAACCGACGATTCCGGTCGACACGCACGTGCTGCGCGTGGCCAACCGCACGGGGATCGCCCGCGGCCGGACGCCGCTCGAAGTCGAGCGCAAGCTGCTTCGACTCGTGCCGCAGCGCTACCGGATGCACGCGCATCACTGGCTGATCCTGCACGGGCGCTATGTTTGCAAGGCGCGGGTTCCCGAGTGCTGGCGTTGCCCGATCGCGGATCTGTGCGAATACCGGCCGAAGACGCCCGCGCCCGCATAAGAATGCGCCGGCGGCGCGTTCCGGGCGGCTCACGCCACGCTACCAAACACGGTTTACCGCATGTTCGATCCTTCGCGCGCCGATGTGCGGCGCTTCTTCTGCGAAACCTGGCGCAAGCACCGGGAGAAACTGCCGTCGAGCCCGCTCGAGGCGATCGCGCTCGACGCGATCCTGCTGCATCCGGAATACCACGACGATCTCGCGTCGATCGACGAGGCGCTCGCGCGCGAGTACCCAGCGGAGGCCGGCCGCACCAATCCGTTCCTGCACCTGTCGCTGCACCTGGCCGTGGCCGAGCAACTGCAGATCGACCAGCCGAGCGGAATCCGCGCCGCCTGGCAGCGCCTGGCCGCCCGCTGCGGCGGCCACGATGCGACGCACGCGCTGATCGACTGCCTGGCCGAAACTGTCTGGCGCTCGCAGCGCGACGGCGCGCCCCCCGACGGCGACGCGTATCTCGCCTGCGTGCAGGGGAAGGTGCAAGGGTGAAGGAGCCTTTGCCCTTCACCGCTTCTGCTACCCTTCGCCCGCTCCGTCCTTTTCCGCCCGCCACGGCCAGCGCGGGCCGCCGACACACTGCACGGAATCGCCGATGTTCGGACGCCTGATGCCTCGAGAGGGAAACTTCTTCGAGCTGTTCAACCGGCACGCAGAGTGCATCGCCTCGGGTAGCCGTTCGCTCACTGCGCTGATGACGCACTACGGCGAGGTCGCCACGCGGCGCCAGTACATCGACGCGATCGACCGGGCCGAGAAGGACGCCGACAAGGTCACGCACGAGACGGTCACGCTGCTGCACAAGACCTTCATCACGCCCTTCGACCGCGACGACATCCATCAGCTGATCAGCAACATGGACGACATCCTCGACCTGATCCAGGACGTCGCCGAGTCGGCCATCCTCTACGACCTGCAGCGCGTCTCTCCGGAGGCGCAGCAGCTCGCCGAGCTGAACGAGATGTGCTGCGACCGCGTCAAGGCGGCCGTCGGGATGCTCGACAGCATGGAGAACGCCGAGGCGATCCTGAAGATCTGCACCGAGATCGACCGGCTCGAGTCCGACGCCGACCGCGTGATGCGATCGGCGATGTCGAAGCTGTTCCGCGACGAGGGCGACGTGCGCCAGCTGATCAAGCTCAAGGCGATCTACGAGCTGCTCGAGGCAGTCTCCGATCGCGCCGAGGACGTCGCCAACGTCATCGAGGGCGTCGTGCTCGAGAACGCATGACCACGGTCCACCTGGGCTTCGCCACGCTCGTCTTCCTGGTGGCGCTGGCGCTGATGTTCGACTTCATGAACGGCTTCCACGACGCCGCGAACTCGATCGCGACGATCGTCTCGACCGGCGTGCTCAAGCCGTACCAGGCGGTCGTCTGGGCGGCGTTCTTCAACGTCGTGGCGCTGTTCTTCTTCGAGCTGCGCGTGGCCGCCACGGTCGGCAAGGGGATCGTCGACCCGCAGGTCGTCGACCACGTCGTCATCTTCGGCGCCTTGTGCGGCGCGCTCGCCTGGAACATCATCACGTGGATATTCGGGATTCCGTCGAGCTCGTCGCACGCGCTGATCGGCGGGCTGATCGGCGCGACGCTGGCGAAAGCGGGAACCGAATCGCTGCTGGTGGCCGGCATCGCGAAGGTGGCGCTGTTCATCCTCGTGTCGCCGCTGCTCGGCTTCGTGCTCGGCTCGGCGTTGATGCTGGCCGTCTCGTGGATGTTCTTCCGCAGCACGCCGCGCGGCACCGATCGCTGGTTCCGGCGCGCGCAGCTCGCCTCGTCGGCGCTCTACAGCATCGGCCACGGCAGCAACGACGCACAGAAGACGATGGGGGTGATCTGGCTGCTGCTGATCGGCGCCGGCGTGACCCACGCAGGCGAGTCGCATCCGCCGTACTGGGTCATCGTCGCCTGCTACCTGGCGCTGGGCTTCGGAACGCTTTTCGGCGGCTGGCGCATCGTCAAGACGATGGGCCAGAAGATCACCAAGCTCAAGCCGGTGGGCGGTTTCTGCGCGGAGACGGGCGGCGCGTTGACGCTGTTCCTCGCCTCGGGGCTGGGTGTTCCGGTGTCGACCACGCACACGATCACCGGAGCGATCGTCGGCGTGGGCTCGGCGCAGAAAATCTCGGCGGTGCGCTGGGGCCTGGCGGGCAACATCGTCTGGGCCTGGGTGCTGACGATCCCGGCTTCGGCGGTCATGGCGGCCGCGGCCTGGTGGGTGGGGCGCTTGTTCCTCGTGGAGACGATCTAGTCAGTGTTGCGTGCCGAGCGCCGCTGACGGACTAGCGGATTCGTCCTCGTGGCAAGGCGCGAAGCACGACCGCTGCGCCTTCCCCGGTGCGCAGGCAGGGCCGCTCGCGGTACGATCGGGCGGTGCAACGACAACTCTGGCTCGAGCTGCCTCCGATGTCCGCGCAGGCGCCACGGCGACTGCTGGTGTTCCTGCACGGTGCCGGCTCCACGCCCGAGATCTTCGCGCCGGTGGCGATCGCCTGGCAGCTGAAGTTCCCCGGTGCCACCGCAGCGATCGTCGAAGGCCTTCGTCCGTGTGCCTCGAATACCGGACGCGACTGGTTCGACGCGAGCGGCGTGAGCACCGATCGCGCCGCTCGCATCGAGGCGGCCGGCGTCGAACTCGCCGAGCGACTGCGGGCACTGCAGCGCGACACCTCGCTCGCACCCGCCGAGACGATCGTCGTCGGCTTCTCGCAGGGCGCCACCGTCGCGCTGGCGCTCGCCCGACAGCAATCGGCCCCGGCCGCGATCGTCGTCTCGTACGCCGGACAACTGGCGCGGCCGGTCGCACCCGGCGAGCGCATCGACGCGACCGTGCACCTGCTGCACGGCGAACTCGACAGCGTCGTCCCGTCCGTACACGCACAGCGCGCTTTCCGCGGATTGCGGGCGTCGGGCTGCGACGTGACGCTCGACATCGTCGCCGACGAGTCGCACTCGATCGGCCAGGCGATGATCAACGTCGGCACCGCGCGCGCGCTGAACACCGTGTTTCGTGGACGCCGGCCGCGCAGGTGCGGCACCGACGTCCTGCACTGAAGCGCAAGCGGTGCTTGCAGTCCCTCGACACAGGAAGGAACGAAATGAACGCATCCCATCGTGAAGTGGTCGTCGTCTCGGGCGTGCGCACGGCGGTCGGCGACTTCGGCGGAAGCCTCAAGGACTACGCGCCGACGCAGCTGGCCGCCACGGTCGTGCGCGAAGCTGCGGCCCGCGCCGGCGTCGGCGCCGAGGACGTGCATCACGTCGTCTTCGGCAACGTCATCCACACCGAACCACGCGACATGTACCTCGCGCGCGTGGCAGCGATCGAAGGCGGTCTCGCACACTCGGTGCCGGCGCTGACGCTGAACCGGCTGTGCGGCTCGGGCCTGCAGGCGGTGGTGTCGGCGGCGCAGGCGATCCTGCTCGGCGAAGCCGACGTCGCCGTCGCCGGCGGCGCCGAAGTGATGAGCCGCGCGCCCTACGCGTCGACCGCGATGCGCTGGGGCGCGCGAATGGGCGATGCGAAGATGCTCGACATGATGCTCGGCGCGCTGCACGACCCCTTCCAGAACGTGCACATGGGAATCACCGCCGAGAACATCGCGAAGAAATGGGGCATCACGCGCGACGAGCAGGACGCGCTCGCACTGGAGAGCCACCGGCGCGCGTCGGCGGCGATCCGCGAAGGGCGCTTCGCCGGCCAGATCGTCCCGATCGAAACGAAGACGCGCAAGGGCGTCGTGCGTTTCGAAACCGACGAGCACGTGCGCCACGACGCGACGATCGACGACATGAAGAAGCTGCGGCCCGCCTTCCTGAAGGAGGAAGGGACGGTCACCGCAGCCAACGCCTCCGGCATCAACGACGCCGCGGCAGCACTCGTGCTCATGGAGCGGCGCACCGCGCAGGCACGCGGTGCCGAGCCGCTCGCGCGGCTCGTGGCGTGGGGACACGCCGGCGTCGATCCGCAATACATGGGCATCGGCCCGGTGCCGGCCTCGCGCAAGGCGCTCGAACGCGCCGGGCTGCGCCCCGACCAGATCGACGTCGTCGAGGCCAACGAAGCATTCGCCGCGCAGGCGATCGCCGTCACGCGCGACCTCGAACTCGACCCGGCGCGGGTGAACCCGAACGGCTCGGGCATCTCGATTGGCCATCCGGTCGGCGCCACCGGCGCGCTGATCAGCGTGAAGGCGGTGCACGAACTGCAGCGCACCGCTTCGCGCTACGCGCTGGTGACGATGTGCATCGGCGGAGGACAGGGAATCGCGGCGGTGTTCGAGCGGGTTTGAGGGCGGCGTGCTCGAGCAGGCGGCGGGGCGGCGGGCTCGAGCAGGCGGCGGGGCGGCGGGCTTGCGTCGCGCGACGCTTGCACCTTCACTCGCACGCAGGATCGGCGCGAGCAGAGGCGCACGCCGTGCCCTGGCTCGAAATGCTGCAAAGCGCAGCATTCCTCGCCGTGGAATCCATTGCCCGACTGGAGATGCAGCGTTTCGCAGCGTTTCGCAGCGTTGCGGCGGCCGGGGTGCGCCGGCCAGTGCGCGCCGGCCCGGGGTGCGCCGGTTGGGGTGCGCCGGTCGGGGTGCGCCGGTCAGGGTGCGCCGGTCAGGGTGCGCCGGTCAGGGTGCGCCGGTCAGGGTGCGCCGGTCAGGGTGCGCCGGTCAGGGTGCGCCGGTCAGGGTGCGCCGGTCAGGGCGTGCCCGCCCGGGGCGCGCCGGCCGGGGTGCGCCGGCCGGGGTGTGCCGGCCCGGGGTGCGCCGGCTCGGGATGCGCCGGCCCGGCAGCGGCCCTGAGCAGCGCTCGGCCCTGCCGCGAGCGGCGCTCGTCATGGCCCATGTACGGCCGCCCGCCTCGTGCGCCGCATTGCGCACTGCTGCGAAACGCAGCGTTCCCCGTCGTGAACGGCTCTCTCGCGCCGAGATCCCTGGATTTTGCAGCGAAAGGCCGCTGCGTCGGGGCTGGGGCGCTCCGAGCGACACGCAACGGCAACGGCAACGGCACCGGCAACGGCACCGGCAACAGCAACGGCAACAGCAACGGCACCGGCAACAGCAACGGCAACAGCAACGGCAACAGCAACAGCAACAGCAACGGCGGTCGCATCCCGGCGCGGCGGCGAACGCGACCGCGACCGCAGTTGCAACCGCCGGCGGCGCAGCGTGCGCTGGCGCAGCGCGCCGCTGGCTCGGCGCGGTGCTCGGCGCAATCGGCTTCCGGGCACGGCGCCAACGGCGCACTGCGCGGCGCGACTTCTGCGGCGCCGAGCAGCGCGGTCCCGGGGTCGGCGCGCGAGGCGCGCCTCGTGACATCGACTCGCGGCGACTGTCCGAACACAGCGAGCGCAGCTCGCGAAGTGAGTTTCGCTGCGCGACCCGGGGACGAGCAGCGTCGGGGAGTCGGCGCGCAGCGTCGACCGCCGCAGTCGGAGCGCCGCGAGCGCGCCGCTGGCGTCGCACCCCGCCCAGCCCCGCCAGCCCCGCCCAGCCCCGCCAGCCCCGCCAGCCCCGCCAGCCCCGCCAGCCCCGCCAGCTCCGACCGCGCCGAGCCCCGCGCCGCCGGTGGCGCAGCGCCGCTCGTAGCCGCGCCGCCCCGGCGTCGCCCAGGCGAGCGCTATCGCCGAAGGAACTCAGGCCGGCGCGGGCGAGGCCGGCGCGCCCGCCGGCCGCTGGTCGATCGGCGCATGCATCGCCGCGGCAAACAGCCCGAAGGCGATGACCATCGCCCACGCATAGTCGTAGTTGCCGAAGCGATCGAAGAATACGCCGCCCAGCCACGCGCCGAGGAAGCTGCCGATCTGGTGGCCGAAGAACACGACGCCGCCGAGCAGGCCGAGCACGCTCACGCCCCAGCGCTGGCCGACCAGCGCGTTGGTCAGCGGCACCGTGGACAGCCACAGCAGCCCCATCGTTGCGCTGAAGGCGTAGACCGACCGCTCGGTGAGCGGCGCGAGCAGGAACAGCCCGATGACGATCGAGCGCAGGACGTAGATCGCCGCCAGCAGCCACTTCTTCGGATAACGCTGGCCGAGCGCGCCCGAGGCGAGCGAGCCGACGACGTTGAACAGCCCGATCAGCGCGACGGCGTTCGCTCCGACGTTCACGCTCATGCCCTTGTCGAGCAGGTACGACGGCAGGTGCAGCGCGATGAAGACGACCTGCAGGCCGCAGACGAAGTAGCCCCAGAACAGCAGGTGGAAGTTGCGGTCGCCGACGGCCCCGGACAGCGCCTGGCCCAGGCGCACCGGTGTGCGCGTGGCGTGCGCGTCGTCCTCGGCACGCACGCCCAGCGCGAGCACGACGATCAGCGCCGCCAGCGCGGCATGAACGAGCAAGGCCTGCTGCCAGCCTATGCGCAGGATCAGCTGCCCGGCGAGCGGCAGGAACAGGAACTGGCCGAAGGAGCCGGCGGCCACGCCGACGCCGAAGGCCAGGCTGCGCTTGTCGGCCGGAACGACGCGCCCGAGCGTGGCAAGCACGATGCCGAAACTCGTTCCGCCGATCGCGATTCCCATGACCACGCCGGCCGACAAGGACAACCCGGTCGCGCTGTCGGCCCAGGCCATGCCGAGGAAGCCGGCGACGTAGAGAACGCCGCCGAGCAGCAGCGTTCGCATCGATCCGTACTTGTCGGCCATCGCACCGAGGAAGGAGCCGCCCAGCCCCCACATCAGGTTCTGCAGCGCGATCGCCAGCGAGAAGGTCTCGCGCGACCAGCCGCGCGCCTGCGTCATCTCGGGCAGGAACAGCCCGAAGGACGATCGGACCCCGGTGGAGACGACGAGGATCGCGCAGCCGAAGAACAGGACGGCGAGGTACGACGAATGCGAGACGGGGGTCCCGGCCGGCGAACGCGAGGCGGGGGTCGTCGTCACGATCCGGCGCTCGCCGCGAGTGCGCGCCGCGCCGCTTCGATCGTTGCGTCGACGTCGCTCTCGGTGTGCGCGCTGGAGAAGAAGAAGGCCTCGACCGGCGACGGTGGCAGGTACACGCCTTCGTCGAGCATCGCGTGGTAGAAGCGCTTGAAGCGCTCGACGTCCTGGGTCTGCGTCTGCGCGAAATCGGCCGGCGGCGACGGAAGCAGGTACAGGCCGGCGAGCGCGCCGACGTGCTGCGCGCTCAGCGCCGCGCCCGCCTCGCGCGCGACCCCGTTCAGACCTGCGACGAGCCGCTCGCCCGATGCCTCGAGCCGGTCGTAGAAGCCGGGCTGCGCGACGAGGTCGAGCGTGGCGAGACCTGCCGCCATCGCGATCGGATTGCCCGACAGCGTGCCGGCCTGGTAGACCGGCCCCATCGGCGAGAAACGCTCCATGACGCGCGCCGGCCCGCCGATCGCACCGACCGGCATGCCCCCGCCGATCACCTTGCCGAAGGTGACGAGGTCGGGAACGACGCCGCAGCGCTGCTGCGCGCCGCCGTGCGCGACGCGAAACCCGCTCATCACCTCGTCGAAGATCAGCAGCGCGCCGTTGTCGTCGCACAGCCCGCGCAGCGCCTCGAGGAAGCCGGGTTTCGGCAGTACGAGGTTCATGTTGCCGGCGATCGGCTCGACGATGACGCAGGCGATCGCGTTCCGATGCCTGTCGAACAGCTCGGCGACGCTGTCGACGTCGTTGTAGGTCGCCACCAGCGTATGCCGTGCGACGCTGTCGGGCACGCCCGCCGAACTCGGCGTGCCGAAGGCGAGCGCGCCCGAGCCCGCCTTCACCAGCAGGCTGTCGCCGGTGCCGTGATAGCAGCCCTCGAACTTGACGATCGCGTCGCGTCCGGTGTAGCCGCGCGCCAGGCGCAGCGCCGACATCGTCGACTCGGTACCCGAGCTCGTGAAGCGCACGCGCTCGACCTGCGGGAACAGCGCGCAGATGCGCTCGGCCAGCTCGGTCTCGTGCACGTTGGGCGCGCCGAACGACAGGCCGCGGCGCGCGGCGCGCTCGACCGCCTCGACGACGTGCGGGTGTGCGTGGCCGGCGATCATCGGGCCCCACGAGCCGAGGTAGTCGATGTAGCGCTTGCCCTCGACGTCCCACAGGTAGGCACCCTCGGCGCGATCGATGAAGCGCGGCGTGCCGCCGACCGCGCGGAATGCGCGCACGGCGGAGTTCACGCCGCCCACGAGGACCCGGCAGGCGCGGTGGAATTCGGAATCGTTGTCGGGCATGGAACGACTTGGCGGTACGAACAGACAGGCAAGGATACTGGAGCGCGCGCGGCCGCGGCGCAGCAGCGGTCCCGGAAACCCGTGCGGCTCAGCGCAGCGGCGAGCCCGCCGGCGGCGCCGGCGCGAAGCGCGGCGCGAGCTGCTTCGCGTCCTGCGCCGGCGCGGCGTTGCTCGCCCGGGTCGCGTAGTCGACACCGCTCAGTCCGGCGAGCAGCGCGAAGAACGCCAGCGCGATGCCCGCGGCGATGCGCGTCTTCGCCGACGCCTCGTTCAGGCGCATGAACCACCACGCGACGAGCGCGCTCTTGGCGAAGGCGATGCCGAGCGCCGCGACCAGGTTGCCCTCGCCGAGCGGCACGTAGGCGAGCGCCAGCGTCGAGGCGAGCAGCACCATCAGCGCGACCCATACGACGACGAGCGTGCGGGTCATCCGGTGCGCCCCGGCAGGTAGAGCAGCGGATAGAGCAGGATCCAGACGACGTCGACGAAGTGCCAGTAGAGCGCTGCGACGTCGATGCGCGGCGGCTGCACCCAGGCGGCATCGTGCGAGGCACCGACGGCGAACACCGCGAGCACGCTCACGCCGATCGTCAGGTGCACCGTATGCAGACCGGTCATCACCCAGTAGAGCACGAAGAAGAGCGCGGCGCCGACGGGCGGTGCGCCGGGCGACTCGCCGAGCCGGAAGGCCGCTCCGGGCACCAGTCCGTCGAGCCAGTCCTTGCGGTATTCGACGCCCTTGAGCACGAGGAAGGCGACGCCCAGCGCGGCGGTGATCCACAGGAAGACGGCCACGCGGCGACGCGCCGACGCACGCTGCTCCGCGGCGGGTTCGCCCTGCAGGTCTGCGGTCGGGCGCAAAGCGCGCGCCGCGACGACGGCGAGTGCGACGAACAGGCTGCTGGTGAGCAGCACCGCCGTGTTGATCGATCCGATGACGACGTCGGTTCGGCGCGCCGCCGCGTCGAAGCCGGCGGGCCAATGCGAGCGACCGTAGAGATAGGCGAGGAACAGGCCGCCGAAGAACAACGCCTCGGAGGCGAGGAACACCCACATGCCGAACTGCGCCGTCTCGTGGCGCGCTTCGAAGCGGATCGATTCACTCGCCGTCTGCATGCAACGGGCCTCTTCCGATGCGAGGGGTGTAGCCGTAGACATCGTCGGGTGCGGCAGGCGGACTGTCGAAGTTCTCGGTGGGTGGCGGCGACGCGGTCTGCCACTCGAGGCCGGTCGCCTGCCATGGATTCGCGGTCGCCGGCGCGCCCCCACGCAGCGACCACGCGAGGTAGAACAGCGGAAGCAGGTAGCCGATCGCCAGGATCGATGCGCCCGCCGACGACAGTACGTTCAGCGCCTGGAATTCCGGGACGTAGGCGTGATAGCGCCGCGGCATTCCTTCGTAGCCGAGCAGGTACTGCGGAAAGAACGTGAGGTTGAAGCCGAAGAAGACGAGGCCGGCGGCCATGCGCGCCCAGATCTCCGGATACATCCGGCCGGTGATCTTCGGCCACCAGAAGTGCAAGGCACCGAAGAAGGCGAGCACCGAACCGCCGACCATGATGTAGTGGAAATGCGAGATGACGAAGTAGGTGTCGGTGAGATGCACGTCGGCGGCCAGCGCGGCGACGAACAGCCCCGTCATCCCGCCGATCGTGAACAGTCCGACGAAGCCCAGCGCGTAGAGCATCGGCGCGTCGAATCGGATCGAGCCCTTGTACAACGTCGCCGTCCAGTTGAACACCTTGATCGCCGACGGCACCGCGACGAGGAAGCTGAGCATCGAGAAGACCATTCCGGCGGTCGGCGATTGCCCGCTGACGAACATGTGGTGGCCCCAGACGAGAAAGCCGATCGCTGCGATCGCCAGCAGCGCGTAGGCCATGAAGCGATAGCCGAAGACGCGCCTGCGCGCGAAGCACGGGATGATCTCGCTCACCACGCCCATCGCCGGCAGCACCATCACGTAGACCGCCGGATGCGAGTAGAACCAGAACATGTGCTGGAACAGCAGCGGGTCGCCGCCGTGCGCCGGATCGAAGATGCCGACCTGGAACAACCGCTCGGCGGCGAGCAGGATCAGCGTGATCGCCAGCACGGGCGTGGCAAGCACCAGAATCAGGCTCGTCGCGTAGATCGCCCAGACGAACAGCGGCAGGCGGAACCAGCCGAGCCCGGGAACGCGCCGCGTGTGCACCGTGACGATGAAGTTCAGTCCGGTGAGGATCGACGAGAAGCCGACGACGACCACGCCGGCGAGCGCGACGACGACCCAGCCGTTGGAGAACATCGTCGAGTACGGCGTGTAGAAGGTCCAGCCGGTGTCCAGCCCCCCCAGGAAAAGCGCGGCGAGCACGATCGCACCGCCGAGGACATAGAGGTACCAGCTGGCGAGGTTCAGCCGCGGGAAGGCGAGATCCCGCGCGCCGATCATCAGCGGCACGAGGAAGTTGCCGAAGGCCGAAGGGATCGACGGAATCAGGAACAGCCACACCATGATGACGCCGTGCGCGGTGAAGAGCTTGGCGTAGGTGTCGTCGGAGACGAAGTCGCCGGCGGGCGTCGCCAGCTCGATGCGCATCATCGCGGCGGCCACGCCGCCGATCGCGAAGAACGCGGTGATCGCGACCGCGTACAGGATCGCGATGCGCTTGTGGTCGTGCGTGAAGAACCAGGAAGCGAGCGTGTGCCCGTCGTCCAGGTAGCTCGGCTGCGCCGATTGCGGCAACGGCGCGGGTTGCGCGTGCGCGGCATCGATCGTGGCAGTATTCATCCGCGTCCTCCGGTCCGGTCGTCGCCGGTCGAGCGCAACCACTCGACGAGCGCCTGCAGATCTTCCTCGCCGACCTGCCCTGCAAAGGACGGCATGACCGGATCGAAGCCGGCGACGACGTCCTTCCTCGGCAGCAGGATCGAGTCGCGAACGTAATTCTCGTCGGCGACGAGGCTTCGCCCGTCCTGCAGGTGTACGACGCGTCCGAGCAGGCCCTGCAGGCGCGGCGCATGCACGGTGGATCGCTCGTCGTGGCAGCCGCTGCAGCCGAGCGATCGGTACAGCTCGAAGCCGCGTTCGGCCAATCCGGGTCGCCGCGGTCCCGATTCGAGCCAGCGCGCATAGTCGGCCGGCTGCATCACGACGACACGGCCGATCATCTTCGAATGCCCGGCGCCGCAGAACTCGGCGCAGAAGAGCCGGAACTCGCCCAGCCGCGTCGGCCGAAACCAGAGCACCGTGTAGCGTCCCGGAACGACATCCTGCTTCAGGCGAAAGGCCGGGACGAAGAAGCTGTGGATCGCGTCCTCGGAGGCGAGAACGAGCTTCACCGCGCGGCCCAGCGGCACGTGCAGCTCGTTGATCTCGCGCCGTCCGTTGCGATGATCGAGCTTCCACATCCACTGCTTGCCGAGCACCTGGATCGGCAGCGCGTCGGGCGGAACGATCGACAGTTGCGCGTAGTCCCAGGCAGCCCACGCGAAGAACGAGAGGAAGATCGCCAGCGGCGTCAGCGTCCAGGCCGTCTCGAGTCGCCAGTCGTTCGACGGCGGGTCGGTGCGATCGACCTTCGAGCCGCGCCGGTAGCGGATGCTGAACCAGACGACGAGCACGCCCAGCGCGAGCGCGACGGTGCCGCAGACGACGAGCAGCGCGAGCAGCAGCAGGTCGGCGCGTTCGCCGGCGCTCGATGCGGCCGCGCCGAGCCAGCCGAACCCGGCGACGACACCGTTTCCGTCGTTCATCGCCGAACTCCCCGCCCTACTTCGCCGCGCAGCCGGTGCACGACCCAGCCGCCGAGCAGCACGACGGTGAGCAGCCCGGTGATGCGAGCGGCACCCATCGTCGCGGCGCTGTAGCGACCGAGCGCGGGATCGAAGTGCGCGCACAGCAGGCGCAGCCGTTCGGAGAACCCGCCGATGCGACCCGCCGAAGCCTCGACCAGCGCGCGCCGCAGCTCGTCGGCATCGAAGCGCACGCCGAACAGATAGCGCGATACGCGCCCTTGCGGCGTGGCGACGAGGACGCCGGTCGGATGCGCGATCGACGACGACGCCGTGGCGATCGACGACGACGCCGAAGCGTCCGCGATGCGCACCGAAGCGAAGCCGACGCGACCGGCGAGCGCATCGATTGCGCGCGCATCGGCGACGAACAGCAGCGACGCCGGCGCGGCGCGCTCGCCGAACACGAAGCGCGCATAGCCGTCGTAGACGCTCGCGCGAGCCCGAGCCGAGGCCGGCGTGTCGTCGGCATCGATGCTGATCCCGACGATGCGATAGTCGTCGGGCGCAAGACCGGTGTCGTGCAGCGCCTCGATGAGCCCGTGCATCGCGATGCCGCACAGGTTCGGGCAGGTGTAGTAGCCCAGCACGAGCAGCACCGGCCGCGCGCCGCCGAACTGTGCGCCCAGCCGTGTCGCGTTGCCGTGCGCATCGCGCAGCGCCATGCCGAGCGGCAACTGCACGCCGGGGCGCTGCTCGAAGTCGACGCGCGGCGGCGCCGCGCCCGCGCCCAGCGGCAGCTTCGCCACTTCCGCGGGATGCCCGTCGGCAAGCCCGTCGTCGCCGGCATCGCGCTCGCCTCGTTCGTCGCCGTGCGCCGCGGCGGCTGGGGTCTGCTCGCGCACGCCTTCGTTCCTGCCTTCGTTCGAGCCGATCAACAGTTCGCGGGCCGCATCGATCGGAATGTGGGCGATTCCGCGCTCTCGGTCGACCCATCCGGCCGAATCGAGGCGCGCACGCTTCGCCGCACGATGCGCCCGCAGCTCCGCCTGCGGCGCGCTCGGCAGCGAACGCGCGCCGCGTTCGACGTCGCCCGGCGTCGCGCCGCCGGGCGGCACCTGCCACGCGTCGACGAGCGCGACGGCGGCGGCGACGACCAGCACGATCACCGCGACGAGCGCCACGCAGATCCAGCCGATGCGCCGAAGCGCGAGTTCAGCGTGCGCCATCGGTCACCTCCCGCGGCGTGCCCGGCCCGGGGACCTCGCGTTCGTCGATCGCGCGCGGCACGCTGCCGTAGAGCACCAGCGGCAGGCCCAGCGCGCACAACGGGACGAGCCACCACGCATGCACCGAACGCGCGTCCACCGACGGTACGACGAGCCACGTCGAGTACAGGCCCTGCGCTGCGAACAGCGCCCATGCGACGATCGCGAGCCGGTGCGTGCGGTCCTTCAGCGCGCGGAACAGCAGCGCGAGAAAGGGAGCGACCAGATAGGACAGCACGACGACCAGGCCGAACCACCGCCATCCGGTATGCAGGCGAGGCAGGTACCACGAGATCTCGCGCGGCAGGTTCTCGGCCCAGATGATCAGGAACTGCATGAAGGCCAGGTAACCCCAGGTCATCGCGTACATCAGCAGCAGATTGCCGAGGTCGCGTCCGAGCGGCGGCCGCCCGGGCAGCGGGCGCGGCAGCGCGCGAGCCGTCGCGACGACGGCGATCGCGAACGCGGCGCCGCCGTACATCTGGCTCGTCAGCACGATCAAGCCGAAGCCGGTGCTGTACCAACCGGCGACGAGCGACATCAGCAGGTCAATCGACGCAAGCGACGTGACCATCGCCCAGGCGAGCAGCGCGGCGGCGGCCCGGCCCTTGGGCAGCGCCGGATCGCGCTGCCTGGCGAGCCACCACCAGGCGAGCGCGTACAGCGCCAGTCGGGCAACGAAGAACGACGGCTGCAGCCAGGAAGACACGAAGACGGGGCGAGCGACGTCGTCGAGCCAGCCCGAGTCGGGCGCAGCCCACGGATAGAGCCACGGCACGCCGATCGCCACCGGTGCGCCCAGCAGCAGCACCCAGGGCATGCGTCGCGCGAGCGCGAATGCCACCGGACGCATTGCTTCGCCCCATTGTCCGCCGCTCAACCGCTGCATCCAGACGTTGGCGAGCGCCCCGAGCGCGACGCTCAGGCAGGTCCACCACGCGGCCAGCCACGCGGCGAAGAACATGCGCGGATCGATCGCCAGCCCGGGCAGCGCGAGCGCAAGCGCGACCAGCCCGGCCCAGCTCGGCGCCCCGCGCCCGAAGTTCCGCGCGGCCGGCTTCACCGCGAAGCTCCCGGCGTCACCGCGCAGCCTCCAGTCGCGCCCTCAGCCGCGCGGGCAGCGAATCCACCTGCGCATGCTGGCTCAGCTGCAGCGTGCGGATCCACGCGACGATCGCCCAGCGGTCCTGCGGCGTCACGCGATCGGCGTACGAATACATGATGCCGTGGCCGTTCGTGACGACGTCGAAGAAATGCCGGTCGGGTGCCTCCCGCAGGCGATCGACGTGATACGACGGCGGCGCCGGGAAGCCGTGGCGCACGACCGGCCCGTCGCCGTCGCCGACGATGCCGTGGCACGGCGCACAATAGATGTCGAAGCGCTGCTGGCCGCGGGCGAGCAGCGCGGCGGTGATCGGCGGCAGCTTCTTGCGCGCATAGGCGGCCTGTGCGGCTTCGACCGCCTCGACGCCCCGGCGTCCGCTCGTGGTGGCAGCGACGTCGCCGCGCGAGCGGGCGACGCTGCCGGCGGGCGGCGCACGCGTCGCGCTGCCGTTGTCGAACAGCTGCGTCGCCTCGTCGGGGTCGAAGCGCGGCTGCTCGTACATGTCTCGCATCACCTGCTCGCAGCCGGCGAGCGCGACGCAGGCGACGATCGCCGCCGCGCTTCGCGCAAGCGCGAAGCAACCGGTTCGCGGCGCGCTCGCGAAGCGCGGAGATCCGCTCATGCCGGGACCTCGACGCGACGCAGCGGGTCGAGCGAATCGAGAAAGCGCGCGCTGCGCTCGCGCTCGAAGGCAGGGTCGTCGCTGCGCAGATAGAGAAAGAAGCGGTTGCGCGTGGCCAGGTCGAATTCCTTCACGCGAAACACCGGGTGCGTGATCCGGGGCAACCCGCTGCCGACCAGCAGCGCGAGCAGCGCCGCCAACGCGCCGCCGAGCACGGCGAGCTCGAAGCTGACCGGAACGAACATCGGCCAGCTGTTCAGGGGCCGGCCGCCGACGTTGATCGGGTAATCGACGACCGCCGCGTACCACTGCATGAAGAATCCGCCGACGCCGCCCAGCAGTCCGCCGACGAAGACGATTGCCGGCACGTGCGTGCGACGCGAACCCAGGACCTCGGCGAGCCCGTCGACATGGAACGGCGAATACGCCTCCGCGCGTCGATAGCCGGCATCGTGCGCCTTGCGCGCGGCCTGCAGCAGCGCGTCGGCGGTGGCGAACTCGGCGATCCAGCCGTGGAGCGGCGCACCGGATCTCGCGTCGGCACTCATCGCCCGCGCTCCGCGCCGGTGAGGCGTCTCACGCCGCACGCTCCGAGCTTTCGCGCACGAGCAGCCGCATCTCCGAGATCGAGATCGACGGCAGGACGCGCACGAAGACGAGGAACAGCCATGCGAAGGCCGCGAGCGTTCCGAGCAGGATCGTCCAATCCCAGAACGTGGGGATGAACAGACCCCACGACGAGGGCAGGAAATCGCGGTGCAGGCTCGAGACGACGATCAGCACGCGCTCCATCCACATGCCGAGATTGACGACGAGGCTCAGCGCGAAGAGCATGCCGACGCTGCGACGCACGCGGCGGAACCACAGCAACTGCGGCAGCACGACGTTGCAGGTCATCATCGCCCAGTAGACCGGCGCGTAGAAGCCGACCCAGCGGTCGACCGTCATCGAGATCTCGTATTCGTCGCCGCTGTAGAACGCGACGAAGATCTCGCTGGCGTAGCCGTACGCGAGCAGCCACCCGGTGGCGAGCATCACCTTGCCGGCGTGGTCCAGGTGGACATCGGTGATGAAGTCGTACAGGCCGAAGGCGCGGCGCAGCGGGATCGTCAGCGTGAGCACCATCGCGAAACCGGAGAACAACGCTCCGGCGACGAAATACGGCGGGAAGATCGTCGAGTGGTAGCCCGGCGTGTTGCCGATCGCGAAATCGAGCGAGATCACCGAGTGCACCGAGACGACGAGCGGCGTGGCCAGGCCGGCCAGCAGCAGGTACGCGATCTCGAACCGTTGCCACTGGCGCGCCTCGCCGCGCCAGCCGAGCGCGAAGATGCCGTAGGCGAAGCGCTTGGCGCGGCTCGTCGCGCGATCGCGCAGCGTGGCGAGGTCGGGGACGAGCCCGACGTACCAGAACAGGAACGAAACGGTGAGGTAGATCGCGATCGCGAAGAAATCCCAGACGAGCGGACTGCGCCAGTTCGGCCACAGGTTCATCTTGTCGGGGTACGGCGCGATCCAGTAGAAGAACCACGGGCGTCCGAGGTGCAGGATCGGAAACAGGCCGGCCATCGCCACCGCGAACAGCGTCATCGCCTCGGCGAAACGGTTGATCGACGTTCGCCACTTCTGCCGCAGCAGCAGCAACACCGCTGAAATGAACGTGCCGGCGTGGCCGATGCCGATCCACCAGACGACGTTGGCGATCGCGAAGCCCCACGCCACCGGGATGTTCACCCCCCAGATGCCGACGCCGCGAACGAACAGGTAGCCGATCGCGCCGAGCAGCACCACCGTGCCGGCGAAGGTGCCGAAGAACGCGACGAGCCACGGCCAGCGCACCGGGCGCGTGAGCACGAGGTCGGCGATCTTGTCGGTGATGCTCGCGTAGCCCCAGCCCGCGCGCAGCACGCCGGCGTCCGACGAGGTCGGCGGCGCGCGGCGTCCGGAGCCCGCATCGGTGCTCACGCTTCGTGCTCCGGCGGCGTTTCCACGCGCGCGAGATAGGTGGTGCGCGGGCGCGTGTTCAGCTCGCCCAGCAGCGCGTAGTGACGCGGCGAGCGCCGGACGCGCACCACTTCGGCCTTCGCGTCGTTGCCGTCGCCGAAGTGGATCGCGCGCGTCGGACACACCGCCTGGCACGCGGTGATCACCTCGCCGTCGGCGATCGTCCTGCCCTCGCGCTCGGCCGACAGTCGGGCACGCGTGATCCGCTGCAGGCAGTACGTGCACTTCTCCATCACGCCGCGATGCCGTACGGTCACGTCCGGGTTGCGCTGGCCCTTCAGCGACTCGACGCTCTCGTCGACCCACTGCAGGAAATTGAAGCGGCGCACCTTGTACGGGCAGTTGTTCGAGCAGAAGCGCGTGCCGATGCAGCGGTTGTAGACCTGCACGTTCAGCCCCTCGCTGTCGTGCACCGTCGCGCCCACCGGACAGACCACTTCGCACGGCGCGTTCTCGCAGTGCATGCACGGCACCGGCTGGAAGACGGTGCGCGCAGCGTCGTCCTCGTAGCGATCGACGCGGATCCAGTGCATCTCGCGCCCGTTCGCCACCTGCTCGGCGCCGACCACCGGGATGTTGTTCTCGGCCTGGCAGGCGATCGTGCACGCATTGCAGCCGATGCACGCGTCCAGGTCGATCGCCATCGCCCAGGCGTGCGTCGGATACTCGATCGGCGGATACAGCGACGGCCGCGCGCGTACGGGCTCGTCGATGCGCTCGCCGGGCGCCACGACCCGGGCAAGCGCTCGTCCGTGCTGGTCGATCGTGTGCTGCGTGACCGCGAACGAATGTCGCCGGCCGGTGCGCTCGAGCTGCACGCGGATCGGCGCGTCGGAGCCGTCGCGCAGCGCATAGGCGTCGAAGCCGAGGCCGGAGCCGACGCGTCCGGCGCTGCGCCGCCCGTAGCCGAGCGGCAGGCTGACCACCCCCTCGGCGTGCCCGGTCTGCACCCACAACGGCGCCTCGAGCGCGCGCTCGCCGGCGACGATACGCACGACGTCGCCGGTGGCGAGCGATCGAGCGACCGCGCTGCCCGGACCGATGAACGCCGCGTTCTCCCAGGTGAGCTTGGTGAACGGGCGCGGCAATTCCTGCAGCCACGCGTTGTTCGCGAAAGCGCCGTCGTCGACCGAAGCATCGGCGACGAAGACCGCGACGAAGGACTCGGCGGCTTCGGCGGGCGGTGCCGGCGGAGTCGACGCGCCGACGGCGGCGGCACCCGCAGGAGCGACGCCCGCTGCGCTCGCTGGAGCGACGCCCGCTGGCGCGGCTTCGACGCGCGACGACGGCGCCGCTGCCGGATCGATCCGGTTCGCGGCGTGCGGCGCAACGATCGGCAGATAGGCACTCGATTCGATCGTTCCGGCCCGCAGGCTGCGTCGCCACCGGGCATCGAACTCCCCGGGCCCGCTCGATCCTCGCCACGTCGCGCGCACGATCTCGCGCCCGTCGCGTTCCGGGTCGGCAGCCAGCACGGCGAGCAGTTCGTGCGCCGAGCGCGTGTCGTACAGCGGCGCGATCGCCGGTTGCAACACCGTGACGCTTCCGTCGAAGGCGCGCGAATCGCTCCACTGCTCGTAGTCGTGCGAGCGCGGCAGATGCCAGGTGCAGGCCTCGGAAGTCTCGTCGCGATACAGCGACAGATGCGCGCTGAACTCGACGCGACGCAGCGCATCCGCGAAGCGCGATCGAGCCGGCGCGTCGTAGACCGGATTGCCGTCGAGGATCAGCAGCGTATCGACGTCGCCGCCATGCATCGCGTCGGCGAGATCGTCGATCGAGCCCGCCGGTTCGTCGCCCTCGGGCGGCTCGATCCAGTCGACGCTCGTGCCGCCGGCGCCGAGCCGCAGGTTGAGCAGATGCGCGATCGCGTGCGTGTTCGCCGATGCCAACGGGCCGGCGACGACGAGCGCCTGCGCACCCGCCCGCTTCAGGCGAGCGGCCCAGCGCAGCACCCGGGCGTCGGCTGCGTCCGTCGGCGCGGCGGAAGACCCGGAGTTCGCGAGATCGGGATACAACTGCGCGGCCAGGCGCCGGGCGAGCGCGTCGATGCGAGCCGGCGCCAGCACGAGACGCTCGTCGGCGCGTGCGCCGAACAGTCCGCGCGTGGTCTCTGCGCAGACGAGACGCGCCAGCCTGGAAGCATCATCGGCACGCAGGTCGTCGGCCCGCCGCGCCGACCAGTCGATCGCGTTGCGCACGCACGCCGGTCCTTCGGAGAAAGGGTCGGCCCCGAGCGACACGACGAAACGCGCACGATCGAAATGCGATACGCCGCGCACGACGCGCCCGAAGACGCTACGCGCCCCCTCGTCGGCCGCTCGCACGTGCAGCGGATCGTGCCGATGCCAGCGCGCGCGCGGAAAGCGCTCGAGCAGCGCTTCGACCTGCCGGCGCAGCGTGGGCGACGTGAAACGCGGGGTGAGCAGGCGCAGCCCCTCGCCGCGACGCTCGAGCAGCTGCGCCTCGCGCGCGCGCCACGCGGTGTCGAAGGCGCCCCAGCTCGCCGTCAGGCCGCGCTGCACGACGGCCGGCGATCGGTCCGGATCCCACAGCTGCAACACCGATGCCTGCGCGAAGACGTCGGTGGCGCCGAGGCTCGACGGATGCGTCGGATTGCCTTCGATCTTGATCGGACGGCCCTGCTTCGTGCCGACCAGCACGCCGTGCGCGAAGCCGCCGCGCACGAAAGCGGTTGCGTAGTACACGGGCAGCGACGCGGTGCCGGCTTCCGGCATCCGCTCGTAGGGAACGATGCGCTCGTCGGGCACGCGCGTGCAGCCGGCGCCGGCCAGCGCGACCGACGCCGCCATCCGTTGCAGGACGCTGCGGCGATCGGGGTTGTCGGGCGGCTTCGTCATGTCGGTCAGCGGTGGCAACTCGAGCAGTCGGTCATGCGCCTGCGACTGTCCAGAGCGACGACGTGCGCGGCTTCGCGCGCCGCGTCACGCGCCGCCTCGGCAGCCGGAGGATCGAGCATCTCGAAGACGCGATCCGGCGCACGCAGGTGCGGTCGCGGATCGCGGTGGCATTGCAGGCACCACTGCATCTGCAGCGGAGAGACGCGCCAGGTCAGCGGCATCTGGTCGACGCGGCCATGGCACTGCTGGCAGGCGACCCCCTTGGCGACGTGGATCGAGTGGTCGAAATAGACGAAGTCGGGCAGGTCGTGCACGCGTCGCCACGCGATCGGCGTCCCGCTGCGCGCGCTCTCGTGCAGCGGCGCGAGCATCGGCGCGTCGCGATACAACTGCGAATGGCAGGTCAGGCAGGTCCGGGTCGACGGCATGCCGGCGAAGGCCCCGGTCTCCACGTTCGTGTGGCAATAGCGGCAATCGATGCCGTCGTCGCCGACGTGGTGCTTGTGACTGAACGGGATCGGCTGCGCGATCGCCTTGCCGATCAGCAGGTCGGCGCGCGCGCGCCACACCGCGAGCACGAGCAGCGCCAGCAGCGACAGCCCGATGGCGGCGACGACGAGCTTGACGACGAGCTCGACTCGTGGCGGGAAGAGCTGGACCATGATCGACTTGCCGGCGCCCCGGACGGGATGCGCCGACGAGCGAAGGCGACAGCAATCCGACGGCCTGTCGATGGCGGCAGAAAACGCCGCGATCGCCTGCAGCGCTTACGCGGACTCGCGCAGCGCTTCGACCGAGACTGCGCAGTACTTGAAGCCGGGGATCCTGCCGACCGGATCGAGCTGCGGATGCGTCAGGACGTTGGCCGCTGCTTCCGCGTACGCGAACGGCACGAATACGCAGCCGGGCGCCACACCGTCGTCCTCGCGAACGAAGAGCTCGATCTGCCCCCGCCGCGACGCGATGCGCGCGCGCATGCCGGGCCGCAGGTCCAGGCGAGCGAGGTCGCGCGGATGCAACGAAGCCGTCGCTTCGGGTTCGATCGCATCGAGTGCCTGCGCCCGGCGCGTCATCGCGCCGGTGTGCCAGTGCTCGAGCTGGCGTCCGGTGGTGAGCACGAACGGATAGTCGGCGTCGGGCGATTCGGCCGGCGCAGCGGGCGCCGCCGGGACGAAGCGGCCGCGTCCGCTCGCCGTCGGAAAACGCTCGCGGAAAACGACCGGCTGCCCGGGATCGTCGGCGCTGGTGCACGGATAGGTGACGCTGCCTTCGCGCTCGAGGCGATCCCAGTCGATGCCGCGGATCGAATCCATCGACTCGCGCATTTCCGCGAACACTTCGCGCGGATGCGAGTAGCGCCAGTCCAGGCCGAGCCCGCGCGCCACCGCGACGAGGATGTCGAGATCGGCACGCGCCTGCCCGGGCGGCTCGACCGCCTTGCGCGCGAACTGCACCATCCGGTCGGTGTTCGTGAAGCTGCCGCTCTTCTCGGGGAACGCCGAAGCCGGAAGAATCGCGTCGGCCAGGTACGCCGTCTCGGTCGGGAAGATGTCCTGCACGACGAGCAGGTCGAGCGCGGCGAGCGCCCGCCGCGCATGGCGCAGGTCGGGATCGGACATCGCCGGGTTCTCGCCCATCACGTACAGGCCGCGGATGCGCCGCTCGGCGGCGGCCTGCAGGATCTCGACGACGGTCAGCCCCGGGCGGCGATCGATGCGCGTGCCCCACAGCCGCTCGAAGCGCTCGGCGACGCGCTCGTCGTCCACCCGGCCGTAGTCGGGCAGCATCATCGGGATCAGGCCGACGTCGGAGGCGCCCTGCACGTTGTTCTGCCCGCGCAGCGGATGCAGTCCGGCGCCCGGGCGCCCGATCTGGCCGGTGCACAGGGCCAGCGCGATCAGGCAGCGCGCGTTGTCGGTGCCGTGCACGTGCTGCGAGACGCCCATGCCCCACAGGATCATCGACGCGCGGCTCGTCGCGTACTGCTGCGCGACCGTGCGGATCGTCGCCGCGTCGATGCCGCACAGCGGCGCCATGCGCTCGGGGCTGCAGGCGGCCAGGTGCGCGCGCAATGCCTCGAAGTCGGCGGTGCGCGTGGCGACGAACTCGCAATCGACGAAGCCGCCGTAGACGATCGCGTGCAGCATCGCGTCGAGCAGCGCGATGTCGGCGCCCGGCGTGAACTGCAGCACCGTGGAGGCGTGCCGCGCCAGTTCGTTGCGCTTCGGATCGGCGACGACGAGCGTGGTTCCGCTGCGCGCGGCGTTCTTGATCCAGGTGGCGGCAACCGGATGGTTGACCGTGGGGTTCGATCCGATGACGAGCACGAAGTCGGCCTTCAGCACGTCGGAGACCGGATTCGACACGGCGCCCGAACCGATGCCTTCGAGCAGCGCGGCCACCGACGACGCATGGCACAAGCGCGTGCAGTGGTCGACGTTGTTCGTTCCGAAGCCGGTGCGAACGAGCTTCTGGAACAGGTACGCCTCCTCGTTGCTGCCCTTGGCCGAACCGAAGCCGGCGAGCGCCTGCGAACCGATCTCGTCGCGGATGCGCGCCAGGCCCCCGGCGGCGACGGCCAGCGCCTCGTCCCACGTCGCCTCGCGAAACCGGTCGCGCCAGTCGGCCGGCACGCGGTCGAAATCGGCGTCCTTCGCGGCCCCTTCGCGACGCACGAGCGGCACGTCGAGCCGCTCGCGGCTGGCGGCATAGTCGAAGCCGAAGCGTCCCTTCACACACAGCCGTCCGTGGTTCGCCGGCCCGTTGCGGCCCTCGACGTAGCGGATGCGGTTGCCCGAGACGTGATACGTCAGCTGGCAGCCGACGCCGCAGAACGGGCACAGCGAATCGACGCGGCGCTCGGCGGCGCGCGGCGCAACGTCGCCGGGCTGCAGCGGCGCATCGACCTCGCCGAGCAGCCGCGGCATCAGCGCCCCCGTGGGGCAGGCCTGGACGCATTCGCCGCAACCGACGCAGGTCGATGCGCCCATCGGATCGCCGAAATCGAAGACGATGCGCGAAGCGTCGCCACGACCGGCGTAGCCGATGACGTCGTTGGCCTGCTCTTCGCGGCAGGCGCGAACGCAACGCGCGCACTGGATGCACGCGTCGAGCTGCACGGCGATCGCGGGATGACTGAAGTCGGCAAGCGGCTGCGCACGGGACGCGAAGCGCGAATGCCCGACACCCAGCTCGCGCGCCCAGTGCGTCAGCTCGGAATCCTCGCGGCGCGGCTCGGAGGGCGAGTCGGCGACGAGCAGCTCGACGACCATTCGCTGCGCCGCTCGCGCGCGCGCGCTCGCGCTGCGCACCTTCATGCCGGCGGATGGCATCCGGCAGCACGAGGCGGCGAGCACGCGTTCGCCGTCGATCTCGACGACGCAGGCGCGGCAGTTGCCGTCGGGCCGATAGCCTTCCTGCCGGCACAGCGTGGGGATCGTCGTGCCGTGTCGGCGCGCCGCCTCGTAGATCGTCTCGCCGGCGCGCGCCTCGATCGCGCGGCCGTCGAGCTCGAAGCCGATCGTCGCGCCGGGCCCTGCGTCGGACGCCGCACCGTGCCCCGCACGCGCAGCGGGTGCACGCGCGGCTTCGACGACGCGAATCATCGAAGCGTCCTCATCGGCCGTGCACCTCATCGGGAAACCAGCGCATCACCGACAGCATCGGGTTCGGTGCCGCCTGCCCGAGCCCGCAGATCGACGCGTCGATCATCGTGCCGGAAAGCTCTGCGAGCAGCGGCGCGTCCCAGCTCTGCTCGCGCATGCGCTCGAGCGCCTTGGCAGTGCCGACGCGACACGGCGTGCACTGCCCGCACGACTCGCTGCGAAAGAACGCCATCAGGTTGCGCGCGGCGTCGGCGGCCGAATCGCGCCGCGACAGCACGACGATCGCCGCCGAGCCGATGAATGCGCCGTGCGGCTGCAGCGTGTCGAAGTCGAGCGGCTCGTCGGCGAGCGACGCCGGCAGGATGCCGCCCGAGGCGCCACCCGGCAGCCAGGCGTACAGCTCGTGTCCCGGCGACATGCCGGCGCAGTGCTCGTCGATCAGTTCGCGCAGGCTGATGCCGGCCGGGGCGAGCTTCACGCCCGGCTCGCGCACGCGCCCCGATACCGAGAAGCTACGCAGCCCGTGCCGGCCGCGCCGGCCGTGCGAAGCGAACCACGCGGCGCCGCGTTCGAGGATCTCTGGCACCCAGTGCAGCGTCTCGACGTTGTGCACCAGCGTGGGGCGCCCGAAGAGGCCTCGCTCGGCGACGTACGGCGGGCGCAGCCGGGGCATGCCGCGCTTTCCTTCGATCGATTCGATCAGCGCGCTCTCCTCGCCGCAGATGTAGGCGCCTGCCCCGCGGCGCAGCTCGATGCGCGGCAGGGGTGCGGCAAACGGCGGGTCGGCGCGCAACGCGTCGATCTCGCGCTCGAGCAGCGCGCGCACGCCGGCGTATTCGTCGCGAAGATAGACGTAGCAGGCCTCGCAGCCGACGACCGCAGCGGCGATCAGCATTCCTTCGAGCATCCGGTGCGGCGCGCGTTCGAGATAGTGGCGGTCCTTGAAGGTGCCCGGTTCGCCCTCGTCGGCGTTGACGACCAGCAGGCGCGGGCCGGGTTGCGCAGCCACCGCGCGCCATTTGCGCGCGACGGGGAAACCCGCGCCGCCCAGGCCGCGCAGCGCCGACGACTCGAGCTCGGCGAGCACGGCATCGCCCTGCGACGGCTGCGCGAGCACGCGCGCGAGCTGCCGGTAGCCGCCGTGGGCGCGGTAGGTCGCGAGGTCGCCGTAGCCGGCGATCGCGCCGGCGCGCGGATCGGGCAGCGGACACGCCCGATCGCCATCGGCGATCGCCGCCTCGATGCGCTCGACGCTCGCCGGCGCGACCGGGCGCTGGCCGACCACCGCCACCGGCGCGTCGGCGCAGCGTCCGACGCAAGGCACCGGCTGCACGCGCAGCTCGCGACCCAGGCGCGTGGCGAGCGACTCGATCAGCGCCCGCGAACCGGCCATCTCGCACGAGAGCGACGCGCAGACGCGAACGGTGAGCGCCGGCGGCGGCGCCTCGCCTTCGCGAACGACGTCGAAGTGGTGGTAGAAGCTCGCGACCTCGTAGACCTCGGCCTGCGACAGGCGCATGCGCTCGGCGAGCGCAGCGAGCAACCCGGCCGGCAGGCACCCTTGCGCATCCTGGATGCGATGCAGGTGCTCGATCAGCAGGTCGCGCCGCATCGGTGCATCGCCGAACAGCGCCTCGATGCGCGCACGCGCGTCGGGCTGCACCTGGCGCCCCTTGCGCTGGCCGATCGGGCGGCGAAACGAGACGGTCTGCATCGCCCCCGAATGTACCAGCCGACGCGGCGGCATGCCTCGCCGGCCGGGGCGAACGCTGCGTTCCGGAACCGGGGTCGCTGCGAAACGCTGCAATTTCCGCGGTGGAACGGGCTGCGAAACGGAAAATGCAGCGTTCTGCAGCGTTCTAAAAGCGTCTTGCGGCGTTCACACGGTTGCTCAGAGCGCCACGTCCACGGTCTCGCCGTGCTCGGGCACGCGCGCGCGCCAGCCGAGTTCGTCGGCGATGCGATGGCGCAACCGGTCGGCCGCCTCGGGCTCGCCGTGCACCACGTAGACCTGTTGCGGCGCTCGGTGCAGCCGGCGCATCCAGCCGAGCAGCTCGTCGGCGTCGGCGTGCGCCGAGAACCCGTCGAGCTGCGTGACCGACGCATTCACCGGATGCCACGCCCCGTGGATCTTCACCTCGCGCGCCCCGCCCACCAGATGCGCGCCGCGCGTGCCGCCCGCCTGGAAGCCGGCGAAGACGACGTGGTTCGCCGGATCGGGCAGCAGGCGCTTCAGGTGATGCAGCACGCGCCCGCCGGTGGCCATCCCGCTGGCCGAGATCAGGATCGACGGAACGCGCACTTGCGCGAGGCGCTTCGACTCCTCGGGCGTGTTCACGAAGCGGGCGCCACGATAGATGGCCTCGCACTCGGCGTCGCTCAGGCGGTGATCGCCGTTGAAACGCCGGTACAGGCGCGTCGCGTCGATCGCCATCGGACTGTCGAGATAGACCGGCAGCGCGGGAATCGATCCGGACTCGCGCAGGCGATGCAGCGCGACGAGCAGCGATTGCGCGCGCCCGACGGCAAACGACGGAATCAGCACCGTCCCGCCGCGTGCGGCGGTGTCGCGCACGACGCGCGCCAGTTGCGCGAGCGCCTCGTCGATATCCCCGTGGCGTCGATCGCCGTAGGTGGATTCGATGACCAGCGTGTCGGCGAACTGCGGCACCTGCGGCGCGCGCATCACGAGGTCTTCCTCGCGTCCGATGTCGCCGCTGAAGACGAGCGTGCGGCCGTTTCGCTGCAGGACGACGCTGGCTGCGCCGAGCAGATGCCCGGCGGGGACGAAGCGCGCACTGATCGAGTCGGTTTCGCCGAGCGCGAACGGCACGCCGAAACGCTCGGTGCGGAACCCTGCCAGCGCGCGCTCGGCGTCGGCAGTCTCGTACAGCGCAAGCGCAGGCGCGTGCTTCGAGTAGCCGTGCCGGTTGGCGAACTCGGCCTCCTCCTCCTGCAGGCGGGCGCTGTCGCGCAACAGGATCCCGGCGAGCTCGCGCGTGCCCTCGGTGGCGAACACCGGTCCGCGAAAACCTTCGCGCACGAGCGCGGGCAGCCAGCCGGAATGGTCGAGGTGCGCATGCGTGAGCAGCACGGCGTCGATCGACGCGGGCGCAGCCGGGAAAGGCGACCAGTTGCGCTGGCGCAGCTTCTTGAAACCCTGGAACAGCCCGCAGTCGACGAGGAACTTCGCCGCGCCGGTCTCGAGCAGGAAACGCGAACCGGTGACGGTGTCGGCAGCGCCGAGGAAGGCAAGCTTCACGCGGCGCGCGCCGAAGGAATCACTGGAAGAACTCCTTGACGCGATCCATCCAGTTCTTGGTCTGCGGACTGTGCTTCGGATCCTTCAGCGACGCGTCGAGCTCGCGCATCAGCTCCTTTTGCCGCTCGGTGAGCCGCACCGGCGTTTCGACGAGCACGTGCGCGTAGAGGTCGCCGGGATAGCTCGAGCGCAGCCCCTTGATGCCCTTGCCGCGCAACCGGAACTGCTTGCCGGTCTGCGTGCCCTCGGGCAGTTCGATCTCGGCCCCGCCGTTCAACGTGGGAATCTCGACGACTCCGCCGAGCGCGGCCGTGGCCACCGACACCGGCACCTCGCAGTGCAGGTCGTCGCCGTCGCGCTTGAAGACGTCGTGCTCCTTCACGTGGATCTCCACGTAGAGGTCGCCGGGCGGCCCGCCGTTGATCCCCGGTTCGCCGTTGCCGCTGGAGCGAATGCGCATGCCGTCGTCGATGCCCGCCGGGATCTTGACCTCGAGGGTCTTGCTCTTCTTCACGCGACCGACGCCGTCGCAGTCGGTGCACGGATCCGGAATCACCTGCCCGCTGCCGCGGCACGTGGGACAGGTCTGCTGGATCGAGAAGAAGCCCTGCTGCACGCGCACCGAGCCCTGGCCGCCGCAGCTGTGGCAGACCTTCGGCTTCGTGCCGGGACGGGCGCCGGTGCCGTGGCAGGTTTCGCAGTTCTCCCAGCCGGGAACGCGAATCTCCGAGGCATGGCCTGCGGCTGCCTGCTCGAGGGTGATTTCCATCTGGTAGCGCAGATCGGCGCCGCGATAGACGTTGCTGCGCCCGCCGGCGCGCTGCCCGCCGAAGATGTCGCCGAAGATGTCGCCGAATACGTCGGCGAAACCGCCGAAACCCTGCGCGCCGGCGAAGCCGCCGGCGTTCGGGTCGACGCCGGCGTGGCCGAAGCGGTCGTAGGCCTCGCGCTTGGCCGGGTCCGACAGCATCTCGTAGGCTTCCTTCGCCTCCTTGAAGCGCGCCTCGGCATCCCGGCTGTCCGGATTGCGGTCCGGGTGGTACTTCATCGCGAGCTTGCGATAGGCCTTCTTCAGCTCGTCGTCGGTGGCGGTCTTCGAGACGCCCAGGATGTCGTAGTAGTCGCGTTTCATTCGATGCAGGTGAAGGGAGAAGGGGAAAGGGAGAAGGGGTCAGGACGCCCGCGTGCAAGCTCGACGAGCGTGTCGAGTTCGCTCAGCGACCCGGCAGAGATCGTCAGGAAACGCAGGAACTCGCGTGTGCTCGCTCGTGCATGCCCTGGCGCAATGTTCGAAGGGGCCCCTTGCCCCTTCTCCCTTCTCTTCCTGATCAGTCCCTCTTCACTTCCTTGAAATCCGCGTCGACCACGTCGTCGTCGGCTGCCGGGCGACCCTGGCTCGCGCCGGCCTGCGGGCCTTCGGCGCCGGGCTGCCCGCCATCGGGCTGGGCGCCGGCCTGCTGCGCGTACATCGCTTCGCCGAGCTTCTGCGATGCGGCCATCAGCGCCTGCGTCTTCGCCTCGATGTCGGCCTTGTCGTCGGACTTCAACGACTCCTCGGCCGCCTTGATCGCGTCCTCGATCTTCGACTTCTCGGCAGCGTCGATCTTCTCGCCGTGCTCGGCGAGCGATTTTCTCACCGAATGCACCATCGCGTCGGCCTGGTTGCGCGCATTCGTCAGCTCGACGCGTTGATGATCCTCGGCGGCGTGCGACTCGGCGTCGCGAACCATCTTGTCGATCTCGGCTTCGGTGAGGCCCGAATTCGCCTTGATCGTGATCTTGTTCTCCTTGCCGGTGGCCTTGTCCTTGGCCGACACGTGCAGGATGCCGTTGGCGTCGATGTCGAAGGTGACCTCGATCTGCGGCGTGCCACGCGCCGCCGGCGGGATTCCCTCGAGGTTGAACTCGCCGAGCAGCTTGTTGCCCGATGCGACCTCGCGCTCGCCCTGGTAGACCTTGATCGTCACCGCCGGCTGGTTGTCGTCGGCGGTGGAGAACACCTGCGAGAACTTCGTCGGGATCGTGGTGTTCTTCTGGATCATCTTCGTCATCACGCCGCCGAGCGTCTCGATGCCCAGCGACAGCGGCGTGACGTCGAGCAGCAGCACGTCCTTGCGCTCGCCCGAGAGCACCGAGCCCTGGATCGCCGCGCCCACCGCCACCGCCTCGTCGGGGTTGACGTCCTTGCGCGCTTCCTTGCCGAAGAACTCGCGGACCTTGTCCTGCACCTTCGGCATGCGCGTCATGCCACCGACGAGGATCACGTCGTCGACTTCGGAAGCCTTCAGCCCGGCGTCCTTCAGCGCGACGCGGCACGGTTCGATCGTGCGCTCGATCAGTTCCTCGACCAGCGCCTCGAGCTTGGCGCGCGTGAGCTTCATGTTCAGGTGTTTCGGACCGCTGGCATCGGCCGTGATGTAGGGCAGGTTCAGGTCGGTCTGCTGGCTCGAAGACAGCTCGATCTTGGCCTTCTCGGCGGCCTCCTTCAGGCGCTGCAGTGCGAGTACGTCCTTCGACAGGTCGACGCCGGCGTCCTTCTTGAATTCGCCGATCACGTAGTCGATGATGCGCTGGTCGAAGTCTTCGCCGCCGAGGAAGGTGTCGCCGTTGGTCGACAGCACCTCGAACTGCTTCTCGCCGTCGACGTCGGCCATCTCGATGATCGAGATGTCGAAGGTGCCGCCGCCCAGGTCGTAGACCGCCACCTTCCGATCCTTGCCGCCGCCCTTGTCGAGACCGAACGCGAGCGCGGCCGCGGTCGGCTCGTTGATGATGCGGCGCACTTCGAGCCCGGCGATGCGCCCGGCATCCTTCGTGGCCTGTCGCTGGCTGTCGTTGAAATACGCGGGAACCGTGATCACCGCCTCGGTGACCGTCTCGCCGAGGTAGTCCTCGGCGGTCTTCTTCATCTTGCGCAGCACCTCGGCCGAAACCTGCGGCGGCGCCAGCTTCTTGTCGCGCACCTGCACCCACGCGTCGCCGTTGTCGGCGCGGATGATCTGGTAGGGCATCAGGTGGATGTCCTTCTGGACTTCCTTCTCGTCGAACTTGCGGCCGATCAGCCGCTTGATCGCATACAGCGTGTTCTTCGGGTTGGTGACCGCCTGCCGCTTGGCGGGGGCACCGGTGAGGATCTCGCCGTCCTCCAGGTAGGCGACGATCGACGGCGTCGTGCGGGCGCCTTCCGAATTCTCGATCACCTTCGGCTTGTTGCCTTCCATGATGGCGACGCACGAATTCGTCGTGCCCAGGTCGATGCCGATGATCTTGGCCATTGTGATGTCCTCGATGAGAGAAACTGTTCGTTGCAGTAGATGCGACCGCGCAAGGCCGAATTCAAGCGCGCACGCGCGTTCGCTTTCTTCAGTCCTGGACGACGGTGACGAGCGCCGGGCGCAGGACGCGATCGGCGATCAGGTAGCCCTTCTGCAGCACGTGCGCGACGTGCCCGGGCGCCACCGGCGGCTGCGTACCCGAAGCGGGAACCGTGGAAATCGCCTGGTGCAGGTTCGGATCGAACTTCTGTCCCCGCGGATCGATCTCGACCAGGCGGTTCTTCTCGAAGGCGCTGGCGAGCAGCCGCAGCGTCGCCCCGACACCTTCCTTCATGTTCTCGAGGTCGGGCGCCTCGGCGGTGAGCGCGAGCTCGAGGCTGTCCTTCACCGGCAGCAGGCTCTCGGCGAAAGCCTCGATGCCGAATTTCTGCGCCCGCGCGACCTCCTCCTGCGCGCGCCGGCGCACGTTCTCCGTCTCGGCGACCGCGCGCAGGTAGCGTTCGTGCGTTTCGGCGAGCCTGCGCTCGAGTTCCGCCGCGCGCGGATCGCCGCTGGCCATCTCCCCGGCATCGCCGCCGGCCGGGCGATCCGCCGCTTCGGCGGCGCCTCGGCCGGGCGAAGCGGTCGAAGGATTCGGTCGGCCGTCGTCGGACGAAGGTTGCTGCGTCGGCAGGTCGCCGTCGGTACGCGCAGGCGTGTCGGGTGTCACTCGACGTTCTCCAGGGTTCGGGTTCGACTCGGCCGGACGCGCCGCAGCGGGAGCGGCGGAGCCGGCAAAGAGTCGATTTCGGGGCACCGACTGCCGATTTCAACCCCGGCCGTCGTCGGCCGCGACGCCTTTTCCGAGCCCGGCCGCACGGACACCGGGCTTTCGCCGCGGACGGCGCCGGTCTTCGGGTACGCTCGTTGCCGTTCCGTTCCGGAACGTCACGAGCAAACGGAGAATCGAATGGGCGTGTTGTCTTTCATCCGGGAAGCCGGCGAGAAACTGTTCGGAACCGGGGAAGCGAAGGCCGCGGCCGGCGATCCGGGCGAGGCGAACCGCAAGGCGGCCCAGGCGATCACCGACTACATCGCGGCGATGAAGCTCGGCGCCGAGAACCTGGACGTCGCGTACGACGGAGCAAGCGAGACGGTCACCGTCTCGGGCACGGTCGCCGACCAGGCGACGCGCGAGAAGATCCTGCTGTGCTGCGGCAACGTCGCCGGCGTGCAGCAGGTCGTCGACCGGATGACGGTGAAGAATCCGCAGCCGGAAGCGAAGTACCACACGGTCGTCAAGGGCGACACGCTGTCGAAGATCGCCAGGGCGCAATACGGCGACGCCAACGCCTACATGCGCATCTTCGACGCGAACAAGCCGATGCTGAAGGATCCGGACAGGATCTATCCGGGGCAGGTGCTGCGCATTCCGCCCGCGTCCTGAGCATGCGGCTCCGGCACGGCGGCCTCACCGTGCCGGCGCATCGGGGCCGTTCTGCCAGCCCTGCAGGTTGCGCTCGACGAGCGATGCGAGGGCCTCGATGAAGGCCGGCGTGTCGTTCAGTGCGGGGACATAGCCGAAGTCGAGGCCGCCGGCATCGAGGAACGCCTTGCGCGCCTCGATCGCGATTTCCTCCAGCGTCTCGAGACAGTCGGCGACGAAGCCCGGGCAGACGACGTCGACGCTGCGCACGCCGGCGCGCGCCAGTTCGACGAGCGTCGGCGCGGTGTACGGCTGGAGCCAGTCGGCCGGCCCGAAGCGTGACTGGAAAGTGACGACCCATTCGCCGTCGGCGAGGCCCAGGCGCTGCGCGAGGCGCTCGGCCGTCACGCGACACTGGTTCTCGTAGGGGTCGCCGAGCGCGACGACCCGGCGCGGCACGCCGTGGAAACTGATCAGCAGCCGATCGCCGCGGCCCTCGCGCTCCCATCGGGCACGGACGCGGCTTGCGAGCGCTTCGACGTAGGCGTCGTCGTCGTGGAAATCGCGCACGAAACGCAGCGACGGCTGGACCCGCCAACCGCGCAGTTCGCGCGCGATCGAATCGAACGCCGTCGCCGTGGTCGAGGCCGAATACTGCGGATACAACGGCACGACGAGCAGGCGATCGAGGCCGCGCGTGCGCATCTCGCGCAGTACCGACGAAATCGACGGCGTGCCGTAGCGCATCGCGAACGCGACCTCGGGCAGGTATCCGCGTTCGCCGAGCGCTCCGCGCAGCAGTGCCGCCTGCCTGCGCGTGTACACGAGCAGCGGCGATCCTTCGTCGGTCCAGATCGCCGCGTACTTGCGCGCCGAACGCGAGGGCCGCAGCGGCAGCACGAAGCCGTACAGGATCGGCGTCCAGGCGAGACGCGGAAGCTCGACCACTCGCGGGTCGCCGAGGAATTCTCGCAGGTAGCGGCGCAGCGCTGCAGCGGTGGGCGCATCGGGCGTACCCAGTTGCACGAGCAGAACGCCGGTGCGGGCAGCGAGGCTGCCCGTGCGCCCGCCCGGGGATCGAAGGGCCACGAGCGAGCGCTATCCGTTCTGGCTGAGCGCCGAGGAAACCAGCCGGGCCGTGATGTCGACGATCGGAATCACCCGCTCGTAGGCCATGCGGCTCGGCCCGATGACGCCCAGTGTGCCGACGATGCGTCCGTCGGACTCGTAGGGCGCGACGACGACGCTGAGCTGGTCCACGGGAAGCAGGTCGGACTCGCCCCCGATGAAGATCTGCACGCCCTCGGCGCGGCTCGAAGCGTCGAGCAGTTGCAGCAGGCCCGTCTTGCGTTCGAAGAGGTCGAACAGGCGGCGCAGTCGCGCGGTGCCGTCGTTGAGGTCGGCCAGCCCAAACAGGTTGCGCTCCCCGGCGATCACCAGCGGGTCGTCTCCTTCGGCGGGCATCCGGGTGCTCGCCTCGATCGCCTTGTGCATCAGGGCCGTGATGTCGTCGCGCAGCGACGCGAGCTCCGACTGCAGCCGGCGACGGATCTCGTCGAACTCGATTCCGGCGAAGTGCGCGTTGATGTAGTTCGCCGCCTCGACCAGCTCGTCGCGCGAATACTCGCGCTGGGTCGACAGGATGCGGTTCTGCACGCCGCCGTCGGAGGTGACGATGATCAGCAGCACGCGCCGCTCGGACAGTCGCAGGAATTCGACCTGGCGGAACATCTTCGCCGGCCGCGGGGCCATCACGACGCCGGCGAAATGCGACAGGTTGGAAAGCAGCGAGGCGGCGACCGACAGCACCCGCTGCGGCTCGTCCGGATGCAGGCGGTCGTGCAGCTTCTCGGCCTCGTCGCCCTGCAGCGGCTCGACGACGAGCAGCGTATCGACGAAGAAGCGGTAGCCGCGCGGGGTGGGAATGCGCCCGGCCGAGGTGTGCGGACTGGTGATGAGGCCCATCTCCTCGAGATCGGCCATCACGTTGCGCACCGTGGCCGGGGAGAGGTCGAGCCCCGAATGGCGCGACAGCGTGCGCGAGCCCACCGGGTGGCCATCGGCGATGTAACGCTCGACCAGCGTCTTCAGGAGGATACGGGCGCGATCGTCGAGCATCCCTTCATTGTAGGGGCGACGCCGGCCGTTGCAAGCCCGGTGCCCGAGCCGGGTCGGCCCTGCATCGGGTTGCCGATCGATTCGACGGCCGGCGCAGTGCGCGAACGCCGCGCGCGCCGTTGCCTATGCTCTAATCGCCGGATGCGGAACGCGTTCGAACGAGTCGCGCTGATCGGGCGCTGGCAATCGGAGGAAGTCGCCGAGGCGCTGTTCGCCATCGCCGCGTTCCTGCGCGCTCGCGGCGTCTCGGTCCTCGTCGAAGAGAGAACGGCCTCCGCCGGTGGCACGCGCGACTTCGCGGTGGCCGACATCGAGCGCATCGGCGACGAGGCCGATCTCGCCATCGCGCTGGGCGGCGACGGAACGATGCTCGGCGCGGCGCGCGCGCTCGCCTGCCGCGAGGTGCCGCTGGTCGGCATCAACGCGGGACGGCTCGGCTTCATCACCGACATCGGCCTGGGTAGCTGGCGCGCGGCGCTCGGTTCGATCCTCGACGGCAACTTCGCTTCCGAGGAGCGAACGCTGCTCACGGCCCGCGTCGTGCGCGACCACGAAATCGTCTGGAGCGAGCTCGCGCTGAACGACGTCGTGGTCAACCGTTCGTCGCGTGCCGGGATGATCGAGCTGCAGGTCCACGTCGACGACCTGTACATGTACAGCCAGCGCGCCGACGGGCTGATCATTGCGACGCCCACCGGGTCGACCGCCTACGCGCTGTCGGCCAACGGTCCCATCCTGCACCCGCAGGTGCAGGGCATCGTGCTCGTGCCGGTGGCGCCGCAATCGCTGTCGAACCGGCCGATCGTGCTGCCCGACGACGTGACGATCACGGTACGCGTCATCGACGGGCGCGAGCCGCGCGTGGCCGGCGACATGCAGGTGTTCAACGACCTGCACGTGGGCGACGACATCGTCGTGCAGCGCGCTCCCTTTCGGACGCGCTTTCTTCACCCGCCCGACTACAGCTATTTCGCCACCCTGCGCGGCAAGCTGAACTGGCACGAGTTGCCCAGCCTTCGCGACCTGCAGCGCTGAACGCCGTCGTCCCCCGCCCTTCCCGATGCTGCTGCGCCTGCGACTCGAGAACTTCGTCATCGTCGATTCGGCCGAACTCGTCTTCGAAGACGGATTCACCGTACTGTCGGGCGAAACCGGCGCCGGCAAGTCGATCCTGCTCGATGCACTGATGCTGGCGCTCGGCGGACGCGCCGATGCCGGCGTCGTGCGCGAGGGCTGCGAGCGCGCCGACATCGCCGCGGAGTTCGCCAGCGACGAGGCGCTCGACGCCTGGCTGGGCGAACGCGAACTGCAGGGCGACCCGGGCGTCGTGCTGCTGCGACGCGTGGTCGACGCCCAGGGCCGCTCGCGCGCCTTCGTCAACGACCGCCCCTGCACGGCGGCGCTGCTGCGCGAGATCGGCGAGCGGCTCGTCGAGATCCACGGCCAGCATGCGTCGCAATCGCTGTTGCGCGCCGAAGGCCAGCGAAACCTGCTCGACGGCTTCGGCGGGCTCGACGCGCTCGCCGGCGCGGTCGCCGCCGCCTACGCCGAATGGCGCGAGGCGCTGCGCGCGCTGGAAGGCGCCGAGCAGGGCGCGCGCGAACTGGCGCTCGAGCGCGAGCGGCTCGAATGGCAACTGGGTGAACTCGAGGCGCTGCGCATCGAGCGCGACGAATGGGCGGCGCTCGAAGCCGAACAGAAACGGCTCTCGCACGCCGCGTCGCTCGTCGAGGGCGCCGCAGGCGCCGCCGATGCGCTCGCCGACAGCGACGACGCACTGCTCGCGCAGCTGCATCGTTCGTTGCAGCGCCTGCGCCCGCTCGTGGCGATCGACGAGGCGCTCGGCGAACCGGTGGCGATGCTCGACAGCGCTGCCATCCAGGTCCGCGAAGCGGTCTCGGCGCTGCGCGACTATGCCGATCGGGTCGAACTGGATCCGCAGCGCCTCGAGCAGGTCGATGCGCGCATCGGCGCGCTGTTTTCCGCGGCGCGAAAGCTGCGTCTCGCGCCGCAGGCGCTGCACGACGAATGCGCGCAGCTGCGCGAACGCGTGCGCGCGCTCGATGCCGCCCAGGACGTCGACGCGCTGCGTGAACGGGCCGCGCAGCTGCGAAGCGCCTACGACGCGCTCGCCGCCCGCTTGTCCGCGCAGCGTCGCGACGCCGCGGCCCGGCTCTCCGGCGGCGTCTCGCGGCACATCGCCGCGCTCGGAATGAAGGACGGACGCCTGGAAATCGCCGTCGAGCCCACGCAGGCGTCGGCCTCGGGCGTGGACGCGATCGAGTTCCGCGTCGCCGCCCACGCCGGCGTTGCGCCGCGCCCGCTCTCGAAGGTCGCCTCCGGCGGCGAGCTGTCGCGCATCGCGCTGGCCATCACGACGGTCGCGGCGCAGGCCGACCCGGTGCCGACGCTGATCTTCGACGAGGCCGATGCCGGCGTCGGCGGCGCCGTCGCGCAGGCCGTCGGCGAGCTGATGCGCTCGCTGGGAAAATCCCGCCAGGTGCTGTGCGTCACGCACCTGCCGCAGGTCGCGGCGCAGGCCCATCGCCACTGGCGCGTCACGAAGAACACCGTCGGCGAGACGACCGTCAGCGTCATCGAGCCGCTCGAGCGCGACGCACGCGTCGACGAGATCGCCCGCATGCTGGGGGGCGTCGACATCACGTCGACGACGCGCCGCCACGCACGCGAAATGCTCGCGCTCGCGGGGCCTACCCGCGATTGCGCCGATGCTCGCAGTCGTCCTTGATGCAGGTGCCGTACAGCGACAGCGCGTGATCCTGCAGCTTGAAGCCGTGCTCGGCGGCGACGATCTGCTGGCGGCGCTCGATCTCGGCGTCGTAGAACTCCTCGACGCGGCCGCAGTCAACGCAGACCAGGTGATCGTGGTGCGAGCCTTCCTCGAGTTCGAACACCGCCTTGCCCGCCTCGAAGTTGCTGCGCTTGAGCAGTCCGGCCTGCTCGAACTGCGTGAGCACGCGATAGACGGTGGCCAGGCCGATCTCGTGGTGCTCGGCGAGCAATTCGCGATAGACGTCCTCGGCGCTCATGTGGCGCTGCTTGCCGTTCTGGAAGATCTCGAGGATCTTCATGCGCGGCGCCGTCGCCTTCAGCCCCATGCTCTTGAGTTCGGAAGTGATCGACGACGACATCGCAGTGGACCGTTGCGGCTCGGTTGGGGGCGCCGCCGCGTACAGCGGCGGCCTGCCCCCGTATGATAGCGGTTTCGATCGCGTGCCGACCCTTCGAAGCCCATGATTCCGTTTCCGTATCGCGCGGCCACGGCGCTCGGCGCCGCTGCGCTGGTCGCCGCCTGCTCGATGAACGATCCGAACCGCAGCGGCCTGCTGCAGCCGTACCGCGTCGACCTGCCGCAAGGCAACTACCTGACGCGCGAGACGGTCGACCGCGTGCAGCAAGGGATGACGCGCGAGCAGGTCCGCTTCCTGCTCGGCACGCCGCTGCTGCGCGACCTGTTCCATCCCGATCGCTGGGACTACGTCTTCCGCTACAAGTTCCCCAACGGCGACGTCGAGCAACGCAAGGTCACGATCCGCTTCCGCGACGACCGGGTGGCGTCGATCGAAGCCGATCCGCTGCCGCAGCGCGAGGATCCCTCGGATCCCGCGCTGCCGGGATACAGGCCGGGCGCAGCGGCCGACGCGTCATGACGATGCGCATCGCCGTGGCGGGCGCCTGCGGGCGCATGGGCCGGATGCTGATCGAAGCGGTGCTCGACGCGCCCGATGCGACGTTGACCGGCGCGCTCGACCTCGCCTCGAGCCCCTCGCTCGGGCGCGACGCAGCCGATTTCCTCGGACGCGCGAGCGGCGTGTCGATCGTCGACGACATCGACCGCGGACTGGCCGGCGCGCAGTTCCTGATCGACTTCACGCGCCCGGAAGGAACGCTCGCGCACGTGGAAGCCGCGGTACGTCTGGGCGTCGGCATGGTGATCGGCACCACCGGCTTCGACGACGCCGGTCGCCACGCGATCGCGCAGGCTGCGACGCGCATTCCGATCGTGTTCGCGCCGAACATGAGCGTCGGCGTGAACGTCGTGTTCGAGTTGCTCGCCACCGCCGCACGGATTCTCGGGCCAGGCTACGACGTCGAGATCATCGAGGCGCACCACCGGCACAAGGTCGATGCCCCCTCGGGCACCGCACTGAAGATGGGCGAGGTGCTCGCCGAGGCGCTCGGGCGCGACCTGCGCGAAGTCGCCGTATACGGACGCGAAGGCCACACCGGCGAGCGCGACGCGACAACGATCGGCTTCGCCACCGTGCGCGGCGGCGACATCGTCGGCGACCACACCGTGCTGTTCGCCGGCACCGGCGAGCGCATCGAGATCACGCATCGCTCGGCCAGTCGCGTCACCTATGCGCACGGCGCGCTGCGCGCCTGCCGCTTCCTCGCGAAGCGCGAGCGGGGACTGTTCGACATGCGCGACGTGATCGGGCTCGCGCAGGGACGATCGTAGCGTGACCAGGCCCTGGTACGCCGACCCGAAAGTATCGCAACATGAAGGCGCGTCTTCGACCTCAGTGCGGCGTTGCAAATCCTCGCCATAGCGACTGCTATGGCTGCGGTTTGCGCCTTGCCCTGAGGCCGAATCCATCGCTTTCATTTCGTTGCGATACCTCCGGGTCGGCGTACTAGTACGACTTCGGCCGCATTCGTTTACGCAACCCCTCGCACGGGTCCTCGCGCGGCTGCGCGTCGGTGCGCACCACCAGGTCGAAAGACCGGCGATCCGGCTCGGGCCCGGCGTCTTCGTCGTCCAGGGCGGTGCGCTCGAGCAGCGCGATCGACACGACGCGCGCCCGCGGGCGCAGCGCGCGCAGGTGTCGCGGCACGCCGATGTCGCGCCGCAGGTGGCCGTTCCCGGCGAGCAGCACGACGGGCAGCCCCGTCCGCTCGCGGGCCTCGACGAGCGCACGTGCGATGCGGGCGTCGCGCGTGCGCTGCGCGACGGCCATCGCATCGACCGCCGGCTCGGGGAGCAGGTCGCAATGGCCTTGCCGGATCGATGCGCGCATCGCTTCGACCTCGTGGGCGCCCCATCCCGGCGGCGGCGCAACGGGCGGCGCGCTTCCCTTCGCCACGCGCGCCGTGTCGGCCGGCGACAGGTTCGCGGCGACCAGCGGCAGTCCGCGACGCAACGCCAGCTCGATCGCCGGACGATAGAGATCCCAGTCCCAACCGCGGAAGTCGAAGCCTGCCGCCTGCGCGATGCGGCGTGCGCGTGATGCGAGATCGGCCCCGGAAGCGTCGTGCGCCTCGCGCGTGTCCGCGGCCCGGGCGCGGTCCAGGGCCTCCTGCCGGTTGGCGTCGAACTGCTCGAGCGCGAGCGCGAAAGGATGCCGCTCGACGAGCGCCTCGAGCCAGTGCAGACGCAGCCGATGCTGCGCGACGTTGTCGTGCAGTTCACCGAGCAGCAGGAAATCGGCGTCGACTGCGGCCGTCGGCAGCGCGACGATCCCGACACCGGGCTGCGCAGCGGTCGCAGCGTCCGGCCGGAGGTCGCTTGCGACGGATGCGCGCGACGAGCCTGCGACGCCTGGCTGCGCGCCGTTTGCAGGGCGGGGCGAACCGGCGCCGGCGGGCGCGGTTGCGCCCGATGCCGCACAAGCACCCAGCGCCGCCGCGAACACCAACGCACAGGCGAGCCGCGCGGCGACCCGAGCCTCGCTGCCGATGCGGGCGCCGAGCCGCCGGAATCGCGCTCGGCCCGATGGCGGAATCGGCCTGCGCGGCACAGATCGCTCGTCGACGGTGGCGTTCATTCGTTCTCCCGGTCCCGATCGGATGCGCGGCGACAGGGGTAACACGATTCCGGCAGCTCGGGGAACGGGCGACTGCGGCGGGCACGGTCTGCGCGATCCGCAGGTCGCGCGGGGCAGACGGCACGGCTTTCCTATAATCCTTTTGATGGACCTGTCGAGGCTCGCGGCCGGGGCGTGCGCGGTGGCCCTGCACGCAGCCGTGATCGCCGGCGTGCTCGGTTTCGCCGGCGCTCCTTCGCCGCCCGTCCCTCGACCGATTCGCGTCACGTTGATCGAGCCGCCGTCCGTCGTTCTGCCCCCCGCGCCTCGCATCGCGCCTGCGGACGAGGTCGCGCCGGCACGACCCGCCGAGGCGGTGCCGGCCAAGCCCCGCCGGGCCGAGCCCCGCCCGGCCCAACCTCGCCCGTCCCAACCGCGCCGAGCAGAGCCGCCGCACGAGCGGCCCCCTCCCGCCGCCGAAGCACGGTCCGGCCAGCGCACCGCGCCTGCGACACGCGCGCACTCCGAAGCACCCCCGCATCGGCCGCTACCGCCCGAAGCGGCACCGCCGATACCCTCGCGCGTCGAGGAGCTGGCGGCCGAACCGAGATTGCCCGCGACACGGGAAGAAGCGCCGGCGCCGACCCACCGCAACGGTGCAGACGGCGCCGATCCGGCACCGCCCGCGGGAACGTCGTCGGAACCGCTGGCCAGCGCTTCGCCCGATTCGCCGCTTCGCCGCACCGCGCCGCGAATCGATGCAAGCTGGCGTGGCAACACGCCGCCGCCCTACCCGGGAGCGGCGCGGCGGATGGGAGACGAGGGCGAAGTGCGCCTGGACGTCCACGTCGGCGCCGACGGAACCGTGCTCGACGTGCGCCTGCGACAATCGAGCGGCTCGCCGCTGCTCGACCGGACGGCGATCGAAACCGTCCGACGCTGGCGCTTCGATCCTGCCACCGTCGACGGCCGTCCGGTGGCCGCGTGGTATCACGACTGGCGCTGGGTCTTCCGGCTCGAAGGCTGAAGGAACACGAATGCAGGAACGGGAACTCGGTCTGATGCACTTCTGGGAGGCGGGCGACGCGATCACGCATTCGGTCGCCTGGCTGCTGCTGGCGATGTCGATCGTCAGCTGGTACTTCATCCTGTCGAAGGCATGGAGCACGTGGCGCATGCGACGCGGGGCGCACGCCGCGCTCGAGCAGTTCTGGAATGCGCGCACGATGGACGAGGCGCTCGCGACGCTCGAGCGCGCCGACCGCGAACGCGTCTTCGTTCCGCTCGCGCAGAAGGCGCGCACCGCAGCGGCGATGCAGCCCGACGATTCGCTCGCCGGGTCGGTCGATCGCGACGAGCTCGTCACGCGCGTATTGCGCAGGGAGATCACGCAGGCCTCCGCACGCCTGGAAAGCGGACTCGCGCTGCTGGCGTCGGTGGGAAGCACCGCGCCCTTCGTCGGGCTGTTCGGCACCGTCTGGGGCATCTACCACGCGCTGCTCAGCATCGCGTCGAGCGGGCAGGTGATGATCGATCGCGTGGCAGGTCCGGTCGGCGAAGCACTCGTGATGACGGCCGCGGGTCTCGCGGTGGCGATTCCGGCGGTGCTCGCCTACAACGCCTTCGTGCGCGCCAACCGCGTCGTGCTCGCCGAACTGGACGGCTTCGCGCACGACCTGCTCGCGCTCGTCACCACCGGCCACCGGTTGCGCGAGCACGGTGATGCGCTGCGCAGCGGGCCCGCGCCGCTGGCGGTCGGCCCGGTCGTGCGCTGAAAGCGCCTGGATCGAAACGCAGGGGGACCCGGCCATGTTCGGCGGACTCGATCCGGGCAGCCAGCCGCAACCGATGGCGGAGATCAACACCACGCCGCTGGTCGACGTGATGCTCGTGCTGCTCGTCGTGTTCATCATCACGGCGCCGCTGCTCACGCACGCGCTTCGCGTCGACCTGCCCGACGCGCAGGCGCCGGTGGCCGCCGAGAAGCCGGAGACGATCCGCGTTTCGATCGACGCGGCGGGCGTCGTCCACTGGAACGACGAGGCGCTGGACAGCGTCGCCGCGCTCGATGCGCGACTCGCGCAGGTCGCGCTGTCGAAGCCGCAGCCGGAACTGCACCTGCGCGCCGAACGTTCGACGCGCTACGAGCGCATTGCGGCGGTGATCTCGAGCGCGCAGCGCGCCGGCATCGAACACATCGGTTTCGTCACGGATCCGCGCGCTTCGCCGCAGCAGGCGGGGCAGGAATCGCGCTGAAGGGGATCCCTACAGCGTGAATCGCAGCGCATCGACGAGTGCCGCAGGAGCGCGAACGCCGCCGGGCTCGCGCCCCTCCCAGGTCCCGGTTTCGGGAAGCGTCTCCACGCCCGCGCCCAGCCCGAGCAGGCCGTCGCCGAACACGCGATAGAGGCTGTCGTCGAAGCGCATCGGCGCGACCGGTGCAACCGGAACGCCCTTCTCGACCCACAGCGTCGCGAAGCGCGTCATCCCCGTTGCGCGGCACGCCTGGCGATCGGAGTAGTTCAGGTACCAGAGATTCGCGATCGCGATGCCGGTGTCGAGCGCCTCGAGCAATCGCGCGTCGTCGAGGCGCCCCGGGCCCAGGCTGAGCGCCTGCGGCCGTTCGTCCTCGCCGGCACCGTTGCCGGGCACGCCGAACTCGACGGCGCTGCGCGGCGATACCAGTCGTTGCGCCGGCGTTCCACGCGCGACGAGAACGGTGCGGGCGGGACGGAAGAAGCCGGCGGCATCGAAGCGCGGCACCCCGAGCGCCTCGATTTCGTCGACGAGATCGAAGGACGGATCGAAGCGCGCGTCGCCGCGCTGCGCGCGCGCCAGCGGCGACTGCCCGCTGCGGAACGCGCGCTCCGAAAACCCGCCCCAGCCGAGCAGCGAAACGAGGTCGGCGACGGCCGCAGGAGCGAGCAGCGCACGATAGGCGCCGGGCTCGATGCGCTTGACCGGACGCGCGAGGATGCGCGCCTGCACCTGTGCCGCGTCGATCGCCGAGCGCAGCGCGGCCGCGTCCCAGTGCGGTGCGCTCCACAGGTGCTTCGTCGCCTGTCCGGCCGCGCAGTGAACCGAAAAATCGAAGACCGTCGACGTCGCCTCGTGATAGTGGCGGTGACCGAGGCTGCTGGCGAGCGCGCGCACGACGACGCCGCCGGCGTACAGGCCCACCACGTCGGCGCCGGCGGCGGCGTCGACGATCGCATCGATCACCTCGGCGGGCGCGGGCACGGGTGCCCGCAGCCTGCGGTCGCTGTTCCCGGGCTCTTGCTCGAAGCACGCATGAGGATCGACCGGCAGCGCTTCGATCGCCTCGCGCAGGCCCGCGAGCGATTCGCGCATGCGCGCTCCGACGCCGCGCGGCGAAGCGAGCGTGAGGCGCATCTGCGCCTGGCGTCCGGCACGAAACAGCCGCAGCGAAAGCACTGCGTGTTCGACCGTTCCCGCCTGGCGCACGCGCGCGCGATTCACGCGCACGAAGTCGCTGCGCTCGGCGCTCAGGTAGGCGAACGCCGCTTCGCCTGCGCGCCCGTGTCGCGCGAGCGCCGCGGCGACGACATCGAACAGCGCGGCGAAATCGGCAGCGCTCAATCTTCGCCGCCGAATACGTCGACGCCGCGGAACAGGCACGCGGGCGCGGCGTGCCCGACGCGAACGATCTGTCCCGGCTCGCCCTTGCCGCAGAACGGCGTACCGAGGACCTGCATCGTCCGGCGCGTGCCGACCGCCGCGAGGCTGCGCCAGAAGGTGGCGGATACGCCTCGGTAGTTGGGGTTGCGCACGACAGGGCCGAGTCGGCCGTTGTCGATCAGCCTGCCCCATTCGCAACCGAACTGGAACTTGTTGCGCGCGTCGTCGATCGACCACGAAGCGTTCGTGCGCATCCAGATCCCGCGCTCGGTCGTGGCCACCATCGACTCGAAGCTCGCGTCGCCGGGCTCGACGTTGAGGTTCGCCATCCGGTCGATCGGCGCCCGGTGCCATCCGCTGGCGCGCGCGCTCGCCACGCCCTGCACGTCGATGCCCGATGCCCGGGCGCGCGCGCGCGACGACGCACCGCCCAGCGCGCGCCGCAGGATGCCGTTCTCGATGAGCAGCACGCGGCGGGCGGCTTCGCCTTCGTCGTCGACCGCGTAGCTCGCGAACTGCCCGACGACGCCCGGATCGAAGCTGACGTTCAGCAGCGGCGAGCCGTACCGGTAGCGGCCGAACATCTCCGGCGTGACGAAGCTCGTCCCGGCGAAGTTGCGCTCGTCGCCGAGGATGCGGTCGAGTTCCAGCGGATGCCCGATCGACTCGTGGATCTGCAGCATCATCTGGTCCGGAGACAACAGCAGGTCGCGCGTTCCGCTCGGACAGTTCGGTGCGTGCAGCAGCTCGATCGCCTCGCCGGCGACCTGCGTGCCGCCGCCGACGAAGCCGGAATCGCGCAGCACCTCGCAGCCTCCCTGCCGGCAGAAGCCGTTGTACTGCCCGGCCAGGGTGCGCGTCTGCACGCGCCCACCGTACGCGGCGGTCGCCTCGAGGTTCGGCACGACGTAGCGCATCTCCTGCTCGCAGATCGCTTCGCCGTCGAGCCACAGCCGGTGCGTCACCACGCCGGTGTCGAGCGTCGCCGCCCAGTGCACGATCCGCGAATCGCGTCGCATCGCCCCGGCTTCGTCGTGCAGCAACGCAACGAGCACGTCGCGCGACGCGAGCGGCTCGTCGTTCGGGCTCTCGTAGCGCATGCACGGCGCGCCGTCTTCGTGCGCCCCGGGCAGGCCGGCGTCGGCCACCGGCACGCCACGACCCCGCGCGGCGAATGCCCATTGCGCAGCGCGATCGGCCGCGTCTCGCAGCCCGCGCGCCGACAGATCGGCGGTGGCGCAGTAGCCCGCTTCACCATCGACCCGGACCGTGACCATTGCGCCGCGATCGACGGCAAGCGCCGGCGGTTGCAGCACGCCGCGTACGACGGCGAGCGACTCGCTGCTCGCCTCGACGAGGCGCAGCGACACGCGCGCGCCGGCGCCGGGCGCGCGAGGAAACGGAAGGCGCTTGCGCGCGGGGAAAATGCCCGCGGACGTGCTCTTCAGCTTTCGAGCCAATCGAGCAGCGGCTCCCAGGTGGCGCGATCGCGCTCGACCCGCTGCCGGGGGACGTCGAACAGGGTCAGCCCGTGGGCGGCCAGATGGACGTAGTTCTGCGTGTCGCGCAGGTAGCCCGAGACGGGCACGCCGAGCTCGGCGACGAAGCGGGCGAGTTGCTCGGCCGCCCGCGTGCGCGGATCGACGCGCATGCCGACCAGGCTCACCGTCTGCTCGAAGCGACGGGTCTTCGGGAAGCCCGCGCGCAGATCCGCAAGGAAGCGGCTGGTGGCGATCGCATCGAGCATCGAAGGCTGCAGCGGTACGACGATGCGATCGGCCACGCGCACGACTTCGGCGAGCCGGCGTCCTTCGATCTGCGCCGGCGTGTCGAGCACGACGTGCGTGACGCCGCGCGGCGGCCGCGCGATGCCGTGGTCGATGTCCCAGGTGCCGATCGACGCGGCCTGCGACGGACGCAGCCCCAGCCAGTACCGGGCGGACTGCTGCGCGTCGAAGTCGCCGAGCATCGTCGGGCGCGCGTTCGACGCGAACCAGCCGGCGAGGTTCGTGGCGAGCGTCGTCTTTCCAACGCCTCCCTTCGGATTGACGACGGCGACGACGGGCATGCGAAAGACTCCTTGGCTGATATTCGTTCGGGCGCATCGAGCGCCGCGACGATGGTAGCAAACGCGGTCAGCGCGCGGTGTTGCGCACCGAGTCGATCTCGTCGCACAGATGCTCCAGCGCATCGAGCGAGCGCGGTCCGGGCCGCTCGAAGCGCGACGCATCGAAGGCAACGAAGCGCGCCGGCCCGCTCGGTGCCAGCAAGCCCAGCTCGCCCCAGCGTCGCGCCGACGGCGACGGATCGGTCGCGACGATCAGCTCCGGACGCCGCGCGAGGACGCTCTCCGGATCGGGCTGCGGGGCGACGACGTGGACGTCGCCGAACACGTTGACGCCGCCGCAACTTCGCAGCGCGTCTCCGATCGGATCCGCGTTCGAGACGGTGATCAACGGCGACGACCAGATCTGCACGAACACGCGCACCGGGCGCCGGTGCATGTACCGCGAACGAATCGCCGCGAGCCGCGTCTCGAAGGCATCGGCCACGGCGAGGCCCGGCGCCCGATCGGGCGCCAGGCGCGCGAAGCGGCGCAAGCTCGACGCGATGTCGTCGAGCCTGCGCGGTTGCGAGACGAACACCGTGATGCCGAGCGCTGCGAGCCGCTCGAGTTGCGCGCGCGACACGCCCGGCCCCCACGCGACGACCAGGTCGGGAGCCAGCGCGAGCAGCGCCTCGGCGTCGACGTGCGGATACGCCGCGATCTTCGGCAGCGTGCGTGCCCGAGGCGGCTCGTCGCTGTCGGGGTCGGTGGCAACGACGAGCCCGCCCGCGCCGACCGCGAACAGCAGTTCGGTGGCGTGCGGCGCGAGGGAGACGATCCGGGCCGGCGGCCGCGGCAGCTCGACCTTTCGACCGGCATCGTCGGTCAGGGAAATCCTTCCGTCCTCGCGGGCGTACGCAGGCGCGGCAAGGAACGCGGCAAAGAGCGCGCCAAGGAGCGCGCCACGGAGCGCGCCACGGAACGCGCCAAGGAGCACGGAGAAGGCGACGCGCCAGTCGAGGCGGGAAGGACGCACCGAACGCTTCCGCCCGATCACCGCATTGCGTAGCGCAACTCGACGTACAAGGTGCGCGGCGGCGAACGATAGCCGGCGACCGTCTCGAAGTCGCGATCGAAGGCGTTGGAAAGGCGGGCGAACAACTCCCAGTCACGGGCGAGCGCACGTCCGGCCCACAGGTCGACGAACGCGTATCCGCCCATTCGGGCACCCTGCGTGTCGACGCGCCGGGCCTGCGTGACCGACTCGATCCCGGCGCGCCACCGAGCCTCGTGCCGCTCGACGCCGATCGAGCCGTAGCGAGGCGCGCGGCGCGCCAGCGGCGAGCTCACGACCCGGCCTTCGATCGGATCCGAGCGTTCGCCTTCGGTGTGCTGCACGGTGACGCTCGCGCGCAAGGCCCACCGGCCGATCGGACGACGCGCATCGAGCGTCAGTCCGCGCGCGCGTGCGGTCGACAGGTTGCGCGGCGTGAAGTCCGGATCGAGCTCGATCGCGTCGTCGATGCGGCTCGCGAACGCCGTGGCGCGCAACAGCGTCGAACCCGCCTGGTATTCGAGCGCCGCATCGACTCCGCGCGATTTCTCCGGATGCAGCGTCGGGTTCCCGAAAGGCGGGAGGTAGTAGAGATCGTCGAAGGTCGGCGCGCGAAACGCCGTCCCGTAGCTCGCGCGAACGAGCCAGCGCGGCGCGAAGCGCCAGCCCCAGGCGAGCGCGCCGGTGGTGTCGGAACCGACCGTTCCGATCCTGTCACGCCGCACCGTCGCCCGCCATGTGTGATCGCCCCACTGCCGTTCGTAGCCGCCGAACAGCGAGTTCGTCGTGCGGGCTTCGCGCGCGTAGATCGAAGCGCCGCCGTCGGTCACGCCCTCGCCGTCGATGCGCTCGTCGAGCCGCTCGGCGCCGAAGCGCAGCAGTCCGCCCCAGGCATCGAGCTGGTTGTCCCAGGCGACCGTGCGCGCATCGGTACGCGGCGCGAAGCGAAACGCCGGCAGTTCGTAATCGATCGACGTGTTGCCCACCCGCAGTTCGCTGCGCCATCCCTGCACGGGCCGGGCGCGGACGAAGGCGGTGATCGCGCTCGTGCGGAACTTCTGTACCGAATCGGCGTCGCTCGGGCAGGACCATGCGGAGCATGCGAAATCGATCTGCGTGTCGCCGCGGTTGAACATCAGGTTCGCGCCCAGTTCCCATCGTTCTCCGACGCGATGGGACAGCGACGCCGACAGCGAACGCTGGCGCTGGCCGTCGCGATCGGGCTGGTGATCGGGGTTCGACGCAAGGGTCGCGTCGAAGCCGGAAGTTCGTTCGGTGCTCGCCGACAGCGAAAAGCGCGTGCCCGCCTGCGCCGCGCGAAAACCCGCCTGTGCCCTGGCCATTCCCCGCGATCCGGCGCCCACCGAGGCGTACGGCTTGAATCCTTCGGCCTGCGTGTCGCGCGTGAATACCTGGATGACGCCGCCGATCGCACCCGACCCGTAGAGCGACGACATCGGGCCGCGCACGATCTCGATGCGCTCGATGGCCTCGAGCGGCAGGTATTCCGGCATGCCGCTGCCGCTGAGCGGGTTCGCGATGCGAACCCCGTCGACGAGGATCAGCGCCTGAGACGTCTTCGTTCCGCGCAGGAACAGCCCCGAGTTGGTGCCCGTGCCGCCGCTTTGCGAGATCTCGACGCCGCCGGCGCTGCGCAACAGCTCGGGCAGCGACGCGGTGCCGGCGTCGCGAATCGCCTGCGAGTCGATGACGACGACGTCGGCAAGCGCACGGTCGATCGTGGTTTCGCTTCGGGTGGCGGTGACGACGACCGGCGCGAGCGCGCGATCCGATTGCGCGTGCGACGGATGGGGAACGAAGGCAAGGGTCGAAACGATGGAGAACGAGGCTGCGACGAGCGCTTGCGAGCGCGCCGCGCGACGGGAAGGGGAAGGCATGAAAGGAGACTCCGGATGCGTCTCGCCCACCGCGAGAAACGCGTTCGTCATCGACCGGGTCGTGACGAACCGGCCGTCCCTCTCGGCCGGTATCCGGGCTTGCAGCGACGAGCGCCGGGACGTGAGCGTCCCGGTCTGCGCATGCGGCCTGCCTTCCCAGCGCGCGTCGTGGAAACCGCTCGACGCGAGCCAGTGGCGATTGGGGCGCGCATGGATCCGCGCGAGCGGATCCCGCTGCTTACCGTTGCGGGGGCAGCACAGGTTGGCCGAGGCCCGCTGGGCCTCCGCTCCCTGTTTCCCGTTCAGGGCCTGTTCACAGGCCCTCGCCGCGCGTGAAATCGACGCGGCCACCGAAAGCGAGGCGGATTATAGACCCCGTGCGCCCGCCGTCGTGCGCGACGGCGCTTCGAGCGCGCGCTGCGCGACATCGCCGCCCGCCGCGCCGACCTCGATCGACGGCAGGCCGGCGAGTGCATCGCGAACGATGCCCATCGTGAGCAGTTCGGGCAGCACGCGCGGTTCCGGCTCGTCCGGCCGATAGACGAGGTACAGCGGCACGCCGTTGCGTCCGAAGCGTGCAAGCGCCTCGGTGATGTGCGGATCACGGTTCGTCCAGTCGGCCTTCAGCCGCAGGACCCCGCGTTCGGCCATTTCGGCGACGATCGAGTCGCGCTCGAGCACGAGGCGCTTGTTCGCCTGGCAACTCACGCACCACGCCGCGGTGAAATCGACGAAGACGGGCCGGTTCGCCTCGCGCGCTTCGCGCACGCGTTCCTCGGACCAGGCTTGCCAACCCGCCGGCGCTGCCCGCGCGCCGGAAGTGCCAGGCTCGACCGAAAGCGCGACGGGCGCCCGCGCTGCACCCGGCCAGCCGGTCCACAAGCCGAGCGCGAAGGCGCCGGCAGCAAGGGTGGCAGCGAGCGGGCGCACGATGCGCGGCGCCGATCGCGCAGCGCCCTGCTGCACGAAGCGGCCGTACAGCCACGCGGCGAGCGCGACGAGCACCGCACCGATGGCGAGCGCGAAGACGGCGTCGATGCCGGCCTGCTGCCCGAGGACCCACGCGAGCCAGGCCGCGGTGGCGTACATCGGGAACGCGAGCGCCTGGCGGAAGGTCTCCATCCAGCGACCCGGCCGGGGCAACACGCGCAGGGCCTGCGGAAAGAAGCCGAGCAGCACGTAGGGCGCGGCCATGCCGAGCGCGATCGCGGTGAAGACGACCATCGCCTCGATGGTGGTGCTCGCCAGCGTGAAGCCCATCGCCGAGCCCATGAAGGGCGCGGTGCACGGCGTCGCGACGAGTACCGCGAGCACGCCGGAACCGAAGGAGCCGAGCAGCGGGTGCGGCCGCGGACCGGCGTCGAGTGCCCCGAGCCGGGTCATCGACACGCCGATCTCGTAGACGCCCGAGAAATTCAGCCCGATCGCCACGAACAGCATCGCCATTGCGGCGACGAAGGCCGGCGACTGCAGCTGGAAGCCCCAGCCGGCGGCCTCGCCGCCGGCGCGCAACGCCAGCAGCATCGCGGCGAGCACCCAGAACGAGAGCACGACGCCGGCGCCGAAGGCGAGCGCGCCCAGCCGCGACGAGGCGTCGGCCTGGCCGCCGGTGCGCGCAAAACCGAGGACCTTCAGTCCGATCACCGGAAACACGCAGGGCATCAGGTTCAGGATCAGTCCGCCGACCGCACCGAACAGCGCGGCGAGCCACAGGGTTCGCGCGCTCGACGCCTGCGCGGGAGCCGCGTCGCTGCGAGCGGCCGAGGTCGCGTTCGCGTCGGCGCGACGGACCGTGCCCGACGAAAGATCCGCGCCGCGCTCGCCCGACGAGGACGCGGCCAGGCCGGGAAGCCAGGACCCGCGCGACGATGCGCCTGCCGCGGGCTGCGAGGCCGCGCCCATCACGCGCGCAATCTCGGCGCCCACGGGCAGCGCCGTCGCGCTCGGCTGGGCGTCGACCTCGTAGGCGGTGCCGTCGACGACGACCACGCCGGCGACTGCATCGCGCAACGAGCCGGTCGACTCGCGCAAGCGGCGAACGCCGTCGTCGCTCAGGCGCACCGACAGGCGAACGCCCTCGTCCGGCTGCGCGAACGCATAGAGCACCTGCTCGGCGGCGTTTTCGACGAAGCCTTCGGCATACGGGAAGAACTCGACGTTCGCGGCACGACGCGCCAGCGCAAGCGAGATCGCGTCGCCGTCGTCGTGCACGCGCACGGCGAGCGTGCCCTGCGGCATGCGCCGCTGCGCATCGTCGAACAGGCCGGCGAAGCGCGACGCGGGCGGCGCGCCTTCGCGCTGCACCGGCAGCACGAGCGACACGTCGGCATCGCCGGGGATGCAGACCTCGCGACACATCAGCCACGAAGCGTGCGCGGCGATCGTCACGCGCTCGCCGTCGATTGCCGCGGGCGGCTGCAGCGCCATCGGCAGGACGATCTCGCCTTCGTAGCCGTAATTGGCCAGCGGCGGGATGAACAGCCGCTGCGGCGCCGGCCATTGGATCGGACCGGCCTCGAAGCCCGCCGGCAGCCGCAGTTCGACCTGCGTCGGCAGGCCCGAGTCGCCCGGATTGCGCCAGTAGGTATGCCACTGCGGATCGTGCCGGATGCGCAGCCCCACGCGCATCGCCTCGCCGGGGGCGACGGCAGCGCGATCGGCGACCAGCTCGACCTCGACGCTGTCGACGCGTGCCGGCCCGGCGGACGGCGACTGTGCGCGCGCCGCCGGCAAGGCGGCAAGCGTCCACCCCGCCAGGGCGGCCCAAGCGACCAGCCAGGCGGCTTTGCGCAACGGGTGCGAATACACTTTCATCCCGAAACGAATGCTACCGGAGGCGCGGGCGAAGCGCGCGCGCTGCGTGTAGCGCGTCGTATACCATCGCGCCATGGATCAGGCATCGCAGGAAATCGAGCAGCTGGGCGAGCGCGTCGAGCAGATTCTGGCCACCGTGCGCCGCCTCGCCGAAGAGAACGCTTCGCTGCACGAGCAGCTCGCCGCAAGCCGCGACGCCAGCGAGCATCTGCAGCGGCGCGTCGACGAAGCGCGCGAACGCGTCCAGGCGGCGCTCGCGCGGCTGCCGGCTTCGAGGACCTCCACCGCGACCGAAGTCGGGACACCGGACGGGCACGCAACCGAAACCACGGACGACGCGCCCGGAGACGGCGAATAGCACGCCCCCCGGACGGCACGCACCGCAGGAAGCCGAGCATGGAACAGATCGACGTGAAGATTCTCGACCGCGACTACCGGCTCGCCGTCACCGGCGAGACGAAGCCCCGCCTGCTGGAAGCGGTGCAGATCGTCGACGAGAAGATGCGATCGATCCGCGACGCCGGTCGCGTCTCGGGAGTCGACCGCATCGCGGTGATGGCGGCGCTGCAACTCGCGCACGAACTGCTCGGCGCGCAGCAGCCTGCAGCCGGCACGCCTTCGGCCGAGTTGCTCGGGCGCATCCGCAAGATGCGCGAAGACCTCGACGCCGAGATCGCGCGCCAGCAACCGCTGTTCTGATCCGGCACCTCGCGCGAACAACGCGCGAAGGAAAGGCGCGAATCGCGGTAGAATGCACGCGACCCTGCAGTGTTCGATCAGGCCATAGATTCCTTGAACCAATGCTCTGCATCCAGGTCGCGGCGTCCTTGCGTATCGCTGTTGAGATCGTCCCTCGTCGGACGAACCTGATGTGATACCTGCTGCGGCCGAACTGAACTGAACGGTTCAGGATGCCGGCCTGGCCGGCACAGGCGGGGTCCTTCGTCTTTCTCCCGTGACCCTTTCGCTCATCGCGGCGTTCCTCGTGCTCGGTGCCTTCACCGGCTTCGCCGCGGGGCTGCTCGGCATCGGCGGCGGCATGCTGCTCGTGCCGTTCCTCACGATGCTGCTGACGAGCCAGGGATTCCCGCTCGGCCAGATCATCAAGATCGCGATCGCCACGTCGCTCACGACGATCCTGTTCACCTCGCTCTCGAGCGTGCGCGCGCACGCGCGTCGCGGCGCGGTGCGCTGGGACATCGCCAGGACGCTCGCTCCGGGCATCGTCGTCGGCTCGATGCTCGGTGCGCAGGTCGCCTCGTGGCTGCCCGGCGCCGTCCTCGCCGTCGCCTTCGGACTGTTCGTCGGCGTGATGGCCACGCAGATGCTTCGACGCGCAACGATCCCGCTCGGCCGGACGCTGCCCGGAACCGCAGCCATGCTCGGCATGGGCAGCGCAATCGGTGCGCTCTCGGCGCTGGCGGGCGCCGGCGGCGGGTTCGTCACCGTGCCGTTCCTAACCCGCTCGAACGTGCGCATCCACGAGGCGGTGGCGACGAGCGCCGCCTGCGGCTTCCCGATCGCGCTCGCCGGAACCTTCGGCTACGTGGTCGCCGGCTGGAACCTCGCGTTGCCGGCGGGAACGGTCGGCTACATCTATGTTCCCGCGCTGGCCGCGATCGTCGCCACGAGCGTGCTCACCGCTCCGCTGGGGGCGAGGGTCGCGCACGCGATGTCCGTCGAGCGACTGCGCAAGCTGTTCGCGCTGCTCCTGTACGTGCTGGCGGCGTACATGATCTGGAAAGGAATCGCCGCGAGCCGATGACGGCCTGCGCTCAGCGGAATCGTTCGCGCAACACGTTCTTCTGCACCTTGCCCATCGTGTTGCGCGGCAGTTCGTCGACGATGTGCACGCGCCTGGGCACCTTGAACGACGCGATGCGGCCCTCGAGCGCGGCGACGAGCTCGCGTTCGTCGAACCTCGCGCGCGGCTCGACGACGACCACCGCGACGACGGCCTCGCCGAGATCGCGATGCGGCACGCCGATCACCGCCGACTCCACGACGCCGTCCATGTCGTCCAGGTACGACTCGATCTCCTTCGGGTAGACGTTGTAGCCCCCGGTGATGATCAGGTCCTTGCTGCGGCCGACGATCGACAGGTAGCCGTTGGCGTCCCACTTCCCCATGTCGCCGGTGCGGAAGAAGCCGTCGCGGGTGAACTCTTCCTTCGTCTTCTGCGGCATCCGCCAGTAGCCGCGGAAGACGTTCGGGCCGCGCACCTGGATCGCGCCGATCTCGCCGGTGCCGCAGGGCCGCCCCGACTCGTCGACGACGCGCACCTCGACACCCGGCAGCGGCAGGCCCACGGTGCCCGGTACCCGATTGCCGTCGTACGAGTTCGACGTGAGCATCGCCGTCTCGCTCATCCCGTAGCGCTCCAGGATCCGCTGTCCGGTGCGCGCCTCGAACTGGCGGAACGTGTCGGGCAGCAGCGGGGCCGATCCGGAGACGAACAGGCGCACGTTGCGGCACGCGTTCGCGTCGAAGCCGGGCTCGTCGAGAAGGCGCACGTACATCGTGGGCACGCCCATGAACACGGTCGCCTGCGGCAGCAGCCGCACCGCTTCCTTCGCGTCGAACTTCGCGCGCCAGATCATCCGGCTGCCCGACAGCAGCGCCCCGTGGATCGCGACGAACAGCCCGTGCACGTGGAAGATCGGCAGCATGTGCAGCAGCACGTCGCCGGCGCGCCAGCGCCAGTAGCGGTGCAGCACCAGCGCGTTGCTGCCGATGTTGCCGTGAGAGAGCATCGCACCCTTGCTGCGGCCGGTCGTCCCCGACGTGTAGACGATGCAGGCGAGGTCCCCGGCGCGGCTGCGCACCGTCGCGAAACGCGCCGACTCGCGCGCCGCCGCCTCGAGCAGCGTGCCGCGGCGGTCGTCGCCCAGCGTGAACAGGTGCGGCACGCGATGGCGGCGCGCGATCGGCTCGACCCAGCGCAGGTTCGCAGGACTGCAGACGACCACCGACGGCTCGGCGTCGGCGACGAAGTAGTCGATCTCGGTCGCCTGGTAGGCGGTGTTCAGCGGCAGGAACACGTAGCCGGCGCGCAGCGTCGCGAGGTAGAGCAGCACCGCCTCGGGCGACTTGTCGACCTGCACCGCGACCCGCGCCCCCTTCGGAAGCGCGAGGCGCCCGAGCAGGTTCGCGATCATCGCGCTGGCGCGCTCGACGTCGTCCCAGCTGTACCAGGCGCCTTCGCCGGCGTCGATGCAGCAGCTCGCGCGATCGGCCGGGAAACCTGCGGCGAGCAGCGCGTAGAGGTTGTGATTGCCTGGTTCCTGCATGGTCGGGCCTCGTTCGGGCGGCTCGGGGCGCGTCAGAGCAGCGACAGCACTGCGCGCGACGCGCTCACCTGGTCGTTGACGAACTTCTCGTGGTTGCTCTCGATCTCGTCGAGATCGTACAGGTAGTTGACCATCAGTCCGTGCGACTGGCGCAGGCCGTTGCGCGAGAGATCGCCGGCCAGGTTGATGCGCTCGAGCCGGGCGCCGTTGTTCAGGTGAAAGCGCGCCACCGGGTCCGACGTCTGCGTCTCGTTCGACGAAGTCTCGATCAGGTAGGCCGCGCACAGCCGTTGCAGCATCGCCAGGTCCGGGTCGGGTTTCGCGCCCTCGCCCGCTGCCGCATGCGCTTTCGCCAGTGCCGAGAACTCGCCGCCGTGCCGTTCGCGCAGTGCGCGCAACCCGGCGTCGAGTTCGCGCCGCGTCGCCGGCTTCAGGCGCGGCGAGTCGACCGCTTCGGTCGCCGAGAGCCAGGCGGCGAAACCGGGAATCGGCGACAGCGTGCAGAACGCCTTCAGCTTCGGGAACGCCTGCTGCAGCTGCTCGGCCACCCGCTTGATCAGGAAGTTGCCGAGGTTCACGCCCCGCAGGCCCGGCTGGCAGTTCGAGATCGAGTAAAACGCCGCGACCTTGAAGCGGTCCTCGCGCGTCTCGGGTTCCGACTTGCGGTCGAGCAGCGGCGCGATCGCCTGCGGCATCGCGTCGAGCAGCGCGACCTCGACGAAGATCAGCGGCTCGTCGGCGAGCATCGGATGAAAGAACGCGAAGCAGCGCCGGTCGGGCTCGAGCCGGCGGCGCAGGTCGGCCCAGCCGTCGATCTCGTGCACCGCCTCGTGCTGGATGATCTTCTCGAGCAGCCGCGCCGGCGAGCTCCAGTCGACCTGCACCAGCCTGAGGAAACCGGGGTTGAACCACGACGACAACAGGTGCTGGAAGTCGGCGTCCACGGCCTTGAGCGACTCGTCGCGGCGCAGCCGCTCGAGCAGGCTCGCGCGCATGGCCACCAGCGTGCCGGTCGCGTTCGGCGCGCGGTTCAGCCGGCGCAGCAGCTCCTGGCGCGGCGACTCGGCCGCCTTCCAGAGCTGGATCAGGTTGTCGGGCGAGCGCGACACGGCGTAGCTCTCGGCCAGCCGCAACACCTCGCCGGGATCGGGATCGAAATCGGTGGCGAGCACCTCGAAGAATCGCGCAACCGCGTCGTCGGACAGGCGCGCGTAGCGCTCGATCGCGCGCGCCGCGATGACCAGGCTGTTCGATTCGCCGTGGGCCGTGAGCAGCTGGCGACAGTCGTCGAGCAGGCCGCGCAGGTCGTTGCGCTCGCGCGCGTCGCGCCGGACCTGGCGGAGCCGCTCGAACACGCGCCGCCCCGCCGTCAGCTGCCGGCGCCGGCTTGGCCCGGCCGACGCCTGGCCCAGGCGTACAGCGCGAGCCCCGCCACGAACATCGGCACGCACAGCCATTGCCCCATCGTGAGTCCGAGCGCCTGCAGTCCGAGGAACGAGTCGGGCTCGCGCGCGAACTCGGCGGCGAAACGCAGCACCGCATAGCCGATCAGGAACATGCCCGACACCGCGCCCGCCGGGCGCGGCCGCGACGAGTACCACCACAGCAGCGCGAACAGCAGCAGCCCCTCGCCGGCGAACTGGTACAGCTGCGACGGATGCCTGGGCAGCGCGTCGACCTGCGGGAACACCATCGCCCACGGCACGTCGGTCGGCCGGCCCCAGAGCTCGCCGTTGATGAAATTGCCGATGCGTCCCGCGGCGAGCCCGATCGGCACCAGCGGCGCCGCGAAGTCGATCACCGGCCAGAAGGCGAGCCCGCGGCGCCTGCAGAACAGCCAGGTCGCGACGATCACGCCGAGCAGGCCGCCGTGAAACGACATGCCGCCCTGCCAGACCGCGAGCACCTCGAGCGGATGGGCGAGGTAGTGGCCGGGCTTGTAGAACAGCACGTAGCCGAGGCGCCCGCCCAGCACGACGCCGAGCGCGCCCCAGAACAGCAGGTCCTCGAGGTCGCGCGGCGCGAGGCCGGTCGCCTTCGCGAAGGCCGGCCGCTTCAGGCGCGAGCGGCCGAGCAGGAAGAAGGCGGCGAACGCCAGCAGGTACATCAGCCCGTACCAGCGAACGGCGAGCGGGCCGATGCTGAAGGCAATGGGGTCGAACTGCGGATGGATGAGCATCGTCGGGCCCGGGATCGTCGCGGCTATTCTTGCATGACTGCCGCCGTGACTGGCCGCATAATCGCGGGATCGATCGGCGCAGGGGGTCCCATGAAGGGCGACAAGAAGGTCATCGAATGGCTCAACCGGCAGCTGAAGAACGAGCTGACCGCCATCAACCAGTATTTCCTGCACTCGCGGATCTTCGGTCACTGGGGATTGCCGGGCCTGGCGAAGATCGAGCACGACGAATCGATCGGCGAAATGAAGCACGCCGACGCGCTGATCGAGCGCATCCTGCTGCTGGAAGGGTTGCCCAATCTCCAGGACATCGGCAAGGTGAGCGTCGGCGAGAACACCGAGGAGATCCTCAACGCCGACCTCGCGCTCGAGCGCTCGGTGCTACCGGTATTGAAGGACGGGATCGCGCACTGCGAGAGCGTCGGCGACTACGTCTCGCGCGAATTGCTGGTGAAGATCCTGGAAGACTCCGAGGAGCACGTCGACTTCCTCGAGACGCAGCTCGAGCTCGTCGGCAAGGTGGGCCTGCAGAACTACCAGCAATCGCACATGGCGTGCGGGCAGTCGTAGCGTCGGCTTCAGGGCTGCGGGGAGCGGACGGCGCCGGGGCCGCCCGCGGCGGCTACGCGCAGGCGCAGGTGGCGCCCGTCGAGCACGAATGCCGGGCCGGCGCGTGCTCGTCGATCAGCTCGCGCACCTGGCGCGAACACTTGCCGCAGCACTCCCCGGTTCCGAGCTCGGCGCGCACCTCGGCGAACGAGCTGGCTCCCTGGCTGACGACGGCGCGGATTTCGCGGTCCGAAACCCCTCGGCAGATGCAGACGATCATGGCGGCAATCGGTGGTTTCGCGCCCGCGGGTCCGGTCGGAGCCGGGATCGGGCTCGGGTTGGTTAATACAAATCGTTCTCGTTAATGTTATCCCGATCCCCGTCCGCCGCGCAAGTCCTTTGTTGTTGGCCGTCCGCGCGCCGGAGCGATTGCCGCCCCCGCCGGGCGGCCGCGCGCCCCCGTGCCCCATTTCGGTATCGCGATGCGGAATTGCGGGCTGCCGGGCGGCCCGTTTGCTACACTCGGCCCCTCCCCAACCCGCCTCCCGCGCCCCTGGCGCGCCCCCGATCGCCATGACCGCCAACCGCCGCAGCCGCAACATCACCGAAGGCGTCGCCCGCGCCCCGAACCGCTCGATGTACTACGCGATGGGGTACAAGCGCAGCGACTTCGCGAACCCGATGATCGGCGTGGCCAACGGCCACAGCACGATCACCCCGTGCAATTCCGGGCTGCAGGTGCTGGCAGACGCGGCGGTCGAGGCGATCAGGGCGGCGGGCGCGAACCCGCAGGTCTTCGGCACGCCGACCATCTCCGACGGCATGGCGATGGGCACCGAGGGCATGAAGTACTCGCTGGTGTCGCGCGAGGTGATCTCCGACTGCGTCGAGACTTCCGTGCAGGGCCAGTGGATGGACGGCGTCGTCGTCATCGGCGGCTGCGACAAGAACATGCCCGGCGGGATGATGGGCATGCTGCGCGCGAACGTGCCGTCGATCTACGTCTACGGCGGCACGATCAAGGCCGGCCACTGGAAGGGCAAGGACCTGAACATCGTCTCGGTGTTCGAGGCGGTCGGCGAGTTCTCGCACGGCCGGATGAGCGAGGAGGACTTCTGCGGGATCGAGGAGAACGCGATCCCGGGCACCGGCTCGTGCGGCGGCATGTACACCGCCAACACGATGTCGTCGTCGTTCGAGGCGCTCGGCATGAGCCTGCTGGGCTCCTCGACGATGGCCAACCCCGACGCCGAGAAGGCCGAGTCGACCGCCGAGTCGGCGCGGGTGCTGATCCGCGCAGTGCAGAACGACCTGAAGCCGCGCGACATCGTCACGCGCAAGTCGATCGAGAACGCGGTGGCGCTGATCATGGCCGTCGGTGGCTCGACCAACGCCGTGCTGCACTACCTGGCGATCGCGCACGCCGCCGGCGTCGAGTGGACGATCGACGACTTCGAGCGCGTGCGCAAGCGCGTACCTGTCATCTGCGACCTCAAGCCGTCGGGCAAGTACCTGGCCACCGACCTGCACCGGGCGGGCGGCATCCCGCAGGTCCTCAAGATCCTGCTCGAGGCCGGCCGGCTCCACGGCGACTGCATCACGATTACCGGCCGGACCCTGGCGCAAGAGCTCGCCGACGTGCCGGCCCAGCCACGCGCCGACCAGAAGGTCATCTTCCCGATCGACAAGCCGCTTTACGAAGCTGGCCATCTCGCGATCCTCAAGGGCAATCTTTCGCCCGAGGGCGCGGTGGCCAAGATCACCGGGCTGAAGAACCCCGTCATCACCGGGCCCGCCCGGGTCTTCGAGGACGAGCAGTCGGCGCTGGCCGCGATCCTCGAGGGCGGGATCAAGGCGGGCGACGTGATGGTCCTGCGCAATCTCGGCCCAAGGGGAGCGCCCGGCATGCCGGAGATGCTGGCGCCGACCTCGGCCCTGATCGGCGCGGGCCTGGGCGAATCGGTGGGCCTGATCACCGATGGACGCTTCTCCGGGGGCACCTGGGGCATGGTGGTCGGCCACGTCTCGCCCGAAGCCGCCGTGGGCGGCCCGATCGGCCTGGTCCGGGAAGGCGATTCGATCACGATCGATGCCCGCAGGCTGTTGCTGCAGCTCGATGTCGACGACGAGGAGCTCGGGCGCCGCCGGGCCGGCTGGCGCGAACCGCCTGCGCGCCATACCCGCGGCGTCCTTGGCGAGTTCTACCGACTGGCCGGCTCGGCGAGCCGGGGGGCGGTGACGGACGGCGACTGAAGCGGACGCGGGCCGGCGATCAGCGCGAGGCGCGCTTGCTTCCGGGCGTCTTGAACTGGGCTGCGACCCGGTCGCGGCGGGCACGATCAGCGTCTTCGTGCTGCTTGTGCTTGTCGAAGCCGAAGCGCGATTCGATCAGCTCGAACCACACGAAGGCCACCGCGAGTGGCGAGAGCACCCACCACCAGGATACCTCGGCCAGCGGACCGAGCTCGAACCATCTCGCGATGAGCAGCGCGACTCCGATCCAGACGAGAAACATGAACCACTCCTGCGCTGAAGAAACTGCACCTGCGAAAGAACACCGACACCATCAATGTGCCCAATGCGCCGGGCGGCCGCGGTGGTCGGCCGCCGGGCGGCGGCTTGACCTGTGTCAACGGCACACCGTAGGGCAGGCGTTATAGAGGAACACGGAAGTCGAACGTTATAGAA
>JAMLIS010000010.1 GCA_023954015.1 Burkholderiaceae bacterium
ATGAGCAGCGTTTTGGCGATCAGCAGATTCGCCATCGCAAAGAGCGCGTACAGCTGCGCGGTGTTCTTGGACAAACCACGGTAGCGAACCTTCTTCAGTCCGAAGCGGTTCTTGATGATGTGAAACGGGTGCTCGACCTTCGCGCGAACGCTGGCCTTCAACTGTTCGACTTGTTCGGCGATACGTCCCTGTGGGTTGTTCGCCAGCGCTCGGCGCTTGCCCGGGCGCAGCGCGACGTGCCATCGAGTGGCGACGTTCTTCTGCCCGTCGCGCTTCTCGACGCCTCGATAGCCGGCGTCACCGAAAGCGTGCGTCTCTTCTCCATGAAGCAGTTCATGCGCCTTGGTCACATCGGCCGCATTCGCCGGCGTCGTCACCAGCGTGTGCGTCAGCCCGGAGTCGGCGTCCACGCCGATGTGCGCCTTCATCCCGAAGTGCCACTGGTTGCCCTTCTTCGTTTGACGCATCTCGGGATCGCGCTTGCCCTCTCGGTTCTTGGTCGATGGCGGTGCGGCGATGATGCTGGCGTCGACCACGGTTCCTTCTCGCAGCATCAGGCCCTTGGCGGCCAGGTGCTCGTTGATCGACTGGAAGATGCGCTCGGTCAGCTTGTGCTTCTCGAGCAGGCGACGGAACTTCAGCAACGTTGTTGCATCCGGTGCGCTCTCCCGGCTCAGGTCGATGCCAACGAATCCGCGGATCGCCTGGCTGTCGTACACCGCGTCCTCGGCGCCTTCGTCGGAAAGACCGAAGCATTGCTGCGCGATGTACATGCGAAGCATCCGTTGCAGACCGATCGGTGGGCGGCCTCGACCTTCGCCTTTCGGGTAGAACGGCTCGATCGCAGCGGTCAACGTCGTCCACGGCACGACCGCTTCGATCTCGGCAAGAAAGCGCTCGCGCCGCGTCTTGCGCTTCTTGGCGCTGTACTCCAACTGCGAGAAGCTCACTTGCACCGACGAACTCCGTTCCACCGTAGCTGTCCGAATTCTCTCAGGCTGCTGCGTCAGCAGGAAGGTCGGGCTGTGAATAGATCAGCGTGTCCCTAATGCCCGACAGTTCCGACTAAGCTCGGATTAGCCATGCGGGCCAAGGTGAGGCGTCGTTCTCCTCCGCCTTGGCTCCCTCAAAATTCTCTGCATGAAAGCTCCACCAGTCGGCGTACTCACCGTCGACGAGCCATACTTCCTTCGCTTGGCTGCTGGAGTCGATCTTTACGAAAAGATCTTGAAAGATCGTCGCCGCAACGAAGAGGGGAGCCAGGGGGGAAGGGGCCTGAGATTCTCCGCGCAGGGTCGCGGCGAATATAGCGTTCCAGACCCGTTCGAAGTCTCGCCAACCGAAGCGCTTTGTTCCGTCCCTCCAGTTGACGACGCTCTGTTCTGACTCATTGGTCTTCGTAGACAGGAGCGTCACACTCGGACGCGTTTTCGGCCAAGCACCTCGACAAGAGCGTTCGGCCAGCGAGTAGACGAGTTCAAGCAATCGACGCACTGGTAGGTGAAGCATTCCACGAACCCGGGCGCCACTGCTGGCGTTTAACGGAAGTAAGAGGGAGAGTATGGATCGCGCCTGCAACCGCCGAAAGTGTTTCGAGTGCAACTCGATATCCCACAGCGCAAGCATTGAGAACAGCAGGTTTGCCGTGACAACCGCACGAGGTTGTCGCAAATCGTCCCAGGTCTTGGCACCGCCGATCTTGGCAAGCATCCCGGGCGCCACGCCCGACGATCGCTCGGTTACGGTGCGGGCGAAATAGCGACGATTGAGCCAATCCGTTTCGACGAGCAGCTTCTTAGCGCATTCAAGTTCGTTTCTCGTCTGCGCCTCGTTAATGTCTGCACCGAGTGCATCGATTCGTGCTGCGAAAGCCTTCGTCACGGGGTACTCGAACCCATCGGCCCCCTCGGTGTTGTAGACCACTCCAGCAGCCAGTGATCTTGGGTGACGGTCAATCAAGTCTCGACGCTCTGTTTCGCTGAACCCGCGCTTCGCCAAATGAACGGAGGCAAACTTTTCGGCATGCACCTCCACACGGGCGAGCGTCGATGAACGGGGACGCGCGTCGCGGTTGCGAAGATGTCGCTCGGAGATTCCCGTCACCATGGAAAGCCATGCGTAGCGGCCTTTGAGCGTTGCGGCATCGTGAAAGCGGAGCATTACTTCATCGAGCATAGGGAGGGGTTGGCACGGATCTCTAGTGGTTACTCGGAAGACTTGACGGAGGTTGGCTGCCTCTTCTTGTACTAGCTCTGATCCTCGACGGCAGCATATCGGCTCCCGACTTCAGGCATGCCTGCGCAGACAGTCGGCTTGAATCAAGTACGGATTCGCACAAGGCTCGTGGGCTGCTCGGACGCGGTTCGGTGCGTCTCGATCCACTCCGTTGATTCGCTTCGACTTTCCGGTTCGGAGCGCGGCCGACCGCCGAGATAAGTTCGGAATAGGTTCGGTTTTCGCGAGAAACCGGTGCGGGCCAGAATAAGCCGTTACGCGTCTTCGACTTTCGCGCCCCCGCCGACGGTCTGGTTTGGACTCATAATCCGTTGGTGCCGGGTTCGACTCCCGGGGGGCCCACCAGATGCATGCGGTTCCCGCCGGCCAGTGACATCAAGCCGCAACCCTCACGCCGCGACAACCGCGAGCAGCGTCTCGAGCCGCGGATTGCCCTTCGGGGAGAGCACGCAGCGCGGCTAGCAGCGCCTCCCTGCCGCCAGGCTCGTCGGCCTCGGCGAGTGCCGCACAGAGGCAGGCCTCAGCGAATCGTGGGTCGATGCCCGCTCGCGGACCGCGCTTGTCGCCCACACGCCCTGTCGGAGCGGTGCCACTTCAATCGGTTGCCCGCGCCGGCCGGTGAATGTGACCGGCGAGCTTCGCTGCGGCGCTGACCGATCGTCGATCGAAGGACAGTTTCAGACGTCCCTCGCTGGCAAGTGCGATCGCTGCGCCGAGTGCGAGCAGGCTTTCGCGCGTCGCCGGCGGCGCCACTGCGGCCAACCGGCCCATTGCCGGCAGCAGGCGCGATATCACGTCCGCGTCCGCAAGGGCGTAGCGACCGATCGCGGCGAAGGCGTTGCAGGCGAGTTCGTCGAGCGCGACGACCTCGCTGACGACGCGCAGCCGGCCGTTCTCGTCGCGGCGCACCGGGGACGGAAGGGCGCGGCGGGCCAATCGGCCGAAGGCCTCGTCGAGCCGATCGATGCAATACAGCGCCGTCGTCGGGTCGTTGATGCCCGGAGACAAGGCGCGCTGGGCGATCTCGACGATGCGTCGCACCGAAAATTCGAGATCCTGCAGCGGGGAACGATCGCGTCCGACGACCACGACCGCTCGAAGCTGTCGGACGGTCTCGTCCGGGACTCGCTCGCGGGGATAGGCGCAGAAGACCGGATCGCGCTCGGTGACGAAGCGTCCCGGGCGTGCCTCGATGCGCACGATGAGGTCGTGCTCGCAGGCGATGCGCATGAGCGCATCGCCGTCGATCGCTTGAATGTACCCGCTGGCGTCGACTCGCACCGTGCGCGCGCCACGGTGGAAATCGTCCGGTAGCGGCGCCTGCGGGTCGTCGTCTTCGCGACGGGCCGGCGCGCCCCGGCCCAGTTCCTGCGGATAGAGCCGATCGATGGCACAACGCGTTTCGCCGGCGAGTTCGGCAAGCAGCGTCTCGATCCGGATCGACGTGGCGACGTGATGGATGAAGTAGATGAGGACGGCGATGCTGGCGATGGCGAGCAGTACGCCGCCCGCCACCGAAACGTGCGGCACGAAGCTGGCGTCGTCGACGCCGCGCACCGTGCGAAGAACGAGCAGGCAATATAGGAACGTGGACAGGAAAGTGCCGAGGACCAGCTGGTTACCCCGGTCGCGCATGAAGTTGCGCAGCAGTCGCGGCCCGAACTGCGACGATGCGAGTTGCAAGGTCAGCATGGTGATGGAAAAAGTCAGGCCCGCGACGGTGATCATCGAGGTAGCGATCGCGGAAAGGATCGCGCGCGCGCCTTCGGGTCCGAACGTGTAGATCCAGTCCAGGTTGCGAGCGAGCGTACTGCCGAGCATGTTGTCGAGCTCGATCATGCCGAACGAGAGCGCGATGGCTGTCGCGGCCATCGCGGAGGGAAGGAACCAGAAGCTGGTTCGCAGGCGATCCCAGATTTCGAGCAGCTGCATGGCGACGAACGTTCGAAGTACGCTGGAGTATGGCATCGCGCTGCCGTGCCCGGGACGGTCGGTGTGCGCGATCCGCGCGGCGACGAGCCGCGTTTCCTTCCTGTCGCGGACGACCGGCGGGTTCCGCCGCGCTTTCCGCGCAGCGCTCGACCGACTCGGTTGCCTGCGCGTGCCGTCGATCCTCGCCCTGGCCCTGCTGCACGGGTGCGCGCCATTGCCTTCACTCGACGATCGAAGCGCCTCGACGGTCCTGCGGGACACGTCGGACACCCGGTTGGGCAAGGCGGCGCTGCCGATGGTGCAGGCACATCCCGGAAAGTCGGGCGTCTTCGCGCTGGCCGACGGGCGCGACGCCTTCGCCGCACGCGTGCTGCTGGCCGACGCCAGCGAGCGCTCGCTCGATATCCAGTACTACATCTGGAACGGCGACAAGACCGGCACGTTGATGTTCGAAGCGCTGCGTCGCGCCGCGGCCCGTGGCGTGCGCGTGCGCCTGCTGCTCGACGACAACAAGACCGCCGGCCTCGATACCGTGCTCGCCGCGCTGGACGCGCAACCGAACATCGAAGTGCGTCTGTTCAATCCGTTCGTGCACCGGCGTTGGCGTGTCTTGAGCTTTCTTGGCGACTTCTGGCGGCTGAACCGGCGCATGCACAACAAGTCGTTCACCGCGGACAACCAGGCGACGATCATCGGGGGTCGCAACATCGGTGACGAATATTTCGACGCCGGACAGGGCATCTCCTTCGTCGACCTCGACGTGCTGGCGATCGGCCCCGTGGTCGACGACGTTTCGAGGGACTTCGACCGTTATTGGGCAAGCGCCTCGTCGTACCCGGCCGGGCGCATACTGGCCCGCGTGAGCCCGGCAGCGATTGCCGAGGTCGCGGCAGCCGCTTCGCGGGTCGCGAAGGATCCCGCCGCCGTCGCCTACATGCAGGCGATCGCCGATTCGCCGTACGTACGGCAGGTGCTTGCACGGCAGTTGCCCTTCGAATGGGCCGGCGTGCAGATGATCAGTGACGATCCGGCCAAGGGACTGGGTCGTGCCCGCGACGACGAACTGCTGTGGACGCGGCTCGAAGAGGTCTTCCAGGCGTCGACGAGCGAGCTGGAGTTGGTCTCGCCGTATTTCGTGCCCGGAAGAAGAGGCGTCGAATACTTCAGCGCGCTGGCCCGGCAGGGAATCAAGGTCACGATACTGACGAATTCGCTGGCGGCCACCGATGTTGCTGCCGTGCACTCCGGCTACGCCAGGCGGCGCAAGCCGATGCTCGAGGCCGGAGTCGAAATCTTCGAGATGGAACCCGAATATTCGCCTGCCCCCACCACGGCACATGGACGGCTGGGCAGCTCGAACGCCAGCCTGCACGCGAAGACGTTTTCGGTCGACCGTTCGCGCGTCGTCGTCGGATCGTTCAACTTCGATCCGCGATCCGAACGACTGAACACCGAACTCGGTTTCGTGATCGAGAGCCCGGCGATGGCGCAGGCGATCGCCGATGCGTTTGCCAACGTCGTTCCGGCGCGCGCCTATCGCGTTCGCCTGAACGACGCGGGAGCGCTGCAGTGGGTGCAGCAGCGCGACGGCAAGGAGATCGTCTACGACCAGGAGCCTCGCACCGGCTTCTGGCTGCGCGCATTCGTGGCCGTGCTGTCGATGCTGCCGATCGAATGGCTGCTCTGACGGGGTTTCGGTTCCGGGTCTCTCGGGTTCCGGTTCGATCGACCCACGTAGTTGCCGAGGATCACGTCCTGCCGACATCGAGCTGCCGTCATCGCTCGCCTCACGGACCGGTCCTTTCTTCGGCCTGCCTTCCGCGATCGCGCTGATCCTTGAAGGCCACGCCGAGCGCGGCGAGCACCACGACGGCGATCAGGCCGAAACCGATGACCGTGGCGACCGACCAGGACCAGATCGCAAGCGACGCAAAGACCGCGGCCGTGATCATCGCGATGCCCACCGATGTCCCGATGCGCTGCCCGGTCTGCATGATCGCCCCCGAACTCCCCGCGTAGTCGAGCGGCACCTCCGCCAGCGTCAGCGTCTGGTTCGGGCTGATCACGGAACCTTGCGCCAACCCGATGAACGACAGCGACAGCAGCAGCCACCACACGCTCAGATCGAAGCGCTCGTGCAGCAGGACGACGCCGATGCTCGCCGCGAGGCCCAGAAGGCCCAGGATCAGTCCGCCGATCACGATCTTCCGGCCATATCGGCTTACTCGGCTGCCCGCCCAATGTGCGGCGTAGGCCGACAACAGGGCCGCCGGAATCCCGAAGAGCCCCGATTCGAAGGCCGTCTTGCCCTGGCCTTCCTGCAGGTACAACGCCACCAGCACCCAGACGCTGGTGATGCCCATGAAGTAGAGCGTCATGATGAGGGTGCCGTTGGTGAAACTGCTGGTGCGAAAGATGTCCAGGTCCACCATCGGGCTGTGGCCAAGGCGTGCGGAACGCCGCTCCCATCGAATCCACAGCCAGAGCAGGACCAGGCTCACCGGCAGCAGCGCCCACGAGAGCGTAGAACCACGCGACTCCATGAACGGATAGAGGATGGCCAGGATCGCGAGTCCCAGCAGCGCCGAGCCGACCGGATCCAGCGAGCTCCACCGGCCTGCAGTCGACGCCGAACCGTCGGGTGCGCGTTCCGCGGCGCTGCGGAACAGGGGTTTCGGAAACCACATCCAGCCCAGGACGATTGCGAGGATGCCGATCGGAACGTTGACCAGGAACGTCAGTCGCCAGCCCAGGTCGGGGCCGCCGGCCTCGATGAGGAGCCCGCCCAGCACCGGACCGATGGCGACCGAGAAGCCGACGGCGGTTCCGAAATAGCCGAAGGCCCGGCCGCGCTCGTCACCCCGGAAATGATGCTGGATCATCCCGATGCCTTGCGGATTGAGCAGCCCCGATCCGATCCCCTGGACGAAGCGCGCCGCATTGAGCCACAGCGGGTCCGGGGCCAGTCCGGCGGCGATGGACGAGGCGGTGAAGATGCCGACGCCGACGAGAAATATGCCGCCGCGTCCCATGATGTCGCCGGCGCGCCCGGCAGCGACCAGGATGATCCCGAAGGTCAATGCATAGCCGGACAGGACCCATTGGAGATCGGACTGATCCGCCCCCAGGCCCTGCTGGATCGACGGAAGGGCAACGTTGACGATGCTCACGCCGATCAGCGACATGAAGATGACGCCGAGCAGCACCGCCAGGATGCGCCAGCGATCCGCGCCCTCTGCTGGCGTGCCCTCTGCTGGCGTGCCATCCGGTTGCGCGAGGGTCTTCACGAGGATGTTGCGGGCGCGTGCATTGCGCGTCGACGGGATCGGCGCGAGCGCCGGAACGATTCACGATAAGGAGTTGCAACATGCGTGCCGACATCGTTTCCGGCAAGACGTTCCCGGATTACGTCCTGCCCGATCACACCAGGACGCCGCGCCGCCTGTCGGCGCTGCAGGGTGTCGGCGACCCGATGCTCGTGGTACTGATCCGCGGATTCTTCTGCCCGAAAGACCGACAGCAGCTCCAGGGGCTCACCGCGTTCCATGCGGAACTCGTCGTCGGCACGTGCCATCTGGTGGTCATCACCACCGACGACTGGCACACGACGAACAACCTGCGCCAGCAGCTCGGCGCACATTACCCGTTTCTCTACGACGAGAAGAAGATGGTGCGCGACGACCTCGACATCGAGGAATACACCGACACGCGGCACCGGCCGATGATTCCGCACACCGTCCTGCTCGGTCCCGGGCTGCGGGTCCACCGGATCTGGAACGGCTACTACTACTGGGGGCGCCCGTCGACGGCGGAGCTGCACGCCGAACTGCGCGAGCTGACCCGGTCGATCCGGCCCGACTGGGACCTGTCCGATCCCGACCTGAAGCGCCGCTGGGACGCCGGCGACAAGAAGCCGTTCTATCCGTACGGCAGCAAGTCGATGGAACAGGTGATGAAGGAGATGGCCGGCGCAGTCGATCAATATGCGGGTGCGGCCGACGCGCACGGCGCAGGCACTGCAAAGGGCGACTGAACCGGGTGCTTCCTGGCGCGCGAGACGGGCATGGACGATTGGTTCACACGTTCTCAGCTCTCGCCCATTCCTTCGGCCGGCCGGGGCGCGTGGCCGGCGCGTACTTTCTCCTCGATGCGCCGTCCCGTGTCCGGGTCGATGCTCTTCCAGTAGTCGAAAGCGCGCTCGAGCACCGGCGAGCGTACGCCGCCGAGAAGGCTGCCGGCGACCTGGTCGACCAGTTGGCTGCGCTGCGCATCGTCGAATACGTCGCGCACCATGATGCCGGGTTGCGTGAAGTCGTCGTCGTCGGGACGCAGCGTGTAGGCGCTGCGCACCATCTCTCCGTCGGCTTCCCAGCCGTCGGCCACCACGCCGGTCTGGTCCGACCACGGGCGTCCGCCGCTGTTCGGCACGTAGACCGGTGCGTTGCCGCTGTGCTCGAAGGCCATCTGGCCATCGAACATGTACGTGTTGACCGGAACCTTCGGACGGTTCACCGGCAGTTGATGGAAATTGGTGCCGATCCGGTTTCGCTGTGCGTCGTTGTACGCGAACGCGCGGCCGAGCAGCATCTTGTCGGGCGACAGCCCGATGCCCGGCACGGTGTTGCCCGGAGAGAACGCTGCCTGCTCGATCTGCGCGAAGAAATTCTCCGGGTTGCGATTCAGCGTCATCGTGCCGACCTTGTGCAACGGATAGTCGGCGTGCGGCCAGACCTTGGTCAGGTCGAAGGGGTTGAGCCGGTACGTCTTCGCGTCGGCGTACGGCATCACCTGCACCGACAGCTTCCAGCTCGGATGCTCGCCGCGCGCGATCGCCTCGAACAGGTCGCGACGGTGGAAGTCGGCGTCCTGGCCTGCCATCGCGGCGGCCTCGGCGTTGGTGAAGAACGCCATGCCCTGGTTGGTGTGGAAGTGGTATTTCACCCAGAACTTCTCGCCCGCCGCGTTCACCCACAGATAGGTGTGCGAGCCGTAGCCGTTCATCTGGCGCCAGGTGCGCGGCAGGCCGCGCACGCCCATCAGGTACGTCACCTGGTGCGCGCTTTCCGGGTTCTGGGTCCAGAAGTCCCACTGCATGTGGTTGTCGCGCAGTCCCGAATCGGGCAGCCGCTTCTGGCTGCGGATGAAGTGCGGGAACTTCATCGCGTCGCGCACGAAGAAGACCGGCGTGTTGTTGCCGACCAGGTCGTAATTGCCTTCGTCGGTGTAGAACTTCAGCGAAAAGCCGCGCACGTCGCGCCAGGTGTCGGGGCTGCCCGATTCGCCCGCCACCGTCGAGAAGCGCGCGAGCATCTCGGTCTTTGCTCCCTTGCGAAACAGCGACGCCCTCGTCCAGCGGGAAACGTCGGCGGTGGTCTCGAACACGCCGAATGCACCGCTGCCTTTCGCGTGCGGCTGGCGCTCGGGGACTTTCTCGCGGTTGAAGTGCGCCATCTGTTCGAGGAAGTGCACGTCGTGCAGCAGCATCGGGCCGTCCGGGCCGATCGTCAGGGAATTGCGATCGCTGATCGCCGGGGCGCCGCTTCCGGTGGTCGAGCCCTTTCCGGCTTTCGGGTGTTCGGTCATCTCGGGTGCTCCTGCGGTGGGAATGGAAGGCCGTCGCCGTAGGCGCGCTCTGCCTGCCGCGGATCAGCATACGCGGTGCAGGGACTACACCCGCGCATAACCCGGGAAGGACGATGACGCGTGGCGCAGGAGGCTTCGGTTCGACGCCACGGTCACGCGCGGAAGCGATCGCGCTCCGGGTCAGGGACGCCCTGCGTCAATACCGCGAAGCCTCCGACGACGTCGAGCAGCTCGGCGGTGATGGCTTCCTGGCGCCGGCGGCGGTATTTCGTGCCGAGCTCTTCGCGACGCTCGTCGAGGGATTCCCCGGCAGCCTGCATCGCCGCCAGGCGCGCGCCGTGTTCGGCGGCGAGCGATTCGGCGCACGCCTCGAAGAGCGCGGCGAACACGTACTGCCGCACGATCGCGGCGAGCAGCGCCTCGCGCGGCATCTTGTGGATCGGCAGGCGCCGCGACGGCCACGGCCCGCCGATGTCGGCGATTCGGCGCAGGTCGACCGGCGTCGTCGAGCGGACGACCGGTTCGTAGCGCATCGCGCCCACCGAGCGGTTGTGAACGAGCGCCACGTGCTCGATGCCGGCGTCGCGCCACGCGTCGACGACGCCGAGCAGGCGCTGGACGGTCGCGGTGATTCCCGCCGTCGAGCCGGGGGCCGGAATGCGTGTTTCGGGGTGTGCGTCGTGCGCCTCCAGATGCGCGGCGACGCGCGCGCCCACCACCCCCAGGCGCAGCGAAGCGCCGTCGCGACGCGCCGCGTCGATCGATGCGGCCGCCTGCTCGGCGGCGTCGTCGTTGAATCGCCCGCACATGCCATGGTCGGAGCCGAGAACGATCAGGCCGCGCGGCGCGTCGGCACGCATGTCCGGCGGCGCAGGAATCGCGCTGTCGCGCAGCAGTGCGAACGCGCCGAGACGCACCGTTCGCAGGTACAGGTGAACCGCGCGTACCGCCCGCTCGCTCTGGTGGATGCTGACCTGCGCGAGCGCTTTCATCGTGTGCACCAGCGTGCCGAGATCCTCGACGCTGTCGAGCTGCCGACGCAGTCGCTCGACGCCTTCGCTCATCGGTCCGTGTCCGGTTCGTCGACCGCGGCGCGCGCGTCGTGCAGCAGGGCGTTCCAGTCGTCGTCCGACGGTTTCGCGCCGGCGTCGATCCGTTCGGCGAGTTCGCCGAGCATTTCGCGCATGCGCCGCGCCACGCGGTGCGTCGCCGCGCGCACGGCGTCGACCGCGAGCGCGTCGAAGACGCCCTGCGTCGCGGCATGCAGCACGGCCACCTGTTCGGCCGGCGCCAGCGGTTGCGCTTCGCCCTGGCGCAGCGCTTCCCGCACGCGTCGGCCGCGCTCGATCGTTCGACGCGTGTCGTCGTCCAGGCGCGTGGCGAAGCGCGAGAACGATTCGAGTTCCTCGAACTGCGCATACGACAGGCGCAGCGGGCCGGACAGCTGTCGCAATGCCGGGCGCTGCGTCTTGCCGCCGGTGCGCGAGACCGAGCGCCCGACGTCGACGGCGGGGAGCATGCCGCGGTTGAACAGCGTCGGCGACAGGTAGATCTGCCCGTCGGTGATCGAGATCAGGTTCGTCGGGATGTAGGCGGAAAGGTCCTGCGCCTGCGTCTCGATGATCGGCAGCGCGCTCATCGAGCCGCCTCCAGCCTCGGCACGCAGGCGGGTCGCGCGTTCGAGCAACCGGGCATGCAGGTAGAAGATGTCGCCCGGATAGGCTTCGCGCCCGGGCGGGCGTCGCATCAGCAGCGACAGTTCGCGATACGCGCGCGCGTGACGCGTCAGGTCGTCGTAGACGACGAGCGTGTCGCGCCCCTGGCGCATGAAATATTCGGCCACCGCGGTCGCTGCGTAGGGCGCCAGGTATTGCAGTCCGGGCGCGTCCTCGCCGGCCGCGACCATCACCGTCGTGTAGGCGAGCGCACCGGCTTCGCGCAACCGCTCGATCACGCGCGCCACCGCGGTGCCGCGCTGGCCGATCGCGCAATACACGCAGACGATGCCCTGGTCCCGCTGGTTCAGGATGGTGTCGACGGCGATCGCGGTCTTGCCGGTCTGGCGGTCGCCGAGGATGAGCTCGCGCTGGCCGCGTCCGATCGGCACCAGCGCGTCGACCACCTTGATGCCGGTCTGCAGCGGGATCTCGACCGGCGCGCGATCCATGATCGGCGCCGCGTCGATCTCGATGGCGCTGCGCGTGGTCGCGTGCACGGGGCCGGCGCGATCCAGCGGACGGCCCAGCGTGTCGACGACGCGGCCGAGCAGCGCATCGCCGACGGCGGTGTCGGCGATGCCGCCGGTGCGATACGCGACGCTGCCTGCCGCCAGCCGCGACGAGTCGCCGAGCAGCGCGACGCCGACGATGTCGGGTTCGAGGTTCGACGCGATGCCGAGCAGGTCGCCGTCGAAGCGCACCAGCTCCTCCGACATCAGTCCGCGCAGGCCGCGCACTTCGGCCAGACCGCCGCCCACCTGCACGACGGTGCCGATCTCGCCGGCGCGCAGCGGATCGCCGATCGCATCGAGCGCTTCGCGCGTGATCGGCAGGCTCAGCGCGGCGAGCGTGCGCAGCATTGGTCTCAGCCGGCCTGTGCCGCTTCGATGCGCTGGTCGATCTGGCGCTCGGCTTCGTCCAGGTAGTCGGCAGCGCTCCAGGCGACGCGCGTGTCGGCCGAGCGCAGCTCGACACCGAGCACGAGTTGCGGGTCGTGCTCGAAACGAAGCACGGGGTTGCCGGCCAGCGCTTCGCGCACCGAGCGCTCGAGTCCGGCGCGCGCTTCGTCGTCGAGCGCAGACGCGGTGACGAGCACCAGCCGGTCGGCGCCGGCGAGTGCGCGGCGCAGCGGCTCGTCGAGCGACGCCAGGCGTGCGACGAAGCGCTCGATCGCGCGCGCCTGCAGGTTCGCGTCGGCGAGCTCGGCCACGCAGCGCGACGCGGCAAGGCCGATCGCCGCGCCGAGCGATTCGCGCAGCGTCGCGGCGAACTCGCGCTTCTCGCGCGCAAGGCCTTCGCGCCAGCCGCTTTCGGCGTCGGCGGCGGCGCGGCGCGCAGCGTCGAGCAGTTGCGCCTTCTCCTCTGCGGCCTCGCGCTCGACCTCGGCGTGGCGTTCGTCGCTCTCGCGCTCGAAGCGGGCGAGTCGTTCGGCGTATTCGGCCTCGCGCGCGGCCGCCGCCTGCTCGCGCTCGTTCGCCTGCGCGAGGCGATCGGCGATGCGGCGCTCGCGCGTCGCCATCGCGTCGAGGATCGGCCGGTACAGGAAGCGCCGGAGCAACCAGACCAGTACGAGGAAGTTGATCGCCTGCGCGACGACCGTGATCCAGTCGACCTGCAAGCTAGCCTCCGGCCGCCGCGACGACGTGATTCCAGAACGGGTTGGCGAACACTAGGATCATCGACACCACGAAGCAGTAGATCGCGGTCGATTCGATCATCGCCAGCCCGACGAACAGCGTGCGCGTGATCGTCGCGCTCTCGTCGGGTTGCTGCGCGATCGCGGCGAGCGCCTGCGCCACGGCGCGTGCCTCGCCGAGCGCCGGCCCGATCGAGCCGATCGCGATCGTCAGGCCGGCGGTGACGATCGATACCATGCCGATCAACGCGAGACTATCCACGGGATGGATCCTCCTTCGAAGCGACGATGCGTGTCCCGCTGGCGCTCGCGGCCGATGCGATGTAGACCATCGCGAGCACCGCGAAGATGTAGGCCTGGATCAGTCCGGTGAGCAGTCCCAGCACCTGCATCACGACCGGAAAGAAGAACGGGGTGAGCGACAGCAGGATCGCCACCAGCACCGTACCGCTCATGATGTTGCCGTACAGGCGTACCGCCAGCGCGAGCGTGCGCGAGAATTCGCCGATGACGTTGAACGGCAGCATGAACACGTTCGGCCGCACGTAGTGTCGCAGGTAGGTGCCCAGGCCTTCGCGCGTGATGCCGAACAGCGGTACGGCGAGTGCCACGCACACCGCGAGCGCGGTCGTCGTCGACAATGACCCGGTCGGCGGCTGCCAGCCGGGAACGATGGCGAGCAGGTTGGCGCCGGCGATGAACAGGAACAGCGTTCCGATGAAAGGCAGGTAGATGCCCGGATCCTGCTGCGTCACCGAATGGATCTGGTCGCGGATGCCGACGACGAGGACCTCGAGCAGGTTCTGCCCGCGCGACAGGCGCGGCTCGGCCGAAAGCCCGCGCGTGATCGCCGCCGAGCCGACGACCAGGATCAGCATCAGCACCCACGTGAAGACGATCGTCGCGTTGAGTTCGAACGCGCCGAGGCGCCACAGCACCCATTCGTCGGGGCTCATCTGGATCATCGTCGCGTCTCCGGGTTCGGCTCGACGTCCGGCGCCGGGCGTCGCAGCAGCACCCTGCGTGCCGCGATCATTCCGGCCGCGCCGGCGAGCGCGCCCGGCCAGTCGGTCCAGCGCGCCAGTGCGAACAGGACACCTGCCGCAAGCGCCATGCGCAGGACGAGACTCGCGAGGAACATCGTACCCGGGCGACGTGCCGAGGGCAGCCGGTCGACGGTCATCCGCAGCCCGCCGAAGAACGCGAGGCCGGCTGCGAAGCCGGCTGCCAGGCCGACCAGCAGGCCGACGGCAAGCGGCAGCACGGTCGCGTCAATCGCGCTCATCGTCGCTCTCCTGGCGAATCCAGCGCCACGCGTTCAGCGATCCGATCGCGGCACCGACGAACAGCAGCGTCAACGTCCACGAGAAGCGCAGCGGCCAGACGCGATCGAGCCACACGCCGAGCGCCGCGCCGCCGACGGTGGGCAGCGCGATCGACCACCCGACCATTCCCATCATGCCGAGCGAGAACCATACGGTGCGCTCGCCGCGCAGACGTGCGCGCTGCATTCGCCGCGCCTGCTGCGCGACGTCGCGCTGCAGGCGCGTGGCGGCGTCGGCGGCGGCGTCGGACGCATCGGGCGCATCGGGCGCAACTGCGCCACGGCGTCCGGACGCGGCTATGTCCTTCGCGCGCTCGACGTCGGCGTCGCGCTCAGACACGTCCCTGGCGCTCCATCTCGACGAAGCGACGGATCGTGTTCGCTTCGAGCCGCGCCAGCGCGGAATGCGCGCGTTGCGTCTCTTCGTCCAGTTCACGGCGTCGGTCGCGCACCACGCGCTGCAGGGTCTCGAGATCGTCGCCGGCCATCCCGTTCTGCGCCGAGATCAGCACGTCGTTGCCGGCCTTGACGAGAATCGCCTCGGCACAGGCGACGAAGCGTTCGCGCTCGTCGACGGTCGTGTAGACGAGAATGCCGGGCACCAGTGCCGCGACGAAGTCGGCGTGGCGCGGCAGCAGGCAGAACGAACCGTCCGCGGCGCGCGCGACGATCCGGCGGGCGGCATCGTCGACCAGCACCCTGGCCGGAAGCATCACGCGAAGTCGCATCGATGCGCTGTTCATTGCGCCTTTCGCTTCGTTTCGATCGCGTCGATGCGGCCGATCATGAAGAATTCGCGTTCGGGAACGTCGTCGAACTCGCCCGACAGGATCCGTTCGCAGCCGGCTATCGTGTCGTCCAGTTCGACCGACACGCCCGCGGCGCCGGTGAACTGTTCGGTCGTGAAGAACGGCTGCGTCAGGAAGCGCTCGAGCCGGCGCGCGCGCTGCACGGTGTGCTGGTTCGCGCGCGACAGCTCCTCGATGCCGAGCATCGAGATGATGTCCTCGAGCTCCTCGTATTCGGCCAGCACCTGGCGCACCGACTGCGCCACGCGGTAATGCCGCTCGCCGACCACCGTCGGCGTGAGCATCTTCGAGTCGGAGCGCAGCGGATCGACCGCCGGATACAGGCCCTGCGCGGCGCGTGTGCGCGACAGTACGATCGACGCCGACAGGTGCGCGAAGGTATGCGTCGCCGACGGGTCGGTCAGGTCGTCGGCGGGCACGTAGACCGCCTGCACCGAGGTGATCGATGCGTTGGCCGAACTCGCGATCCGCTCCTGGAGTTCGGCGAGTTCGGTCGCGAGCGTCGGCTGGTAGCCCACGCGCGACGGGATCCGTCCCATCAGCCCGGACACTTCGGAGCCCGCCTGCACGAAGCGGAAGATGTTGTCGATCAGCAGCAGCACGTCGCGCCGTTCCTCGTCGCGAAAATACTCGGCGACGCTGAGCGCCGCGTGACCGACGCGAAAGCGTGCGCCGGGCGGCTCGTTCATCTGCGCGAACATCAGCACCGTGCGCCCGAGCACGCCCGCGTCGCGCATCTCGCGGAACAGCTCCTCGGCTTCCCGGCTTCGCTCGCCGATTCCGCAGAACATGCTCACGCCCGAATAGCGGCCGACCATGTTGTGGATGAGTTCGGTGATGACGACGGTCTTGCCGACGCCGGCGCCGCCGAACAGCCCGCTCTTGCCGCCGCGCTCGAGCGGCGTGAGGAGGTCGAGCGCCTTGATTCCCGTCGTCAGGACTTCGCCGCTGGCGACGCGGTCGGCGAGCGCCAGCGGCGCGCGCTGCACCGGCCAGCGGGCGGCGGCGTGTACCGGACCGGCGCGATCGATCGGTTCGCCGAACAGGTTCAGCATGCGCCCGAGCAATGCTTCGCCGACGGGCACTCGCAGCACGTCGCCCGTGTCGAACACCGGCGCGCCGCGCGCCAGGCCGCGCGTGCCGGTGAGCGATATGCACCGCGCGGTGTGCGCATCGACATGCGTCTGCACCTCGAGCACGATCCGGCCGTCCGGTCCGGTGCGCAGGTCGCGAAAGCGCGGCGGCGGCGTCGATGCGTGCACGTCGACGACGTTGCCGCGCACCGCGGCAACCACCCCGATGGCGCGTGGCTCGCGCGCACCGAGCTCGCGCGCATCGGGCTCGCGTGCATCGGGCTCGCGTGCATCGGACTCGCGCGCGTCGGACTCGCGCGCGTCGGACTCGCGCGCGTCGGACTCGCGCGTGGCCGGCTCCTGCGCGGCCGGGGCTTCCTGCCTGAAGCGGTCGATGTTCACGGCGTCCCTGTCCTGGCCGGTCCCGCTCCGGCTTTCGTGCGCTCTTTCGTGCGCTCTTTCGTGCGCGGCGTCGCCGCGGCGCATGCACGGATGGTAGGCCTTCACGGCCGGCGGCGCGCAACGACCATTGCGCACGCCGGCGACCGTAGGGCCCGACGGCGTGACGCTTCCCGAGGCGGGCACCGGAGTTGCCTCGCCGTCGGCTGTCTCCCCAGAAGCGCGCTGCGCGCAAGCAAGGAGTGATCGCCGGATGCCCCGTTTTTCCTTCCCGACTACGCTGCTCGCGTTGTTCGCCTGTCTGGCGCCCGCACACGCGTCGAACGTCGACGGGCGGACGGTGTACGAACGCGGGGGCGCGAAGCCTGCGGCGACGGCCTGCGCGACTTGCCACGGCCCCGAGGCGCTCGGGATGGGGGCAGGCGGCTTTCCGCGCCTGGCCGGCCTGCCGTCGCCGTATGTGCTCGGGCAGCTCCGCGCTTTCCGGTCGGGCACGCGTAGCAGTCCGGTGATGCAGCCGATCGCGGCGGCCCTGTCGGATGCCGAACGGCAGGCCGTGGCAGCGTACGTCGCGAAGCTGCCCCATCCTGCGGCCCGGAAGGTCGATCGCGTCGACAAGGCGCAAGGCGCCGGCGAGCTCCTCGCGTTGCGCGGCGCGTGGGACCGCAACATTCCCGAATGCGTCGCCTGCCACGGCCCGGGCGGCGTCGGTGTCGGCGATCACTTTCCTCCATTGTCCGGACAGCCGGCTTCCTATCTGTCGGCCCAGCTCGACGCGTGGCGCACCGGAACGCGTAAAAACGATCCTGATGACCTGATGGGACACATCGCGCGTTCGCTGACCGACGCGGAGGTGAAGGCCGTGGCGGAGTACTTCGAAGGCCTGACCCGCAAGGAAGGCGAGCAATGAAGGTATTTCCGTTTCTGCATGCGCTGGTCGCGCTCGCTGCGCTCACGGTCTTGCCATCCGCCACGGAGGCGGCCGAGGGCCGACCGGACCCGCCGGCGCGGGAACACGGCACGGACGAGGTGCGCTTCCGCCCGCCACCGGAGACCACGATTCCCGACGACGCCTTCGGCGAACTCGTTCGCCGGGGCCGCGCGATCTTCGTCGACACGGGCAACGAGGCGCCCGAGTACGTCGGCAACGGAATGAAGTGCGCGAACTGCCACCTCGGGGAGGGCCGCAAGGCGGATTCGGCGCCCTTGTGGGCCGCCTACACGATGTACCCGGCCTACCGGAGCAAGAACAAGCGGGTGAATAGCTACGCCGAGCGCCTGCAGGGGTGCTTCGAGTTCAGCATGAACGGGAAGGCACCGCCGGTCGATGGGGAAATCATCCGTGCGTTGACCGTCTTCTCCTACTGGCTGGCCAAAGGCGCGCCGACCGGCGTGGCGCTTGCCGGCCGCGGATACCCGGACGTCGCGCAACCGGCGCGCGGCTACGACATCGGGAAGGGGCGGCAGGTCTACTCGGCGAAGTGCGCGATCTGCCACGCCGACGACGGCCAGGGACAGAAGGTCGGCGACGACTATGTCTTCCCGCCGCTGTGGGGCAAGGACTCGTACAACTGGGGTGCGGGAATGCACCGGATCGGCACCGCAGCGGCGTTCATCAAGGCGAACATGCCGCTGGGCAAGGGCGGGAGCCTGGGCGACGAAGATGCATGGAACGTCGCCGCCTTCGTGAACAGCCACGAGCGTCCGCAGGACCCGCGCCTCGTCGACGGTTCGGTGCAGAAGACGCGCAACGAGTTCCACGCGCACGACGGCGCGGACTTCTATGGCAAGGAGGTCGGCGGCGTCATGCTCGGACAGGGCGTGCGCTGAGCGCGGGAGGCATCGCGTCGCGTGCTTCGATACGATCGTGTCCGGAGCACCGGCGCCTTCGTCGCCGGTCGTAACGAAGGAGCCCTTCGATGTCCGGAATCGGCGAAGCGCCCGTTCTCGTCGAACGCGGCGGAGCAGTCACGACCATCGTCCTGAATCGCCCGCACAAGCGCAACGCGGTGGATGAAGAGACTGCAGACCTGCTGCGCGACGCGTTCCTCGATTTCGACGCCGACGACGGCGCGAGCGTTGCGGTGCTCGCGGGGGCCGGGTCGGACTTCTGTGCCGGTGCCGACCTGGCGCGCGTCGCCGAGGGCATGCGCTACGAGCCCGAAGGCGTCGGCCCGATGGGTCCGACGAGACTGCTGCTGAACAAGCCGGTGATCGCCGCGATCGAGGGCCACGCGGTCGCGGGCGGGCTCGAGCTCGCGATCTGGTGCGACCTGCGCGTGGCCAGCCGTGACGCGATTTTCGGCGTGTTCTGCCGCCGCTGGGGCGTGCCGCTCGTCGACGGGGGCACCGTGCGGCTGCCGCGCTTGATCGGCCAGGGGCGGGCGCTCGACATGATCCTCACCGGGCGACCCGTCGACGCCGTCGAGGCGCTTTCCTTCGGCCTGGTCGACCGCGTCGTCGCGCCGGGAAGCGCGCGCGAGGCGGCCGAAGGCCTGGCTCGCGACATCGCTCGCTTTCCGCAGTCGTGCCTGCGGGCCGACCGCATCTCGGCGCATCGGCAGTGGGGTACCGATCTCTCCGAGGCACTCAGACGCGAGGGTCTCGGCGGCGCCCCGGTCATTCGCGAAGAGGCGCCGTCGGGCGCGGCGCGCTTTGCCGCGGGACGCGGCCGCGGCGGCGATTTCGGACTCCAACGCTGATACCGCACCGTATTAGGCCGATGTGCTGCGAAACGCTGAATTCTCAGCCCGAGAAGCGATTCCGTAGCTGAATATGCAGTGTTTCGCGGCATTCGACGCGAGTATGCGACGGTCGAATCGGTCGCAGGACTGACTGTCTACTTCGGCCCCGTCCATGCTGCCGGCGTGAGCCGGCGCTTGCCGTCCTTCGACTTGCGGATGCCGGGCTCGTCGAGATCGACGCGATCCCACAGCTGGCAGGTGACTTCTTCGTGGCGCTCGTCGAGCGCCTCGCAGTAGTTCGCGTAGATGCACGTCGCGACCTGGTTGCCGTGGCCGCTGCGCACTTTCACGAACCAGTCGGGGTCGGCAAGGCTCGCGCGCGCGAAGCCGACGACGTCGGCGCGATCCGATGCGAGCAGTTCCTCGGCCTGCGCGAAGCCGTGCACACCCCCCGTGACGACGATCGGCGTGGCCATGCCTGCTTCGCGGATCGCCGCGCGAATGCGTGCCGACGGCTCGACGTTGCGGCCGAAGGGGCCGCGTTCGTCCGAAACGTGCGCAGGCATGCATTCGTAGCCGCTCGGACCGGTGTACGGATACGCGGCCGCGCCGATCGCCGGCTGCTTCGCGTCCTCGAACTTGCCTCCGCGCGACAGCGACAGGAAGTCCATTCCCGCGCGCGCGAAGGCGACGCCGAAGACGGTCGAGTCGTCGAGCGTCGATCCGCCGTCGATGCAGTCTTCCGAAAGGAAGCGGCAGCCGACGGCATAGTCGCCTCCGACCTCGGCGCGCACGCGCTCGAAGACCTCGAGCGGCAGGCGCAGGCGATTTTCGCGCGAGCCGCCGTAGCCGTCGGTGCGTGTGTTCAGCGCGGACAGGAACGACGCCATCGTGTAGGCGTGTGCATAGTGCAGTTCGACGCCGTCGAATCCCGCCTCGCGCGCCCGCCGCGCGGCGCCGGCGAAGAGATCGGGCAGCACTTCGGGCAGCGCGCGCACGTGCGGCAGGTCGAGGTCGGTGACGCGTTCGCGCGCGCCCATTCGAAGCGCCTCGAGTTCGCGCGCGTCGAGCACTTCGGCAAGCCGCTCCTCGGGCAGCGCGAGCAGCGCGCGGCGCACTTCGGCGTCCGGGGCATCGGCGAGCCCGAGCGCGCGCCGGTGCCGGTCGGTGATCGCCAGGTGCCGCCCGAGGAATTTCTCCGGCTCGGTCCTGCGCCGGATCGACAGGAAGTCGATCAACTGGATGAAGAGCTTCGTTTCGCCGCCGCTCGCCTGGCGCACGGCGTCGGCGATGCGCCGCAGCCCCGGTACGAAGCGGTCGTGGCCGATGCGCAGCAGTCGACCGCTCGGCACGTCGCGGATGCCGGTTGCCTCGACGACGATCGCGCCGGGTCGGCCGGCTGCGAAGCGCGCGTACCAGTCGACGTTGTCCTGCGTGACGAAACCGTCGTCGGTGCCGCGCCACGGCACCATCGCCGGCACCCAGGTGCGCGTGGCGAGTTCGAAGGGACCTGCGCGCAGCGGCGAGAACAGCCGCGAGGCGAGCGCCTGCTCGCGCGACGGCCATTCGCCCGGCGCCGGCTTCCACTTGATCTTCTGCGGCGGACGCCACATGGGTCGCTCCGGTCGATCCGAAAAACAGTTTAAGCTTCAACTATACGCGGAATCGAGGCAATGGACGATCGTACGAACGCACCCGCACGGGGGCGGCAGAAGAACCTGGAGGCGCGCGTCTGGTTGCGGATGCTCACCTGCACGAACCTGGTCGAGAACGAATTGCGCGAGATTCTGCGCGCGCGCTTCGACACGACGCTCGCCCGTTTCGACGTGCTTGCGCAGCTCGCGCGCCCGCCGGAGGAACCGACGATGGGCGAACTGTCGCAGCGGTTGATGGTGACGAAGGGAAGCATCACCGACGTGATCGGCCGGCTCGAGGCGGCTGGTCTCGTGGAGCGCGAGCGCGATCCGGTCGACGCGCGCGTGCAGCGAGTTCGGCTGACGCCGCGCGGCAGGCGCCTGGCGGCGCGCGCGATCCCGGCGCACAACGAACGGCTGGCGCAGCTGATGCGCGGATTCGGACGCGACGACCTGAAGACGCTCGACGATCTTCTCGGGCGGCTGCGAGCGGCCCTGCGCGCTGCGGGCGATTCCTGATTCCCACCGGCGCTTGATCCCGATCAAGCGTTGCCGCTTCCGGCTTGTGTTTCGCAACCGGCGCCCTTCATAATCGTTTGAGCTTGAACGAATTTCCGGAGAAGCTGCCGTGGCACTGCACAGGGAGCGCCCGTTCGCGGGCCGGCATGCGATCGTCACCGGCGGCGGGCGAGGCATCGGAGCCGCGATCGCCGCTTCGCTGGCATCGCGCGGCGCAGCGCTGTCGCTGCTCGGGCGCACGGCAGCGACGCTCGAGTCGGCCGCACGCCGGCTGCGCGACGAGCACGGCGTGCAGGCGGGAATCGCGGTCGTCGACATTGCCGCGGAAGCGTCGGTCGCGGCAGCGATCGCGCAATGCGCCGCCGAGCGCGGTCCGGCCGCCATCCTGGTGAACAACGCAGGCATCGCCCCTTCGGCGCCGTTCCTGAAGAGCGACGCGAAGCTGTGGCGCGAGGTGCTCGACGTCGACCTGATGGGCGCCGTTCACACGGCGCGAGCGGTACTCCCCGCGATGCTCGAAGCCGGGCACGGCCGCATCGTGAACATCGCCTCGACCGCCGGCATCACCGGAATGGCCTACGTCACCGCGTATTGCGCCGCCAAGCACGCGCTCGTCGGCTTCACGCGTGCGCTGGCGATCGAGACCGCGCGCAAGGGGATCACGGTGAACGCCGTCTGCCCCGGCTACACCGAGACCGACATCGTCGGTGCGGCGCTGGCGAACATCACCGCCAAGACCGGGCGCTCGCGCGAAGAGGCGTTGCAGAGCCTGGTCGCGCACAACCCGCAGGCTCGCCTGGTCCGTCCGGAGGAGGTCGCCGAGACGGTGGCCTGGCTGTGCAGCGATGCGGCGATGTCCGTTACCGGGCAGAGCATCGTTGTCGCCGGTGGCGAACTGATGCCGTAGCGAGCAGCGGCGAGCCCGCGCCGCGTCCTGCCGCGCGTGCCGTGCAATGCCCGATTCCATACAGGGGAAACGCAATGAAACTTCTCGAGCCGATCGTCATCAACGGCATGCGCGTGCCGAACCGCGTGATGGTTCCGGCGATGGTCACGCGACTGTCGGGCGAGGACGGATTCGTCACGCAGGCGATCTCCGACCGCTACCTGCGCTACGCGCAGGGTGAGGTCGGTCTCATCGTCGTCGAGGCGATGGCGATCCACGGCAGCAACGCCGGCCCGCTGTTGCGCATCGGCGACGACCGGTTCGTCCCCGGGCTCGCGCAGATGAACGCGCGCATCCACGATGCTTCCGACTCGAAAGTGGTGCCGCAGCTGATCCATTTCCTGAAGATCTCGAAGTCGGGCTGGCGCCAGACGGTCGACATGCTGGCGCTCGAGGAGATCGACCGCATCGTCGAGCAGTTCGGGCAGGCGGCCGCGCGGGCCCGCGCGGCCGGCTTCGACGGCATCGAGCTGCACAATGCGCACGGCTACACGCTCGCGTCGTTCGTCTCGAGCGCCAACACGCGCACCGACGAGTACGGTGGCACGACGCTCGAGAATCGGCTTCGCCTGATCGGCCGCGTGATGGAAAGCGTTCGCCGCCATGCCGGCCATGATTTCCCGGTCGGGATCCGCTATCTGGCCGACGAGTTCATTCGCGACGGCTACACCGTCGAGGACGCCAAGCTCATCGGGCTGCGCATGGCGCAGCTCGGCGCCGACTACCTGTCGCTGTCGGTCGGCGGCAAGTTCGAGGATGCGGTGCATACGCCCGGCCACGTGCTGCACGCCTACTCCGGCTACTCGGGCGATCGCTGCATGCCCGGCGCCAAGTACCCGCCGGCGCTGCACCTGTCCTACGCCGAGCAGATCCGCGCCTTCCTGCGCGGGAAGGGCCACGACGTGCCGATCATCGCCGCCGGCAAGCTTTCCGACCCGCGTGTGGCCGAGGAAGCGATCGCCTCCGGCAAGCTCGACCTGGTGGCGATCGCGCGCGGACTGCTGGCCGATCCCGACTGGGTTCGCAAGCTGCGCCTGGGCGCACTCGATCGCATCGTCGAGTGCGACTACTGCAACGTCTGCAAGCAGCTCGACGGCGCACACATGCCGGTCACCTGCTTCCTGTGGCCGAAGGGGGCGATGCAGGCGCCCGCCGCCGACGATGCGGCATCGGCGCCGAGCTGGCCCGAAGGCAGGGCCGGGCTCAGCGTCAAGGAAGGGTCGAACGGCCTGACGCTGAAGTGGAAGAAGGCGCAGGGCAACCCGACCTATTACGATGTCTATCGCGCGGACGACGACGGCGAGATGCGCGTCGTCGACGGCGTGAAGACGACGATGTTCACCGACACCGGGCTGCTCGGCGGCATGCGCTATCGTTACTATGTGCGGGCGTGCGACGCGACCGGGCACGCGAGTGCGCCGTCCGAAGTCGTGCACGTCGAACCCGCGCCGCCGGCAGCTGTCTCGTCGGCGGCCGCGAGCGAACCCGCAAGCGCCTGACGTTGCCCCGGGAATCGACGATGCTCGAGGGTTGCACGCCCTGGCCCGAGGCGTTTGCGCAGCGGTATCGCGCCGCGGGCTACTGGCGCGACATCACGCTCGGCGAGATGCTCGAGCGCTCGATGCAGCGCCATCCCGACAAGCTCGCGGTCGTCGACGGGCCGAAGTCGGCCACGTACCGGCAGCTGGTCGAGCGCTCCGAGCAGCTGGCTGTGCAGTTCGCACGACTCGGCCTGAAGTCGCGCGAGCGGGTGATCTTCCAGCTGTCGAACTCGATCGAGCTGCTCTACGCCTTCTTCGGGCTGCTTCGCATCGGGGTGATTCCGGTGATGGCGCTTCCGGCGCATCGCCGGGCCGAGCTCGTGCATTTCGCACGGCACGGGCAGGCGGCCGCGCACTTCGTCGCCGGGCGCACGGAGCGCTTCGACTACGTGGCGCTCGCCGAGGAAGTGCAGCGCGCGGCGCCGACGATTCGCGTCATCGTCGGCGCGGGTGCACCCGGCCCGGGCGCCGTCTCGCTCGATGCTCTGCTCGCCGCCGAAGTGGACGACGGCGAACTCGCGCGCATGCGCGGCGAAGCCTTCGCCGACGCCAGCGACGTAGCGCTGATGATGCTCTCCGGCGGCACCACCGCGCGCTCCAAGTTCATCCCTCGCACGCACAACGACTACGTCTACAACTGCACGCAAAGCGGTGCGGTCGCCGGATTCGGCGAGGAAACCGTGTTCCTGGCCGTGCTGCCGATGTCGCACGGCTACACGCTCGCCTCGCCGGGCATGCTCGCCGTGCTTTCGCACGGGGGTACCATCGTCATCGCGCCCGACACACGCGCGGAAACCGTGTTTCCGCTGATCGAGAAGCATGGCATCACCGTCGTCGCCGGCGGCGTACCACTCGCCGTGAGCTGGCTCGCCTCGTCGTGGCCCGAGCGCTGCGACCTGTCTTCGCTGCGCGTCTACATGAACGGCGGCTCGCGGCTGCTTCCGGAATTGCGCCGACAGATCGAACAGCGCTTCGGGTGCACCTACGTCGAGAGCTACGGCACCGGCGAGGGGCTGCTGAACCAGACGCGGCTCGACGATCCCGAGGAAATCCGCTTCCACAGTTCGGGACGTCCGGTGTCGCCGGGCGACGAGATCAAGGTGATCGATCCGGCGGGCAACGAGCTCCCCGAAGGTGCGGTCGGCGAGCTGGCGGTACGCGGGCCGTACACCGTGCGCGGCTACTACAACGCGCCCGAGGCCACGGCCGCGGCATTCACGGACGACGGCTTCTATCGCATGGGCGACGCGGTGCGGCTCGTGGGCGGCTACCTCTATCTGGAAGGTCGGCTCAAGGACCTGATCAACCGGGGCGGCGAGAAGGTCAGCGTCGAGGAAGTCGAGAACCACGTCATCGCGCATCCGTCCGTCGCCAATGTCTGCGTGGTCGCGATGCCCGATGAGCGATACGGCGAGAAGGCCTGCGCTTTCGTCATCGTCAAGCCGGATCGTGCACTCGGCTTCGCAGAGCTGCAGGAATTCCTTCTGGGGCGCGGCATCGCCAGGTTCAAGCTGCCCGAGCGCCTCGAAGTGGTGGACGCCTTTCCGCTCAGCCCCGCCGGGAAGGTATTGCGTCGCGAGTTGCGGTCTATCATCGCGGCACGACTCGAAGCCGAGCGCATCGGGAAGAACGGCGCTGCACCGGGGCGCGGAAAGGACAACCAAGGAGACAACGAATGAAATCGCTCGCCAGTCTGGTCGCCGCTGTCGCGGCTACCGCCGCGGTCGGCCTCGCGCACGCGCAGGCCCCCGTGCGCATCGGCCTGCTCACCACGCTCTCGACTCCGGCCGGCTACATCGGCGAGGACGAGCGCGACGGCTTCCTGCTCGCCGTCAAGGAGGAAGGCGGCAAGCTCGGCGGCATTCCGGTGCAGGTGCTCGTCGAAGACGACGGACTCAAGCCCGCGAACGCCAAGCAGACCGCCGACCGGATGGTGCAGGACGGCGTGCGCCTGTTCACCGGGATCAACTTCTCGAACGTGCTCGTTGCGGTGGCGCCCACCGTGCTCGATGCCGGCGGCACCTACGTCAGCCTGAACGCGGGGCCCTCCACCTACGCGGGCAAGAACTGCAATCCCGGCTACTTCTCGGTTGCATTCCAGAACGACTCCTACAGCGACTCGGCCGGCCTGGCCGCCAACGAACTCGGCTACAAGCGCATGGTGCTGCTGGCGCCGAACTACCAGGCGGGCCGCGATGCGCTCGCCGGCTTCAAGCGCACGTTCAAGGGAGAGGTGCTCGCCGAGATCTACACGAAGCTCGACCAGTCCGACTTCTCGGTCGAACTCGCGCGCGTGCGCGAACTGAAGCCCGACGCGATCTTCCAGTTCCATCCGGGCGGCGCCGGCATCAATCTCGCCAAGCAATACGCGAACTCGGGACTGTCGCAGTCGGTGCCGATGCTCACGCCGATCTATTCGATGGATCGCCGGATGCTCGCGGCCGCGGGCAACGCGGGCAACGGCTACTACCTCACGGCATCGTGGAGCGCGGACCTCGACAACCCGGCGAACCGGCATTTCGTCGACGCATTCGTCAAGGCCTACGGACGCCTTCCCACCGACTACGCGGCCACCTCCTACGACACGGCACGGCTGATCGGTACCGGGCTGAAGGCGGTCGGCGGCGACATCGAAGGCAAGCGCGATGCGTTCCGCGCGGCGCTGCGCAAGGCCGACATCCAGTCGGTTCGGGGCAAGTTCCGCTTCGCCAACAACCAGCATCCGATCCAGGACTGGTATCTGTTGCACGTCGAGCCCGGCGCAGACGGCAAGCTCGGCTACAAGACCCTGAAGGTCATCGCGCCCGACCACGGCGATCCGCACGCGGCCGAATGTCCGATGAAGAGCGGCAGTTGACGCACCCGGACTGACGCACGTCGGCGCCGCGCGTCGCGCGAACGATGCTGCTGTTCGTCGAGCAGACGCTCAACGGCGCGCAGTACAGCGCGCTGTTGTTCCTGCTGGCGGCCGGGCTGACGCTCGTGTTCGGCATCATGAACGTCATCAACCTGACGCACGGCTCGTTCTACATGGTCGGGGCGTTCTGCGCGGCGAGCGCGGCTGCCGCGACCGGCTCCTTCGCGGCGGCCATCGTCGCCGCCGTGCTCGGCGCCGGCCTGTACGGCTTCGCGGTCGAGCGACTCGTCGTGCGTCATCTCTACAGCCGCGACCATCTCGACCAGGTGCTCGCCACGCTCGGACTGGTGCTCTTCACGAACGAACTGGCGACGATCGTCTTCGGGCGCAGCCCGCCGTTCATGGACATCCCGCCGATGCTGCGCGGCTCGATCGAGCTGCTGCCCGGTCTTGCCTATCCGGCGATGCGGCTGGCCTTCATCGGCGCCGCGGCGATCGTCGCGCTGGCGCTGTGGTTCCTGCTGCAGCGAACGCCGATCGGCATGCTCGTGCGCGCGGGAGCCGACGATCACGAGATCGTCGAGGCGCTCGGCGTCGACGTGCGCCGCGTCTTCCTCCTGGTCTTCGTGCTCGGCGCGTTGCTGTGCGGCTTCGCCGCCGTGATGTCCGCGCCGCTGCTCGCCGTGCAGATCGGGATGGGCGAGCGCATCCTGATCACCGCCTTCGTCGTGATCGTGATCGGCGGCGTCGGCTCGGTGCGCGGCGCGTTGCTCGGCTCGTTCCTGGTCGGCATGAGCGACGCCTACGGGCGCGCGTGGGTTCCGTCGCTGCTCGGCGGATTCCTGCCGGCGCAACTGGCCGATCCGCTCGCCTCGAGCCTGATTTCGGCCAGCGCCTACATCCTGATGGCGCTCGTGCTGCTGTTCCGGCCCTTCGGGCTTCTGCCGGCGCGCATCTGATGCGTGACGCTTCCGCCGTCGATGTTCCGGCGCAGGCCGTGCCGGCCGCTGCCGGCCCCCCGCCGGCCGCGTCGGTCCGGCGCGCGACGCGCGCCCGCTGGTCGATCGTCGCCGGTCTCGTGCTGCTCGCGCTCGTACCGGTTCTCGCGCACGCCCTCGACGAGTCTTTCCTGGTCAGCCTGTTCACGCGCTTCGTCGTCTACGCAATCGCCGCGGTGAGCCTGGACCTGATCCTCGGCTACGGCGCGCTGGTGAGCTTCGGGCACGCCGCCTTCTTCGGACTGGGCGGCTACGTGATCGGCATCGTCGCTTTCCACACGGCCGACGGCTCCGGGCTCTTCGGCTGGGCGGGCAGCGGCGAGGCGCTCGTGCTGTGGCCGCTCGCCGTCGGGGTCTGCGCGCTGGCGGGCCTGGTGATCGGCTTCCTGTCGCTGCGCACCTCCGGCGTGCAGTTCATCATGATCACGCTCGCCTTCGGGCAGATGTTCTACTTCCTGCTCGTCGGGCTCATGTACTACGGCGGCGACGACGGACTCGCGATCGACTCGCGCAACGTGCTCGCCGGAATGTCGCTGCGCGATCCCCGTGTCTTCTACTACCTGTGCGTCGCGTTGCTGGTCGCCTGGGTATGGCTGTGCCGGCGGATCGTCGGCTCGCGCTTCGGCATGGCACTGCGCAGCCTGAAGCAGAATCGCCGGCGAAGCATTGCGCTGGGACTGGCTCCGCTGCGTTATCCGCTGACCGCGTTCACCATCTCCGCCGCGGGGACGGGACTGGCGGGCGTGCTATGGGCGAATTACGCCCTGTTCGTCAGCCCCGACATGGCGACCTGGCAGAAGTCGGGCGAGCTGATGGCGATGGTGATTCTCGGCGGAATGGGAACGATCTTCGGGCCCGTGCTGGGCGCGGCGGTGTTCCTCGGTCTGGAGCAGATGCTCACCGCGTGGACCGAACACTGGATGCTTTTGATGGGTCCGGTGCTGGTGCTGGTCGTGCTGTTCGGCAAGCGCGGCTTGTACGGGCTGCTCGCCGGTCGCGGCAGCGAAGGCTGAGCGGGATGCGGCTCGCGCTGCGCAAGGTGTGCAGGTCCTTCGGCGCGCTGCGCGTGACGCAGGACGTCGACCTGGCCGTCGAGACGGGCGAACTGCACGCGCTGATCGGTCCCAACGGCGCGGGCAAGACGACGCTGATCTCGCAGATCAGCGGCGAGCTCTTCCCCGATTCCGGAGAGATCGTCCTCGGCGATCAGGCGATCACGCGAATGCCGGCGCACCGTCGTGCGGCGGCCGGCCTGGCACGCTCGTTCCAGATCAGCCAGCTCTACGCCGACTTCGACGCCGAGGACAACGTCGCGATGGCGGTGCAGGCGCGCCTGCCGGGCGGTTTCGGCATGTGGCGCGACGCGCGCAGCGACCCCCGGCTGCGCGAGCCGGCACGCGATGCGCTCGGCCGCGTCGGACTCGCGCAGCGGGCCGGAGTTCGCGTCAGCGAGCTTGCGCACGGCGAGAAGCGCCAGCTCGAATTGGCGATGGTGCTCGCGCGCGAGGCACCGACGCTGCTGCTCGACGAACCGATGGCCGGGATGAGCGCCGAAGAGTCGCACCGGATGTCGCAGCTGCTCGCGTCGCTGAAGCGCCGCTACACGATCCTGCTGGTCGAACACGACATGGACATCGTCTTCTCGCTGGCCGATCGCATCACGGTCCTCGTCTACGGTCGGGCGATCTTCACCGGAACGCCGCAGGAAGTCCGGGCGAACGCCGAAGTGCGCAACGCCTATCTGGGAAGCGACTGATGCTGCGCCTGCACGGCGTCGACGCCGGCTACGACTCGAGCCAGGTGCTGTTCGCGCTCGGCTTCGAGGTCGGCGAACGGCAGGTCGCATCGTTGATCGGCCGCAACGGCATGGGCAAGAGCACGACGGTGCGCGTCGTCATGGGAATGCTGCCGCTGCGTGCGGGGGGCATCGAGTTCGACGGATACGGCCTGTCCGGCATGCGGCCACATCGCATCGCACGCCTGGGAATCGGGCTCGTCCCCGAAGGACGGCGCATATTCGGCTCGCTCAGCGTCGAGGAGAACCTGCTGGCCACGGCGCGCCCCGCGGCGCAGGGCGACGCTCGCGGCTGGAGCCTCTCCCGCGTCTTCGAGCTGTTTCCCCGCCTCGGGGAGCGGCACGCGCAGGCCGCGCGCACGCTGTCGGGAGGCGAGCAGCAGATGCTGGCGATCGCACGGGCATTGATGACCAACCCGCGCCTGCTGATCCTCGACGAAGCCACCGAAGGTCTCGCACCGCTCGTGCGCCGCGAGATCTGGGCCTGCCTGCAGTTGCTGAAGAGCCAGGGGCAGACGATTCTGGTCATCGACAAGAACCTTTCGGAAATGGCCGCGCTCGTCGATCGGCATCACATCCTGGAGAAGGGCCGCGTCGTGTGGCAGGGAACGCCGGCGGAGCTTCGTGCGCAACCGGAGCTGACGGCGCGATACCTCGGCGTGTAATGCGGGACCGGACCCCGGTCACGCGATTTCCGACAGAATGACGAGGCAGTCCGCGGAGGATCTCCTCTCGGTTGTGGAAGGACGTCGGAGGCATCATGAAGGACAAGCGCGAGAAGAGAACCGGACCAGCGGCGCCGCCGTCGAACGCCGCCGCGCGCCGGGCACGCACGCAGCGGGGCGAGCGCAAAGAGCGCGAACGAGACGAATCCGTCGAGCACGGTCCGGCACAGCGCGACACGACGACGGCCCCGGTCAGCGGCGGCGCGATGAGCGGCACCGGCGTCCCCGTGCGCAGCCGCAGCCACTCGGGAACGACGACGACGCCGGGAGCCGGTCCGAACCCGAATCCGATCGTCTCGCCCGACGGCGACGAACGGTGAGGCATCCGACCGCGACGCGTTGCCGCAGGAGCGGGCGATGAACGAGTTGCCGCCCCCCGATCTGCGCCCCTGCCTTCGCCTGGACGTCGAGGTCGGCGCTCCGGTCGAGGTCGGTGCATCGGCTTCGTCCTTCGGGTACGGACATCGGCGCGTGATTCCGATCACCGGAGGACGCGTGCAGTGCGAACACGTCGGCGGCACCTGGAAAGGACGCGTGCTGCCGGGCGGCGCCGATTTCCAGCGGATCGTCGGCGATCGCGCTGCGTGCCTGGAGGCGCGCTACGTGATCGAGACCGATGCGGGCGATCGGATCTACGTCGAGAATCACGCGCTGCGCAGCGGATCGGCGGACGACATCGGGCGGCTGGCGCGCGGCGAGCCGGTCGATCCGGCCCGCATCTACTTTCGCTGCATCCCGCGCTTCGAGACGGCTTCGCCCTCGCTCGCGTGGATGATGGAGCGGCTCTTCGTCGGCACCGGGGCCCGCCGGCCCGATCGCGTGGAGTTGCGGGTGTTCGAGGTGGCCTGAGCCGCGATGTTCGGATGGATGCGGCGACGCTCGGCAAGCGATGTCCGCCGCAGGAGCGTCAATCGTCGGCCTGGTAGCTCGACAGCAGCACGTCGGCGGCCAGCTGCCGGATCGGAATCAGCGCCTGGTACTCGTCCGAGCGATGCCAGCCATCGATCGACGCGAGGTCCGGAAAGCGCAGCACGACGGTCTCCGCATACGGCTGCTGGCCGCTCAGCGTCTGCGCGAGGCGGCCGCGAAACACGAGTTCGCCTCCCCAGCGCCTGAGCGTGCGCGGAACACTGCTGCGGTATTGCGCCCAGTGCGCCGCGTCGCGCACGTTCACGTGGCCGATGAGGTAGGCGGACATCCGGTTCTCCGTCTCGATGCTCGCGATGTGCGCCGCCTCCGGACGAATCGTCGAGCCTCCGTCATCGTGCCACATCGGGTGGTGCCGTTCGCGCCGCAGACTCGGGTGGTCGCGCGCGTTCGCGCCGCAGCCTCAGGAAGATCCGCGCGATCGCCCGGTCAGGTCCCGAACTTGCAACCCGCTCTCGTCGAGATCGGATCACCGGAGCAAGGAAATGGCGACGACGAGACCGAGTGGATGGCTCGCGCTTGCGGCTGTCGTGGTCGCGCTGATGGGCCTGTACCTGCTCGGGGCGGGTGCCTGGCTCGTGGCGCTCGGCGGCTCCTGGTACTACGCGGTCGCCGGCGCTGCGCTGCTGCTCGTCGCGGGGCTGCTGTGGCGAAGGCGGCGTGCGGCGCTGTGGCTGTATGCCGCGGTGGTGCTGGGCACTCTCGCCTGGGCGTTGTGGGAGTCCGGCCTCGACTGGTGGCCGCTCGCTGCGCGCGGCGACGTCGTCTTCGTCGTCGGCCTGCTGCTGATCAGTGCGTGGGTCGCGCGCGGCCTGGACGTCGACGACACGGCCGATCGCTCGCAGACCGCGGGCGATGACCAGCGGGATCTCGACCGTCCCCCCGACGCGCAGCGTGGTCCCCACAACGCGCAGCGCCATCGTCGATGGTGGCCGGCGCGCGCCGCACTCGCCGCTTCGCTTGCGCTCTTTCTCGTCACCGGCATCGTTTCGTGGTTCTCGCATCCGCATCGCATCGACGGCACGATCGCGCGCGACGCTGCGAACGGCGCTTCCCGGCCGCTGTCCGAAGTGCCGAAGGAAGACTGGCGCGCCTACGGTCGCACCCGGGCAGGCCGCCGATACTCGCCGCTGGCGCAGATCACGCCGCAGAACGTCTCGCAACTCACCGTCGCGTGGCGCTTCGAGACAGGCGACCTGCGCGGGCAGAAGGGCGATCCGCCCGAAACCACCTTCGAGGTCACGCCGCTGAAGATCGGCGAGCGCCTGTTCCTGTGCACGCCGCACCAGCACGTCATTGCGCTCGACGCGACGACCGGCGAGAAGATCTGGGAATACGACCCGAAGATCCGGGGCGCGCTCGCTTTGCAGCATCTCACCTGCCGTGGGCTGTCGTACGACGACGGCCGTGCGGCGCCACCACCGGGCGTCGAGCGCGACGCAGCAGCGGTGCGTCGATCGTCGAAGGCCGATCTTCCGGTTGCCGCCGTCGACGGGCCGACCGTCGCGCGCTGTGGCGCGAAGCTCTACATGCCGACGGCCGATGGGCGGATCATCGCGATCGATCCGGATACCGGCTCGGTGTGCAAGGCCTTCGGCGACGGAAGCGGGCAGATCGACCTGTGGGCGAACATGCCGAACGTGAATCCGGGCGGCTACTACTCGACGTCGCCCGTCGTCGTCGCGCACGGCCTGATCATCGTCGGCGGAACCGTACTGGACAACGTTTCGACGCACGAGACCTCCGGCGTGATTCGTGCGTACGACGCGGACGGCGGCGCTCTCGTATGGAACTTCGATCCGGGCAACCCGGACGAGACTGCGCCGATCGCGCCCGACGCAACCTATACGCCGAACTCGCCGAACAGCTGGTCGATCGCCAGCGTCGATCCGCAGCTCGGCCTCGTCTACCTGCCGATGGGCAACGCGCCGCCCGATCAGTACGGCGCGAAGCGCGGCCCTGCCGAGGAGCGATTCTCGTCGTCGGTGGTCGCGCTCGAACTCGACACCGGGAAACTGCGCTGGGTGTTCCAGACCGTGCACCACGATCTGTGGGATTACGACGTGCCGGCACAGCCGAGCCTCGTCGACCTGCGCATCGACGGGCAGACGGTACCGGCGCTGGTGCAGCCGACCAAGCAAGGCGATCTGTACGTGCTCGACCGGCGCAGCGGCAAGCCGCTGCTGCCCGTTGCGGAGAAGCCCGCGCCACAGGGTGCCGCGCTCGACGATCGCACCGCCCCGACGCAGCCGTCGTCGGCTTTGTCGTTCGCGCCGAAGCCGCTCGAGGGTCGCGACATGTGGGGTGCGACGATGTTCGACCAACTCGCGTGCCGTATCGCGTTCCACCGACTGCGCTACGACGGGCGGTTCACGCCGCCGTCGCGGCAGGGGACGCTGGTCTATCCGGGCAACTTCGGCGTGTTCAACTGGGGCGGCGTCGCGGTCGATCCGGTGCGCGAAGTCGCTTTCACGACGCCCGCGTATCTCGCCTTCGTCTCGAAGCTCGTGCCTCGCGCGAACGACCGGGAGCTCTACGTGCAGCCGGACGGAAGCGCGCCGCCGGGAAGCCTGCCCGCGCTGAACGAGAACTTCGGTGCACCGTTCGCGGTGAAGCTCGAACCCTTCGTTTCGCCGCTCGGCATTCCCTGCCAGGCGCCGCCGTGGGGCTACGTCGCCGCGGCAGACCTGCGCACCGGCGAGATCGTCTGGCGGCACCGCAACGGCACGGTGCGCGACCGCGCGCCGATCCCGCTGCCGTTCCGCATGGGTGTGCCCGATCTCGGAGGACCGATCGTCACCGCCTCCGGCGTCGCGTTCCTGTCCGGCACGCTCGACTACTACGTACGCGGCTACGACGTCACGACCGGCGAACAGTTGTGGCGGGCGCGCCTGCCCGCCGGTGGCCAGGCCACGCCGATGACGTACCTCGGAAAGGATGGCCGGCAATATCTCGTCGTCGTTGCCGGTGGTCACGGGTCGCTGGGTACGAAGGCCGGAGACTCGGTGATCGCCTATGCGCTGCCGAGCGGGTGAAGCCCGCTTCCCGGCAGCCGGTTGCCGCGCCCGGCACGACGCTTGCTGCGCGCAACTTCCGATGAAGGAATTGCACATGGCCGACAGCACTCTCGATTACTCGGGCGAAGAGCCCCCCAAGACCGACCGGGGCAAGGGCGTGGGTTCGCTCGGCCCGAGCGACACCTCCGACTCGGGCAGTGACATCGTGGGAGCGCCCGGTCTGCGGGGTGCGCCCGATATCGGCCTGGAGGGAGGAACGCACGAGGACCTGGACGCCGGCGCCGGGACGAACACCGCCGGACCGGATATCGGCGACGGCAACCTTTCGAGCGACAGCGACGCATCGGGTACGGGCGAACGCGCGAGCGCCGGGCGCGATCCGGCGGAGACCGACCGCGACATCGGCGTCGATCGCATCGTGCCGGCCGATTCCGACCCGAGCACCGCCGATCCGCGCGACGACGTCGAGCGCTTTCGCCGCTCGGGAGCGCTCGCCGATGCCGATGCGCTCGGCGACGACGATGCGATCGGCAACCCGCGCGCGAGCGACGACGCGAAGCTCGACGACGAAGGCCTGCTCGGCGAAGACGAGGGCGCGTAGACCTACCACCGCAGCCGGCTGCTGCACAAGCTGCAGGTGCCCAGCTTCGCCGGGCTGGTGCGCGTGGCGATCGAATGCGGGGTGGTTCCGAGCGGGTGAGTCGACGTGCCCGCATCGCCGCGGGCATCGGTGTTGCGATCCGTTTCGCCGTGTGAACGACATGGCCGGAGCACTCGCATGGCACCGACGCGCAGGGATCTCTTCCGGACGACGGCCGCGATGGGCGCGGCCGGCATTGCCAGCTGGCTGGCGCCGCCGGCGGCCGCGGCGGCCGAGGCGCAGTCGCTGCTGCCGCCGGCGGTGGCCGACACCTTCACCTGGGCCACCGAAGCCGAGCGCGCGTTCCTCGAGGCCGCGGTCGATCGGTTGATTCCTGCGGACGATCTCGGCCCGGGCGGGCGGGAGGCGGGCGTCGCGTTCTTCATCGACCAGCAGATGGGCGGGCCGTTCGGGCGTGCCGAGCGCTGGTACATGGCGGGTCCGTGGAAGGAAGGTACCGACACGCAGGGATACCAGCTCAAGCTCACGCCCGCGCAGCTCTATCGGCGGTCGATCGCCGCGATCGACGCGTATTGCGCCGCGCGCTACGGCGGCAAGGCGTTCGCACGGCTCGATGCGAAGACGCAGGACGAGGTGCTGCACGGACTGGAGAAGGGCGACATCGACCTTGACGGACCGCCGGCGAAGGATTTCTTCGAGATGCTCGTGCAGAACGCAACCGAAGGGTTCTTCGCCGATCCGATCTACGGCGGCAATCGCGACTTCGCCGGCTGGAAGCTCGTCGGCTTCCCGGGTCCGCGCTACAACTACGTCGACGAGATCAAGCAGTTCGGAAAACCGTACCCGCTGCCCCCGGTAGGCCTTGCCGGCCGGGAGGGCGTGCCGTTGCGCAGGGGCTGAGCCATGGCAGCGCGCAACGACCCCGTCGACGTCGTCCTGGTCGGTTTCGGCTGGACTGCCTCGATCCTCGCGAAGGAACTGACCGACGCCGGACTGCAGGTGCTGGCGATCGAGCGCGGCAAGGATCGGCACACGGTGCCCGATTTCGCGACCACGCACATCCAGGACGAACTGCGTTATGCGGTGCGCAACGGCTTGTTCGAGGAGCCGGTGCGCGAGACGCTGACCTTCCGCAACTCGCGCAGCCAGACGGCGCTGCCGATGCGACACCTCGGCTCGTTCCTTCCGGCCGCCGGCGTCGGAGGCGCCGGCGTGCACTGGAACGGCCAGACCTGGCGCTTCCTGCCGCAGGACTTCGTCGTGCGCTCGCATACCGAGCAGCGCTACGGGAAGGACTTCATTCCGCCGGAAATGACGATCCAGGACTGGGGCGTCACATACGAGGATCTCGAGCCGTACTACGACCGCTTCGAGCACGTCTGCGGCGTGTCGGGCCGTGCCGGCAATCTGCAGGGCACGAAACAGCAGGGCGGCAATCCCTTCGAAGGACCGCGCCGGCGCGATTACCCGCTGCCGCCGCTCGAGCGCAGCTACGGCACGACGATCTTCGACAAGGCGGCGCAGGAGGCGGGCTTCCACCCGTTTCCGGCGCCGGCGGCCAACACGTCGAAGCCCTGGCGCAATCCCTATGGCGTGCAGATGGGGCAGTGCACGTACTGCGGCTTCTGCGAGTGGTTCGGCTGCGGCAACTATTCGAAGGCTTCGCCGCAGACGACGATCCTGCCGGTGCTGCTGGCCCGGGACAATTTTCGCTACAAGACGCTGTGCAACGTCACGCGCGTGAATACCGACGCATCGGGAAAGCGGGCAACCGGCGTCACTTACGTCGACGTCGACGGACGCGAGTACGAGCAGCCGGCCGAGCTCGTCGTGTTGTGCGCGTACGCGCAGCACAACGTGCACCTGCTGCTGCTGTCGAAGATCGGCAAGCCGTACGACCCCGAGACCGGCGACGGCGTCGTCGGGCGCAACTACGCCTACCAGATCACGTCGTCGGTCGACGTGATGCTGAACGAGGAGAACCTGAACCCGTTCATGGGTGCCGGCGCGCTCGGTCAGGCGATCGACGACTTCAACGGAGACAACTTCGATCACGCGCCGCACGGCTTCATCGGCGGCGGCTACATCGCCGTCTGGACGACCGGGGGGCGGCCGATCCTGCAGCAGCACAACGTGCCCGAGGGAACGCCGAAATGGGGCGCGAAGTGGAAGCGCGCGCTGCACGAGAACTACTCGCGCAGCGTCTCGGTCGTCACGCACGGCAGCGTGATGAGCTACCGCGATGCATATCTCGATCTCGATCCCACCTATCGCGACGACTACGGCAATCCGCTGTTGCGACTGACCTTCGACTTCCACCGCAACGAGCACGAGATGTCGCGCTTTCTCACCGATCGGGCCGCCGACATCGCGCAGGCGATGAAGCCGCGCTCGATCCACCGGAAGTATCGCGAGGGGCACTACAAGATCGTTCCGTACCAGACGACGCACAACACGGGCGGCGCCGTGATGGGCGACGACCCGAAGACGAGCGTCGTCAATCGATACCTGCAGTCGTGGGACGTGCCCAACCTGTTCGTTCTCGGCGCTTCGGTGTTCCCGCAGAACCACGGCTACAACCCGACCGGCACGGTCGGTGCGCTCGCGTACTGGGCGGCCGACGCGATCCGCACGCGCTACCTGAAGAACCCCGGGCAGCCGCTGGTGCGCACATAGCGAGCGAGGGAGTCGAACCATGCAGGCATGGAAGCGATCGGTGCTGTGGGCAGCGATGGCTGCCGCGGGCGCGTTCGGCGCGCCGGCCGACCTGGGCGCGCAAGGCACCACGTTCACGACGATCGAGCGGGGCAGGTATCTCGTCCAGGCCGGCGACTGCGAGGCCTGCCACACGAATCCCGGCGACAAGCCCTTCGCGGGCGGGCTCGCGATCGCCACTCCTTTCGGCACGATCTACTCGACGAACATCACGCCCGACCAGCAGACCGGAATCGGCAGGTATTCGGTCGACGATCTGTACGCGGCGATGCATCGCGGCGTTCGCCGCGACGGCGAATACCTGTATCCCGCCTTCCCGTATCCGTGGTTCACCAGGGTTACGCGCGAGGACGTGCAGGCGATCAAGGCGTATCTCGACACGATCGAGCCGGTGCGCAAAGCCGACCGCGAGCCCGAACTGCCGTGGCCGCTGAGCATGCGCGTCGTGATGAAGGGCTGGAACGCGCTGTACCTGCACGAGGGGGAATATCGGCGAGACCCCGACAAGTCGGATGCGTGGAACCGCGGCGCGTATCTCGTCGAGGGCCTGGGGCATTGCGGTGCCTGCCACACCGACAAGAGCATGCTGGGCGGGCCGAAGCGCGACGAGCGCCTGCAGGGCGGCGACTTCGGCGAGCGCTGGTATGCGCCGTCGCTGGCCGGCGGCCTGCGCGAGGGGCTGGGCAACTGGAGCGAAAAGGAGATCGTCGAGTACCTGAAGACCGGCGCGAATGCGCATTCGACGGCGGGCGGCCCGATGGGCGACGTGGTCCGCCACTCGACGCAGTACCTGCGCGACCAGGACCTGAAGTCGATTGCCGTCTACCTGAAGGATCTCCCTGCGCCGGCGAACGCGCGCCGGCGCGACGAAGCGAAGGCCGACGCCGGGCAGGCGTACGCGCGCGGCAAGGCCGTCTACCTCGACAACTGCACCGGCTGCCACATGGAGGACGGCAAGGGGCTGCCCGGCATCTTCCCCGCGCTCGCCGGCAGCTCTGCCGTGCAATCGGCGAACGCCGACACGTTGCTGCACATCGTTCTCGCCGGCGCCGCCGCGGTCGGGACGCCCGAGAAGCCGGTCGGTTTCCGGATGCCGGCCTTCGACTGGAAGCTGGGCGACGACGACGTCGCAGCGGTGATGAACTATGTCCGCAACGAATGGGGCAATCGGGCGCCCGACATCGACGCGACGGAAGTGGCGAAGGTGCGCGACAAGGTGCTGCAGACCGGAGGCGCCTCCGCCTCGGGCGGCTGAGAGCCGGGCGGGCGGGGCGCATCCGATGCCGGCCGAAGTCGCATTTCTCTTCGACGTCGACAACACGCTGTTCGACAACGACGAGGCCGAGCGGCGCTATGCTTGCTGGATCGACGAGCACGTCGGTGCCGGCGCGTCTGCGCGTTTCCGGCGCGCCTACGAAGCGGTGCGCGCCGAGCGCGATTACGCCGATTACCTCGGAGCCGTGCAGCGGGCATGGAACGAGGACGACCGGGATCCGCGCTGGCTGGTGCTCGGCGATTTCCTGCTCGATTTTCCCTTTGCCGAGTGCGTGCTGGACGGCGCAATCGATGCGCTGCGGGCGGCAGCCGAGCGCGGTCCCACGTGGCTCGTCTCCGACGGAGACGCCGTGATGCAGCCGCGCAAGATCCGCCGCGCCGGCCTGTGGGACGCGGTGCAGGGCAGGGTGCTGATCTTCGTTCACAAGGAGAATGCGTTGCACGAAATCGAAGGCAGGTGTCCGGCGCGGCGTTACGTGATGCTCGACGACAAGATCCGCGTGCTCGACGCGATGAAACGCCAGTGGGACGAGCGCGTATGCACGGTCTTCGTCCGCCAGGGGCACTACGCCTTGGACCCGCAACAGCGCCACGCGCATCGGACGGCCGATCGCACGATCGACGCCATCGCCCGCTTCCCCGCGCTGGCGGAGTCGCTGGCCGGGCGGCGGCAATGAGCGGCGCCCATTCCGCGCTGGCCGGCAGTCACCTGCCGGAGTCGGCACTGGTCGATCTCGATGCGCTGCGCGCGGCCTACTTCGCGCGCAGGCCCGACCCCGCGGTTCCGGAACAGCGCGTGCGCTTCGGCACCTCGGGGCACCGGGGCTCGTCGTTGCACGGCACCTTCAACGAAGCGCACGTCCTGGCGATCGCGCAGGCGATCTGCGACGAGCGGCGCGTGCGCGGCATTTCGGGGCCGCTCTTCCTCGGCATCGATACGCACGCGCTTTCGCAACCGGCCTTCGAGAACGCGCTCGAGGTGCTCGCCGCGAACGAAGTGGAACTGCGCGTCGCGGCGCACGGCGAGTTCACGCCGACGCCGGCGATCTCGCACGCGATCCTCGCGTGGAACCGCGACGCCTCGTCGGCGCGCGCCGACGGAATCGTGTTGACGCCCTCGCACAACCCGCCCGAGGACGGCGGCTTCAAGTACAACCCCCCGCACGGCGGGCCGGCGGGTACCGGGTTCACCGCGGCAATCGAAGGCCGCGCCAATGCCTACCTGGCCAACGGGCTCGCCGGCGTGCACCGCCTGCCGATCGAGCGGGCGCGCGCCTGCGCTCACGTGCGCGAGCACGATTTTCGCAGCGCCTACGTCGCCGACCTGGGCGCCGTCGTCGACTTCGAGCTGGTACGCAACGCCGGGCTTCGTCTCGGCGTCGATCCGCTCGGCGGCGCGGGCGTGCATTACTGGGATGCGATCGCCGAGCGCTATCGCATCCATCTCGACGTGGTCAGCGAGGAAATCGACCCCCGCTTCGCGTTCATGACGGCCGACTGGGACGGCCGCATCCGAATGGATCCGTCGTCCGCGTGGGCGATGCGCAGACTGCTGTCGCTGCAGGACCGCTACGACGTCGCCTTCGCCTGCGACACCGACCACGACCGGCACGGCATCGTCGTCCCGGGTGCCGGCCTGATGCCGGCGAACCACTACCTGTCGGTGGTCGCGCATTCGCTGTTCGCTTCGCGGGAGCAATGGACGCGCGAGGCGGCGCTGGGCAAGACGCTGGTCAGCACGGCGATGCTCGACCGGGTCGCGCGCAGGCTCGGCCGCCGCGTAGTCGAGACACCGGTCGGCTTCAAGTGGTTCGTCGACGGGCTGCTCGACGCTACGCTCGGCTTCGCCGGCGAGGAGAGTGCCGGCGCGTCGGTGTTGCGTCGCGACGGCTCGGTGTGGACGACCGACAAGGACGGCATCGTGCTCGCGCTGCTCGCTGCCGAGATCACCGCGCGCGAGGGGCGCGATCCCGGACGTTCGTATGCGGCGCTCGAATCCGAGCTCGGTCGCGCCTGGTCCGATCGGGTCGACGCGCCGGCCGACGCCGCGCAGCGTTCCGCACTGGGCGCATTGCGCGCCGATGCGCTCGATGTCGAGACGCTGGCCGGAGAGCCGGTCCGCGCCGTGCTCGATCGCGCGCCGGGAAACGATGCGCCGATCGGCGGCGTCAAGGTCGTCGCCGAGCGCGGCTGGTTCGCCGCGCGTCCGTCGGGCACCGAGGACATCTACAAGATCTACGCCGAGAGCTTCGTCGGCGAGGCGCATCTGGGCGAGATCCTCGCGCAGGCGCAGTCGGTCGTCGACGCGGCGCTGGGGAAGGCATCGTGAACGGATCGCCGCGCATGGACGCCGACGTGCTGCGCCGCGTCGACCTGTGGTGGCGCGCGGCGAACTATCTGTCGGTGGGCCAGATCTACCTGCGCGCGAACCCGCTGCTGGCACAGCCCCTCGCGCGCGAGCACGTCAAGCCGCGCCTGCTCGGGCACTGGGGCACGACGCCGGGACTGAATTTCGTCTACGCCCACCTGAACCGGCTGATCCGCGACCACGACGTGGACATGATCTGGATCGTCGGCCCGGGTCACGGCGGGCCGGCGGCGCTGGCCAACGCGTGGCTCGAAGGCTCGTACACCGAGCGTTACCCGCAGGTCACGCGCGACGGCGAGGGCATGGGCACGCTCTTTCGCCAGTTCTCGTGGCCCTACGGCATGCCGAGTCACGTCGCCGCCGAAGTGCCGGGATCGATCCACGAGGGAGGCGAGCTGGGCTATTCGCTGGCGCATGCATGGGGCGCGGCCTTCGACAATCCCGGGCTCGTCGTCGCATGCGTGATCGGCGACGGCGAAGCAGAGACGGCCTCGCTCGCCGCGAGCTGGCATTCGAACAAGTTCGTCGACCCGGCGCGCGACGGCGCGACGTTGCCGATCCTGCACCTGAACGGCTGGAAGATCGCCAATCCCACCGTGCTGGCGCGCATCGGCGACGACGAACTGGGCGAACTGCTGCGCGGCTACGGCTACGAGCCGCACTTCGTCTGCGGCGACGACCCGCACGAGATGCACGCGCGGATGGCGGCCACGCTCGAGGTCGTGCTCTCGCGCATCCGGCAGATCCAGCGCGACGCGCGCGAGCGTCGCGTGCCGAGCGCGCTCCGTGCGGCGGGGGCGCGCGAGATTCCGGTCGGTGCACGGCGCTTCGACCGCCCGCGCTGGCCGATGATCGTGCTGCAGTCGCCCAAGGGCTGGACCGGCCCGGAACGGGTCGACGGCGAACGCGTCGAGGGCACGTGGCGCGCGCACCAGGTGCCCTTTGCCGGCTTCGACAAGCCGGAGCACCTGGCGCTGCTCGCGCAGTGGATGCGTTCGTATGGCCCGCACGAGCTGTTCGACGACCGGGGCCGCCCGGTGGACGAGATTCTCGCGCTGGCGCCGTCCGGCACGCGTCGGATGGGAATGAACCCGCACGCCAACGGCGGCGAACTGCTCGTCCCGCTCGAGCTGCCCGATTTCCGCGACTACGCGGTGCCGGTGCCTCGGCCCGGTGCCGGGCAGCACGAATCGACGCGCGTGCTCGGCGGCTTCCTGCGCGGCGTCTTCGAGCGCAACGCGGCGAACGCGAACTTCCGCCTCTTCGGCCCCGACGAGACGGCATCGAACCGGCTCGACGCCGTGTACGCGGCGACCGGCAAGACGTGGGTTGCGCAGGTCATCGACGCCGACGAGCATCTCGCGCCCGACGGACGGGTGATGGAAGTGCTCAGCGAGAACCTGTTGCAGGGCTGGCTCGAAGGCTATCTGCTCACCGGCCGACACGGTTTGTACGCCAGCTACGAGGCGTTCATCCACATCGTCGACTCGATGGTCAACCAGCACGCGAAGTGGCTGAAGGTCAGTCGCGAGATCGCGTGGCGTGCGCCGATCGCTTCGCTGAACTACCTGTTGACTTCGCACGCCTGGCGCCAGGACCACAACGGCTTCTCGCACCAGGACCCCGGCTTCCTCGACCATGTCGCCAACAAGAAGGCCGACATCGCGCGCATCTACCTGCCGCCCGATGCGAACTGCCTGCTCGCGGTGGCCGACCATTGCCTGCGCAGCCGCGACTACGTCAACGTCATCGTCGCCGGCAAGCAGCCGGAATGGCAATGGCTCGACATCGACGCCGCGGTCGCGCACTGCAGGGCAGGCGTCGGCATCTGGAAGTGGGCGAGCGACGAAGACGCCGGCGAGCCCGACGTCGTGATGGCCTGTGCGGGCGACGTGCCGACGATGGAGACCCTGGCGGCAACGATGCTGTTGCGCGAAGCGGTGCCCGACATCCGGATTCGCGTCGTCAACGTCGTCGACCTGATGACGCTGCAGTCGCAGGACGAGCATCCGCACGGGCTGGCGCACCAGCGCTACGACGCGATCTTCGGCGTCGACCGGCCGGTGATCTTCGCCTTCCACGGCTACCCGGGGCTCGTGCACCGTCTCGCGTACAAGCGCCGCAACCACCGACACCTGCACGTGCACGGCTACCGCGACGAGGGCACGACGACGACGCCTTTCGACATGGTCGTGCTCAACGGCCTCGACCGGTTTCGCCTCGCCCGCGACGCGATCCTGCGCGTACCGCGCCTGTCGCCGCTGGCCGGGCAGGCGCGCGAGCGCTACGAGCGCACGATCGACCGGCACCGGCGCTGGGTCACCGAACATGGCGAGGACTTGCCGGAAGTCAAGAATTGGCGTTGGCAATCGCCCGAATGAGAACGATTCGCGTACACTGGTCACTGGCCGCCAGGTGAGGAGCGAAGTGCCATGTACGCGACGCTGATGATCACTTTTCGCGAGGGGCTCGAAGCCTTCCTGATCGTCGCGATCAGCGCGGCGTTCCTGCGCCAGACCGGGCGTGCGCAACTGCTTGCGCCGCTGCGTGCCGGCGTGGCGCTCGCGGTTGCCGGCAGCATCCTGCTGGGCATCGTGCTTTCGCGCGTGGGCGCGCTGACGCCGGCCACCGAAGGCTGGCTCGCGGCGTCGGCGGCCGTGCTCGTCGTCAGCTGCACGGTGCACATGCTGCGCCATGGTCGACGCATGAAGAGCGAGATCGGTGCGCGCCTCGATTCGGCATCGCGCCGCTCGGGACTGGCCGCGGCGCTCGCGGTGTTCGCGTTCGCCGCACTGATGGTCGGTCGCGAAGGGGTGGAGACCGCGACGATGCTGGCCGCGCTCGCCGCCAGCGCCGAGCAGCGCGACATGTTCGTCGGCGGAGCCATCGGCGTGCTGTGCGCCGGCGCGATGGCGTGGGCCTGGTCGCGCTACGGCAGGCGGGTGAACCTGGCGCACTTCTTCCAGGTGACGGCGGCGTTCATGGTGCTGTTTTCGGTGCAGCTCGTCATCTACGCGTTTCACGAGTTCAGCGAGGCAGGGTTGCTGCCGGGGCTCGACAACGCCTGGTGGCACCTGGCGAGCGAACCGTACGGCCCCGAGGGCGTCTACGGCCACTGGTTGACGTATGGGCTGGTGCTGATACCGGCCGCCTTCCTGGTCGCCGGCCGGGTCGGCGATCGCTTCGGTTCGCGTCAGGCGATCGCCGAGGCCCGTTCGTCGCGCGCCTGATTCATTCGCGCACCGCGGCGAAATCCAGGGCTCGCATCGCCGCGTCGATCGTCTGCCGCGTCGTCGCGTACGCCGCCCACGGATCGGGCGTTGCGAGCCGCGCCTCGACGTCGCGCAGCGTCCATTGCGCCCCGCTCGTCACCGCAGGCAATTCGTCCCACGACAGCGGAACCGAAACGCCGATGCCGGGCCGCGCGCGTGCCGACCAGGCCGCGACCGTCGTCGCGCCGCGTCCGTTGCGCAGGTAGTCGGCGAAGATGCGGCCCTTGCGATTCGACGGGCCGCTCTTCGCCACGAAGCGATCGGGCAGGGTGCGAGCGAGGTGCACGACGATCGCGCGCGACAGTCCTTTCACCGTGTTCCAGCCGTGCTTCGGCGAGATCGGCACGACGACGTGCAGGCCCTTGCCGCCGCTGGTCTTCACGAAGCTGGCGAGCCCCAGTTCGTCGAGCAGCGCGTGCACGAGTCGCGCGGCCTCGCGCACCGCGGCGAACTGCACGCCTTCGCCGGGGTCGAGGTCGAAGATCATCCGGTCGGGCTTCTCGATCGCGCGCGTCGTCGCGTTCCAGGTGTGCAGCTCGACCATGTTCATCTGCGCGGCGGTGACCAGCCCTTTCTCGCCGGCGATCCCGATCAGCGGCTCTTCCCCGGGGTCGTACTTCGGGTCGAACGAGCGCACGCCGGGCATCGCCGACGTGCTCGCGTGCTTCTGGAAGAAGCGCTGCCCGTCGATGCCGTCGGGGGCGCGCACGAGCGCCACCGGTCGGCGCTGCAGGTGCGGCATCATCGACGGCGCAACAAGCGCGTAGTGGCGAACGAGCTCGAGCTTCGTGATGCCGCTCGACGCGTCGATGATCCGTTGCGGGTTGCTCACGCGCACGCGGGCGAGCAGCCGGTCGATGCGCGGATCGGGCGGCCGGGCCTGCGCCGCGACAGCGGCGTCGTCGCTGGCACGTTCGCGGCGGATCGCGCTGGCGGGCTTGTCGTCGCGAAGGCCGCGGAACACCGGGTGGCGGATGCGCCCGTCGGTCGTCCACTGCGTGAACGACACTTCCGCGACGAGCTCCGGGCGCACCCAGTGCGCGCCGCGCTCGCGAACGCGCTGCGCGAACGGCGAGCCCTGCGTCGCGAGCGCCTGCAGCCGCGCAGACAGCGCGCGCAGGCGCGACTCGTCGAAGCCGCTGCCGACCTTCCCGGCGTAGCGCAGTGAGCCTTCGTCGTCGTACACGCCGAGCAGCAGCGCGCCGAACCCGCTGCGCGAGCCTTGCGGCTCGGTGTATCCGCCGACGACGAACTCCTGCCGGTTCGTGCACTTGAGCTTGATCCACGACGGCGAGCGACGCCCGACGTAGGCGGAGTCGGTGCGTTTTCCGATGAGTCCCTCCATGCCGAGCTCGCAGGCCGAGCGCAACAGGTCCTCGGGCGGCGCGCGGAAGTCTTCGCTGAAGCGGATGCGCTCCGACGGGTGCTCGGCGAGCCACGCGCGCAGCAGCGCGCGGCGTTCGTGCAGCGGCACCTTGCGCAGGTCGTGGCCCGCGAAGAAAGGCAGGTCGAACAGGTAGTAGACGATGTCGTCGGTGCGTGCGCTGTCGAAGGCGTTCTGCAGCTGCTGGAAATCGGGGACTGCGTCGGCGTCGGCGAGGACGATCTCGCCGTCGAGCCAGGCCGAGCGCAATCCGAGCGCGGCGACCGCGCGTGCGAGCGATGGCATTCGCTGCGTCCAGTCGTTGCCGTTGCGCGTGATCAGTCGCACGTCGCCGTCGGCGACGCGCGCGAGCAGCCGGTAACCGTCGAACTTCATCTCCCAGCTCCACACGCCCGAGGTCGGCGCCGCCTCCACCAGCGTGGCGAGTTGCGGCTCGAGCGCGTCGGGCAGCGGGGCCTTGCGCGCCTGCGCCGGCATCGACGAAGTTTCTTCGCGCGGCTGAAGCACGCTACCCGGCAGCGCGTCGACGATCGAATAATCGTCTTCCGGCCGCGCGAAACCGTCGCGCTCCTTGATCAGCAGCCACGGCTCCTGCCGCTCGTCGCCGTGGCCGTGCATGCGCACCAGCGTCCAGCGCCCACGCAGCTTTTCGCCGCGCAGCTCGAACTTCAGCTTTCCGTCACGATAGGCCGCATGCGGGTCGCCTTCGGGGAGCCATGTTCCCCGATCCCAGACGATCACCGTTCCTGCGCCGTACTGCTTCGGCGGGATCGTGCCCTCGAAGTCGGCGTACTCGAGCGGATGGTCCTCGACGTGCACGGCCATGCGCTTCACCTTCGGATCGAGGCTGGGCCCTTTCGGCACGGCCCAGCTCGCGAGTGCGCCGTCGAGCTCGAGGCGAAAGTCGTAGTGCAGCCGGCGGGCGGCGTGCTTCTGGACGACGAAGCTGCGCTCGACGGCGGCCTCTTCGTGCTTCGCCGCGCGTCCGGTCGAGGTGCGGCCAGCGCGCTGACGCGGCGTGCGGGCAGGGCGCTCGCCCGGCGGAGGGTCGGAGCGCTCGGCCGGCGGCTGGTCGGAGCGCTCGCCCGGCGGCTGGCCCGAGCGCTCGCCCGGCGGCTCGCGCGTGACGCGGAAATCACGTTTGGCGCGGTAACGCTGCAGCGGATCGGTCGGCGGCATCCGGGAGTGCGTCGAAGTGGATTCCAGTCCGCCGCGTTGCCCGGGCGCCGCGGTCATCCGGGCGCCGGTGCGGGAGGCGTGCGGAGCGGCGTCCGCAATCTACGCGCCTGGTACGCGTAACCGCGGAGATCGCGGTAACTCCGGGTCGGCGTGCTGGTTTCTTCCGGTTCTCGTTTCCGCGGGCCGGGCATCGTGTTTGCTGAATGCCGGGTCGGCATAGCAGACGATGCAGCGGGGCACGAGCGAAATGAAGGTTTTCGAGACGCGACTTACGGAAAAGCAGCTGTCGCGCTGGCTGGCTTCGCTGCTCGTCGCGTCGTCCGTCCTGCTGTGCGCAGCAGTGGTGCTGGCGCGTTCGAATGACCCCGCGAGTCTCGTCGTGCAGTATGCGCAGGGCGCAGAGAACCCGCCTGCGGTGTCGCTTCCCCCGACCAATCCGGCGTCGCCCACCGCGCCGCCGGCGCTCACGCCGGCCACCGAAGATCCACCGGCTCCGCGCACGCCTGCCGAGGTCGCGATCGACCAGGCGATCGCCGAGCGCGTGCGCGTCGCGTTGACCAACGACCACCAGACGCGAGCGCAGCCCATCGACATTCTCGTCACGCGCGGTATCGCCAACCTGTCCGGCAACGTCAGCACGGAAGCGGTGGCGCACCGGGCGCTGTCGATCGCGCGCAGCACGGGCGGGGTCCGCGCGGTGCAGGACGCAATGAAGGTGGAGGACACGCCGGCCGTCCGGCGCCTTCGCTGACCGCCGCGCCGGCGCCCGCCGGCGTCCCCCCGCGAAGACGAACGATCGCGCGGCGTGCAGGCCCCGGTCAGCGCGTCCCGAAGGTATTGCACGCCTGCGGATCGCCGCTTTCCAGTCCGCTGCGAAACCAGCGCGTGCGCTGTGCCGACGAGCCGTGCGTGAAGCTCTCCGGGACGACCGTCCCCTGCGCGCGGCGTTGCAGTCGGTCGTCGCCGACGGCGGCTGCAGCGTTGAGCGCTTCCTCGATGTCGCCGGCCTCGAGCCAGTTGCGCGCCTGCTGCGCATGCTTCGCCCAGACACCCGCGTAACAGTCGGCCTGCAGCTCCACGCGCACCGACAGCGCGTTGTACTGTGTTTCGGACATCCGCTGGCGCGCAGCCTGCAGCTGCCCCATCGTTCCCTGCAGGTTCTGCACGTGATGTCCCACTTCGTGCGCGATCACGTAGGCGCGGGCGAAGTCGCCCTGCGCGCCCAGCTGCTGGCCGAGCACCCGGAAGAAACCCAGGTCGAGGTACAGGCGCTGGTCACCCGGGCAATAGAAGGGGCCCGACGCGGCGGCGCCCAGCCCGCAGGCGGTGTCGATGCGCTGCTCGAAGAGCACCAGGCGCGGCGGCCGGTACGTGCCCCCCGACTGCCGAAAGATCTCCGACCAGACGTCTTCGCTGCTCGCGAGCACGATCGACGCGAAGCGGCCTTCGTCGTCCGTGGGCGCGCTGGCGCCGTCGCGCGTGGCCTGCCGGGACGAAACCGAGGGCGTCTCGCCCGATAGCAGGCCCAGCAATACGCCGGGATCGATGCCGAGGAACCAGGCGGCGACGAAGGCGACGACGACGGTGCCGATGCCCAGCCCCCCGGCGCCGCCCGGGATCGGCAGCCCGCGGCGGTCCTCGACGTTGGAGCTCTCACGGAAATCGCGCCAGCGCATGGATCTTCTCCGTTGTCCGGACCGATATCGGGGGCAATCGCCGCACCCGCCGCGGGGCACCAGCGGTCAGGCTGCGCTCGGGCTCGCGCCAGCGCTCGGGCTCGCGCCAGCGCTCGGGCTCGCGCCAGCGCTCGGGTTCGCCCGGGCTCACGCGCGATGGTCGACCAGCGCAAAGCGCGCCCCGCCGCGTTCGCGCATCGCGCTGAAGCGCAGCTGCGGCCAGCGTTCCTGTGCCACCGTGATCTCGTGCGGCGAGCGCACGAGCCAGGTGGGCGCGTCGGCGGCATCGTAGGCGATGCGCGGGGCGTTCTGCTCGATGAAGCGCGCGACGATCGATTCGTCGTCGGCGTCGAGCCAGCGCGCCATCGTGTACGGTGCGGGAGCGATGCGTGCCGCCACGTTGTACTCGACGCGCAGCCGGTGCGCGACGACTTCGAACTGCAGCTCGCCCACCGCGCCGAGCAGCAGTTGCGCGCCGCCGTCGAGCCGGAAGACCTGGATCGCGCCTTCGTCGCCGAGCTGGCCCAGCGCCGCGCGCAGCTGCTTGGCCTTCATCGGATCGACCACCTCGATGGTGCGGAACGATTCCGGCGCAAAGAACGGCAGTCCGCTGAAATGCAGCGTCTCGCCTTCGGTGAGCGTATCGCCCAGGCTCAGCGTGCCGTGGTTCGGTATGCCGATGATGTCGCCCGGATAGGCTTCTTCGACGAGATCGCGCCGCTGCGACAGGAACGTGACGACGTTGTGCGGCCGAAGCGTACGCCGGGTGCGCGTGTTCGACAGCTGCATGCCGCGCTCGAAGCGTCCGGAGCACACGCGCACGAAGGCGACGCGATCGCGATGCTGCGGATCCATGTTCGCCTGCACCTTGAAAACGACGCCCGAGAAGCGAGGCTCGTCCGGCGAGACCATGCGTTCGTCGGCGTGCTTCGGCCCCGGCATCGGGACGAGATCGACGATCGCGTCGAGCACCTCGGCGACGCCGAAGTTGTTGATCGCCGAGCCGAAGAACACCGGCGTCTGCCGGGCGGCGACGAAAGCCTGCCGATCGAAGGCGGGCGTCGCCCCGCTGACCAGCTCGATCTCGGGTTGCGCGTCGTGCCACGGAGCGCCCAGCGCTGCGGCCTGCGTCGCATCGGTCGGATCGAGTTGCTCGTCTTCGCCGCCCAGCCGGTCCATCCCGGGGCGGAAGCGGTGCACTCGGGAGCTGCGGAAATCGTAGACGCCGCGAAAGCGGTTGCCCATGCCGATCGGCCAGGTGAAAGGTATCGGCGTCATCCCCAGTTCCCGCTCGATCTCGTCGAGCAGTTCGAGCGGGCCGCGCACCTCGCGGTCGAGCTTGTTGACGAAGGTGAGGATCGGGATGTCGCGACTGCGGCAGATCTTCAGCAGGCGCAGTGTCTGCGCCTCGATGCCGTTGGCCGCGTCGATCACCATCAGCGCGGCGTCCACCGCGGTGAGCACGCGATAGGTGTCTTCGGAAAAGTCCTGGTGGCCCGGCGTGTCGAGCAGGTTGACGACGCGGTCCCGATGCACGAACTGCATCACCGAACTCGCCACCGAGATGCCGCGCTGCTTCTCGATCTCCATCCAGTCGGAGGTCGCGTGCCGACTGGCCTTGCGTGCCTTCACGCTGCCGGCGATCTGGATCGCGCCGGAGAACAGCAGGAGTTTCTCGGTGAGCGTCGTCTTGCCCGCGTCGGGGTGCGAGATGATGGCGAAGGTGCGTCGACGCGCGTACTCGGGAAGGGCGGAAAGGGGTTGCATCGTTTTCGGCAGGGGCGGCCAGTATAGCGGCCGCGTCTCCATGCAGCTCAGAACGTGTGAACCGGGCGCTTCCTGGCGCGCGAGACGGGCATGTACGATTGGTTCGACGTTCTCAGCGCACGCGCACCGCCTCGCCGATGCTCTGCAGCGGGCCGAGCGGGTTCCGGCGCACCTGCATCTCGTTCATCTTCGGCTGGCCGCTGTACGAGGTGTAGACGACCTCGTCGTCGACGAACAGGATCAGCGCGTTGAAGCTCCAGCCGGTGATGTTCGTTCGGCGAACGAAACCGAGCAGGTCGAGCCAGAAATTGCCGATGCGGTCGTGCTTCACGCGCTTGACCGCGATCGCGTAGCCGCTGCACGCATTGCCGGCCAGCAGGCAACTGCGGATGCCCTGGTCGTACTCGTCGCGGCGCAATGCGTTGCCCGCCGAGAAGCGCTGCACGATCTCCGGATACGACAGGATCGTGACCGAAGGGTTGTGAAAGGGATTGAAGCCGTCCGATACCAGCGCGGACTTGCGCGAATGGTAGGGCTCGATCGCCTCCAGCGCCGCGCGCGCTTCGTCGAAGGTCTTCCACGGAACCACCGTCGTGTCGGATGCCTTCGGCAGCAGCGACTGGCAGCCGGCGAGCATCGTGCCGAGGCACAGCGCGAGGGCGACCGGGAAACCGCTGTGCGAAGGGCGCATGATCGCTGGTTCAGTGGGGATCGATGGCACTACACGATAATGTGGGGTCAGCCGGCCGAGCAAACAAGGGTCCCGTCGTGGGCGCGCGCGCGGGGCGCCGCGCATCTTTGCCTTCGATTGCCGAAAGGCGGACAATGGCGTTTTCCACCGAGCCGTGCGCCAACGCCGCGCGGGTCCGTTGCGGCTATCCTGTTGAGCAACACATTCCACTCGTTCGGCCTCGCTGAACCGATCCTGCGCGCCGTCACCGAACTCGGTTACCGCGACCCCACCCCGATCCAGGCGCAGGCGATTCCGGTCGTGCTGCAAGGGCGCGACGTCATGGGCGCCGCACAGACCGGCACCGGAAAGACGGCCGGTTTCGCGCTGCCGATCCTGCAGCGGCTGATGCCGCACGCCAATACCAGCGCGTCGCCGGCGCGCCACCCGGTGCGGGCGCTGATTCTCGCGCCGACCCGCGAGCTGGCCGACCAGATCCACGAGAACGTGCGCCAGTACGCGAAGTACACCGGGCTTCGCTCGGCGGTGGTGTTCGGCGGTGTCGACATCAAGCCGCAGATCGCCGCGTTGCGCCAGGGTTGCGAGGTGCTGATCGCCACCCCCGGACGCCTGCTCGACCACATGGGCCAGAAGACGGTCTCGCTCGCGCAGGCCGACATGCTCGTGCTCGACGAAGCCGATCGCATGCTCGACATGGGTTTCCTGCCCGACATCCAGCGCATCCTGCATGCGTTGCCGGAGCAGCGGCAGAACCTGATGTTCTCGGCCACCTTCTCCTCGGACATCCGGCGGCTGGCGTCGAGCTTCCTGAACGATCCGCAGGTGATCGAGGTCGCGCGGCGCAACGCCACCGCCGAGAACGTCGAGCAGCGCGTCTATCGCGTCGCCGATCTCGAAGCCAAGCGCGCGGCGGTGGGCCAGCTCGTGCGCGAACGCCAGCTCGCGCAGGTGATCGTGTTCACCAATACGAAGATCGGCGCGGGGCGCCTGGCGCGCCAGCTCGAGCGCGACGGCCTGAACGCGGCCGCGATCCACGGCGACAAGTCGCAGCAGGAGCGGCTCGCCACGCTCGACTCCTTCAAGAAAGGCGAGATCGTCGTGCTGGTCGCCACCGACGTCGCTGCCCGCGGCCTGGACATCGCCGAGCTGCCGGCCGTGATCAACTACGACCTGCCGTACAACGCCGAAGACTACGTGCACCGCATCGGGCGCACCGGCCGCGCCGGCGCGAGCGGCCTGGCGCTGTCGCTGATGACCGGCGAGGACGAGCGGCATCACGCCGACATCGAGAAGCTGCTCGGGCGCAAGCTCGATGCCGAGCGGCTCGAGGTTCCCGCGGCGGCCCGGGCCCGCGAGCGCGTTCGCGATCGTGGCGAGCCGGGCACCGAGCGACGCGCGCGTCCCGCGCGCAGCTCCGCGCCTTCCCGGGCGCGCGAGGCGCCGCCGCCGGCGGTTGCCGGTCATTCGAGCGATCCCTTCTTCTTCGAGCCCTACGTCCCGGCCGCATCGTCGAGCGACGTCGACGCGCCGGTGATGGCGGCCGAGCGCGCGGGTGCGCGCAGGCCTCGTCGCGCGGTCGCGGCCCTGCTGGGCGGCGGCAAGAAGCGCTGACCCTGCCCGCGACTGCCGTGCCTTCGCGCACGGCCCCGTCGCGTGTTAAAAGCGCAGGCGCGGCCGCCCCGGTCGCCGCCGACCCCGACTGCCGATGACCCCTGCACCGAAACCGTCGCTTCCGAAGCCCTCGTTTTCGTCGGTCCTCACGATGGGCGGGCTGCTGGTCGCAGTGTTCGTCGTCGACCTCGTCGTGCCGCCGGGCTATGCGCCATGGACGCTGTACGTGCTGGCGGTGGCAGCGGCGCTGATGCAGAACGACGAGCGAACGCCGCTGGTCGTCGCCATGCTCGCCACGCTGCTGATGATCCTGGGGTTCGCGCTGAAGTTCGACCTGGCGGACGACGAAGTGCGTCCGATGGCTGCGGCGAACCGGACCGCCGCGATCGTCGGTTGCTGGGTGATGGCCGCCGTCATCCTTCACGTGATCCGGATGCGCAACCGGGCCGCCGAGTCGCTATGGCTGCAGAAGGCGCGCGGGAGTGTCGCCAAGGTCCTGCTGGGCGAGCAGAGCGCCGAGGAAATCGGGCGCAACGCGAGCGGCGCGCTGGCGCGGCTGTTCGGCGCCGACGTGGGCGTGCTGTACCGCCTCGACGGCGCCTCGCTCGTGCGGGTGGGTGGCTACGCGCTGGACGAGGAGAAGGTCGCATTGCGCATCGGTGTCGGCGAAGGCATCGCGGGACAGGTCGCGGCCGACGCGACGGCGCGCGTCGTCGACCCTGTGCCCGACGATCACCTGCCGGTGCGCAGCGCGCTCGGCGCGAGCACGCCGTCGCGGCTGGTCGTCGCCCCGGTCCTGGCCGACGGGCGTGTCGCCGGTGTCGTCGAGCTGGGCTCGCTGGACCCCGCGCTCGATGCGGACCGCGTCCACGCGGTGTTCGACGTGGTGGGCGAGGCGATCGGCGTGGCGCTGCGCAGCGCGCACTATCGCGAGCAGCTCGTCGCGCTCCTCGAGGAAACCCAGCGCCAGAGCGAGGAGCTGCAGGTGCAGCAGGAGGAGCTGCGCGTGTCCAACGAGGAGTTCGAGGAGCAGAGTCGCGTGCTCGAGGCTTCGCAGGCGCGGCTCGAGACGCAGCAGAGCGAGCTCGAGCACACGAACATGCGGCTCGAGGAGCAGGCGCAGCAGCTTCAGCGGCAGAAGGCCCAGCTGCTCGATGCGCAGCAGGCGCTGCTCGAATACGCGGCGAAGCTCGAGTCGGCGAATCGCTACAAGACCGACTTCCTCGCGAACATGTCGCACGAGCTGCGCACGCCGCTGAACAGCGCGCTGATCCTCGCGTCGCTGCTCGCCGAGAACCGGGACGGCAACCTGTCCCCCGAGCAGGTCAGGTACGCCAGGGCGATCCACGCATCGAACAGCGACCTGCTCGCGCTGATCAACGACGTGCTCGACCTGGCGAAGATCGAGGCCGGGCACGTGGAACTGCATCCGGGCAGCGTCGAGATGTCGGTGCTGCTCGAGCGGCTGCGTGCCACCTTCGAGCCGCTCGCCAGCGAGAAGTCGCTCGAGCTTCGCATCGACGCCGAGCCCGACGTCCCGCCGGCCCTGGTCACCGATTCGCTGCGCCTCGCGCAGATCCTCAAGAACCTGCTGTCGAACGCGGTGAAGTTCACCGAGCGCGGCCGCGTGCATCTGCGCGTTTCGATGCGCGCCGGCGAGCGACTCGCCTTCGAGGTGCACGACACCGGCATCGGCGTGCCCCGCGAGCAGCTGCTGAGCATCTTCGAGGCGTTCCACCAGGGCGAGGCCGGAACGAGCCGGCGCTTCGGCGGAACCGGCCTGGGCCTGTCGATCTCGCGCGAGCTCGCGCGCCGCCTCGGCGGCGACATCGAAGCCCAGAGCGAGCCGGGCCGTGGCAGCGTGTTCACGCTGGTGCTGCCGCTGCAGTGGAACCCGCCCGCCGAGGCCGGCCTCGGCAGCGCCGTCGGACCGTCGCTTTCGAGCGCCGCTTCGACGCGTGATGCCGGCGCCGCAGCGCTGGCCTTCCCGTCCGACGTGCCGGCGCTGGCGATCATCGACGCCCGCCGTGCGTCGGCGCCGGCGACCGCCGCCGTCGCGATGCGGGCCGCGGCTGCGCAGGGCGGCCACGCTTCGGAACCCGCTCCGAGCGATACCGAATCCGCCGCCGGCGAGCACGAGGCGCGGGCCGCCGGTGGGCCGGAGGCGGCCGTCGTCGTGCACGACGACCGTTCGCTGCCGCGTCGCCACCCGCACCTGGTGTTGTGCGTCGAGGACGATGCCGCCTTCGCGCAGGTGCTCGTCGATCTCGCGCACGAGCAGGGCTTCGACTGCGTCGTCGCCGGCAACGCGGCCGATGCGCTGCAAGCGACCGCGCAGCTGCAGCCCGACGCGATCCTGCTCGACATCGGGCTGCCCGATCAGTCGGGGCTCACCGTGCTCGAGCGCTTGAAGCGCGATCCGGCCACACGCCACATCCCGGTGCACGTGGTCTCGATGCACGATCGCGCGCATACCGCGCGCGAACTCGGCGCCGTCGGCTTCCTGCACAAGCCCGCTACGCGCGAGCAGATCGAAGAGGCCTTCGGACGCATCGAGCAGCGCCTGCGGCGCAGCGTGCGCCGGCTGCTGATCGTCGAGGACGACGCGCAGCTGCGCGCGAACCTCGAACAGCTGCTCGGCGGCGAGCGGATCGAAGTCGTGCAGGTCGGGTGCATCGCCGATGCGCTGCGCGAGCTCGACGCCTCGACCTTCGACTGCATGGTGATGGACCTCACGCTGCCCGACGGCTCGGGCTACGACCTGCTCGAGCGGATCGCCGCGCGCGAGGACCGCGCGTTCCCGCCGGTGATCGTCTACACCGGACGCGCGCTCGCGCGCGAGGACGAGGAGCGGCTGCGCCGGTATTCGCATTCGATCATCGTGAAAGGCGCGCGCTCGCCGGAACGCCTGCTCGACGAGGTGACGCTGTTCCTGCACAGCGTCGAATCGTCGCTGCCCGACGACCAGCGCAAGCTGCTGCGCCAGGCGCGACGGCGCGACGCGGTGCTCGACGGCCGGCGCATCCTTCTCGCCGAGGACGACGTGCGCAACATCTTCGCGCTGTCGAGCGTGTTCGAGCCGCTCGGCGTGAAGCTGGAGATCGCGCGCAACGGTCGCGAGGCGCTCGAGAAGCTCGACGCGCAGCCCGGCATCGAGCTGGTGCTGATGGACATCATGATGCCGGAGATGGACGGGCTGACCGCGATCCGACGCATGCGGGCGGATCCGCGATGGGCCGAGGTCCCGGTGATCGCGCTCACTGCGAAGGCAATGTCCGACGACCGGGAGCGCTGCCTCGACGCGGGCGCGAACGACTACGTCGCCAAGCCGATCGCGGTCGACAAGCTCGTCTCCCTGTGCCGCGTGTGGATTCCGAAGTAGCGCGATGGAAGAGCCGGCGACAGGCGCTGCGGGCGACGAAGATGCGCTGTTCGACCTCGAGATCCGCCTGCTGCTCGAGGCGGTCGTGCTGCGCTACCAGCACGACTTCCGCGACTACGCGGTGGCCTCGCTGCGGCGTCGGCTGCGCCTGGCGATGAACCACTTCGGCTGCGCCACGCTCACGCAACTGCAGGATCGCATCCTGCACGAGCCGTCGATCTTCGCGCGCATGCTGCAGTTCTTCACCGTGCAGGTGAGCGAGATGTTCCGCGACCCGCCGTACTTTCGCGCGCTGCGCGAAAACGTGCTGCCGGTGCTCGCCACCTACCCGTCTTTGAAGGTCTGGGTGGCTGGCTGCAGCTCCGGCGAGGAGGTCTGGTCGCTGGCGATCCTGCTCGCCGAGGAAGGCCTCCTCGAACGCACCGTCGTCTATGCAACCGACATCGCTCCGGCGGCCATCGAACAGGCCGAGAAGGGGGTCTACCCGCTGGAGCGGATGGCGCAGTTCAGTCGCAACTACCAGGCAGCGGCCGGGCGCGGGTCGTTGTCCGATCACTATTCGGAAGCCTACGGTGGCGCCGTGTTTTCGCGCCGGCTCAAGAGCCGGATCCTGTTCGCGGATCACAGCCTCGCGACCGATAGCGTATTCTCCGAAGTCCACCTGGTCTCGTGCCGCAACGTGCTGATCTACTTCAATCGCCCGCTGCAGGACCGCGCCGTCGGATTGTTCCGGGAATCCCTCGTGCGCCACGGGTACCTCGGCATCGGTCCTCGCGAGACGCTGCAGTTCGGCGCGCACGCCGACGCCTTCGAGCTCGTTGCGCCCGAGGCGCGCATCTATCGCCGCAGCTGAGGACGCGAACGAGGCGCAGACGAGGACGACGGGCATCGACGAGGCGCGGATGAGCATGCGAAGGAGGCGACGGTGAGCACCGGGGTCGACGGGCGCTTCGATCTCGTCGCGATCGGCGCATCCGCCGGCGGCGTGAATGCGCTGCTGTCGATCGTGCAGGCGCTGCCTGCCGGTTTCGCTCCGGCGATGCTCGTCGTGGTGCACGTCGCGGCCGAGCGGCCCAGCGCGCTCGCGGCGCTGCTGGCCGAGCACTGTCCGCTGCCGGTGGCCGAGGCGCTGGACAAGCAACCGATCGAGGGAGGAACCGTCACGCTCGCGCCGCCCGACTACCACATGCTCGTCGAACCCGATCGGCGCATTTCGTTGTCCTTCGACGAACCGGTGTTGTTTTCGCGACCCGCGATCGACCCGACCTTCGAGAGCGCCGCGCTCGCCTATCGCGAACGGATGCTCGCGGTGCTGCTCACCGGGGCGAGTCGCGACGGCAGCGCCGGCGCCGGTGCGGTGCGCGCGCACGGCGGCACGCTGTGGATCGAAGACCCGGGCACCGCCCACGCGGCGACGATGCCCGCGTCGGCGCTGCGCGCGGCCGGCGCCGACGCGATCCTGCCGCTGGAACGGATCGGCCCGATGCTGGCCGCACTGGCATGATGGTCGAATTCGCCTCCGCCGATGCCCGCCCGGAGGTGAGCCTGCTCGTCGTCGACGACATCGAGCAGAACCGGATCGCGATGCGCGCGCTGCTCGAACGTCCGGGCCTTCGCGTGCTCACCGCAACCGGCGGAATCGATGCGCTCGAGGTGCTGCTCGAGAACGAGGTCGCGCTCGCCCTCGTCGACGTCCAGATGCCGGGAATGGACGGCTTCGAGCTCGCCGAACTGATGCGCGGCGCCGAGCGCACGCGTGCGATCCCGATCATCTTCGTCACCGCCGCGCCGATCGACGCGCGGCGCTCGTTCCGTGGCTACGAAGCCGGTGCCGTCGACTTCCTGAACAAGCCGATCGACCCGAAGGTGCTGCAGGGCAAGGTCGACGTCTTCGTCGAGCTGTACGAGCAGCGCCGGCAGTTGCATCGGCGCCTGATCGAGCTCGAGCACGCGCTGTCGCTCAACGAGATGATGGTCGCCGTGCTGACGCACGATCTGCGTACCCCGCTGTCGGCGATCGGGTTCACCGCCGAGTTGCTGCTGCGAACCGCCCCCGACGACTCGGTGCGCCAGAGCGCGGTGCGATTGAAGTCGAGCGCGTCGCGCATGGCGGCGTTGATCACGCAGTTGCTCGACTTCTCGCGCATTCGCGCGGGCGCCCTGCGTCTCGACGCGAGGCCGGTCGACGTGGGCGAACTGGTCGAGGGCGTGGTCGGCGAACTGTTGCAGGCGACGCCCGATGCCGGCATCGAGCTGCGCGTCGTCGGCGACGCGCGCGCCACGCTCGACCCGGACCGAGTGTCGCAGGTCGTCTCCAACCTCGTCTCGAACGCCTTGCGCCACGGCAACCCCGGCAGCGGCGTGCGCGTCGTCGTCGACGGCGGCCGCAGCGACTCGCTGCGCGTCGAGGTCGAGAACGCCGGCCGCATCGATCCGCTCGAGCGCACGCGGCTGTTCGAGCCGTTTCGCACGAGGAGCGGACGCGAGGGGCTCGGGCTCGGCCTGTACATCGTCGACCAGTTCGTGCGCGCGCATCGCGGTTCGGTCTTCGTCGACGCCGACCGGCCCGGACGCGTCGTCTTCGGCTTTTCGCTGCCGCGCGGCGAACTGCATCCTGCGGTCGTCGAGCAGGCACCGGTCGACGACGACAGCGAGCAGGGGGCGGCGATCTGAGAACGTGTGAACCAATCGTCCATGCCCGTCTCGCGCGCCACGGCCGATTGGTTCACACGTTCCGAGAACTTACCGGGCGGCGGGCAGCGCCTCGGCACGCGCCCAGCGCATGATGGCGAGCGACCACCAGCGCTCGATCGATTCCTCTCCGATCCGCCCGAGGCCGAGCGCCTCGAGCGCCGCATCGAGTGCCTCGACCGGGCGGCTCGCATCGACGGCCGGTGCGCCGGTCTGCTTGGACAGTTTCGCGCCGTCGGGGCCGACCAGAACCGGAACGTGCAGGTGGCGCGGTTCGGAAAGCCCGAGCAGATGGCGCAGATGAAGCTGTCTCGCCGTCGAATCGAGCAGGTCGGCTCCGCGCACGACATCGGTGACGCGCTGCGCGTCGTCGTCGACCACGACCGCCAACTGGTAGGCCCAGGGCCCGTCGGCGCGCCGGACGACGAAGTCGCCCATCTGCCGGTCGAGCCGGTCGCAACGCGGGCCGGCGCGCCGGTCGATCCAGCGCAACGGCGTTGCCGCGACGCGTACGCGCCACGCCCGAGCCCTGCGGCCCGCAGGCATGCCGTGACGGCAGGTCCCCGGGTAGGGCTTGCCGCCGTGTGCGAGCGACTCGCCGCTGTTGGTGACCGAATCGGCGATCTCGCGCCGCGTGCATGCGCACGGATACACGTGACCGGCGGCCGCGAGCCGCTCGAAGGCCTGCCGGTACGCATCGTCGCGCCGGCTCTGGAAGACGATCTCGCCGTCGTGCCGGAAGCCGAGCTGCGCAAGCGTGTCGACGATCGAAGCTGCCGCGCCGGGCATCTCGCGCGGCGCATCGAGATCCTCGATGCGCAGCAGCCAGCGTCCGCGCTGCGCGCGCGCATCGAGGCAGCTGGCGAGCGCCGCAACGAGCGAACCGGCGTGCAGCGGGCCGGTGGGCGAGGGGGCGAATCGGCCCACGTACGGGCTTCGTTCGACGGTGGGCATCGGCGAGCATTGTATTTCGCGCCCCGTGTCCGGGCGGCGCTTTACACTGGCCCCGTCCGACCGGGAGGCGACGATGATCGAGATCCGACGCAGCGGCGAACGCGGCAGCGCCGATCACGGATGGCTGAAGACGCTGCACAGCTTCTCCTTCGCCGACTACTACGACCCACGCCACATGGGCTTCGGTGCGTTGCGCGTGATCAACGAGGACCGCGTCGCGCCCGGCAGCGGCTTCGGCACGCACGGTCACCGCGACATGGAGATCATCACCTACGTGCTCGAAGGCGCGCTCGCACACCGCGACAGCCTGGGCAACGGTTCGGTGATGCGCTCGGGCGACGTGCAGCGGATGAGCGCCGGCACCGGTGTGCAGCATTCGGAGTACAACCACGAGAAGCAGGGCGTCACGCACTTCCTGCAGATCTGGATCGAGCCGGCGCAGCGCGGCATCGCGCCCGGCTACGAGCAGCGGCATTTCGACGGAGCGCGCAAGCGCGGCCGCCTGCAGCCGATCGCCGCGCCCGATGCGCGCGACGGGGCGGTGACGATCCACCAGGACGCCGTCGTGTACGCGGGGCTCTTCGACGGCGACGAGCACGCGGCGCTCGCGATCGGCAGCGGGCGACGCCTGTACGCGCACCTCGTTCGCGGCAGCCTGCGCGTCAACGGGCAGGCGCTCGAAGCGGGCGACGCGGCCAGGTCCAGCGACGAAACCGCGTTCGTCTTCGATCGCGGCCACGATGCCGAAGTGCTCGTCTTCGATCTGGCCTGACCGCAGGCAGCGGCATCGCGTCTTAGCTCGTTGCGATACCTCGGGTCGGCATGCTGGCCCGGACATCTCGTGCGGGCGACCGTCCGATGCCTCGCACCCGATCCACGGCGGCGGGCGCCGCTTGCTCGGGATAACGCTGCGGAACGCAGCGTTTCGTGCTCAGAGCACGGCTACATGGCGGAAAATGCTGCATTTCGCGGCGTAATGGACCGCGTATGCGCGCTGCGCCGGCGTGCCTCTGCGCCGGCTCGTCGAATGTCCGAACTAGCCGGCGGTCGTCGGTCGAGCAGGCCCGACCGGGTGCGTGTCGAGCCATGCGCCGAGATCGGCGAGCACGCGTGCGCGCGAAGCCTCGCTCTCGTTGAACAGCTCGTGCCACAGTTCGTCGTAAACGCGCTCGTCGACGCGTCCACGGGGCGCGCGTTGCGCGAAGCGGCGGCTTCCCGACGGCGCAACGAGCCTGTCGTCGCCGGCGACGAGCAGCAGCGTGGGTACGGAGAGCGACCCGGCGCGTTCGATCGCGTCGCGCGCGCCGTCGACGATGAAGCGCGCCAGCCGTGCGGTGATGCGGTCGTGGACGAGCGGGTCTTCGCGGTATGCCCGAACTACGGCCGGATCGTGCGAGATCTTCGAGGCGTCGAGCCCGTTGCCGACCGCGATGTCGGGCGCGAGTCGCGACATCGTCGCGAGCAGCAGCTTCTGTCCGGGATGCAGGCCCGGGTCGAGCGCCGGCGACGACAGCACGAGAGCGGCGACCGTCTCGGGATGCGCGAGTGCGTGACGAAGCGCAACCAGCCCGCCCATGCTGTGTCCGACGAGCAGGATCGGCGCGCTCGCCGTCGAATCGACGATCGCCGCCAGGTCGTCGACCAGGTCTTCGGAGCGGCGCAGCGCGCCGCGCGCGCCGTCGGAGCGGCCGTGACCGCGATGATCGAAGGCGACCACGTCGAAGCCGCGTCCTGCGAGGAATTCGGCGACGTTGCGCTGCCTCGCCGCATGCTCGCCGAGTCCGTGCACGACCACCGCGCGTGCGCCGCCGCGACAGCGCCAGCGCAGGCCGCGCAGCACGGTGCGATCGGAGCGCACGAGCTCGATCGCTTCCGGCGCGGGCGCCGGCGCGCACGGCGCCGATGTCGATTTCCGGTTCACGCGGGCACCCCGGTCGACGCGCAGCTCACGCAGGCACCATCGGCAGCAGCGCGTGCCGGCGCGGGGACGAATGGCGGGGCAACATGGGTAGAATTCCGGGCCGATGAGATTCTACCGATGAGCGCGCCCGGTTTCGTCCATCTTCGGGTCCACACCGAGTACTCGGTCAGCGACTCGATCGTGCGAATCGAGGCTCTCGTCGAGCGCGCGCTGGCCGACGAGCAGCCGGCGATCGCGATCAGCGACCTGGCGAACCTGTTCGGCTGGGTGAAGTTCTACCAGGCTGCGCGTGCGCACGGCATCAAGCCGATCTGCGGCGTCGACGCGTGGCTCTCCAACGACGCCGATCGCGACCGGCCGTTCCGCATGCTGCTGCTCGCCCGAGACCGCGCCGGCTACCTGAGACTGTGCGAGCTGCTCAGTCGGGCGTGGATCGAGAACGAGTATCGCGGGCGCGGCGAACTGCGTGCCGAGTGGTTCGACGAGCGCGGCGCCGATGGAGGGCTCGCCGGCGAAGGACTGATCGCGCTGTCGGGCGCGCGGCAGGGCGACGTCGGCCAGGCGCTGCTCGCCGGCAATGCGCGCGCAGCGGCGGAACTGGCGCGCACGTGGTCGCGACGCTTTCCGGGTGCCTGGTATCTGGAAGTGCAGCGTGCCGGCCACGCCGAGGACGAGGCGCACACGCGTGCGGCTGCGCAGCTCGCCGCCCGGCTGTCGCTGCCGCTGGTGGCCACGCACCCGGTGCAGTTCCTCGACCGCGAGGACCATCGCGCGCACGAGGCGCGCGTGTGCATCGCGCAGGGCGCGATCCTCGCCGATCCGCGGCGCGTTCGCACCTTCGCGCCCGAGCAGCACTTCCGCACGCGGCGAGAGATGGCCGAGCTCTTCGCCGACCTGCCGTCGGCACTCGACAACAGCGTCGAGATCGCGCGCCGCTGCAACGTCCCGATGACGCTGGGCAAGGCGCAGCTGCCGCAGTTCCCCACGCCGGACGGCGTCTCGCTCGACGACTATCTTCGCGTGCTCGCGCGCGAAGGCCTCGAGCGGCGCCTGGCGGTGCTCTTTCCGCCCGATCGCACGCCGCCTGCGATGCTGGCGGCGAAGCGGGACGAATACGCGGCGCGTCTCGAGTACGAGTGCGACACGATCGTGCAGATGGGTTTTCCCGGCTACTTCCTGATCGTCGCCGACTTCATCAACTGGGCCAAGGCCAACGGCGTGCCGGTCGGCCCGGGCCGCGGCTCGGGTGCCGGTTCGCTCGTCGCCTACGCGCTCGGCATCACCGACCTGGATCCGATTCCGTACGCGCTGCTCTTCGAGCGGTTCCTGAATCCCGAGCGCGTGTCGATGCCCGACTTCGACATCGACTTCTGCCAGGAGCAGCGCCATCGCGTCATCGAGTACGTGCGCATGCGCTACGGCGAGCAGGCGGTGTCGCAGATCGCCACTTTCGGCACGATGGCTTCGAAGGCGGTCATTCGCGACGTGGGTCGCGTGCTCGACATGAGCTACACCTTCTGCGACCAGCTCTCGAAGCTCGTGCCGGTCGTGCAGAACAAGCCGGTGTCGCTCGCGAAGGCGCGCGAGGCCGAGCCGCTGCTCGCCGAGCGCGAGCGCAACGAGGACGAAGTGCGAGCGCTGCTCGCGCTCGCCGAGCCGCTCGAGGACCTCACCCGCAACGTCGGCATGCACGCCGGCGGCGTGCTGATCGCTCCAGGCCGGCTCACCGATTTCTGCCCGCTGTACAAGCCGCCGGGTGCCGACGCCGCCGGCGTCGTCAGCCAGTTCGACAAGGACGACGTCGAGGCGGTGGGGCTGGTGAAGTTCGACTTCCTCGGCCTGCGCAACCTCACGATCCTCGATCTCGCCGTGCGCTACGTCGAGCAGCGCACCGGCACCAGGCTCGAGCTGCAGTCGACGGGCTTCGACGATCCGCGCGCCTACCAGGTGCTGCGCGACGCGAACACCACGGCGGTGTTCCAGCTCGAAAGCGACGGGATGAAGAAGCTGCTGAAGAAGCTGCAGCCCGATCGCTTCGAGGACATCATCGCGGTGCTCGCGCTGTACCGCCCCGGGCCGCTCGGCTCGGGGATGGTCGACGACTTCATCCTGCGCAAGAAGGGGCAGCAGGCGATCGATTATTTCCACCCCGACCTGAAGGCCTGCCTCGAGCCCACCTACGGCGTCATCGTCTACCAGGAACAGGTGATGCAGATCGCGCAGACGATCGGCGGATACACGCTGGGCGGGGCCGATCTCCTGCGACGCGCGATGGGCAAGAAGAAGCCCGAGGAGATGGCGCAGCACCGCGACGTCTTCGTCGAGGGCGCGAAGAAGAAAGGCTACGACGTCGCGCTGGCGAACAAGCTGTTCGACCTGATGGCGATGTTCGCCGAGTACGGCTTCAACAAGTCGCACACCGCCGCCTATGCGGTCGTCACCTACCAGACGGCCTGGCTGAAGGCCTGCCATCCGGCCGAATACATGGCAGCGACGCTGTCGGCCGACATGGACGACACCGACAAGGTCAAGCTTTTCGTCGACGACGCGCGTGCCAGCGGCGTGGCGCTGCTGCCCCCGGACGTCAATGCGTCCGGATACCGCTTCGAGCCGGTGGGCGAGCGCGGCATCCGCTACGGGCTCGGCGCGATCAAGGGCACGGGCGAGGGCGCCGTCGCCGAGATCCTGCGCGCGCGAAGCGAACGTCCGTACGCGGACCTGTTCGATTTCTGCGCGCGCGTCGACCGGCGCATCGTCAATCGCCGTGCGATCGAGGCGCTCGTGCGGGCCGGCGCCTTCGACGCGCTCGACGCCGATCGCGCGAAGCTGCTCGCCAACGTCGCGCGGGCGATGGATGCGGCCGAAGCGGCCGGCGCCGCGGCCGACCAGGTCAGCCTGTTCGGCGACGAGGTCGGCGGCCTGCCGGCCGCTCCCGAGTGGATCGACACGCCGGCCTGGAGCGAGCGGCGTCGCCTGCAGGAGGAAAAGGCGGCGCTCGGCCTGTTCCTCAGCGGACATCTGTTCCACGCGCACGAAGCCGAGGTGCGCAGCTTCGTTCGCCTGCGCCTGGCCGATCTGCAACCGGCCTCCCAACCGGTGTGGGTGGCCGGCATGGTCGCGGCGCAGCGGACGCAGATGACGCGTCGCGGAAAGATGGCCTTCGTCACGCTCGACGACGGCAGCGCCGCGGTCGAGGTCTGCGTCTTCAACGAGTTGTACGAGTCGAACCGCAGGCTGATCCGCGACGACGAACTGGTGGTCGTGCTCGGCAAGTGCTCGCGCGACGACTACAGCGGGGGCCAGCGCGTGGTCGCCGAGCGCCTGCTCGACCTCGAGCGCGCACGGCAGGAGTTCGGCAAGCGACTGCGCATCCGCCTGGGCCCGCGTGCCGCGGACCGCGTCGCGCTGCGCGGGGCGATCGAACCTTTCGTCGTCGCCGCCCCGGAAGACCTGGCGATCCCGGTCGTCGTCGAGTACGGAAATCGGGAGGCGGCCTGCGAAGTGGAGCTGGGGCGCAACTGGCGGGTGCGCCCGCACGACGACCTGATCGGCGCGATCCGTTCCCGGCTGCGGCCGCTGGCGGCCGAGGTCGAGTATTGAGCGCCGCACGCAAGCCGCGTGCGGCGGACGGACCGGCCGTCTCGCGCGAGCGCCGATCGAGCCTGGCGATCTACCGCCGTCTGCTCGGCTTCACGCGGCCGTACCGGGTCGGATTCGCGGCCGCGCTCGTCGCGATGATCGTCGCGGCGGCCACCGAGCCGCTGTTCCCGGCGCTGATGAAGCCGCTGCTCGACGAGGGTTTCGTCCACAAGACGGAATTCCCGCTGTGGTTCGTGCCGGTCGCGCTGATCGCGATCTTCGTCGTGCGCGGCGTCGCCACCTTCAGCAGCAGCTACGCACTCGCCTGGGTCGCCAACAACGTCCTGGTCGACGTACGAACGCAGATGTTCGAGCGCGTGATGCGCCTGCCCTCCGAGCAGTTCGAGCGCGAGGCCTCGGGCCTTCTGATCTCGCGCATCGTCTTCGAGGTCACCAACGTCACGGCCGCGGTCACGCGCGCGCTGACGACGATCGTGCGCGACTCGATCGTCGTGCTCGGCCTGGTGGGCTGGCTGGTCTACCTGAACTGGAAGCTCACGCTGGTCGCGCTGATGCTGATCCCGGTGATGACGATCGTCGTCACCGTCTACAGCCGGCGCATGCGGCGCCTGAGCCGCCAGAGCCTGCTGCATACCGGCGAGCTGACGCGGGTCGTCGAGGAAGCGGTGCACGGCTACAAGGTGATCAAGATCTTCGGCGGCTATCGCGCGCAGGGCGAGGTATTCGCGCGTACCGTCGGGAAGCTGCGCGGCTTCGCGATGCGGATGACGGTAGCCGGCAGCGCCACGGTGCCGATCACGCAGCTGTCGGCGGCGATCGCGGTGGCGATCGTCGTCACGATCGCCCTGGTGCAGTCGATGAACGAGCAGACGACGGTCGGCGGATTCGTCTCCTTCGTCACCGCGATGCTGATGCTGCTCGCGCCGCTGAAGCACCTGGCGGACATCAACGCCGAGCTGCAGCGCGGGCTGGCCGCGGCCGAGTCGGTGTTCGCGCTGCTCGACCTGCGCGAGGAAGCCGACGTCGGCACGCAGGCGATCGGGCGCGCGCGCGGACGCCTCGTCTTCGAAGCCGTCTCCTACCGCTACCCCACGGCGGCGCACGAAGCGCTGCGCGGGATCGACCTCGAGATCCGCGCCGGAGAGGTGGTCGCGCTGGTCGGCGCCTCGGGCGCGGGCAAGTCCACGCTGCTGAACCTCTTGCCGCGCTTCATCGACCCGACGCGCGGGCGCATCCTGCTCGACGGCGTCGCGTTGCCCGAACTGCGGCTGGCCGAGCTGCGCCGCCAGTTCGCGCTGGTGAGTCAGGAGGTGGTGCTCTTCAACGACACGGTGCGCGCCAACGTCGCGCTCGGGCGCGAGGACGCGGTGGACGACGCGACGATCTGGGCGGCGCTCGAGTCGGCCCGGCTCGCCACGGTGGTGCGCGCGCTGCCCGACGGACTCGATGCGTCGGTGGGCGAGCGCGGCACCCGCCTGTCGGGCGGCCAGCGCCAGCGCCTGGCGCTGGCGCGCGCGATCGTCAAGGACGCGCCGATCCTGCTGCTCGACGAGGCCACTTCCGCGCTCGACTCGGCCACCGAGCGCGAAGTGCAGATCGCCCTCGAGCACACGATGCGCGGGCGCACCACGCTGGTGATCGCCCATCGGCTGTCGACGATCGAACGCGCCGACCGCATACTTGTCTTCGACCATGGCCGCATCGTCGAGCAGGGAACGCACGCCGAACTGCTCGATGCCGACTCGCTGTACGCTCGGCTTTACCGGATCCAGTATGCGAATGCGTGAGAGGAGCAAGCGATGAACTCACCCGACCGTTATCCGATCGCGGAACTCGACGACCTGCCGGAGGACATTCGTTCGCGAATCGTCGAGGTGCAGGACAGGAGCGGCTTCGTGCCGAACGTGTTCCTGACGCTCGCGCGGCGGCCCGACGAATTTCGTGCGTTCTTCGCGTACCACGATGCGCTGATGCTGCGCCCGGGCAACCTCACCAAGGGCGAGCGCGAGATGATCGTCGTCGCGACCAGCGGCGCGAACCAGTGCCTGTACTGCGTCGTCGCGCACGGCGCGATCCTTCGCATCTACGAGAAGAACCCGACCATCGCCGACCAGCTCGCGACGAACTGGCGCAAGGCACCGCTGTCGCTGCGCCAGCGTGCGATGATCGAATTCGCGATGAAGGTCTCGCTGAACTCCGCCGAAATCGGCGACGAGGACTTCGCGGCGCTGCACGCCCATGGCTTCACCGACGAGGACGCCTGGGACATCGGCGCGATCGCAGCCTTCTTCGCGCTGTCGAACCGCATGGCGAACGTCAGCAGCATGATGCCGAACCCCGAGTTCTACCTGATGGGGCGGGTGCCGAAGCACAAGCCCGCTTGACGACGCCTGGGAGGAGAAGATGGAGAACGCAGTGATCGAGAACCGCGTGCCCGACGCGAAGCGCCTGGCGACGATCTGCTACGCGCTGTACGCGCTTTCGTGCGTGATCGGCATCACCGCGATCGCGGCGATCATCATCAACTACCTGAAGCGCGAAGAGGTCGCCGGCACCTGGGTCGCGAGCCACTTCGAGTGGCAGATCAAGACCTTCTGGTACGGGCTCGCCGGCGCCGTCGTTTCGTGGCTGCTGATGTTCGTGCTGGTCGGTTTTCCGCTGATGCTCGCCGTGGGCATCTGGGTGATCTACCGGATCGTCAAGGGCTGGCTCGCGCTGGCGGACGACAAGGCGGTGGACGCGACGAAGCTGGTGTAGGTCGCTTTCCTGGGAGTTCCGCGCCACGCAGCAGATCGGCCGCTGCGCAACTCCCGTTTTTCGGGAGTTCTACGCTCCACAAAACTCGCCGCCGCGAGCGGGTCCATGCGACCGTGCTGTCGGCGACGGCTCCACGCGAACGGTACGATTCCGTACACGCGACATCCGCCTGCCGTGCACGCGCCCGCCTCCCGCCTGATCGCCCACCTCGACATGGACGCCTTCTACGCGTCCGTCGAGCTGCTGCGCTACCCCGAGCTGCGCGGCCTGCCGCTGGTGATCGGCGGAGGCGACGCCAGCCGGCCGGCGCGGCGCGCCGACGGCACGCGAAGCTTCGCGCGCCTGCGCGACTACCACGGCCGGGGCGTCGTCACCACCTGCACCTACGAGGCGCGCGCCTTCGGCGTGCACTCGGCGATGGGGATGATGAAGGCGGCGCGGCTCGCGCCCGATGCGGTGCTGCTGCCCTGCGACTTCGACGAGTATCGCCGGTGTTCGAGAATGTTCAAGGCGGCGGTGCGCGTCCTTGCGCCCGTGGTCGAGGACCGCGGCATCGACGAGATCTACATCGACCTCGGCGCGATACCCGCGGCGCGGGTCGACGGCGGCCGTACGGTCGGCCTCGCGCTGAAGCAGGCGGTGCGCGAGGCCACCGGCCTGAGCTGCTCGATCGGCATCGCGCCCAACAAGCTGCTCGCCAAGCTGTGCTCCGAGTTCGACAAGCCCGACGGGCTCACCTTGCTCGCACAGGCCGATGTCGGGCAGCGCGTCTGGCCGCTGCCGGCGCGCAGGATCAACGGCATCGGGCCGAAGGCGTCGGAGAAGCTCGCGTCGCTCGGCCTGCACACGATCGGCGACGTGGCCGCGGCGGACCCGGAGCTGTTGCGCGAGCGTTTCGGCCGGAGCTACGGAACGTGGTTGCACGAAGCCGCGCACGGCATCGACTCGCGCGAGGTCGTGACCTTCCGGGAGCCGAAGTCGATCAGTCGCGAAACGACCTTCGAGCGCGACCTGCACGCGGTGCGCGACCGTGCGCAGCTGGGCCGGCTCTTCACCGGACTGTGCGAGTCGCTGGCGAACGACCTCGCCCGCAAGGGCTATGCGAGCCGGACGATCGGCGTGAAGCTGCGCTTCGACGATTTCCGCATCGTCACCCGCGACCTGACGCTTCCCGCGCATACGCGCGACGCGCGCGCGATCCGGCATGCGGCGGGTGCCTGCCTGAAGCGGGTCGATCTGCACCGGCGCCTGCGCCTGCTCGGCGTTCGCGCCGCGAATCTGGTCCGCGACGGCGCGAATACGCGATCGGCGGGCGGATGCGGAGAAGTACAGTCGCCGTACGCGCAGCAACACGACGTTCCCCTCTTCGAGGGTTGCGCCGAGCCACGTAGCGGGCGTTGACGGCCGCGGCTGGACGCGGGGAATCGCACCGGCCGCGGAACGACCCGAGCCACGACCCGAACATCGGCTCGACGCAGAACCGGACGCTGATGCCGCCGGCGAAGTAGCGAAAGACCGGTGTGGCGCACGGGGCGCCCCGGGGCGAGCGCCGGCGCCCCGCGCGACTCGCCTACATCAGCACGATGTCGTACTGCTCCTGCCCGTACACGGGTTCCACCTGCAGCGAGATGCGCTTGCCGATCGCGTCGCCCAGCGCCGCCAGCGGCTGCGCTTCCTCCTCGAGGAACAGGTCGACCACCTGCTGCGACGCGACGATGCGGAACTCCTTCGGCTCGAACTGCCGCGCTTCGCGCTGGATCTCGCGCAGGATTTCGTAGCAGACGGTGCGCGCGGTCTTCACGAGACCCTTGCCGGTGCAGGTGGGGCAGGGCTCCATCAGCTGGTGCGCGAGCGACTTGCGCGTGCGCTTGCGCGTCATCTCGATGAGCCCGAGCGAGGTGAAGCCGTTCACGCCCGAGCGCGTGCGGTCGCGCGCGAGCGCCTTGCGCAGTTCCTGCAGCACCTGCTCGCGGTGCTCGCCGCTGGTCATGTCGATGAAGTCGATGACGATGATGCCGCCGAGGTTGCGCACGCGCAGTTGCCGGGCGATCGCATGCGCCGCCTCGAGGTTGGTGCGGAAGATCGTGTCGTCGAAGTTGCGCCCGCCGACATAGCCGCCGGTGTTCACGTCGATCGTCGTCAGCGCCTCGGTCTGGTCGATGATCAGGTAGCCGCCGGACTTCAGGTCGACGCGCCGCGACAGCGCGCGCGCGATCTCGTTCTCGATGTTGTGCATCTCGAAGATCGGGCGCTCGCCCCCGTAGGCGCGCAGCCTCTCGCCCATCGAAGGCATGTAGGCAGCCGCGAAGCCGGACAGCTGCGCCAGCGCGTCGGGCGAATCGACCAGGATCGTCGTCGTGTCGTCGGTGGCGATGTCGCGCAGGACGCGTTGCGCCAGGCTCAGTTCCTGGTACAGCGTCGCGGGCGCGCTGCGGCGCCGGCTCTCGTCGAGGATCTCGCGCCAGCGCCGGCGAAGATATTCGACGTCGGCGGCGAGATCTTCGTCGCTCGCATCCTCGGCCGAAGTGCGGACGATGAACCCGCCTTTTTCGTCCTCGGGGATCAGCTTCTGCAGCCGGGCCCGCAGCGCCTGGCGCCCGGCCTCGTCCTCGATGCGCTGCGAGACTCCGATGTGCGGATCCTGCGGCAGGTAGACCAGCATGCGGCCGGCGATGCTGATCTGCGTGGACAGGCGCGCGCCCTTGGTGCCGAGCGGATCCTTGATGACCTGCACGAGCAGCGGCTGGCCTTCGAAGAGGACCTTCTCGATCGGCACCGGCTGGTTCGCCCCGTTCTGGCCGCCGCGCGACTGGAAGACGTCCGCGACGTGCAGGAACGCCGCACGCTCGAGGCCGATGTCGAGGAAAGCGGACTGCATTCCGGGAAGTACGCGCGAGACGCGGCCGAGACTGATGTTGCCGGCGAGCCCGCGCGTGCTCGCGCGCTCGATGTGCAGCTCCTGTATCGAGCCTTGCTGGACGACGGCGACGCGCGTTTCGTGCGCAGAGTGGTTGACCAGGATCTCTTCGGTCATCGGGCTCTGCGCAGCAACCGGGCCGTTTCGTAGAGGGGGAGGCCCATGATACCGGAGTGGCTGCCCTCGATGCGCCGCACGAAGCGGGCGGCGGCACCCTGGATCGCGTACGCGCCGGCCTTGCCGAAGGGCTCCCCGCTCGCGACGTATGCGTCGATCTCGCCGGCGCGCAGGCGGGCGATGCGCACGCGCGAGACCTGCGTGGTGACGGACTCGCGGCGCGCGGTCGCCACGACGACCGCCGTCAGCACGCGGTGCGTGCGCCCGGACAGTTCGCCGAGGATGCGGCGCGCGTCGGCGGCGTCGACCGGCTTTCCGTACATGCGGCCGCCGATCGCCACCGTGGTGTCGCTCGCGAGCACCGGCGCGTCGGGGCCGCCCCGGCGCAGCAGGCGCGCACGCGCCGCCGCGGCCTTCGCCCGCGCAACGCGCTCGACGTAACGGGTCGGCGACTCACCGGGCAACGGAAGCTCGAGCGCCTCGTCGTCCTCGTGGTCGTCGGACACGAGCAGGCGAAAGGACACGCCGATCTGTCGCAGCAGCTCCTGTCGGCGCGGACTGCGCGAGGCGAGCCAGACGAAGTCGGGCTCGTTCGCGCGCGCCGGCGTCGTCGCATCGGACGCGTGCGTCATCGGGACCCGGGGTCGCCGCGGTGATAGGGATGGCCGCTGCCGATCGACCAGGCGCGAAACAGCTGCTCGGCGAGCACCACCCGCACCAGCGCATGCGGCAGCGTGAGACTGGACAGCCGCAGCCGCTCGTCGGCGGCGGCGAGCAGCGACCGATCGAGTCCGTCGGGGCCGCCGATCACGATCGCCACCGGGCGCGCGTCGCGCTGCCAGTCACGAACGCGTCCTGCGAAGGCGATGGAATCGAGGTCGTCGCCGCGTTCGTCGAGCGCGACGATGCGCGCTCCGTCGGACAGGGCATTGCGGATGCGCGCCGCTTCGCGCTGCATCCAGACCTCGGCGTCCCGCGAGGCGCCGCGCGGCTCCGCGCGCACCTCGCGCCATTCGATCCGCCACTCTGCGGGCAGTCGCCGCAGGTAGTCGGCGTTCGCCGCATCGACCCACGCGGGCATCTTCGTTCCGACCGCGACGATGCGGATGCGCATCGCCGCTTCAGGCGTTCGATGCGCGCTTCGACGTTCGCTTCGTGGCGACCCGTTTCGGGGCAGCCCGTTGCGGCGCAGTCCGTTCCGCCGACGTCTGCTTCGCTGCGCCGCGCTCGGCCGCCGTCCGCTTCGGCGCGCTCTGTTTCTCCTCGCTGCCGGCCCGCTTCTTCGCGGCCTGCTTCACCGCGCTGCCGGCCCGCTTCGTCGCCGTCCTTGCGGTGCCTGGCGCGTCCGCCTTCGCCGGCGCGCCGATGCGCAGCCGCACGGGTTTGGTGCCCCACAGTTCCTCGAGGTTGTAGTACTGCCGGATCGCCGGCTGCATCACGTGCACGACGATGTCCCCGAGATCGACGAGCACCCACTCGCCGGAGTCCGCGCCTTCCATCGAGACGACGGGTGCGCCGGCCTCCTTGGCCTTGTCGCGTACGTGCGAAGCGAGCGCCCGGGTCTGGCGGTTGGAGGTGCCGGTGGCGATGATGACGCGATCGAAGAGTTCGGTCTGTGCCGTGGTGTCGAAGACCCGGATGTCCTGGGCCTTGACGTCGTCGAGGGCGTCGACGACGACGCGTTGCAGCTTTCTCGGATCCATCCGGTTCCTTCTGGTGACGCTCTGCGCGAACGGCGCCGTGCGCCCGCCCCGGTTCGGGCCGGGCACTGTGCGGTACAGACCGTTGCGGCCAATATAGTCGAGAACGCCAGGGGGCAACAATTCGGCGGGTCGTTCGCCGCGGGCGATTGCCGCGCGCAGCGCGCTTCCCGACACGTGCATCGGCGGCATCGCGAAGAAGACGACGGAACCGGCCGGTGCGTCGGGAAGCCCGTCGCGTGCGCGCGCGTCCACGAGCGTGCGCACGCGGGCATCGAGTCCTTCGAGCGTATCGCCGGCCCGCCGCGCGACGGCCAGGTGCGCGTAGCCCAGCAGTTCGTTCCAGCGGTGCCACGTGGGAAGGTTGCGCAACTGGTCGCTGCCGACGATCCAGGCCAGCGCCGGCGTTGCACCGACCTGCGTGCGCAGCTCGATGAGCGTGTCGATCGTGTAGCTCGCGCCGTCGCGCCTGGTCTCGCGTTCGTCGATCGACGTGCGGGGCAGCCCCGCTGTTGCGATGCGAAGCATCTCGATGCGCTGCGGCGCGTTCGCGCCTGCCTCGACCTTCTGCCACGAGCGTCCGGTGGGCACGAAGCGCAGCTCGTCGAGCGCCAGGTGCGCGAGCGCTGCGCGCGCGAGCGCGAGGTGCCCCGCGTGCACCGGGTCGAAGGTGCCGCCGAGCAGCCCGATCCGGCGTCGCGGCGGGAGGCCGCGCTCGCCTGCCGCGTCGGGCATCACACCCAGTCGCGCGGCACGAGGAAGTCCGCCAGCCGCGCCTCCGGCGAACCGGGCTCGGCGTGCCAGTCGTAGCGCCAGCGCGCAACCGGCGGCATCGAGCACAGGATCGATTCGGCGCGTCCGCCGGATTGCAGTCCGAACAGCGTGCCGCGGTCGTAGACGAGGTTGAACTCGACGTAGCGCCCGCGCCTCCATGCCTGGAATTCGCGTTCGCGCTCGCCCCACGGCTCGTCGCGGTGACGCAGCACGATCGGCGCGTAGGCGTCGACGAAGGCATCGCCCACCGAGCGCAGCAACGCGAAGCAATGCGCGAAGCCGCCCTCGTTCAGGTCGTCGAAGAAGATGCCGCCGACGCCGCGCGCTTCGTTGCGGTGCCTCAGGAAGAAGTACTCGTCGCACCAGCGCTTGAAGCGCGGGTAGAGCTGCGTGCCGAAGGGATCGAGCGCCTGCCGGCAGACGCTGTGGAAGCGCACGACGTCCTTCTCGAACGGATAGTACGGCGTGAGATCCATGCCGCCGCCGAACCACCAGACGGGCTCGATCGCGTCGTCTTTCGCGCCGGCGACGAAGAAGCGCACGTTCATGTGCACGGTGGGTACGTACGGATTGCGCGGGTGCAGGACGAGGGAGACGCCCGTCGCCTCGAAGGAGCGTCCGGCGATCTCGCCGCGATGCGCGCTGGCCGAGGGCGGCAGCTTCGTTCCGTGCACGTGCGAGAAGAGCACCGCCGCACGTTCGAACACGCCGCCCTCTTCGAGCACGCGCGTGATGCCGCCGCCACCTTCGGCGCGTTGCCAGCTGTCGGTGCGAAACGATCGACCGTCGATCGATTCCAGTTCGGCGACGATGCGCGATTGCAGTCCTTGCAGCCAGTCGCGCACCGCATCGGCGTCGATGCCGGCGGCGGGGTCGGATGCAACGAGTTGCGGCTTCACGGCGTCAGTCCCGCGTCGCGGCGGCGCTCGCGGCCCGCGCGCCGATGTCGCTGCGGTATTGCATGCCCGCGAAACGGATCGACTCGGCCGCGCGATACGCGCGGCCTTGCGCCGCCTGCGTCGACTCGCCCAGTGCCGTCACGCACAGCACGCGTCCTCCGGCAGTGACGAGCCGCTCGCGCTCGAGCACGGTTCCCGCATGGAACACCCAGCAGTCGTCGCCGAACGCAGCGCCTGCGCGCGGCAGGCCGGTGATCTCGTCGCCCTTGCGCGGCGCATCCGGGTATCCGCCCGCGGCCAGCACGACGCCGACCGCCGTGCGGCGATCCCAGTCGATCGAGGCCCGATCGAGCGTGCCGTCGAGTGCGTGTTCGATCACGTCGACGAGGTCGCTCTTCATTCGCACGAGGATGGGCTGCGTTTCGGGGTCGCCCATCCGGCAATTGAATTCGAGCGTGCGCACGGCTCCGCCAGGCTCGATCATCAAGCCCGCGTAGAGGAAACCCGTGTACGGCGTGCCGTCGGCAGCCATGCCGTCGACGGTCGGGCGGACGATCTCGCGCAGCACGCGCGCGTGGATCTCGGAAGTGACGGCGGGCGTGGGCGAGACGGCGCCCATGCCGCCCGTGTTCGGGCCGCGATCGGCGTCGAGCAGTCGCTTGTGATCCTGGCTCGATGCGAGCGCCAGCACGTGATGCCCGTCGACGAGCACGATGAAGCTCGCTTCCTCGCCTTGCAGGAAATCCTCGATGACGACGCGCGCACCGGCCTCGCCGAGCCGGTTCGCGGTGAGCATCGTGTCGATGGCCTCGTGCGCCTGCGCGAGCGATGTCGCGACGACGACGCCCTTGCCCGCGGCCAGGCCGTCGGCCTTGACGACGATCGGGGCGCCGCGTCGATCGACGCAGGCATGCGCGGCGGCCGGCTCCGAGAAGGTCTCGGAGGCGGCGGTGGGGATGCCGTGCCGCTGCATGAAGCTCTTGGCGAAGTGCTTCGACGCTTCGAGCTGCGCCGCGCGCTGCGTCGGACCGAAGATGCGCAGCCCGCGCGCGCGGAAGCGGTCGACGATGCCCGCGGCCAGCGGCGCCTCCGGCCCGACTACCGTGAAGGCGATTCCCTCCCGCGCGGCGAAGTCGCCGAGTGCATCGATGTCGGTGATCGGCACGTTCGCCAGCCCTGGCTCGCGCGCGGTGCCGCCGTTGCCGGGCGCGACGTAGACGCGCCGCACGCGCGGCGAGCGCGACAGCTTCCAGGCGAGCGCGTGCTCGCGACCGCCGGCGCCGACGACGAGAAGCTTCATCGTGCGTTGCCCGCCGGTCCTGCTCGGCGCTTCGAGATCGACGTCGCGTTCATTGCGTCTCGTCGAATACCGCGTTGGTGTAGACCTGCTGCACGTCGTCGACGCTTTCGATCGCGTCGAGGAGTTTCTGCATCTTCGTTGCGTCCTCGCCGGCGAGCGCGACCTCGGTCGACGGGCGCATCGTGATCTCCGCGACCACGGCGGCGAGGCCGGCCGCTTCGAATGCGTGCTTCACGGCCGGGAAGTCCGAAGGCTCGCAGAGCACCTCGATGCCGCCCTCGTCGTCGGTTGCGACGTCGTCGGCGCCCGCCTCGATGGCGACTTCCATGACCCGGTCTTCCGAGGTGCCCGGCTCGAACAGGAACTGGCCGCGATGCTGGAACAGGTAGGCGACCGAACCGTCGGTGCCGAGGTTGCCGCCGTTCTTCGAGAACGCATGGCGCACTTCCGCGACGGTGCGAACGCGGTTCTCGGTAAGGCAGTCGACGATGACCGCCGCGCCGCCCACGCCGTAGCCTTCGTAGCGAATTTCCTCGTAGCTGGCGCCTTCGAGGCCGCCGGCACCGCGCTGGATCGCGCGCTGCAGCGTGTCTTTCGCGATGTTCGCGTCGGAAGCCTTCTCCAGCGCCAGGCGCAGCCGCGGGTTCGTCGCAGCGTCTGCGCCGCCCATCTTCGCGGCGACCGTGACCTCACGGATGATCCGCGTGAAAACCTTGTTGCGCTTGGCGTCCTGGCGGTTCTTGCGGTGCTGGATATTGGCCCACTTCGAGTGACCGGCCATCCCTTCCTCTCGTGTGACCGCGCGGCGGTGCGGCGGCTCGATGCGACGATCGCGATCGGGCGCTTCACCCGGGCTCGCGTTCCAGGTGCGCCGTGCGGCCCGTGCAATGCCCTCGTCGCTTGCGCGCGCCGTTGCCGGCGTGGTCGAATGCCTGGATTCGAACCGGGGATTTTAGCATTCGGCCATGAGCGAACCGTTGATGATCGCGCGCAGCGAGCGCACCGAGCTGTTCCTGCTTCCGGGCATGGCGAATCGCCACGGCCTGGTCACCGGTGCGACCGGCACCGGCAAGACCGTCACGCTGCAGGTCATGGCCGAACGCTTCTCGTCGATCGGCGTTCCGGTCTTCGCCGCCGACGTCAAGGGCGACCTCGCCGGCATCTCGCAGTCCGGCGAGCTGACGCCGAAGCTGAAAGAGCGGCTCGACCGCCTGGGCTTCGAGGCACCCGCCTTCGGCGGATCGCCGGTCGCGCTGTGGGACGTCTACGGCGAGAGGGGGCACCCGCTGCGCGCCACCGTCTCCGACATGGGCCCGCTGCTGCTCGCGCGCATGCTCGCGCTGAACGAGACGCAGGAAGGGGTCCTGCACGTCGTGTTCCGGGTCGCCGACGAGCAGGGGCTGCTGCTGCTCGACGCGAAAGACCTGCGCGCGATGCTGCAGTTCGTCGGCGAGAACGCGAAGAGCTTCACCACCGCCTACGGCAACGTCTCGGCGGCTTCGATCGGCGCGATCCAGCGCGGGCTGCTCACGCTCGACCAGCAGGGGGGCGACCGGTTCTTCGGCGAGCCGATGCTCGACATCGACGACCTGATGCAGACCGATGCGAAGGGACGCGGCATCGTCAACATCCTCGCCGCCGAGCGTCTGATGAGCGCGCCGAAGCTGTACGGCAGCTTCCTGTTGTGGCTGCTCTCGGAGCTGTTCGAGCGGTTGCCCGAGGTCGGCGATCGCGACAGGCCGAAGCTCGTCTTCTTCTTCGACGAAGCGCACCTGCTCTTCGACGATCCGCCCAAGGTGCTGCTCGACCGCATCGAGCAGCTGGTGCGCCTGATCCGCTCCAAGGGGGTCGGCGTGTTCTTCGTCACGCAGAACCCGCTCGACGTGCCCGATTCGGTGCTCGGTCAACTGGGCAACCGCGTGCAGCACGCGCTGCGTGCGTTCACGGCGCGCGACCAGAAGGCGGTGCGTGCCGCGGCGCAGACGATGCGCGCCAATCCCGCCTTCGACACCGAGAAGGCGATCACCGAACTCGGCGTGGGCGAGGCGCTCGTGTCGCTGCTCGACGAAAAAGGGCGTCCCGGCGTCGTCGAGCGCGCCTTCGTCGCGCCGCCGGCTTCGCGCATCGGCCCGATCTCGGACGAGGAACGCGCCGCACTCGTGCGCACGTCGAACGTCGCCGGCATCTACGACCGGACCGTCGATCGCGAGTCGGCGTACGAGAAGCTGCAGAACCGGGCGGCGGCGCGTCCGCCGGCCGATTCGAGCGCCGGATCGGCTTCGCAGGCAGGAGCCGAAGCGTCGAGCGGCGGCGTCGGTGGCGTCTTTCGCGATGCGCTGAACGGGTTGCTCACCGGAAGCGGCCGCAAGGACTCGGCGATCGAGGCAATGGCCAAGAGCGCCGCCCGTTCGATGGGGTCGACGATCGGCCGCGAGCTGATCCGGGGGGTGCTCGGGACGCTGCTGGGAGGCAGCAAGCAGCGCCGCTGAGCGGCTCGGCTCAGCCGCCGGATCCTTCCTGCCTGCTCGCTGCCAGATACGACTGAAGCGTGTCGCGGATGTGCTCGGCGAGCAGGGTCTGCGAACGCTTCACGTCGGCGCTGCGAACCGCGTCGACGATCCGCTCGTGATTCGCCTGGCAGTGCGCCACCCGCTCGTTCTCTTCGGGCAGGCGTGAACGCAGCGCCCGGATCTTGTACGCGACGAGCGCGTAGGATCTTTGCAGATACGGATTGCGGCACGCGTCGACGATCGCTTCGTGGAAGGCCTGGTCGAGCCTCGGCAGCGCCGCGAGATCGCTTGCCCCGTGCGCGCGCGCCATCTGTGCCACATTGCGCTCGAGCCGCTTTTGCAGCGTGGCGGCGTCCGCCTGCATCGCCTCGGCCAGCGCGGCGCATTCGATGATCTCGCGGAAGCGGCAGACGTTGCGCACGCCGGTTTCGTCGAGCGCGAACACGAAGCTGCCGCGTTGCGGGTGCACCTGCACCAGGCCTTCGCTTTGGAGACGCAGCAGCGCTTCGCGTACCGGTGTCTTGCTGATCCCCATGACGGTTGCCAGCGAAGCCTCGGACAGCTGCTCTCCGAAGCGGTATCGGCCGTCGACGATCGCGTCCCGAATGCCTGCCACGGCGAGCTCGGTTAGGGTTTTCGGCCGCTCGACGCGCACGGGGTGCCTGCGGCGCGCGGCCGGCGTTGCAGGCTGCGTCGTTGCGGATGCGCTTGCCGAAGCGCGCGCGGAATTGCGCATCAGGCGGACAGGGCGCTGGGCTACGCTCACATTCAGGCCCCTTCGAATGCGAGCAGTCGGCGCACGTCGTCGGGACGAGGCAGCGGGGCGACCGCGCCGAAGCCCGCGGTCGACAGCGCGGCGGCGGCATTCGCGTAGCGCGCCGCCTGCAGGAGCGAGTCGCCGGCCGCGATGCGAGCAAGGCAGGCTCCGCAGAAGCAGTCTCCGGCGCCGGTTGCGTCCACCGTCGCGACCCGGTGCCCGGCGATGCGTTCGCGCGTCACCGCGTCGCTGACGATGACGCCGTCGGCGCCGAGCTTCAGAAAGACGACGCGTGCGCCGAGTTCGTGCGCCCAGTCGACGAGCGCATCCGGATCTGCGCGGCCCGAAAGCGCGCGCGCGTCCTCGATGCTCGCGAAGAACCAGTCGGCCAGCGATGCGGCGAGCCCGATCATCGCGCGCGCCCGCGCAAGCGGCCACAGCCGAGTGCGCAGATTCGAGTCGAACGAGATCCGCGTGCCTTGCGAGCGTGCGGACTCGAACGCGGCAAGCACGGTGTCGCAGGCGCTCGACGAGATTGCCATGCTGATGCCCGAGGCGTGCACGATGCGGCTTGCGCGCACCTTCGCGTCGTCGATTTGCTGCGGGCGCATGCGGCTCGCTGCCGAGCCTGCGCGCAGGTACGAGAATTCGTGCCCGCCCGGACCGTGCGAGACAAAATACACGCCCGTATGGGCGTCCGGGTCGATCCCGACCGCCTCGACGTCGACGCCCTCGCGTAGCCATAGTTCGACGAACATCCGTCCGAAGACATCGTCGCCGACTCGCGTGCCGTAGGCGACGCGCGCGCCGCTGCGGGCGGCAGCGATCGCCATGTTCGAGCTGTCGCCGCCGAATCCCTGCAGATAGTCGGGCGCGGCTGCCTTGGTCTGGTTGAACTCGACCATCGGCTCGCCGATCGAGAAGACGTCGAATCGCCTTGCGTCGTCCACGTTTTCGCCTGTTGTTCGGACCCGTATGCCGTTCAGATCCGCCCGTACTTTGCCAGACCCCGGCGTAGCGACTTCGCCTCGACGATCAGGCGGGCCTGCTCGAGTTCGCGCGCATCGATCTCGCGGGCCATCGCCAGCACCTCCGCGGCGCGAGCGCACGGAACCACGACGACGCCGTCCACGTCGCCGACGATCCAGTCGCCCGGGGTCACCTCGATTCCACCGCAGATGACGGGCACGTTCGAGGCAACCGTGCGAAAACGGCCGACGGTCGTGCCCGGGGAGACCGCGCGCGCGATGACCGGAAAGTCGTAGTCGCGGCGAATCTCGGCGATGTCGCGCACCGCGCCGTCGAGGACGGCACCCGCCATGCCGCGCGCCCAGGCCCCGGCGGTCATCAATCCGCCCCAGACTGCCACGTCGGGCTCGCCGCCGATCGCGATCACGATGACGCTGCCTGGCGCCGCTTGGTCGATAAGATCGAGCGCATGCTGCGGCGGAACCGATTCGGCCGTCGGTTCCTCGAGCACCGTGACGGCAGGCCCGACGATGCGTCGCTCGTTGATGCGCGGCTTCAGCGCGTGCTCCATGTAGCCGCGCCTGCCGCAGACCTTGTCGACCGCGTCGGCGACCGAGGCCGTGGCGACTTCGCGGAAACCCGCGAGCAACTCGTCCATTGTCATTTCATGCTCCCTGTTGCAGATAACGGCGGGCGGTCGTGACGACGGCGGCGCGGTCTGCGCGCGCCAGTGCGTCGCGATCGACCAATCGGCTGCCGGCACCGACCATCGCGGCGCCGGCTTTCAGGTAGGCGGCAATCTGCGTGTTGTCGATGCCGCCGGTGGGACACAGGCGAACGCCCGGAAAGATCGATCCGAGTGCCGCGACGTGTGCAGGTCCGCCGGTGGATGCCGGGAAGACCTTGACGACATCGGCGCCTTCGTCCATGGCTGCCGCGACCTCGGCCGGCGTGAACGCGCCGATCAGCGCCGCGCGCCGTGCGGCATGGCACAGCGCAGCGACGCCGCGCACCGGGTACGGCGTGACGAGGAAGGCCGCACCTTGCGCGAGGCAGGACTCGGCGCCCGCCACGTCGACAATGGTGCCCGCTCCGACGAGACTGTCGGGGCGTTCGCGAACGAGCCTGCCGACGATCGCCTGCGCCCCCGGCGTCGTCATCGTGATCTCGAACACGCGAAAGCCGGCTTCGTGCAGGCAGTCGACCGCGTCGAGCGTCTGCTCCGCGTCGGCCAGGCGCAGCACCGGCAGGACTCGTTGCGCCGACAGGCGCGCGACGATCGCTTCGCGCGTCACGGCGCAATCGCTCTTGCGCGCCGGCGCCGCAGCTCTTCGCTCATGGCCGGGCCATCTTTTCGATCGCCTGGAACAGGTCCTGGACGTACTCCTTGCCGATCTCCTTTTCGGCCCACGCGCGAACCGGCGGTTGCGCGAGCTTGCGGAATTCGGCGACCTGAGCAGGCGCGAGTTCGGTGACTTCCATGCCGACTTTCTCGAGGATGGGCTTGGCGTTCAGGTCCTGCTCGGCGGTCATCCGCCGGTGGATCGCGATCGCCTTCTTCGTACCCTCGTCGACCGCCGCGCGCTCGGTCGGCGTCAGTCCCTGGTAGAAGCGCTCGTTGATCAGGTAGCCGTGCACGCTCCAGACGTGGCCGTCGAGCGTGGCGTATTTCTGGTACTGGTACAGGCTCGCGGCGAGGATGTTCGTCACGCCGTTTTCCTGCCCGTCGACGACCCCTTGCTGCAGCGCTGCCGGCAACTCCGCCCAGGGAATCGCCGACGGCGAAGCGCCCAGCGATTCGACGAGAATCTTGAACACGGGCGACGGCTGGATCCGGATCTTCATCCCGCGCATGTCGGCGGGCGCATGAATCGGACGCAGGCTGTTGGTGAAGTGGCGCAGGCCGTTGTCGGCCAGACCGAGCAGGCGGATGCCCTGCTTGCGGATCATGTCGTCGGACAGACCTTCGCGCCAGGCGCTGTCGTACACCCGCCAGGCGTGCTCGTGGTTTTCGTAGAGGAACGGAATGCCGAGAATGCCGATCGGCTTGTAGACGGTGGCGATCGCGCCGTCGTGCGCAACGGCCATCTCGAGCGTGCCCAGCTTGACCGCCTCCATGGTCGGCTGGTCCTTGCCGAACTGGCCGGCCGGAAAGATCTCGACTTCGATCGAACCGCCGGTCGCCTTCTCCACGTACTCCTTGAACGCCATCGCCGCGGCATGCTTGGGCTGGTCCATGCGTGCGGGCTGGAAATGGGCATATTTCAGCACCTTCTTCGGCGCCGAGTGCGTCGGCGCGGCATACGCCAGCGACGCCGCGCCGATCGCGGCAAGCAGCTCTCGTCTGTTCATCTGTGTCTCCTTGAAGCTCAACGTGAGTAACCGAACATCGCCGGTACGGCGGTGCTCAGGGCGGGAACGAGAATGACGAGTACCAGCACCGCCAGTTCGGCGGCCAGCAGCGGCAGTACGGCCCTGGTGAGCCGGTCGAGTCGCAGTCGCGCGACCGATGCCATGACGAACAACACGGCCCCTACCGGTGGCGTGATCATTCCGATCGTCAGGTTCAGGACGATCGCCATCGCGAATTGCAGCGCGGGGATGCCGAACTGGTCGGCAAGCGGTCCGAGCACCGGCACCAGGATGATCACCGCCGGGAGCGTGTCGATGAACATTCCGCAGACGAGGACGAAGCCGGCGACGAGTAGCATCACGACCAGCGGATCGGAGGTCATCTGGGCGATCGAGGCGGCGATGGTCTGCGGGATCTGCAGCAGCGTGAGCAGCCAGGCGAACAGCGACGCCGTCGAGACGATGATCAGCGCCGCGGAGGTGACCAGGCCGCTTTGCAACAGTACTTTCGCGATCAGCCGCGCATTCAGCGTGCGCGTGACGAACAGGCCCACGAACAACGCGTAGAAGACGGCGACGGCCGATGCCTCGGTCGGCGTGAACAGGCCGCTGAGAATTCCGCCGATGATGATCGCCGGCATCGCGAGAATCGGCGCCGCGCGCGCCAACGACGCCAGTCGCTCGCCCCAGCCGAGGCGCGGTTGCGCGGTGCCGTAGCCGCGACGCACCGAGATCCAGTGGTTGGCCGCCATCAATGCGGCCCCCAGCAGCAGCCCCGGCAGCACGCCGGCCAGGAAGAGTCCCGCAACGGTGACGCGGCTGTCGGTGAGCGCGTAGATCACCATGATGATCGACGGCGGGATGATCGGTCCGATCGTCGCGGTGGCGGCCGACAGTGCCGCCGAGTAATAACGCTCGTAACCCGCCTTCTCCATCATGCGCATCTCGATCGCGCCCGGGCCGGCCGCGTCGGCGAGCGCCGAGCCGCTGATGCCGGCGAACATCACCGACGTGAGCACGTTGACGTGCCCCATTCCGCCGCGGATGTGGCCGACGACGCTCTGCGAAAAGCGAAGCAGCGCGCTCGTGATGCCGCTGGCGGTCATCAGGTCGGCAGCGAGAATGAAGAAGGGCACGGCCATCAGCGGGAACGAATTGATGCCGTCGAAGACGCGCTGCGGCACCGAGAGCATCGAAAGCTTTCCCTCCCAGGCCAGCGCGAGCGCTCCCGCCACGCCCATGACGAAGGCGATCGGCAGTCCGATCACCAGGCCGACGACGAACAGCGCGAATAGCGGCGTGGTCATTCGCCGGCCCCTGGTTCGTCGACGTGCTCGAAGCGGCGCCCGACGAATTCGCGCGCGAACGCGACCAGGTGCAGCGCGAAGAGCACGGCGCCGATCGGAATGCCGAGATAGGGAATGCCCGTCCGGATGCCGAGCATCGGCGTTTCCTGGTTCCATGAAAACGCGACGATCTGCGCTCCGTACCATGCGAGCGCGGCAAGAAAGGCGAGCATGATCGCGACGATCGCCCAGCGCAGTGCGGCGCGCAGCGACGCCGGGAGGGCGTCCTGAAGCACGTCGACGGCGACGTGCCGGCCCTGACGCAGCGCGAGTCCGGCGCCCAGCCACGTGATCCAGATCATCTGGTATTGCGTCAATTCCTCGACCCAGACCATCGAGTGGTTGAAGACGTAGCGGGAGACGACGTTGGCGAAGACGAACGCGGCCATCGTCGCCATCAGCAGGATGATCACCCCCTGGTTCAGCTGCACCAGCAACCGCTCGGCGCGCGGCAGCAGCTTCCGACCGAGCGTGGACGAGGCCGTCTCCATCGAATCTAAGATATCAGATATCGGCGGCTGCCGACGCTGCGGGTTCTCCCGGACTGCCGGTCGCCCGCGTCGCTATACTGATGGCCGCTTTTCGGGCCGTCCGGCGATGCAGGCGCGCCCACCCCCTCCCAGGAGCCCAGATGCCCAAGGCGATCCGCATCGAGCGAACCGGCGGACCCGAAGTGATGCAGTACGTCGACGTCGACGTAGGCGACCCGGCACCGGGCGAAGTGCAGGTGCGCCACGAGGCGATCGGCCTGAATTTCATCGACGTCTATTTCCGCACCGGGCTGTATCCGATGCCGCTGCCCGGCGTGCTCGGGCTCGAGGCGGCCGGCGTGGTGACGGCGCTGGGCGAGGGCGTCTCGCACCTGAAGGTCGGCGATCGCGTCGCCTATTGCGATCGTCCGCCGGGCTCCTACTCGCAGCTGCGCAACATGACGACGAAGCCGCTGGTGCGCCTGCCGAGGAGCATCGGCTTCGAGACGGCGGCGGCGATGATGCTCAAGGGGCTCACCGTCGATTACCTGTTTCGCCGGACGTACAAGCTGCAGAAAGGGCAGACGATCCTCTTCCACGCGGCGGCGGGCGGCGTCGGCCTGATCGCGATGCAGTGGGCGCGCGCGCTGGGCGTCACCGTCATCGGCACCGTCGGTTCGGAGGAGAAGGCAGAGCTGGCGCGTCGCAACGGCTGCACCCACACGATCCTGTACAAGCACGAGAATGTCGTCGATCGGGTGCGCGAGATCACCGACGGACAGATGGTTCCCGTCGTCTACGATTCGGTCGGCAAGGACACCTTCCAGGACTCGCTCGACTGCCTGCAGCCCTTCGGCCTGATGGTGAGCTTCGGCAACTCGTCGGGACCGGTTCCACCGATGCCGCTCACCGCGCTCAAGGGTTCGCTCTACATCACGCGTCCGTCGCTGATGGCGCACCAGGCGAACCGGCGGAACCTGGACGAGATGTCGGCCGAGCTGTTCCGGATGGTCGGCTCGGGCAAGGTCCGCATCGAGATCGACCAGCGCTACCCGCTCGAGCAAGCTGCGCAGGCGCATCGCGACCTCGAAGCGCGCCGGACGACCGGCTCGTCGCTGCTGCTGCCGTAACCGGGATGGATGCCGCCGCACTCGACGAGCACGAGCCGCTGCTCGGATCGTCGCCGACCGGGACGCCGCTGCCGGACACGCCGCTTTCCGTCGCGTCGCTTCCGGCCTCGCAGTCTTCCGTCGCGTCGCCTTCCGTCACGTCGCGGCTGGAGATGCTCGACGCGCGTGCCGTGCTTCGTGTGCGCGACGATCGCCGCCGCTTCGGCGGCGTGGCGCGCCTGTACGGCGACGCGGCGCTCGCCGCGCTCGCCGCGGCGCATGTCTGCATCGTTGGCATCGGCGGCGTCGGCTCGTGGGCGGCCGAGGCGCTCGCGCGATCGGGCGTCGGTGCTCTGACGCTCGTCGACGCCGACCACGTCGCCGAGTCGAACGTGAATCGGCAGGTGCACGCGCTCGACTCGACGCTGGGCGCGGCCAAGATCGACGTCATGCGCGCGCGCATCGCCGATATCGCTCCGGGCTGCCGGGTCCAGGCCGTCGACGATTTCGTCACGGCCGGCAACGTCGCCGAACTCGTGCCCGCGGGTTCCTTCGTCGTCGACGCGATCGACGCTCCGCGCGCGAAGGCTGCGCTGGTTGCCTGCGCGGTGCATCGCCGCCAGCCGATCGTCGTCTGCGGCGCGGCCGGAGGGCGTACCGATCCGCTGCGCCTGCGGCGCGGGGATCTCGCCGCGACGACCGGGGACGCGCTGCTCGCCTCGGTGCGCGCGCGTCTGCGACGCGAGCACGGCTTCGAGCGACGGGCAGGCGCGAAATTCGGCGTCGACGCGATCTGGTCCGACGAGCCGCTCCCGGCCGGACGAGGCGAAGGCGCGCCGCGGTCGGGTGCGGGCTTCGCGCTCTCGTGCGCGGGATACGGGTCGGTCGTCACGGTCACTGCCGCGATGGGCCTCGCGGCCGCATCGTTCGCGCTCGCCCGGCTCGTCGCGGGAGCAGGCGCCGCCTGATTCATGCAGGATCCCGGCACCGTAGCCGTCTATTTCGTCGCGTCTCCGCTGCAGTACCTGGCTGCGCGGCGCATCGCGCTCGACTTCGAGCGCGGGGCCCGGCAGGTGCTCGTCTGGTACAAGCCCGGCCTGAAGGGCATCGTCGATCCTGCGCAATGGGACGCCTGCGCCTACCTGCCGTGGCCGCGCTGGGAGCCGGCGCCCGGCTTTTTCGGGCGGCATCGGCAATTGCGCCGCAACGTGGATCTCGTCGCCGGGCTCGTCGGGAAGTGCGAGCGGCTCCTGCTGCACAGCGCGGTTTTCGACACCGAGGCGATCAACTATTTCCTGCGCGCGCTGCCCGAACGCGCGGGTGCGCGCGAAATGCACGCACGCATCCTGCCCGACGGGTTGATCAGCATCCGCCGCTATCCGCTTTCATGGACGCGTCGGGCGCTGCAGTACGTGCGCCGCCTGCGCCGACTGTTCGCACCCGAGCTTTCGTACTGGTGCTTCCCCGGGGACCGCATCGGCTCCGATGCACCTTTCTGCGATCGCATCTACGTCGTGCCCGGGTTGCCGCACGAATATCCTGTCGGGAAGGTGCGCACGCTCGCTGCGCTGGCCGAGTTCTCCGGCGCCGACGGCGTGCCTGCCGGGTCCGGGCGACGTGCGCTCGTCGTCGGCCAGCCGCTGGTCGGCGCCGGACTGCTCGCGCCGGCCGACCTTGCGCCGCTTGCGGGGCGCGTGCGCGACTGGCTTGCCGCGCAGCGCCTGGACGATGTCGACTACAAGCCGCACCCGAAGGATCCGGCGCACGAGCTCTACCATCCCGACTATCGCGTCATCGAGCCGTCGCACCCGCTCGAGCTGCATCTGGCGCACACGCAATACGCCGCGGTGGTGGGGGTGCGATCGAGCGTGCTCCTGTTCGCGCGGCAGATCTATCCGCGCAGCGTGCCCGTGGTCTCGTTCGGCTGGACGAACCTGAAGTTCAAGTCGCCGGACGAAGAGCGGGACATGAGAAGAGCCTTCGAACAATGTGGCGTGGTGCTGCAGTGATCGCCGCCGGGAACGTCGACCCGGTCGGCGCAGCCTCGCCGCTCGAGCGTCGGCTCGTCGAAGCCTTCGTCACGGTCGTCGTTCCGCTGCACATGCTGCTGCCGACCGCCGGCGGCTGGCTGATGGTGCTTGCCGCGCTGCGCGGCCTCGTGACAATCGTGCGGCGCCCCGCCTTCGACGCGCTCGACCGACTGTACTTCGTCGCCTGCGCGCTGATCCCGGGCGCCTACCTGCTGAACATGGCGCTGACCGGCTGGGCGCCGTCGTGGCTGCATCGTCCCGCGCACCTGTTGATCACCGGGGGACTCGTGTTCCTGTGGATCGGCCGCGTCGGGTTGCGCGAACGTGCGTTCTTCCGCGCGGTGGTGCTCGCTTCGTTCACCGTACTCGGAATCGCGCTCTTCGACGTTCTGGTGAACGGCAGCGTTCGCGTGTTCGGTTGGCGGCAGCAGTGGAACGCGGTTCCGTTCGGCAATTTCTCGCTGCTGCTCGGCTTCCTGTCGTTCGCCGGTTGCATCGGCGCGATGTTCGACGGAATGCGCGACCGGTGGCGCGTGACGATCGGGCTGGCGGCGACGGTCGCCGGCATCCATGCGTCGATCCTCGCCGGCACGCGCGGCGGCTGGCTGGCGATCCCGATACTGATCGGAGTGACGCTCTGGGCGGCGCTGCGCGCGTACCGCCGGCGTGTGTTCGCCTCGCGGTATTTCCTGCCGGCGCTCGTCGCGATGCCGGTCTTCGCGGTCGCCGCGCTATGGCTCTCCGATACTGCGCAGCAACGGATCGACATCGCGTTCGAGGATATCGAGGCGCTGGTCCAGGGGGCGCCCGCCCGCGCGGCGGTCGACCCGTCCATCGGCTTGCGACTCGAAATGTGGAAATGGGGGCTGGAGAAGGCAGCCGAGCGCCCGTTGACCGGCGTCGGCCTGGCGCACTTCAGCGAAGCGCGCCAACAGGCGGTGCAGAGCGGCCGGATGCCCGCCACCTTCGGCGCACTGGCGAACCTGCACAACGAACTGATCTCGAGCCTGGCGATCGGCGGCATTCCGACGGCGCTGGCCGTCGTCGCGTTCTGGATCCTGATGGGCTCCTGGTTCGTGCGCCGGATCGGCCACGGGGATTCGTTCTTCTTCGCGACGAGCGGACTGCTGGTGGTCGTCGGCACCGGTGTGTTTTCGATGACGGAGGGTCTGTTCGGAACCAGCGCGGGAACGAAGGCGCTGGCGATCCTGCTGGCCATTCCCGCGGGGGCGCTGCGCCATCGCGCGACGATTCCCGCATCGGACGGTGCTGTTGGCGCGCCCGATGCGCCCCTTCGCCAGCGGCAACCCGTGACGGCCGGAGACGCAAGCGCGTTCTCCACTGCGCTTGCCGATCGCCGGCCGCGCACGCTCGTCGTGCACCACCGTAGCGGTATCGGCGACCTGGTCTGGCACGTGCCCTACCTGCGCGCGATCGCCGCGACCAGTCGCGGCGGACGCGTAACACTGATGGCGCGTCCTTCGTGCCGCGCACCGGACCTGCTCGGCGCCGAACCGGCGATCGACGCGGTGATCGAGTACGACTACCGGCCGCGCCGCAACGAATCGCGGCGTGGTCGCGATTCCGGCCTGCGCGGCTTCCTGCGGACGGCCGCGCTCGTGCGTTCGCGCGACTTCGATCGCGTGTACATCTTCTCGTCGCGTACGCGCTACGCACTGCTCGCATGGTGGGCCGGCATCCCGCAGCGCGCCGGCTTCGGTTTTTCGCTTGCGCAGCGGATGGCGCTGAACCTCGGTCCGTGCATCCGACCGCATCGCGGCGAAGGCAGCTGGGTGTATCCGGAAGCCACCGAGTTCGCACGCGCACACGGCTTCGTCGACGGGCCGCTGTTGCCGCGGCTCGCCGTTCCGTCCGCGCTGCTCGCGCAGGCGGCACGCACGTTCGCGCAACTGCCGGTGCCGCGCGTCGCTCTGCTGATCGGAACCTCCGAGCCGCGCAAGGACTGGGGCGCGGCGAACTTCACGCGCCTGGCGCAGGCGCTGCTCGATCGCGGCTTCGGCGTGCTCGTGCTCGGCGGGCCTGCCGAAGCGGAGGTGGCCGATCGCATCCTCGCCGACATCGGACAGCGGCCCGGGGCCGTTGCGATCTGTCGCGCTTCCGTGCTGCAATCGGCCGCCGCGCTGAAGTGTTGCGATCTCTGCATCGGCAACGACACCGGCGCGTTGAATCTCGCCGCCGCGGTGGGCGTGCGTTGCCTGGGTCTGTTCGGCGCCACCCGCGCGCTGAAACACGATCCCGGTATCGAGGCGATCGAGGCGTCGTCGATGGCTTCCATCGTGCTCGACGACGTACTGCGGCGGGTCGACGCGATCGAAGGCTTCGGCGCATCCGAACGGGAGGCCGCCATGGAGCCGGGGGGTTCGTCTGCCTGAACGCATCCTGATCGTGCGCACCTCCGCGATCGGCGACGTCGTCTTCGCCTCGCCGCTTGCGGCGGCGCTGCGCCGCACCCGGCCCGATGCCTGGATCGCCTGGGTGGTCGAGCCCGGAATCGATGCGCTCGTCCGAGCCGATCCGGCGATCGACGAATGCATCGTCTGGCCGAAGACACAGTGGAGCGCATTGCTTCGCTCGGGCCGCTGGCTTGCGCTCGCGCGCGAGATCCGGCGTTTTCGCGCCGTCCTGCGCGAGCGCCGTTTCGATCTTGCGCTCGACCTGCACGGGCTCTTCAAGAGCGCCTTCCTCGCATGGCTGAGCGGCGCGCCGCGTCGCGTCGGTCTGGGCGCGCGCGAAGGCAGCTCGCGCCTGGTCACGGAGGTAGTGCCGCGCGGTGGCGATCGCGCCCGGATATCGTCCGAGTACCTGTATCTGGCGCGGCACCTGCAACTGGACACGGGCGACTTCCTGCCGAGGCTGCGTGTCGCGCCGCAAGTGGAGGCTTCGGCTCGCGCGATGCTGGCCGGCAACGACCTGGTTCCCGGTGGCTATGCGGTCTTCGCCGCCTTCACCACTCGCTCGCAGAAGCACTGGTTCGACGACGCGTGGCGCGATCTGTCGAAGCGGCTGCATGCGCAGACGGGCCTCGTGCCGCTGCTGCTCGGCGGCGCCGCCGACCGAGCGGCCGCTGCCGCGCTCGTGCGCGATGCGCCCGAGATCGTGAACCTCGTCGGGCGCACCGATCTCGCACAAGCCGCGGCGCTCGTGCGCGACGCCGCGGCCGTCGTCGGCGTCGACACAGGGCTGACGCACATGGGGATCGCGTTCGCCGTGCCGACCGTCGCGCTGTTCGGCTCGACCTGCCCGTACACGATCACCGGGCGCGAGAATGCGCACGTGGTGTGGCGAGGCCTGCCGTGCTCGCCGTGCCATCGTGCGCCCACCTGCGGCGGGCGCTTCGACTGCATGCGCGAGATCACCGCCGAGCGCGTCGCGAGCGAGCTCGCGCTGGTGCTCGCTTGCGCGCCCGCGGAGGAGCGCAATCGGGAGACGGTGCGATGACGAAGACGCAATGACGAAGACGCAATGACGAAGACGCAATGACGAAGACGCGATGACGAAGACGCGATGACGAAGACGCGATGACGAAGACGCAATGACGGAGACGCAATGACGAAGACGCCGCAATGACTCCGGTGCCGATGCAGCTGCCCGCGAAGGTGCTGCACGTCGAGGGCGGGCGTCATTACTACGGCGGGGCGCGCCAGGTCGTCTACCTGCTCGAAGGTCTTTCTCGTCGCGGCATCGAGAACGTCCTCGTCTGTCCGCCGGGCGCCGCAGTCGCCGGGCACGCAGCGCCCTTCGCACGCGTCCTGCCGACGCCGTTGCGCGGCGATCTCGACATCGGATTCGTCGCCCGGTTGCGGGCCCACATCCGCGCCGAGCGTCCCGATCTCGTGCACCTGCACAGCCGGCGCGGCGTCGACGTCTGGGGCGGACTGGCGGCGCGCCTGTGCAGCATTCCCTGCGTGCTTTCCCGCAGGGTCGACAACCGCGAGCGCGCCTGGGCAGCCGCCCTGAAGTACCGTCTGTTCGATCGCGTGATCGCGATCTCCGAGGGCATCCGCGACGTGCTGCTCGACGAAGGCGTGTCGCCGCAGCGCGTGCGCTGCGTGCGCAGCGCGCTCGACGCACGCCCGTGGCTGCAGCCGGTCGATCGCGCCGCGTTCCTGCGTGAATTCGCGCTCGACGACGACACGGTCGCCATCGGCGTGGTCGCGCAGATGATCCGGCGCAAGGGGCATCGCCATCTCTTCGAGGCGCTGAAGCTGCTGCTACCGAAGCGTCCGCAACTGCACGTGCTGCTGTTCGGGCAGGGACCGCTGCGCGCTGAACTCGAGGCGCGCGCAGCACGCGACGGGCTCGCTTCGAACGTCCGTTTCGTCGGCTTTCGCGACGACCTGACGCAGTGGATGGGCGCACTCGACGTCCTCGCCCATCCGGCAGATCGCGAAGGACTCGGCATCGCGCTGCTGCAGGCGCAGGCCGCCGGCGTTCCGGTCGTTGCCACCCGCGCAGGCGGCATGCCGGAAGTGGTGGACGACGGCGTCACCGGCTTGCTCGTCGAGCCGGGCGACGTGCTGGCGTTGGCCGATGCGCTGCGCCGTCTCGTCGACGATCCGGCGCTGCGCGAGCAGATGGGCGCCGCAGCGCGCGCGCGCGTGCTCGGACGCTTCTCGGTCGACGCGATGGTCGACGGTAACCTGGCGGTGTATCGCGAGACGCTGCAGGAACGCGCGATGCGAAGCGGATCGTAGTACGCCGACCAGGCGCTGCCGGGCCGACGCGCCATGGCACCCAAACGCTGCGAAACGCGGCATCCGCAAACGGACAACAAACTCCATGTCGGGAAATGCTGCGTTTCGCAGCATTTCGAGCATGCGGGAGTGCGCATTTGCTTCGCACTTGGTGCCGGCGCGCAATTCGAGGACGGCATCGTCACCGGCTTGGTCCTTGCGTTCGAGGCAGTGTCGACCGCATGCATGCAGCGGCAAATCAAGGCCTTCCGTTGCGCGCTTGCGGGTGCGAAGAGGTGGCTTCGCTTGCCTGAAGGGGCGATCCGGTTCGAGCGATCCGGTTGGGACGACGGGATCGGCTGCAGTGTAAATCGCTGCGACGCCGGGTTGTCCCCGGCGGCGGGCGGGCGTCGCCTGCGACGAACGCACGACCGCCGCGGGGGGCAACCCGTGCTGGACGTCAGAAGCGCTGCCGAAGCTGGCGCATGGTGCCATCCCGTGGTACTACCGGCTCCTGAGAAACAAATTCACGGCCGAGGCATTTATGCAGTTGCGGCCGTGGGCGTAACCGCGAAGCCGAGTTCTGCGGCGCGGCGTCGCAGAGCGGCGATGGAGCGCTGGCGCTGCTGCTCTTCGTAGTTCTGCTGACCCTGATCGACGTAGGCCTCGCCGCGGGTGAGCATGAAGTAGATCATGCGAGCCAGTTTGTGGGCGACGGCCGTGTTGGCGCGAGGCTTGTCCATGCGGGCGCACATGCGCCGGTAGAACGCGCCGAGCGCCGAGCCGTTGCGCGACAGGCTCATGGCGGCGAGCTTGAGGGCTTGGCGAACCCGGTTGGTCGAGCGTCGCGTACGTGCCGACAGGATCTTGCCGCCGCTGACCTTGGTGCCGGGGCACAGGCCCAGCCAGGAGCAGAAGTGTTTGACGCTGGCGAAGCGACCAAGATCGGGGCCGATCTCCGATAGCACGGTGAGCACCGATGTGACTGCGATCCCGTTGATGCGGGTGAGATCGGCGCCAGCCCACCGGGCCAGCGCGGTGCGTAGATCGAATCCGGGCGTGTTCTTTCCCGCACGCTTTGCCGGTCCAGCGAGCGTGACTTCATGGCACCCCAGCGGGGCCAGCAGCGCTTCGATCTTGGCGTCGCATTCGACGATGCGCTGCGCCAGGCTGTCGTACATCGCCAGCGCCTGCGTCAGCACAAACACGTGCTCGTCGCGCCAGTTGCCCGTCAGAGCCCGCACGATGTCATGCTCGCTGGCCTTGACCCGGCCGTGGCGATGCCGTGCCAAGACCGCGGGGTCGCGCTGCCCGGCCACGATGTCGCGGATGATGGCCTGGCCCGTCATCCCCATTACATCGGTCAGGACTTCGCCGAGTTGGATATTCATCTGCACCAGCGCCTTTTGCATACGAAGCACCCACGAGGCTTGCTCGGCAAGCAGCACTTCGCGCTGACGCACGACGGCACGCACCACGCACACCTCTTTGCCCGGCCGGAACGCCGCGCGCAGCAACCCCAGGCTCATCAGCTTTTGCAGCCACTGGCAGTCCTGCACGTCGCTCTTGCGCCCCGGCACATACTTCATCTGTCGGGCGTCGACCAGCCACACCTTCAGACCACGGCTCTCCAGGACCTCGTACACCGGGATCCAGTACACGCCAGTGGATTCCAGCGCCACCGTGTCGACGCCGCACGCCAGCAGCCAGTCGGCCAGGGCGTTCAGATCGTCGGTCATCGCGCCGAACTCTCGCACCGGCTCGCTCGCCGAATACCGCGGCACGGCTACCCAATGACTCGACGCGCCCACATCGATACCCGCCGCATTGGGGAATACGACTTCTTCGTCTTGCTTGCGCATTGCCATCGTCTGCTCCAAGATCGTCAGTGAACGGCAGCGCCATGGGAAACGTCCCAATCGACTCGATCTCCTGAACGGGATGCGCATCGCTGCGCTCACCACTGTCGCCGACGATTCCCGGACCATGCTCTCAAGCGGGCTCGCTACCGCTCGCACCAATGCTGGGTCGGTCATATCGGCGCTGCCGCTCACTTTGTACCGCGTCGATGTTTCTCTGCCTACGCCGGGTCCGGCCGCGGGCCTGGAATGCTCTCAAGAAACAGAATTGACGGCAGCCGTGCTCATGCGGGCGCCCCCAACGGGTTGACCTGATAGCCGAGCGCGGCAGCGCGCCGTTTCAGGGCGGCGATGCTGCGCTGGGAGCCTATCCGGAACTTTGTGTGCGAGGCATACGATGACGACCAGGAGCATCTATGCCAAGCAGAAAGACGACGAAAGCGGCGCTGGCCGCAGCGGAGCGAATGCCGCATGTCCCCAAGGAGCTGATTGATCAGTTCGTCACCGGTCCGATGACGGCCCAAGCGGTGCAGGACATCTCGATGGCGTTCAAGAAGGCGCTGATCGAGCGGGCTCTGGGAGCCGAGCTCTCGCATCACCTCGGCTACCCGCCGGGGACGGACAAGCCCGAGGACGCCAGCAACCATCGCAACGGGGCCAGCGGCAAGACGGTGCTCACCGAAGACGGTCCGGTTCGGATCGAGGTACCGCGTGACCGCGAGAGCAGCTTCGAGCCGCTGCTGATCCCCAAGCACGAACGGCGCTTCACCGGCTTCGACGACAAGATCATCGCGATGTACGCGCGCGGCATGACGGTGCGTGAGATCCGGGGCTTCCTCGCCGAGCAGTACGGCACGGAGGTCAGCCCCGAGTTCATCAACTCGGTCACCGATGCGGTGATGGCCGAGGTGACGGCCTGGCAGAGCCGCCCGCTCGAGTCGATGTACCCGGTGGTGTTCTTCGATGCACTGCGCGTAAAGATCCGCGAGGACGCGGTAGTGCGCAACAAGGCGATCTACTTGGCGCTCGGTGTCTTGCCCGATGGCACGCGCGAGATTCTGGGCTTGTGGATCGAGAACACCGAGGGTGCGAAGTTCTGGCTGAAGGTCTTCAACGACCTGAAGACGCGCGGGGTGGACGACATCCTGATCGCCGTCACGGACGGCCTGAAGGGCATCGGTGAGGCGCTCGAGGTAGTGTTCCCGGCCACGACGCTGCAGACGTGCATCGTGCACCTGATCCGCAACAGCCTGGACTATGCGAGCTGGAAGGACCGCAAGCTGCTGGCGGCGGCCCTGCGTCCGATCTACTCGGCGACGAGCGCCAAGACGGCGCAAGAGGCTCTGGACGCCTTCGAGCGCGGCGAATGGGGTCGCAAGTACCCGACGGTGGTCGCCGCGTGGCGTCGCGCCTGGGATCGCGTGATTCCGTTCTTTGCGTTCCCGCCGGCGGTGCGCCGCGTCATCTACACGACGAACGCGATCGAGAGCGTGCATGCGCGGCTGCGCAAGATCATCAAGACGCGCGGGCACTTCCCCAGCGACGATGCAGCCAGCAAGCTGATCTGGCTGGCGTTGCGCAACATCACCGCCGACTGGGGACGAGCGGCGAAGGAATGGCGCGGGGCGATGAACCAGTTCGCAATCGCCTACGGTGATAGATTCACGAGACCCGCCGCATGAGCGTGGCGCCGCGAGTTGCCCACCGCGGCGGTCGTTCGTCGCAAGCGACGCGCGCCGCCGTGGACAACTCCCACGAGAGCCTCACACACAGAAATCCGGACACCCCCAAGGCAAGAGCATCAACCTGATAGCGCGCCGGAGAGAGTGGCTGCGTGAGTTGTCGTCCAACACGTCGCTGCAACGGACAGCTCTGACCCGGCTGCCCCGCGCGCTGCCGCACGCGGCCGGCCGGGTCAGCTGTCGCTGCGCTTCGACGTTCGAGCTGGCCGCCCGGGTCGATGTCGACGATTTCGGGCGCCCGTACCGGCCGATCGTTTCCGGCAACGCTTCAGCGCAGAAGTGGGCCTGCAGCGTGGGCGCCGTTCGCGCACTCGCAGAAACGCCCGTTTTTCGGCAGTTTCGCGCCACGCAACGAGTCGGCGACCGCGAACCCCCCGTTTTTCGGGAGTTCTGGGTTACGCAACGAATCGGCGCACTTCGCGGCCGTCGACGAGCGGGGTCCCGACGTCGAACCAGGTCGACGCCTCAGCTTGCCGACCGTCAAGGCGGAGGAATCCGCCGACAAGACAGACGGAGCGCTTCCGCCTCCCGGAGGCCGCGACGGCATGGTGCGCAGACGGAGCGCTTCCGCCTCCCGGAGGCCGCGACGGCATGGTGCGCAGACGGAGCGCTTCCGCCTCCCGGAGGCCGCGACGGGAATGGTGCGCGCTGGCCGCGTCTGCCCGGGGGTGATCGGCGAGCTTTCGGAGCAGCGTCCGCCAGGCTTTCGCGCGAGGCTGACCGGCCCGGCCCTCGCAGGCGTCTGTCTCAGCGCGCGTGGTGCCGGCCTTCGTCGTCCACGCTGACGCGCTCCTGCGCGACGAGTTCGTCGAGGTGCTGCGCGATCGTTCGGCGCTCGGCGTCGAGTACCCAGACCTCGTCGTAGTCCGCGGGGTAGAGCAGTCGCGCCTGCGCGAGCTCCTCGACGGTGCGCGGCTGCTCTCGCAGCATTCCGAGCATCCGCTCGCTGCGCTCGTCGATCTTCGCGGCGTACGCATGCAGCGCGTCGAGGAACGCCTTGCGATCGGTGTAGACGCCGCGATGATGCGAGGTAATCCACACTTTCGCATCCAGCTCGGGAAGGCGGCCCAGGCTGCGCCGGAATGCGCCGAGGTCGGAGCTGGCGTCGCCGTAGTACGGGCCGAAGCCGCTCAGGTCGATGTCGCCAATGAAGGCGACGGCCTCCGGTTCGACGACGAGCACGCAGTGCCCGGCAGTGTGTCCCGGCATGTGCACGGCGCGCACGCGCACGTCGCCCAGTTCCCAGACCTCGCCGTCGCGGTAGGCGATCGCGTCCGGGCGGGGGGCGTAGCGGAACTCGCGGGCGATCTTCGCGTACATCGCGTCCTTCGTCGACCCGGACAGTCCATAGTGCGCGGCCAGTCCGTCCCAGCTGCGCGCCGCCTCGACGTCGCGTTCGTGCGCGAACACCTTCGCGCGCGGCAGTCGCTGCAGTCCCGCCATGTGATCCTCGTGCACGTGACCGAGCACGACGAGGTCGGCCGATTCCAGCTCCTCGCCGATCCGGTTGGCGACGAGCGGCGTATCGAAGGCGGCGATCGCATCGCTGCCGTGCACGAGCACCTGGTTGCCGTCGGGGTACTTGCCGTTCTTCTCGCCGAAGTGGACGCGAACCCGTCCGAAGTCCGCGCGCGTCGCGACGCTCATTGCGCGTCCTCCTGCTGCAGGCGCGTCCAGGCCAGGCGGCAGGCGGCGAGATCCCAAAGCGCCTGTCCGACGCTCTTGAAGACGATCGGGCCGCGTTCCGGTGCTTTCGCGTCACCGGCGACGACATGCTCGAGCGCAACGACGCGCGCCCAATCGACTTTCGCACGGAGGAGATCGCCGGCTTCGCCGCGCGCGGCCTGGATGTCGTCGGCAAAGATCGCAGCGCGCTGCAGCAACGCCGAGGGCAACTCGCACATCTCCGGACGGTAGGCGCCGATCGCAGCGACGAATCCGTCGAAGTGCGGTGCGTCGTCGAACAGCGGTTCGCGGCTCGGCGTCGCCGTGACGACGATGTCGTAGTCCGCGATCGACGGGGCGGATTCGATGCACACACACGGCGGGTCGGCGGCGTCGATTTCCTGCGCGAGCGCGCGCGCGTGGGCCGGCGTACGCGAGTGGATCGCCACTTCGCGCAGCGGCAGGGTGGCGCGCAGTGCGTCGACGTGCGCGCGTGCCTGCACCCCGGAGCCGAAGACGAGCAGGCGTTCGCGTCGCGGACCGCACAGTGCGAGCGCGGCGAGCGCCGACAGCGCGGCGGTGCGTCGGGCGGTGATCGCCGCGGCGTCGAAGCGCGCCAGCAACTCGCCGGTTCCGGCCCGGATCAGGATCGCTTCGCCGATCAGCGTCGGCAGGCCGCGCGCCGGGTTGCCGTCGTGCAGCGTCGCCAGTTTCGTACAGGCGAATTCGCCGTCGGTGGCCGGCATCGCCAGCAGGACGCCGCCCGGAAGCGGCATCGCGATGCGCTCGGGCGATCGCGTCTGCCCCGTGTGCCTGCGTACCAGCATCGTGCGCAACGCCTCTACGAGCTCCGGCCAGGGCAGCGCTCGTTCGGTGCTGCGGGCGTCCAGGCTCGGGACACTCGCATTCGCGTTCGCGCTCGCCTTCGCGTTCGTAGCCGGCTTCGCAGCCGCATTCGTGGCCGCGTTCATGGCCGCATGGCTCGCATTCATCGCCGCGATGGTGTCGTGACGAGCAGGACGATCGCGCAGACGACGATCGCCGCGCCGAGCAGTTGCAGCGGCGCCATCGCCTGGTCGAGCACGATCCAGGCGAGCAGCAGCGCTGCGATCGGCTCGAAATTCATGATCGCCGCGTTGTTGACCGCACCCAGCCGCGGCAGCAGCACGAACAGCGCGGTGATCGCCGACGAGTAGAGTAGCGTGAGCAGCGCAAGCGCGGTCCATCCGATGGCGTCCTGCGGCCACGCGAACTCGCCGCTCGTCTTGCCGGCGAGCAGCGCCACCGTGGCGACGACGATCATCAGTACGAAGCTGCGCAGGCGCCCGTCGGCATCGGCGAGCCAGCGCGTGGTCAGCAGCAGCACGGCGGCGAATGCCAGTGCGCCGATCGCGGCGAGCACGACGCCCGAGGTCATCGCGGCGCCGTCCGCGCGTGCACCACTGCCCGCCCAGCCGAAGGCGTCGAGCGCCAGCGCAAGTCCGGAAAGCGCCAGTGCCATCGCGACGAAAGCGCGGGGCGCCGGACGCGCGGTGCCGGTCGCCCACGCGAGCAATCCGAGCATCATCGGAAAGGTGTTGAACACCAGCAGCGCCAGCGCGACCGGAATGCGCGCGACGGCGGAGTACAGGCACAGGCTCTGCACCGAGAGCAGCACCCCGATGCCCAGCGCGCGCAGGAAAGTCGGCCGCGGCAGCCGCAGCGGCACGCGCGCGGCGCGCAGCAGCGACCAGACGAACAGCGCCGCCGCCGACGATCGCACGGCAACGGCGGTGGCGACGTTGGCGCCGTGGTCGAAGGCGACGCGCGCCGCGACGTGGTTGCTCGCGAAGGTGGTGGCGATCAGCAGCAGCAGCGAGGCGCTGAGCCATCGCGGCAACGCGGTGACGGTCATGGCGACGAAGGATACCGCGACGCGGGGCGGGATCGTCGTTTGCCGGCCGCGCTTACCGGCGTGCGGACGCCTTTACCGGGCTTCGCACCGCCGCCCGCCGCAAGTCCTTGATCTTCGGCTCGGAATCGAATTGGCACGGACCTTGCATAACAGGGGTATCCGAAACTCGAGACCAGAAGGAAGTTGCCCGATGCATGCACCCGGCCTGCAGCTGCGCGCCACGCAGGGCGCCGCGTTGTCCCAGCAGATGCAGCAAGGCTTGAAGATGCTGCAAATGTCCGCGCTCGAGCTCGAGCAGGCGATTACCCAGGCGCTTTCGACGAACCCGCTGCTCGAAAGCGACGATGCGCTCGAAGGTGCCGACGAAGGCGAGGCGATCGATGCGCGCACGAGCGAGGAAGAGGGCTCCGACGAACAGATCGATCCGGAGCGCGAGCTGAGCTGGTCGACTACGGGGAACAACCACAGCGGCGAGCGCTCGGCCGACGATCCGGTGCTGCTGGCCCCCGCGCCGCATTCGTTGCGCGACCACCTGCTGGGGCAGGTGAACGTCAGCGCGCTGGGAGAACGCGACCTCGCGCTGGCGCGCGTGCTCGTCGAGGCGCTCGACGAGGACGGCTACCTGCGCGATTCGCTCGAGGAAATCGCCGAACTCGTCGAGCCCGGCTCGCGCACGCTGGTGCGGGAGCTGGACGTCGTGCTCTCGTTCGTGCAGAGCCTGGACCCCGCCGGCGTTGGCGCCCGTTCGGTCTCCGAGTGCCTGCTGCTGCAGTTGCGCGCGAAGCCTCGCGGCACGCCCGGCCTGTCGCTGGCGATGCGCATCGTCGAATCGCACCTCGACCTGCTCGCTGCGCACGATACGATTCGCATCACGCGCACGCTCGGTTGCAGCGAGCGCGACTTCGCGCAGGCGAACGAGTTGATCCGCAGTCTCGCGCCTCGGCCAGCCGCGACCTTCGGTTCCGACGAGCCGCAGCATGTCGTCCCCGATGTCACCGTGCGCAAGGTGCGCGGGCGCTGGGTGGCGTTTCCGAACAGTTCCGCGTCGCCGCGGCTGCGCATCAACCGCCTGTATGCCGATGCGGTACGGCGCGACCGCGGCTGGTCGTCCACGCCGATGGGATCGCAGCTGACCGAGGCGCGCTGGCTGCTTCGCAGTATCGAACAGCGGGCGGAGACGATCCTGAAGGTCGCCAGCGCGATCGTTGCCACGCAGCAGGGATTCTTCGAGCACGGCGACGTCGCGATCCGACCGCTGCATCTGCGCGACATCGCCGCCGAAGTCGGCGTCCACGAATCGACTGTCTCGCGCGTGACGAGCGGCAAGTACATGGCCACGCCGCGCGGATTGATCGAGTTCAAGCACTTCTTCGGCAGCCGGCTCGTCAGCGACGACGGTTACCGGATTTCCCCGCGCGCCATCCAGACGCTGATCCGCGACATCGTCGAGTCCGAAGACCCGAAACAGCCTCTGTCGGACATCCGCATCACGCGTCAGCTCGAACAGCGCGGTGCCAGTGTCGCGCGGCGCACCGTCACGAAGTACCGCGACGCCATCGGCATTCCGCCGGTGGAAGCGCGCCGAATGATCGCGATGGCGCAGCAGCGGACGTGAAGGCCGGAGGAGGGGAGCCGACGGCCAGGAGAGCCGCGGGTTTCCCTTCATCCTTCATCTCTCTTCCGCGTATCCCTTGAGCCGGTTGTACAGCGTCTTGGCGCTGATGCCGAGCATGGCGGCCGCGCGTTCGCGGTGGCCGCCGCAATGCTCGACGGTGGCCACGATCAGCCTGCGCTCGGCTTCGGCGATCGAGGTCCCGACGACGATGTCCAGCGCCGGGCGGCCGTTGGCTGCGCTCGCATGCGTCGTCGTCGCGGGAGCGGGCGCGCGTGCGGCGACCGCCGGCGCGCTGACCGGCATCGCGGCGGACGAGGTCGAGCCGGCGTCGCTGGCCGGCACTGCAGCGGCTTCCCGGCCGCTTTGCTGCTGCGCCTCTCCGGGGCCCGTTCGGGCAGCGGCGGGCGCCGCGGGTGCGCTGCCCGACGCACCGATCGGCAGGCTCTCGACGTCGATCACGTCGCCTTCGGCGAGGATGAAGCCGCGGTGCACGGCGTTGCGCAATTCGCGCACGTTGCCGGGCCACCGGTATTCGGCAAGCGCCCGCAGCGCGCTTTCGCTGAATCGCTTGTCGGCGCCTTCGCGCTCGTTCAGCCCGATGAGAAAGCGCTCGGCCAGCAACGGAACGTCTTCGAGCCGATCGCGCAGCGGCGGCAGTTCGATCGGAAAGACGTTGAGCCGGTAATAGAGGTCTTCGCGCAACTTGCCGCTGGAGACTGCTTCGGCCGGCGGGCGGTTCGTGGCGGCGATGATGCGCACGTCGACGTTGATCACCGTGTCGGAACCGACGCGTACGAAGGAGCCGGTCTCGAGCACGCGAAGCAGCTTGACCTGCAGCTCCATCGGCATCTCGGTGATCTCGTCGAGGAACAGCGTTCCGCCGTCGGCGCGCTCGAAGAAACCGCGATGCTGGCGCAGCGCGCCCGTGAAGCTGCCCTTCTCGTGCCCGAACAGCTCGCTCTCGATCAACTGCGGCGAGATCGATCCGCAGTTGATCGCCAGGAACGGCGCCTTGGCCCGCTTGGACAGGTCGTGGATCGTCTGGGCGACGACTTCCTTGCCGGTTCCGCTTTCGCCGGTGATGAATGCGGTAACCGCGGTGGGAGCGACGCGGGCAATCTGGTGATGGATCTCGCGCATGGCAGCCGACTTGCCCCAGAGTCGTCCGAAGCGACCCTCGGCATCGGCGTGCGCGCGTTCGCTCGCCAGCCGCCCTCGCGCTTCCGAACCGCCGCTGGCGCGCGCGAGAATCTGGCGCAGCCGCGGAACGTTCACCGGCTTGAGCAGGTAGTCGGCCGCTCCCAGGCGCAGCGCCTGGATCGAGGTCTCGAGCGTCGCGTGGCCGGTGATCAGGACGACCTCGCACGCCTCGTTGCGTTCGACGCGGTCGAAGAGCTCGATGCCGCTGCCGTCGGGCAGCGACAGGTCGAGAAGCACGATGTCGGGCCGCCGGAAGGCGTATTGCCGGATTGCGTCGTGGAGGCTGCCGGCGGTGGCGGTGGAAAAGCCTTCTGCCGATACGAGCGCCGCCAGCATCTCCGCCGAGTTCTGGTCGTCTTCGACGATCAGCGCGTGCGCCAATTCTGCGATCTCCCCTCGTCTGCTGCGATCGTCATCGATCGAGCATGGCTCTCAGATGGTTCAGCAGCACCGAGGGTTCGATCGGCTTGGCGAGAAAGAGATCGAATCCGCCCTGGAAGGCCTCGCGACGGGTATCGGGCCGGAAATGCGCCGACAAGGCGATCGCCGGCACCCGGCGCAGGTTCTTTTCGCGCTCGAGCGCGCGCATCGCCTGCATCAGCGAGATTCCGTCGCGCTCCTGCATCGCCAGGTCGGAAAGAACGAGCCGCTCGCCCTCCGCGCCTGCCCACGAAGCATACCTGCGAAGGGCCTTGTCGGGCGACGTGGTCGACTCGACGGTCGCCCCGGAGTGCTCGAGCAGCGACTGCAGCATCTGCAGGACGTCGGGGTCGTCGTCGATCGCCAGCACGTGTACACCGTGCAACGCGCCTGCGTCCGGCAGCGGCTCGCCGTCCGCCGCCAGCGCTTCGCAGAGCGTCGCGCCGGCGGGTTCCGCCGGATGCCCGCGCCCTTTCCGGACGGTATCTTCGTCGCGCGCCAGGTTGTCGCCGGCCGACTTGACACCGCCGCGATTGGGCCGCGTTTCCTCGTCGTCTTCGGCGCTCGAATCGAGCCTCGCCACCACCCGGCGTTGTTGCTCGACCGCACGCTGCAGCCCGGCGAGCGCACGCAATCGCAGCTCTTCCGAGACCGTGCCGGAGACGAGCAGATGCAGCCAGCCCACCATCGCGTTCAGCGGCGTTCGAAGATCGTGCGCGAGGCTTGCGCGAAAGGCGGCGTCGCGTTGCCCGGCCGGGTCGATCGGAGCCAGCGGCTCCATTTCGCGTGGAGCGACGAGGTGAGGCGCCGTGGAACGGGGGGCTCGTGATACGGCGCGTGCGGATGCGGCCATCGGATGCGCTTCGGAGTGTGGTTGGAATCGAGAATCGGGTCGAAGCGCCCGTTTTCGGGCCGCGGAGACCGTTCCTCAGGCGAGAGCAACTGCCGTGCCCGGCCGCCCGCGTGGAACTCACGTCGAACAAGCCTAACCCGGATTGCGGTGCAGCGGCTCGCGCCCGGCCGGAAACCCCCCCGGACTCGCCGGGCGATGCCGTTCTTTCCCCGCCGGGTGCACCGCTTGCAAGGCGTCTGCGCGATGCCGACAAACCCCGCCACCGCGAACGCAGCCACGCTTGCGGCCGGCGAGGCGGCGGGCTTTCCGAGCGAGGCGAGGCAGGTCGGCGCATCAGTGACCGTCGAGGTCGACGCGCCGATAGGCGCGACGCTCGGCACGCGCGTGGCGATCGCCGCGACTGCGACGGTGGTCGTCGTGGCGGGCTTGTGGGCCGGCAAGGCGCTGCTGATGCCGGTCGCTTTCGCCGTCGTGCTCACGCTGCTGCTGACGCCCGCCGTCGGTGTCCTGGCTCGCTTCGGGCTGCCGCCGTGGCTCGGAGCCGCGCTGACGATGACGCTGGCGATCGCCGCAGTGGGCGCCGGCCTGATGCAGTTGTCCGGTCCCGCGGAACAGTGGCTCAACCCGCGCTCGCCGGAGTGGCGCAAGCTCGAGACGCAGGTGCGCGCGATCAAGCAACCGCTGTCGAAACTGCAGGGCGCACAGGAGCGCGTCAGCGAGATCGCCGAGCCCGACGGAAAGGCCAAGGCGCGCGAAGTCGTCGTTCAGAAGGACGACCTGTTCACCACTTTCGGCAAGTTCCAGGCGATTGCCTTCGGCGCGATATCGACGATCGTCCTCGCCTATTTCCTGCTAGCCGCGGGCGACCTGTTCCTGCGCAAGCTGATCCGCGTGCTGCCGACGATGCACGACAAGCGCCGGGCGGTCGGCATCGCGCGAACGATACAAAGCGAGATCGGCCGCTACTTCGCCACCGTGGCGATGAGCAACACGGGGCTCGCGGTGGCGACCGCGCTCGTCATGGGGTACATCGGCATGCCGTCGCCGGCGTTCTGGGGAGCCGTCGTCGGCCTGCTCAATTTCGTTCCCTATCTCGGCGCGGCGACGAGTCTCGTGCTGCTGACAGCGGCGGCGGCCGTGACGCTCGAAGGCTGGCAGATCGCGCAGGTGCCGCTGGCGTTCCTCGTCCTCACGACGATCGAGGGCCAGTTCGTCCAACCGGTCCTGGTCGGTCGGCGCATGCGGCTCAACGTCGTCGTGACCTTCCTGTCGGTGCTCTTCGGCGGGTGGCTGTGGGGCCTCGGCGGACTGTTCATCGCGGTACCGACGCTCGTCGTGCTGAAGATCTGCGCCGATCACATCGAAGCGCTTTCGACGATCGGAGAGTTCATTTCTCGCGATTGACGGCCGCCGTCGAAATCCACTGCAGCACTTCGTGCGGATCGACCGGCTTGACCAGGTGCGCGTCGAAGCCGGCCTGCTGCGAACTCCTGCGATCGCTCTCGCGACCGTAGCCGGTGAGAGCAGCAAGCAGCAGCCGCTTGCGGAAATCGAGAGCGTGCGCGCGGCGTGCGAGTTCGAGCCCGCCGACGCTGGGCAGGTCGAGATCGATCAATGCGACGCGGGGCCGCCAGCTTTCGATCGTCTGCCAGGCCTCGGCACCGTCGCTGTCGGTGCGCACGTCGAAGCCCTCGGTCGCCAGTACGATCGCAAGGCTTTCGGCCGCATCGGGGTGGTCGTCGACGATCAGTACGCGCATCGGCTCGGCGAGTAGCGAGAAGGAGGGGCAGATATATTCATTCTGCGCAAAAAAAACCCCCGGGTAAACCGGGGGGCGAAGTCCGTCGAAACGGACAGGGGAGGAGACATTCGCGGATGGTGCCCATCACTGGGCACTCCGTAGAAGCAATCACGGTGCCCGATGCCGGGTCCCGCAGGGATGTCCTGCAGGTACCGCTGACCGAAGCGCGGTTCGGATCCCTCCCGGTGCGACGAGTACGGCAGTCGCGTGCCTACGGACGAACGACGATGTCGTTCTTGATCGCCTGCACGCCCTTCACCTGGCGCGCGAGCGCGACCGCGCGGTCCTTCTCGGCCTGCGACTTCGCGAAACCGCTCAACTGAACGGTTCCGTTCAGCGTCTCGACACCGATGCTGGTCGCCGCGACGGTCGGATCGCTGGCGAACTTCGCTTTCACTTCGGTGGTGACGCGTGCGTCGTCGACGTATTCGCCGGCCGTCTGCTGGCCGCGGGTGACGGAGCAACCGGTCACTCCGATCATCGCAGCCGTCGCGAGCACTGCTCCAAGCATTCTTGCGTTCATGCGTGCCTCCTTCGGGGCGTTGAAGTATCGATCGGAGCGCGTCGTGCTGCTGGCGGGTTCCTGACGGCGCTCCCTTCGGGCAGCGCAGCGGCAAGCAACGTGCCCGCGCCACCACTTCGCGCAGCGCACGGCGCGGACCGGCAGGCACGCGAGTTGCGGATCGGCTCGCACCGACGCAAGTCAGACCACTTGGGGTAGTCATGAACTGGGATCGAATCGAAGGCAATTGGAAGCAATTTCGCGGGAACGTGCGCGAAAAGTGGGGAAAGCTCACTGACGATCAGCTCGACGTGATCGGCGGGAAGCGCGAACAGCTGGCCGGCAAGCTGCAGGAGGCATACGGCTACAGCAAGGACCAGGCCGAGCGCGAGGTCGACGCGTGGGCGTCCGGACTGGGAGACCGCAGCTGAACTTCGGAATCTCGTCGCGCGTCGTGATGCGCGGCACGACTTTCCGCAGGAGGACTCCATGCTTTATTACGCACTCGTCTTCTTCGTGATCGCCGTGATTGCCGCGGTTTTCGGTTTCGGCGGAATCGCCGCCGGTGCCGCGAGCATCGCGCAGATCCTGTTCTTCCTGTTCCTCATCGTCGCCGTGATCAGCCTCGTCCTGGGCCTGATACGCGGCTCACGCTGAGAACCAGTCCATAGGAGATAGACCATGCATCGAATCGCACAAGCCGTTCTGGTCGCGTCTTCGCTTGCCCTGGCGGCAGGTTGCTCGACGTGGGACAACATGTCGGGTGCCGAGAAGGGCACCGCCGTCGGTGCCGCGGTCGGCGGCGTCGCGGGTAACGCGGTGTTGGGCGGCCCGATCGGAACGGCGGGCGGTGCCGTCGCCGGGGGCGTAGTCGGCCACGAGGTCGGCAAGAACCGCGATCGCCGCTGACGTCGGTTTGCGCGCCGTTCCCGCCCCGTGGGAGCGGCGCGCGTTCGCCAGCCGCTTTCGCTACGGCTTCGAGCGACACGGCATTCGCGCTCGGCCATCCCACAAAACAGAGGACACGGAATGAAACGATGGTTTCCGATCGTGGCGGCGGCCTTCCTGATTGCCGGCTGCGACAACTCGAACGACAACCCGCCCGCGGCGCCGCAGGCGAGTAGCGGCCCGAGCGCCGGCTCGGCCAGGGACGACCAGCTGGTCACCGGACCGCGCGGTGCTGCGGAGACGTTGCCGCCGGCCAATCCGCCTGCGCCTGGCGCGACCGGGGACTCAGGCCGCGATACTGCCGCGACGAAGCCCAAGGACGACCTGAGCAAGCAGCAGGAACAGCAGGCCATGCCGAAGCCCGGGCAGGCAAACAATCATTCGAGCGAGGCGCTCAGTTCCCCGGGCACGAACAGCGGTTCGGCCCCGGCTGGTTCGACGCCGGGCGGTTCGACGCAAGCCGGTTCGACGCAGCTGGCGCAGTCGGGCGCTCAGCCGGCCGCCCCGCCGGCCGCCCAGCCGGCAGCGCAGCCCGTTACGCAGGAGCAGGCGCTCGCGCTGATGAAGAAGCACAACTGTTCGGCGTGCCATGCGGTCGACAAGAAACTGGTCGGGCCGAGCTACAAGGAGGTTGCTGCGAAGTACAAGGGCGACCCGTCGGCGGAAGCCAAGCTGGTCGACAAGGTCGTCAAGGGCGGCTCCGGCGTCTGGGGTCCGGTGCCGATGCCTCCGCATCCGACCGTTCCGAAGGAAGACATCAAGGCGATCGTCGACTGGATCCTCGCCGGCGCCAGCTGACAACCCAGCGCGCGACGCGGCGCTGAGCAACGCCCCGGGACGCCGTCCGTTCCGGGGCGTTCGTCGTTTCCGGGGCGCCCGTCGTCTCTCCGGACGATCCGCTTGCATACCCATAGGGGTATAGGTATCATGCGGCGATGCACATTCATCGAACCCGCGTTTCGGCCGCGCCGGCACGGCCGTGCCGGCGCCTCGGCCGCATCCGCCGTTTCGTCGTCGCCGTCGCCGCGGCAGGCGCGGTTGCGCTGTCGGGCGCGGCGGTGCACGCCGCCGACGGCGCCGACAGTCCGGCGGTCGAGACCGTCGCGGTGCGTGCGCGGCCGGTACGCGCGTCGTTCGAGTTCGATGCCACCCTCGAAGCGGTGCGCCAGAGCACCGTCGCCGCGCAGGTAAGCGGCAATATCGTCGAGCGTTTCGTTCGCGCCGGCGATCGCGTGCGTGCCGGGCAGCCGCTCGTTCGCATCGACGAACGCGACACGCAGGCCGCCGTCGCACGCAGCGAGGCGGCGATCGCGCAGGCGCGCGCCGAGCGGATCGACGCGCAGGCCGCCTGGGAACGCAACCGCACTCTCGTCGAACGCGGCTTCCTGAGCCGCTCCGCCCTCGATGCATCGAGGGCGCGCCTGGACGCGGCCAAGGCCGCCGAACAGCAGGCGCTCGCCGGCTCGCGGCAGGCTTCGCTCGCACGCAGCTTCGCGACGGTCGTCGCGCCGTACGACGGCGTCGTGCTCGCCACGCTCGTCGATGCGGGCGACCTTGCGGCGCCGGGACGCGGCATCGCGACCCTCTACCAGCCGGGAGCCATGCGGGTCGTCGTCCAGGTTCCACTTTCGGCGCTGTCGAGCGCGCAGGACGCCAGCAAGGTCGAAGTGGTCTTCGCCAACGGGCAGACGCTCGTTCCGTCGCTTCGCACCTTCGTTCCCGGCATCGATCCGGTCACGCAGACGCGCGAGCTTCGGCTCGAATTCGCCGATTCGACGAAAGTGCCCGGTGTACCGGGACAACGCGCACGCGTGCGTTTCGACGGCGCCGAGGTGGTGCGCAAGACGATTCCGCAAAGCGCGGTCCTGCGCCGCGGCGAGCTCGAAGCGGTCTACGTCGCACGCGGCGATCGCTTCGCGTTGCGCGCAGTCCGCCTGGGAAGCGCCTACGGCGACGAAGTCGAAGTGCTCGGTGGCCTGGCCGACGGCGAGCAGGTGGCCACCGACCCGGTTCGCGCCGGACTCGCCGCCGCCGCGCCGCGCGCCGCGGCGCGCTGACGCCGGTGTCCACGAAACCGCCCTCGTCGCAGGCGCCGCTCGGTGCGGCCGGGCGGATCGCGCGTGTCTTCCAGTCGAGCGCGCTGACGCCGCTGCTGGCGATCGCGGCGCTGCTGCTCGGGATGTTCGCGGTGCTGGTCACGCCGCGGGAGGAAGAGCCGCAGATCGACGTGACGATGGCCAACGTGATGATCGCGTTTCCCGGTGCATCCAGCGCCGACGTGCAGGCGCTCGTCGCGCTGCCGGCCGAGCAGGTCCTCTCGCAGATTGCCGGCGTCGAGCACACGTATTCGGTGGCGCGCCCCGGCGTCGCGGTGCTCACCGTCCAGTTCGAGGTCGGTGTCGCGCGAACCGAGGCGCTCGTGCGCCTGTACGACGCGCTCGAGGCGAACAGCGACTGGCTGCCGCGCGATCTCGGCGTGCTCGAGCCGATCGTCAAGCCCAAGGGCATCGACGACGTGCCGGTGCTCGCCGTCACGCTCTGGGCGCGCGATGCGCGACCGGCGTTCGATCTGGAGCGCGTCGCGCATTCCATCGAGGTCGAATTCGCCCGCGTCGACGGCGTGCGCGAAGTCCGCACTATAGGCGGCCCCGGACGCGTCGTTTCGGTTGCGCTCGACCCGGCGCGGATGCGCGAGCGCGAGGTCGACGTGATGGGTCTGCGACAAGCGCTCGCTTCGGCGAACTTCGGCATGCCCTCCGGCAGCGTTCCCGACGTCGAGCGGGGAGGCGGCATGCTGTCGGTGCAGACCGGCGAGTTCCTGCGCTCGGCCGACGACGTCGCGTCGCTCGTCGTCGGCGTGCATCGCGGGCGTCCCGTATACCTGCGCGAGGTCGCGCAGGTGAGCGCCGGGGCCGCGCAACCGGGTCGATACGTCTGGTTCACGCCGGGCAGCGCCGCGCAGGACGCCGAGGCCGGCGACGCGCGCGATCGCGCGTTGCCCGGCGGGGTTTTTCCGGCGGTGACCGTGACGGTCACCAAGAAGCCGGGCGCGAACGCGGTCGACGTCGCTCGCGACGTGCGTGCGCGGCTCGAGTCGCTGCACAACCGCGTCGTGCCCGAGAACGTCGAGTGGACGATCACGCGCGATTACGGCCAGACCGCGTCGGACAAGGCGAACCAGCTGATTCTCAAGCTCGCCTTCGCGACCGCGTCGGTGATCGTGCTGGTCGGCCTCGCGCTCGGGCGGCGCGAAGCCGTCGTCGTCGGCGCAGCCGTGCTGCTCACGCTGGTCGCGACGCTGTTCGCGTCGTGGGCGTGGGGCTTCACGCTGAACCGCGTCTCGTTGTTCGCGCTGATCTTCTCGATCGGCATCCTCGTCGACGACGCCATCGTGGTGGTCGAGAACATCCATCGCCACCAGGCGCTGGACCCTTCCGCGAGCGACCTGAAGGCAATCATTCCCGGCGCCGTCGACGAGGTCGGCGGTCCCACCATCCTCGCCACGCTGACCGTCATCGCGGCGCTGCTGCCGATGGCCTTCGTCACCGGGTTGATGGGCCCGTACATGAGCCCGATCCCGATCAACGCGAGCATGGGAATGGCGATCTCGCTGGCGATCGCCTTCACCTTCACGCCGTGGCTTGCGGCGCGGCTGATGAAGCGGCACCGTGCGCACGACGGCGCCGCCCAGGGTCCGTCGCGCATGGAGCGCTTCTTCGCGCGCGCGCTCGGCCCGTTCCTGCGGAAGGCACGCGCGCGCCGCCTGCTCGCGCTCGGCGTTCTGCTGCTGATGGCCGCGTCGGTCGCGCTCGTGCCGCTGCAGGCGGTCGTGATGAAGATGCTGCCCTTCGACAACAAGAGCGAGTTCCAGCTGGTGGTCGACATGCCGGCGGGCACCGCGCTCGAGGACACGGCCGCCGCGCTGCACGACCTCGGTGGCTTCCTCGCGCAGCAACCCGAGGTGCGCGACCTGCAGGGCTACGCGGGGACGGCGGCGCCGATCACGTTCAACGGACTCGTTCGCCAGTACTATCTGCGCGCCGATCCCGAACTCGGCGAGCTGCAGGTCAACCTCGTCGACAAGGCGCACCGCACCGAGAAGAGCCACGCGATCGCGTCGCGGCTGCGCCCGCATCTCGTCGAGATCGCGCAGCGGCACGGCGCGCGCTTGCAGGTGGTCGAGGTTCCGCCCGGTCCTCCGGTGCGCGCACCGATCGTCGCCGAGGTCTACGGTCCCGACGAGCCGGGGCGAGTGGCGCTCGCCCGCCGAATGGCCGATGCCTTCGCGCGGACGCCCGACATCGTAGGCATCGACACGTCGACCCGCGAGGATGCGCCGCGCGCGTTCCTGCACGTCGACCGCGCACGCGCCGATTCGCTCGGCATTCCGGCCGCGGCGATCGCGCAGACCGTGCACGGCGCTCTCTCGGGCGTCGACGCGGCGTGGCTGCACCAGGGTTCGGGGAAGTACCCGGTCGCGATCCGCCTGCAGCTGCCGCGCGAGATGCAGGGCGGGATCGATGCGCTGCTTGCGTTGCCGATGAAGGCAGCCGACGGATCGATGGTCGCACTGTCGGAGCTCGTGCGCGTCGAGCGCGGCGTCATCGACAAGCCGCGCTACACGAAGGACCTGCTCGGCGTGCAGTACGTGCTGGGCGACATGGGCGGCGCGCTCGACTCGCCGCTCTACGGACTGGCAGCGATCCGCGCGTCGCTGCCCGAGGCGGCGCTTCCCGGCACGGGCCCGCTGTGCGAATACTGGATCCACCAGCCGGCAGACGCCTGGAGCCAGTACGCGATCAAGTGGGACGGCGAGTCGCAGATCACCTACGAGACCTTCCGCGACATGGGGGCGGCCTACGCCGTGGGCCTGTTGCTGATCTACCTGCTCGTCGTCGCAGAGTTCCGTTCGTACGTCGCGCCGCTGGTGATCATGGCACCGATCCCGCTGACGCTGATCGGAGTGATGCCGGGGCACGCGTTGCTCGGCGCGCAATTCACCGCGACGTCGATGATCGGAATGATCGCGCTGGCCGGAATCATCGTGCGCAACTCGATCCTGCTGGTCGACTTCATCGAACTGCAGATCGCCGAGGGCATTGCCTACCGCGATGCCGTGATCCGCGCGGCGGCGGTGCGCGCGCAGCCGATCGCGCTCACCGCGCTGGCGGCGATGACCGGTGCGTTCTTCATCCTCGACGATCCGATCTTCTCGGGGCTCGCCGTGTCGCTGATCTTCGGCATCCTCGTCTCGACCGCGCTCACGCTGATCGTGATCCCGGTGCTGCATTACGCCGTGTTCCGGCGCCGCCACGAGGCGCCCGCCGGCGCCGATCCCTTGTCCCCATCCTCCGAAGGAGTGCAACCATGACCGTAGACCGCCTGATCCGGATCTTCGCCGGAAGCTTCATCCTCGTCTCGCTCGCGCTGGGCGTCGAAGGCAGCCCGCTCTTCGTCTCGAAGTGGTTTCTCGCGTTCACCGCATTCGTCGGCTTCAACCTGTTCCAGTTCGGATTCAGCAACGTCTGTCCGCTGGGCATGATCCTGAAGCGACTGGGCGTCTCCGACGCGCCGTCGACGTGCGCCCGATGAAGGAGCACCGCCCTTCGACTCCGGCGCAGGCCTGCACCGTGGACATGCGAGCGCTGCGCGACGAGTCTTCGCGCACCGATCTGCTCAATCGCCTGCGCCGCGCCGAGGGCCAGTTGCGCGGCGTGCAGCGAATGGTCGAGGAGGGCGACGACTGCATGCAGATCGCCCAGCAGATCGCCGCCGTGCGGCGCGCGCTCGACAGCGCCTACGTGCGGATGACGGTCTGCTTCATGGAGCAGGAACTGTCCAGCCGCGTGCGGGACACCAAGGGCCGTCCGCAGGACCTGAGCGAACTGCTCGGCAACGTCGAGACGCTGCTCGCGAAAGTACGCTGAGGCCGCCGCCGGGCGCTACGGCGCATGCCGCATGCTATGGTCCGCGCGATTGCGCCCGCGCGTACCCGGCATGCATTGGCCCTTGTCCCTGTCGCCGCTCCAGCACGGCATGTTCGTGCTCGTCGGGCTCCTCAGCTACGTGATGGTCACGCGCATCGGTGGCCATCACCGGCATCCGTCGGCCGCAATTGCCTGGGTCCTGCTGATCGCGCTGCTCCCGTACCTGGGGTTGCCGCTTTTTCTCGTGTTCGGCACTCGCAAGCTGGTGCGCCCGGCACGGCGCGGCGCGCGTCCCGACCGCCCCTGGCGCGCGGATGGTCCCGAATGGGCGCTGCAGTTGCTCGCTGCGCTCGACGTCCCGAAGCCGGTGCGCAACCGGTCGATCGAGTTCCACGGCGACGGCGCCGAGTCGCTGCGTGCGCTGCTCGACATCGTCGCCCGGGCGCAGGAGCGCGTCGACGTCTGTACCTACGCGGTGGGCGACGACGAGGTCGGCCGAGCCGTGCTTTCGGCGCTCGTGCAGGCCGCGCAGCGCGGCGTTCGCGTGCGGGTGCTTCTCGATGCGATCGGCGGACTGCGCGGCGCGCGGCGTACCGTCGCGACGCTGCACGCCACCGGAGTCGAACTGCGCTGGTTCATGCCGGTTCTGCGCAATCCGGTTCACGGCCGCACGAACCTGCGCGACCACCGCAAGCTGGTCGTCGCCGACGGCCGTGCGATGTGGAGCGGCGGGCGCAACCTGGCAGCCGCATATTTCGACGACGGAGACGGTGGCTGGATCGACCTGAGCTTCGTCGTGCGCGGTCCGCTTGCGTTGCAGGCGCAGGACCTGCTCGAGCGCGACTGGCAGGCCGCGCACGGTCGCGTCGTCGCCGGCGACCTCGCCGACGGCGCCGCCGCCGAGGCATTCGACGGGCCGCCGGCGCAACTGGTGCCGAGCGGGCCCGATCTCGCCGACGACACGCTGTACGCGTTGCTCGTGGCCGCCGCGTTCCGTGCGGAGCGGCGCATCGTTGCGGTCACGCCCTATTTCGTTCCGGAGGATGCGCTGCTCGCGGCATGGTGCGTCGCCTGTCGCCGGGGCGTGCGCATCGATCTCGTCGTGCCGTCGCGATCGAACCACCGCATGGCCGACCTGGCGCGCGGTCGCGGGGGGGGCGCGCGGGGGGGGGCCCGCGCGCGCCCCGCCCTTTCCACCCGCCATCCTGCGCGGTGGAAGACCCCCGCTGTCTAAGGTTTGTCGATACCGTGACCGGGTCAGGCACTTCGACCCCCAGCACAATTCGACCCCCAGGAGGTCCCACGTGTACATCGGTCTCGGCATCGCACTCCTCGTCATCGGTGCGATCCTCTACTTCGCCGTCACCGCATCGATCGGTGGCATCAGCATCTCGATGATCGGTCTGATCCTCATGATCGGCGGTGTCCTCGCGATCCTCCTCTCCTTCCTCCAGCAGGCAGGCAACCGCAGCCGTGGCATCACGACGACTCGCGAAACGTCCGTGGACCCGGGCAGCGGCTCGCGCATCGAGCGCACCGACGTCGACCCCCACTGAGGCTGTCGCACCCCACTGAGACTGTCGGCCCACACGCGACGGCGCCCCCACCCGGATCGCGGGTGGGGGCGCCGTGGTCTGTGTGACCGACTTCAGAACGCCGACTCGGGCACGTCCATGAGGCTGTTGTCGGTCGCCTCGGCGATGGTGCGCTCGGCGGACAGGCGGGGCAGGACGTTGCGAGCGAAGAACTGTGCCGCCGCGACCTTGCCGGTGTAGAAGTCCTTGTCCTTGCCGTCGGCCCCGGCCTCGAGGGCCGCGAGGGCCACCTCGGCCTGACGCAGGAGCAACCAGCCGACGACGAGGTCGCCGGCGGCAAGCAGGAAGCGCGTGGTGTTCTGCCCGACCTTGTAGAGGTTGGTGACGTCCCCGCCCTCGGCGCGTGGGTCGGACTTCATCAACTCACCCACCATGGCGCCCAAGATGCCCTGCACGTCGTCGAGGCCCTGGGCGAGCAACTCGCGGTCCTTGTCGATGGCCCCGTGGTGGGCACCGAGGTCCTTGGCGAACTCCTGGATCTGCGCGGCGATCGTGCCCAGGCTCTCGGCCTGGTCCTTGATGATCTTGCGGAAGAAGAAGTCCTGTCCCTGGATCGCCGTCGTGCCCTCGTAGAGGGTGTCGATCTTGGCGTCCCGGACGTACTGCTCGATCGGGTACTCCTGGAGGAAGCCGGAGCCGCCGAAGGTCTGGAGGGACTCGGTCCCGAGCAGCACCCAGGCCCGCTCCGAACCCAGGCCCTTGACGATCGGGAGCATGAGGTCGTTGAGTCGGCTGGCCTTCTCACCGGCCGTGCCCTTCTCGAGCGACTCCTGACCGGTGCGCAGTTGCTCCTGGTCGACGGTGTCCTGAAGGGAGGCGGTGTAGAGCACGAGCGCGCGCAACCCCTCGGCATACGCCTTCTGGAGCATGAGCGAGCGGCGCACGTCCGGGTGGTGGGTGATCGTCACGCGGGGCGCGTTCTTGTCGGCGGCCTGGGTCAGGTCCGGGCCCTGGACCCGCTGCTTGGCGTACTCGAGGGCGTTGAGGTAGCCGCTGGAGAGGGTCGCGATGGCCTTGGTCCCGACGAGCATGCGGGCGTGCTCGATGACCCGGAACATCTGGGCGATGCCGTCGTGGACGTCGCCGAGCAGGGTGCCGACGGCCGGGGTCTTCTCGCCGAAGGTGAGCTCGCAGGTGGTGGAGACCTTGAGGCCCATCTTCTTCTCGACGTTGGTCACCTCGACGCCGTTGCGCTCGCCGAGCTCACCGGTCTCGAGGTCGACGTGGAACTTCGGGACGATGAAGAGCGAGAGCCCTTTGGTGCCGGCGCCGGCGCCCTCGGGACGGGCCAGGACGAAGTGGACGACGTTGTCGACCATGTCGGACTCGCCGCTGGTGATGAAGCGCTTGGTGCCGGTGATGTTCCAGGTGCCGTCCTCGTTCTGGACGGCCTTGGTGCGGCCGGCGCCGACGTCGGAGCCGGCGTCGGGCTCGGTGAGGACCATCGTGCAGTGCCAGCCGCGCTCGATGATGTGCGGCGCGAGCTTCTTCTGGTCGTCGGTGCCCAGGATGTAGAGCAGGCGCGCGAAGGCGTAGGACGCGGCGAACATCGCGATCGCCGGGTTCGCGCCGAGGACCATCTCGTTCATGGCCCACTTCAGGCTCGGCGGGGCGACGGTGCCGCCCAGCTCCTCGTTGACGTCGACGCTCCAGAAGCCGCTGTCCTGGTAGGCCTTGTAGGACTTCTTGAAGGACTCCGGCATCGTCACGGCCTGCGTCTGCTGGTCGTAGACGGGCGGGTTGCGGTCGGCGTCGACGAAACTCTCGGCGAGTTCGTTCTCGGCCAGGCGCGCGACCTCCTTGAGCATCTCGCGAGCGGTGTCTTCGTCGAGGTCGGCGTAGGGGCCGTGACCGAGGACGTCGCCGCGACCGAGCACCTCGAAGAGGTTGAACTCGATGTCGCGCAGGTTGGACTTGTAGTGGCCCATGAGAGGGGTCCTTTCGGTGCGTCAGCAACGTTGCCTACTCACCAGTATCACTACCGGTCAGTAACAAATGCAAGACCCAGCCTGTGGGCTGGACCACAGGGCGTCCGCGTTGCACCGGGTGCGTGGTCGGTGCGTTGTGGTTCGATGCAGGCATGGTCTCCACAGGTGGTGAGGACGCTCTCAAGCGCGCGCGCACGGCGCTGGCCTCCGGGCGCCTGACGCTGGCCAGGGACATCCTCGAGGACCATGTCCACCTCCATCGGGACGCCGAGGCCTTCAAGATGCTCGGCGAGATCCGGCATCGGATCGGTGACCTGCCGGGGGCCGGTGCGGCCTGGTTCGCGACCTCGGCCAAGGGACCGATCGTCGACGAGGCGGTCAGCGCCTGGCGCACCAAGCACGACGACGACTTCGCGGCCATGTGGGCCACCATCCCTGCCTCCGCCCGACGCGGGGAGTTGACGCCGAAACTTGCCGCCCTCAAGGCGCGAGCCGAGGCGGCAGCGCCATCGCCGGAGCCATCCCCATCCCTATCCCCATCGCCAGACCCATCGCCTGCTCCGGCGTCGACGGCGCGCGCGAAGGCCCCGAAGAAGGTCGCCCCCGAGCTCGCCGCGACGGCGCCCCCCGTCGCCGTGCCCAAGGCCAGGGCCGCCGATCCCGTGCGCGCTCCACGCACGGACGAGGCAGCTGCCGACCGCAGCGTCCCCGAGGCCCAGAGCGGATTCGACGCGGCCAAGGTCATCGCCTGGGTGCTCGCGGCCCTCTTCGTCGTGTGTGCCGTTGTCGGTCTGATCACGATCCTGCAATGGCTGGTCCCGGGGACCTGACGCCGGTCCGCCCACCCGCGGGGCCGGGTCGGGCTGCCCGCATCCGGCATGCCCTGCCCCTGGCTGCCCTCCCGGTCGCGCCGCTCCAAGGCGCCTGGGTGACTCGCCGGGTGCCCCGCTTCGCCGACGCCGATGGACGCACGGGCGTGGTCGGCTCCGGAGATCGCACGCTGCGGCTCGTCGTCCTCGGGGACAGCGTCGCGGCGGGGTATGCCGTGCCCCACCACCGCTCCACCGTCACCGGCGCGCTCGCCACCCGCCTCTCCGAACGGAATGCCGCGGTCGTCGAATGGTCGGTCGTCGCCACCACGGGGTTCACGGCCGGCGAGGCGACCGGCCTGGTTCGCCGCGCGGCGGCAGCGGCCACCTTCGCCGAGGCCGATGTCGTCTTCCTCTCGATCGGCGTCAACGACACCAAGAACCTGCACTCGGCGGCCCGCTTCCGCCGAGAGCTGGGCGGCCTGCTCGACGCGGTGCTGGACCAAGCACCCCGCGCCGAGGTGCTCGTGCTCGGCATACCACCGCTCGATCAATTGCCGGCCGTGCCGCGGCCCCTCGCCGACGCCCTCGGCTGGCGTGGGCGGATCTTCGATCGGATCAGTGCGCAGGAGTGCGAGCGCCGCGATCGAGTGCACCGCCTGTGGCCGGCGAACGTGCTGATGCGCGAGATGTTCGCGGGCGACGGCTTCCATCCCTCGGAGTTGTTGCACGCGATGTTCGCCGATGCCGCGATCGACGCGTTGACCTCCTGACCGAAGCGGCACGTATCAACCGGGTCGCCCAATCCTCTGTCGGGTGTCATCACCCACACCAACTCAGGGGGAACTGCAATGCACAAGCACATCGACGATCCGTGTTTCGTCGCCCCGGCGCCGGAGTTGCGCGACAAGCTCGACGCTGAGCTGACCCGGCTGCGCAAGCGCAAGACCGGTGTCGCCGACGCCCTCGGCACCTCCAAGGAGCCGCGAGCCCTCGGCCTCAACGACGGCCTGATCATGCCGCCGGACTCGTTCCCGTTCGGGACGCCCGAGACGGTCATGCGGGCCAGCGCTCTCGAGCGGGCACCATTGCGGGGAGCGGTGCGGGTCATCGTCGTCCTCGCCGACACCTCGGACAAGCCGATGACGCGGTCGGCCCAGTCCTTCCGCGACCTCTTCTTCTCGACGGGGGTCGTGCCGACCGGCAGCGTTCGCGAGTACTACCGCGAGGTCACCAATGGTCTGGTCGACGTCGTCGGCGAGGTCGTCGGCCCCTACCGGTTGCCGCAGACGATGGCCTGGTACGCCAACGGCAACTTCGGCATCGGTCGCCCGTCCGGGACCACGCGCGCCCGCAACATGGCCGCCGATGCCCTCGCGCTCGCGGACCCGCACGTCACCTTCGGGCCCTACGACAACGACGGCAACGGCTATGTCGACGCCTTCATCGTCGTTCACTCCGGCCGCGGCGGTGAGGAGACCGGCAACAGCGGCGACATCTGGTCGCACAAGTGGGTCCTGCCCAGCCAGGTGACGACGGACTCGACGAAGGTCTACGGCTACCTCACCATTCCCGAGGACGCCAAGCTCGGGGTCTCGGCCCACGAACTCGGACACCTGCTCTTCGGCTTCCCCGACCTCTACGACACCGACGGCACCTCCGAGGGTGTCGGCAACTGGTGCCTCATGGGCGGCGGCTCGTGGAACGGTGGGGGCAACACGCCCGCGCACCCCTCCGCCTGGTGCAAGGTCAACCAGGGCTGGGCGACGGTCAACAACATCACCGCCAACGGGACGATCAGCATCCCGGACGTCAAGTCCTCGCACCAGGTGCACCGCCTCTGGAAGGACGGCGCCGCCGGCCCCGAGTACTTCCTCCTCGAGAACCGGCAGAAGACCGGCTTCGACGCCCAGCTCCCGGGCGGTGGCCTGCTCCTCTGGCACGTCGACGAGAACAAGCCGACGAACACCGACGAGAACCACTACAAGGTGGGGCTGCTCCAGGCCGACGGCCTGCGCCAGCTGGAGACCGCGGCCAACCGCGGCGACGCCGGCGACCCCTTCCCGGGGAGCCGCAACGTCACGAGTTGCTCCGGGACGACGACGCCCAACACCAACTCCTTCACCGGTCAGGCGACCGAGGTCTCGGTCACGGCGATCTCGCCGTCGGCCGCGACGATGACCGCAAACGTCACCGTCCGCGCCGGCAAGGGCATCGTCAAGGAGATCGCGAAGGAGATCCGCAAGGAGATCGCCAAGGAGGGCGCCAAGGACACCAAGGACCTCGGCGACACCAAGGTCGCGGTCAAGGACGCCAAGGACATCAAGGAGATCCGCAAGGAGATCGCCAAGGACATCCGCAAGGACGTCAAGGAGAACGTCAAGGAGCTCAAGGACCAGCGCAAGGACATCCGCGAGAAGATCCTTGACAACCGGTGGGACTGGGGCCGGTTCGGCACGACCGACGACGCCGGGTATGCCGCGGGCGACCCCGTGGCCATGGCCGTCGGTCTCCTCGAGCAGGCGATCGCCCTCCTCACCGGGGGCGGCGAGGGTGGCGAGCCCGGTGCCGGTGCGGCATACGGTGCAGCGGAGCCGTTCATCGACGCCACGCTCCGCCCGGACCTCGTCGGCAGCCCGACCTACGAGGACGCCAGCAAGGGGATGGCCGAGGGTGACGCCGCGGCCAAGCGGCACTACGACGCGGCGCCGCAGGGCTGACCGATGTCGCTCGTCGTCATCCTGCCCGGCCCCGAGGACCTCGGGGCCGGGCAGGTCGCGTCCGCGATCCGGCGCGGCGGCGCCGAGGTCCTCGTCGTCCCGGGACCGGTCCTCGAGGCCGCCCACTGGGAGCACCGGGTTGCTGACGGCCAGTCGCGCACCCTCGTGCGGTTGCCGGACGGCACCGTCCTCGACGACGCCTCGGTCGGGGCGGTGCTCAACCGCCTCCCCGGCGCCTCGGTTCGCCGCTTCGCGCACAGCCCGGAGCGGGACCGGTCGTATGCCGCGGCCGAGTGGGAGGCCCTCCTCCTCGCCTGGCTGAGCGCCATGGGGGAGCGGGTCATCGGGTGCCCGACGCCCGCCGTCATCAGCCTCGGGCCCTCCGCGCCGGGTGCCGAGCTCCGCTGGCTGGCGTGGGGTCGGCGGTGCGGGCTGCTCGGGCCGCGCGCCCTCGTGGCGCCCCACCCGGTCTGGCTGTCCGTGCCGCCGTCGTCCGGGCCGATCGAGCGATGGACGGTCGTCGGTCACACCGTCCTGCGGTCCGGCGTGGCCGTCGACGAGGGCCCGGCACAGGCCCTCCGGTCCCTGGCCAAGATCGCCGGGGTCGACCTTCTGGATGTGACGCTGCGCAGCACCGCAGCCGGGGACGAGCTCGTCGGCGTCGACCTGCGGCCGGCCCTCACGCCCGGGATCGCCGAGGCGCTGGCCGGGCTCCTCCTGTCGCGCTCGCGCGAGACCCGCACGCTCGAGGTGGCGTCGTGATCGGCCTGCTCGGTCGCGGTGACGACCCCTGCCTCGAGCGCGTGCGCGACGCCGCCGACGACCGGGGGATCCCGCACGTCCTGATCGACGAGGACGCGCTGTCGGACGCCTCACTGCGGCTCGACCTCGGCGTCGACGGCGTGCGCGGCGTCCTCCGCACGGGCGCCGGCGTCGTCGACCTCGACCTGCTCACCGGGGTCTACGCGCGGGCGCTCGGGCCGGCCGAGCCGACCGGCGCGGCCCGCGAGGTGTCCGCCCTGCTCCACGAGTGGCTCGACGTGACCGAGGTGCTCGTCATGGGTCGGCCGGCGTCGATGTTCTCCAACAGCAGCAAGCCGCACCAGGCCCGGCTCATCGCTGCGGCGGGGCTCGCCGTGCCGACGACGCTCGTGACCAACGACCCGGAGGCGGTGCGCGAGTTCCGTTCTCGTCACGGGCGCATCATCTTCAAGTCGATCAGCGGCATCCGCTCGATCGTCCGCGAGGTCGACGACGCGGCGCTGGCCCGGATGGACCGCATCCGGGACCTGCCCACCCAGTTCCAGGCCCGGGTCGAGGGCACGGACGTGCGCGTCCACGTCGTCGGCGAGTCCGTCTTCCCGACGCGCATCACCTCGACGGCGCTCGACTACCGGTATGCCGCCCGCGACGGCCTCGCCTGCGACCTCGAGCCGTGGGTGCTCGCGCCGGATGTCGAGCAGGCGTGCATCAGCGTTGCCTCGGCGCTCGCGCTGCCGCTGGCCGGGATCGACCTGCGCGTCGGTGAGGACGGGACGGTGACCTGTTTCGAGGTCAACCCGATGCCGGCCTTCAGCTACTACGAGTCCAACACCGGGCAGCCGATCGCTGCCGCCGTCGCGGCCTTCCTGGACCGGCCACGGACCGGGGCCGCGCGGCATACTGACGACGACGAGAGCGAGGTGGCGTGATGGTGCAGTCCGCGCCGAACGAGACCACCGTCCACGCGAAGGTGACGGGGATGGCGGCCGACCCCGAGCGGGACGGGTGGGTGCTCCTCGATGTCGCGGTCGAGGCCTCGGCCACGGTCGAGGGGGAGTCGCTGCCGGCCCTGGCGGACGGCGAGGACGTGCGGCTCGTGGCCCGCCGCTCCGACGTCGAGGGGCTGGGCCGGGGTGACCGGCTCGTCGCCCGAGTGCAGATGGCCGGCCCGGGGGACTACCTCGTGCGCGGGGTCGAGCCCGCCCTCGCCCCCGAGCCCACGGATGCGGCCGACCCCGACCCGGCCAAGGCGCCTCCGGGGAAGCGCCCCACGCGGAAGCGCCCCCGCTCCACGCGGGAGTCGCCGCTCAGCGACGACCGGTGAAGTCGTCCATCGTGTGGTAGACCCCGATGACGCGGTCGGCGATGAAGTCGCGCACCGACACCGGGAGCAGGCCCTTGAGCGCCTCGTTGAGCATCACGGTGCGCGGCAGCACGACGAACGCCTCGCCGTCGAGCATGCCCTTCCACGACTCGTCGACGACCTCGGCCGGCTCGAGGATCGGCAGCAGCGGCGCCGACTTCGCGCCGTCGAACATGCCGGTGTTGACGTAGTAGGGGCACACCGTCGTCACCTTGACGTGGTCGAAGCCGGCCTGCTTGAGCTCCAGGCGCACCGAGTCGGACCAGCCGATGACGGCCCACTTCGACGCCGCATAGGTCGCCATCCGGGGGTTGGGCGTGAGCCCGGCGGCCGAGGCGATGTTGACGAGCCGGGCTTCGCTGCTGTGCTCGATCATCGCCGGCAGGAAGGCCCGGGCGATGTGCATCGGCGCGAGGGTGTTGACGGCAATGGTGGCCTCGGTGTCGCGGGCCGGGTCTGACTCCCAGAAGTAGCGGTTGCCGCGCACGATGCCGGCGTTGTTGACGAGCACGTCGACCGGCCCGGAGTCGCCGAGGATCTCGGTGGCCGTCGCCTCGACCGTCGGCCGGTCGGTCACGTCGATGCCGTATGCCGTGAGCCGGGTCTCGTGGTCGCCCGTCTCGAGTTCGGCGACCGTGGCGGCGAGGGCGGCCTCGTCGACGTCCCAGAGGATGACGCGGCGGGCGCGCTCGGCGATGGCGCGTTCGACGAAGAGGCGACCCATGCCCATCGCCGCCCCGGTGACGAGGACGGTCTTGCCGGCGACGGACTTCATGCGGTCTCCTCCTGCGTGGTGGCTCCGGTCGGGCCGGTTCCTTCGATGCCGTCAGACTGGCCCGCCCGGGCGGCGAGGGCGGCGGCGCGGACGCGCGCGAAGTCCTCGTCGCTGAACGGCCCGTTGATGCCCGAGATCGTCGCGAGCTTCATGCCGTGCTTGAGGCCCAGGCGATAGATCTCGCGGACCTTGCGCCACTCGATGTTGCGGCCGACGGTGAAGGTCTCGAAGCGGCCTTCGAGCGCGAGGACGATGGTCTCGGCCAGGCACGCATAGGCGACGCCGGGCGGCAGGCCGATGTCGCGCATGTGGACGTCGCCGGGCAGCTCCACCTCACCGGACTCGATGACGAGCACGTCGGGGCGCTTGGCGACGTCCTCGGCGCTCATGTCGAGCGGGCGGGCGACGTCGGTGATGACGCAGCCGGGCTTGACGGCCATGATGTCGAGGACCTTCGTGCCGGCGGCCGAGGTGGCGGTGACGATGAGGTCCATCTCGCCGAGCGCGTCGCCCGGGGAGGTCGCGATGTGGACGGTGGCGCGCGGGTTCTCGGCCTCGATCTCGGCCTTGATGGTGATGAGCTTGGCGGTCTCGGGGGAGACGAGCCACACCTCGTCGGCCGCGTGGGCGAGCAGGCGGGCGCAGGCCGCACCGATGGCGCCCGAGCCGCCGACGACCATGGCCTTGCCGCGCAGGCGGCCCTCGTCGTCGACATGGGCGATGCCGAGCCGACGGATCGCCTCGTGGGCGGCCCACAGGGCGCCCGAAGCGCTGTAGCTGTTGCCGGTGGTGATCGGGATCGTCGCCCGCTTGCTCACGGTGACGCCGGCGTCGCCGACGACCTTGGTGAAGGCTCCCAGGCCCATGACCTGGGCCCCGAGCTGCTTGGCGAGGTCGGCGGCCTCGAGCAGGCGCGAGTAGGTGAACTCGGGCGGGTGGGCGAGCATCTCCTTGGGGGTGCCGCCGACGGTGATGAGCCATCCCTCGGCCTCGCTGCCGTCGGGGGAGACGATGCCGCTCACTCGGCTGTAGACGAAGGGCGGCATGTAGGCGGCCGACTTCTCGACGACCCGTCCCATGCCGGGGAGCTCGGCGAGCTGGCCGAGTGCCGGCTGCTTCTTGAAGTACTCCGTCGACAGCGGGTGGATGACGAAGGCGAAGCGGCTGCGCCGGTTGAAGCCGTTGGGCCACAGCAGGCGCGGCTCGAGCTCGGCGGCCTCGAGGAAGGTGACGAGATCGTCGGTCGTCAGCTCGTGGCCGTCGGTGATCGTGGCCGCCGCCATCGCCTCGAACATCGCGGTGACGACCATGACGTCGAAGGGCTCGGGCGTCGCGTCGATGACGAGGGAGACGCCCTTGGCCGCGAGGGCGGCGAGCCGCTCCTCGGAGACGGCGTTGGTGAGGACGGCCTTGCCGGTGAGGTCGGGCAGCCCGAAACGCACGAGGTCGGCATACGACCCGACGATGACATCGGCGAACTCGGCCGCCTGGTGGGCGAACTGGCCGCTCACCCACGCAGCCGGCCCGTGGGCGGCCTTCTTCACGACGTCGGGGGCGAGGTCCCAGGCGACCATCCCGGCGGCCGCGGCCCGCGACGTGACCGGGTTGAGGCCGACGGCGAGCGGGGTGCCGACGCGCTTGTCCGGGTCCTCGATGTCGATATTGGCCGTGAACTCGCGCAGCACCGTGAGGGTGCGCTCGCGGGTGGCGTTGCCGACGACGACGACGCGGGCGTTGGAGAAGTAGCCGGGGAGCTCGGCCTGCACCCGCCGCACCGCCCACTCCTGGAGGATGTCGGCGAGCATCGCGCCGTCGCGGACGGGGACGCGAGCGGTGGTGTCGCGCACCGCTTTCAGCTCGCTGGGGTTGCCGCTGAAGAGGCCGCGCGCCTTGGCCTCGCGGGCCCCGGTCACGGCGATGGCGTCACTGGTGAGGGACCACTGCCAGACGAGCTCCTCGGCGCGCTCGATGTCGCCGCGGGTGCCGATCCGGACGATGCGGAAGTCGTGCCCGCCGAGGGAGACCTCCTTGTCGTAGTCCCACTCCTCGCTCTGGAGGGTGATGTTGACGACGGTGAGGCGCCGACCCGTGCTGCCCTTGCGGCGCCGCGTGGTCGAGGGCTGACGTGGGCTCATCGGGCGGCTCCGGTCGCGACGAGGTCGTCCACGTGCCGGCGGACGTGGGCGGCGAGGTTGTCCGGGTCCGGGATCATGCGCCGGTCGCAGGCGAACCCGATGTTGAGCGAGTCGTTGTAGGTGAAGAGGCAGACGCCGAGGGGCTGGTCGCCGGAGGTGGGGACCCACCCGAGCATCGAGCGCACCGGCATACCGCCGAGGGTGAGCTCGACGCGGGGGCCGGGGACGTTGCTCAGCTGGCCGACGGTCTTGCCGGAGAAGTAGTTCGTCACCTCGCGGGCGAAGGCTGCCGGGGCGTGGGCGATGAGCTGCTGGGTGCCGAAGGCGATGATCGGCTCGGCCGAGTTCTTCAGCCGGGTCGAGCGCTGGTGGAGCTCACGAACGAGGGCGCGGTGGTCGTCGATCCCGAGTGGCATCGAGAGCTGGACGACGCAGAAGTGGTTGCCCAGGGTCGGCGGCAGCGAGGCGTCGACCGGCTGGAGCGAGATCGGCATGAGCCAGGACAGGTCGGAGGGGGCGTCGGCGCCGCGCTCGCGCAGGTAGTCGGTGAGGCCGAGCGAGACCGCCGCGAGGAGGAGGTCGTTGAGGGTGCCGCCGAGGGTGCGGGCGGTGGCGCGCAGCCCGGCCAGCGGGTAGCCGTCGATCCACGCCACCCTCTTCTCGACGCCGGGGTGGCCGGCCCAGGCCCCGGTCTGGGACTCGTCGGCCAGGAGCATCCGCGAGACCTCGCGCCAGGAGTTGCTCGACTCGTTGTCGAGGGCCGCGTGGTCGGTCATGGCGTCGATGAGCCGCACCGGGTGGCGGGCGAGGTCGACGGCCTCCTCGACGAGGTGGGGCAGGTCGAGCGGGTTCGTGGTGGCGACGGAGACACCCGCGTGGAGGGCGGTCGAGGCGGCCTGGCGGGCGAAGTCGACGCCGTCACGCACGCTGCTCGCGGCCAGGCGCAGGACGCCGGCGAGCGGGTTGTGGTGCTCACCGTCGGTGTTGCGGCCCACGGTGCGAGGGGTGGCCCCCTCGGCCCGGTCGCAGACGCTGAGCGCGAGCTGGACCAGGCGTATGCCGTCCGCGAGGCCGTGGTGGAAGCGCGTCATCACCGCGCCGGGCCCCTTGGGGTCGGGGCCGGTGACGACCTGCACCTCCCACAGCGGGTGCTCGCGCGGGAAGGGGACCGAGAACTGGCTGCCGACGTGCTCGCGCAGCGTCTCGTGGTCGAAGGAGGCCAGCTCGACGTGGCGCACGTGCCGGCCGAGGTCGAAGTGCGGGTCGTCGACCCACGACCACTCGCCGTCCTCCTCGACGGGGATCTGGCTGAGGATGCGGAACTTGAGGACGGCGCGGTCCATGAAGATGTCGGCCACGGCCTGGCGCGAGGGGGTGCGGTCGAAGAACATCAGGCCGTTGACCTGCATGAGGTTGTTGGGCCGGTCCATGAGCAGCCACGTGAGGTCCTGTGCCTTGATGGGTGTCGCCACGGGGGACCACGCGCCTCTCGCGCTCGTCGTTGAACTGATCTCCAGCCTACTCATCGGTAACGCGCCGGGTCGAGCCCGTGGGGGCAAGGGCTGGGAGGGCCCGGCGGTCGCCCCGCTTGTGGCGGCCCGTACCCGGTCTCGCCCTGCCTGTGGCGGCCCCGTGCCCGGTCGTGCACTCTCGACGAGTCCGACGACCTGACCGAAGCTCAGCGTCCATGCGTCGTCATCAACGCACGCGGGCGAGTCGTCGTCTCCTCGGAGCCTGACTGGGTCGTGGGGGACCTGGTGCGCGTCTTCGCGTTGGAGGCATGGTTGGGCGAGGACTCGACGCGGGAGGTGGGGGCTGCCGCCACCTCGGGTCACGCAGCGGGATGGACGTTCCACCCGTGCGAGGTCCTGCCGCCCGGTGTCATCGAGCAGAGTGGGTCAGCCGATCGGGTCTATGGTCGATCTGGTCAGCGGTGAGACCCGGCGTGAGGAGTGTCGATATGTCAGCGTCAAAACGTTCCGTGGCGGATCGCTACCGGCTGCTCTCGAGGGTGAGTGCCTGGACGGCCATCGCAGCGGCAGCCCTCGCGGTGGTCACCATGGTCGACGCCGAGTGGATCGAAGCAGTTTTCGGCGTCGATCCCGACGGCGGGAGTGGCGCGCTTGAGTGGGGCCTGGCCCTTGGGTTGGGAATCGTCGCCGCCGCCTCGGCCCTGGTGTCACGCTGGTCACGGCGCGCCGCAGTGGCCCACGCGCCGTCCTGACGCGAGCTCCGCGCCTGTTACCACAGAGATTCCGGTTTCGGGGAGCATGATGACCTCAGAGCCTCTAAGGTGTCTCTCAGCCTGACGCGCGGCCAGGGGCGACGGGCTGACCGAGGAGAGCCCGATGAGTGCATCGCGTCGTCGCTTGTCCGAACCCGCCGGCGCCGCCGCACGGGAGGCCCGGTCACGCTCCGAGGGTTTCCGGCTCGAGCAGATCTCCACCCGGTTCGCGGCCGGCCTGGACCTACCGGCGATTCTCAAGGGCGCCCAGTGGTTCCGACCCCTTCCGTCGGCGAGACGCCTGAAGCCCGGGGCGGTGCCCAAACAGTCCCTGAATGTCCCCCAGGCCCATGCCCAGCGCATCCTGCGGGGCATCGTCCGCTTTGTGGCCGACCTCCCGGCCGACAGCTCGCCGATCGTCGTCTGGGAGTCGGCCGGCTCCCAACTCTGGGTTGACACCTCGGCGATGTCGATCGCTTGCACGGAGGGCGTCATCGGGATCTCGGTCAAGGTCGGCTGTGACGAGCTCCCGGAGGGTGTGACAGTCGTCGTTCCCTTCTCCGTCGGCACGGCGCAGCGCCCCTCGGGTCTGGTCATGGCGACGATCGACCGGCTCGACGGCCCCGACCTGGTCGTCGCCCGTTGGTCGAACGCGATCACTGCCTTCGCCTGGGAGTCCCTCCTCGAGGTGGCCAGTCGACTGTGTGCCGGCCTGGGCCGGGACTCCCGCGACCTCCCGCTGATCCCCGGGTCGATCGCCGCGGGACCGGGCACCCTGCTCATCTCGCCCATGTCACGTCACGACCTGTCCGGGCTTCGGGGATGAGACTGTGACGATCACCCAGGACGGGCTCGGCGCCTTCGGCAATCTCGCGAGGGCCCTCGGCATCCTCGGGCCGACCAGCGCGAACAGCGCATGGTTCGGCAACCCGATGGGGGGCACCATCGCCAACCCCAATGGCCTCGCGACGGTGCTCGCCGACGACGCCCAACGCCAAGCCCTCGTGGATTTCGTCGACGAGGTGCTCGGGCCGCCCGAGGAGCACCAGGTCGACCACCAGCAGTGGGTGCCCCTCTTCAGGGAGACCGACCCCGAGATCGTCGTGTATGCCGTGCTCGAGCCGGTCCCCGGGGCGGTGCGGATCGGAGTCGCGGCCGAGTATGTGACCGGCTCGACCGCACCCTTTGCCACCGTGAGCCTGCACGTGCCGATCTTCCAGGTGCCTCGCGGCGGGGCGGACTCGCGGACGGCAGCCGCCGGACTGCCGACGTGGCTCTTCCTCGGGCAGCAGGATGCGC
>JAMLIS010000011.1 GCA_023954015.1 Burkholderiaceae bacterium
ACGGTCGCCGAACACGTCGCCCCAGGCGGCGAAGCTCTGGTTGCTGGTGAGGATCATCGGGCCGCGCTCGTAACGGCGGCTGATCAGCTGGAAGAACAGGTTGGCGCCCTGCCGATCGATGGGCAGGTAGCCGATCTCGTCGATGATCAGCAGCCGCGGCGTGGTGTAGACCTTCAGCTTCTCGTCGAGCCGCCCCTCGGCGTGGGCCTTGGTGAGCGCAGCGATGAGGTTGGCCGCCGTGGTGAACAGCACCCGGTACCCGGCCTCGATCGCCTTGATGCCCAGCGACACGGCCAGGTGCGTCTTGCCGACCCCCGGCGGCCCGAGCACGATCACGTTGTCGCCGTGCTCGATGAAGTGGCAGCTCGCCAGAGCCAGGACCTGCTTGCGATCGATCGAGGGCTGGTAGCCGAAGTCGAAGGTCTCCAGCGGCTTGGTGAACGGGAAGCGTGCCATGGCCGTTCGCATCGCGATGTTCTTGCTGGTCTTGGCGGCGACCTCTTCGCCGAGCACCTGATCGAGGAACTCGGCGTAGGGCAGCTCGTTGGCAGCCGCGTGCTGCAGCATCGCTTCCAGGCGCTCGCCGCTCTTGAGCAGGCGCAGCTTGCGCAGGTGCTCGCCCAGGCGTTCGAGCTGGGCGGGCGTGGTCATCGCCGAGGCCATCGTAGCGAGCACGGCGGTGTCGCCGGCGTTGGCGGTCTTGCGGCTCATCACGCGGCCTCCCGCAGCTCGGCCTGCAGCAGTTGCTCGTAGACGGCCAAATCGCGTACCTGCACGTCGCGCTCGGCTGGTCGGCCGACGTTGCTGGCCCTGGCACCATCTGCAGAGAAGCGCTGGCGCTGGTTGCGCGACAGCGCGCCCGGACCATGCTCGGGCTTGATGCTGATCCGCGCGCGCCCGGCCAGGATCGCGTGCTCGGCGACGACCTTGCCGCCGTGGCGGATCACCCACTGATCGCTCTCGCGGGTGACCTGCACCGTCTTGCCGATCAGCGCGAACGGCACCGAGTAGCGGTTGGCGTCGATCGACACCAGCCAGTCCTCGGCCACCTTGCGCTCGCGCACCATCGCCTGCAGGAAGCTGCGCCGGCCGGCGAACGCGATCAACGCACCGGCTTCGTCGGCGAACCGCTCGATCGGCAGCTGATGCGTGGTGCCGTGCACGCGCACGTCGGCGATCTCGGCCTGCCACGCCGCCAGCTGCGCATTGAAGTCCTCCAGATCGGCGAAGCTGCGCCCGGGCACGAAGTTGCCCTTGACGTACTTCACTCCGGACTCGACCTTGCCCTTCGTCTTGGCCCGATACGGGCGGCACAGGCGCACCGTAAAGCCCCAGTGGTCGGCGAAGGCCGAGAATGTCTCGTTCAGGCGCGCACGGCTTCCGTCCTCGACCAGACCGGCCACGACCGTTCGCATCCGGTCGTACAGCAACGTCTGGCAGGCGCCGCCAAAGTGCTCGAACGCGCGCTCGTGCGCCGACAGCAGGCTGGCCATGCGCTCGTTCAGGTAGCCCTCGGCGTAGCCGCGTCGGCTGTACCCCAGCGTCATCACGAATACGTGGACCTTCGTGCGAACACCGCCCAGCGTCACGGTGACCTGGCCCCAGTCGACCTGGGCCTGCTCGCCCGGTGTCGTCTCGAAGCGCATCTGCGTGACCGACGCTACCGTCGCCGCGGCCCGCAGCGGGCGCACCGCCACCTTCACCAACTCGTAGCAGCCGGTGAAGCCTCGCTGGGTCCGCAGTTCCTGAAACAGGATGCGAGCCGAGAAACTGACTTGCGGCGCCCGACTCTGCAGCCACTCGCGGTGCGCATCGAGCAGCGACGGTCGACGCACGGCCCGCTGGTATGGCGCCCAGTGCTCGCGCTTCAGGCAGCTTCGCACCGTCTTGCGATCGAGCTGCAACTCGCGCGCGATCGCCGACACCCTCTGACCGGCGGCATGCCGCTGGCGGACCTCCTCCCACTGCTGTTGACCGAGCACGTCCAGTTCCGTGTTCCGATGAAATCCGGACACGGTACCGCTGCGAGGCGGCTGCGCCGACCACGATGCTGCATCGCCGATCACCTGCTTCTGCACTGCTTCCACTTCCATCTGTCGCTCCTTTGCGAGGGGATGGGTAGGGAAATTTCAGATGCCACAGGTGGGGATTATTGGAGTACCGCTGACAGCAAGACGCGCAGCAGCCGCTGTGGCCCCTGGCCGTACCGAGCGGCTTTGTCGTTCAGGCCAAGCGCTGGGTCGTCGAACGCACCCACGGCTGGAACGAGCGGGCTCGTCGCCTCATCGCGCATCACGACCGTTCCTCCTGGGCGCCGGTTGCCTGGGTCTGGCTCGTCGAAGCGCGTATGCTCGCAACCAGGCTGGCCAGCTAAACATTTTGGCTACACCCTCTCAGATATCCGGGTACATGCGCCCGCGGTTGAACAGACCCGCGGGATCGAATGCGCGCTTGAGCTCGCGATGCACGCGCCGGTTGGCGTCGGGCAGCGGATGAAAGACGCCGGCGGAACGTGGCCCGCCACGGAACAGCGTCGCCGTGCCGCCCACCGCTTCGCAGGCGGCGCGAACGCGGGCCGCGTCGGCGTCGCTGCGCAGCCAGCGCAGCGCACCGGCCCACTCGACGAGCACGCGGCCGGGAAGGTCGAGCGACGGTGCCGTCGACGGCAGCGACAGGCGCCACAGCGCGTCGGTGCCCGCGAAGAACGCATCGTCGTGCTCGCGCAGCGCTCGCCAACGCTGCGCGGCCTCGTCGTCGTCGAGGCGAGTCGCGCCGCGCTCGCGGGCGAAGCGCGCGATCGCGGCGTCCACCGCGGCCGTCGCTCCCGAGAAACGCAGCCACGCCTCCCCTTCGTGCCAGCGCGTGGCCGAGATCGGCAGCGGCTCGGCGCACCAGCGGTTCATCGCGCCGATCGCCTCGCCCGCATCGAGCGCAAGACGAACACTCGCCTCGCGCATCGGCCGTGGCACCACCTTCAGCGAGACGTCGACGATCGGCCCGAGGATGCCGAGCGCGCCGCACATCAGCCGCGAGACGTCGTAGCCGGCGACGTTCTTCATTACCTGGCCACCGAAGCGCAGCACGCGCGCCTGCGCATCGACGATCGTCGCACCGAGGACGAAATCGCGCGCCGAGCCCGCGCTCGCCCGGCGCGGTCCCGAGAGGCCCGCCGCCACCACTCCGCCGATCGTCGCCGTCGCGCCGAACGCGGGCGGCTCGAAGGCGAGCATCTGCCCCTGCGCGGCGAGCGCCTGCTCGACTTCGGCCAGCGGCGTGCCGCAGCGCACCTGGATGACCAGTTCCGTGGGCTCGTACGAGACGATGCCGCGAACGCCGCGCAGGTCGAGCGGCTCGCCGACCGCGGCCTCGCCATAGAAGTCCTTCGTCGCGCCGCCCACCAGGCGCAGTGCGCGGCGATCGGCGGCCGCGGCACGGATGGCTTCGCGCACGGCGTCCACCTCGCGATCCTTGCTGCTGTCGACCGGCGCGCTCATCGCGACGACGCGACAGGCCGGTGCGAGGCGCGGCGCACCCATCGATCGACGCGAGGCACCGGTCAGAACCTCGGCAGGTCGGGAAAGCGCAGCTGGCCGCCGCGCACGTGCGTGCGTCCAAATTCGGCGCAGCGCGCGGGCGTGGGAATCGCCTTGCCCGGATTGAGGATGCCGGCCGGATCGAAGGCGCGCTTCACCGCGAAGAACGCCTCGCGCTCCTCGGGCGTGAACTGCACGCACATCTGGTCGATCTTCTCGATGCCCACGCCGTGCTCGCCGGTGACGGTACCGCCCAGTTCGACGCACAGCTCGAGGATCTCGGCGCCGAAACGCTCGGCGCGCTGCCACTGGTCGGCGTCGTTCGCGTCGAACAGGATCAGCGGATGCAGGTTGCCGTCGCCGGCATGGAAGACGTTGATGCAGCGAAGCGCATAGCGGTCCTCCATCTGCGTGATCGCCTCGAGCATGCGCCCGATCGTGCGCCGCGGAATCGTTCCGTCCATGCAGTAGTAGTCGGGCGACAGGCGCCCTGCCGCCGGAAAAGCGTTCTTGCGTCCGGACCAGAACAGCAGCCGCTCCGCCTCGGACCCCGAGACGCGGATCGCCGTGGCGCCGGCGCCGCGCAGCACGCGTTCCATGCGTTCGATCTCGTCGGCGACCTCCTCGGGCGTGCCGTCGGATTCGGCGAGCAGGATCGCCGCCGCTTCCAGGTCGTAGCCGGCGTTCACGAACTGCTCGACCGCGATCGTCGCCTTGCGGTCCATCATCTCGAGCCCGGCCGGGATGATGCCGGCGGCGATGATCGCCGCCACCGCGTCGCCGGCGGTGACGACGTCGGCGAACGACGCCATCAGCACACGCGCGAGCGGCGGCGTCGGGACGAGCTTCACGGTGACCTCGGTGACGACGGCGAGCATGCCTTCGGAGCCGATCGCCAGCGCGAGCAGGTCGAGCCCGCAGGTGTCGAGCGCCTCGCTGCCGAATTCGATCGGCTCGCCGTCGCTGGTGTACCCGCGCAGGCGCAGCACGTTGTGCACGGTGAGGCCGTACTTGAGACAGTGCACGCCGCCGGAGTTCTCGGCGACGTTGCCGCCGATCGAGCAGGCGATCTGCGACGACGGATCGGGCGCGTAATACAGCCGATGCGCGGCAGCGGCCTCGGAGATCGCCAGGTTGCGCACACCGGGTTGCACGCGCGCGGTGCGCGCGACCGGATCGATCGACAGGATGCGGTCGAACTTCGCCATCGACAGCACGACGCCGGCGGCGTGCGGCATCGATCCGCCCGACAGGCTCGTGCCCGAGCCGCGCGTGACCACCGGAACGTCGAGCGCGCAACACGCCTTCAGGATCTCGCGCACCTGCCGCTCGCTGTCGGGCAGCGCGACCGCGACCGGCAACTGCCGGTACGCGCTCAGCCCGTCGCATTCGTAGGGTCGCGTGTCTTCGGTGCGGTGCAACAGGCAGTGGGCCGGAAGGATGTCGGCGAGCCGCTCGACGATTTCGTGCCGGCGACCAGGATCGGGCGCGGCGAAAGGATCGGCGTGGCGCGTCTCGTGCCCGGGCGCTCGTGCGTCACGCGCCTGCCATGCGTCGTTCAACGTCCGCCCCCGGCGGATCCGGCGCGATCCGCGCGCTTGCAGCCCGCGCGGCGCGGCACGCCGACCCTTCGAACGCTGCAAGTGCAACTACCGAATTTCATCCGTTCGACGGAATCTTCACCTGAACCGTCGATCATAACGACTAAAGCGCGATTCTCCATCGATTTTTTTCCGCGCTGCGGGGAAATCGGCGAGTTGCGCGAATCGGCAGGAAACTGGCCCGCGTCGTCGCCCGGGCAGCCCCGTCGTCCCGGGCCAGGTCGCGCGCACATCGAGGGCCGCCAAATGCAGGACACCGCCTGGTTCGTCTCGCTCGCCTTGATGGGACTGCTGCTCGCGGTCTTCGTCTTCGTCTGGTCGCAGTCGTCGGTCCGCGAAGAGAACTTCACGCCGCTGCAGAAGCGCGCCTATCGCCTGCGCGCGCGCCTGTTCTGGGTGCTCGTCCTCACGCTCGGGCCGGCGATGATCTACAACCTGGTCGACCTGCCGTACCAGACGGCCGACGCGCGCGAGCGCGACGCGCAGGTGATCGACGCGGTGGGCCACCAGTGGTACTGGCAACTGAGCGGCAACGAGGTGCGCGCCGGACAACCGGTGCTGTTCCGCGTGACGAGCGCCGACGTGAACCACGGCTTCGGCATCTACGACACCGAGTTGCGCATCGTCGCGCAGACGCAGGCGATGCCGGGCTACACGAACCTGCTGCGCCACACCTTCACGCAGCCGGGCAAGTACCGCGTGCTGTGCATGGAGTACTGCGGACTGGTGCACCACAACATGATCGCCGAGATCGACGTCGTCGGCGGCGCGGCCAAGGAGTGAGCGATGGCAATCCCGCAGACGAACATCGATCGCGGTGCGCATCCGGCGGTGCTCGCCTACCTCACGCTTGCGGTGGCGGTGCTGCTGCTGATGATGGTGTTCGGTGCGCTGATGCGCATGGAGCAGGCAGAGTTCATCGCGATGGGACCGATGTGGTTCTACCAACTGATGACACTGCACGGCGCGGGAATGGTCGGCGTGGCGGGAATCGCCGGCATGGCGATCCTCTGGCATTTCCTCGGCCAGTACGTACGGTTGTCGGCCGCCGTGTTCGTCGCCAACCTGGCGATCTTCGCCGTCGGCGTGGCGATGATCCTCGTCGCCGTGCTCGGCGGGCACTTCCACGCCGGCTGGACCTTCCTGCATCCGCTGCCGTCCAACTCGATGGGGACGTGGAGCCCGGGCGCCGCGGCGCTCTTTCTGGGCGGAATGCTGGTGATCGGCACCGGCTTCCTGCTGCTGCACCTGGACATCGCACGCGCGATCCTCGCGCGCGAGGGCGGCTTCGGTCGCGCGCTCGGCTGGCCGCAGCTCTTCCGCGGCGACGAAAGCCCGGCACCGCCGCCGACGATCGTCGCGGCGACGATGGCGACCCTCGTGAACCTCGTCGGAATCGTCGCCGGCGCAGCGATTCTCGTGATGATGCTGGTGAACCTGTATTTCCCCGGCTTCGGCGTCGATGCGCTGCTGGCGAAGAACCTCATCTACTTCTTCGGGCACGTGTTCATCAACGCGACGATCTACATGGCGGTGATCGCCGTCTACGAGATCCTGCCGCGTTACACGCAGCGGCCGTGGAAGGCGAACCGCGTGTTCCTCGCGTCGTGGACGGCGTCGACGCTGATGGTCCTGATCATCTATCCGCACCATCTGCTGATGGACTTCGCGATGCCGAAATGGATGCTCGTGATGGGGCACGTCGTCGGCTACCTGAATACCTTCCCGATCCTCGTCGTCACTGCCTACGGCGGGCTGATGCTCGTCTACCGCTCGGGCATCCGCTGGGACATGGCGTCGGGGCTGCTGTTCGTGTCGCTGTTCGGCTGGGCCGCCGGCGCGATGCCGGCGTTCATCGACGGCACGATCCGCGTCAACTACGTGATGCACAACACGCTGTGGGTGCCGGGCCATTTCCACACGTACCTGCTGCTCGGCATGATGACGATGGTGTTCGGCTTCCTCTACTACATCGGCAAGAGCGCGAGCGAGGCGCGCGAGGGCGTGCTCGATCGCGCGGCCTTCGCCGTGTTCGTCGTCGCCACGCTCGGCTTCACGTTGAGCTTCCTGTATTCGGGCCGGGCCGGCGTCGCTCGCCGCTACGCCGCGCACCTGCCCGAATGGGTGCCCTACGACCGGATCGCGTCGGTGTTCGCAGTGCTCGTCGTCGCGGCCGTCGCGGTGTTCGCGATCCGGTTCCTGACACGGCTGCCTGGCGCATCGCTCGACGCGCCGCGCGCCCGGCTGGCCGGCGGCGCCACCTGAGAACGTGTGAGCGGGGCCCGGGCCGGAATGCGCGCAAGCCGGGGCCAATCGCGCATCCCGACCCGGCTGGCGCGCATCGCGGAGCGGTCGTGGCGGCCGGCGGCGATCGCCCTGCCCGTTGCCCTGGCCGCGCCCTGGATGCGAGCGTGGCTGGAATCGTCGATGACGCTGCACATGCTGGTGCAGATGCCGCTGCTCGCCGCCGCCGGATTCGCGGCCGCAACGGCGTTGCCCGCGCCGCGTACGCAGGCGATCGTCGACCGCGTCGGCGGCGCCGTTCCCTGCGTGCTCGTTGCGTCGCTCGCGTCGATGTTCTGGATGATCCCGCGGGCGCTCGATCTCGCGCTCGCCGACCCGGCATTCGAGACCGCCAAGTTCGTCGCGCTGCCGCTGCTGGTCGGCGCGCCGCTTGCGCTGGCCTGGCCACGACTGGGCGTGCTCGGTCGCGGTTTCGTCTGGACCAACCTCGCCAGCATGCTCGCCGTGCTCGGCTGGCTGTACCGGGCCTCCCCGCTGCGTGCCTGCAATGCCTACCCAGTTGCGGACCAGCGCGCGGCAGGCGACTGGTTGGTCTTCCTGGCAATCGTCGTGTTCGTCGGGTGGCTCGCGACGCTCTTCGTCGCGCAGCCGGTGCGGGACACCGGGCGGGAACGATCGTAGCGTGAGCGTCGCAGCGTGAGCGGCCCGACGGTACGCGCCGACCCGCGGGCGTACTACGAACGCGTCGACGGCGGCTCGAGCACCGACGCGAGCCAGGCGCCGATGTCGCCGATCTCCTCCGGACACACGGCGTGCCCCATTCGATACTCGCGCCACTGCACGCGATAGCCCAGTGCCTCGAGAATCGCGCGCGAAGCACGCGCGCGCTCGATGCCGACCATGTCGTCGTGCACGCCGTGCGCATAAAAGATCGGCACCTGCGCATTCGCCGCACTGCGCTCGGCCGCAAGCGTCGCGTGCAACGGCAGCCAGGTCGACAGCGCGAGGATGCCCATCAGCGCTTCCCGGTATCGAAGCCCGGCCTGCAGCGCGATCGCGCCGCCCTGCGAGAAGCCGGCGAGAACGATGCGCCCTGCGGCGATCCCTCGCGCGTTCTCGCGCTCGATCAGTTGCACGACGGTTTGCTCGGCGGCACGGATGCCGGCTTCGTCCTGGCGCGCGCCAGCGAGATCGACGATGTCGTACCAGGCGCGCATCGGCATGCCGGCGTTGATCGTCACCGGACGAACCGGCGCGTTCGGGAACACGAAGCGCACCGACAGCCGCCGGGGCAGCCGCAGCTGCGGCACGATCGGTTCGAAGTCGTGCGCGTCGGCGCCGAGCCCGTGCAGCCAGATCACCGCCGCGTCGGGTCGATCGCCCGTCTGGATTTCGACCGCGTCGTCTGTCGGGTTCATCGACGCATTGTATGGTGGAGCGGGTGCGCGCCCCCGCGCGCGGGGACATCCGGGAGGGAAACGCCGCGATGACTGCGATCGTCGACGGATTCGTCGGTGCCATCGGGAACACGCCGCTGATCCGGCTGCGCAACGCATCGGAGCGTACCGGCTGCGAGATCCTCGCGAAGGCCGAGTTCCTGGAACCCGGCGGATCGATCAAGGACCGCACGGCGCTGTTCCTGATCGAGGACGGCGAGCGTCGCGGGCTGCTGCGCCCCGGAGGCGTCGTCGTCGAAGGTACCGCCGGCAACACGGGGATCGGGCTCACGCTGGTCGCGAATGCGCGGGGCTACCGCACGATCATCGTGATCCCCGAGACGCAGAGCCGCGAGAAGAAGGACCTGCTTCGCCTGTACGGCGCCGACCTGCGCGAGGTGCCGGCCGCGCCGTTTCGCGACTCGCGGAACTACGTGCACGTCGCCGAACGGCTGGCGGCCGAACTGGCCGAACGCGAGCCCGACGGCGCCTTCTACGCGAACCAGTGGGAGAACGTGGCGAATCGCGAAGGGCATCGCACGAGCACCGGCCCCGAGATCTGGCGGCAGGCGGGCGGGCGCATCGACGGCTTCGTCTGCGCGATCGGCACCGGCGGCACGCTCGCCGGCATCTCCGCCTACCTGAAATCGGTGCATCCGGAAATCCGCACGGCGGCGGCCGATCCGGTGGGCGCGGCGATGTATTCGTGGATCAAGCACGGCCGACTCGAATCGGCCGGCAGTTCGATCACCGAAGGAATCGGACTCGGGCGCGTCACGGCGAACATCGCCGACGCGCCGATCGACGACGCTTACCGGATCGAAGATGCCGAAGCGCTGGAAGTCGTTTTCGAACTGCTGCACGACGAGGGATTGTGCGTCGGAGGGTCCAGCGGCGTGAACGTGGCCGGAGCGATCCGACTCGCGCGGGATCTCGGACCGGGGCACACGGTCGTGACGGTGCTCGCCGACTCCGGGCACCGGTACCGATCGAAGCTCTTCGATCCGGCCTTCCTGCAGGCGCGAGGCCTGCCCGCACCCGCCTGGCTGCGAGCCGGCGCGACCGGCTGATCCGGCGCGGTGTGCCGCCCGACGACCTCGACCGCCGGGCCGCAGCGCGGCGAAAGCGCTCAGCCGCCGGGCGCGGACAGGCGGATCTTCTGACCGATCTGCAGGCGGCGCGGATCGTCGATCCGGTTCCACGTCGCCAGGTCCTTCGCATCGAGGCCGTGCGCCTTTGCGATCGCCGCCAACGTGTCGCCGCGCTCGATCGTGTACGACTCGCCTGCCGCCGACGAGGTCGTGCCGCTGCCCTTCGCTGCGGCGGCGTTGCCCCTCGAAGCGGCAGCGTTGCCCTTCAAGGCGGCAGCGTTGCCCTTCAAGGCGGCAGCGTTGCCCTTCGAAGCTCCGTTGCCCATCGGCGCGGCGCCTGCGCGCGACGCCGCGGCATCCGGGGGCGCGCCGGCACCCGGCGCATCGCGGGCGGCGGGCGCCGACGCGTCGGCAGCGCTCGCTGTGTCTGCAGCGGCGCCGGCCTGGTCTGCGCCGGACTGGCCGGCGCCGGCCGGGCCCGCGCCGTTCCCCTGCGGTTTCGGCGTTGGCGAGCTGTCCGCCGCGGCGCCAGCGATCCCGCTGTCGGCAGCGGCCGCCGGGGCATCGGCGGCGCGCGGCGGGGGCGGCTCGTCCTTGCCGCAACCGAAAAGAACCAGGGGCACCAATACCGCCGCAATCGCCACGCGCATGGATCGACTCCTCGTTGTCCGGCTCGCGGCCGATCGACGCGCCGCTCGCAGGTATGGACATTGCACGACCGACTCGCGAGGCGCGTCGCGCGCCCCGTTCGCTCCGCCGAGGAGCAAACGTAGCACCTGCGAGGAATCGACCATGCGCAGCACACTCATCGGAATCTTCGACGATCGCCGCTCCGCCGAGAACGCACGCGAAGAACTGCTTCGCGCCGGATTTGCCGACGACGAAGTGGAACTGCGAACCGGCACCGACGAACGCGCCCGGCGCCATCCGGACGGCCACCCCCCGGCAGGCGACGGCAGCGCCTACGACGACGAGACGCAGGTTTCGGTCGGCGAAACGGTGGCCGACTGGTTCCGCTCGCTGTTCGGCTTCGACGACGAACGGGACGCCGGCATCTACCTCGAAGCGATGCGGCGCGGCGCCAGCGTCGTCACGGTCGACGCGGCCGACGGCGATCGCGTCGATCGTGCAGCCGACATCCTCGGGAAGTGCGGCTCGATCGACATCGACGAAAGAACGCCCCCGCCGGACGCGCCGCTGATTTGACAGCGGCATCCCGGCTAGGCATCCTGCGCGCAGCCGGTCAGCCGCTGTGGGAGAGACCGTGTGCAACGCGCCGAAGGGCGGGCGGCACGCGGCGCCGAAGGTGTACATCGCCCCGTAAACTCTCAGGCAAAAGGACTTCAGCGGCCAGTGGACCGTGACTGCCGATGCGGTGCGATGCACCGTCGCTTCGGCTTTTGCGGGCCACCCAGCTCTCTGGAGAGTAGGCAGCGTCGCGGCGCATGCGATGCCGGCCTCGCCGAAGGAAACAGGCGGCGCTGCGGCGCCGTCGAATGTCTCAGGCAAACGGACAGAGGGGGCTCCGATTCCATCCGTCGCGCGCGGCGAAAGCGCGCGCTGTTTCCGGAGCCTTCTCTTGGACAATCCTGCCGAACTCCGCTACACCGCCACGCACGAGTGGGTGCGCCGCGAACCCGACGGCACGCTCACCGTCGGCATCACTTTCCACGCCCAGGATGCGCTCGGCGAGCTGGTCTACGTCGAGCTTCCCGATGCCGGACGCACGCTGAAGCAGGGCGAGGCCTGCGTCGTCGTCGAGTCGACGAAGGCCGCCTCCGACGTATACGCGCCCGTCGACGGCGAAGTCGTCGAAACGAACGGCGCGCTCGCCGACACCCCCGAAACGGTCAATGCGCAGCCCTTCGGCGCCGGCTGGCTGTTCCGGCTGCGCCCGAGCGACCCGTCGCAGCTCGACGCGCTGCTCGACGCCGCGCAGTACGCGGCAGGTCCCGGCGCCGATTGATTCCCCGGCGCGGCGCGCCGGCGCGCGCCGCGTCACGCACGACCGTCCTTCCCGATGGCGGGGTCCCCTTCGATGAACGCTCCCGAATCCCTCGGCGCGCGGCTGCGCGCGCTCTTCGCCTGCGACGACTTCGCGTCGCGCCACATCGGTCCGAGCCCGGTGCAGGAGCGCGAGATGCTCGACGCGCTCGGCTTCGCGTCGCGCGCGCAGTTCGTCCACGCGGCCGTTCCGCCGCAGGTGCTGCTCGACGCACCGCTCGCGCTGCCGGATCCGGTCGACGAAACGCGCGCGCTCGCCGAGCTGCGCGCGCTCGGCGCACGCAACGAGTCGTGGCGCAGCTTCATCGGCGCCGGCTACCACGGCACGATCCTGCCCGAGGCGATCCGCCGCAACGTCCTCGAGAACCCCGGCTGGTACACCGCGTACACGCCGTACCAGGCGGAGATCGCGCAGGGACGCCTGGAGGCGCTGCTGAATTTCCAGCACATGATCGTCGACCTCACCGGCCTGCCGATCGCCAACGCGTCGCTGCTCGACGAGGCCACCGCTGCCGCGGAAGCGATGGCGATGGCACGGCGCGCTTCGAAGTCGAAGTCGCCGCGCTATTTCGTCGAGCGCGCCACGCATCCGCAGGTCGTCGCGGTGCTGCGCACGCGCGCGGCACGCATGGGCATCGAGATCCGGATCGACGACGCGCGCTCGCTGCGCGACGACGCGTCGTATTTCGGCGCGCACCTGCAGACGCCCGACACGCTGGGGCTGGTGCGCGACTTCGGCGACGAGATCGCCGCGCTGCACCGCGCCGGCGCACGCGTGACCGTCGGCTGCGATCCGCTCGCGCTGATGCTGCTGCGGCCGCCCGGGGCGATGGGCGCCGACATCGCGATCGGCTCGGCGCAGCGCTTCGGCGTACCGCTCGGCTACGGTGGACCGCACGCGGCCTTCCTCGCCGCGCGCGAAGACCTGCTGCGCACGATCCCCGGGCGCATCATCGGCGTCTCGCGCGACGCGGCCGGCCGGCCGGCGCTGCGCATGGCGCTGCAGACGCGCGAGCAGCACATTCGGCGCGAGAAGGCGACGAGCAACATCTGCACCGCGCAGGCGCTGCTCGCCAACCTCGCGTCGTTCTATGCGGTCTGGCACGGCCCCGACGGCCTGCGCGCGATCGCGCAGCGCGTGCACGCGCTGGCGCGGCTGCTCGCGCAGGTCGTCGCACAGGCGCCGCGAGGCGCTCTTTCTCCGCTGCACGGCGCGTTCTTCGACACGCTCGTCTACGACGTGCACGAGCCGGCAGCCGTGCGCGAGCGAGCGAACGCGCAGCGCATCAACCTGCGTGACCACGCGCGGGAAGGCGGCCCGGCGAACCGCTTCGGGGCGAGCCTGGACGAAACGACGACGCTCGCCGACGTGGCCGACCTTGCGTGGGTGCTCACCGGCAGCCGCATCGACGCCGGCGAACTCGAGGTGCTCGCCGCCGCCTTCCCCGTGGACGACTCGGCGATCGGCGCGGCATTGCGGCGCACCGATGCCGTGCTCGCCGATCCGGTGTTCGAGCGCCACCACGGCGAAGCGGCCTTCGTGCGCTACCTGAAGAAACTCGAGAACCGCGACCTCTCGCTCGTGCACTCGATGATTCCGCTCGGCTCGTGCACGATGAAGCTCAACGCCGCCGCCGAGATGGCGCCGATCACCTGGCCCGAGTTCGCGAACCTGCATCCGTACGTTCCGCCGCAGCAGGCACTCGGCTATCGGGAGATGCTCGCGCAGCTCGGCGCATGGCTCGGCGAGATCACCGGTTTCCCGGCCGTCTCCTTCCAGCCGAACTCGGGCGCACAGGGCGAGTACGCCGGCCTGCTCGCGATCCGGCGCTACCAGGCGTCGATCGGCGAAGGCGCGCGCGACGTGTGCCTGATTCCCGCGTCGGCACACGGCACGAACCCGGCAAGCGCGCAGATGATGGGCATGCGCATCGTCGTCGTCGGCTGCGATGCGCAGGGCAACGTCGACCTGGACGACCTGGGCCGCAAGATCGACGAGCATCGAGCGTCGATCGCCGCATCGATGATCACCTGGCCGTCCACGCACGGCGTGTTCGAGCCGGGAATCGTCGAAGCGTGCCGCCGCGTGCACGAAGCCGGCGGCCAGGTCTACCTGGACGGAGCCAACCTCAACGCGCAGGCGGGCCTGACGAAGCCGGCGCTGGTGGGCGCCGACGTCTGCCACATGAACCTGCACAAGACCTTCTGCATTCCGCACGGCGGCGGCGGTCCCGGGATGGGTCCGATCGCCGTCGCCGCGCACCTCGCGCCCTTCCTGCCCGCCGATCCTTTCGCGGCGGCGGACACCGCGAGCGCGGTCTCGGCCTCGGCGCACGGCAGTGCGCTGATCACGACGATCTCGTGGATGTACATCCGGATGATGGGTGCCGCCGGCATCCGTCGCGCGACGGAAACGGCGATGCTCTCGGCGAACTACGTCGCACGCCGGCTCGACCCCTATTTCCCGGTGCTGTTCCGCGGACCGCACGGACTCGTCGCGCACGAATGCATCATCGACCTGCGCGCGCTGAAGGCCGATTGCGGCGTGAGCGCCGAGGACGTCGCCAAGCGGCTGATGGACTACGGCTTCCACGCGCCCACCGTCTCGTTCCCGGTGGCCGACACGCTGATGATCGAGCCGACCGAGTCGGAACCGAAGGACGAACTCGATCGCTTCTGCGAAGCGATGATCGCGATCCACGGCGAAGCGCAGCGGATCGCGCGCGGCGAGCTCGACCGCGACGACAACCCGCTGCGCGGCGCGCCGCACACGGCCGAGGCGATCGCCGGCGAATGGACGCACCGCTATTCGCGCGAGGCGGCGGCCTATCCGCTGCCCTGGGTGCGCGAGGCGAAGTTCTGGCCGAGCGTCGCGCGCATCGACAACGCCGCCGGCGATCGCCGCCTCGTCTGCACCCGCCCCGCGCTGTCCGACTACCGATGAACGAACCGAACCGATCGCTGCGCGAGATCCCGCTGCAGCCGCTGCACGAAGCGCGCGGCGCGCGCTTCGGCGCCTTCGCCGGATTCCGGATGCCGATCCAGTATCCCGACGGGCTGCGCGCCGAACACCTGCACACGCGCACGGCGGCAAGCCTGTTCGACGTCTCGCACATGGGGCAGTTCCGCGTGCGCGCGCGCGACGGCCGTCGCGAGACGCTGCACGCGCAACTCGAAGCGGCGCTGCCGCTGGACTTCGCCGACTGGCCCGACGGGCAGCAGCGCTATTCGCTGCTGCTGAACGACGCCGGCGGCATAGACGACGACCTGATGCTCGTGCACGCCGTCGACGGCGAAGGCGCCGAAGTGCGCATCGTGGCGAACGCGGGCAACCGCGACGCCGACCTGGCGCGACTGCGGGCGCTGTGCCCGGCGCTGGCGATCGACGAGATCGACGCGGCGCTGGTCGCGTTGCAGGGGCCGCAGGCCGAGGCGGCGCTGTCGTCGCTCGACCGCGACTGCGCGTCGATGCGCTTCCTGCAGGCCCGCACGCTCGAGCTTCTCGGTGCGCGCTGCTTCACGACGCGCTCGGGTTACACGGGCGAGGACGGCTTCGAGATCTCGCTGCCGCCGGATCGCGCGCGCGAGATCGTCGAACGCCTGCTTGCCGATCCGCGCGTTCGCCTCGCGGGCCTGGGCGCACGCGACACGCTGCGCCTCGAAGCCGGCCTGCCGCTGCACGGCAACGACATCGACGCGCGGACGACACCGGCCGAATCGGGCCTGGCCTTCGCGATCCCGAAGTCGAGACGCACGGGCGGCGCGAAGGCGGGCGGTTTTCCGGGTGCGCGGGTGGTGCTGCAGCAGCTCGCCGACGGCGCGCCGCGGCGTCTCGTCGGGCTCGTCTCGCACGAGCCCGTCCCGATCCGGGCACACGCGCCGATCGTCGACGACGCCGGCCGGACCGTGGGCGAAGTGACCAGCGGCACGGTCTCGCCGACGCTGGGCCATCCGGTGATGCTCGCTCGCCTGGACAGCGACGTGCTCGGCGGCGATGCCGAAGCCGCGCTGCGTGCGCTCGTGCGCGAGCGACGCCTGCCGGTGCAACGCGTGGCGCTGCCCTTCGTGCCGAAGCGCTACCGGCGCTGAGACGGCGGGTCGGCGCCGGCGACCCGGCTTTTCAGAGGAAGCCGAGCACCCGGTCGAGCGAGTGGCGCAAGTGCAACGCCAGCGCGAGCGACGCCTGGTCGTCCGGGTCCAGGATCCTCGCCGCCAGCGGCAGGAAACCCGTCTCCTCGAACTGCGCATGCGCCGCATAGCGGTCGCACAGCCGCGCGACGATCCCGGCGTCGAGGTCGGCACCTCGCCCACGCGACAGGCGCACGAGCGCCGGCTCGATCGCTTTCCAGTCGTCCTCGATCTGCCGGTGCTCGCGGGTCAGGCGTGCCGCGAGCGAAGCGACCAGTGCCGCCTCGTCGCCCGCCGCGGCGCTGCGCGCGACGGCCGGGAACAGCGCGGCTTCCTCTTCGGCATGATGTTCGATGACCGTCTCGCGGAAGAACGAGAGGATGTCCTGCGCGCGTTCGCGCAGCACGCGACGCTCGGCGCCGCCCTGTCCGAGCCGGGCGGCGAGTTCGCGCAACTGCTCGAGCCGGATCAGGATGCCTGCGTGGCTGCGCGAGAAGTCGCGCAGCGGGTCGGCGGAATTCGGAGCGGTCGCGTGCTGGTCGGCCATCGGCAACGTTCGCGCGGTTCACCAGCCGCGCCGGATTTCTCTACGAGCGGAAGATCTTTCCGGGGTTGAGGATATCGTCGGGGTCGAACGCGCGCTTGATCCGGCGCATCAATTCGATGGCGTCCTCGCCGGCCTCCTCCTGCAGGAATCCCATCTTGTGCAGGCCGACGCCGTGCTCGCCGGTGCAGGTGCCGTCCATCGACAGCGCGAGCCGCACGATCTCGTCGTTCAGCCGCTCGGCCTGCGCCATCTCCGCCTCGTCGTCGGGATCGACGAGCAGCATCGAATGGAAGTTGCCGTCGCCGACGTGACCGACGATCAGCGTCGGAAAGCTCGCCGTGTCGAGGATGCGTCGTGCTCCGGTGATCGACTCGCTGAGCCTCGAAATCGGCACGCACGTATCGGTGGTGATCGCGCGTGCCCCGGGGCGCACCTGCAGGCCGGCGAAGTAGACGTTGTGGCGTGCGTTCCACAGGCGCGTGCGGTCCTCGGGGCGCGTTGCCCATTCGAAGTCCTCGCCGCCGTGCTCGCGCGAGATCTGCTGCGCGAGCTCGGCCTGCTCGTGCACCGACGACTCGCTGCCGTGGAACTCGAAGAACAGCGTATGCGCTTCGCGCAGCGTCGTGTGGCTGTGCGCGTTGATCGCACGGATCGTGCGATCGCAGACGTATTCGCAACGCGCCACCGGCACGCCCATCTGGATGATCTGGATCACCGCGTCGATCGCCGAGGCGAGGCCGGGAAAATTGACCACCGCCGCCGACATCGCTTCCGGCACCGGGTAGAGCCTCACGGTGACCTCGGTGATGATGCCGAGCGTGCCCTCGGAACCGACGAAGAGCCGGGTGAGGTCGTAGCCCGCGGACGACTTCTTCGCGCGCCCGGCAGTGCGGATCACCTTGCCCTCGGCGGTGACGACGGTGAGCCCGAGCACGTTCTCGCGCATCGTGCCGTAGCGCACCGCGTTCGTGCCGGAAGCGCGCGTGGCGGCCATGCCGCCGAGGCTCGCGTTCGCACCCGGGTCGATCGGAAAGAAGAACCCGGTGCCCTTGAGCTCGTCGTTCAGCTGCACGCGCGTGACGCCGGCCTGCACCGTGGCCGTGAGGTCTTCGGGCTGCACGGCGAGCACGCGGTTCATCTGCGACAGGTCGATCGACACGCCGCCGCGCACGGCGAGCAGATGTCCTTCGAGCGACGAGCCGACGCCGTAGGCGATGACCGGCACGCGGTGCGCCCGGCACAGGCGAACGGTCTCTGCCACGTCGTCGGTGCTGTGCGCGAAGACGACCGCATCGGGCGGCGTGGGCGGAAAAGGCGATTCGTCGCGGCCGTGGTGCTCGCGTACCGCGGCAGCCGTGCTGAAGCGTTCGCCGAAGCGATCGCGCAGCGCCGAAGCGAGCACATCGGGAAACGGGCGCCTCAGCGCATCCGCGACGATCGTGGGACTGTTCATGGCAGTAGTCCGCAAGGGGGCCGGACATGGGACGGCAGCGCGACAGGTGCGCCGGCCCGGCTTCTCCGGGAAATGGTATCCCGAACGCCGCCGGCGGGCGCGCATGCTGCGGCCAACGCCTGCGGATCGTCGCGGCTGGGCCGCGTTCCCGGGCCGCAGTCCGCAGGCCCCGAAGCGGCGTCCGGAGCGGAGGTGATCGGTCGGCGATACACTCGGGCGATCACCGGAAGGAGCCGCAACGATGGGATACCGACTGTCGAAGATCGCCACGCGTACCGGCGACGACGGGACCACCGGCCTGGGCAACGGCAAGCGCACGAGCAAGGACGGGCCGCGCATCGAGGCAATCGGCCAGGTCGACGAACTGAATTCGACGATCGGCGTGCTGCTCACCGAGTCGATGCCCGATGCCGTGCGCGAGCAGCTGATCGGCATCCAGCACGATCTCTTCGACCTCGGCGGCGAACTGTGCATTCCCGGCTTCGAGAACCTGCACGAAACGCAGGTCGCCAAGCTCGACGCGCTGCTCGACGAGCACAATGCGGGACTGTCGCGCCTGCAGGAATTCGTGCTGCCCGGCGGCTCGCGCGCCGCGGCCTTCGCACACCTGGCGCGCACCGTGTGCCGGCGCGCCGAACGGGCGGTGGTCGCGCTCGGCAACGCCGAGGAGATCCGTCCCGATTGCCGCCGCTACCTGAACCGGCTGTCGGACCTGCTCTTCGTGCTGTCGCGGGTGCTCAACAAGCACGCAGGAGTGCCGGACGTGATGTGGCAGAAGGATCGGGCCCGCTGACGCGCCCGACCACTGCGCTCACGCGTCCCGCGCCGCTTCGAGGTACGAAACGAGCTTCGCGCTGGTCTGGCGAAGGCGCTCGGAGAGCAGCTGCACGAGCTTGAGCAGGATCTTGTTGCCGAGCGCGGGTTCGTCGCCGAGGACGAGCATCAGCGCGTCGCGCGTGAGCACGGCGATGCGGCTGTTCTCGAGCGTGACGCACGAGGCGAAGCGCGGCTCGCCGTCGAACATCGACATCTCGCCGAGCGAATGTCCGGCATGCGCGACCGCGATGCGCGACGGATAGTTGTAGCGGTTGCGACGCAGGACGTCGACCATGCCCTGCATCAGCAGCATCATGAAGTCGCCCGCCTCGCCCTCGTTGATGATCGTGACACCGGGCGGCGCTTCGTAGACGTACATGAAGGTGCCGAGCTTGCGGGTCTCGTCGATGTCGAGCCCCGAGAACAGCGGCGTCTTGGCCATCAGGCCGTGGATCTGGTCGGCGAATTCGCTGGCGCGTCCGACGGGTTTCAACCCCACTGCGAGCAACCGTTCGTGGGGCGTTCGCCGCGGCAGAGCCGATACGCTCGGCCCCGATTCCGGCGTTGCGCCGTCTTTGACCGCTTCCATCACACCTCCGAAGCACTGCAAGCTTTATAGCATGGTAAACGGCGCCTCTCGAACGGCACTCGGCGCAGGCCGTGCATTCCGGGTTTTTCCGACGGATGGTGCTTGCGCGGGGCTCGACGTGCAGGACGGATCAGCCCGGCTCGATGCAGCGCATCGCGGCCGCGCGCTGCGATGCGCCGCCGCCCGCCGAACGCGGCGCCTGCGCGTCGATCGCGCAACGGCGCGCACGCACCGACTCGGCGAGCGTGTCGAGCAACAGCACGCTTTCCTCCCAGCCGATGCAGCCGTCGGTGATGCTCTGCCCGTAACGAAGGGCGCTGCGATCGACGAGATCCTGCCGTCCCGCTTGCAGATGGCTCTCGACCATGACGCCGACGATGCGCTTTTCGCCCGCGGCGACCTGCGCGGCAACCGCCGCCGTCACCGGAATCTGGTTCTCGGGCCGCTTCTGGCTGTTGCCGTGGCTCGCGTCGATCATCAGGCGGCAGGGCAGCCCTTCGGCGGCCGCTGCGCGACACGCGGCGTCCACGCTGGCCGCGTCGTAGTTGGGATGCCGCCCGCCGCGCAGGATGACGTGGCAATCGTCGTTGCCGTTCGTCGAGACGATCGCCGAGTGTCCGCCCTTGGTGACCGACAGGAAGTGGTGTGGCTGCGAAGCGGCCTTGATCGCGTCGAAGGCGATGCGAAGGTTGCCGTCGGTGCCGTTCTTGAAGCCCACCGGACACGACAGCCCGGAGGCGAGCTCGCGGTGCACCTGCGACTCGGTCGTGCGCGCGCCGATCGCGCCCCACGAGATGAGGTCGGCGTAGTACTGCGGCGTGATCATGTCGAGGAACTCGGTGGCCGCCGGCACGCCCATCCGCGTGAGATCGAGCAGCAGCTCGCGCGCGATGCGCAGTCCCTTGTTGATGTCGAAGCTGTTGTCGAGGTTCGGGTCGTTGATGAGCCCCTTCCAGCCGACGGTCGTGCGCGGCTTCTCGAAGTACACGCGCATCACCACCTCGAGCTCGCCGGCCAGGCGCTTGCGCTGGGCGACGAGCCGCTTCGCGTATTCGCGCGCGGCCTGCGGATCGTGGATCGAACACGGCCCGACGACGACGATCAGCCGATCGTCCTCGCCGTGCAGGATGCGATGGATCGAACGCCGCGACTCGTAGGTGGTCTCGGCGGCGGCCGCGTCGATCGCGAACTCGCGCAACAGGTGCGACGGAGGTGCCAGTTCCTTGATGGCGCGGATGCGAAGGTCGTCGGTGCTGTGGGTCATGATGCTCGCCAAAAAAAACCGCCGGACTGTGCCGGCGGTTCGTGGAATTCGGTGTCGCTGCTCAGCTATCTGCGCGCGCCGCCGACTCGCCCCGCCAGCTGCAGGGAAAGTAGAAGAAGAAGCGCGGAAATCGACCGGCAAGCATGCCGGGTCGCCCGGCGGACGCGGCCGGGGTGAAAGACGCTTGTTTGCAGTGCAACAACATCCGGGCAGTGTAAGTCGGCCGGGGCGGTGCTGCAAGCGGAAGGGCGAACGGTGCCTTTCGGCAACGGTTCCTCAGGAACTCGCCCGCGACTCGTCGGTCGCATCGGCTCGCGGGTCGGTCGCACCGGCTCGCGGCACCCAGCGGGAAAAAGCGGCAGCGCCTGCGAACGCGATTGCGCCGATCGCCGCGATCGCCGCGGCGAGCGGCGCGAGAGCGGCAACCGCCGACAGCAGCGCCGGGCCCGCAGTCGCGCCGACGTCCGAGAGCAGGCGCCAGACGCCGAGAAACTGCGTCCGGCCGTGCGCGGGCGCATGGTCGACGCCCAGCGTCATCACGAGCCCCGAACCGATTCCGTTGCCGAAGCCGATCAGCAGCGACGCGGCGAGCAGCGACGGCGCAGCGTGGGTGAACGGAATCGCGAGCAGTGCGACGCCCATGATCGCCATCGAGGGCACCGCGACGGCGCGGCGACCCCGCAGGTCCATCCTGCGCCCGGCCGGGTAGAAGACGAGCATGTCGACGGCATTGGACAGCCCGTAGATCAGCGAGACGCTGGCCGCGCCCAGTCCGATGTGCTCGCCCCACAGCGGAATGATCCCCTGGCGCGAAGCGCGCACGGCCGCGATCAGGACGACGCCCAGCCCGACCGTCGCGAAGACGCGTCGATGCTCGCGCAGCACCTCGGCGAGCCGCAGCGGCGCGCGTCGGGTCGCATCCGCGCCCGGCGCGGGCAGCTCCGCCACGGAACGCGCGACCACGGCGCCCGCGACCAGCACGACGATGCCCGCGGCGTAGGCGGCGAGCGGGCCGAACGGGTGGATCGCCGCGGCTGCGACGAAGGGCCCGATGAACAGCCCGATGCGCAGCACGCCGCCCAGCGTCGACAGCGCGCGCGCCCGGTACCGGACCGGCACCGCTTCGGCCATCCAGCTCAGGCGCGCGAGGTTGAATACCGCCGTGGACATCCCGATCATCAGGATCGCCAGCGAGAACACGACGAGGTCGCGCGCGAGCATGCACAGCAGCATCGCGAACGCTGCCCACAGCGACGCACCGACCATCGCGCGGCGCTCGCCGAAACGGGTGGTGATCGCCGAGGCCGGAACGTTGCTCACCAGCGAGCCGACGCCGATCAGCGTGACGACGAGCGCCGCCACCGACACAGAGGCGCCGAGCTCGCGCGCGGTCAGCGGGACGATCGGCAGGATCGCGCCCTCGCCCACGCCGAACAGCAGCGACGGCCCGAAGGCCGGCAGCGCGATCCGACGCAGGCTGAACGACTGCGGGCTCACGCCGGGCACGGGCCGCAACGCAAGCGCCGCGCCGCTTCAGGCCGTGCCGCCGACCGTCATCCGCTCGATGCGCAACGTCGGCTGGCCCACGCCCACCGGAACGCTCTGGCCGTCCTTGCCGCACACGCCGATGCCGGGATCCAGGCACATGTCGTTGCCGATCATCGTCACGCGTTGCAGCGCGTCGGGGCCGTTGCCGACGATGGTCGCGCCCTTGACCGGGTATTGCAGCCGGCCGCCCTCGATCCACCAGGCCTCGGAGGCGGAGAACACGAACTTGCCGTTGGTGATGTCGACCTGACCTCCGCCGAAGTTCACCGCGTACAGGCCGCGGTCGACCGACTCGAGGATCTCGGCCGGGTCGTGCCCGCCGGCGAGCATGTACGTGTTCGTCATGCGCGGCATCGGCAGGTGCGCGAACGACTCGCGCCGGCCGTTGCCGGTGGCGGCGCTCTTCATCAGCCGGGCGTTCAGTTCGTCCTGCAGGTAGCCGCGCAGGATGCCGTCTTCGATGAGCACGTTGCGCCGGGTCGGGTTGCCCTCGTCGTCGACGTTCAGCGAACCGCGCCGCTGCGACAGGGTGCCGTCGTCGACGACGGTGACGCCGCGGCTGGCGACCCGCTCGCCGACGCGACCGGTGAACACCGACGAACCCTTCCGGTTGAAGTCGCCCTCGAGGCCGTGGCCGACCGCTTCGTGCAGCAGCACGCCGGGCCAGCCCGGACCGAGCACGACGGTCATCGTGCCGGCCGGCGCGGGACGCGCGTCGAGGTTCGTCAGCGCCGCGTGCACGGCCTCGTCGACGTAGCGTTCGATGCGCTCGTCGTCGAAATGGCCGAAATCGAAGCGCCCGCCGCCGCCGCTGTGTCCCTGCTCGCGCCGCCCGCCCTGCTCGGCGATGACGGTCAGCGACAGCCGCACCAGCGGGCGCACGTCGGCAGCGATGCGTCCGTCGGAACGGGCGACGAGAACGACATCGTATTCGGCGGCCAGGCCGGCCATCACCTGGCGCACGCGCGGATCCTTCGCACGCGCCATGCGCTCGACGCGTTCGAGCAGCGCGACCTTCTGCGCGGCCTCCATCCGGGGAATGGGGTCGTCGAGGCCGTACAGCGCGTGGCCGTGCCCCGGCACGAGCGCCCCCGAGACCGCGACGCGGCCGGCGCCGCGCGAGGCGATCGTGCGCGTGGCACGCGCGGCGTTCATCAGCGCGTCGGCGCCGATCACGTCGGAGTAGGCGAATGCCGTCTTGTCGCCGCAGACGGCACGCACGCCGACGCCCTGGTCGATCGAGAAGCTGCCCGACTTGACGATTCCCTCTTCGAGGCTCCAGCCCTCGCTGCGCGTGAACTGGAAATAGAGGTCGGCGTAGTCGACGCGATGGCGGAAGATCTCGGCCAACGCTGCCGTCAGGTGCGACTCGTCGAGCCCGTAAGGCTCGAGCAGCACCGAACGCGCGAGCGAAAGCGCCTGGAAAGGTGTTTCGACGAGTTTCATGAATGCATGCTACAGGACGCGGTGTCGAAGGGCGGGAATGCTCGCGCGCACCGAATCGAGGCGGCTTCGCTCGACGTCGCCGACGGCGATTCCCTCGCCCTCGTCGTGCATCGCGACGACGCCTCCCCACGGATCGACCAGCATCGAGTGCCCCCAGGTGCGCCGGCCGTTCTCGTGACGGCCCCCCTGCGCGGGCGCCAGCACGTAGCACTGGTTCTCGATCGCGCGGGCGCGCAGCAGCACTTCCCAGTGTGCCGATCCAGTGGTCCATGTGAAGGCCGACGGCACGAGAATCAAGTCCGCCGGCGCCAGCGTCCGGTACAGCTCCGGAAAGCGCAGGTCGTAGCAGACGCTCATCCCCGCGCGCCAGCGCACCGCCGCACTGCCGGCGCCGACGTCGATGTCGAGCACGACCGGCGTACGCCCGGGAACGATCGTAGCCGCCTCGTCGAAGCGCTCGTCGCCGTGCTCGAAGCCGAACAGGTGGATCTTGTCGTAACGTGCGACCCGCCTGCCGTCGGGCGCGTAGACGTAGCTCGTGTTCAGCACCTTGCCCGGATTCGGGCTGAACAACGGCAGCGTGCCGCCGACGAGCCAGACGGCGTTGGCGGCCGCCTGCGCGGAAAGGAAGCGCTGGATCGGCCCTTCGCCGTCGGACTCGCGGATCGCCAGCTTGTCGCGGTCGCTGCGTCCGAGCAACGCGAAGTGCTCGGGCAAAGCGACGAGCCGCGCACCGGCCGCCGCCGCCTCGGCAATGCGCACCGCGGCGCGCTCGAGATTCTCGTCGACGTTCGTCGACGAGACCATCTGCACGGCCGCCACGCGCAGCCGTTCGTCCGGCTTCGCGGCCGACGATTCCGGAAGAGCCGCAGCGGGCTTCGAGGGCATCTTCGACTCCTGCAAGGCGCGCGACCGGGTCGCGCTCACCGTGCCGCGGCGCTGTCCGGCGTGCCTGCGGGCACGTCGGGCGTCACCAGCGTCTCGGGCGTCGGGCGGGAACGGCGCACCACCTGCGGATCGTCCCATGGCCCGGTCACGTCGTACTCGAACGCGAACATTCGCTGCAGGGGCTCGCGCAGCATCATCTGGGCAACGAAGGACCCGAGCCCGAGCGCCGGATTGGCGAGCGCAGCATACGCGAGCGAGGCGAGTCCGGCGTTCAGCTCCGGGCGAACCTCGACGACGAGCGCCTGCGTCTCGTCGGGGATGTTCGCCTCTCCGCGGATCGCGACCTGCGCGGCGACGCCGCGCATGCGGAAGTCGTCGGTGCGCGCCACGCCGTCGCGCACGTGCACGCTGCCGTCGATCCGGTCGAAAGCGAAGCCTTCGGCGAACACGTCGCGGAAATCGAAGGCGAGCCGCCGGCGCAGCGACTGCAGGTTGACGACGCCGATCAGCTTGGCGATGCCCGGCTCGCTCTTCAGGAACTGCCCCTTGCCCAGCGACAGCGAGATGTCTCCTCCGAGCGACCGGGTGTCGAAGCGCATCGGCGAGCCGCTCCAGTGCAGCTCGCCGCCGAGCGTGCCGGCACCGCCGCGCAGCAGCTCGCGAAAATCGAAGAGCTCCAGGAGCTGCCCGGCGTCGAGTACCGACAGCTGAAACCGCATCGCGCTCGACGGCGGCGCGCCGGCACCGCGCGGACGCCAGGTGCCGCTGGCATCGAAGATGGCGGCGGCGTGGCGAAGCTGCAGCTGCTGCAGCCGCCACAGCGGCGCGTCCTGCGCCGGGTCGTTGCGGGCACGCAATTGCAGCGCGCCCAATGCGCGCCCGCCGAGCACCAGTTCGTCCGCGGAGACGTCGAGCGCCGGCAGCGAGCGCGGGCTCGCGTCGAGCATCCGTTCGATCTCGTCGATGCGGTCGTCGGGGATCGACAGGCGCGTGAAACGCGCCGCCAGGCGCCCGCCCGGGGCATCGGCGTCGGGCAGCGTCCAGCGCAGATAGCCGTCGATGCCGCGAGCGTGCAGGTTCGCGCGCCAGGCGTCGTCGACCCGCGTCGCACCGACGACGACATCCTCGAAGGTGCGCCCACCGAGGTGCACGTGTCCGGAGACGATGGTGACCACGTCGGGAACGAGCGACGAAGCGACGGCGCCCGGCGCCGGCGGCGCAGCACCGGAACGCGCCGCCTGCAGCGGCGGGGAGTCCGCGCTTTCCGTGGTCGACAAGGCGTCTTCGAGCAACGCGCTCCAGGCGTCGAGGTCCAGTTGCGGCGCGTGCAGGCGCGCGGCGAAACCCGCGTCGGGCAGCACCGCCTCGCTGCCGAGCGCGAAGACGCCGCGACGCAGCTGCGCGACCGCCGCGCCCGCAGTTCGCTCGCGCTCGAGCACGAGTCGGGCGTCGTCGCGCAGGCTCACGCGCAAGCTCTCGGCGCCGTCCGGCGAAACCGTCGACTCGATGCGCAGTGGCCAGCGCTCGCCGGCACTCTTGGCGAACGGCATCGGAAGCGCGCTCGACAGCCCCTGCAGGTCGGAGTCGATCGACAGCGTCGAGCCGCCATCGCGCAACTCGAAGCGCGCGTCGAAGGCGAGCGTGCCGTCGAGGGACGCCGCGACGCGCCGCGGCAGCGCAGGGCCGAACGACGGCTCGTGCCATCGCGCGAGCGAAGCGGCCGGAATCGTTCCCTTCGCGGCCAGCTGCAACCGTCCGGGCGCCGGAGCGTCGCCTTCCGCCTGCAGCTCGCCGCCGAGGAAGCGCGCGCGCAGCCCGCGAAGTGCGAGCCGGTCTTCGGTGAATTCCAGTTGTCCCACGAGCGCCTCGAGAGGCGGCAGCGTTCGGTCGAGCGCGACGTCGTTGCCCAGGAACCGCACGCTGCCATGCACGCGTGTCGCATCGAGGTGGTCGAGCGGCAATTCGAGCGCGAGCTGCAGCGCCGCGCCGCCGGTGACCGTCGTCTCGCGCGTGAAGTCGTCGATCTTCGTGCGCAATGCACTCTCGTTGACGAAGCGGATCATGTCCTGCCCCGGCCCTGCTCCGCTGCCCTCGACGAGCAGCAGCGGCTTGTCGAAGTCGGCGATGCGGGCGTGCGTATCGGCGAGCGCGACGTTCCACACCGCGCCCGAGCGCGCCTCGATCTCCATCCCGGCGCGCTCGAAGCGCAGCGAGCCGCGAATGCGCTCGATCGCCGGCCACCCCGGCGCATAGGCGAGCAGCGCGTCCGACAGGCGCGCCTCGACGCGGAAATTGCCGGTCGCGGGATCGCGGAACGGGAAATCGGCCAGGTCGCCCTGCAGCACGAAGCGAACGTCGTCCGAGCGGCCGCCGCGCACTGCGTCGCCGACCCAGGCGCGCACCTCGGCAGGGATGACCAGCGGCAGGTAGCGCGCCGTGCGCGCCGCTTCGGCCCGCGCGAGCCGTCCCGCCAGGTCGACGATGCCCGCCCCCTTGCCGCCGCTGCGCCAGGTGCCGGAGACCTCGCCGGCCGCATCGCGGTTGGCGAACTGCGAGTCGATGCGCATCGCGACCTGCGGCGCCTGCGCCGGGTCCGCTGCCTCCTCGATCGTCCACGTCGCGTGTGCGTCGAGCCGCTCGAGCGGCACCTCCGGCTCGGCGAACAGGCCGGGGAAGCGCAGCACCGAATCGTTTCCGTTCAGCGTCGCTTCGCCGGAGCCGCGCGTGAGCCGCACGTGCCCGGACACGTTGCGAAAGCCGGGAATGCGCAGCTCTCCGGCGCGCGGAGCGGCACCGTCGTGCCACGCGAAGGAAAGCTGCTCGAATTCCGCTTCCACGCCAGCGCGCGCATCGCCCGGTTCGGCCGACCAGTCGAGCGCGACGCGGCGCACCTGCCCTTCGACCTGCAGCGGCTCGAGCCGGGCGCGTACGTCGGCCGGCAGCGGAAAGTCGCGCACCCAGGCAAGCACGCGCGCGGCGTCGAAGCGGCCGAGCGAAAGGCGCGCGGCGAGCGGTTCGCCGTCGGCGCCGAGACGCAGCATCGGCTCGCCGGCGATCGCGTCGAAGCTGCCGCGCCGGTCGTCGTCGAACTCGAGCCGCTCGAAGACGAGCGTGGTGCGGCCCGACGTGTCGTGGGTCGCCTGCGCGTCGAGCCGCAGGCCGGCGATCGGAATCGACTGTCCGTCGACGCTCGCGCGCAGCGACTCCGCGGCGAGCTTCAGCGAAGTGCGGTTCGCCAGATCCGGGTCGAACTGCGTCCAGGCGCGGAATCCGACCCGCCCCGAGTCGATCGTCACTGCCCGCGGCGCGGGCGGCAGGCCGAGGAAGTCGTGCCAGCGCTGCCACTGCCCGAAACCGGCCGCCAGATCGGCGCTGCGCGCGCCGACGAAGGCCTCGCCGCGCCACTTGCTCCAGTCGGCCGGCGACGCGAAGGGCGCGTGTGCGAACTCGATGGCCGCGTCCACGTCCTGTGCAAGCCCGCCCCAGGCAGGCACGTGCAGCGACGCACGATGCCGCCGGCCGACCGATCCGATCGCCACGTCGACGCCGGCGAGCGCGAGGTGCTGTCCGTTCGTGCGGTCCACCGCTTCGATCCGCGCGTCCTGCAGCGTGACCCGGCGATGCACGAGCAGTCGCTCGAAGACGCCGGGGGAACCGGGAGCGTCGAGATCGATGTCGAAGCCGCCCACGCGCAGCAGCCTCGGCGAGATGCGCTCGACGCGCAGCGCAGGCGAATCGATTTCGAGCAGCGCGAGGACGAAGCGGCCGCGCAGCGCTCCGCGCATCGAGACGACGCCGCGCAGGTGGTCGGCCGACAGCGCCTCGACGCCATCGGGGTCGCGCACGACGACGTGGTCGGCCACGAGCCACGGGCGCCAGCCCTCGAAGCCGGTCGTGAGCGAGCCGATGCGAACTTCGCGGCCGGTGAAATCGGCGAGCCGCTGCTCGATCTGCGGACGCCAGTGATCGAGCCTGGGCCAGACGAGCGTTCGCAGCGCCGTGTAGGCGCCGGCGAGCCCCAGGACGAGGACGAGAACGGTCCACGCGAGCCACCGGAGCGCGCGCTCGAGTCGAGTCGGGCCGGCGGCCGGCGGTACGAAGGCATGCATGAGCGACAATCGGGCCCAAGGATAACCTTTCGGATCGGCGATCATGCGCTTCGACGGCGAGCGCCACTCGGCGTACTTCCGGCGCACGCTGGCGGCTTTGGCCGCGCGCTCGGACGAGGCATCGGTGCGCAGCCGTCTCGGCGCCCTCGCGGCCGAGCCGATCTCGCGCGCGACGATCGATTCGCTGGTCGAGCACGAGCGCAGGGCCGCCGCCGGCGCCGCCGCGCTCGCCTCGGCGGAAGGCGGCGCGCCGGCCGACGAGGCCTCGCTGGGCCGCGCGCTGCGCCGCGCGCGCAACTGGCTAATGCTCGCGCTGATCGAGCGCGACACCGGCGGGCGCGCGTCGCTCGACGAAGTCTGCCAGGCGATGACCGCCTTCGCCGAGATCGCCACCTCGCTCGCACTGCGCGCGGCCGGTGCCGCGCTGCTCGCGCGGCACGGCCCCGCGCTCGACCGCGACGGCCAGCCGCAGGACCTGCTCGCCGTCGGCATGGGCAAGGTCGGCGGCGGAGAACTCAACGTCTCCTCCGATCTCGACCTGGTGTTCGTGTTCCGCGGCGAGGGCGAGAGTGCCGGCGCGACCGGCCACGGCGGCGGACCGGCTTCCAGCGAATGGATGCACCGCCTCGCGCGTCGCACCATCGCGCTGCTGTCCGAATGCGACGCCGACGGCTTCGTCTTTCGCGTCGACGCGCGGCTGCGGCCGAACGGAGACTCGGGCCCGCTGGTCGCGTCGCTGTCGATGCTCGAGCAGTATTTCTACGCGCAGGGACGCGAATGGGAGCGCTTCGCGTGGCTGAAAGGCCGGGTGATCGCCGACTCGGGCACGGCCTCGCGCGACGCGCGCGACGAGGACGAAGCGGCGCTGGCGCGCATCGTCACGCCGTTCGTCTATCGGCGCTACCTCGACTTCGACGCGATCGAGGCGCTGCGCCGCCTGCATGCGAAAGTGCGCGCCGAGGTCACGCGCCGCGGCGCCCGCGACCCCGAGGCCCTCGACGTCAAGCTCGGCCGCGGCGGCATTCGCGAGATCGAGTTCATCGCGCAGCTGTTCCAGATCGTGCGCGGCGGCCAGGATCCCACGCTGCAGGGCCGACGCACGCTCGATACGCTCGCGGCGCTCGCCGAGAAGGGACTGCTGCCCGAGGACGAGAGCGAGACGCTCGCCGACGCGTACCGGCTGCTTCGACGCACCGAGCACATGCTGCAATACCGCGAGGACGCGCAGACGCACCGGCTCGCCCGATCGCCGCAGGCGCGCGAGGCGATCGCGGCGATGCTCGGCATGTCGCCCGCCGCCTTCGACGCTGCCATCGAGCAGCGCACGGAGGAGACGGCGCGCATCTTCGACCGGCTGCTCGCGCCGGCGGATGCCGAATGCGACACGCCCGAGGCCGGCGACGCAGCGCACGCGTCCGACGCGGAAACGGAACGCCGTTTCGCAGCCCTGCGCGCGGGCGCGCGCTATCGCGCCGCGCGCCCGGAGACGCGCGCGGCGATCGAACGGCTGCTGGCGGAGGCGGTGCGACTGGGCACCGGAACCAGCGGACTGGCGCGGCTCGTCGATCTGCTCGAGGCGATCTGCCGCCGGCCGGGCTACGTCGCGCTGCTCGATCGCTTCCGCGACGCGTTCGCGCGCGTGCTGCGCGTGCTCGACTGGGCGAAGTCGCCCGCCGAATACCTGATGCAGCATCCGGTCGTCCTCGACGAGCTGCTCGACGGCGAATTGCTCGAGTCGCAGGATTACGCCACGTGGAGCGAGCAACTGCGCGAGCGAGTCGAGGCGGCGACGCACGACGGCGCGCCCGACGTCGAGCGGCAGATGGACCTGGTGCGCGAAGCGCATCACGCGCAGGTGTTCCGCCTGATGGTGCAGGACCTCGAAGGCCGCCTGACGGTCGAGCGCCTGTCGGATCACCTGAGCGAGCTGGCCGATCGCGTGCTCGGCCTGGTCGTCGACCTCGTCTGGGGCGGCCTGCGCCTGCGCTTCCGCGAGGCGCCGCATTTCGCGGCGATCGCCTACGGTCGGCTCGGCGGCAAGGAGCTGGGCTACGCCGCCGACCTCGACCTCGTCTTCCTCTACGACGATGCGGACGAACGCGCGCCGGAAGCGTACGCACTGCTCGCCCAGCGCGTCTCGGCATGGCTGTCGACGCGAACGGCCGCCGGCCTGCTTTTCGAGACCGACCTGCGCCTGCGTCCGAACGGACAGGCCGGGATGCTCGTCTCGAGCGTCGCCGCCTTCGAGGCGTACCAGAACGGCGCCGCCTGGGTGTGGGAGCACCAGGCGCTGACCCGGGCGCGTTTCTCGGCCGGCGACGCGTCGATCGGCGAACGCTTCGAAGCGATCCGGCGCGACGTGCTCGCGCGCGCGCGCGACCGGGACAAGTTGCGCGACGAGGTACGCGCGATGCGCGCACGCATGCACGAAGGCCATCCGAACCGCAGCGGCCGCTTCGACCTCAAGCACGACCGCGGCGGCATGGTCGACATCGAATTCATCGTGCAGTTCCTCGTGCTCGCGCACTCCGGCGAGCATCCGCGGCTGCTCGACAACGCGGGGAACATCGCGCTTCTCGGGCGCGCCGGGGAGGCGGGTCTGATCGACGCCGGGCTCGCGCAGGCCGCGGCCGACGCCTACCGCCGCTATCGGCGGCTGCAGCACCAGGCGCGACTCGACGGCGTCGTCGCGCGCGTGGACGCGGACAGCGTGGTCGAGGAGCGAACGGCCGTGCGTGCGCTGTGGAGCGCGCTGTTCGGCGCCGAGGACCGTTGAACGGATCCCGGGCTGACGCTTCGCGTCAAACTCCGATCTCTCCGGCCACCGGCGTCCGCCCCAGGGCCCAGCCGCTGCGCGCGGCGAGCCACAGCACGGCTGCCAGCGCGACGGCGACGAAGGGCAGCGACAGCAGGTTCAGCACCGACCAGCCGTCGACGAAGAGCAGCGCGCCGGAGGACGCCGAGCTGGTGATCATCGTCGCGAACACGACCGAGTCCATGAAGCCCTGCACCTTGTTCTTCTCGGCCGGCGCGTAGGCCTTCGTCAGCAGCGCGGTCGCGCCGGTGTACATGAAGTTCCATCCCACGCCGAGCGCGAACAGCGCGATCGTGAAATGCATGAGCTCGACACCGGAGAGCGCGACGCCCACGCAGGCGAGCATCAGCGTCGCGCCCGCGAAGACGACGGGCAGCGCACCGAAGCGGCCGATCAGCGCGCCGGAGAACAGCCCCGGCGCGAACATGCCGATCACGTGCCACTCGATGACGAAGGCGGCGTCCGCGTAGGGCAGCCCGCAGACCTCCATCGCCAGTGGCGTCGCGACCATCAGCAGGTTCATCACGCCGTAGGCCAGCGCCGCACAGAGGATCGCCACGCGGCACACGGGATCGCGCAGGATCTCGCGCAACGGACGCGCGCTGCCGATCGCCGCGCTCTTCGACGGCACCGGTACGTGCAACGCCTGCACCAGCACCAGCGACAGCGCCGCGAAGCCGACCAGCACCAGGTAGCTTCCGGCGAAAGGCGTGGCCAGCGCCGCGCGCGACCACTTCGAAATCTCGGGGCCGACGACCCCGCCGGCGATGCCGCCGGCGAGCACGAGCGAGATCGCCCGCGGCCGCCAGCGCTCGCGCCAGGCCGCCTGCGCGTCGGGCGCCGCGTCGACGACATCGGCCGCGGCGAAGCGCAGGCTCGCGCCGAACGCGTTGTACAGCCCGCAGACGAAGGTGGCCAGGCACAGCAGCGCCAGGCTGCCGGCGTTCATCGCGTGCCACGCCAGCAGCGAGCCGAGCATCGCGACCAGCGAACCGAGCGTGTACCCGGCGCGCCGGCCGTAGCGGCGCATGAAGAGCGCCGCCGGCATCGCCCATACGGCGCCGCCCAGCACGTAGCCGGTGACCGGGAAAGTCGCCAGCAGCGGCGTGGGCGCCAGCTGTAGTCCGGCGAGTCCGTTGACCGCGATCAGCGTGACGTTGTTCGTCAGCAGCAACGCCTGCAGGGCGGCGAGCAGTGCGACCTGCGATCGGAAGCGCGGGAGCGGGACGGCGGGCATCGAGCCGCAGTCTACCGCGGGCGCCCGTTGCTAGAATGGGGCGTCTGCGCGCATCTTCGGCGCACTTCGGCGGTTTCCGGGAGAAAGCGATGTCGATGGCTGACCGCGACGGTCATATCTGGTTCGACGGCAAGATGGTCGACTGGCGCGACGCCAGGATCCACGTGCTCACCCACTCGCTGCACTACGGAATGGCCGTGTTCGAAGGCGTGCGGGCGTACGCGACCGACGCGGGCACCGCGATCTTCCGGCTGAACGAGCACACGAAGCGGCTGTTCAACTCGGCGAAGATCTTCCAGATGCAGTTGCCGTTCTCGTTCGACGCGCTGATCCAGGCGCAGAAGGACGTCGTGCGGATGAACGCCCTCGAGTCCTGCTACCTGCGCCCGATCGCGTGGGTCGGCTCGGAGAAGCTCGGCGTGTCGGCGCGCGGCAACACGATCCACGTCGCCGTCGCCGCCTGGCCCTGGGGCGCGTACCTCGGCGAGGAAGCGATCGCCAACGGCATCCGCGTCAAGACCTCGTCGTTCACGCGCCATCACGTCAATGTCTCGCTGGTGCGCGCCAAGGCGAGCGGCTACTACATCAATTCGATCCTCGCCAACCAGGAAGTCTGCGCGCACGGCTACGACGAGGCGCTGCTGCTCGATACCGAAGGCTACGTCTCGGAAGGCTCGGGCGAGAACGTCTTCCTGGTGCGCAACGGCGTCGTCTACACGCCCGACGTCGCCTCGTGCCTCGACGGCATCACCCGCGACTCGGTGATCACCATCGCGCGGGACGCCGGCATCGAGGTGCGCGAGAAGCGGATCACGCGCGACGAGATGTACTGCGCCGACGAAGCGTTCTTCACCGGAACGGCCGCCGAGATCACGCCGATCCGCGAACTGGACGATCGCACGATCGGCGAAGGCCGACGCGGGCCGGTCACCGAGCGCCTGCAGGGACTGTTCTTCGACATCGTCGCCGGACGGAATCCGCGCTACCGCGAGTGGCTCGCGCCGGTCGGAGCGCCGCAGCGATGAGCGTTCCTGGCGCCACCGCCGACCTGCAGCAGGCGCAGGACGCCGTCGTCGAGATCGACGCTTCCGACCTTCCGGCCTTCTGCCCGAATGCGAAGATGCCGTTGTGGTCCTCGCATCCGCGCGTCTACCTCGAGCTGAACGCGACCGGAAAGGCGATGTGCTCCTATTGCGGGACGAGATACCGTCTCGCGCCGGGCTCGGCGCCCTCCGGGCACTGAGACTCCCGGGCGCAGGCGAGTTAGGATCGTAGCGAGGCAACGTCCGGGCGGGGGCGACGATGGGTTCCAGAGCGCTGGTGGTCGCGCCGGGCACGATCGGTGAAGCGGTGATGGTGCAGCCGCTGCTGGCGCTGCTGCGCCAGCAGGGCCGGCGCATCGGCGTCGACGTTCTCTGCGACGGCGCCGTCGCCCCCGTGTTCCGCTGCATGGACGAGGTCGGCGACGTGATCGTCGGTCCGTCCCAGGCGATCCGCCGCTCGTGGATCTCGCGCTGGCGACTGGGTCGCGCGCTTCGCGATCGAGAGTATCGGGCCGCGTACGTGCTGCCCGAAACCCCGGGCGCCGCACTGATCCCGTGGATCGCCGGAATCCGCCGGCGCGTCGGCTACCGCAGCCAGTCTCGCGCGCTGCTCCTCAATTGCATCCACGAAGCGAACCGCTCGACGGCAACGAAGGCCGCCGAGCGTTTCGCCGCCCTCGCCTTCGAGCCGCGCGCGCCGCGCCCCGGCAACGTACCCGAGCCGCGGCTCGTGCGCCGCCCGCAGCGCGAGCGCACCGTCCGCGCGAAATTCGACATCGGGCGCGAAGCTCCGCCGATCGTGCTGTGCACGGCAGCCGGCGCGGGCGACTCGCGCCGGTGGCCGGCGCGGCACTTCGCGTCGCTGATCGCGCTGCTCGCCGCCGAGACCCCCGAGACCGACGTCGTGCTGCTCGGACCGGCAACCGAGCGGCGCTTCGCCACGGAGGCCGTCGCGCTGTCCGGCCAGGCCGCGCGCAACCTGTGCGGCGAAACGACCCTCGACGAGGCAGTCGCACTCGTCGCGCAGGCCGCCGGCGTAGTCACCGTCGACACCGGACTGATGCACGTCGCGGCCGCCTATTCCCGTCCACAGGTCGCGCTGTTCGGCCCTTCCGATCCGCGGCGCGAGCAGCCTCGTTCGCCGCGCGCGCACGTCGAGTGGCTGCACCTCGCCTGCAGCCCCTGCGCCGAGCGCGCGTGTCCGCTCGTTCACCACGCCTGCATGCAGCGCATCGCGCCTTCGCAGGTCTTCGAAGCGCTGGCGCGTGCGATGCGCTTCGAGACGAGCGGCGCCCGGCCGTCGCGCTAGCGGCCGATCATCCACGGAGAGCCTTCGGATCGATGCGCAACGTGAGCCTGTGCACGGCGGACGCGGTGGAGGAAGCGTTCTACGAGGCGATGCAGCGCGGCAACCTCGAAGCGATGATGGCGCTGTGGGCCGACGACGAGGACGTGCTGTGCGTGCATCCGGGCAGCGACCGCTTCGTCGGACTGGCCGCCGTGCGCGAATCGTGGGCGCGCATCTTCCGCCACGGACGCGTCGAGATCCGCCGCACCGACGTGCGCGCGCACACGGGCGCCGTGCTCGCGATCCACAACGTCGTCGAGCAGACGCTCTCCGTCGACCCGCGCAGTGCAGCCTCGGCCGGCGTGCAGGTCGTCGAGTGCATCGCGACCAACGTCTACGTCAAGCAGGCCGGCAGGTGGCGGATGATGCTGCATCACTCCGCGCTGCGGCAGGAAAGCGCGGCAGCGGGCGAACGGTTGCATTGATCGAATGGACGCCGACGTCCTGCGCGCCGTCGCCCGATGGCCTTCGGTGCCGGCCGTGTTCGGCTGGCTGCGCCTCGACCGCCGCGGAGGCTGGCGGCTCGTCGATCGGGGACAGCCGGATTTCGACGAAGCACGCGACGGGCACGGCAGCGCGATAGAAAACCGGCGCATCACCGGGTTCATCGAGCGCAACTATGCCGGCGACGAGCGCGGGCGCTGGTTCTGGCAGAACGGTCCGCAGCGCGTCTACGTCGACGTCGAGGCGGCGCCGCTGGTGCTGCGCGTCTTCGCCGGCGCCGGCCCGGGAACCGACGCCCGTCTCGTTACGCACACCGGTGTCGAAGTGTCCCGCATGGAAGCAGCCTGGAGCGGGCCCGAGGGCCAACTGCTGCTGCGCACCGACCTCGGCGGCGCAGTCGTGCACGATCTCGATCTCGCCGCGCTGCCGCTCGCATCGGCGGGCGAGTCGGTCGTCCTGCGGTGGGGCGGGCGTGACCTGCCGATCGGGCACGCCGGGTCAGCCGAACAGGCGCTCGGCTTCGTGGCGCGCCCGCGCGCCGACGACGGTTCGCCCGGTTCCGGGCGTCGCGACGGCGGTACCGCGGATTAGTTCACCCGCTCTTCGCGCTCGCGCGTCCACTGCGCCTCGAGCTCGCGCAGGCGCGAGTCGATCTGCGAGGCGACGTGGAAGTCGACCGAGCGGGATCGCTGCGCCAGGCGCAGTTGCTCGACGGCGGCCGGCAGCGCGCCGAGCAGCACGAAGCGCTCCGCCGCGGCCTTGTGCGCGAGCGCGGGGCGATCGAGCGCCTGCTGCGCTTCCGAGAGCAGCTCCCACAGTCGCGGGTCGTCGCGATGCATCGCAAGCGACTGCTCGAGGAAGGATACCGCCTCCGCGTATCGCTTCCCGTCGAACAGCGCCTGCCCGCGCAGTCGCAGCAACGCCCTTGCGGAGGGGTCGCGCGCGAGCGCCGCATCGAGCAGCGCCAGCGCGGCCTGCGGCCTGCCCGCGTCGAGCTCGACCTGGGCGGCCAGCCGCTCGACGAAGCGATGCGGCTCGGTCAGCCGGCGCCGCACTTCGGCAATCGCCTCGCGCGCCTGCGCAGGGTCGCGCCGCGCGGCCGCCACTGTCGCGAGTCCGAACCAGCCCGCCGCCTCGTCGATCGTGCGGTCGCGCAACTGGCGCTCGAACGAGACGCGCGCTGCCTGCAGCCCGTCTACGCTGGTGTCGCCCAGCGCGCGCAGCTTGGCCCTTGCCAGGCGGAACTCGAGGCTGTCGGCACGCTGGCGGTAGCGGCCTTCGCTGATCCGCGACTGGATGTCGGCGATGCGCGCCGACGTGACGGGGTGCGTGCGAAGGTACTCCGGCGCCCCGCTCTCGTAGAGCGAGCCCGCGCTCTGCAGCCGGTGCAGGAACGACACCATCGCGTTCGAATCGAAGCCGGCCTGGCGCAACATCTCGAGGCCGACGCGGTCCGCTTCGCGTTCGGCGTCGCGCGAAAAGCCGAGCATCTGCTGCTGCGCGACGGTGCTGCCGAGCGACGCGAGGCCGCCGGCGGCTTGCGGGTTCGAACCGGCCGCGAGGGCGGCGAGCACCATCGCGGCGATCATCACGACCGAGCCCTGTCGCTGGCGCGAGAGCATGCGCGCGATGTGCCGCTGCGTCACATGGCCGATTTCGTGCGCGAGCACCGAGGCGAGTTCGGACTCCGACTGCGCGCCGACGACGAGGCCCGTGTGCACGCCGACGAAGCCGCCCGGCAACGCGAAAGCGTTCAGCGTCGAGTCGCGAACGAGAAAGAAACGGAAGGTGTAGCCTGCCGCCGGGGTCGTGCCCGTCAACGCCAGCGCGAAGCGGTTCAGCCAGTCGGTGAGTTCGGCATCGTCGTCGATCATTCCGCGACGCTGCATCTCGCCGACGATCGACTCGCCGATGCGCCGCTCCATCGACGGCGAAAGCTCGTCGGCGCTCGCATCACCGAGTCGCGGCAGGTTGTCGATCTGCGACTGCGCCAGCGGCGGGACGATGGCAAGGACTGCGGCCAGCAGGCCCGCCATGCAACGGGACGGCAGACGAGCTGCACGCAAGCGCGATACCTCCGGAAACGGCGTTGCTATGATAGACGCGAGTCCCCTCGTACCATGAAGACCTCCGCCGCCGCCCCCGCCGCCCCCGCCGCCTCTTCTGCCCCCTCTTCCGCCGCCTCGCCCGACGCAGCGCAGGCGCCCGCCGTCGTCCCGGAGGCCGCGCCAGTCAGCGCAACCGGCGGTGCCGGGGAGTCGTTCACGCATTTCGACGAGGCCGGCCGCGCGCACATGGTCGACGTCGGCGCCAAGGCCGAGACGCACCGCGTCGCGGTCGCGCGCGGAACGATCCGGATGAGGCCCGAGACGCTCGCGCTCGTGCGCGACGGCACCGCGAAGAAAGGAGACGTCATCGCAGTGGCGCGCATCGCCGCGATCCAGGGCGCCAAGCGCACCGCCGACCTGATCCCGTTGTGCCACCCGATCGCGCTCACCCGCGTCGCGGTCGACTTCGCGCTCGACGAGGCCGCCGGCGCCGTGCACTGCACCGCCACGGCCGAATGCGAAGGCCGCACCGGCGTCGAGATGGAGGCGCTCACGGCGGTGCAGGTCGGCCTGCTGACGATCTACGACATGTGCAAGGCGGTGGATCGAGGCATGGTGATCGAGTCGGTCCGGCTGCTGCGCAAGCGCGGCGGGAAATCGGGGGAGTGGGTGGCGCCGGAGTAACCGCCGCCTCAGCGGACGCCCTGCACCGCAAGCTTCGCGCGCTCCCAATCCGCCACCGTCATCCCCTTCGCGACGAGTTCCTCGAGCAGCGGCGCCGGCTCCCAGTGCATCGGGCCGAAGCGGTCGCGGTACCTGCGGATTCCGTCGAGCAGGCTGGGCAACCCGATCGTCTGTGCGTGGAACATCGGGCCGCCGCGATAGCGCGGGAATCCGTATCCGGCGGCCCAGACGACATCGATGTCGCTCGCGCGGATCGCGATCCCTTCGCCGAGGATGCGAAAGCCCTCGTTCATCAGCGGATACAGGCAGCGTTCGAGGATCTCCGTATCGTCGTGCGCACTCTGCGCGACGCCGAGCGCCTTCGCGCGCGCACGCAGGATCTCGATCGCCTCCGGATCGTCGATCCGCGTGCGGCCTTCGTAGCGGTAATAGCCTTTGGCCGTCTTCTGTCCGAGGCGGCCCGCGTCGTACAGGGCAAAATCGGCCTGGTAGTACGTCGGGTCGGGCGGATACTTCTCCGCGTTCGCGCGGTGCACGTTCACGCCGATGTCGATGCCTGCCAGGTCGAACACGGCGAGGATTCCCATCGCCATTCCCCAGTTCTCGAGCGCGGAATCGACCTGTCGGGGGGTCGCGCCTTCGAGCACCATGCGTTCGGCCTCGCGCGCGTACCCCTCCATCATCCGGTTGCCGATGAAGCCGTAGCACACGCGCGCGAGCACCGGCGTCTTGCGCAGCCGCTTCGCCAGTTCGAGCGCGGTCCGGATCACTTCGGGCGAGGTGTCCTTCGTGCGCACGACCTCGAGCAACGGCATCACGTTCGCCGGCGAGAAGAAATGCAGTCCGACCACGTCGTGCGGCCGACGCGTGGCGGCGGCGATCTCGTTCACGTCGAGCGTCGAGGTGTTCGTCGCCAGCACCGCACCCGGTTTCACGACTTCGTCGAGCTTCGCGAAGATCTGCTTCTTCAGTGCGAGGTCCTCGAACACGGCTTCGACGACGACGTCGGCTTCGCCGAGCGCACCGGCATCGAGCGTGCCGGTGATCAGCGCCATGCGCCTGGCCCTCGCGTCGTCGGCCAGCCGTCCGCGCCGGACCATCGAGTCGTAGGTCTTCGCCACGTTCGCCATGCCGCGCTCGAGCGCCTCGCGGCTGCCGTCGAGCACGGTCACCGGGATGCCGGCGTTGGCGAAGCAGATCGCGATTCCGCCGCCCATGGTGCCGGCGCCGACGATGCCGCCGCTCCCGAGCGGACGCGCCTTCGCCGACGCGGGGATGTCGGGCACCTTTCGCGTCTCCCGTTCGGCGAAGAACAGATGCACGAGAGCCTTCGATTCGATCGTCGCCTTCGCTTCGTCGACGAGCTTCGTCTCGTAGACGAGCCCTTCGTCGATCGGCAGGCGCACCGCCGCGCGGACTGCCTCGATCGCGGTATGCGCAGCGCGCCGGTTGCGGTATTGCGTGTTCGCCTGCTCGACGAAGCGCGCGACGATCTCGGCGCCGGCACTCGCCGGATCGACCGCCAAGCGCCCGGTCCTGCGCGGCTCGATGCCTCGATCGGCGAGCGAGCGCGCGTAGTCGACGGCCCCGGCGAGCAGGTCGCCTTCGATCACCCGGTCGAGGAAGCCGTAGCGCTGCCCGGTGCCGGTGTCGACCGGTTTCGCCGACAGCACCATTTCGAGCGTGCGCTCCACGCCGATCAGCCGTGGCAGGCGCTGCGTACCGCCGGCGCCGGGAATGATTCCGAGCGTGACCTCCGGCAGTGCGAAGCGGGTACCGGGCGACGCGACGCGATAGTGGCAGGCGAGCGCGATCTCGAAGCCGCCGCCCATCACCGTGCCGTGCATTGCCGCGACGACCGGACACGGCAGGTTCTCGATGCCGTCGAACAGCGTCCGGTATTCCTCTTCCTTCGGCGGTCCGGAGAATTCGCCGATGTCCGCGCCCGAGAAGAACGTGCTTCCGTCGCAGGCGAGAACGACGGCACGCAGGTCGTCGCGCGCCTGCAGTTGCGCGAGCGCATCGAACAGCGCACGCCGAACCTTCGCGTCGATCGTGTTCACCGGCGGATTGTTCACGCGAACCGTGGCGACGCCGGTGGCGTCGACCTCGAGTCGCACGATCGGATCGCTCATCGCGTTTCTCCTTCGTACGGGACGGAATCGGTTACAAAGCATAACCGATGCCGAAAAGCGACAACGGTTCGGCGCCTGCTCGACTAGCGAAACAGCAGCGTCGCCAGCCCGAGAAAGATCAGGAAGCCCATGCTGTCGGTGCTGAACGTGAGCAGCACCGACGAACCGAGCGCGGGGTCGCGCCCGAGCCGCTCGAGCGTCAGCGGAACGACGAGCGCGATGATCGCGCCCACGAGCAGGTTCAGCAGCATGGCGAGCGTCATCGTCATGCCGAGCAGGGCGCCGTAGGGCGTGTCGCGATACAGCAGCCACGCGCCCACGCCGGCGATGCCGCCCCAGACGATGCCGTTGAGCGCGGCAATGGCGAGTTCCTTGCCGAGCAGGCGGCGGGCGTTGCCGGCGTTCACCTGGCCGAATGCGATCGACCGGATGATCAGCGTCATCGTCTGGTTGCCGGAATTGCCGGCGATTCCCGCGACGATCGGCATCAGCGTCGCCAGCGCGACGACGCGCTCGATCGTTCCCTCGAAGGCGTCGATCACGCGCGAGGCGATGAACGCGGTGCACAGGTTCAGCGCGAGCCACAGCCAGCGGTTGCGCGCCGACGCCCAGACGCTGGAGAAGAGGTCCTCCTCTTCGCGCAGGCCGGCCTTGGCGAGCATCTCCGACTCGGCTTCCTCGCGGATCAAATCGAGCACCTCGGCCACCGTCACGCGCCCGATCACGCGATTGCCGGAGTCGACCACCGGCGCGGAGACGAGGTCGTAGCGCTCGAATGCCTGCGCGGCATCGAGCGCGTCGTCGAGCGTCTGCAGCGTGAGCACGTCGCGCTGCATGACGTCCTCGACCTGCACCTCGGGCTGGTTGATCAGCAGACGGTCGAGCGGCAGCGATCCCTGCAACTCGCCGCGCTCGTCGACGACGTAGACCTGGTCGGTGTGATCGGGCAGCTCGTCGAGTCGTCGCAGCTCGCGCAGCACCATGTCGAGCGTGTATTCGCGGCGCACGGTGATCGCCTCGAAATCCATCAGCTCGCCGACCGAGCCTTCCGGGAAGGACATCGACGCGCGCAGCTGCTCGCGCTCCTGCTGCGTCAGGCCGCGGCGCACCTCGTCGACGACGTCGAGCGGCAGGTCGGGCGCCAGCTCGGCGATCTCGTCGGCGTCGAGCGTCTCGATCGCCTCGACGAGCTCGGTGCGATCCATCGAGCGGATCAGCGTCTCGCGCACCGAGTCGGAGACCTCGAGCAGGATCTCGCCGTCCTTCTCGGACTGCACGAGGTCCCAGACGAGCATCCGGTCGTGCTGCGGCAACGCCTCGAGGATGTACGCGATGTCCGCCGGGTGCAGCCGCCGGATGCGCGCGCCGAGGTCGTGCAGGTACTGCTGGTCGATCGGCGCCGAATCGGCGCCGGCGGCACCGGCGTCCTCGTCGTCGTCGCGCTCGCGCTCGGCGGCTTCGACGGTCAGGTTGTGCCGGCGAAGCAGCTCCTGCACCGCGGAGAGCGCGCGCGAAGCCTCCTCGGGGTCGCGCGGCTGCGCGGCTCGCGGGCTCGCTTCGGATCGATCGACGGCGGCCTCGGGCGCGTCGTCGAGCTCGTGCTCGGCCATCGGGGTTCGCCGTGTTCTCAGGGGGGATCGACCGCGCCCATCCGGCGCGAGACGATTGCGGCACGCCGGGCCAGCACTGGCGACTCCGGGTGGGCGTCATAGTAGCGCGGCCGCGGCAGCATCGCCGCCATGCGCGCAGCCTGTCCGCGGGCGAGTTGCGCCGCCGAGACGCCGTAGTGATGCCGCGCGCCGGCTTCGGCGCCGAACACGCCGACGCCCCACTCGGCCACGTTCAGGTACAGCTCGAGGATGCGCCGCTTGGTCATCACCGTCTCGATCATGTAGGCGATGACCAGCTCCTGCGCCTTGCGCAGGTAGCTGCGCTCGCCCGACAGGAACAGGTTCTTCGCGAGCTGCATCGTGATCGTGGAGCCGCCGAACACGACGCGTCCCTTGCGCCGGTTGCGCTCGCGCGCGCGCTCGATCGCGTCCCAGTCGACGCCGTCGTGATCGCTGAAGCTCGCGTCCTCGGAGGCGATCACCGCGCGCGCGAGGTTCGGCGAGATCCGCTCGTAGTCGACCCAGCGATGCCGCAATTCGCGCTTCGGGTCCGATTCGCGCAGGCGCGCCATTTCGGTGCGCATGAACCGCGTCGAGGCCGGGTCGAAGCGGCTCCACCACAGCACGTGCGCGAAATACCACAGCTGCAGCAGGAGCACGGCGCAACCGAGCAGCGTCAGGCTCGACGCGACCCAGCGCAACGGGCGCCGTCGGCTCGCGGCGCGCGCTCGGGCCTTGCGCTTCATCGCGACGGCGGTCGCTGCGCGTGTTCGGCCTGCAGCGCTTCGCGCAGCGCCCGGTACACGGGTTCGGTCTGCGGCCGGGCGCCGTGCCAGGCGAAGAACGACTCCGCGGCCTGCTCGACGAGCATGCCGAGACCGTCGTCGGCGCGGCGGCAACCGGCGGCGCGCGCCTGCCGGACGAATGCCGTAGGCGCCGCCGCGTAGAACAGATCGTAGGCGAGCGTGGCGGCGGCGAATACTTCGTCGGCCAAAGGAACGGGTTCGTCGCGAAGACCGCTGCCGCTGGCCTCGACGATCAGGTCGAAGCCGGGTTCGATCGCATCGAGCGGGACGAACACCGGATGCACCGCGCGCGTCGCGAACTTCTCGACGAGGCGTTCGGCGTTCGCCCGACTGCGGTTGGCGACGACGAGGCGGGCGGCGCCCGCATCGAGCAGCGGCCCGACGACGCCGCGCGCCGCGCCGCCGGCGCCGAGCAGCAGCACCGCGCGTCCGCGCAGCGCGAAGCCGAGCCGCTCGCCGAGATCGCGAACGAGGCCGGCTCCATCGGTGTTGTCGCCCCAGGCGCCGGCGGCGCCGTCGTCGAAGCGCAGCGTGTTCACGGCGCCCGCCTCGGCGGCGCGCGCGCTGCGATGCGCGGCCCAGGCGAAGGCGTCGAGCTTGAACGGCACCGTCACGTTCAGTCCGCTGCCTCCGGCATCGCGAAAGCGCTCTACCGCTTCGACGAAACCGTCGAGCGGCGCGAGGATCCGTCCGTATTCCAGGTCGATGCCGGTCTGGCGCGCGAACTGCGCGTGGATCGCCGGCGAGCGGCTGTGCTCGACCGGATTGCCGATGACGGCGTAGCGCCGGCTCATTGCTGCCGGGTGTCGCGCGCGGCGGCGGCGGTACGCGCGCGCTGCGCCGGCCTGCTCTTGCGTTCGGAGGCGGACGCAGGCGCGGCGGCAGGCGCTTGCGGATCTTCTGCGAGAGCGTCCGATCGCACCGAGGCCGTCTGCAGCATGTCGTTGGTGAAGTTCCACGTCCGCACGATCTGCAGGATGTCGCCGTCGCGCGCCATCTCGGGCGTGAAGCGCTCGTAGGGCGCGCCGGCCAGCACGATCTCGCGCACCGCGCGGTTGAGCACCTCGTGCTTCGACTTGCGATTGAAGACGATGTCGACCACGTTGCCGCCCCGGCCGATCTCCACCGTGATGATCAGCGTGCCGTAGATGCGTCCGCGCGCCTCGCGCGGATAGCGCTCGGTGCCGATCCGCTCGATGCGTTCGGCCCAGTCGTCGACGTAGCGCGCGTAGCTCACGCCGGTGGCGTTCACGCCGTAGGTGAGACGCTTGGGTCGCTTGTTGTAGTCGGAGACCTGCCGGTCGATCTGCGCCTGCAGGCGCGCGACCGCCGCGTCGACGTCGACCGCGTCGCGCCCCGGCTCGACGACCGGCGCCGGCTCGACCGGCTCGTCGCGCTGGACGTACGACTGCGGGCCGCGCGCGAGCGCGAGCAGCTGGCGCTGCTGCGCCTCGAGCTCGGCCACGCGCCGGCGTTGCAGCGCGACCGCGTCGCCGTCCTGCACCGTCGCCTGCGCCGGCAGCGGCGAACGCGCGCGACCGTGCTCGTGTTCGCCCCCGCCGACGAGGTTCTCCTGCGCGAGCAATTCGGGCTTCAGCGGCCGCGCTTCGGTCTTCGCATTGACCAGCACCACTTCGAGCTGGGGATCGATCGGCGCGAAGGACACCGGCGCGGGCGGCGCGAAACGCAGCGCGAGCGCGAGCGCGTGCAGCACGATCGAGAAGCCGATCGCGAACGCCAGCGGATCGCGGCGCCACAACGCGGCGACCCCGCCGGCGGGCGCCGACTCGAAGCTGCGCACGAGGCGCCTCATCGCAGCGCCGGTTCGGCGAGCGCATCCTCGCCTTCGTCGTGCCCGCCGCCGTCGCCGGGCTCCGCGTCGATCGCGACGTCGTCCGCCACCGCGGCGGCTGCCCGCAGTTCGACGAAACGGGCCTGCACCGAAAGGTCGATCTCGTCGGTGTCGAGCAGTTCGACGACGATGCGCCGCCCCGGCGCCAGCGCCGGCATCGTCGCCAGCCGGAAATACAGCGGTGCGTCGGCCAACCGCACGAGGTCGTCGCGCACGACGACCGCGTCGGCGCGACGCATGCGCTGCTGCTCGATCCAGCGCAGGCACCAGTAGCGTTCCATGCGCTGCTGGAACTCGAGATACGCGCCGTAGCGCGCCTCGAAGGCCGAGACGATCGAGAAGAGCTCCGTGTCGTTCGCCGCCAGCGGCGGCTTGCGCCCGGCAAGCACGGCGAGCAGCTGCCGCTGGTTGACGAGGTCGACGTAGCGGCGCAGCGGCGACGTCGACCACATGTAGTAGTCGACGCCCAGCCCCTGGTGCGGCGCTGCGTGCGTGGCCGTGCGCACGCGGCCTGCCTGCTGCGAGCGGAACACGCCCGGCACGCGTGCCAGCGACAGCAGGCGTGCCCATTCGCTGTTGGCGAGGATCATCGCCTCGGCGACGATCCGGTCGAGCGGCTCGTCGCGGCGGCGCTGCACGATGCGCACGCGCTCGACTTCGCCGTCGCGATCGAGGTAGAAGCTGAAGTCGGCGCCGGAGCGCGGCTCGGGCCGTCCGCGCACGCGCTCGCGCTGGGCCGAGAGCGCCTTCGCCAGCCGCCAGAGCACGCGCATCGCGTCCGCGCGCGGATGATCGATTGCCGCGCCCGAGCCGAGCGAGGCCTCGTCGAAACGCGCATCGAGCGCGTCGTGCCGCAGGTTGTCGGCAACGGTGATCCGCTCCGCTCGGGTGGTCTTCGAGACGATGCGCTCGCCGTCCGCGTCGACGTCGACGTACAGCGACAACGCCGCGACCTCGCGTCCGGCATCGAGCGAGAACGCGGCGATCGTCGGCTGCGGCAGCATCGTGATCTTGTCGCCGGGCAGGTAGACGGTGGCCATGCGCGCGCGCGCCAGCGCGTCGATTTCCCCGCCGTGCTCGATCGCCACGCCGGGCGCGGCCACGTGGATGCCGACGCGCCATCCGCCCCGCGGCAGCGGCTGCACCGACAGGCAGTCGTCGATCTCGATCGTCGTCGAATCGTCGATCGAGAAGGCGTCGACGTCGGCGCGCGGCAGCGCGTCGATCGCGCGTCGCGCATCGGCCAGCGCATCGCCGTGCAGCGCAACGCCGAAGCCCTGCGGAAAGTGCTCGGCCTCGAAGCGCGCCACGTGCATCGCGCGCGGCGACTCGAAGGCGCCCAGCGCGCACAGCAGCCGCTCGGGCGTCGGACGTTCGGCGGACAGCGAAAGCTCGAGCGCCTTCCACGCGACCGAACTCCGGTCGGGTCGTGCCAGCAGCTGCGCCGCCTGCACGGCGACCTCCTCGGGCAGCTCGCCGCGGCGCATCGCCTGGGCGTGCGCCTCGATGCGCTCCTGTTCGCGTCGCCGCCGTTCGAGCGTGGCGAGCGCCGAACGCAGCACCTCGGGCGGCGCCGGGCGGTATCGGCCGCGTCCCTTGCGATGGAAGTGCACCGGCGCGGAATGCAGCTTCAGCAGCAACGCCGCCGCCTCGACCGCATCGGAGCGATGTCCGTGGTATTCGTCGGCGAGCTCGCCGAAACCGAATTCCGCCTGCGGCGCGCACTCCCACAGGAAGTCGACGTCGATCGAATCGGCCAGCCGGCGAGCGGCGGGAATCAGCGCGTCGGGCGCCGGCGCGTCGAAGCGAAGGAGCACGTGGCTCGCCTTGACCTTCACGCGCTTGCCGCTGGATGTCTCGACCTGCAGGCTGCCGCCGGTCTCCGACAATGCGGTGCCGGCGCGAAAATCGCCGTTGTCCTCGAACAGGAGATGCTTCATCTGCGGGGGGCCTGTTCCCACTACGATCGTCCCCGCGCCGGGGCCTGCCGGCCGATTATAGAGGGGCCGGTGCGAGCGGACGGCAGCGCGACGGGCGCTCGCACGCCGCGCGGCGCCCGATCGCCGCCCGTCGGCGACGCGGGGGCCGACCGCTCACCGGCGCGCGCCACGCACGCCGCTCAAAGCATGATTCCGCCCGAAACCTCGATGACGGCGCCGTTGACGTAGGCCGCCTCGTCGCTCGCCAGGAAGGCGTAGACGTTGGCGATCTCCTCGGGCTCGCCGAGCCGGCCGAGCGGAACCTTGTCGATCGTCTTCTGCATCACCGCCGGCGGGATCGACGCGAGGATCGGCGTCCTCACGAAGCCCGGGCACACGGCGATCGCGCGCACGCCCTTCGGTCCCAGCTCGCGCGCCCAGGTCTTCGTGAACGCGATGACGCCGGCCTTCGTCGCGGCGTAGTTCGTCTGTCCGAAGTTGCCGTACAGGCCGACCACCGACGACGCGTTCAGGATCACGCCGGAGCCCTGGCGGACCATCGTGTCGGCCACGGCCTGCGTGCACAGGAACACGCCCTTGAGGTTCACGTCGATCACGCGATCGAACTGCTCCTCGCTCATCTTCACGAGACGCGCATCCTGCGTGATGCCGGCGTTGTTGACCAGGCAGTCGATGCGCCCGAAGGCATCGAGCGTCGCCGCTGCCATCGCAGCGACGCTGGCGCGATCGGTGACGTCCACGCGCACGCCGAGCGCGCGCGCGCCGGCCTCGCCGAGCGAAGCCGCGGCCTCGTCGACGTGGCCCGGTCGAGGTCGGCGACGACCACCGCCGCGCCTTCGCCGGCGAACTTGCGCGCCGTCGCCATGCCGATGCCGCCGGTGGCTCCGGTGACGATCGCGATCTTGCCTTTCAGTCTCATTCGGTCTTTCCCTTTCGTCGCCCGCCCTCGCGGGCAGCTGCTGCATCGAAACCTGCGAAACCGAGCACTTCGCCGACCAGCGCGTCGAAGTCCGTCAACCCGTGGTCGCCGCCTTCCAGCAGGATCGTTCGCACGCCCGGATAACGCGCGATCATCTCGCGCCAGTCGAGCACCTCGTCGCCCTTGGCGGCCACCAGAAGGTAGCGGCCCGGATCGCGCAACGCGCCGCCGCGCAGCGCGCGCAGCTCGTCGAGATGCCGCGCCTCGAAGCGAAACGGTCGATCGTCGTGGTAGCCGCGCAGTTCACCGACGTACGGTGCGAGGTCGCGCGCCGGATCGATCGCCGGGTTGAGCAGCACCGCTCGCGCGCCGCTGCGCTCGGCCAGCCAGGTCGCGTAGTAGCCGCCGAGCGAGCTGCCGACGAGCGTATCGGCCGGCCCCGGGGCGATCTCGCGTTCGACGAGTTCGATCGCCTCTGCGGGCGACGGCGGCAGTTGCGGGCAGACGAACCGCTCGCCGTGCCCGAGCGCGCGCAGGCGCTCGTCGAGAATGCGGGCCTTGAACGACTGCGGCGACGAGCGGAAGCCGTGCAGGTAGACCAGGCGGCCGGTCGCGCGTGCCGCCAGCGCATCGAGCAACTTCTGGTGAATGCCGCCGAAGGAACCGTTGCTCATCGCGAGGACGAAGTCGCCCGCGCGCGCCTCGGCGACGATCGCCGCGACCAGCGCGTCCGGCCCGCGCTCGACACGTGCGCGCGGGCCGAGCGGCGCGAGCGCGCCGGCGACGTCCCAGTCGATGCCGGCGGCGTCGCAGTACACCCGGTCGGCCTGCGCGAGCGAGCCGGCGAGCTGCGCCGACATCGCGCCGAGCTTCATCGTGTTCGAACGCGGCTCGAGCGCCGCCAGGATCCGTGCCCGCGGACCGACCCGTTCGCGCAGGCCGGCCACCGTGGTGGCGATCGCCGTCGGGTGATGCGCAAAGTCATCGATCACCGTCACGCCCGCGGTTGTTCCGCGCGTCTCGAGGCGCCGGCGCACTCCTGCGAAGTCGGCGAGTGCCGCGATCGCTTCCGCGGGCGCGACGCCCGCGTGCCGCGCGGCGGCGATCGCCGCCAGCGCGTTCGCCCGGTTGTGTGCGCCGGCCAGTGCGACGCGGCAGCGCCCGAGGCGCTCGCCGCGAAAGCACACGTCGAAGCAGCTTGCCGCGCCGTCGTCCTCGACCGCATCCAGCTGCCAGCCGTCGCCCGAAAGGAAGCTTTCGCTTTCGCTCCACAGTCCGCGTTCGAGCACGCGCGCAAGCGCCGCGTCCTCGCCGTTGTGGATGATCCGGCCGCTGCGCGCGACGGTGCGAACGAGATGATGGAATTGCGTTTCGATCGCAGCAAGATCCGGGAAGATGTCTGCGTGATCGAATTCGAGGTTGTTCAGCAGCAGCGTACGGGGCCGGTAGTGGACGAACTTCGAGCGCTTGTCGAAGAACGCGGTGTCGTATTCGTCGGCCTCGATGACGAAGTGCTCGCCGGCGCCCAGCCGTGCGGACACGGAGAAATTGCGCGCCAGCCCGCCGATCAGGAAACCGGGTCGCCGGCCGCAGGCTTCGAGAATCCAGGCGAGCAACGACGCAGTCGTCGTCTTTCCGTGCGTTCCTGCCACAGCGAGCACCCACTTGCGGGCGAGCGCGTGCTCGGCGAGCCATTGCGGCCCCGAAGTGAAGGGCTCGCGCGCGTCGAGGATCGCCTCCATCAGCGGATTGCCGCGCGCGACGACGTTGCCGACCACCCAGAGATCCGGCGCAAGCGAGCGCTGCGCGGCGTCGTAACCCTCGACGAGTTCGATGCCGAGCGCGCGCAGCTGCTCGCTCATCGGCGGGTAGACGTTCGCGTCGCAGCCGGTGACGCGATGGCCGGCCTGCGTCGCGATCGCGGCGATGCCGCCCATGAACGTCCCGCAGATGCCGAGGATATGGATGTGCATCGGGGCGATAATGTGCGGTTGCGGATTCTACAGACCATGAACGAGAACACCGATCCCCTGCGCCTGGAGATCGCGGCCGCCGCCGCGCGGCTGCTCGCCGACGGCGCCTCCGACTACGCGAGCGCCAAGCGCAAGGCGGCGCAACGCGTGCTCGGCGAGCGCGCCGCGTCGAAGGGATCGATGCCCGACAACGAGGAAATCGACGCCGCCCTGCTCGAGCACCTGCAGCTCTTCGATTCCGGGCACGCCGAGCGCGTCGCCCGGCGTCGCCGGGCAGCCGCCGACCTGATGCAACGGCTCGAGGAATTCCAGCCCTACCTGACCGGCGCTGTCTGGAAAGGCATCGTCACCGAGCACGCGCCGATCCACTTGCAGCTGTTCCACGACAACACGAAGGACGTGCAGATCGACCTGCTGAACCGGGGCGTCGATTTCGACGTGGCCTCGATGCCGCATTTCCGCGGCGGGGCCGACGTCGAGGCGATCACCTTCTGGATGGCCGATGCGCCGGTGCTGCTGTCGCTGTATCGGCACGACGACCTGCGCGGCGCACTCAAGGGAGCGCGCGGCAGCGGCGCCGGCCCCGAGCGCGGCGACCGGCGAGCGCTGCTCGAACGGCTCGGCGTGGCGCCATGAATCCGCGCCGGCGCGCCTGGATCGGCGGCGCCGCGCTGGCGCTGGGCTTCGGCGGCTTCGGCGCCTGGGTCGCCTCGCGCCGATACCGGATCGACGCCGCCGACCACTCCGCCGTCGAAGTGCTGCTCGCATCGACGATGCCCGACGCGCAGGGCCGCCCGGTGCGGCTGGCCGAGTGGCGCGGCCAGCCGCTGGTGGTGAACTTCTGGGCCACCTGGTGCCCGCCCTGCGTGGGCGAAATGCCCGAGCTGAGCGAAATCCAGCGCGATTACGCAGCGCGCGGGCTGCAGATACTCGGCATCGGCATCGACTCCGACAGCAACATTCGACAATTCGCCGAAAAGATGCCGATGAGCTACCCGCTGCTGGTCGCCGGCGCCGGCGGCAGCGAACTGACGCGCCGCTTCGGCAACACGTCGGGGTCGCTGCCCTTCACCGCCGTCGTCGATCGCCAGGGGCGTATTCGCCATCGAATACTCGGGCGCTTCGACAACGCCGAACTGCGGGCGGCGATCGCGGCGACGCTCTGAGCCGGGACGTGCGCGCTGGCGTTCATCGTGCAACCGGCGTATAAAGGCGTCCAATTTCCCGCAAAAGCGCGAAACTTTCGCTAGCGTGTTCTCTTGACGACGTCATCGAAACTGCTCTGGGCGCTTCACGGGCCCAACCTGAATCTGCTCGGCACCCGCGAGCCGGAGGTCTACGGGTCGACACGACTCGACGAGATCGACGCGGCGCTCGCCCGGCAATGCGCCGACCAGGGGCACCGCTTCGAGAGCTTCCAGTCGAACCACGAAGGTGCGCTCGTCGACCGCGTGCAGCAGGCGCGCGAGCGCGGCGTCGCGTTCATCGTCCTGAACCCGGCGGCGTTCACCCACACGAGCGTGGCGCTGCGCGACGCGCTCGCAGCGGTGGCGATCCCGTTCATCGAGGTGCACCTGTCGAACATCCATCGCCGGGAGGCATTCCGGCGCCGGTCGTATTTCTCGGACCTCGCCGTCGGCGTCGTCGCGGGCCTGGGGCCGATCGGGTATCGGCTGGCAATGCAGGCGGCGATCGAGTCGCTGGGCCCGTCGGCGCCCGCCGCCCGGGTGTCTGCGGCGCACGCCCGGCCCGCCCGCGGAGATTGAAAGCCAATGGACCTGCGAAAACTCAAGACCCTGATCGATCTCGTCTCCGAATCGGGCATCTCCGAACTCGAGATCACCGAGGGCGACGGCAAGGTGCGCATCGTCAAGAACGTGCCTCCGGTGATGGTCGCGCCGATGGCCGCGTCGGCGCCGCCGGCGCCGATGCCGGTGACGCCGTCCACCATCTCCGGCGCGTCGTCGGTGCCGGCTGCGCCCGCACCGGCGCCCGAAACGCCGTCGGGCCATCTCGTACGCTCGCCGATGGTCGGCACCTTCTACCGCTCGGGGCAGCCGGGCGCGCAGCCCTTCGTCTCGGTGGGCAGCGAAGTCGCCGAAGGCGACACGCTGTGCATCATCGAAGCCATGAAGCTGATGAACGAGATCGAGGCCGACAAGAGCGGCACGATCAAGGCCGTCCTCGTCGACAACGGCTCGCCGGTCGAGTTCGGGCAGCCGCTGTTCGTCATCGAATGACGCGAGCCCCACAGACCGCGCGATGTTCGAGAAGCTGCTGATCGCCAACCGGGGCGAGATCGCGCTGCGCATCCAGCGCGCGTGCCGTGAACTGGGCATCAAGACGGTCGTCGTGCACTCGCAGGCCGACACCGAGGCGAAATACGTGAAGCTCGCCGACGAATCGGTCTGCATCGGGCCTGCGCCGTCGCGCGACAGCTACCTGAACGTTCCGGCGATCATCAGCGCGGCCGAAGTCACCGACGCCGAGGCGATCCATCCCGGCTACGGCTTCCTGTCGGAGAATGCCGACTTCGCCGAGCGCGTCGAGAAGAGCGGCTTCGTCTTCATCGGCCCGCGCCCCGAATCGATCCGGATGATGGGCGACAAGGTCTCGGCGAAGGAAGCGATGAAGAAGGCCGGCGTGCCGGTGGTGCCTGGTTCCGAAGGGGCGCTGCCCGAGGAATCGGTGGAAATCCTGCGCCTCGCCCGAGCGATCGGCTATCCGGTGATCGTCAAGGCGGCCGGCGGCGGCGGCGGGCGCGGCATGCGCGTCGTGCACACCGAGGCCGCGCTGCTCGGCGCGGTGACCATGACGCGCAGCGAGGCGCAGGCGGCGTTCGGCAACCCGAGCGTCTATCTCGAGAAGTTCCTCGAGAACCCGCGCCACATCGAGATCCAGGTGCTTGCCGACGAGTACCGCAACGCCGTGCACCTGGGCGAGCGCGACTGCTCGATGCAGCGCCGGCACCAGAAGATCATCGAGGAGGCGCCCGCGCCCGGCATTCCGCGACGCGCGATCGACCGCATCGCACAGCGCTGCGCCGACGCCTGCCGCAAGATGGGCTACCGCGGTGCCGGCACCTTCGAGTTCCTGTTCGAGAACGGCGAGTTCTATTTCATCGAAATGAACACGCGCGTGCAGGTCGAGCACCCGGTCACCGAGCTGATCACCGGCATCGACATCGTGCAGGAGCAGATCCGCATCGCCTGCGGCGAGAAGCTTCGCTTCCGCCAGCGCGACATTCGCCTGCACGGCCACGCGATCGAGTGCCGCATCAACGCCGAGGATCCGTTCCGCTTCACGCCGTCTCCCGGGCGGATCACCGCCTGGCATCCACCCGGAGGTCCGGGCATCCGCGTCGATTCGCACGTCTACACCAACTACTTCGTGCCGCCGAACTACGACTCGTTGATCGCCAAGGTGATCGCCTACGGCGAGACTCGCGAGCAGGCGATCCGCCGCATGCGGATCGCGCTCTCGGAGATGGCCGTGGACGGCATCCGCACGAACCTGCCGCTGCACCGCGAACTGCTCACCGACGCGCATTTCGTGCAGGGTGGCACGCCGATCCACTATCTCGAGCAGAAGCTCGCGCTGCGCCGCAGCTGAGGCCGGTTCGCACTCCGATGTGGCTGCGGATCCGCTTCGTCGTCGACGGCGCAAGCGCCGATGCATGGACCGACGCACTGCTCGCCGCAGGGGCCGCATCGGTGGACACGAGCGACGCCGACGCCGACTCCGAAGCCGAATGCGCGTTGTTCGGCGAGCCCGGCGAGCCGCCGCCGGCCAGCGCGTGGCCGCGCACGCGGATCACTGCGCTGCTCGCGCGCTACGGCGCGCCCGGCGTCGACGAGGCGTCGTCGACCGACGAGTCCGACGCAGACGAGCGCCTTGCGCACGCGCTGCTCGCCCGAGCCTCGGCGCTGGCCGCGCAAGCGGCTGCACGCGACGTCGAACTGGACCGCCTCGACGACCAGGACTGGGTGCAGGCCACGCAGCGCCAGTTCGTGGCCTTCCCCGTGGGCGACCGACTCTGGATCACGCCTTCGTGGCAGGCGTCGTCGCAGCCGGCACCCGAAGCGCGCGCGACGATCGTGCTCGACCCGGGGCTCGCCTTCGGCACCGGCAGCCACCCGACGACGCGGCTGTGCCTCGAATGGCTCGACGAAAACCTGCGCGCGGGCGACACGGTGATCGACTACGGATGCGGTTCGGGGATCCTCGCGATCGCCGCCGCGCGACTCGGTGCGCGCAGCGTCACCGGCATCGACATCGATCCGCAGGCGCTCGTCGCCGCTGCGCGAAACGCCGCGGACAACGGCGTGTCGATCGAACTGCGATCCAGCGACCAGGCAATGCCGCCGGCGGCGGACGTCGTCGTCGCCAACATCCTCGCCAACCCGCTGCGCGTGCTCGCACCGCTGCTGGAGACGCTGGTCGCGCCCGGTGGCCGCCTCGTCGTCGCCGGACTCCTCGATCGGCAGGCCGACGGAATCGCGCGCTGCTATCGCGACGTGGCGTTGCAGCCGTGGCGATCGGCCGAAGGCTGGACTTGCCTGGCCGGAACCCGTCCCCGATGATCGCGCGATACGGGGAGAGCTGATGGCGCTCGCGACCACCTGCCCGCAGTGCAAGACGAGCTTCCGGGTCGTTCCCGACCAGCTCAAGCTGCGCCGTGGCTTCGTGCGATGCGGCCGATGCCACAACGTCTTCGCCGGCATCGACCACCTGCGCTACGTCGACGATGCGCAGTTGCGCAGGGCCTCCGGCGTCGATCCGCGACCCCGGGCGGCCGAGGCAGCCGAAGCGGAGCTCGGCTTCGATGCCGAAGCCGAGCATGGCCTCGACGTCGAAGCGCAGCAGGGCTTCGATACCGTAGCGGAGTCGGGCTTCGACGCCGACGCCGAAGCCGAGCACGATTCGCACGACCCGCTTCTTGCCGGGTACCGCGACCTGCGGCGCGATCGCGCGACGAACGAGGCCGAATGGATCGACGTCGGCCCGCCTGCGCTCGAAACTTTCGCCGACGGCACTCTCACCGACGAAGCGTTCACCGACGAAGCTCGGAGCGACGAAGCTCCGGTCGCCGAGACCGTCGTCGAGGACGAAATACCGGCCGACCCACACTTCGTGAACCGGGTTGCGGGCGACGCAGGCCTCGTGGACTACGACGGGGACGTCGACCTCGTCGCCCGCGAAGCGACGCGCGAAGACGCGCTGCCCCCGTACGTCGAGCGCTACACCGGGTCGCCCCACGAAGACGACGGCGCGGATGCCGAGTCGGCGATCGACTACTTCTCGACCCGGCGCGCGCGCGGCTTTGCCGATCGCCGCGGACTCGCCAGCGCCGCCCTCGCCATTGCGCTCGCCATCGCGCTCGTGCTGCAGTGGGCGGTCGCCGAACGTTCGGCGATCGCCGTGCGCGTCCCGGGCGTCGCGCCGCTGCTCGGTGCGGCGCTCGCGCCCTTCGGACTGCACATCGAGGCGCCGCACGAGCTCGATGCGCTGACGATCGAGTCCTTCGAGCTGCAGGCTTCCGCCGCTGCCGACGTGCTCGAACTGCGGGCGCTGTTGCGCAATCGCGCCGATCATCCGGTGCGCTGGCCGTCGATGCAGCTCACGCTTACCGATCCCGAGAACCGCGTACTGGTGCGCCGCGCGCTGCATCCGGACGATTATCTCGCCGAGGCCGGCGCGGTGCGCACGGCAGGCGTCCCGGCGCACACCGAGTGGCCGCTGCGCCTGGCGCTCGAGGCAAGCGACCTGCGGGCGGCCGGCTACGACTACCGCGTGCAACTGTTCTATCCCTAGGAATCCCGATGCCCCGACGCGTTCTCATCAGCGGTTCGATCGCCTACGACACGATCATGGTGTTCGAAGGCCACTTCAAGGACCACATCCTTCCCGACCGCGTGCACATGCTGAACGTATCGTTCCTCGCGCCGCGGCTCGAGCGGAACTACGGCGGCTGCGCGGGCAACATCGCCTACACGCTGGGCAAGCTCGGCGGCGAGCCGGTCATGCTTGCGACGATCGGCCGCGACGGCGACGCCTACCTGGCGCACCTGGGCGAACTGGGCATCGGCACCTCCTGCGTGCGTCGCCTGGACAGCGAATACACGGCGCAGGCGTTCATCACGACCGACCTGTCGGACAACCAGATCACCGCATTCCATCCCGGCGCGATGACGCATGCGCACTGCGTCTCGGTTCGCGACGCCTGCAGCGGCCCGGCCGAGGCGGTGGTCGGCATCGTCGCGCCCAACGGACGCGAGGCGATGCTGCAGCACGCCCGCGAGTTTCGCGAATGCGGCGTGCCCTTCGTGTTCGATCCGGGGCAGGGACTGCCGATGTTCGATGGCCAGGCGCTGCGCGAATTCGTCTCGCTGGCCAGTGCGGTCACCGTCAACGACTACGAGGCTTCGCTGCTCGTCGAGCGCACCGGCTGGAGCGAAGCGCGCATCGCGCAGCAGGTGCAGGCGCTGATCGTCACGCGCGGCGCCGAAGGCTCGCGCGTGTACGAGGAAGGGACGGTGACCGAGATCGCCGCGCTTGCCGTGTCGCGTGCGGTGGATCCCACCGGTTGCGGCGACGCATACCGCGCCGGCCTGCTGCACGCGCGCACGCTCGGCTGGAACTGGCGCGATGCCGCTCGCCTGGGCACCGTGATGGGCGCGATCAAGATCGAGCACCGCGGCGGACAGAACCACCCGGTCGATCGCGGCGAGGTCGCGCGCCGCTTCGAACAGGCCTACGGCAGCGCCCCCTGGTGAAGCGCCGCGCACAGCGCTGCGGCGTCGAGCGGCGCATCGAGCGCGAAGCGCTTGCGTCGCGCGGCGGCTCCGGAGACGAGTCGCACCGAACGCTTCGGAAGCGCGAGTCGCTCGGCGAGGAAACGCGCGATCTCGTCGTTGGCCCGCCCTTCGACGGGCGGCGCTGCGACGCGCAGCTTCAGGCAGCCGTCGAACTCGCCGACGATCTCGGTGCGCGCGGCGCCGGGCTGTGCCGCGACGCGCAGTCGCCATGCACCGGGCTCGCCTTCGAGCCAGGCCGGCAACTGCGCGCGGTGCATCGAACCGCCGGCGACCAAGACGCGATCAGGCGACGGCCGCGAAGAACGTGGGCATCGCCGACTGCAGCACGGTGAGCGCAAGCTGCGCGAGCAGGATCAGGACCAGCGGCGACAGATCGACGCCGCCGACCAGCGGAACGAAGCGGCGGATCGGCGCCAGGAACGGACGCGTGAGCGCATCGATCGTCGGGGCGATCGGCGCGTGCGGATTGACCCACGACAGCACCGCCAGCAGCAGCACCAGCGCGGTGAGCAGCCACAACGACCACTTCGCGAGCCAGAAGATCGCCAGCAGCACGACGGCGCCGAAGGCGGGCGCGCGCCCGCCGCCGTACAGCAGCACGTAGAGCACCGCGAGCAGGACCGCCAGCAGCAGCGCAGCGAGCAGGCTCGCCCAGTCGACGCTGCGCATGTTCTTGCGCGTGGCCGGCAGCACGCCGCGCAGCGGGCGGACGATCCAGTCGGTGACGGCGATGACGAACTGGCCGAGCGGATCGCGAACGCCGAGTCCGAGCCAGTTCAGGTAGGCGCGCAGCACGCAAGCCGTGGCCAGCAGGCTGCCGAGCGTTTCGAGCAGAAGCCAGAGTGCCTGATGCATGTAGACGATTCCGCAACGCCCGCGATTCTCGCATACGAAAAAAAGAGTCCCGCACGGCGCGGCAACCGTGCGGGACCCTTCGCGCGCGTGCGTCGCGGGCGACGCACGGCGCTTCGCGCTCGACGCGCTACGGGCGATTGCCCGTCGGGAACGGCCAGGCGGCAGCCGGATTCAGCGGCTTGGGGGCAGGGGTCGCCGTCGCCGCGCCGTTCTTCTTCGCTGCCGGCTTCTTCGCAGCCGCCTTCGTCGCCGGCGCCTTCTTCACGACCGGCTTCTTCGCGGCGACCTTCTTCGTCGACGCCTTCTTCGCCGTCGCCTTCTTCGCCGGCGCCGCCTTGCGCGCGGTGGCCTTCTTCGCCGCGCCCTTCTTCGCCGCGCCCTTCTTCGCAGCCGTCTTCTTCACGGCCTTGCGTGCGGCCATCGGCTTCTTCGCAGCCGCCTTGCGTGCGGTCTTCTTGCCGGAGGCCTTGCGCGCGGTGGCCTTCTTAGCCGCGCCCTTCTTGGCAGCCGTCTTCTTCACCGCGCCCTTCCTGGCGGCAGTTTTCTTCGCGGCGGTTCTCTTCGCGGCGGTTTTCTTCGCGGCGGTTTTCTTCGCGGCGGACTTCTTCGCGGCGGGCTTGCGTGCAGCGACGCGCTTCGTCGTTGCGCTCTTCGTCGCGGCCTTGCGCGCGGTGGTCTTCTTCGTCGCTTTCTTTGCCGCGCTCTTCTTCGCGGCCGGTTTCTTCGCGGCTTTCCTGGCGGTTGCCATGAGGGATCTCCTTCTCAGGATGTTGCGATGACGGAAACCCGTGCCGCAGCGCGCGTGCGCATCGACCGGAACGGGCTATTCATCGGCGCAAGAACACCGTGTTGCACGGTTCGTCGCTCCTGCGCTAATGAATTCGGCGCAAAAAAAACGCCGGAACCCGCGGTTCGGCGCTCTTTGGAGATCGTCGCAACGGGAACCGGATCGACCCTCGTCTGCCGCTTTCGCAAACGCGCTCTGCATCCTTTTCGCCCCGCCCGCAGCCATCGACCTCAATTCGGATCATCCCCTAACAGCAGCTGATCTCACGCTTCAATACAAGCCGATAACTTCTTGTACTGGCGCGGGATTCCGCTGTTATTCACACGCGAATCTTACCGGCCCTTGTAGGACATCCGCAACGTTGCGACGCCTTTCTCTTGACTCACGCACGAATTCGTCGGCGCGCACGCAACACATCGCGAAGCCGTCGATCGCGCGAACGAATCGTCGAATGCGCGCGGCGTGCCATGCGACGGCGTTCGCGCGACTGCGACCGTGCGAATTCAGTACGGACGAACGAGCTCGCGCGCTTCGCGCATCGCATGCACGCGTGACCATTCGAAGTGCGGCCCGGGGTCGCGTTTGCGTTCGGCAGCGATGTCGCTGTGCCCGGCGATCCAGCGAAGCGGATGGCGCTCGCGCAGCGCGGCGATCAGCGTTCGCAGTCGGCGGTACTGCGCTTCGGTGAAGCGGTGTGTCTCGTCGCCTTCGAGTTCGACGCCGATGGAGAAATCGTTGCAGCGTTCGCGCCCGAGGAATCGCGATACGCCGGCGTGCCAGGCACGCCGGTCGGTGTCGACGAACTGCAGCAGCTCGCCGCGGCGACGCAAGAGGAAATGCGCCGACACGCGCAGCTCGCGCAGTTCGGCAAAGGACGGATGCGCCGACGCATCCAGCCGATTCGTGAAGAGCCGCTCGACGGCATCGCCGCTGAAGCGTCCGGCCGGCAGACTGATGTGATGCACGACGAGCAGCTCGACGCGCGCGTGCGCCGGACGCGCATCGAAGTTCGGCGACGGCACCGCGCGGGCGGCGACGAGCCAGCCGGACGCGTCGTCGCGCCAGGCGCCGCGCGAAGCGCGCGCTGCCGCCATCAGCCCAACCCGAGCCGCTGCATCCGGTAGCGAAGCGCACGGAAGGTGATCCCGAGCAGACGCGCCGCCGCCGTGCGGTTGTAGCGTGTCTTGTCGAGGGCGCGCTGGATCGCGTCGCGCTCGAGCTGCTCGAGGTAGTCGGGCAGCGACTCGGGCACGCCGTCCTCGGACACGCGCACCGGCCGGCGATCGCCCGGAGCGACCGGCGCCGTCGCGGGCTCGCCCGCTTCCGCGTCGACGCGCTCGTTCTCGTCGCCGTCGGAGACGATCGGCTTCAGGCCGAGGTCCTCGACGGTGATGACGTCGCCGGTGGAGAAGGCGAGCGCGCGCTCGAGCACGTTTTCGAGCTCGCGAACGTTGCCCGGAAAGCGATAGCTCTGCAGATAGCGAAGCGCCACCGGCGCCAGTCGCGGCGCCTGCTGCGCGCCGCCGCGACTGGCGAGCCGGGCGAGGATCGCATCGGCGAGCACCGGAATGTCCTCGAGCCGCTCGCGCAGCGACGGCAGGCGCAGCTCGATCACGTTGAGCCGGTAGTAGAGATCCTGGCGGAATCGGCCGGCCGCCACGCATTGAGCGAGATCCTGGTGCGTCGCGCTCACGATGCGTACGTCGACCGCCTCTTCGACCGTCGCACCCACCTTGCGCACGCGCTTCTCCTGGATCGCACGCAGCAGCTTGACCTGCATCGCGAGCGGCAGGTCGGCCACTTCGTCGAGGAAGAGCGTTCCGCTGTCGGCCGCCTGGAAGAAGCCGCCGCGATCCTGGTCGGCGCCGGTGAACGCTCCCTTGCGATAGCCGAAGAACTCCGCTTCCATCAACGACTCGGGAATCGCCCCGCAGTTCACCGCGACGAAAGGCTGCGCGGCGCGCGCGCCGCTCTCGTGGATCAGGCGTGCGGCCAGCTCCTTGCCCGAGCCCGATTCGCCGCTGATCGACACCGGTGCCATGCTGCGCGCGAGCCGCACGATCTGCGCACGCACCTCCCGGATCGCCTCCGAATCGCCGAGCAACTGCTTCGCCGCCTGCAGCGACGGCACCGCGTCGCCGGCCGGTGCCGCGTCGCCCTGCGCCGGCAATTGCAGCGCCGAACGCACGAGGCTGCGCAGCGCGTCCAGCGCCACCGGCTTGGCGAGGTAGTCGAAGGCGCCGGCCTTCAGCGCGGCCACCGCGTTCTCGGCGCTGCCGTAGGCGGTGATCACCGCGATCGGCGTTTGCGGGTTGCGACCGCCGATCGACGAGACGAGCGTCAACCCGTCGCCGTCGGGCAGCCGCATGTCGGTCAGGCACAGCGCGTAGGCGTGGCGTGCGAGCGCGGCCTGCGCCTCGGCGAGCGAGCCGACGCAGTCGACGTCGAGTCCCATGCCGACGAGCGTGAGCTCGAGCAGCTCGCGCAGGTCGGCCTCGTCGTCGACGACCAGCACCCGGCGCGCCGGCGTCGCGCGTGCTGGCCGCGACCCGCCGCGCGGGTTCGCCGTTTCGGCTGCTTGCTTCATTCTCGGTCGGATGCCTCGTTTCGGGGTTCGACGACGAAGACGCTGCGCCAGCGCTGCGACGGCGAACCGGTTTCGTAGCGGATCGTCGCGCCGCTGGCATGGCACAGCTCACGCGCAAGATACAGGCCGAGTCCGGTGCCCCGGCTTTCGCTGGTATAGAACGGCTCGAATGCGTGCTCGCGCATCTCGTCGGCCAGGCCGGGCCCGTCGTCGGCCACGCGCAGCTCGAGGCGCCGGTCGTCGCGCTCGCGCCACTCGATGCGCACCGCTTCGGCGGCCTGCGTTGCATAGCGCAGTGCGTTGGCGAGCAGGTTCAGCAGCACCTGGCGCAGGTGGCCGGAATCGAAGCGGATCGGGCGCGCACTGGACAGCAGCACCGATATGCGCTCGCGCTGCACGCCGCTGGCCGACGCGAACTCGTCGACGAGCCGCTCGAGGAACGGCTGCGCCTCGATCGACTCGTCGATCGAGCGGTCGCGCCGCGCGATCGAGAGCACGTCTTCGACGATGCGATCGATGCGCAAGGTGTTCGACTCGACGATGTGCGACAGCCGCGCGAGCGACGGCTCGGTGACCCGCTCGGCGAGCAGTCCGTTCGCGTGGCGGATCGCCCCCAGCGGATTGCGGATCTCGTGCGCGATCGACGCCGACAGTCGCCCCATCGACGCGAGCTTCAGCTGCTGCGCGCGGTCCTCGACGAGACGCGGGTCTTCGATCATCACGATCGTATCTTCGTCCGTTCCGGCCGCCCCGAGGAAGCGCAACCGAACGCGCGTCACGCGCCGGTCGGCCCCCGGAAGATCGAGGTCGGTCTCCGCGCCGTGCACGCCGCCGCGCTCGCGCCAGCGAGCCCAGGCTGCGCGAAATGCCGGCCAACCGCGCCCGGCCGCCGCCTGCGCCGGCACGTCGGCGAACCCCGGCGCGGCATCCGGCACGCCGAGCAGCGCACGGGCTGCCGGATTCATCGTGCGCGCCGCACCCGTCGCGTCGACGATCATCACGCCGTGCGCGAGCTCGGCGACGACGCGCGAAGTGACTGCGAGCTGGCGGCGCAGATCGTCGGCGCGCATCTGCGCGATGCGCTCCTGTTCGTGCAGCCGCGTGGCCAGCCAGTTCACGGTCATCGCCGTGGTGAAGCAGCCGATGCCGACGAGCCCGGCCAGCATCAACGAGGCGGCGTCGCCGCCGGCCGGAGCGAGCAGCTGCCAGCCCGCCTGCGCGAGCACGAACAGCGTGGCGGCGGCCGCGAAGAAGGCCGCCATCCGACGCGTGGCGACGATCGACGCGCCGGCGAGCGCGACGATCAACAGCACGAGCAGCCCGCTCTTCAGCCCGCCGGCGGCATGCATCAGCGTGGAAAGCGCGACGATGTCGGTGAGTGCCTGCGCGAACACCATTGCCTGGAAGCGCTCGCGGAAACGTTCGAGCGTGGACAGGAACAGCACCGCGAGCAGCAGGTAGACGAGCGCGGCGCCCCCGTACAGGCCCGGGTCTCCGATCTCGTCGGAGAGCCGCCCGGTGTCGTGCAGCGGGAAGAAGGCGAACAGCACGAGCGCGATCGCCACGCGGCTCGCCGCGAGCCAGCGCAGCGACGCCCAGTACGACGGCGCGACGGAGGTGGTCGCAGCCGGCCGCTCCGCGGGACTCGCCATCGCCGACAGGCCGGCGCTCACGGCGGCGTTTCGCCCGGCGCGCGCGCGCGGGGCGCGCCTTCGCCGGATGCGGGGCGGCGCGATCGATCGGCGTCGCGATGCGCCGCGCTGCAGTAGTCGCGCCCGTCGTCGCGGATCGCATCGGAGGCGGGGACGAACAGCCCGCAATGCGCGCACGGGACGATCGGTTCGCTTTGGATCCCGCGACCGGCCGAAGCGCTGCGCGCGCCGCGCGGTGCGCCGCCGCCGGCGGACCCCGACGCGCCGACGCTGCCCTCGCGCCTGCGCTGGCTGATGGCGATCAGGCGAATCACCAGCCAGGCCAGCGCGATCAGCACGACCCAGCTCAGCAGCTTGCCCATCGAATTAATGGCGTTTCAGGATGACTTCCAGGACGAAACGGCTGCCGACATACGCGAGCAGCAGCAGCGAGAAGCCGCCGAAGGTGAGACGCAGCGCGGTGCGCCCGCGCCATCCCCACAACCGGCGTCCGAGCAGCAGGATGCCGAACACCGCCCACGCGATCAACGTGAACACGTTCTTGTGATCGAAGCGCAACGGCTGGCCGAAGATCTCCTCGGAGAACAGCACGCCGCTGAAAGCGGTGAGCGTCAGCAGCGCGAAGCCGACGCCGATGAAGCGGAACAGGATGCGCTCGAGCACGAGCAACGGAGGAAGGTCCTCGAGGAAGCGCGCGAGCGGCAACGCCCCGGCCTCCTCGCCGCCGCGATGCAGCGAGCGCTCGGCCAGTGCCATCAGCGCCGCATGCAGGGCCGCCAGCGACAACGCGCCGTAGGCCAGCGTGCCGATCAGCAGGTGCGGCAGGAACAGCGGGCGCGTGCTCTGCGCGCCGAGGGCGATTCCGGGAAAGCCCAGCGGAAGCAGCACCGCCACCGCGGCGGCGGGCAGCACGATCGTGCGAAGCGCTTCGACGCGCGCCGACAGGCCTTCGATCCATAGAACGAGAACGCCGATCCACAAAGTGGCCGAAAGGATCGGCGCGAAGCCGAAGTGCCAGCCGCTCTCGCCGACGATCGTCTCGTACAGTCCGGCCGCGTGCACGACGAGACCGGCGAGCATTGCCGGGCCGGTGAACCGATGCGGCGCTCGCCAGGCGACGACGTACGCGAATGCGGCAAGCAGGTCGGCGATAACCGGTAAACTCGGCACCGATCCAGTTTACTCCAAGGGCATGCTCGAAAACCTGTCGCAGCGGCTCGCGCGCGTCGTCAAGACGATGCGCGGCGAGGCGCGCCTGACCGAAGCCAACACGCAGGAAATGCTGCGCGAGATCCGCATCGCGCTGCTCGAGGCCGACGTCGCGTTGCCGGTCGTGCGCGACTTCGTCGCCCGCGTGCGCGAGCGTGCGCTCGGGCAGGAGGTGATCGGCAGCCTCTCGCCCGGACAGGCGCTGGTCGGCGTCGTGCACCGCGAGCTCACGCAGTTGATGGGCGGCGAAACGGCGCAGCTCGATCTCGCCGCCCAGCCGCCGGCAATCGTGCTCATGGCCGGCCTGCAGGGTGCCGGCAAGACGACCACCGTCGGCAAGCTCGCCAGGTGGCTGCGCGAAAACCGCAAGAAGAAAGTCCTCACGGTTTCGTGCGACGTCTACCGGCCCGCCGCCATCGAACAGCTGCGCACCGTCACCGCGCAGGCGGGCGCCGAGTTCTTCGCATCGACACCGCAGCAGAAGCCCGCCGAGATCGCGGCCGCCGCGCGGCAATGGGCGCGCACGCACTATTTCGACGTGCTGATCGTCGACACCGCCGGGCGCCTGGCGATCGACGAGCAGATGATGCGCGAGATCGCCGAGTTGCACGCGCTGCTCGATCCGGTCGAGACGCTGTTCGTCGTCGACGCGATGCAGGGCCAGGACGCGATCAATACGGCGAAGGCCTTCAAGGAGGCGCTGCCGCTCACCGGCGTCGTGCTGACCAAGCTCGACGGCGACGCGCGCGGCGGCGCAGCGCTTTCGGTGAAGGCGGTCACCGGCGCGCCGATCAAGTTCGTCGGGGTCGGCGAGAAGCTCGACGGACTCGAAGGCTTCCACCCCGAACGCATGGCCAACCGCATCCTCGGCATGGGCGACATCGTCTCGCTCGTCGAGGAGGCGCAGAAGAATGTCGACCAGAAGACCGCGAAGGCGCTGGCCGACAAGCTGAAGTCGGGACACCGTTTCGACCTGGACGATTTCGCCTCGCAGCTGGGGCAGATGAACCGCATGGGCGGCCTCGCATCGATGCTCGACAAGCTGCCCGCCCAGTTCCAGCAGGCGGCCGCCGGCGCCGACATGTCGCAGGCCGAGAAGCAGGTGCGGCGCATGCAGGCGATCATCCAGTCGATGACGAAGACCGAGCGCCGCAGGCCCGAGCTGATCAAGGCGAGCCGCAAGCGGCGCATCGCTGCCGGCTCGGGCGCGTCGGTGCAGGAAGTCAACCGGTTGCTGTCGCAGTTCGAGCAGATGCAGTCGATGATGAAGAAGATGCAGAAAGGCGGCCTCGCGAAGATGATGCGCGGCATGAAAGGGATGATGCCCGGGCTGCGCTGAACCGCCGCGCATCGCGAGCGCCCGCCGCAGCGCCCGCATCGACGGCGGTACACTCGGTTCGATGAATCCGAACCGCAGCGAACCGCCCGAAGCACCGCCCGTCGACCTCGACTCGCTGCGCGCTTCCTTCGCCGGCCGGCTGATCACCGAGCCCGCCGATCTCGAAGCCTTCACCACCGACTGGCGCCGGCGCTATTTCGGCCGCGCGCTTGGCGCAGCGCAGCCCGATACGGTCGACGGCGTGGCCGCCATCGTGCGCTGGTGCGCGCGCAATCGCGTCGCCGTCGTACCGCAGGGCGGCAACACCGGCCTGTCGGGCGGGGCCACGCCGGACGAATCGGGCCGCTCGGTCGTCCTGTCGCTCGCCAGGCTGGCGCGGGTGCGAGCGGTCGACACCGTCAACAACTCGATCACGGTGGAGGCGGGTTGCACGCTGGCGCAGGTGCACGACGCCGCGCTGGCGGCGAATCGCCTGTTTCCGCTGCACCTGCCGTCCGAAGGCAGTTGCACGATCGGCGGCAATCTCGCGACCAACGCCGGCGGCGCGGCGGTGCTGCGCTACGGGAACACGCGCGAGCTGTGCCTGGGTGTCGAGGTCGTCACCGCCGAAGGGCAGGTGTGGGACGGACTGCGCGGCCTGCGCAAGGACAACACCGGCTACGACCTGCGCGACCTGTTCATCGGCTCGGAGGGAACGCTCGGCGTGATCACCGCCGCGACGATGAAGTTGTATCCGCTGCCCGCCGCACAGGTGACGGCGATGGCCGCCGTGCAGGACCCGCACGCCGCGCTGCGCCTGCTCGGGCTCGCGCAGTCGATGCTCGGCTCGACGCTGACCGCCTTCGAGCTGATCTCGAGCCTGTGCCTCGAGCTCGTCGTGCAGCACTTTCCCGACCAGCGGCGCCCCTTCGCCGAAGCCGCGCCGTACTACGTGCTGCTCGAGACGAGCGACAGCGAGAGCGAAGCGCACGCGAACACGCAGTTCGAGGCGCTGATGGAGCGCGCGATCGAAGCGGGCACCGTGCTCGACGCGGTCGTCGCGACATCCGGCGCGCAAAGTCGCGCGCTGTGGGCGCTGCGCGAGCTGGTCTCCGAGGCGCAGGCGCTCGCCGGAAAGAACGTCAAGCACGACATCTCCGTACCGATCTCGTCGATCGGCGACTTCGTCGAGCAGACGAACGAGGCGATGCAACGCGCGTTTCCGGGCATCCGGATGGTCGTCTTCGGCCACCTCGGCGACGGCAACCTGCACTACAACGTCTCGCCGCCGGTAGATCGCAGCGGCCCCGAGCACGAGGACGAATTTCTCGCCCTGCAGCCGGCGATGAACCGGCTGGTGCACGACGCGGTCGTCGCTTTTCACGGCTCGATCTCGGCCGAGCACGGCCTCGGGCAGCTACGGCGCGACGAAAACGCTCGCTACAAGTCGGAAGTCGAGATGGCGCTGATGCGGCAGGTGAAACAGGCGCTCGATCCGCGGGGCATCATGAATCCGGGGAAGGTCCTGCCACCGGAGCGCTGACAGCGTCGAGCCAGTTCGCGACTGTCGATCTGCCTTACAGTGTGCTCGCCGAAATTCCTGCCGGGTTCTATTTCCCGTTGATTTTTCAATTAAAACTTCTTTCGGCACGATCCTTGCTAGGTTACTGGAACCTAAGGGAGGACATCGTGATACTGTCTGCAGGCGACCCCGTGTCCGGAACGATGACTGCGCAAACCGGCTTCAACACCGACGGATTCCTGACCGGCAGCGAAATCCTCGGGTTCGCCTTCGATTTCGGCACCGTGCACATCAGCGATTCGACGCACACTGCCTCAGGTGCCTATGGCGTGAATCCCGACCTGAGCCTGTTTTTCCTGGCGGGCGGAATGGCCTTCACCGGGCCGGGCCCGGACGCTCTCACCCTCACGCTGCTCGGCGCAGATGTGTGGCACGTCTCGGGAGTGCGCTGGCCTGGCGCCGGTGGTCAGGGCGGCTACACGGTTGCCGTACCGGAACCAACGACGCTTGCGCTGCTCGGCCTGGGCTTGTTCGGGTTCGCAGCGCAGCGCAAGTTGCGCGTCGGCTGAGCGCTTCCCGCGTGCGGGCCGAACGGTTCGCACGTGGGGCAGGTGGCGAAACGGGCTCGTCCGCGCATTCGCCTCCATCGGTTGCGTGAGACTCACCAGCGCCGCACGCGGCCCGTGTCCACGTGCACGAAGTCCGAGCGCGCGTAATAGCCGACACCGCCCGCCTGCATCGACAGCGCCGCGCGATGCACCGTTCCCAGCGCGACGCCTGGCATGCGGATGTCGATCGCTCGACCCTGCAGGTGCAGGCTTCTCGTCGCCACGCCCGAACTGCGCGCCGAGAGCATCGCGTTCGTTCGCGGCGAACGGTAACCCGAGATGACGTGGAACGGCCGCTGGCCGGCGTCGAGCAGTGCACGCAGCCGAGCGAGCTGGTCGAGCAGCGCGCGATCGATCTCGTGCACGTCGCCGCTGCGATGATCGCGCAGGACGCGGTCGATCTCGCCCAGCGCGTCGGTCAGGTAGCGAGGCCCCTCGCGATAGACGACGTCGAGCGACTCGCCGGTGTGCGTGTTCAGGAAGGCGAGACGCGCGATCCCGTCGGCCCGTTCGGCCGGCGCCTGCATCGACGCACGCGCGGGCCGCGAGACGCCGACCCCGAGCGCTAGCGCGAGTCCGTTCTGCGCTAGCGCGAGTCCGTTCTGCGCTAGCGCGAGTCCGTTCTGCGCTAGCGCGAGTCCAGTCTGCGCTAGCGCGAGTCCGCCTCGCACGAACTGCCTGCGCGTCGGCGCGTTGCTCATCGTGCCGATTCCTCCCGTGTCGTCGCGACCCCGCTGCCCGCGTCGCCGGCCCAGGCGACGTCGATCGCGTATCCCGGCCGCTGCCTCGCAGCTTTCTCCACGCGCGCCCAGTCGATCGAGGCCGAGTCGATCGCCTGCAGCCGCGCCAATTCGCGAACCGTGTCGAGCAAGCCCGCCTCGCGGCGGTACGCATCCGGATTCGCCTCGAACCAGATCCGCCCGTCGTCGGCGCGAGCGAGCAGCAGCGAACGATAGACGATCGCTCCGCGATCGCCGACGTGCAGGCTCTCGAACAGCGCCGCGATGTCGTCCGGATGCATCCGCACGCAGCCGTGCGAACGGAAACCATAGATGCTCGACGGCGCGTTCGTTCCGTGCAAGCCGATACCCGGCAGGCTCGTGCCGATCCAGTGGCGCCCGAGCGGATTGTCGGGGCCCGGCGCGACCTGCTTCAGCACGGGCTTGCCCTCGCGCAGCATCTCGGCCTGGATCGACGGCGGGACGATCCACGTCTTGTCGACCTGCAGGTTGGTCACCGTGAAGTCGCCGGTCGGCGTCGCCCAGCCGGGCTTGCCGACGGTGACGGGGAAGGCCGCGACGACGCGCCCCGCCTCGAAGCGAAAGAGCATGCGCTGCGGAACGTTGACGAGGATGCCGTCGGCGAACGGCGGCGTAGGCACCACGTGCCGCGAGACGATCGCGACGCGCTGCCCGATCGCCAGCCCCTTGCGGGCGTCGAGCGCGTTGTGCTCCGCGATCCGGGCCACCGGAACGCCGTAGCGCGCTGCGAGCGTACCGAGGCCCTCGCCGCGCGCGACGACGTGTTCGAGCGCCTGCTCGACGATCGCACCGCGCGCGACGAGCGCGGACGGACCGGCCTGCGCTGCGGCGGCGGCCGCGACGAAAGCCGCGGCGAAGACTGCCGTCGCGACTTTCACAACCCCAGGTACGCCTCGCGCACCCGCGGATCGTCGAGCAGGTCCGCTCCGCTGCCTTCGAGCACGATGCTGCCGTTCTCGAGCACGTAGGCACGATCGGCGAGCTTCAGCGACGCGGCGACGTTCTGCTCGACGAGCAGGATCGTCATTCCCTGCGCGTGCAACGTGCGGATCGTCTGGAGCACCTCGCCGACCAGCGTGGGCGCCAGCCCCAGCGACGGCTCGTCGAACATGATCAGGCGCGGCGCGCCCATCAGGCAGCGCGCGATCGCGAGCATCTGCTGCTCGCCGCCCGACAGCGTGCCGGCCGCTTGCCCGGCGCGCTCCTTCAGTCGCGGGAACATCGTGAAGACGCGCTCGAGCGTCTCGCCGGCGTGGCTGCGCGCGTGCGGCAGCAGTGCGCCGACTTCCAGATTGTCGAGCACGCTCATCGACGGAAAGATCTGCCGGCCTTCGGCGACCTGGCCGATGCCGAGGTCGCAGACCTTCGAGCTGGGAAACCCTGCGATCTCGCGTCCGTCGAAGCGGATCGAACCGCAGCGCGGCTTCAGGATGCCGGCGAGCGTGCGGATCAGCGAAGTCTTGCCGGCGCCGTTGGCGCCGACGAGCGCGACGATCTGGTTGGACGGAACGTCGAGGTTCACCCGGTCGAGCGCCTGCGCGTCGCCGTAGAAAACCGAGAGGTCGCGGATCTGCAACATCGCGGCGCTCTACAGTTCGGCAGTGCCGAGATAGCTCTCGAGCACCTTCGGGTCGGAGGTCACCTCGGCAGGCGTGCCCGACGAGATGATCACGCCGTGATGCAGCACGTAGACGCGCTGCGCGAGCGCCATCACCGCGCGCATCACGTGCTCGATCAGCAGGATCGTGACGCCGTGCTCGGCGTTCAGGCGCCGGAATGCCGTGACCATGTGGTCGGTTTCGGTGGGACGCAGGCCGGCCATCACTTCGTCGAGCAGCAGCAGCCGCGGCTCGGTGGCGAGCGCGCGCGCCACTTCGAGCTTCTTGCGGTCGGGCAGCGTGAGTGCCGATGCCGGGCGATCGCGCTGCCCCCACATGTCGAGGGCGCGCAGCGCGGCTTCGGCACGACGTCCGGCGACCCGTCGGTCGGTCGTGCCGCGGAAACCGCCGACCAGGACGTTCTCGAGCACGGTCATGTCGGCGAAGGGCTTGACGATCTGGAAGGTGCGGCCGATGCCGATCGCGCAGACCTGGTCGGCGCGCCAGCCGGCGATGTCCGAACCGAGGAACACGATGCTGCCCTCGTTCGGCGCGAGCGCGCCGGCGATCAGGTTGAACAGCGTCGTCTTGCCTGCGCCGTTGGGCCCGATCAACGCGACGATCTCGCCGCGCTCGACGTGCAGCGACGCGTTGTCCACCGCGCGCAGCGCCTGGAAGCTCTTCGAGACGCGCTCGACCTGCAGCATCGGTGTGCCGGCCTCAGTCATCGGTGCGCGCCGCGCGACGGAAACCCAGGCGGCGTGCGATTGCCGGCCAGATTCCGTTCGGCATGAACATGATCGCCGCGCCGAGCGCGACGCCGTAGAGGATCTGCTTGACCCCCGGCACCTCGTGGCCGCTCATCGACAGCGCCTGGTTGATTCCCTCGGAGAGCAGTGTCAGCAGCGCAGCGCCGAGGATCGGTCCGAACAGGGTTCCGATGCCGCCGATGATCGGCGCGAGGATGATCTCGATCGAGCGGCTGATGTGGAAGATCTGCTCGGGAAACAGGTTGTTGTAGTAGAACGCGAAGAAGACGCCGGCGAGCGCCGTCATCGCCGCGGAGATCTGCACCGCATACATCTTGTAGCGGAACACGTTCACGCCGGCGGCGCGCGCCGCCTCCTCGTTGTCGCGGATCGCGCGGAAATAGAAGCCCAGCCGCCCGCGCAGCATTGCCCAGCACAGCACGAAGCCGATCACGGCCAGCGCGAGCGCCAGGTAGTAGAAGAGGATCGGCGGCCCGCGCAGGTGCACGACGTCGACCTGGTCCTGCTGCGTCACGCGCAGGAAGAAGCCGCCCGTGCCGCCGACCCAGCCGAAGTGCTCGAAGCCGATCCGGGTGAATTCGGCAAACGCGATCGTGAGCAGCGCGAAGTACGTTCCGCCGATGCCGAAGCGGAACGCCAGCCACCCGATGAACGATCCCATGACGACGCAGACGACGATCGCCGCGAGCATCCCCACCCACGGCACGATCGCGAAATGCTGGAACAGCGCGGCCGCCGTGTAGGCGCCGAGCCCGACGAAGAGCGCGTGCCCGAGCGAGAGCTGGCCGGCGAAGCCCATCATCACGTTCCACGCCTGGCCCACGTAGGCGAAGTACAGGATCAGGATCGCCACCGACAGCAGGTAGCGGTCGAGCGCGAGCGGCAGAGCGAGCAGCGCGGCGAGCAGGACGAGCAGCGCGACGACGGATCGATTCATCGCCGCTTCAGCGCGCGCGGAACAGGCCCTGCGGCCGGAACGCGAGCACGAGGATGAGCAGCGCGAACGAGAACATGCTCTTGGCCGACGGGGTGATCAGCAACCCCGCCACCGACTCGGAGACACCGATCAGCACGCCGCCGGCGAGCGCGCCGACCATCGAGCCGAGCCCGCCGATGATCACGATGACGAAGGCGAGCAGCGTGTAGGCCGGGCCCAGTCCGGGCGTCACGTCGACGAGCATCGACAGCAGCGTGCCGGCCACGCCGACGCACGCGGTGCCCAGACCGAAGGTCAACGCGTACAGATGACCGACGTTCAGTCCCACCACCTGCGCGCCGAGCAGGTTGTCGGCGCAGGCGCGGATCGCCTTGCCGAAGGACGTGTAGCGGAAGATCGCGAACAGGATCGCGCAGGCGACGAGCGCCACCGCCGCGCAGATGAGGCGCACCTTGTCGACGAGCAGCGGCCCTATCTCGTAGGAGTCGAGCGCGTAGTCGACCTGCACGCTGCGCGCGTCAGGGCCGAAGGCGACCAGCAGCAGGTTGACGACCACCAGCGCGACGGCCAGCAGCAGGATGAACTGCGAGTGCTCGGGGCGGTCGATGAACGGGTTGATCAGGCCGCGCTGCAGCACGTAGCCGATGCCGAAGAAGGCGAGCGCCATCGGCACGAGCATCCACAACGGATCGAGGCCTGTCATCGCGAAGGCGAAGACCGTTGCGTACATCGCCACCGCCATCAATTCGCCGTGCGCGAAGTTGACGATGCGAACGACGCCGTAGATCACCGACAGGCCGAGCGCCATCAGGCCGTAGATCAGGCCGGTGAGCAGCCCGCTGACAACGATGTTGACGACGGCGTCGATGGGCAAGCGGGGTCTCCGGAGTTGCCGCCTTCGGGAAGGCGCGCAATCGATGGGAACGGAGCATAGCGAATCCGCGCCGGCGCGCAAACAACGTTCTTCCGGCGACGAGATCGAATCGCTGCAACAGCGCCCGCGCGTCAGACCGCGCAGACACCCGCTCGTTTTCGGGCCGCTGAGACGATTCACCGAGTGGGCATTCGACCGCGTCAGACGAAAAGCGCCGGCAGTGCCGGCGCTTTTCGTTTTCCTCGACAGCTTGCGCTCAGGCCTTGCGCTCCTGCCAGCCCGGCACCGGAAACACCGGCTTGGCCTGCGCGGCGCTCGCGGGAAGCACGACCTTCGGCTGGCCATCGCGGTTCTGGATGCACGCCGACGCGATCTGCGCGTTCTGTCCCTTCGCGTCGAACTGGATCGGCCCGCCGATCATCATGTGTTCGGCGATGCTCGTCTTGCGCAGCGCGTCGGCCAGTTGCGCGCCGTCGGCGGCGCCCGCGCGCTTGAACGCGTCGGCGGCGATCATCATCGCCTCGAAGGTGAAGCCGACGTTCAACGCGTGGAACATCAGCTTTTCCTGCGGGAACTGCTTGTTGAACTGCGCCTCGACGCGCTTGGTGATCGCCGCGTTCGGGTTGTACCAGGGCACGTTGGAGATGCAGTAGTCGGAGTAGCGGTTGCCCAGCGCCTTGTAGAACTGCGCCTCGTACATGCCGGGCGACCCCGGGCTGAGGATCGCCTGCGGCGACCAGCGCTGCTTGACCAGCTCGCGCACGAGCAGGATCGCGTCGTTCAGGCGGCTCACCAGCAGGATGAAGTCGGCGTTGGTGGATTTCGCCTTGGCGACCTCCACCGACAGGTCGCGCGCGTCGCGATCGTAGGCGATCGTGTCGACGACCTTGAACGGCAGGTAATCGAGCTTGGGCAGGATCGCGCCGATCCCCTTGGCCATCGAAGTGCCGAAGGTGTCGTTCACGTGCATGAAGACGGCGCTGCGCGGGGCGCGCCCGGTCGCCTGGAACAGGTCGCGCGTGAGCGCCAGCCCGTTGGTGATCAGCTGGCCCGCCGTCGGGAAGTTGCGGAACGTGTACTTGTAGCCCTGCTCGGTGATCTGCGGTGCGGCGGCGATGTTGACGACGAGCGGCACCTTGCGCTGCTCGGCCACCTGCGCGATGGCCGCGGTGGGTCCCGAATCGAAGGCGCCCATCAACACGTGTGCGCCTTCGTCTACGAGCTTCTCCGCGCGCGAACGAGCGACGTCGACGTTCGACTCGATGTCCGCGTTCATCAGTTCGACGTCGACGCCGTACATCTCGCGCAGCAGCACCGGCGAGATGTCGGCGCCGCGCTGGCACGACTGCCCGATGAAGGCGAGCGCCCCCGAGCGCGGCAACAGCACGCCCACCTTCAGCTTCTTCGACTGTGCGCGCACGATGGCGGGCGCGGCGAGCGTGGCGGCACCGGCGGCGGCCGCTGCGCGGTTGAAATCACGACGCGTGAATCCGGTCATGCTCCTCTCCTTCGTGTGATTGTTCGGGGTGGCAGCGGATCTGCCGAAATCGAAAGCCAACTACCCTATCACGCCGAGGGCGCCTGATCACGCAGAACGCGCTTCAGGATTTTCCCGGTCGCGCTCTTCGGCAACTCCTGCACGATGTCCACCCGCGCCGGCACCTTGTAGGCGGCGATGTTCGCGCGACACCAGGCGATCACATCCTCGGGACCGATTGTCTGTCCCGCCTTCGGTACGACGGCGGCGATCACCTGCTCGCCCTTCTCCGGATGCGGGATGCCGTAGACGGCCACTTCCTGCACCTGCGGCAGCTTGTACAGATACTGCTCGAGTTCGGCCGGCCACACCTTGAAGCCCGAGACGTTGATCATGTCCTTGACGCGATCGACGATGTAGACGTACCCGTCGGCATCCATGCGTCCGATGTCGCCCGAGTGCAGCCAGCCGCCGCGCAGCGTCTGTGCCGTGTCCTCGGGGCGATTCCAGTAGCCGAGCATGACGCCCGGGCCGCGGATGCAGATCTCGCCCCATTCGCCGTACGGCAGTTCACGGTCGTTCTCGTCGAAGATCTTCAGCGTGAAGCCTTCCACCGCGCGTCCGACCGAACCGAAGCGGTGCTCGACGAGATCGTTGTAGCAGGCGAAAGGCGAGCACTCGGTGAGGCCGTAGCCCTCGTAGACGCGGCGGCCGAAGCGCTCGGTCCAGCGACGCGAGATCTCCTCGGGCATGGTGGCGGCCGCGGACATCTCGTAGCGGATCGACGAGAGGTCGCGTTTCGAGAGGTCCATCGACAGCAGGCCGATGAAGATCGTCGGCACCCCGAAGAACAGCGTGATGCGATCGCGCTCGATGGCGTCGAGTACGAGGTCGGGCACGAACCGGCGAAACAGGCAGACGGTGGATCCGGCCAGGATCGCGGCATTCAGGATGTAGTTCTGCCCGTAGACGTGAAAGAGCGGCAGGAACACGCACAGGCGGTCGTCGTCGCGGTAGCCCGAGTATTTCGCCGCGCTGGCCACGTTCGTCGCGATGTTCGACTGCGTGAGCGTGACGCCTTTCGGAAAGCCGGTGGTGCCGGACGAATACAGCAGCGCCGCCGGGTCGTCGGCGCCCCGCTCGACCGGATCGAACTGCTCCGGCTGCCCGGCGCACCATTGCGCGAGCGTGGGCGCGCCGCCGCTCGCCTCGCCCTCGCAGACGACGACGTGCGCCAGCCGAGGGCACGACTCGCGCAGAACGAAAGGCACGAGTTCGGCGACCGTGAACACCAGCACCGCGCCCGAATCCCGGAGCAGGTATTCGACCTCGCCGCTGCGGAAGATCGCGTTGATCGACACCGGGATCGCGCCGATCTTCTGCGTGGCGTAGTAGGCGGTGGCGAACTCGGGAATGTTCGGCAGGTACAGCGCGACACGGTCGCCGGCGCCGATGCCGTTGGCGCGCATCGCATTGGCCAGGCGCGAGGCGTCGGCCTCGAGCTGCGCGTAGGTGATCGTGCGGCCCTCGAAGAGAATCGCTGGCTTCGACGGCGCACGCGCCGCCCACTGCTGCAGGCTCGAGGCGAGATTCATCGGCGGTTCCGAAGCGACGGGAAACGTCCGTCTTATAGCACTTTCGCCGGCGACTCCGGGGCGCCTTCGGTGAAGCGCTCGGGCGCCGGCTGCGGCTCGCGCTGCAGGTTGCGCCGCGGCGCGTACTGCCAGCGCTTCCAGGCGCGCAGCACCGCGTTCGGATATTCGGCGCGACCCAGGCTGCCGTTGTACCTGCCGAGCGCGCGGAACAGGTCGCCGCGTTCGACGTCGAGGTAGTGCCGCAGGATCGTGCAGCCGTAGCGCAGGTTCGTGCGCGGCTCGAAGAGCTTCGCGCTGTCGGCGTCGCCGATCAGCTGCGTCCAGAACGGCATCACCTGCATGTAGCCGCGTGCGCCGGCGCTCGACACCGCATAGCGGCGGAAGTTGCTCTCGACCTCGATCAGCCCGAGCACGAGATGCGGGTCGAGCCCCGCACGCTGTGCCTCGTAGCGCACCTCGTTCAGGAACTCGATGCGCTGCCGGTACTCGGGCTTCCACCGCAGCGGCAGGCGCGACGACATCGTCGAGAGCCAGTCGACCTTCTCGGAGATCGACGCGAAGCGCGGCTGCGGGGTCGCGCGGTCGTCGCGCACGGCGGCTGCGAGCGCCGAACGGATCGAATCGCTCAAGGCCTCGTACTGCTGGGAGCCGGCGCGGGCCGGCCGGTACGCGATCAGCGCGGCGAACAGCGCGCAGGTGAGCAGCAGCAGGAACAGGACACGTTTCATTCGTCGGCGATTGAATCGCCGCACGGCTCAGCCTGCAAGCGCCCGGCGGATGGCCGGCAGGGCATCGCCGACGGGAACCTGCGCGAGCTGCATATCGCGGCGAACGAGCACCTCGATCGCGCCGTCCCTCAGGCCGCGTTCGCCCACCGTCACGCGCACCGGAACGCCGATCAGCTCCCAGTCGGCGAACATCGCGCCGGGACGCTCGTCGCGATCGTCGAGCAGCACGTCGGCGCCTTCGGCGAGCAGCTGCTCGTAGAGCGCATCGGCCGTGGCGCGCACGACGTCCGAGCGCGCGTACCCGGGCGGCACGATGACGACCTCGAAGGGCGCGATCGGCCGGGGCCAGGCGATGCCGCGTTCGTCGTGGTTCTGCTCGATGGCCGCGCCGAGCAGCCGCGTGATGCCGATGCCGTAGCAGCCCATCTCGAAGGGCTTCGACCGGCCGTCGGCGTCCACGAATACCGCGCCCATCGCCTCCGAGTAGCGCGTGCCGAGGAAGAACACGTGTCCGACCTCGATGCCGCGCTGGATGGCAAGCACCCCCTTGCCGTCGGGCGAGGGATCGCCTTCGCGCACGTTGCGGATGTCGGCGACGAGCGGCTCGGGGAGATCGCGGCCCCAGTTCGCGCCGGTGTAGTGGAAATCGGCTTCGTTGGCGCCGCAGACGAAGTCGCGCATGTTCGCCACCGTGCGGTCGGCGACGATGCGCACCGGCCTGCGCGGGCCGATCGGACCGAGGTAGCCCGGCGGCGAGCCGAAGTGCTCGACGATCTCGGCTTCGGTGGCGAAGCGGAATCCTTCGAGCCCGTCGATCTTGGCGGCCTTGACCTCGTTCAGCTCGTGATCGCCGCGCACGATCAGCAGCCAGATCTGCGTGCCCGACCCCGCAACGGGCGGCCGAGCGTCCGGCACGGAAGCGACGCGCGCCTCGCCGTGGATGCGCGCATCCGAGCGCCCGTCGACCGCGAGCACGATCGACTTGACGGTACGCTCGAGCGGAATGCCGAGCAGCTCGGCGACGTCCTCGCAGCGCGCGCGCGACGGCGTCGGCACCCGCACGAGCGGCTCGGCGGGCGCCTCGCGCTCGCCGACGACGGGCAGCGCCTCGGCCAGTTCGATGTTCGCCGCGTAATCGGAATCGGGGCAGTACGCGATGGCGTCCTCGCCGGTGTCGGCGATCACCTGGAACTCGTGGCTGGCGGAGCCGCCGATCGCGCCGGTGTCGGCGGAGACCGCGCGGAAGCGCAAACCCATGCGGGTGAAGATCGCGCGATAGGCGTCGAACATCGCGCGATAGCTGGCGAGCGCGGATTCGCGGTCGCGATCGAAGGAGTACCCGTCCTTCATCGTGAACTCGCGCCCGCGCATCACGCCGAAGCGCGGCCTGCGCTCGTCGCGGAACTTGGTCTGGATGTGATAGAAGTTCTTCGGCAATTGCCTGTAGCTGCGCAGTTCGTTGCGTGCGATGTCGGTGACGACTTCTTCCGAGGTGGGCTGCACGACGAAGTCGCGCTGGTGGCGATCCTTCACGCGCAGCAGTTCCGGTCCGTATTTATCCCATCGTCCCGACTCGACCCACAATTCGGCCGGTTGGACGACCGGCATCAGCAATTCGACCGCACCCGCCCGGTTCATCTCGTCGCGTACGATCGCCTCGATCTTGCGGATGCTGCGCAGACCGAGCGGCATGTACGTGTAGATGCCGCCGGCGACCTTGCGGATCATCCCGGCGCGCGTCATCAGGCGATGGCTGGCGATTTCGGCGTCGGCCGGCGCTTCCTTCTGCGTCGACAGGTGGAAACGAGAAGCTTTCATCGGGAACCCGGGAGAGCGGCGCCTCGAAAACGACGTCGCAAGCGCGGCAAGCGCGAGAGGCCACTGGCTATAATCGAAGCGATTGTAAGAGATCGAGGGGTGCGGGCCATGCTGGACCGTGACGGCTATCGCCCCAACGTCGGGATCATCCTGGTCAATTCGAGGAACTCGGTTTTCTGGGGAAAGCGGATACGCGAACACTCCTGGCAGTTTCCGCAAGGCGGCATCAAGCGCGGCGAATCGCCCGAGCAGGCGATGCTTCGCGAGCTGCACGAGGAAGTGGGCCTGCATCCGCACCACGTCCGCATCGTCGGGCGTACGCGCGACTGGCTTCGCTACGAGGTGCCCGAGCATTGGGTGCGTCGCGAATGGCGAGGCCACTACCGCGGCCAGAAACAGATCTGGTTCCTGGTGCGACTGGTCGGCCGCGATAGCGACATCGACCTGCGCGCCTCGAGTCACCCGGAGTTCGACGCCTGGCGTTGGAACGACTATTGGGTGCCGCTCGACGCGGTGATCGAGTTCAAGCGCGGCGTCTACGTGCAGGCGTTGAACGAGCTGGCGAGACTCGTGTTCGCGCATGCGCAGGGCGAGCGCCCGGCGCGGATCGAAGCCTCGCTGCGCGAGGCGACGCAACCGGGAGAGGCGGGGCGCTACCTCCGTGGGAGGCATCGCCCGCGCGGCCCGTTCGTCGAAGCGCGCGCCGACGCGACCGAACGCGCGACGCTGCTCGGCGCGTCCGAGGCGGCGCTGCCGCCCGACGGCGAGCGCTGAGCGCACGCGCCGCGGTCTGCGCACTCGCATCGTCGCCGACGACTTCCCGAATGCCGCGTCGGCCCCGCCCTCACGACGAACACCATCGAACCGAGCGGGTCGGCTGGCTGCGCGCGGCGGTGCTCGGCGCCAACGACGGCATCGTCTCCACGGCGAGCCTGCTCGTCGGTGTCGTCGCCGCCGGCGGCGCGCGCCGCGAATGGGTCCTCGTCGGGCTGGCCGGCATGGTCGGCGGCGCGATGTCGATGGCAGCGGGCGAGTACGTGTCGGTCAGCTCGCAACGCGACAGCGAGCACGCCGAGCTCGCGCTGGAAAGACACGAACTGGCCACGCAACCGGCCAGCGAGCTGCACGAACTCGCGTCGATCTACGTCGCGCGCGGCGTCGAACCCGCGCTCGCGCGCGCGGTCGCGCAGCAGCTCAGCGAGCACGACGCACTCGCCGCGCATGCGCGCGAGGAGCTCGGCATCACGCACGAGACGATCGCACGGCCCGTGCAGGCGGCGATCGCCTCGGCAGCCAGCTTCTCGGTGGGCGCGGGATTGCCGCTGGCAGTCGTCGCCGTCGCGCCGACCACCGCGATGATCGGCTGGATCTCCGGCACGTCGCTGGCGTTCCTGGTGACGCTCGGCGCGGTTGCCGCCTACGCGGGTGGCGCGCCCGCACTTCGGCCCGCGATCCGCGTCGGCTTCTGGGGCGCGGCAGCGATGGCGCTCACGGCACTTATCGGAAAGCTGTTCGGCACGGTGGTCTAGAACGATGAAATTCCGCGATTACTACGAGGTCCTCGGCGTTCAACGCAACGCGACGCAGGACGAGATCAAGCGCGCCTACCGCAAGCTCGCGCGCAAGTACCATCCCGACGTCAGCAAGGAACCCGACGCCGAGGCGCGCTTCAAGGAGGTGGGCGAGGCGCACGAGGTGCTGCGCGACCCGGAGAAGCGCGCCGCCTACGACCGCATGGGCGAGAACTGGCGCGCCGGACAGGACTTCCAACCGCCGCCGAACTGGGATGCCGGCTTCGAGTTTCGCGGAACCGACTTCGACGACCAGGCAGGCGAGTACAGCGACTTCTTCGAGGCGCTGTTCGGCTCGCGGATGCGCCAGGGACGCGCGCAGCAGCGCCGCCCGTCGGCGCCGCGCCAGGGGCAGGACACGCACGCGAAGGTGCTGATCGACCTGGAGGACGCGTACCGCGGCGCGCGCCGCACGATCCGGCTGGCGATGCCGGCCGTCGACGCGAGCGGGCACGTGGTCACGCAGGAGCGTTCGCTCGACGTGAACATTCCACGCGGCATCCGCGCCGGACAGCACCTGCGGCTTGCCGGCCAGGGAGCCCCGGGCATCGGCAACGGCCCGCCCGGCGACCTGTACCTGGAGATCGAGTTCCGCGAGAACCCGCGGTGGCGGGTCGACGGCCGCGACGTCTACGTGGACCTGCCGCTGGCGCCGTGGGAAGCCGCACTCGGCGCAGCCGTTCCCGTGCGCACGCCCGAAGGCAGCGTCGAGCTGACGGTGCCGCCGGACTCGCAGGCCGGGCGCAAGCTGCGCCTGCGCGGCAAGGGCATCCCGTCGCAACCGCCGGGCGACCTCTACGCGGTCGTCTCGATCGCACTGCCTGCGGCGGCCACCGACGCACAGCGGGAGGCCTGGCGCACGATCGCCAAGGCCTTCGACTTCGACCCGAGAGCAGGAAGGTAGAGCGCAATGAGCGACGAATCCCGCATACCGGTCCACGGGCCCGTCGTCGAGGAACAGATCGAGTTCACGCTCGTCGAGTTGTCGCGAGCGGTCGGCGCCGACGAGGAGCAGATCACGACGTTGATCGTCGAGGGAGTGATCGACCCGATCGTCCACTCCGGCGAGGCGCAGCCGTCCCAGGGCGAGCAAGCGATCGCGGCTTCGCTGTTCGCCGCACGCGCACAATGGCGCTTCAGCGGCGCAGCGCTGCGTCGAGCGCGCCTGGCGATGAACCTCGCACGCGACCTCGAGGTCAATCCGCCCGGCGTGGCGCTGGCGCTCGACCTGATCGACGAAATACAGGCGCTGCGCGCGAAACTGCATCGACTCGGGCGCTGAGAACGCGTGAGCCTGCTCGCCCGCCTGACGAAGAACCTCGCGCTCGCGATTCCCGTCGCGATGCTGATCGGCCTGTTCTACGGACTGGTCGCGCCGTCGGCGTGGCTGCGCACGCTGATCGTGCCGCTGACGCTGCTGATGGTGTACCCGATGATGGTCGGACTGCAGCCGCGCCAGTTGCTCCAGGGCGGCGACCTGCGGGCACAGTGGATGACGCAGGCCATCAACTTCGGCGTGATCCCCTTCGTGGCCTTCGCGATCGGACGCCTGTGGTTCGCGGACCAGCCGTTCTTCGCGCTCGGCCTGCTGCTGGCCTCGTTGCTGCCGACCAGCGGCATGACGATCGCCTGGACCGGCTTTGCACGCGGAAACGTCCCGGCGGCGATCAGGATGACCGTGATCGGACTGATCCTCGGCTCCCTGGCCACGCCCTTCTACCTGCAGTGGCTGATGGGCGCGGTGGTCCCGGTCGACCTGGCGGCGGTATTCCTGCAGATCGCGCTCGTCGTGCTGGTGCCGATGCTGCTCGGACAACTCACGCGCGAGTGGCTCGTGCGCCGACATGGACGCGATCGCTTCCGCGACGAATGGGCGCCGCGCTTCCCGCCGCTGTCCACGCTCGGCGTGCTCGGCATCGTCTTCGTGGCACTCGCGCTGAAGGGCGCGGACCTCGTCGCGCGTCCGGCGCTGCTGATCGACGTGCTGGTGCCGCTGGTGTTGCTCTATGCGTTCAACTATGCACTGGGCATCTTCGTCGGACGACTCGCGCTGCTGCGCGGCGACGCGATCGCGCTGGTGTACGGAACGGTGATGCGCAACCTGTCGATCGCGCTCGCACTTGCGATGAACGCGTTCGGCCCTGGAGGTGTCGACGCGGCGCTGCTGATCGCGGTCGCCTACGTGGTGCAGGTGCAGTCGGCCGCATGGTCGGTGCGGCTGTGCGCCGGGTTGTTCGGCGCGCAACCCACGGCGGCCGGGCCAACCGGTCGCTGAGGCGCTGGCCGGGGCCGCCGTCGGTGCGCTTGCGGGGCAGCGGGCCGGCCTGCGCAGCCCTCGCACCGTGCGTCGCCGGGCGGAGCGCCCAGCGGAAGCGCTTCGCCGGGTGGCGCTCGAACTGCGGCGGTCGGCGCTGCGCGCCGACTTCGCTGTGCTGCTCGTCTCGGGGTCGCGCGGCGTAAGTCGCTGCGCGCGCTGCGCACGCTCCGCTCAGACAGTACGCCGCGAGTCAGAAGAACGAAGCGCGCTTCGCGCGCCGACCCCGAGCCTGCGCTGCTCGGCGCCGCAGAAGTCGCGCCATCCGGCGAAGCGCTTCCGCTGGGCGCCCCGCCCGGCGACGCCCGCGAGGGCTGCGCAGGCCGGCCCGCTGCCCCGCAAGCACACCGACGGCGGCCCCGGCCGTTCACGCCTCGAACTGCATCGCCGCAAGCCGCGCGTACAGCGCGCCGCGCTCGACGAGCCCGGCGTGCGTGCCGGTCTCGACGATCCGCCCGCGATCGAGCACCACGATCCGGTCGGCGCCGACGATCGTCGACAGCCGGTGCGCGATCACGAGCGTCGTGCGCGCCTGCATCGCGCGCTCGAGCGCGGCCTGGACGGCGCGCTCGCTCTCGGCGTCCAGCGCGCTCGTCGCCTCGTCGAGCAGCAGCAGCGGCGGATTGCGCAGCAATGCGCGCGCGATCGCGATGCGCTGGCGCTGGCCGCCCGACAGGCGCACACCGCGTTCGCCGAGAAAAGTGCGATAGCCGTCGGGCAGCCGCTCGATGAACTCGTGCGCGTTCGCCGCTTTCGCCGCATCGATCACCTCCGCGTCGGTCGCGTCGAGCCTGCCGTAGCGGATGTTCTCCATCGCGTCGGCCGAGAAGACGACGCTGTCCTGCGAGACGAGCCCGATCGCGCCGCGCAGCTCGGCGAGGTCGAGTGCGCGCAGGTCGACTCCGTCGAACAGGATGCGACCGAGCTGCGGATCGTGAAAACGCAGCAGTAGCTGGAACAACGTCGTCTTGCCCGCACCCGACGGGCCGACGAGCGCGACCGTCTCGCCGGGGGCGACTTCGAGCGTGATCGCCTCGAGTGCGAATTCGCCCGGCCGCGACGGATAGCGAAAGCTCAGCTCCTCGAAGCGGACGCCGGCTCCGGCCGTGCGCACCGGCAGCGGCTGCGTGCGGCGCGGCGAGACGATCGACGGCTGCGCCTCGAGCAGCTCGAGCAGCCGCTCGGTGGCACCGACGGCGCGCTGCACGTCGCCGAGCACCTCGGCGATCGCGCCGGTGGCGCCGGCCACGAGCGCGGCGTACAGGATGAACTGCGTGAGCAACCCGGCCGTGAGCCGCTCGTCGAGCACGGCGCGCGCACCCAGCCACAACACGAAGACGATCGCGCCGAACACGAGCACGATCGCCAGCGCAGTGAGCGCCGCGCGCGCGCGCGTGCGTCGGATCGCGCTGGCGAAGGCCGCTTCGGTCGCTGCGCCGAAGCGCTGCGTCTCGAGCGGCTCGCGCACGAAGGCCTGCACGATCTGGATCGCGCCGAGCGTCTCGCCGGCAAGTGCGCTGGTGTCGGCCAGCGCGTCCTGGCTCGCGCGCGAGAGCCGACGCACGCGACGCCCGAACACGAGAATCGGCAGCACGACGACGAGCAGCAGTCCGACGATGATCGAGGCCAGCTCGGGGCTCGTGACGACGAGCATCGCCAGGCCGCCGACGAAGAGCAGCGCGTTGCGCAGCCCGAGCGAGACGCTGGTGCCGACGAGCGTCTGGATCAGCGTCGTGTCGGTGTTCAGCCGCGACAGCACCTCGCCGCTCTTCAGCGTCTCGAAGAAGCGCGCGTCCTGGCGCAACACCTGCCGGTAGACCGCCGTACGCAGGTCCGCGGTGACGCGCTCGCCCAGCCACGACACGCTGTAGTAGCGCAGCGCCGTGCCCAGCGCGAGCACGACGGCGACGCCGAAGAGCGCGATGAACCAGGTGTCGACGTCGGCCGGGAGCGTTCCGCCGGCGACTTCCCGCGGCGCCGTGAAGCCCACGTCGATCATCCGCCGGAAAGCGAGCGGGATGACGAGCGTGGCCGCGGCGGCCACGAGCAGGGCGCCCGCCGCCACCGCCACCCGCACGCGATAGGGCGCCATGAACGGCCACAGCGCGCGCAGGATCGACAGCGAACCGCGGCCGCCCGGAGCGCCGGGACGTTCGCTGCGGGCGTCGCCGGCGGCGGCCGAAGCGGCAGGCCCGGCGGCCGGACCCGGCTCGCTCAAGGGCTCGGCCGCGTCATGTCCTGCGGCCGCACCCATTCGTCGAACTGCTTCGCGTCGACGTAGCCGAGGGCGAGCGCGGCCTCGCGCAGCGTCGTGCCCTCGCGGTGCGCCTTCTTGGCGATGTCGGCCGAGCGCTCGTAGCCGATGTGCGGGTTGAGCGCGGTCACCAGCATCAGCGAACGCTCGAGCAGCTCCTCGATGCGTTCGCGCACCGGCTCGATACCGCGCGCGCAGTTGCGCTCGAAGCTCGCCAGGCCGTCGGCCAGCAGCCGCAGGCTCTGCAGCGCGTTGTGCGCGACGAGCGGCTGGAAGACGTTCAGCTCGAAGTTGCCCGACGAAGCGCCGATGCCGATCGCGACGTCGTTGCCGGCCACCTGCGCACCGATCATCGTCAGTGCCTCGCACTGCGTGGGGTTCACCTTGCCCGGCATGATCGAACTGCCCGGCTCGTTCTCGGGAATGCGGATCTCGCCCAGCCCCGAGCGCGGCCCGCTGGCCAGCCAGCGCACGTCGTTGGCGATCTTCGTTGCCGCGGCCGCCAGCGCGTGCAGTGCACCGTGCAGCGCGACCACCGGTTCGTGCCCGGCCAGCGCGGCGAATCGATTCGGTGCCGGCACGAAGGGCAGCGACAGCCGCCGCGAAAGTTCCTCGCAGACGCGCTCGCCGAACTGCGGGTGCGTGTTCAGGCCGGTGCCGACCGCCGTGCCGCCGATAGCCAGCTCGCAGACGCCCGGCAAAGCGCGCACGACGGCTTCGCGCGCGCGATCGAGCTGCGCGACCCAGCCCGACATCTCCTGGCCGAGCGTGAGCGGCGTGGCATCCTGCAGATGGGTGCGACCGATCTTGACGATGTCCGCGTATTCGCTCGCCTTCGCGTCCAGCGTCGCACGCAACGCATCGAGCGAAGGCACGAGACGCTGCGCGACGGCCGTGGCGACCGCCACGTGGATCGCCGTCGGCACGACGTCGTTGGACGACTGGCCGCGATTGACCTCGTCGTTCGGATGCACGAGTCGCTTCGTGCCGCGCTCGCCGCCGAGCAGCTCCGAGGCGCGGTTTGCCAGCACCTCGTTGACGTTCATGTTCGATTGCGTGCCCGAACCGGTCTGCCACACCGCCAGCGGGAATTCCCGCGGATGCGCCCCGTCGAGCACCTCGTCGGCTGCACGCACGATCGCGTCCGCCTTGGCCGCATCGAGCCGGCCGAGATCGCGGTTGACCACCGCCGCCGCGCGCTTGACCTGCGCGAGCGCCGAGATCAGCTCGTCGGGCATTCGTTCGATGGAGATCGCGAAGAACTGCAGCGAACGCTGCGTCTGTGCGCCCCACAGCCGGTCGGCCGGCACTTCGATCGGGCCGAAAGTGTCGCGCTCGATGCGCATCGATTCGTCGGTCATGCGGAATCAGCCTCCGTGGTTCGGCAGCGCTCCGACCGCCTGCAGCGCGGCGCGCACTTCGTCGACGCCGGCGGCCGACAGCGGCGCCTGCGGCGGCAGAGGTGCGCCGACCGCATAGCCCTGCAGTTCGAGTCCGCCCTTGATGCAGGCCGCGAGGTTGTATCGCGCAAAGGCCTGGTTCAGGCACCACAGCGGGCGCTGCAGGTCCATCGCCCGGACCCAGTCGCCGCTGCGGCAGGCCTCGTACAGCGCGACGCTCTGGCGCGGTGCGATGCACGCCGGACCGGCCATCCAGCCGACGCCGCCGATCAGCATCACGCAGGCCGGGATGTGCGCCGAGGCAGCGAACACCTGCATGCGACCCTCGACGCGATCGAGGATCGACAACAGCCGACCGGTGTTCGACGACGCGTCCTTGATGTAGGCGATGTTCGGGATGCGGCTCAGTCGTTCGATCACCGGCAGCGACAGGTCCGAGCGCTGGAAATTCGGGTTCGTGTAGAGCACGAGCGGCAGGTCGACGGCGCGCGCGATCGACTCGAAATAGGCGTGGACGCCGTCGTCGGCAATCGGGAAATACGCCTCGAGGATCGCGATGATGCCGTCGCAGCGCATCTGCGCGAAAGCGCGCGCACGCCGCTGCGCCTCGGCGATCGTCGTGGCAGCCACGCCCGCGAGCACGGGCACGCGCCCGGCTGCCGCCTCGACGACGGTCGCGACCACCTCGCACTGCTGCTCCCAGCGCAGGTAGGCGAACTCGCCGGTCGAGCCGAGCGCGGCGAGCCCGTGCACGCCGGCGCCGATCAGGTCGTCGCACAGTCGCGCCAGCACGTCGGTACGAACGCGCCCGTCGCCGTCGACCGGCGAGACGAGGTACGGAAACACTCCATGGAAAGCGGAATCGGGCATCGCGCGAGCTTCGGGAAAGTGGACGGGAATTGTCGCCCTTTTCGGTGCCGGCATCCGAGCCGACCCCGCGGGCGGTGCCGGGGCTGCGCCCGTTCAGGCCGCGTTTGGGCCCGGCCCCGTACCGCTCGTTGCCCGATGAACGGACGCCCGAACGTCGCACGTGGCGGGAGCGCAACGACACGCGTGGGCGAGCCTACGTTCGTCCCGCGGTGGGTCGCGTTCGCGCCCTGCGCCTGCGTGCGCGACGGCAGCGCGCCTACCCTCGATTCGTGCTTCGAAACAGGAGACGCCCGATGGAAACGATCGAAATGGAGCTGCCGGCCGATAGCAGCGACGCGTCCGCGGCCGAGCCGGCGTGCTCGCTGACGATGCTGCACGATCCGCAGGCGGCGATCGCGGCCGCCCGACGGCTCTACCACCGCAACCGCAGCGGGCTTCGCTTCTTCTGCGAAAACCGGCGGGTGGTGCCGGTGGAGCAGCTCGAGGCGCTGGGCGAATTCGGCGAACGCCTCGACGTTCCGGGGCTCTATGCCGTGGCGTCGCCGGCGTTGCCGGGAGACACGCGCAGCACCATGTGATCGCGGTGCACCAGCTCGGGTTCCTCGACGAACCCGAGGATCTGCGCGATCTGCGACGACGGCTTGCGCATGATCAGGCGCGCCTCCGAGCTCGAGTAACCCGAGAGCCCGCGCGCGATCTCGCGTCCGTCCGGATCGACGATCGCCACCGCTTCGCCGCGCTCGAAGTCGCCGACCACCTCGGTGACGCCGATCGGCAGCAGGCTGCCGCCGTTGCGCAGCAGCGCACGCGCCGCGCCCGCGTCCAGCCGCACCGACCCGCGCAACTGCAGGTGATCGGCGAGCCATTTCTTGCGCGCCGCCAGCCGCGGCGTCTGCGCGACGAACCGCGTGCCGAGCGACTCGCCTGCGGCCAGGCGAACGAGCACGTCTGCCTCGCGCCCCGAAGCGACGACCGTGTGCGTGCCGCCCGCCGACGCGCGTCGCGCGGCGAGCACCTTCGTGATCATCCCGCCGCTGCCGATCGCCGAACCGGCGCCGCCGGCCATTGCCTCGAGCACAGGATCGCCCGCCACGACGCAATCGAGCAGGTGCGCATCGGGATCGCGCCGCGGATCGGCGGTGTACAGGCCGCGCTGGTCGGTGAGGATGACGAGCACTTCGGCGTCGAGCAGGTTGGCGACGAGCGCCCCGAGCGTGTCGTTGTCGCCGAACTTGATCTCGTCGGTGACGACGGTGTCGTTCTCGTTGATGATCGGCACGACGCCGAGCGCCAGCAGCGCGAGCAGCGTGGAACGCGCGTTGAGGTAGCGCTTGCGGTCGGCGAGATCGTCGTGCGTGAGCAGCACCTGCGCGGTGCGCAGGCCGCGATGCCGGAACGCGCTCTCGTAGGCCTGCACCAGGCCCATCTGCCCGACGGCGGCGGCCGCCTGCAGCTCGTGCATCGCCTTGGGACGCCGCTTCCAGCCGAGCCGCTTCATGCCTTCGGCGACCGCACCCGAGCTGACCAGCACGACCTCCTTGCCGAGCGCGCGCAACTGCGCGATCTGCGCGGCCCATCGCCCGATCGCCGCCTCGTCCAGGCCGCGCCCCTCGTCGGTGACGAGCGAGGAACCGACCTTGACGACGATGCGATGCGCATCGCGCACGGCGCCCCCGTGCGGATCGGCGGGAATCGCAGCGTGCCGGCCTCTCTCCCCGGATGGGTCTGCCCGGACGTCAGCCACGCCGGTCCTCCCGCGGGAGGCCCGGCTCGCCGCCCACATCGTCGGGCGGAGCCTCGAAGCGCACGTCGCGCTCGCCGAGCTCCTTCGGGCGCGCGGCATCGAGCCAGTCGGCGACGGCCAGGCACAGGCGCTCGCAGCCTTCGCGGGTGAGCGCCGAAACCGCGAAGACGCGCTCGACCGGGATCGCGTTGCGCCCGCGCCCGCGATAGCGGGCGACGAAGGCGTCGACTCGCGCCTGGCGCTCGCCGGGCTCGATCATGTCGATCTTGTTCAGCACCAGCCAGCGCGGCTTCTCGGCGAGCGTCGGATCGTAGCGACGCAACTCGCGGACGATCGCGCGCGCCTCGCGCGCCGGATCGGCATCGGGGTCGAAGGGCGCGAGATCGACCAGGTGCAGCAGCAGCCGCGTGCGCTGCAGATGGCGCAGGAACTGGTGGCCCAGCCCTGCCCCTTCGGCCGCGCCTTCGATCAGTCCGGGGATGTCGGCGATGACGAAGCTGCGCTCGGGACCGACACGCACCACCCCGAGATTCGGATGCAGCGTGGTGAACGGATAGTCGGCGATCTTCGGGCGCGCGTTGCTCACCGCCGCAATGAAGGTCGACTTTCCCGCGTTCGGCATCCCGAGCAATCCGACGTCGGCGAGCACCTTCAGCTCGAGCCTCAGTCGGCGATGCTCGCCGTCCTGCCCCGGCGTCGACTGGCGGGGCGCGCGGTTCGTGCTCGACTTGAAGCGAAGGTTGCCCAGGCCGCCCGGGCCGCCGCGCGCGAGCAGCGCGACCTGTCCGTGCTCGACGAGGTCCGCGATCGTCTCGCCGCTGTCCTCGTCGAAGACCTGCGTACCCACCGGCACCCGCAGCCGGATGTCCTCGGCGGCGGCGCCGTACTGGTCGGCGCCGCGGCCGCGCTCGCCGTTCCTGGCGAAGAACTTTCGCTGGTAGCGATAGTCGACGAGCGTGTTGATGTTGCGATCGGCCACCGCGAAGACGCTGCCGCCACGCCCGCCGTCGCCGCCGTCCGGACCTCCCCGCGGCACGAACTTCTCGCGCCGGAACGACACCGCGCCGGCGCCGCCGTTGCCGCCGGCCACCTCGATGCGCGCTTCGTCGATGAATTTCATCGGAGAATGCAAAAGCCCCGCGGCGCGGGGCTTTCGTGATTCGCCGGCGCCACGGCGCCCCCCGCCCCGGAGCTTACCGGGCCGGCTCGATGCTGACCGTACTGCGGCGCAGCGGTCCCTTGACACCGAACTTCACGTGTCCGTCGACGAGCGCGAACAGCGTGTAGTCCTTGCCGACGCCGACGTTCTCGCCGGCATGGAACCGCGTGCCGCGCTGGCGAACGATGATCGCGCCGGCCCGCACGGCTTCGCCGCCAAAGGCCTTGACGCCGAGCATCTTCGGTTGCGAATCGCGGCCGTTTCGCGTGGAGCCGCCGCCTTTCTTCTGTGCCATCTCGTTTACTCCTGGGCCGCGGGCTGTCCGGCCGTCACGGCAGGCGCCTCCATCGGCTCCGCTGCAGGCTGCGCTGTGGGCTCCGCTGTCGGCGCCGCTGTCGGCTCCCGTTCCGCGCGGGTCTCGCCGAGCGCCGACACGATGCCGCCGATGAAGAGCTCGGTGTAGTTCTGGCGGTGGCCCTGCGTCTTGCGATAGTGCTTGCGCCGGCGCATCTTGAAGATGCGCAGCTTCTCGCCCCGGCCATGGGACAGCACCGTTGCCGAGACCGCCGCGCCCGACACCAGCGGCGCGCCGACCGACAGCCGGTCGCCCGCGCCGACCGCCAGCACCTGGTCGATCGTGATCTCCGCTCCGATGTCCGCCGGTATCTGTTCTACCCTGATCTTGTCGCCGGCAGCGACGCGATACTGCTTGCCGCCGGTTTTTATGACCGCGTACATGGAACCTTCCTTTCGAGGGGAACCGCGGATTATCGCCGATCCGGGATGCCCGGTCAAAGTGTCGGGCCGCCGACTATAATCGTCCCAGCCAGCGCCCGCCGATGAAGCCGCTCGAACTCTTCCCCGTCCTCGCGTCGGACCTCGCCGAAACCGACCGCGTCATCCGCGAGCGGCTGGGCTCCGAGGTTCCGCTGATCCGCAACGTCGCCGACTACATCATCGGCGCCGGCGGCAAACGCATGCGCCCGCTGCTCGTGCTGCTGGTCGCGCGGGCGCTCGGCGGGCACGACGACCGGCGGGCCCATCTGCTCGCCGCGGTCGTCGAGTTCATCCACACGGCCACGCTGCTGCACGACGACGTCGTCGACGAATCGGACCTGCGGCGCGGCCGGCGCACGGCCAACGCGGTGTTCGGCAACGCCGCCTCGGTGCTGGTCGGCGACTTCGTCTATTCGCGCGCGTTCCAGATGATGGTCGACGTCGACGACATGCGCGTGATGAAAGTGCTCGCCGACGCCACCAACACGATCGCCGAAGGCGAAGTGCTGCAGTTGCTCAACTGCAACGACCCCGACACCGACGAAGCGCGCTACATGCAGGTGATCCGCTACAAGACGGCGCGCCTGTTCGAGGCCGCCTCGCAACTGGGCGCGATGCTGTGCAGGGCGACGCCCGATGTCGAGGCCGCCGCCGCCGAATACGGTCGCCGCCTGGGTACGGCCTTCCAGCTGATCGACGACGTGCTCGACTACTCCGGCGTCACCGGCGACATCGGCAAGCAGGTCGGCACCGACCTGCGCGAAGGCAAGCCCACGCTGCCGCTGATCCACGTCATGGAGCGCGGAACGCCCGCGGAGCGCGCGCTCGTGCGCAACGCGATCGAGCAGGGCTCCACCGACCAGTTCGATCCGATCCTCGAAGCGATCCGCCGCACCGGCGCGCTCGACTACACGCGCGAGCGCGCGCGCGACGAAGCGCAGGCTGCGCGCGAAGCCGTGGAGATCATGCTGCCCTTCGCTGCGCCCGCTTCCGTGCACCGCGAGGCGCTGCTATACTTGACGGCTTACTCGATCGAGCGCGACCACTGAATCCGGGTGGTGCCAGTGGTACGAAGGGCGGCCGATCCCGACTCCGGGCCGCTTCTTCGGCGCAAGGCGGGTGCGAATCGCCGCTTCCTCCAGGCCTTGCCGCCTGGTCCGTCCCGGAAGCGCATCGCGGGGTGTAGCTTAGCCTGGTAGAGCGCTACGTTCGGGACGTAGAGGCCGGAGGTTCGAATCCTCTCACCCCGACCAAGGATCGAACCCGTCCGAGCGCGAACCCGTCCGAGCGTCGCGCCGGGACTCCCGATGCCGACGCGCGGATCGATTGCTCGCCACGCCCTGCGCTACGATCGGCCCGGAACCCTCCGGAGACCACGATGGACTTCGCCTACACCCCGAAAGTCGAGGAACTGCGCCGCCGCGTACGCGACTTCCTCGACGATCACATCGTCCCGCGCATCCGCCAGTGGCGCGACGAAGTGCACGCCGGGCAGTACCCGGTCTCGTTCATGGAAGACCTGAAGGCGCTGGCCCGGTCCGAGGGACTGTGGAACCTGTTCCTGCCGTCGCTCGGCGACGACGAACCCGGCACCCGGCTGAGCAACGTCGAGTACGCGCCGCTGGCCGAGATCATGGGGCGCGTGCAGTGGGCCTCCGAAGTGTTCAACTGCAATGCGCCCGACACCGGCAACATGGAGCTGCTGCACATGTTCGCCACGCCGGAACAACGCGAGCGCTGGCTGGTGCCGTTGCTGGACGGCGAGATCCGTTCGGCCTTCGCGATGACCGAGCCCGACGTGGCATCGTCCGACGCGACGAACATCACGACGTCGATCCGCCGCGACGGCGACGACTACGTGATCGACGGACGCAAGTGGTTCATCACGAACGCGGCGCGCCCGAACTGCCGCATCCTGATCGTGATGGGCAAGACCGACCCGGAAGCCGAGCGGCACCGCCAGCAGACCATGGTGCTCGTGCCGATGGACACGCCGGGCGTCGAGGTCGTCCGCAACATCACCACCGTCAACCACTTCGCACCCGAAGGCCATTGCGAGATCGTGTTTCGCGACGTTCGCGTGCCGGTCTCGAACCGGCTCGGCGAGGAAGGCAGCGGCTTCGCACTGGCGCAGGCGCGCCTCGGACCGGGGCGCATCCACCATTGCATGCGCTCGATCGGCGCGGCCGAACTCGCGCTCGAACTGATGACCGAGCGCGCACAGGAGCGCAAGACCTTCGGCAAGTATCTGTACCAGCACGGCAGTGTCGCCGAAGGGATCGCGCGCTCGCGCATCGAGATCGACCAGGCCCGGCTGCTCGTGCTGAAGACGGCGTGGATGATCGACCACGTCGGCGCGAAGGGCGCGCGCAAGGAGATCGCGATGATCAAGGCGCTCGTGCCGGCGATGCACACGACGGTGGTCGACCGCGCGATGCAGGTCTTCGGCGCGATGGGGATCAGCCCCGATACGCCGCTGGCCGACTCCTGGACCTGGGGCCGCGCGCTGCGCTTCGCCGACGGCCCCGACGAAGTTCACCTGCAATCGATCGCGCGGATGGAAATCGGTGCGAGCAAGGCCACGCTCGGTGCCTCGGCCGACTACCTGACCCCGCCGACGCGGTAAGGCGCGTTCCCGCGTTCAGTCCGGCAGCGCACCTTCCGGCCGATTGTCGGTGACCAGGTGCGCCTTCGCCCGTTCGCGCAGCGCCGCCTCGAGCGGCACGCTCTGATTCGACTCGAGCGCCGCCTGCACCGCGACGCTGTCGCAGGTGGCGAGCATCGCCTCGCCCTCCTCGTCGAACATCTGGTGCAGGAAGCGGAAGTACTTCTCGCCGACGGCGAGAAAGCCGCTGCGCACCTGCACCAGTTCGCCGCCGCGCAGCTCGCGCATGAACTGGAAGTTCTGCCGCACGATCGCCACGCGCAGCCGCCGGTCCTTCATCGTCGTCGGCGTCAGCCCGATCGCGTGCAGCAGCAGCCACGTGGCCTGGTCGAAGCGGGAGACGTACATCCGCGAGTTCATGTGGCTCGCCGCGTCGTACTCGGAGGCGAGCACGACGCCGCGAAATGTCTTGACCCAGTCGGACATGGCTACTCGCTCCTTGCTCGATCGGATTGGGTGTGCTGCTGCGGGCCTTCGGCATCGCGTTGCCCGGCAGGCCCGGCGCCGTGCTCGTCGATCGCACGCGCCCAGGCGAGCGCCCAGGCCGGCGCGACTTCCTCGGGCAGATCGCCGGAGCTGGCGTCGTGCTGCAGCACCTCGCCGCTGCGACGCGCACCGAGCGAGGAGAGCAGCGCGTCGAAGCGCGCGCCGCCGTGGCAGAAGGTGTCGCCGTAGGTCCGGTCGCCCAGGGCGATGACGCCGTAGACCACTGCGGAGAGATCCGGGCGCGTCGACTCGAGGCTGTCGATCAGCTCCTGCGCGTTGTCGGGCACGTTGCCGAAACCGTAGGTCGACGTGCAGACGAGAAAACGGCCGCCGGTCGAGAAGATGCCCGCGTCGAGCCCGTCCATCATGCGCAGCTCGACCTCGTGGCCCGCGGCCTCGAGCACCTGCTGCACTTCCTGCGCGACCATCTCCGCCGTTCCGGTCATCGTGGCGACGAGGATGGTGAGTGGCGACGGCATTCCTGCGCTCCTTGTCGCGATGTTCATCGGCTGCCGGGCGTCGAAGGCAATAATGCGCCATCGCGCGCAACCGGCGCGCCTTTCCCCCACGCAACCGCGGTCCTGCTCGTGAGACACCTCGCCATCGTCGGCAGCGGCCCCGCCGGCTGCTATCTCGCCGACCAGCTGCTTCGCCTCGTCCCCGATGCGCGCATCGACATCGTCGAGCGCCTGCCGGTTCCCTTCGGCCTCGTGCGCTACGGCGTCGCCCCCGATCACCAGGCAACGAAAGCCGTGTCGCGCCTGCTCGATCGCGTGCTCGCGCGCGACGAGGTGCGCTTCTTCGGCAACGTCGAGGTCGGCCGCGACGTGCGCCTGGACGAACTCAGGGAAATGTACGACGTCGTCGTGATCGCCACCGGCGCGCCACGCGACCGCCGCCTTGCCATTCCCGGCGAGACGCTGCCCGGCGTGGCCGGCTCCGCCGCCTTCGTCGGCTGGTACAACGATCGCCCCGACTGTCGCGACCCGGGGCTGCGCGACGTGCGCGAGGCGGTGGTCATCGGCAACGGCAACGTCGCGATCGACGTGGCGCGCGTGCTCGCGAAGACTCCCGGCGAACTCGCCGGTTCCGACCTTTCACCGCAGGTGCACGAGTGCCTCCTCGCGCAACCGATCGAAACGATCCACATCGTCGGCCGGCGCGGCGCGGCCGACGCGAAGTTCACGCGGGCCGAGCTTGCCGAGCTGGGCCGGCTGGAGGCAGCGCGCCCGGTCGTCGCCGAACCGCAGGCGCTCGAACAGGCCGAGCCCGCGGGCGAAGCGGCGGCGATCGTCGCACTGCTGCGCGGTTTCGCGCAGGACGAACGCGAGACGCGAATGCGCATCGTGTTCCACTTCGGGGCGACGCCCGTGGCCTTCGAAGGATCCGGCCGGCTCGAATCGGTGCGCTTCGCGCGTGCGGGCGGCGAGACGCTCGTGCTGCCCGCGCAACTCGCCGTCACCTGCATCGGCTACGAGGCCGTCGACTGCTGCACGGCTGCGGCCGGCGCCGGTGTGTTCGCCAACGAGGATGCGCGAATCGACGACCGTCTGTTCGTCGCCGGATGGGCCGGGCGCGGACCGTCCGGCACCATTCCGACCAACCGCAGCGAAGCGCAGCGCATCGCGCAGCGCATCGCGGTCGACTTCGCCGACCGCGGACGCGGCGGCGGCGAAGCGCTCGCGGCACTGCTCGCGTCGCGCGGCGTGCGCGTGATCGACCATGCGGGCTGGCGCCGGATCGACTCCGCCGAAGTGGCGCGCGCGGGCGCCGGGCGCTGCCGGCACAAGTTCGCGTCGACCGAGGCGATGATCGACGCGGCGGCAACGCGCTGAGGGCGCTTCAGCGCGGCGCGCGGCTCTTCATCCGGTACATGTCCTCGTCGGCACGCGCGAGCAGCGTGTGGATCGTGTCGTGCGGCACGGCCTCGGCCAGGCCGACGCTGATGGCGACCGCGACGCCGGGCGCGATCTCGCTCCAGGCGAAATCCCGCACTGCGTTGCACAGCCGCTGGCAGACCATGCGCGCGGTGCTTTGGCCCGAATCCGGAAAGACGATCACGAATTCGTCGCCGGCCAGTCTTGCGGGAAGGTCGCCCCGGCGCACCTGCGCCCGCAGCAATCCGGCGAGCGCCTGGAGCACGCGATCGCCGACCGCGTGCGAATGCCGATCGTTGATCTCCTTGAAGCGATCGACGTCGATCAGCGCTATCGAAGGACCCCGGCGAGCCGCCGCGCCGCACCGGAGCGCCTCGGCAAGCGCCTGCTCGAGGTGCCGCCGGTTCGGCAGTTCGGTGAGCGGATCCTCGAGCGACCACTGTTCGAGTCGGCGCGATTCGACCTCGAGTTCGCGCAATTGCTGCGAACGACGGCGCAGTTCGAGCTGGCGCTGGGCGACGCGATCGTGGTGCTCGAGGCTCTCGCGGCGGATCTCGATGTCGCGCCGCGCGAGCGATCGAAGCTCGGCGAGCGCCTCGCGGCTGCGGTCTTGCGCGTCGAGCACGTCGCTCGCCAGCATGTGCCCGGTGCGGGCGATCTGCTCGTGCTCGACCGACAGCGCCACGTCGATCATCGCGCGCACCGAAGCGACCGCCACCGCGTGATCGTCCCTGCCGCGCGCCACCTCGCACTGGGCCCACATCGCGAGCGCATGCAGCCACGACGTGCGCGAGTGCCGGGCGGCGTACGCGGCCACGCGCGTGGCGTGCGAGTCGGCCTCGCCAGACGCGCCGCGCCATGCCGCGGCGATGCACTCGGCGAACGCGAGCAGTGCGCGCGGAGTCGGCTCGGCATCGTTGCCCAGTTGCGGGATGGGGGCGAGCTGCGCGAGGCCGCGACAGGCATTCAGTGCTTCTTCGAGCCGGGTGCCGTCTGCCGGATGCGAGTACAGGTGCCGCTCGACGCAGGCCCGCACGATCTCGCCGTAGCAGCGGTTCAGCCGCGGCTGGAAGGTCGCCGCCTCGCCGCAGCGCGCCGCATGGGCGGCTGCCTTGTCGAGCGCCTCCGCGGAGCGGTCGAAGTCCCCGTTGGCGATCAATGCGATGCCGCGCGCGTTGTGCGCGGAAGCGAGCAGTCGCGCATCGGCCAGCGGCTGCGCGAGCGAGGTCGCCATGATCGCCGAAGTGACCGCCAACTCGTTGCGCCGCAGGCAGCTGGCGACGTACGAGTAGATGACGAGCGAGCGTGCCTCGCCCGCCGCGTCGCCGGCCTGCTCGAAGAGCTGCACGGCGCGGTGCGCCGTGCGATGCGCGCTGCGCAGTCGCGAGACGAAAGTGTCCACCCGCGCGATGCGCAGCAGCGCCTGCGCCTGCCCCTGAAGATCGCCGGCCTCGGCAGCGAGTTCCGAGGCGACGACCGCGCAGGTGCGCGCGTGATCGTGTTCTCCACGGCGCAGCGCGTCGTCGGCCAGCGCGAGCCGCGCACGCGTATCGTCGAAACGCGAATCGGACAAGAGGGTTTCCCGCTACCGAGGTTCTCGTCCCGTTCAGAACCCGTTCACACTACGAGCGTCCCCGCGTGAGGCCGGAAAACAACGCGCACTCGAGACGCGAGGCGCAGCCGTGGCGGGGCCGCGGCGAGATTCTTGCACCGCGGTCTCTCCGGCGAGCGGTGCTGTTTCACGCTCACCATAGGCCATTCGACCTATTGCACCGATTCTCCCGCCCCTGCGGCGCCCGCCAGCCGCCGGACGGCGGCCGGCCTGTACCCTTTTCCTTTTCGCGACTTCGCCACTCCGGGAGGCAGGACGATGACTTCGGCGAGCAGTTTCCGGCTCACCTATTCCACGATGTTCGACCCGCCGGCGGCGCTGCACGAGCGCTTCGACATCGCGCTCGACGAAGCGCGGCGAGCACTGGGCGCCGACCACGCGATGGTCGTCGACGGGCGGGAACGGCACGGCGCTTCGCTGTACGAGCTGCGTTCGCCGATCGACCGCGACCTGCTGGTGGGCCGCTTCGCCGCCGGCGACGCCGCCGACGTCGATGCAGCGGTGCAGGCCGCACGTCGCGCGCAGGCCGCGTGGGCGGGCACGCCGTGGGCCGAGCGCGTCGCCGTCCTGCGCCGCGTGGCTGCGCTGATCGACGAACGCGTCTACGCGATCGCCGCCGCGATGGCGATCGAAGTCGGCAAGAACCGGATGGAGGCGCTCGGAGAAGTGCAGGAGACGGCGGACCTGTTCCGCTGGTACTGCGACCAGTTCGAGCAGAACGACGGCTTTCGCCGAGACCTGCCGAACGACCCGCTCCCGGGCTTCGCCAGCGGCAACCGAACGCTGCTGCGTCCCTACGGCGTGTGGGCGGTCATCGCGCCCTTCAACTTTCCGTTCGCGCTCGCCGGCGGGCCGATCGGCGCGGCGCTCGTCGGGGGCAACACGGTCGTGTTCAAGGTCGCCACCGCGAGCTCGCTGTGCGGCCGGCTGCTGATGCAGGCGCTGCACGATGCCGGCGTGCCCCCCGGCGTCGCCAACTTCGTCAGCGGATCCGGCGGCGCCGTCGGCGAGGCGCTGGTCGCCCACCCCGATATCGGCGGCATCACGTTCACCGGCTCCTCCGAGGTCGGCATGAGCATCGTGCGCCGCTTCGCGCAGCAGCGCTGGCCGCGCCCGTGCATCGCGGAGATGGGCGGAAAGAACGCGGCGCTGGTGACGCGCGAGGCGGACCTGGAACGCGCCGTCACCGGCATCTGGCGCTCGGCTTTCGGACTGCAGGGGCAGAAGTGCTCTGCCTGCTCGCGGGTGCTCGTCGAACGCGCGGTCGCCGCCGAGCTGCGCGCGCGCCTGGTCGCCGCCGCCGAGTCGATCGCCGTGGGCGATCCCACCGAACGCGGCAACTGGATGGGCCCCGTCATCGACGAGCGCGCGCAGTTGCGCTATCGGCATTGCGTCGACCGCCTGAAGGCGGTCGGACGCATCGACGCCGGCGGGCGAGTGCTCGACGACGGCGCGCTCGCGCGCGGCTGGTTCGTCGCGCCCACGGTGGCGCAGGCCCCGCGCGACGACGCGTCGTGGCGCGACGAACACTTCCTGCCGCTGGTGCTGGTCAGCGAAGTCGACTCGCTCGACGAGGCGATCGACGAGGCGAACCGCTCCAGCTACGGCCTGACGGCCGGCTTCTACGGAGCGCCCGAGCAGGCGCAACGGTTCCTCGACCGAATCGAAGCCGGCGTCACCTACGTGAACCGCCCGCAGGGCGCGACGACCGGCGCCTGGCCCGGCTACCAGCCCTTCGGCGGCTGGAAGGGCAGCGGCAGCACCGGCAAGGCGATCGGCTCGTTCTGGTATCTGCCGCTGTACCTGCGAGAGCAGTCGCAGACGATCGTGGCGTGAACCGGGGAAGCGGCTACAGCGGCTTGCGCAGCGCGTGCGCGATCTCGCCGACGATGCCGCGGCGAAAGGCCAGCACGCACACGACGAAGATCGCGCCCTGGGCGATCGTCACCCAGGCGCCGATCTGCGCGAGGTAGTTCTGCATCGTGATGATCACCGCTGCGCCGACCACCGGGCCGAACAGCGTACCAAGCCCTCCGACGAGCGTCATCAGCACCACCTCGCCCGACATCGTCCAGTAGACGTCGGTGAGCGAGGCGAGCTGGAAGACCAGCGCCTTGGTGGCGCCGGCCAGTCCCGACAGCGTCCCCGAAAGGATGTACGCGACGAGCTTGTAGCGGTCGGTGTCGTAGCCGAGCGAGGTGGCGCGCGCTTCGTTCTCGCGGATCGCCTTGAGCACCTGGCCGAAGGGCGAGTGCACGATGCGCCAGATCAGCAGGAAGCCGCCGAAGAAGACGACGAAGACGAGCGCGTACATCGCCCGCGGATCGTTCAGGTCGACGATGCCGAACAGCTTTCCACGCGGCACGCCCTGGATGCCGTCCTCGCCGTGCGTGAACGGCGTCTGCAGATAGAAGAAGAACATCATCTGCGCGAGCGCCAGCGTGATCATCGCGAAATAGATCCCCTGGCGGCGTATCGCGAGCAGCCCGGTGAGCCAGGCGAGCAGCGCCGAGCAGGCGGTGCCGAAGAGGATCGCCACTTCGGGCGTGAGGCCCCAGACCTTGGCCGCGTGCGCGCTCGCGTAGCCGGCGGTGCCGAGGAACATCGCGTGTCCGAAGGACAGCAGGCCGCCGAAGCCGATGAGCAGGTTGAATGCGCACGCGAACAGCGCGAAGCACATCACCTTCATCAGGAACACCGGGTAGACGGCCAGCGGCAGCAGCACGAATACCGCCGCCATCAGCACGAATGCGTAGCGCTGGTAACTGGTGTCGGCCTGCGCGTGCACGCGCGACTTGCCGGCGGACGGCGCCGCGAGCGTGGAGGTGTCGTTCGCCATCGAGCGGGACCTACTTCTGCGTGCCGAACAGGCCGGCCGGCTTGATCAGGAGGACGATCGCCATGATCACGAAGATCACGGTGTTCGACGCCTCCGGGTAGAACACCTTCGTCAGGCCCTCGATCAGGCCCAGCCCGAAGCCGGTGACGATCGAGCCGAGGATCGAGCCCATGCCGCCGATGACGACGACGGCGAACACGACGATGATCAGGTGCTCGCCCATCTGCGGGCTGACCTGGTAGATCGGCGCCGCCATCACGCCGCCGAAGCCGGCGAGCGCCACGCCGAAGCCGTAGGTGAGCGTGATCATCCGCGGCACGTTGATGCCGAAGGCCTGCACCAGTTGCGGGTTCTCGGTGGCGGCCCTCAGGTACGCGCCCAGCCGCGTGCGCTCGATCATGAACCAGGTGCCGAGGCAGACGACGGCCGAGGCCACGATGACCCACGCCCGGTAGTTCGGCAGGAACATGAAGCCCAGGTTCTGCGAACCGGTGAGCGCGGACGGAATCGGGTACGGCTCGCCCGAGGAGCCGAACCAGTTGCGGAACAGCCCCTGGATGATCAGCGCGAGCCCGAAGGTGAGCAGCAGGCCGTACAGGTGATCGAGCTTGTAGAGCCTCGCGAGCATCGTGCGCTCGATGATCATCCCGATCGCGCCGACGATGATCGGCGCCAGCAGCAGCGCCCACCAGTAGCCGATGCCCAGCCTCGAGAGCAGCAGGTACGCGGTGAACGCACCCAGCATGTACAGCGCGCCGTGCGCGAAGTTGATGATGTTCAGCAGACCGAAGATCACGGCGAGGCCGAGCGACAACAGCGCGTAGAACGAGCCGTTGATCAGGCCGATCAGCAACTGGCCGAACAGCGCGACGGTCGGTATGCCGAAGATTTCCATCGACTCTGCGGTTGAATGAATCGGTCATCGCCCGCGCAGCCGGCGAACCGGCTGCGCGGGTGTCGGAGCCCGGGCCCGGCAGCCCGGGCGTGCTGCGGCCGGGCGGGTCAGGACTTGACGAGCGGGCAGCCGCCTTCGTTGAGCGGGCGGAAGGCCTGGTCGGCGGGAATCGTGCCGCGCAGCTTGTAGTAGTCGTACGGGCCCTTCGACTCGCTCGGCTTCTTCACCTCGAAGAGGTAGGCCGGATGCAGCGTGCGTCCGTCGATTCGCGTCGTGCTCTTGCCGAACAGCGGATCCTCGGCGGGGCGCGACTTCATCTGCGCGACGGCCTTCGCTCCGTCATCGGAGTCGATCTCCTTGACGGCCTTCAGGTAGTCGAGGATGACCGCGTAGACGCCCGCGTGGTCGGACGACGGATAGACGCCCTTGTTGGCCGCGGCGAAGCGCTTCGACCACTCGCGCGTCTTGTCGTCGTGATCCCAGTAGAAGGTCTCGGTCAGCAGCAGGCCCTGCGCCTTGTCGAGCCCCAGCCCGTGCACGTCGGTGATGAACACCAGCAGGCCGGCCAGGCTCTGGCCGCCCTTGACGATGCCGAACTCGGCAGCCTGCTTGATCGAGTTGATCGTGTCGCCGCCGGCGTTCGCCAGGCCGATCACCTTCGCCTTCGACGCCTGCGCCTGCAGCAGGTACGAGGAGAAGTCCTGCGTGGCGAGCGGATGGCGCACCGCACCGAGCACCTTGCCGCCGGCCCGCTTGACGGCTTCGGACGTATCGCGTTCGAGCGCATGGCCGAACGCGTAGTCGGCGGTCAGGAAGAACCACGTGTCGCCGCCGTTCTTGGTGACCGCGGTGCCCGTTCCGTTGGCGAGCATCCACGTGTCGTACAGGAAGTGCACGGTGTTCGGCGAGCAGGCCTTGCCGGTGAGGTCCGAACTGCCGGGACCGGTGGCGAGGAAGGCCTTGTTCTTGTCCCTCGTGACCTGGCTCACCGCCAGCGCCACCGACGAGGTCGGCACGTCGGCGATCGCGTCGACGCCGTCGGTGTCGTACCACTGGCGCGCGACGTTGGAGCCGACGTCGGGCTTGTTCTGGTGGTCGGCCGAGACGATCTCGATCTTGAACTTCGGCTTGAACTGCTTCTGGAAGTCCTCGACCGCCAGCTTGGCCGCGACGACCGAGCCCGGACCGCCGATATCCGCGTACAGGCCCGACATGTCGTTCATGACGCCGATCTTCACGACGCCGCCCGAGACCTCGGCGTTGGCCGTCGCCGCGCCGAAGGCCAGCGCCATCGAAGCGACCAGCGCCGAAAACTTCACCTTGATTGCCATCGTCTTTCCTCCTCGAGTGATGACCCTGCGGACCGGCCGCTGCGCCCGCCTTCTCAGACGCCGAGATACTCGCGCAGCATGCCCATCTTCTGCTCCAGTTCGACCGCCTCGACGCTCTGGACGATGCGGCCGTGCTCCATGACATAGAACCGGTCGGCCAGCGGAGCCGCGAACCGGAAATTCTGCTCCACCATGACGATGGTGAACCCCTTTTCGCGCAGCAGGCGGATCATCCGCGCGAGGCTCTGCACGATCACCGGCGCCAGCCCCTCGGAGATCTCGTCGAGCAGCAGCATCTTCGCGCCGGTGCGCAGGATGCGCGCCACCGCCAGCATCTGCTGCTCGCCGCCCGACAGCCGCGTGCCCGGGCTCGTGCGACGCTCGGCCAGGTTGGGGAACATCTCGTAGATCTCGTCGAGGCTCATGCCGCCCGAGCCGACCTGCGGCGGCAGCATCAGGTTCTCCTCGCACGACAGGCTCGCGAAGATGCCGCGCTCCTCGGGACAGTAGCCGATTCCCAGGCGCGCGATCGCGTGCGGCGGCAGGTTCACCGCCTCTACTCCGTTGATCACGATCGACCCGGTGCGCCGGCCCACGAGCCCGACGATCGACTTCAGCGTCGTGGTGCGCCCGGCGCCGTTGCGCCCGAGCAGCGTGACGACCTCGCCGCGGTTCACGACGAGGTCCACGCCGTGCAGGATGTGCGATTCGCCGTAGAACGCGTGCAGGTCGGAGATGCGAAGGAACTCGACGCCGCGTTCAGTGGGCATGGACGCCCCCGAGCTCTTCGGTGGCGCTGCCCATGTACGCTTCGAGCACCTGCGGGTTCCGCGACACGACGTCGTAGGGTCCCTCGGCGATCACCTGCCCGCGCTGCAGCACGCTGATCGTGTCGGCGATGTCGGCGACGACGTTCATGTTGTGCTCGACCATCAGCACGGTGCGATTGGCCGACACCTTCCGGATCAGCTGCGTGACGCGTGCCACGTCCTCGTGCCCCATGCCCTGCGTCGGCTCGTCGAGCAGCATCAGCTCGGGATCGGTGGCCAGCGTGGTGGCGATCTCGAGCGCGCGCTTGCGCCCGTACGGCAGCTCGACGGTGACGTGGTCGGCGAATTCGCGCAGGCCGACCGTGTCGAGCAGTTCGAGTGCGCGTGCTTCGAGCACGTAGAGCGAACGCTCGGGCTTCCAGAAGTGGAACGACGTACCCAGCTTGCGCTGCAGCGCCACGCGCACGTTCTCGAGCACCGTCAGGTTGGGGAAGGTGGCCGAGATCTGGAACGATCGCACGATGCCGCGACGAGCCACCTGCGCCGGCTTCTCGGCGGTGATGTCCTGCCCGTTGAAGAGGATCTGCCCCGCCGTGGGAATCAGGAACTTCGTCAGCAGGTTGAAGAACGTCGTCTTGCCGGCGCCGTTGGGGCCGATCAGCGCATGGATCTGGCCCCGGCGCACGCGCAGGTGGACGTCGTTCACCGCGACGAATCCCTTGAATTCCTTGACGAGGCGGCGCGTCTCCAGGATGTAGTCGTTTTCGGCCATCGAGCGCCTGCTTGTCGCGGGCTGCGCTGCCGCCCGCCGTCGAGCGCGGATTATGGCCAATGGCTCCTGGAGCAGCAATCCGGGTAAGCGAGCAACATGGGATTAGGCGCGCCGCGCCGCCGCGACAGCTGCAGCCGGCGCTTCGCGGCGCGTCGATCCGGGGGTCGCGTCGCGGCAAGTACGCGGCTGGCGCACCGTTCGTCCGGGCGGCGCACGCGCTCGTCGCTGCTCCGGGGCGCCGCGGGATGTGGCGCCCGCAGGCGCGGGCATCATTGCCTGCGAACTTCCCGCGATCCGTTCGAATTCGCCGACCGCAATGGCCACTGCAACCGCCGCCGCCCGTACCAGGGAGCCGACTTCGCTGTCGGGACTCGGGCGCGCGCTCGTGCAGCACCAGCTGCTGCGACTGGACCAGGCGAGCACGATCCAGCGCAAGGCCGATGCCGGCAAGCTGAGCTTCGTCGACGAGCTGATCGGCGGCGGGCACATGGCGGCGCGCCAGCTCGCGCACTTCGCCGCCGAGCTGTGCGGGCACCCGCTGCTCGACCTGTCGGCGATCGATCCGGCGACCTTGCCCGCCGACCTGATCGACCGCAAGCTCGCCACCGAGCTGCGCGTGGTGGCTCTCGGCAAGCGCGGCGGACGGCTGTCGATCGCGGTGTCGGATCCGACCGACTCGAAGATGCTCGATCGCATCCGCTTCTCGGCGCAGGCCGCGCTCGACCCGATCGTCGTCGAGCACGACCAGCTCGTGCGCCTGGTCGAGCGGCTCGGGCAAAGCACCAGCGAGCAACTCGAGGATTTCGTCGACGATTCGCTCGACGACATCGCCGTGGCCAGCGACGAGCAGGCGCCGGCTCCCGACACCAGCGACGTCGACGATGCGCCGGTCGTGCGCTTCCTGCAGAAGGTGCTCGTCGATGCGATCCAGGCCGGTGCCTCGGACATCCACTTCGAGCCCTACGAGAAGTTCTACCGGATACGGCTTCGCGTCGACGGAGAGCTGCGCGAGGTGGTGACGCCGCCGCTGGCGATCAAGGAGAAGCTCGCATCGCGCATCAAGGTGATCTCCCGCCTCGACATCTCCGAGCGGCGCGTGCCGCAGGACGGCCGGATGAAGATCGTGCTGTCGAGCCAGCGCACGATCGACTTCCGCGTCTCGACGTTGCCGACGCTGTTCGGCGAGAAGATCGTCATGCGGATCCTCGATCCTTCGTCGGCGAAGCTGGGAATCGACGCGCTCGGCTACGAGCCCGACCAGAAGACCACGCTGCTCGACGCGATCCGCCGCCCGTACGGGATGATCCTCGTCACCGGACCGACGGGTTCGGGCAAGACCGTTTCGCTGTACACGTGCCTGAACATCCTGAACGAGCCGGGGATCAACATCTCCACCGCGGAAGATCCCGCCGAGATCAACCTGCCCGGCGTCAACCAGGTCAACGTCAACGACAAGGCGGGGCTGACCTTCGCCGCCGCGCTGCGCGCCTTCCTGCGCCAGGACCCGGACGTGATCATGGTGGGCGAGATCCGCGACCTGGAAACCGCCGACATCGCGATCAAGGCCGCGCAGACCGGTCACATGGTGCTGTCGACGCTGCACACCAACGATGCGCCGACCACGCTGACGCGGCTGGCCAACATGGGCGTGGCGCCCTTCAACATCGCCTCGTCGGTGATCCTGATCACCGCGCAACGCCTGGCGCGCCGGCTGTGCAACTGCAAGCAGCCGCTCGGCGCCGACGACGGCGCGCTGCTGAAGGCCGGCTTCCTCGAATCGGACCTGGACGGGAAGTGGACGCCGTTCCGCCCGGTGGGCTGCGAGCGCTGCGGCGGTTCGGGCTACAAGGGGCGCGTCGGCATCTACCAGGTGATGCCGATCAGCGAAGAGACGCAGAAGATCATCCTGTCGAACGGAAATGCGCTGCAGATCGCCCATCAGGCACAGGCCGAGGGCGTGCGCGACCTTCGCCGCTCGGGGCTGATGAAGGTGATGCAGGGAATGACGAGCATCGAAGAGGTGCTCGGCGTGACGAACGAATGAGGGCGAAGCAATGAGCACGATCGACACGACCGCCGGCACGGCCGGCCCCCGCAGCGCGGCCGCCGGCAGCCTGGGCGCCGGCTCCGCGGGCGGCGCCCGCGCCTCGGCGGCGCGCCGCAAGCCCGCGCGGGAGCACGCCTACTCGTGGGAAGGGCGCGATCGCGCCGGCAAGATCCTGCGCGGAGAAATGCGCGCGAGCGGGCCGACCGTCGTGCAGACCTCGCTGCGCCGCCAGGGCATCTCGATGACCAAGGCGACGAAGCGGCGCTACAAGCGCGGCAAGCGCATCGGCGAAAAGGACATCACGCTGTTCACGCGCCAGCTGGCGACGATGATGAAGGCGGGCGTGCCGCTGCTGCAATCGTTCGACATCGTCGCGCGCGGCACCTCGAACGCCGCGGTATCGAAGCTGTTCAACGACATCCGGGGCGACGTGGAAACCGGCACGTCGCTGTCGCAGGCGTTCCGGAAATACCCGTTGTACTTCGACTCGCTGTTCTGCAACCTGGTGGGTGCCGGCGAGCAGGCCGGCATTCTCGACGACCTGCTCGATCGCCTGGCCACCTACAAGGAAAAGATGCTGGCGATCAAGGGCAAGATCAAGTCGGCCCTCTTCTACCCGGTTGCCGTGCTCGTCGTCGCGCTCATCGTGGTCGCGGTGATCATGCTGTTCGTCGTTCCGGCATTCAAGGAAGTCTTCTCGAGCTTCGGCGCCGACCTGCCTGCGCCGACGCTGATGGTGATCGCGCTCTCGGACTTCTTCGTCGAGTACTGGTACCTGGTATTCGGATCGATCGGCGGCGGACTGTACTTCCTCGGGCAGGCGTGGAAGCGATCGCCGCGCGTGCAGATGACGATGGACCGGCTGCTGCTGAAGGTGCCCGTGTTCGGCTCGGTGGTCGAGAAGGCGACCATTGCGCGCTGGCTGCGCACGCTGTCGACGATGTTCGCCGCCGGCGTGCCGCTGGTGGAGGCGCTCGATTCGGTGGGCGGCGCCTCGGGCAACCACGTCTACCTGGTCGCGACGCGACGCGTGCAGCAGGAAGTCTCCACCGGAACCAGCCTGACGGTGGCGATGCAGAACTCGCAGGTCTTTCCGAACATGGTGCTGCAGATGGCGGGAATCGGCGAGGAATCGGGTTCGCTCGACTCGATGCTGTCGAAGGCCGCCGACATCTTCGAGCGCGAAGTCGACGACGCCGTCGAGAGCCTCTCGAGCCTGCTCGAGCCGATGATCATGGTCATCCTCGGCACGCTGATCGGCGGACTGGTCATCGCGATGTATCTTCCGATCTTCAAGCTCGGGCAGGTAGTCTGAGCATCGGCTGCCCTCGGGCCCCGCTACCGTGGTGAGTCCGAGTGCGACCGGTTGCTGCCCGGCGGCAGCACGTATCGGCACGTATCAGCACGCGGCGGCACGCTGGCACGCTCTCGGGGCGGCACACGCGTTGCCTTCACGATCGATCGTCCGAGTGCCACTGCGACTGAAAAAAACGCACCATCTCGGCCGATGCATCAGGACCGCGGGGATCGGTGTACGAACCGGACGGACTGCCGCCCGACCAGGCATGGCCCGCGCCATGCAGCACCCACTGTTCGACTACCGGACGGTTTTCCGCATCGGCGAATATTGTGCGTTCGAAGCTGCGCCCCTCGCGGGAAGCGCCCTGCTGCACGATCCGGCGCAAACCCGCCGCTCCGCTGCGCCCGGAAGCGGCAGCGGTCGCTGCCTGCTCGACGATTTCGGCGCCATTGCGCACGTTCACCGTGTGATCCTGGTCGCCATGGAACACGATGGTCGGTACCGGATGAAGGACCGGCGCCCGATGCCGCTTCTTCGTGGCCGCAGAGCTGCGCCGGGACACCAGCTCCCGTAGCGCGGCAAACTCGGGCAGGCCGGCAAGCTCCGGCATGTCGAACGGCGGCTTTCCGAGCATCGGCGTGCCGCCGTTCATGGCGGCGAACGCGGACGGCATATCGTGCGCTGCACCATACGGTACGCCCGAGTGGGCGCCAACTGCAGCGAACGTTTCGGGATACGTCGCGCCGAGCACGACCGCCATGGCTGCGCCCGCGGAAAGCCCCGCCACGAACACACGTCGCGGATCCACGCGATAAGCGGCAATCACCTCGCGCGTGATTCCCGCGATCAGCGACGGCTCGCCGGCATCACGTTCCTGGTCTTCGGACTTGAACCAGTTCCAGCATTTCGAGCGATTGGCATCGGGTGTCTGGCCGGGGTACGCAACCAGGAAGCCATGCTGCTCGGCGAGCTCGTTCATTCGCGTGCCGTGCGCGAAATCGTCGGGAGATTGGGTGCAACCGTGCAGCATCACCACGAGCGGTACCCGCTCCTCGCCGCCGGCCTCGCAGGATGTCGGAACGTAGAGCTTGTAGCCACGGGTGCCCGCGTCGTTCGTGAAGGAACGACTGAGGAACGCGCCGGGCCAGGTGCTCTTGTCGGCGGCGGCCACACGCCGGTTCGTACGACCGGGACGAATCTCGCGGGCCAGCACGTCGATCGTTCCGTTCGTCGCAGCGAATCGATTCGCGTCGCCCCGGGTGCCGGCCGACGCGAAGGCACGTTCGATCGTGGAGACGACGCCTTTCATCGGGCCGATGCCTGTATCCAGCCCGGCGCTCGCCAGCGCTTTCCGGATCGTGTCGGTAACGGCTTGCACATCGAATGAGCCGTCCGGGCGACTTGCCCGGCGATGACGAGCGGGCGGTAGCCTGAAGGTATTCATGATGAAGACTCCTCGAGAGAAACGTTCAAGAGATTCGATCGGCCAGTGCACGACGTACTGCCGCACTGGCATGAAAAGCTCCCAGCACGCGCACCGACTCGATCGTGGCGCGAGCGAGTTCGGGGGTGACGTCGGCTGCGATGCGTGCCAGACCGACAACCTCGATCTGCAGCATCTGACCCGCGGCCAGCACGCGTTCGAGATCGGCACGGTTGAACTGCTGCAATCCCAGCGTCAGCGTGCGTCGGGCAACCGTGCGCCGCAGTTCATCGGCGTGCGCAACCAACTGATTGCGGATCGCGGTGCGGATCAGATCGGTGCGATTCGAATAAAACCCCTCCTGGACGAGCAGATCGATCTGGCCGAGATCGACGACGCCGAGATTGATGGTGATTTTTTCGGTTTCGCCCCCACGGCCTCGAATCGGCAGCTGGCGGTCGTCCATGAATGTTCTCTCTGCGGACTCCGTTCACCATCTAAATGGATGGTGACGCGCATTAAAGCACATTCCTGCGGTGAGCGCCGGCTGCGTCTTGCTGCGTCGCGGTCGGGAGCGGGGGTTGCTCGCTCATGGCCTACGGCGATCGCAAGAAGGACGACTCGAACCCCATCGGATGACGAACATGCGCGACACGACGGGCTGGCCGCCGCTGCCCTATGCAGAATGGGCCGAAACGTGCAACGCGTTGCACCTTTGGTCGCAGATCGTCGGCAAGCACCGTCTCGCGCACACGCCGTGGGCCAACCACTCGTGGCATGCGACGCTCTACGTGACCCCGCGCGGATTGACGACCGGGCCGGTGCACGAGCCCGGCGGCTGCCTCAGTCTCGATTTCGATTTCGTCGACCATCGGCTGGTCGTGCAGGCCGACGGCGGAGCCCGCGACGGCTTCGCGCTCGAAGCGATGAGCGTGGCGGAGTTCCTCGGGCGGACCCGGGCGGCGGTCGAACGCGTGGGCGGCACCTTCGACATTCGCGGCGCGCCCAACGAGATACCCGACGCGGTCCCCTTCGCCGATGACCGTGGCAGGCGTCCCTACGACGCCGAAGCAGTGATGCGCTACCACCGCGCGCTGCTGCGCATCGTGCCGATCCTCGAGACGTTTCGCACCGGCTTTCTCGGCAAGGTCTCGCCGGTGCATCTGTTCTGGGGCTCGTTCGACCTCGCCGTCACGCGTTTCTCGGGCCGCACGGCACCGCTGCACCCGGGCGGGATTCCGAATCTGCCCGATGCGGTGACGCGCGAGGCCTATTCGCACGAGGTCTGCTCGGCCGGCTTCTGGCCGGGCAACGGCGGCGCGAACGAAGCGATGTTCTACGCATACGCCTATCCTTCGCCCGACGGTTTTGCCGCGGCGAAGATCGAGCCCGACGCGGCGCGCTGGGACGCCGCGCTGGGCGAGTTCGTGCTGCCGTACGAGGCGGTGCGAGGTGCAGAAGACCCGCAGGCGACGTTGATGGCGTTCCTGCAGTCGACCTACGATGCCGCGGCCGATCTGGCGAGCTGGAACCGCGCGGCGCTCGACTGCGAGCTGCAGCGACCCGGCGTGCCCCGGCGGGTCGAAACGGCTCGAGGCCGACGACCCGCTCGATCGGCGGTTCGTACCGGTCGCCCGAGTCCGCCGGTTGCAAGATGAGCGCCGATAGCGCCGGTCGAACCCGATGGGCGCCGTTCGACGGCTATTCGATCGGCTTGGTGTTGTCGAGCAGGTCGTCGCGGTGGTCCTGCGCGCGTTCCTCGAAGACGAGCCGATCGATGTGCGTGTCCGGCGCGATGTCGCCTTCGCTTGCGCTCGCGACACTGCGCCGCCGGTGCGGGCGCCGGTCCGCCGGCTCCGCCGGCGCCGTCGGCGCGCGCATCGCGATCGGCGGCGCTGCATGCTCGTCGAAGCGCAGGCGATAGATCGGCTCGGGCAGCGCAAAGCCGGCGTCTTCCAGTGCCGCTTTCGTCGCCTGGATCGCGAGACTTCGCGCCTTCAGGAAATCGGTGTCCGTCTGGTCGATCCAGGCGAAAAAGCGCAACACGACGTTCGAGTCGCCGACGTTCTCGATCACGGCGGTGGCCGCCGGCGTATCGAGCACGAACGCCAGTGCGTTCATCGCCTCCAGTCCGACCTCCATGGCGTCGAGCGAATCGTCGTCCGCATCGATTCCCAGATCGAAGGAGAAACGGCGCTCGGCGTTGCGCGTGTAGTTCAGGATCACCGACTGGAAGACGATCGAGTTCGGAATGCGCAGATGATTGCCGTCGAGCGTCATCAGGACGGTGGCGCGCGACGTCAGCCGAATGACCCGGCCTTCGTGACCGTCGATGACGACGTGATCGTTGGCGCGGAACGGTTGGCGCAGGCTCAGCATCAGGCTCGCCAGATAGTTGCCGGCCGTGTCGCGCGCTGCGAGCCCGATGGCGAGTCCGACGACGCCGGCGCCGCCGAGCACGCCACCGAGCAAGGCGGTGGCGCCGAGCAGTTCCAGCGCGACGACCAGGCCCAGCACGATCGACAGCAGTCGAACGAGGCTCGCCGTGATCTCGGCGAGGAAAGGGTTCGGCATCAGCCACCGCCACAGGCGGTCGATCGATGCGAGCAGATATCCGGTCGCGACGACCAGCAGCGCGATCGCCAGCGCGACTCCGATCAGCGGCAGCGCGCGCAGCCAGCCTCTCACGCCGGCTTCGAACTCGTCGAGCGCCGGCGTCAATGTCGTCGTCAACGCAAGGTCGCGCTCGAGATCGTTCTGTACCGTCACGACCCCGGCCACGCGCGACGCGATCGCCTCGGCCCGCTGGATGTCTTCCGCCGTCGGCACCGTGCCGCTCAACGTCACCACGCCGGCGGAGACCTGCACCTGCACTTCGCGCAGCGGCCCGATTTCGGCGAGGATTCCGCGTATGCGGTCGGCGATCTCGCCGCTTTCGCTCGCAGAGACTCTCGTCTCGATGGTGGGGGGCGCGGCCGCCCCGGCGGTCGATGTAGGCTGCGGCGCAGTCGCGGCCATGACGTGGTTCGCGACCATGCACAGAAGCAGGAGCCGGAATCGACCGAAGCGCAACGTCGATCGCGCGCGGCCGCGCCCCTCGTGCGCCCGCACGTCGGCGCAGGAATTCGCTTCGAGACCGTGCGTCGCCGGCCGGCAATCGCTCATGCGCAAGGAACCAGGAGGCTTTTCGGCTGCATCTCGCTCGCCCGAGCGTACGAATTCCGGTTCGCGGCATGCGATCGGCCGGACCCTACTGTAGCAGCGACCGACCCGTGCCTTCGCCCGAGCGACCGCGCCTTCGCCCGAGCGACCGCGCCTTCGCTCGAGCGACCGCACCTTCCTCCGAGGCGACCGAGCCGCGTCGTCCTCCGAGCCGGGGCTGCCGGTTGCTCGCAGGGCCGGACGGCGCGCGACCTTCGCGCGACCGCGCAACCAATCGGAGCATTTCATGAACCGGATCATCCTGAGCACGGCAATCGCCTTTGCGCTGGCCGGCGTCGCACAAGCGCAGACCGGAACTTCGTCCACGATGCCGGCGGCCGGGCCGCCGACCACGCCGAAGGCGGATTCGAATACCGCCTCGTCGCCATCGGGAATAAGAATGGCGGACACCGCGACGATGGCCGTGCGCTTCGTCAACGTCGAGCCCGCCGCTTTCATGGCGAGCCGGCTGATCGGGGCCACGGTGTACAACCACCAGAACGACTCGGTCGGCGAGATCCAGGATCTCGTCATCGACGACGGCAAGACGGTGACCGGCGTCGTCGTCTCGGTGGGCGGCTTTCTCGGAATGGGCGAGAGCTACGTCGTGATCGATCCCTCGTCGGTGGTGGTCAACCAGCGCGACGGCGCCTGGCGTGCCCGCGTGAACACGACGAAGGACACGTTGAAGGACGCGCCGAAGTTCACTTATTCGAAAATGAAGAAGTGAAGTCGCGGCCAGCGTCGCACCTGCGCGACGGCGACGCTGCTTCCGGACGGAGCTTTCGAAGGCGCGGCGCTCCTGCCGCATCCTCGAAAGCCGGCCAGGCGGTGCAAGGTGCGTCTCGTCGGGTCACGAATTGACCACCGCGACCCGACGGCCCACGATCGCGCTTCATGATCGAAGCGTTCCAGCAATCCTCCGCACTGGCCGTTGCCGCCGCGGCTCTCTTCGGCCTTCTCGCCGGCAGTTTCCTGAACGTCGTCATCCACCGGGTGCCGAAGATGCTCGAGCGCGAGTGGGCGCAGCAGGCCGCCGAACTGCGCGGCGAAGCTGCGCCGCATGCGGCGCGCTTCGACCTGCTGGTGCCGCGCTCGCACTGCCCGTCGTGCGGGCACGCGATCCGCGCCGTCGAGAACATTCCGCTTGCGAGCTGGCTGCTGCAGCGCGGTCGCTGCACCGCCTGCGGCGCGGCGATCCCGCTTCGCTACCCGATCGTCGAAGCGTCGACGGCGCTGCTGTGCGCCGTGGCGGTGGCGCATTTCGGGTGGAGCGCAGCCGCGCTCGGTGCGGTCGTGCTCACCTGCTTCCTGATCGCGCTCGCCTTCATCGATTTCGACACGCAGCTGCTGCCCGACAGCATGACGCTGCCGTTGCTGTGGATCGGACTCGCATTCAATCTCTGGGAGGTCTTCGCGCCGCTGTCGGCCGCCGTCATCGGCGCGATCGCCGGCTACCTGAGCCTGTGGAGCGTGTATTGGCTCTTCAAGCTGGTCACCGGCAAGGAAGGCATGGGCTACGGCGACTTCAAGCTGTTCGCCGCGATCGGCGCGTGGTTCGGCTGGACGGCGCTGCCGGCGGTGATCCTGCTCGCGTCGATCGTCGGTTCGATCGTCGGCCTCGCGCTGATCTTCGTCGCGCGGCGCGGGCGCGAAGTGCCGATCCCGTTCGGACCCTACCTCGCCGGCGCAGGACTGCTCGCGCTCTACTTCCGGGGGCCGCTCGCCTCGCTGTACGCGTGACTCGGCAGCGCCTCTGGCGGGAGCGACGCGCTCACGAACGGCGGGGCCGGTCGGTGCCTGCGTGCACCCGTGCCACGGCAACGACGGAACCGGTCCCGCCGCGCAGCGCCGGCAGCCAGGTGCGCAACCGTCGTTGCCCGGCTTCGAGCAACGGCTTCTCCACCCACCGATACACGGCAAGGGCCACCAGCGCGGAGGCGACGAGTCCGCCCACCACGTAGACGTCGGCCGGCAGCCAGAGCAGCTCCATCGCCTTGGCGAGCACGGAGACGACCAGCACGTGCGTGAGGTACAGCGAATAGGACGCATCGCCGAGACTGCGACCGAGCAGAGCGGCCGGCGAGCCGCCGACGCGACGGGTGACGACGAAGCAGGTGATCACGAAGCAGGGAATGCCGAAAGCCCACGCGCGCGTGTGGAGATCGCCGTAATTGACGGGATCGTAGGCGAGAAATGACAGCGAGTGCCCCGGAGCCGTAGCCTGGGCGACCAGGACGCCGGCGGCCAGCAACGCCAAGGCGCCCAGCAGGCGCCGGGGAATGCGATTCAGGAGTCCTCGTTCCCACAGCATGTAACAGAGGATCCCGAGCGCGAACTCCCAGAGCAGCGGGCTCGTCGCCATCTGCCAGGCCATGTCGGCGTTCTGCGTCAACGGATGCAGCAGCGGCAGCACTGCGACCGCCGCCAGCAGCACGATCGCGCGGGTACCGAGCCTCGCCGCGATCTGCAGCGCGACGAAGACGTAGAACGTGAACTCGAAGGCGAGCGTCCAGCCGAGGAAGTGAATCGGCCACGAATAAGTGCTGTCGTCGAAGATCGGGATGAAGGTGAGCGAGTTCAGGTACGACTCGGCAGTCAGCTCGTCGCTGGCTCCCGCCCGCAGGAGATTCGCGAGCATCACCAGCGTGACCAGGTAGTAGAGCGGGGCGATCCGGTTGAAACGGGCCGCGAGGAACGTTGCCGATCCGGTCCATCCACTGAAGCGCCGCGCGCTCAGCGTCATCACGAAGCCGCTGATGACGAAGAACAGGTCGACACCCACCTCGCCGAGCTTGACGAGGTCGGCGCTCGGCGCCAGCAGCGAAGAACCGACGCGTTCGGCAGCCGTCCGCACCGCGTCGCCCACGTGGTTGTAGACGACGAGCATCGCCGCCACGCCTCGCAGCACCTGCAGGCTTTCGAGGCGTTCGTGTCTTCCGATCGCCAGGGCGGCGTTCTTCATCGACGCATGGTAAAGGCACGATTCGATCAGGGTCGGCATACTGCCGCAATCCGCCGGGCCTGGCCAGCATCGATCTCACGCATCGCCCGGATCGGTCGCGACGCGGCACGAGGCCGCAGAAGCCCCGATCGACTCGCACTGCTAGACTCGCTCCCATGAGCGCAGCGGCCCCCGAGCGCAGGACTTCAGGCCGGCCCTTCGTGGTCGGGCTCACCGGCGGCATCGGCAGCGGCAAGAGCACGGTTGCCGATCTTTTCGCCGCGCGCGGCGCGACCGTGGTCGACACCGATGCGATCGCGCACGAACTCACTGCTGCGGGCGGGGCCGCGATCGACGCCATTCGCGCACGCTTCGGCGAAGCGGTGCTGCATGCAGACGGCTCGCTCGACCGCGACGCGATGCGCGCACGAGCCTTCGACGACCCGCGCGCACGCGAAGCGCTCGAAGCGATCCTGCATCCGATGATCCGCGCCGAATCGGAGCGGCGCATCGCTGCCGCTTCGGGACCTTACGCGATTCACGTCGTACCGCTGCTCGTCGAGTCGGCCGGACGCTCGGGTCGCTTCGACCGCGTGCTCGTCGTGGATTGTCCGGTCCCGGTGCAGATCGCGCGAGTGCGGCAGCGCAGCGGATTGAGCGTCGAGCGCATCGAAACGATCCTCGCCGCGCAGGCGAGTCGCGAAGCGCGGCTGGCCGCCGCCGACGACGTCATCGACAACGGCGGTGCCGCCGACGCACTGGACGCGCAGGTCGAGGCGCTGCATCGCAGGTATGCCGCCGCGCGTTGAACGGCCGGCGAGCCTCTGGCGCGCTGCATCGCGAGGTTTGTCAACGAAAGCGCTTTGCTACAGAATTCGTGCGTCTGCACGGACCGAGCGCGACTCGCATACATCGGCGGCAGCGCGTGCGCAGCGCGAACGCCGTCGCCCGCGGCACAGGACGACGCCTTGATCTTGTACGAGTACCCGCTGAACGAACGCGTCCGGACGCTGCTGCGGCTCGAGGATCTGTTCGATCGGCTCGAGTTCTTTGCCCGTCGCGAGCATCCACTGGACCACCACGTCGCCCTGGGCACGCTGTTCGAGGTGCTCGATGTCGCCGGTCGCGCGGACCTCAAGGCCGACCTGCTGCAGGAACTCGAGCGCCAGCGCCAGACGCTGATCGGCTTTCGCAACAGTCCGGAAGTCTCGCAGGAAGCGCTCGATCGCATTCTCGGCGAGATCGACGAAGCGCTCGGCGGACTGGGCGCGGCAACCGGAAAGAGCGGGCAGCACCTGCGCGAGAACGAGTGGCTGATGAGCATCCGCAGCCGGATGTTCATCTCCGGCGGTGCCTGCGAGTTCGATCTTCCTTCGTACCATGCCTGGCAGCACCGTCCGGCGCAGGCGCGCCAGCACGACATTGCCGGCTGGGCAGCGCCGTTCAAGCCGATGTACGACAGCGTGACGATCGTGCTTCGACTGTTGCGCGAGAGCTCGCAGCGCAGCGCGCTCACGGCGCAGGGCGGCAGCTACCAGCAGCCGCTGGCAGGCAAGACTTTCCAGATGGTGCAGGTGCGGCTCGACCCGGCGCTCGGCGCGATCCCCGAGATCAGCGCGAACAAGTACCTGCTGTGGATCCGTTTCACGATGCGCGACCGCGACGAGCGACCGCGCCCGGCCGACACGGACATCGACTTCGAACTCGGCCTGTGCAACCTGTGACGATCAAGAAGGCCGTCGTCGTCGACTGCCCGGCCTGCGGCCGAAAGACACCCTTCGATTCGTCGAACCGCTGGCGACCGTTCTGCTCGCAACGCTGCAAGAGCCTCGACCTCGGCGCCTGGGCGGCAGAGCGGTACCGGATTGCCGAGGAAGCGAAGGAAGAGCAGCTCGAGGGCAAGGACTGATATATTGAGTTGCGGGTTGCGGCGGCGCCTACGAAGATGGATTCACCAGACCGGCAGCCGCGAAGCGAGATCGCGACTGGCCCCCCGCAACATCGCCACGCCGTGCGCCCCCGCGGCGCAGGCGGCTTGCGCATCGGCTTCGGTCAATCCGCCGAGCGCGAAGACCGGCACGTGCGACTGCGCGGCGAGCGACGCGAAGCGATCCCAGCCGAGCGCCGGCGCTCCGGGATGCGACAGCGTCGGCTTGACCGGGCCGAGCACGACGTAGTCGGCGCCCAGCGCGCGTGCACGAGCGAGATCGCGCGCTTCGTGGCACGAAGCGCCGACCAGTCGAACCGGAGGCCGCGAGACGCAGGCGTGCAGATCCGCGCTTCGAAGATGCACGCCGTCGCAGGCCGCGGCGTACGACGGGGGATGCGCACCGTTGACCACCAGCGCAGCGCCTGCCCTCCTGCACAAGGTGCGCGTTTCGCGCCACAGCCGTTCGAGACGATCGGATGCGATACCCGGTTCGCGCAATTGCACGAGTCGCACTCCGGCGGCCAGCGCACGACGCAGTGCCGCCAGGAATTCATCGTCGCCGAGCTGCAGCGCGCTGCTGATGGCGAGCCACTGCGGCAGCCGCAGCCAGCCGATCACCGGAATCGCCGCGGGCAGCAGCGGCGCGAGGTCGATCGCTGCCGGATGTCGCCAGGCCAGCGTCTGGCCCTCACGTGCGCGCGGCGCGCCGCTCCACTCGACGACGCGGCGAAACGACAGCCGAACGTGCGCATGCGGATAGACGTGCTCGCGCACCATCCAGGCGAACGAGCGCTGCACGTCGATGCCGAGTTCCTCGTGCAGCTCGCGCGCGAGCGCCTGCTCGATCGTCTCGCCGATCTCGACCTTGCCGCCCGGAAACTCCCACCAGCCTGCGTAGGGCTTGCCGGCACGGCGCTGCCCGAAGAGCACTGCGCCGTCGGCACGAACGACGACGCCGACCGCGACCTCGAGCATCGTTGACCGCGTCAGGGCGCGCCGGAAGCGCGTTCGGCCGGCGCGCGCTGCGCGCTTTCGCCTCGTTCGGCCGGCGCGCGCCCCGCGCGGTCCTTCGCGAACTGCCAGGCGACACGTCCGGAGCGCGATCCCCGCTCGAGGGCGAAGCGCAGCGCATCGGCGCGCGCCGCGGTGGTCTGCTTCGGCGCAGCCGAAGCTGGCCAGCCAGTGTTCGACGACCGCGAGATAGTCGTCCTGGCGAAACGGATAGAACGCCACCCACAGTCCGAATCGCTCCGAGAGCGAGATCTTCTCCTCGACCGTCTCGCCGGGGTGGATCTCGCCGTCGGACTGGTGCTTCGCCTCGAGGTTCTCGCGCATGTATTCGGGCATCAGGTGGCGCCGGTTCGACGTCGCATAGACGAGCACGTTGTCGGACTGCGCCGATATCGAGCCGTCGAGGATGGTCTTGAGCGCCTTGTAGCCCGGCTCGCCTTCCTCGAAGGAGAGGTCGTCGCAGAAGACCACGAAGCGCTCCGGCCGGTCGGCGACGAGCGCGACGATGTCGGGCAGGTCGACGAGATCGTCCTTGTCGACTTCGATCAGCCGCAGCCCCCTCGAGTGGTACTCGTTCAGGCAGGCCTTGATGAGAGAGGACTTGCCGGTCCCGCGCGAGCCGGTCAGCAGGACGTTGTTGGCGGGCAGGCTGTCGACGAACTGGCGGGTGTTGCGCTCGACCAGGAATTTCTGTTCATCGATGTTGTGAAGATCGCCAAGCCCGATCGATGCGAGCGAGCGTACCGGCTCCAGCGCCCCGACCGAACCGAAGACCTGCCGGCGGCGACGCCAGCGAAACGCAACCGCGCTGTCCCATTCGGGCGCGCCGGGTGGCGTCGGCAGCAGGGCCTCGACCCGCTCGATGAGCGACTGGGCCCGGACGAGCAGCTCGGCAAGGTTGGCCTCAGGAGCGGTAGTCGGCATTGATCGAGACATAGTCGTGAGAGAGGTCGCAGGTCCAGACAGTCGTGGCGGAGCTCCCTCGACCCAAGGCGACCCGGATCGTGATCTCCGCCTGCTTCATGACCCGCTGGCCGTCGGCCTCCCGATAATCGGGATGGACCCCGCCGGCGGTCGCGACATGCACGTCGTCGAGCCAGACATCGACGCGGTCCACATCGAGATCCTCGATACCGGCATAACCGATCGCGCACAGCAGTCGCCCGAGGTTGGGGTCCGAGGCGAAGAAAGCGGTCTTGACCAGCGGAGAGTGCGCGATCGCGTAGGCGACCGCCTCGGCCTCGTCCGCGTTGCCGGCGCCCTCGACGGCGACGGTGATGAACTTGGTCGCGCCCTCGCCGTCGCGCACGATCGCCTGGGCGAGCGTGACCGCAACCTCGATGACGGCCTCGCGAAGCTGCCGCGCACCGGGGCTCGACTCGTCGGTGAGCGCCAGCTCACCCGCGCCGCTCGCCGCCAGCACGAGGCTGTCGTTGGTCGAGGTGTCCCCGTCGACGGTTATCCGGTTGAAGCTGGCGTCGGCCGCCTCGCGCACCCACTTCGGCAACAGCGCCGGCGCGACGACCGCATCGGTCGCGATGAAGGCGAGCATCGTCGCCATGTCCGG
>JAMLIS010000012.1 GCA_023954015.1 Burkholderiaceae bacterium
CCCCGATCCGCTCGTCGTGACCTCGTCTTCCACCATGCGGGCATTCTAGACAGCGCGGGTCGCGCGCGCAGCCCTCGCCGGGGTAAACGCTGTAACAGGGGGTAACGAAGGCACGCCGGATGTTGCAGCAGCCCGCCGCGGCGCGCGCGGCTGCCGCGGCGGCGGCTATCATTCCGGCCATGAGCACCGCCGCCCGCAAGCTGCTGGTCGTCGACGACGATCCGAAACTGCGCGAACTGCTGCGCCGGTATCTGAGCGAGAACCAGTACGAGGTCAGCGTCGCGCAGGACGCCACCGCGATGAACCGACTGATGCAGCGCGAGAGCTTCGACCTGATCGTGCTCGACCTGATGCTGCCCGGCGAAGACGGGCTCTCGATCGTGCGCCGGTTGCGCAGCGCCGGCGAGCGCACGCCGATCGTCGTGCTCACCGCGCGGGGCGACGACGTCGACCGCATCGTCGGCCTCGAACTGGGCGCCGACGACTACCTCGGCAAGCCCTTCAATCCGCGTGAGCTGCTCGCACGCATCCACGCGGTCTTGCGCCGACAACCGCCGCCCGAGCTGCCCGGTGCGCCGAGTACCGATCCGATCGAGGTGCGATTCGGTTCGTTTCGGCTGAACCTGGCGACCCGGCAACTCACGCGCGACGGCGAGACGGTGCCGTTGACGAGCGGGGAATTCTCGGTGCTCAAGGTACTCGTGCAGCACGCGCGCACGCCGCTCACGCGCGAGAAGCTGATGTCGCTCGCGCGCGGGCGCGAATACGGCGCTTACGATCGCAGCCTCGACGTGCAGGTCTCGCGGCTGCGCCGGCTGATCGAAGCCGATCCGCAGCAGCCGCGATTGATCCAGACGGTGTGGGGCGTGGGCTACGTCTTCGTTCCGGATGGCGACTGATGTCGGCGGGCAGCGTCGCCGCGGCGACGACGGCGGCCCGCCGCCCGCGTCCGATCAGTCTTTTCTGGCGCACCTTCGGCCTGGTCGCGTTGTTGATCGTCGCGAGCTTCGTCGCGACGATCACTGCCGCCGGCCTGCTCGAGCGCGCTCCGCCCGAGCAGCGGCTGGCGTGGGAGATCGCTTCGGTGGTCAACCTCACGCGTTCGGCGCTGGTCAGCGCCGAACCCGACCGCCGCCTGCAACTGCTCGACGAGCTGGCGCAGCAGGAGGAAGTGCGCGTGCTGCCGAAGGAACCGGCGGACCGCATCGACCCTTCGGCGACCGGCCCGCGCCTGCGCGCCCTCGAGCCGCGACTGCGTGCGCTGCTCGGCGGTGCCACGCGGGTGGCCGGGCGCGTGAACGACGTCGACGCCGTATGGATCAGCTTCGAGATCGACGGGGACGACTACTGGTTGATCCTGCCGCGCGATCGCGTCGAGCGCCAGTTCGGTCCGAGCCTCGTGCTTCTTTCGATGATCGCGGCGGCCTTCGCGCTGGTCGGCGCGATCGTCATCTCGCGGCTCGTCAACCGTCCGCTGTCCGACCTGGCCGGCGCGATCGGGCTGCTCAGCCGCGGGCGCGCGCCGGCGCCGCTCGCCGAAAGCGGGCCGACCGAGATCGCGGCCGTAAACCGGCGCTTCAACCGGCTGGCGGCCGATCTCGCGCAACTCGACGCCGACCGCGCGCTCGCGCTGGCCGGCATTTCGCACGACATTCGCAACCCGCTCGCGCGCCTGCGCATCGAAGTCGAACTGGCGCGGCTGGCCGATGCGCAGCGCGAGTCGATGGTCGACGACATCGAGCGCATCGACCGGATCGTCGGCCAGTTCATCGGCTACGCGCAGATCGCGCAGCCGCCGCGCGCCGAGCTGGTCGACGTCTCGGCATCGATCGCGTCGATCGCCAATGCGTATCGCGCAGAGGTCGACGCCGGCACGCTCGAACTGTCGATCGATGCCGACGAAGGCCTGCGCTGGTACGGTGATCCGACCGACCTGCAGCGCGCGATCGGCAACGTCGTCGACAACGCCCTGCACCATGCGCGCGGCAACGACTCGGACCGCGTGCGCGTGGAGCTGCTCGTTCGCTCCACCGGCGCCGGCATCGCCCTCGCGCTGCGCGACGACGGGCCCGGAATCGCCGACGAGGATGCAGAACGGCTGTTGCGTCCGTTCGCACGCGTGGACCGCGCGCGCGGCGAGCACGGCGGGTCCGGACTCGGGCTGGCGATCGTCGACCGGCTCGCACGACGATACGGGGGCCGGGCCCGGCTGTCGAACGACGCACGCGGCGGCCTGCGCGTCGACATCGAACTGCCCGATTACCGCGTCGCCCCCGGGCGCTGAGCGCCGGTGCCCACGCGACGATCGTCCGCAAGGCGAGATACCCGATGGGGCGGCACCCGATAGAAAGTGACAATCAATCGCGTTCGCCATATCAATTGGATTTTACAATTGGTCTTTGCTACATTGGCGCCGATCGGCGCGCGAGCGCCGCGCCTGCGCGCTCGTGTCCCGAGCGCCGCACCCCTCACCGAACAGGAGACTTCCCATGGCCGCGCTGAAAGGCACCCGCACTCACCAGAACCTGAAAGACGCATTCGCCGGCGAAAGCCAGGCGAACCGTCGTTACCTGTACTTCGCCAACAAGGCGGACGTCGAGGGCCAGCCGGAGATCGCGGCGCTGTTCCGCTCGACGGCTGAAGGCGAGACGGGTCATGCGCACGGCCACCTCGACTACCTCGCGGAGGTGGGCGATCCGGCCACCGATCTGCCGATCGGCAGTTCGGAGAAAAACCTGAAATCGGCGGTGGCCGGCGAGACGCACGAGTACACCGACATGTACCCGGGAATGGCCAAGGCGGCGCGCGACGAAGGCTTCGACGAGATCGCCGACTGGTTCGAGACGCTCGCCAAGGCCGAGCGCTCGCACGCGAACAAGTTCGCCAAGGCGCTCGAGTCGATAGCCTGAGCGGCCCCGGGCGCCGCGTGCCCGGGACGCATCGTTTTCACGACGGGGGGAGCTGCGCGCTCCCCTTTTCGCAAGGACGTCCGATGACCGCACGAGAAGGATCGCTCGAAGCGCCCACCCGCCACGCACTCGACTGGAAGAGCGCCGAGTTCTACGACGAGACGAAAGCGCTCGACGAGATGCAGCGCGTCTTCGACATCTGCCACGGATGCCGGCGCTGCGTAAGCCTGTGCAACGCGTTTCCGACGCTGTTCGACCTGATCGACGAGTCGGCCAGCGGCGAAGTCGACGGTGTCGCGCGTGCGGATTACGCGAAAGTGGTCGACCAGTGCTACCTGTGCGACCTCTGCTACATGACGAAGTGCCCGTACGTTCCGCCGCACCCGTGGAACGTCGACTTTCCGCACGTGATGCTGCGCGGCAAGGCGATCGCGTTTCGCAACGGAACGCCGACCCGGTTCCGCGACACCAATCTGTCCGCCACCGACCGCAACGGCAGGCTGGCGGCAATCCCGATCGTGGCCCAGGCGGTCAACGCGGCAAGCCGCAACGCGACGATACGCAAGCTGCTCGAGAAGGGCATCGGCGTGCACCGCGAGGCCTGGCTTCCGGATTTCGCGCCGCGCAGGTTCCGTGCGAATGCCGAAGCATCGCCGGCCGGCGCAGTGCGCGACGGCGAGCGAACCCCCGGCAAGGTCGTCGTCTACGCGACCTGCTACGTGAACTTCAACGAGCCGGGAATCGGGCACGACCTGCTGAAGATCCTCGCGCACAACGACATTCCGTACGTCTTCGTCGAGCGCGAGGCGTGCTGCGGGATGCCGAAGTTCGAACTGGGCGACCTCGATGCGGTGGAGAAGCTGAAGGATCGCAACGTGCCGGCGCTGGCGAAGCTGGCCCGCGAAGGATGGGCGATCCTCGCGCCGATTCCGTCGTGCGCGCTGATGTACAAGCAGGAACTGCCGCTGCTCTTTCCCGACGACGAAGACGTGCGCGCCGTGCGCGACGCGATGTTCGATCCCTTCGAGTACTTCGTGCAACGCTCGAAGGACGGACTGCTGAAGACCGACTTCGCGCGCGGGCTCGGCAACGTCTCGTACCACGTCTCGTGCCATCTGCGCGTGCAGAACGTCGGACAGAAGACGCGCGAGCTGCTCGAGACGATTCCCGGCACGCGGCTGCGCACGGTGGAACGATGCTCGGGCCACGCCGGCACCTGGGGCGTGAAGAAGGAGTTCCACGAGATCGCGATGAAGATCGGCAGACCCGTGTTCCGCCAGATGGGCGAACATCCCGACGGCGACCCAGACTGGATCTCGTCGGACTGCCAGCTCGCGGGCCATCACATCGCGCAGGGCCTGTCGGCCGCCGGACGCCAGGTCGACGACAGGCTCGCGCACCCGCTGACGCTGCTGCGCATGGCATACGGATTGCCCTGACGCGCAGCGAAACGAACACGGAGGCAATCCCGACATGGCGAAGGTCACCCGCGACTCGCTGATGACGCTCGAGGCCTATGCGCGCGCGCGCAGCGACCTGCGTGCGAAGGTGCTCGAGCACAAGAAGAACCGCAAGGTGCCGCTTGGCGCGCACGTGACGTTGCTGTTCGAGGACGAGCAGACGGTGCGCTACCAGATCCAGGAGATGCTGCGCATCGAGCGGATCTTCGAAGACGAGGGCATCCAGCACGAGCTCGACGCCTACAACCCGCTCGTTCCCGACGGAAGCAACCTGAAGGCGACGATGCTCATCGAATACGACGACGTCGAGCAGCGCCGCCGCGAACTCGGGCGCCTGGTGCGCATCGAGGACCGCGTCTGGGTGCGCGTCGAGGGGCACGAGAAGGTCTACGCCGTCGCCGACGAGGACCTCGATCGCTCGACCGAGGAGAAGACCTCGGCCGTGCATTTCCTGCGCTTCGAACTCGAGCCCGCGATGATCGACGCGCTGCAGGCCGGCGCCGCGCTCGGCGCCGGCGTCGACCACGAGAACTACGTCGCGCAGGCCGAGCCGCTGCCCGACGCGGTGCGCGATTCGCTGGCGGCCGACCTGGCCTAGCACGCCGACCCGGTGATAACGCAACCGGAACGGGCGCCCCGGCACGGCACTCGACCGGCCTCGCCCGCCGGGCGGCGTCATTCGCCGGCGAGCGTGTCCGCCAGCGCCGCGTCGATCGCGGCAGCAAGGCCGCTGGAGAAGCGCGCACGCTGCATCTCGTCGAGCGGCGCGAGGCCCACCGACGCGCGTATCGATTCGCAATCGGTGGTGCGCATCGCGAGTGCTTCGAGCGCGTCGCCGCGGTCGAGCGCTTCGCACAGCACCGACCAGGGCGGGCGCCAAAGCAGCGTTCCGGCGACGAGCGCGATGCCGCCGGCGCGACGCTGCTGCGCGAGGCCGCTCAGCTTGCGGTTGCCGCTGTCCACCAGTTCCCACGGCGACAGCGCGCCAAAGCACGCCCACGCAAGCGGTTCGAAGCCCGCCACGCGCGAATCGCCTTCGCGCAGCGCCCGCGGCAACAGCAGACGCGATTCGACGCCGAAGGCACGCAGCACGCCCGCGTGCAGTTCGCCGAACCATCGGTAGCTGTCGACGAGCGCACCCGCCGCGAGCGCATGCTGCGGCGGCAGGAGCACGGTGGCGCCGATCATCCACGGACCGGCGAGCACCGCCCCGCCACCGGAGGCGCGCACGAGCACCGGAAGCGCCTCGCCTGCACGCACCGCGATCTCGTCGCGCAGCCGCCGTTGCGACAGTCCGAGCACGATCGCCGGTGCGCGATAGCGCCAGACGCGCCACTGCGGCCGCGGGACAGGTGCGGAGAGCGCCTGCCGGATCCAGTGCTGCTCGTCGTCGGCGCTCGCCTGCAGCTGCATCGGCCGCAGCTCAGCCGGCCTCGCGCAACCGGCCGATCGGCACGCCGCGCGCAAAGATCGAGACCGCGGAAACGCCGCGGCGTCCGGTCCCGTGCCCGGTGAATCCGGGCATGGACCGGACGACGCGCCGTCTCCGCGTGGGGCCGTCGCCGAGCGTCAACGACGCATCACCGTCCGGTTCCCTTCACGCGGGCACGCTGGGCAACCCCGACAGCGCCATCGCGAGTTCCTTCTCGTCGTACGACTGATCGGTGAGCGCACCCGAGTTGTAGGCCATGTACGCGGCCATGTCGAAGTGGCCGTGCCCGGACAGGTTGAACAGGATCGTCTCCGCGCGACCCTCGCGCTTGCAGCGCAGCGCTTCGTCGACCGCCGCCTTGACCGCGTGGTTCGCCTCGGGCGCCGGCACGATTCCTTCGGTGCGTGCGAACTGCACGCCGGCGGCGAAGCACTCGGTCTGCTGGTAGGCCACCGCCTCGATCAGCTTCAGGTCGAGCAGATGCGAGATGAGCGGACCCATCCCGTGATAGCGCAACCCGCCCGCGTGGAAGCCGGGCGGCGTGAACGTGGAGCCGAGCGTGTGCATCTTCACCAGCGGCGTCATGTGCCCGGTGTCGCCGAAGTCGTAGGCGAGCTTGCCGCGCGTCAGCGTGGGGCAGGCTGCCGGCTCGACGGCGACGACGCGCGACTTCCGTCCGCCGCGCAGGCCCTGTCCGATGAACGGGAAGACCAGTCCGGCGAAATTCGATCCGCCGCCGGTGCAGCCGATGAGCACGTCGGGCCACGCGTCGGCCATCTGCATCTGCTCGATCGCCTCCTGGCCGACGACCGTCTGGTGCAGCATCACGTGGTTGAGCACCGAGCCGAGCGCGTACTTGGTGTCGTCGTTCTTCGCGGCGATCTCGACCGCCTCCGAGATCGCGATGCCGAGGCTGCCCGGATGGTCGGGACGCTGCTCGAGCACCGCACGCCCGTAATCGGTTTCCTTCGACGGCGACGGCACGCAGCGCGCACCGTAGGTTTCCATCAGCGCACGGCGGTACGGCTTCTGATCGTAGGACACGCGCACCTGGAACACGGTGACGTCGATGCCGAAGAGCGCGCCGGCGAAGGCCAGCGACGATCCCCACTGGCCGGCGCCGGTTTCGGTGGACAGGCGACGGATGCCGGCCTCGCGGTTGTAGAAGGCCTGCGCGACCGCCGTGTTCGGCTTGTGGCTGCCGGCGGGACTCACGCCTTCGTACTTGTAGAAGATCTTCGCCGGCGTGCCGAGCGCCTTCTCGAGGCGATGCGCCCGGAACAGCGGGCTCGGCCGCCACAGCCGGTAGATGTCGCGTACCGGATCGGGAATGTCGATCTCGCGCTCGGTGCTCACTTCCTGCAGGATGAGCTCCATCGGGAACAGCGGCGCCAGATCGTCGGGGCCGATCGGCTGCATCGTGCCCGGGTGAAGCACCGGTGCGAGCGGCTTCGGCAGGTCGGCCTGGATGTTGTACCAGCGCTTCGGAATCCGGCTCTCGTCGAGCAGGTACTTCGTTTGGTCCCCCATCGACTCCTCCTTGTATATCGACGCCGATCGGCGTGCGAATGGACAAGCATAGCCGAGCGCACCGCTGCGGCGGTAGCCCGAAACGGCAGCGGCCGGCGCATTCGAGGCCGGTCGTTTCCGCGATCAGGCGCGATGGAGGCGCCCGCCGGCATCGGCCGGCACCGGCTGATCCGCGGCGGGCACGGCCGCCAGCAACACGATCGCCTGCGCGACGATGCTCTCGCCGCGTCCGACGGAGCCCAGGCGTTCGGCGGTCTTGGCCTTCACGCTGACCCGCCCGCCCTCGATGCCGATGGCAGCGGCCACGTTGTCCACCATGCGCGCGACGAAGGGCGAGAGCCGGGGCGCCTGCGCGATCACCGTCGTATCGACGTTGGCCACGCTCCAGCCGAGCGCGCGGACGCGTTGCGCGACCTCCCGAAGCAGCAGCGCGCTGTCGGCTCCGCGCCAGCGAGGATCGGTGTCGGGGAAATGCGAACCGATGTCGCCGAGTGCAGCGGCGCCGAGCAGCGCGTCGGTGATCGCGTGCAACAGGACGTCGGCGTCGGAGTGCCCGAGAGCGCCCGCCCGATGCTCGATGTCGACTCCGCCGATGCGCAGGCCGCGCCCGGGAACCAGCGCGTGCACGTCCCATCCCTGGCCGATGCGCATGCCGCACGGCGCGCTCGGGACCGCAGCCGCGAACGGCTCGCTCATTGCTGCCCTCTCATTGCTGCCCTCTCATTGCTGCCCTCTCATTGCTGCCCTCTCATTGCTGCCCTCCGCTTCGTGCGGCAAGCACGAGGCGCATCAGCGCGACGTCCTCGGCGCTCGTGACCTTGAAGTTCGCGCGCGTGCCTTCGACGAGCAGCGGAGCGTAGCCGGCGCGCTCGATCGCCGACGCCTCGTCGGTCACGTCGGCGTGCGCGGCAAGCGCCCCGAGCAGCAACCCCAGGCGAAACATCTGGGGCGTCTGGGCAGCCCACAGGCTGGTGCGGTCGAGCGTGGCCGCGACGCTGTGCGAGTCGCCGGCGATGCGCTTGACGGTATCGCCCACCGGCAGCGCGAGCAGCCCGCCGATGGACGACGACGCCACGGCGTCGCGCAACCGTTCGAGCGCAGCTTCATCGACTGCCGGCCGGGCAGCGTCGTGCACGAGGACCCAGTCGCCCGCCTCGTGGCGACCCGTCAACGCATGCAGCCCGGCGAGCACGGTGTCGCGCCGCGTCGTGCCGCCGTGCGCGAGCACCTCGACGCGAGGCCGCGCGGCAAGCAGCGCTGCGGCCCGCTGATCGTCGGGCGCGACCACGACGACGATGCGCTCGATCCACGGCATCGCGCAAAGCGCATCGACGCTCCACTCGAGCATCGTACGCGGACCGAGCAGCAGATACTGTTTCGGCAAGGTCGCGCCGACCCGCGTGCCGGTCCCCGCGGCGGGGATCAGGGCAACGTGGCGCGGCGATTGCGGGAGGTCGGCGGACATCGAGCGGAACCTGCTCCGTTCGGCGAAAAGATAGAATTCTAGGCTTGCGAACCGAGTCTCCGACGACCTCTCCCGCCGCGTCCCCCCAGGGACGGCTCGGCGATCGCGCCGACGCACTCGGTTCGATTCCCGCGCCGGCACCCGGGCAGGTGCGTACCCTGCCCCGCTGCCACGGTTCGGCCGATGCACTGTTGCTCGCCGCGCTCGCCGAACGGGAGAGTGCGCTCGCGCTGCGAGCGGCCGATTCCGACCGCGCCGATTCCGACCGCGCCGATGCGGCGCCGCGGACCGCGCACAGGCGCGCGCTGGCGATCGTCACGGCGAAGCCCGGCGACGCGGTGCGGCTCGCGCAGGAGATGCGCTGGTTCGCGCCGCGGCTGCGCGTGCTGCTGCTGCCCGATTGGGAGACGCTGCCGTACGATGCTTTCTCGCCGCACCAGGACCTCGTCTCCGAGCGCCTGTCCACGCTCTACGCGCTGCAGCAGCACGACTGCGACGTCGTGCTCGCGCCGATCGGCACCGCGTTGCAACGCCTGGCGCCGGCGCAGTACCTCGCCTCGCACACGTTCTTCTTCCACAAGGGCCAGCGCCTCGACGAGGCGCGGCTGCGCCGTCAGCTCGCCTTCGCCGGCTACGAGCACGTCGCACAGGTCCTGCGGCCGGGCGAATACGCGGTTCGCGGCGGCCTGATCGACCTGTTTCCCACCGGATCGAGCCTGCCGTACCGCATCGATCTCTTCGGTGACGAGATCGACTCGATCCGCACCTTCGATCCCGACACGCAGCGCAGCCTCTATCCGATCGATCGCGTGCGACTGCTTCCGGGACGCGAGTTCGCGCTCGACGAAGCGGCGCTCAAGGCCTTCCGGGGACGCTGGCGCGAGCGCTTCGAGGGCGATCCTTCGGCGAGTACGATCTACCGCGACGTCGGCAACGGCATCGCGCCGGCCGGCATCGAGTACTGGCTGCCTCTTTTTCACGAGCAGACGGCGACGCTGTTCGACTACCTGCCGGCGGACGCGATCGTCGTCTCGCACGGCGACGTGGATGTCGCGGCACGACGCTTCGGGCAGGAAGCCGCGGAACGCTACCGGTTCCTGTCGCACGATCGCAATCGCCCGCTGCTGAAGCCCGAGGAGCTGTTTCTCGACGGCGAGACGCTGTTCGCGCAGGCTCGCGAGTTCGGCCGCTGGGCGATGACCGCCCCGGCCGAAGGGGACGTCGACGCACGAGGCTTCGCACTCGCTCCGCCCGCGGTTGCGATCGAACGCCGCGCGGCGGACCCGCTCGGGCGCCTGCGCGCCTGGCTCGCCGCGCCCGGCACGCGCAAGCTCGTCGTCGCCGAGTCGCCGGGCCGGCGCGAGACGCTCGAGCAGCTGTTCGCCGAGAACGGCGTACGCCTGCCCGCCGTCGACGAATGGAAGGGCTTCGCCGCGACGGAATTGCACGAAGCGATCACGGTCGGACCGATCTTCGACGGCTTCACCGTTCCGGATGCGCGTGTCTCGATCGTCACCGAAACCGAGCTCTTCGCCGGCGTTCCGCGCCGGCGCCGGCGCGGGCTGCGCGAAGCGCAGACCGACGTCGACGCGATCATCCGGGATCTCTCCGAGCTGAAGGCCGGCGATCCGGTCGTGCACGCGCAGCACGGCATCGGGCGCTACGAAGGCCTGGTCACGATGGATCTGGGCGAAGGGCCCACCGAGTTCCTGCATCTTCGCTACGCGAAGGATGCGACGCTGTACGTGCCGGTCTCGCAGCTGCACGTGATCTCGCGCTACAGCGGCGCCGCAGCCGAGGACGCCCCGCTGCACGAACTCGGCTCGGGACAGTGGGATAAGGCGCGCCGGCGCGCCGCATCGAAGGCGCGCGACGCCGCCGCCGAGCTGCTGAACCTGTACGCGCGACGCGCCGCGCGCGAAGGCCACGCGTTCCGCTTCGCGCCGAACGACTACGAAGCCTTCGCCGAAGGTTTTCCGTTCGAAGAGACGCCCGATCAGCAATCGGCGATCGATTCGGTCGTCGCCGACATGTCCTCGGGCACGCCGATGGATCGACTCGTCTGCGGCGACGTGGGCTTCGGCAAGACCGAGGTGGCACTGCGCGCCGCCTGGGTGGCGGTAGCCGGCGGCAGGCAGGTGGCGGTCCTCGCGCCGACGACGCTGCTCGCCGAGCAGCACTATCGCACCTTCGCCGACCGCTTCGCGGACTTCCCGGTGCGCATCGCGCAGCTGTCGCGCTTCCGCTCGAAGAAGGAGACGGGCGCGGCCATCGAGGGCCTCGCCCGCGGCGTCATCGACATCGCGATCGGAACGCACAAGCTGCTGTCGCCCGACGTGAAATTCGACCGCCTGGGACTGGTGATCATCGACGAGGAGCACCGATTCGGCGTGCGCCAGAAGGAGGCCCTGAAGGCCCTGCGTGCCGAGGTCGACGTGCTCACCCTGACCGCCACGCCGATCCCGCGCACGCTGGCGATGAGCCTCGAGGGCATCCGCGACTTCTCGGTGATCGCCACCGCGCCGCAGCGACGCCTGGCGATCAAGACCTTCGTGCGACGCGAGAGTTCCGGAACGATCCGCGAGGCGCTGATGCGCGAGCTCAAGCGCGGTGGGCAGGCGTATTTCCTGCACAACGAGGTCGAGACGATCGAGAACCGTCGCGCGCGCCTCGCCGAACTCGTTCCCGAGGCCCGCATCGCCGTCGCGCACGGGCAGATGCCCGAGCGCGAACTCGAGCGCGTCATGCGCGACTTCCTGCAGCAGCGCTTCAACGTGCTGCTGTGCACGACGATCATCGAGACCGGCATCGACGTGCCGACCGCCAACACGATCGTCATCCATCGCGCCGACCGCTTCGGCCTGGCGCAGTTGCACCAGCTGCGCGGACGCGTCGGCCGTTCGCATCACCAGGCCTACGCGTACCTGATGGTGCCCGACGAAAAATCGATGACGCGCGACGCGGTCAAGCGCCTCGACGCGATCCAGGCGCTCGAGGAACTCGGCTCCGGCTTCTACCTCGCGATGCACGACCTCGAGATCCGCGGCGCCGGCGAAGTGCTCGGCGAGTCGCAGTCGGGCGACATGCAGGAAGTGGGATTCGCGCTCTACACCGAGATGCTGTCGGAGGCGGTCGACGCGCTGCGCGCCGGCCGCGAGCCCGATCTGTCGGCGCCGCTGGCGGCGACCACCGAGATCGTCCTGCGTGCTCCGGCGCTGCTGCCCGGCGACTACGTCCCCGACGTGCGCGAGCGGCTGTCGCTGTACAAGCGGATGGCCAACTGCACCGCGCCGGACGCGCTCGATGCGCTGCGCGAGGAGTTCGTCGACCGCTTCGGGAAACTTCCCGAGCCGGCACGCACGCTGTTCGAGACGCATCGCCTGCGCATCGCATCGCGCCCGCTGGGCATCGCCAAGATCGACGCCGCCGCCGACGCGATCGTCGTGCAGTTCGTACCCGACCCGCCGCTCGATGCGGTGGCGATGATCCGCTTCATCCAGTCGCGCCGCGACGTGAAGCTCGCCGGCCCCGACCGCATGCGCTTCGCGATCGCCACCCCGGACCTCGCCGCGCGCGTGCAGAATGTGCGCGAGATCCTCCAACGGCTCGCCGAACTCGTGCATCGATGACCATGCGACGCCTCGTCGTGCAACACCTGCAGCTCGGCGACGACGCGGTCGCCGCGTGCAGCGACGCGGTCGGCCGCGCGCCCACGCTGCGCCTGCCGCGCCTGGCCACCTGGGACGACGTCTCGATCGACGGGCGTCGCGCGACGCGACTCGCCGACACGTTGCAGGTCGACGCCGAGGTCGTCGCCGCCGACGCGCGCCTGTCCGACTATCGGCTGCTCGCCTTCGACATGGACTCGACGCTGATCACGATCGAGTGCATCGACGAGATTGCCGACTTCGCCGGCCGCAGGGCGGAAGTCGCGGCGATCACCGAGGCGGCGATGCGCGGCGAGATCGCCGACTTCGACGAGAGCCTGCGCCGGCGCACCGAACTGCTCGCCGGCCTGCCCGAATCGACGCTGCAACGCGTCTACGACGAGCGACTTCGCGTGACGCCCGGCGCGCAGACGCTGATCGCCGCTGCCAAGGAGGCGTCGCTGCACGTGCTGCTGGTCTCCGGCGGCTTCACCTTCTTCACCGAACGGCTGCGCGATCGCCTCGACCTCGACTTCGCCTGCGCGAACACGCTCGAGGTGCGCGACGGCGTGCTCACCGGACGCGTGCTCGGCGAGATCGTCGACGCGGACGGCAAGAAACGCGCGCTCGAGCGCACCTGCGCGGCGATCGGCTGCGAGCCCGCCGAGGCGATCGTCGTCGGCGACGGCGCCAACGACCTGAAGATGATGTCGATCGCCGGCGTCTCCGTCGCATACCGCGCCAAGCCGCGGGTGCGCTCGGAGACGACGCACGCGATCAACCACTGCTGGCTCGACGCGATCCTGAACTGGTTCGACGACCAGTTGCCGAAGAACGATCCGGGCCGCGGGCGGTGAACGCGGCTCGGCCCCGTCGGCGGGCACGCCAGCGATGAACGGCGCGCGCGGCGCCGACGATCGGTACGCCACGCGCGGCACGATCGAAGCGCTCGCCGGCTTCCTCGCGCTCGCGCTGGCCATGGGAGTCGGCCGATTCGCCTACACGCCGATGCTGCCGCCGATGCTCGACGGCTCGAGCCTGTCGCTGGCGGGCGCGGGCCTGGTCGCATCGGCGAATTTCGCCGGCTATCTCGCCGGCGCGTTGCTCGCCACCCGTTCGTTCATCGCGCGCCGGCGCGTGTTCTGGCTGCGCGTGGGCATCGTCGCCCTCGTCGTGACGACGGCGGCGATGGCGATCGATGCAGGCCCGTGGGCCTGGAGCTTCGTGCGGTTCGTCGCCGGCGTCGCCAGCGCCTTCGTGCTCGTCTTTGCCTCCGCCGTCGTGTTCGCCAGCGCCGCGCGCGAGGGACGCCCGATGCTCGGCGCGCTGCTCTACGCCGGCGTCGGCTTCGGCATCGTCGCGTCGACGGTGCTGATCGACTTCGGTCGCGACGCGGGCTGGGGATTCGCGCCGCTGTGGTCATCGCTCGCAGCGCTCGCGCTGCTGCTCGCGATCGCTCCCTGGCGCGAACTCGATGCGCCTCCGTCCTCCGCGATGCCGGGGACCGCCGCACGCGACGAACGAAGCGCCTCGGCCGATCGTCGCGCGCTCGATCGACTCGTCGCATCGTACGGCTGCCTCGGCTTCGGCTACGTCATCACGGCCACCTTCGTCGTCGTGATGGCGCGAGCCCTGCCCGATGCGCGCACTGCCGAATTCTGGACGTGGACGATCGTAGGCATCGCCGGCGCGCCGTCGAACTGGTTCTGGGCGCGCGTCGCGCAACGCGTGGGCGTGTACCGAGCGATCGTCGCCGCCTTCGTGCTCGAGGCGATCGGCGTGGCGCTCGTCGCGATCGGCCAGCAGGCGATCGCGCTCTACGTCGGCGCGGCGCTGCTCGGTGGAACCTTCATGGCGATCACCGCGCTCGGGCTGGCGCAGGCGCGTTCGCTCGCACCCGATCGACCCGACGAGACGATCGCGCGAATGACGGTGGCCTTCAGCATCGGCCAGATCGTCGGGCCGGCGATCGGCGGGTGGATGGCCGAACGAAGCGGCTCGTTCGTTGCCCCGTCGTGGATCGCGGCAGCGGTGCTCGTCGTCGGTGCCGCACTGGCCGCGGCAGCCGGTCGCACCGGGCAGGCGAACGGCACCGGGTGACGAGCAACCCGACGGCGAAGGTCGGCTCACACCGTCTCAGGGCCTTTCCCTTTCCCCTTCTGCCTTCTCTTCCCGCGCAAGCAGATCATGTTCGTCGGCATCGACGATGCGCACCCGCATCTCGCTGCCCGGCGGATGCGACTCCGCATCGGCCTCGTCGGCCAGCGCCACGTAGATGACTCCATCGACCTCCGGCGCTTCCGCGGCCGAACGGGTCACCGCCCGCCATCGACCCGACGCCCTGTCGTGCTCGATCGCGTCGACCAGCACCGATGTCTCGCTGCCCACGCGCCGGCGCAACCGCAGCGCGCTGATCCGGGCCTGCAACTGCATGAAGCGTTCGCGCCGCGCCTCGCGCACCTCGTCGGGCACCGGACCGGGCAGCGCGTTCGCGGCCGCACCGTCGACCGGGGAGTACGCGAAGCAGCCGACGCGATCGAGCTGCGCCTCCTCGAGGAAGGCGAGCAGGTGCTCGAACTCGGCTTCGGTCTCGCCGGGAAAGCCGACGATGAAGGTGCTGCGGATCGTCAGCTCCGGGCATATCGCGCGCCAGGCGCGGATGCGCTCGATGTTCGCCTCGCCCGACGCCGGCCGCTTCATCGCGCGCAGCACGCGCGGATGCGAATGCTGGAACGGCACGTCCAGATACGGCAGCACGCGGCCGTCGGCCATCAGCGGCAGTATCTGGTCGACGTGCGGATACGGATAGACGTAGTGCAGACGCACGCGCGCGCCGAGCCGCGCGAGCTCGCTCACCAGTTCGAGCATTCGCGTGCGCACGGGCCGGCCGTCGACGAAGCCGGTGCGGTAGCGCAGGTCGACCCCGTAGGCGCTCGTGTCCTGCGAGATCACGAGCAGCTCGCGCACGCCTGCGTCGACCAGCGCGCGTGCTTCGCGCACCACTTCGCCCACGGGTCGACTGACGAGGTCGCCGCGCATCGACGGGATGATGCAGAAGGTGCAGCGGTGGTTGCAGCCCTCGGAGATCTTCAGGTACGCATAGTGTCGCGGCGTGAGCTTGATGCCGCCGGGCGGAACCAGGTCGACGTAGGGATCGTGCGGCCTCGGCAGGTGCGCGTGCACCTGCTCCATCACCTCGTCGGTCGCCTGCGGGCCGGTGACCGCCAGCACCTTCGGGTGCACGCCGGCGACGAAGGGATCGCCCGCGGCGGAACGACGCGCACCGAGGCACCCGGTGACGATCACGCGCCCGTTCTCGGCGAGCGCCTCGCCGATCGCGTCGAGCGATTCCTGCACCGCCTCGTCGATGAAGCCGCAGGTGTTGACGATGACCAGGTCGCAGCCCGCGTAGTCGCCGACGATGTCGTAGCCCTCGGCCCGCAGGCGCGTGAGGATGCGTTCCGAGTCGACGGTAGCCTTCGGGCAACCGAGCGAGACGAAACCGACGGTGGGCGTGCCGCGCGAGGCGCGCCGGCGCGCCGGGCCCGAGGTTGCGTTCATCTGCCGCGCACCGGCAGGAGTGCCGCCCACGCGCCTACTTCTTCTCGCCCTTGTCGCCCGGACCTCCCTGGCCCGCCTGGCCCCCCGGAGCCATCGGGAACGGGAAGTTCTGGAACATGTTGCGCGTCTGCGCCTGCATCTGCTCCTGCATCTGCACGAACAGGTTCTTGCTCTGCTCGATGTAGTTGCCCATCATCGTCTGGATCATCGGCGTCTGCATCGACATGAACTGCGCCCACATCTCCGGATTCGGAATTCCCTTGTTGTCGTAGAAGGTCTTCGACTGTTCCTGCATCTTGTTCTGGATCTCGACGAAGGCCTGCATGGTCTTCTCGAGATAGGCGCCCATCATCCCCTGCATCGCGTGGCCGTAGAAGCGGATGATCTGCGCCAGCATCGGCGAGGAGAACAGCGGAGCGCCGCCCGCCTCCTCCTCGAGGATGATCTGCAGCAGGATGCTGCGCGTGAGATCCTCGCCGCTCTTGGCGTCGACCACCCGGAAGCCCTCGTTGCCCAGCACGAGCTGCTTGACGTCGGCCAGCGTGATGTACGCACTCGTCTGCGTGTCGTACAGCCGCCGGTTCGGATATTTCTTGATCAGACGGGTGGCGTTCGCCATCGGGCTCTCCGCGTCAGCCCATGTGCAGGCCGCCGTTGCACGAGAACTCCGCACCGGTCGTGAAGCCCGCATCGTCGGTCGCAAGCCAGCCGACGATCGACGCGATCTCCTCGGCCCGCCCGAGCCTGCGCACCGGAATCGTCTGGATGATCTTCTCGCGTACGTCCTCGCGCACCGCCATCACCATGTCGGTGGCGATGTACCCGGGCGCGACCGTGTTCACCGTCACGCCCTTGCTCGCCACTTCGAGCGCGAGCGCCATCGTGAAGCCGTGCATGCCGGCCTTGGCGGCCGAGTAGTTCGTCTGTCCGAACTGGCCCTTCTCGCCGTTCACCGACGAGATGTTGATGACGCGCCCCCAGTTGCGATCGAGCATGCCGTCGATGACCTGCTTGGTCACGTTGAACAGCGAGTTCAGGTTCGTGTCGATGACCGAGCGCCAGTCCTCCAGCGTCATCTTTCGGAACACGCCGTCGCGCGTGATACCGGCGTTGTTCACCAGCACGTCGATCGGCCCGATCTGCGCGGCCTTCTCGAACGCGGCTCGGGTAGAGTCCCAGTCGGCGACGTTGCCGACCGAAGCGTGGAACTCGTAGCCGTCGGCCTTCTGCTGCGAGATCCATTTCTGGTGATCGCGCGTCGGCCCGCAGCCGGCGATCACGGTGAAACCCATGTCGTGGAACTTCCGGCAGATGGCCGTTCCGATCCCGCCCATTCCGCCCGTCACGTACGCGATCCTGCTCATGGTTGTGCTTCCTCCCGTTCGCCGCTGGATCCGACAGGCGCCCGCGCCCGCCGGCGAGTGTCCTAGCCCGCTTTTTCCTTGACGTAGCGTCCCGGCGCCGGCTCGATCGGCCGATGGCGCGCGTTGCCCGGAGTCTTCGGCGCCGGACAGCGCTCGCCCGCGAAAGCCGACAGCCACTGCGCCCAGTCGGGCCACCAGCTTCCCGGACGCTCGCTCGCCTGCGCGAACCACTCGTCCGCGTCTCCGGGCAGGCTCTCGCCGAGCCAGTGGCTGCGCTTGCCCTTCGCCGGCGGGTTGATCACCCCCGCGATGTGACCGCTGGCGCCGAGCACGAAACGCAGCGGCCCCGACAGCAGTTGCGTGGATTCGTAGGCCCCCTGCCACGGAACGATGTGATCTTCACGCGATCCGTAGATATAGGTCGGCACGCCGATTTCGCCGACGTCCAGCGGCACGTCCAGGCAGGTGAGCCGTCCGGGCTCGCGAAGTTCGTTCTGCAGGTACATGTGGCGCAGGTACCAGCAGTACATCGGACCGGGCAGATTGGTGCTGTCGGCGTTCCAGTACAGCAGGTCGAAGGCCGGTGGCGGCTCGCCCTTCAGGTAGTTCGCGACGACGTAGTTCCAGACGAGATCGTTCGGTCGCAGGTAGTTGAAGGTGAGCGCGAGTTCGCGCCCCGGCATGATGCCGCCGGCGCCGATCGTGGCCTCGCGGTAGGCGATCTGATGTTCGTCGATGAACACGCCGAGCGAGCCGGGGCGCGAGAAATCGATGAACGACGTGAGCAGCGTCATCGACTCGATCCAGTCGTCGCCGCGCCCGGCCAGCACCGCCGCCGCGGCCGAGAGCAGCGTGCCGCCGACGCAGAAGCCGAGCGCGTTGATCTGCTCGACGTCGCAGATCTCGCGCACGACACGCATCGGCTCGAGCACGCCGAGATCCAGATAGTCGTCCCAGCCGAGATGCCCCTGGTCGGCCTGCACGTTCTTCCAAGAGACGACGAACACCGTGTGTCCCTGCGAGACCGCATAGGCGATCAGCGAGTTCTCCGGCTGCAGGTCGAGGATGTAGAACTTGTTGATGCAAGGCGGAATCATCAGCAGCGGCCGGCTGCCGACGGTTTCGGTGGTCGGCGCGTACTGGATCAGCTGGATCAGTTCGTTCTCGAAGACGACCCAGCCGGGCGTCGTGGCAACGTTCACGCCGACCTCGAAGGCCGACTCGTCGGTCTGCGAGATGCGCCCGCGCTGCAGGTCGGTGATCAGGTTGCCGATGCCCGAACGCAGGCTCTCGCCGTGCGTCTCGAGCACGCGCCGCTGCGCTTCCGGGTTCGTGAGCAGGAAGTTCGCCGGCGAGATGGCAGCGAGCCATTGCTGGGTGGCAAAGCGGATGCGCTCGCGCGTCTTCTCGTCGCCGCCTTCGACGGACTCGGCGAGCCGCTTCATGAACTCCTCGTTCAGCAGGTACAACGAAGCCGTCCATGCATAAGGACCCTGTCGCCAGGCGTCGCCCGAGAAGCGCCGGTCCGCCGGCTCGGGCGCCGCCGGCGAGCGGACGAGTTCGCCCAGCCGCGACAGATACTCCGCCTGCAAGGCACCGAGCCGCCCGCTGGAGACGTGGATCGGCTCACCAAGGTCGTGCCTGCCGTCGTCGGAAGTTCGCGCCGCGCGCGCAGGACGTTCGCGAGGCACCTGCTTGGCGGCCTTGCGGGCTGCGGGCGCAGCACGCCGGCCAGCGACCTTCTTCGAGTTGCCTGGTTGCGGCGCTGCGCTCGGACGCTTGCGAGTCGCGCCGGCGCCCTTGCTGCGCGATGTCGCGACCGCGTTCGACTCTCCCGTGCCCGTTTCGTCGGTCGCCGGCTTCACGCCCGCCGCCTTCGCTGCGCGCGACCTCGGTTCGTCCTTTCGCGCAGCGTTCGACTTGCTGCCGCGCGCAGCACGGGTTGCACCGGGCATCTCGTCTCCTTCGTCATTGTCCGCGAGCCTTCGCATTCATTCTGCACTGCGCCATCTTTTTGTCAACGCGATGCGATCCACACGAGAGTCGCCATCCGGCCGCACCGGCCATCGCGCCTGTACGAATAGAAATCCGCTGCGTCGCGCGCGGTGCAACGGCTCGCGCCGTCGACCCGATGCACGTCGGCCGCTTCGAGTCGAAGGCGCGCGAGCGCCGGCAGGTCGGCAAGCCACTTGCCAGGGCGCCGGCCGGCGACGAAGGCCGCGCGTGCCCGTGGATCGACGTCGCAGAAGCGTTCCCGGACCTCGTTGCCGACCTCGAAAGCCTCGGGCCCGATCGAGGGCCCGAGCCAGGCACACAGTTTCGCGCCCTTCGCGCCCGCCGCGCGCATCGCCTCGACCGTACGCTCGAGCACGCCGTCGGCGAGTCCGCGCCAGCCGGCGTGCGCCGCCGCGACGACTTCGCCGCGCGAGTCGGCGAGCAGCACCGGCAGGCAATCCGCGGTGAGCACCGCCAGGACCACGCCCGGTACGTTCGTGACCGAAGCATCGGCACGCGCTTCGTTCGACACCTGTGCACCGACGCGCGTCGTGTTCCCGGCGGGCCGGCTGCCGGGCACGTTCGCGACGATTGCGTGCACGTCGATACCGTGCACCTGCTCGAGCCACACCGGCATCGCACCGATCGAGCTTGCGACCCGGTCGCGGTTGGCCTGGACCGCCGCAGGATCGTCGCCGCAACGCGCGCCCAGATTCATCCCGCCGCGGCTTCCGTCGACAAGACCCCAGGGCCCGGCGCTCACGCCCCCGCGGCGCGTCGTCGACAATGCGCGCACGCGCGCGGGCGCGCCCCATTCCGGAACGAGTGCACCCTCGATGCCGAGGCTGCCGCGCATCGCGTTCGTCATTCCTCTGCAGTTCTCATTCGCACGCCTCGATCGCGTCGACGTCGATGCCCGCCGCCGCGCACAGCGCACGCAGGTCCGCCGGCAGCGGCGAGCGCCACTGCATCGGCCGCCCATCGGCCGGGTGCCGCAGCGCGAGGCGCCACGCATGCAGCGCCTGCCGGGCGAAGCCGGCGAGTGCCGGACCGCCGTACAGCGCATCACCGACCAGCGGATGCCCGATGGACCGCAGGTGCACGCGGATCTGGTGCGTACGCCCCGACTCGAGCCGGCACTCGAGCAGGCTCAGGTCGCGACCGTCGAGCCTGCCCAGCGCCAGGCGCTCGTAGTGCGTACGCGCCGCCTTGCCGCGCTGTGCGCAGGCCACGGTCATGCGCACGCGCGAAACCGGATCGCGGCCGATCGGCGCATCGATCGTTCCGTTCTCCCGACACACGCCGACGACGAGCGCCAGGTAGCGCCGGCCCATGCTTCGCTCGGCCAGTTGCGCCGACAGCGAAGCGAACGCGCGCTCGCTCGCGGCGACGACGAGAAGTCCGCTGGTGTCGCGGTCCAGGCGGTGCACGATGCCCGCGCGCGGCAGCCGCGCGAGCGCCGGCCGGTGATACAGCAATCCGTTCATCAGCGTGCCGCGCCAGTTGCCCGCAGCCGGATGCACGACGAGCCCTGCGGGCTTGTCGACGACGAGCAGATCGTCGTCCTCGTAGGCGAACTGCAGCGCCACCGCGTCGGGCGCGAAGGCGGTATCGGCCTCGCGCGGCTGCGGCTCGACGACGATTCTCTCGTCGCCCTTCAATCGCGTGCTCGCGCCGAGCGCACGCTCGTCGCACCGCACCGCGCCGAGCGCAATCCATTGCTGCAGGCGCGTGCGCGAGACGCCTTCGATGCGGGCGGCGAGATAGCGATCGACGCGTTGGCCCGCCCCATCGACCGCGTCGAGCACGATGGCCGAAGGCGGCTCGTCGCCCGGCGGCTCGACGAAGGGCGTCGTTATAATGCCGCGCATGAAAGCAGCCTTGTTCTCCTTCGTTCAGGCAGCCGCGTGCGCGCTCCTGCTGTCGCTGGCGGCATGCAGCACTTCCGAGCCGCCCGATACGACGCTCGGGTGGACGCCCGAACGATTATATTCAGAGGCCAGGGACGAGATGCGCACGGGCAACTGGGAGCAGGCGGTCAAGCTGCTCGAGAAGCTCGAGGCGCGCTACCCCTTCGGCACCTGGGCGCAGCAGGCGCAGCTCGACACGGCCTACGCGCACTACAAGGACGGCGAACGCGCGCTCGCCCTTGCAGCGATCGACCGCTTCCTCAAGCTGCACCCGAACCACGAGGCGATCGACTACGCGCTGTACCTGAAGGGAATCGTCAATTTCAACGAGCAGCAGGGCCTGCTCGCCAAGCTCGGCAGCCAGGATCTCTCCGAGCGCGACCACGCCGCCGCGCGCGAGTCCTTCGATGCCTTCAAGGAACTCGTCACGCGCTTTCCGGAGAGCAAGTACGCGCCCGACGCGCACGTGCGGATGGAATACCTGGTGAATTCGATGGCGCGCGGCCAGGTGCACGTTGCCCGCTACTATTTCCAGCGGGGCGCCTACGTCGCCGCGGCCAACCGCGCGCAGGAAGTGGTCCGCCAGTTCCAGCAGGCGCCGGCCGTGGAGGAAGCGCTGTTCCTGCTGGTGAAATCGTACGACAGGCTCGGCATGCCCGAACTGCGCGACGATGCGGAACGCGTTCTGCGCACGAACTTCCCCGACAGCCAACTGCTCACGAAAGGCCTTCCGGAAGACGATCGTCGCTGGTGGCAGGTGTGGCGCTGACGCGCTCGCAGAACGCGAGCGCCTCGTCGGCGTCACGCGTGCGGCGAAAGGCGGGCAGGCTCGCCACGAGCTTTCGTCCATAGGGACGCGTTACCAGCCGCTCGTCGCAGATCATCAACACGCCGCGATCGGTCTCGGAACGGATCAGCCTTCCGGCTCCCTGTTTCAGCGCCATCGCAGCCGCCGGCAACTGCATCTCCCGGAACGGGTCGCGGCCGGCCCGACGGGCCGCTTCGATGCGCGCGCCGAGAACCGGATCGTCCGGCGCGGCGAACGGCAGCTTGTCGATGACGACGAGCGAAAGCCGGTCGCCGACGACGTCGACGCCTTCCCAGAAGCTGGCCGAACCGACCAGCAGCGGTCGCGGCGCGCAGCGGAAGCGATCGATGAGTGCCGAGCGCGACGCGCTTCCCTGCACGAGCAGTTCGATGCCGCAATCGCACGCCGCGATCCGCTCGGCCAGCAGTGCTGCCTGCTGCTCGACCATGCGCAGGCTCGTGCACAGCACGAACGCACGCCCGCCGTTGGCGGCGATCAGCGGCCAGGCCGCGCCGGCGACGCGCTCGGCGAATCCGGCCGATGCCGGGTCCGCGCACCCGCGCGGTACGTACAGCAACGCCTGCCGCGCGTAGTCGAAGGGACTGTCGCAGCGCAGCGTGCGCGCATCCTCCAGTCCGGCCGCGGACGTGAAGTGATCGAAGCTGCCTGCCACCGACAGCGTGGCCGACGTCATGATCCACGTACAGGAGGTGCCTTCGCGGTGTCGACGCAGCGTTTCCGCCACCGACAGCGGCGTGATCTGCAAGGTCGCACTGCTCGCATGCACTTCGACCCAGTGGATCGCATCGCTGTCGCCATCGGGCCGCCAGACGCCGTCGCTCCATTCGCGCAGCCGCGCGGCAAGATCCTCGACGCGAACGAGCAATCGGCCCAGTTCGCAGCCGCGCTCGGCGAAATGCGCGAGTGCCTCGCGCGGCAGCGCCCGCAGCACCGACGCGAGCGCCCGGCGCAGCGGCTCGTTGGCGCGCGCCTGGCGCACGTCGGTACGGCCGGGACGGCCGGCGGCCAGCCGCAGTTCGCGCACCGCCTGCTCCACGCCGGCGGAAAGCGAGGTCCAGTCGGCCGCGTCCAGCGCCTCTTCGCGTCCCGCGCGATGCAGGTCGCGCGCGAAATCGACGAGCTGCCGCGTCGAGACCGAACGACCGAGGAACTGCGTGGACACCTGCGGCAACTGGTGCGCCTCGTCGAAGACGATCGCGTCCGCGTTGGGCAGCAGCTCGGCAACGCCTTCGTCGCGCAGCGCGAGATCGGCACAGAACAGATGATGATTCACGACGACGACATCGGCTACCTGCGCGGCCTGCCGCGCACGGACCACGAAGCACGCGCCGAAGTCGCTGCAGTCCTGGCCCAGGCAGTTCTCGCGGGTGGACGTCGCCCATGCCCAGGCAGGTGCGTCTTCGGCGATGCCGGGCGCCTCGCTGCGGTCACCGGTCGCCGAAATCGCCGCGAAGCGCTCGATGCGCCGCAGCACCGCGATGTCCTCCCGGCGCTCGAATCGCCCTTCGGCCAGGTTGCGTCGCAGATGGTGCCGGCAGACATAGTTGGCCCGGCCCTTGAGCAGCGCGACGCGCGCTCCCGAGCCCAGGGCCTGGCGCACGCGCGGCAGGTCGCGACGAAAGAGCTGGTCCTGCAGCGTCTTCGTTCCCGTGCTGATCAGCACGCGGGCGCCGCTCAGCAGCGCGGGGACGAGGTACGCGTAGGTCTTGCCGACCCCGGTGCCGGCTTCGACGACGAGCGCCTGCCCGGTGTCGAGCGCCTGCGCAACGGCACGCGCCATCTCCCGCTGCGCAGGGCGCGGAGAATACCCGGCAGTGGCCCGGGCGATCGCTCCCTCGGCGTCGAACGCCGCGTCGACCGCTTCGGCCAGACGCGACGCGGCGCCGGCAAAGGGCATCAGGCAGGTTCGTCGGGAACGAGTTGCATCTGCAGCAACGCGATTGCGTCCTTGATCTGCAACTTGCGCTTCTTGAGCCGACGCAACTGCAACTCGTCGAAGTGCGACTGCACGCCGAGCGTGTCGATCATCGTGTCGAGGCCGCGATGCTCGAGCTGCAATTCGGTGATGCGCTGTCGGATGGACTCGCCGATGCCGGTTGCGTTCTCGCTTTCGTCGACGCTATGGTCTTCGATCATGTGGATACCGTTCGCCCGCGACGGGCTCGAAAGGTGGACACGCAGCGAAAAACCCGTGCCCAATGATACGTCCCCGCCTCCGTCGACTCAATGCGTGCGGGCTGCCCGCCGCGTGACCGCCCGCCGCTCACGGCGGCGCCTGTCCGTGCAGCGCCGGCGCCGCCTGCCGGCGGGGCGCCTGCAGGTACTCGCGTGAATTCATCTCGGCCAGCCGGCTCACGGTGCGATGGAATTCGCCGGCCAGCACGCCCTCGGTGTAGAGCCGCTCCGGCGCAACCTCGGCCGAGACGATCAGGTTGATGCGCCGGTCGTAGAGCACGTCGACCAGCCAGACGAAACGGCGAGCCTCGGAAGCCATCGCCGCGCTCATCCGGGGCACCCCGGAGACGATCACCGTGTGGAACTGGCTGGCGATCTCGAGATAGTCGTTCTGCGAGCGCGGGCCACCGCACAGCGTGCGAAAGTCGAACCATACGGCGCCCCCGGCGCGGCGCAGCGCGCGGATCTCGCGATGCTCGATCATCAGCCGCGGGTCCTCGTCGCGGGCCTCGGCCAGCCGCGCGAAGATCTCGCGCAGCGCCCGATCGGCGGCGTGCCCGAGCGGCGTGTGGTACGCCTCGACGTCGGCCAGCGAGCGCTGGCGGTAGTCGACGCCCGCGTCCACGCAGAGCACGTCGAGGTTGCGCTCGATCAGCTCGATCGCCGCCAGGATCCGCTCGCGGTGCAGGCCTTCCGGATACAGTCCGTCGGGCCGGTAGTTCGACGTGACGACGAAAGTGACGCCATGGGCGAACAGTCCGCGCATCAGCCGCTCGAGGATCATCGCGTCGGCGATGTCCGAGACGTGGAACTCGTCGAAGCAGATCAGGCGGTAGCGGCGCGCGACGCTGGCGGCCACTGCATCGAGCGGGTCGGCGCGGCCCTTCAGTTCGTCCAGCGAGCGGTGCACGCTGCGCATGAACTCGTGGAAGTGAAGCCTCGTCTTGCGCACTACCGGGACCGCTCCGTAGAAGCAGTCCATCAGGAAGCTCTTGCCGCGACCGACTCCGCCGTAGAGCCAGACGCCGCGCGGCACCTCGGGGCGAAGCACGAGCTTCTTGATCCGGTTCGAGCGCGCCGCCTTGAAGGCGACGAATTCGTCGCACATCCGCTGCAGGCGCGCGATCGCAGCCTGCTGCGCGGCGTCGGGGCGATGGCCGCGCTCGGCGAAAGCGCGCGCACAGGTCTCGGCGACGCTCACCGGGGAAAGGTCAGGACGCGCGAAGGAACCGGGAATCGATTTTCACGCGCTCAGGAATTCAGCGAGCGCCTGTCGGTGGCCGCGAGCGCGGCCTCGCGCAGTGCCTCCGACATCGACGGATGCGGGTGCGACACCCGGCCGATGTCCTCGGCCGACGCGCGGAACTCCATCGCGAGCGTGGCCTCGGCGATCAGTTCGGAGGCCGCCGCCGAGACGATGTGCACGCCGAGCACCTCGTCGGTGGCGGCATCGGCAAGCACCTTGACGAAGCCCGCGGAGTGCCCGCTGCCCAGGGCGCGGCCGTTGGCCGAGAACGGGAACTGCCCCGCCTTGAACGCGCGGCCCTCCTTCTTCAGCTGCTCCTCGTTGCGCCCGACCCAGGCGATCTCGGGGGAGGTGTAGATGACCCACGGAATCGTTCCGTAGTCGATGCGCGCATCCTGCCCGGCGATGCGCTCGGCGACCATCACGCCCTCGTCCTCGGCCTTGTGCGCGAGCATCGGCCCGCGCACCACGTCGCCGATCGCCCAGACGTTGGGCGCGCTGGTACGGCAGTATTCGTCGACCGGGACGAAGCCGCGCTCGTCGACGGCGAGGTCGACCGCGTCGAGCCCGAGGCCGTCGGTGTTCGGCACGCGTCCGACCGAGACGACGAGCCGGTCGCAGTCGAGCACCTGCGGCTCGCCGTCGCCGATCGAATAGCGCACGCGCGCGCCGTCGGCGCCGACCTCGACGCCGGCGATGCGTGCGTCGAGCTCGATCCGCAGTCCCTGCTCGCGAAATCGCTTCCACGCCTCCTTGCGCACCCCTTCGTCGACGCCGGCAAGGAAGGTGGGCAGCGCCTCGAGCACGGTGACCTCGGCGCCGAGCCGTCGCCAGACGGAACCGAGCTCGAGGCCGATGACGCCGGCTCCGATGACGCCGAGCCGCTTCGGCACTTCGGTCATCGCCAGCGCGCCCACGTTGTCGCAGACGACGCGATTGTCGACGTCGACGCCCGGCAACGCACGCGGCTTCGAGCCGGTGGCGATGATCACGTGCTTGGCGTCGACGAGCTGCGCCTGACCGCCGTTGACCTCGTCGTCGGCGACCTCGATGCGGTAGGCGTCGTCCTCGTGGCCGACGAAGCATCCGAAGCCCTTCAGCCAGGTGACCTTGTTCTTGCGGAACAGGAACTCGATGCCCTTGGTCATCTTCTGGACGACGCCCGCCTTGCGCTTCTGCATCTTCGCCAGGTCGAGACGCACGCCGTCGACCCCGATGCCGTGCGCATCGAAGCTCTCGCGCGCGAGCTCGAAGTTCTCGCTCGAGGCGAGCAACGCCTTGGACGGAATGCAGCCGACGTTCAGGCAGGTGCCACCGAGGGCAAGCTCGCCGTCGGGGTTGCGCCATCCTTCGACGCAGGCGACGCGCATGCCGAGTTGCGCGGCGCGGATCGCCGCGATGTAACCGCCGGGACCGGCACCGATGACGACGACGTCGTAGGCCTGGGACATCGAGCTTCGCTCCTTCTCAGAGATCGAGGAGCAGGCGCGACGGGTCCTCCAGCGCCTCCTTGATCGAAACGAGGAACAGCACCGCGTCGCGCCCGTCGATGATGCGGTGGTCGTAGGAGACGGCGAGGTAGTTCATCGGCCGGACGACGATCTGTCCGTTCTCCACGACCGGGCGCTCCTTGGTCGCATGCACGCCGAGGATCGCCGACTGCGGCGGGTTGATGATCGGCGTCGACAGCATGGAACCGAACACGCCGCCGTTGCTGATCGAGAAGGTGCCGCCGGTGAGCTCCTCGATGCCGAGCTTGCCCTCCTGCGCGCGCTTGCCGAAATCGGCGATCTGCCGCTCGATCTGCGCGAAGCCGAGCTGGTCGGCATTGCGCACCACCGGAACGACGAGGCCGCGCGGCGAGCTGACCGCCACGCCGATGTCGAAGTAGCCGTGATAGACGATTTCGGCGCCGTCGACCGAGGCGTTGACGATCGGGTACTTGCGCAGCGCGTGCACCGCCGCCTTCACGAAGAACGACATGAAACCGAGCCGAGTGCCGTGCTCCTTCTCGAAGCGGTCCTGGTAGCGCTTGCGCAGCTCCATCACCGGCTGCATGTTCACTTCGTTGAAGGTGGTGAGGATCGCGTTCGTCTGCTGCGACTGCACGAGCCGCTCGGCGACGCGCTGGCGCAGCCGCGACATCGGTACGCGCTGCTCCGGACGGCCTTCGAGCAACTGCGAGACGTCGACGGGCGGACGCACCTCGGGCAGCGCGGGGCGTGCCGGAGCGGGCGCAGCCGGACGCGTCGCCGGTGCGGCAGCGCCGCCGAGCGCGCCCAGCACGTCGGCCTTCGTGACGCGTCCGTCGCGACCGCTGCCCGCCACCTGCGCCGGCGACATCTGCGCCTCGCGCAGCATCTTGGCGGCGGCCGGCATCGCGATGTCGCCCTTCGGCCCTGCGGACGCGGGCGGCGCGCCGGCTGCCGCAGCCCCCGACGAGGCGCCGGCGGGCGCCGCCGCAGCCGCCTTGTCGACACCCGCCGGCGCCTGCACGCCCGCCTGCCCCGGAGTCGCGGCAGCGGCAGCGGGAGCGGCCGGCTTCGTCGCCGCGGCGGCCTTCGCGTCGGTATCCAGCCGCGCGATCACCTCGTCGGCGACCACCGTCTCGCCGTCGCCCTTGACGATCTCGACGAGCACCCCGGCGGACGGAGCGGGCAGTTCGAGCACGACCTTGTCGGTTTCGATGTCGATCAGGTTCTCGTCGCGCGCGACCGGTTCGCCGACTTTCTTGTGCCACTGCAGCAGCGTGGCCTCGGCAACCGATTCGGACAGCTGCGGAACCTTGATCTCGATGACGGGCATCTATGATTCTCCGGAGCGAGCGTGCGCGGTTCAGGCGGCGTCGCGGTTGGTTTTCCTGTTGCGCGGCCGCGCGGCGCCCAAGGCCGCGGCGAGCAGCTCCTTCTGCTGCGCGTAGTGCTTGTCGTAGTAGCCCACGGCCGGCGAAGCCGACGCCGCGCGTCCCGCGTAGCTCAGCTTCTGGCCGTCCTTCAGCGCGTCGGAGATCTGGTGCTGGACGTAGAACCAGGCCCCCTGGTTCTGCGGCTCGTCCTGGCACCAGACCACCTGCGTGGCCGACGCGTATTTCTTCATCTCGGCCTCGAAGGCCTTGTGCGGGAACGGATAGAGCTGCTCGATGCGCACGAGCGCGACGTCGTCGAGTCCGCGCTCCCGGCGCGCCGCGAGCAGGTCGTAGTACACCTTGCCGGTACAGAAGACGACGCGACGCACGCGGCTCGCCTCGACGCTCGCGTCGCCGAGCACGGTGCGGAACTCGCCCGAGGCGAGGTCCTTCAGCGACGAGACCGCTTCCTTGTTCCGCAACAGCGACTTCGGCGTCATGATCACCAGCGGCTTGCGGAACATGCGGATCATCTGCCGGCGCAGCAGGTGGAAGATCTGCGCCGGCGTCGTGGGCTGGCAGACCTGCATGTTGTTCTCCGCGCACAACTGCAGGAAGCGTTCCAGGCGTGCCGACGAATGTTCGGGGCCCTGTCCCTCGTAGCCGTGCGGCAGCATCATCACCAGGCCGTTCGCGCGCCCCCACTTGGTTTCGCCCGACGAGATGAACTGGTCGATGACCACCTGCGCGCCGTTGGCGAAGTCGCCGAACTGCGCCTCCCAGATGACCAGCGTGTTCGGGTCCGAAGACGCATAGCCGTACTCGTAGGCGAGCACCGCCTCCTCGGAGAGCACCGAGTCGATGACGACGAACTGGCCCTGCTTGTCGGCGACGAACTGCAGCGGGATGTAGGCGCCCTGGTCCCACTTCTCGCGGTTCTGGTCGTGTAGCACCGAGTGCCGGTGCGTGAAGGTGCCGCGCGCGGAGTCCTGTCCCGACAGGCGCACGTCGTAGCCCGACGCGAGCAACGTGGCGAAGGCCAGGTGCTCGCCCATTCCCCAGTCGAGCGGATGCTCGCCCTCGGCCATCGCGCGCCGGTCGTTGACGACGCGCTCGACGAGCGGGTGCAGCTTGAAGTGCTCGGGAACCGTGGTGATCCGCTCGCCGAGCCGGCGCAACTCGGTCATCGGCACGGCGGTTTCGGCCGAGTCGGTCCACTTGCGGTTCAGGAACGGCATCCAGTCGACCGCGAACTTGCTCTTGAAGTCGGTGATCACCGGGTCGAAGGTGTGCTTGCCCTCGTCCATCGCCTTGCGGTATTCGGCGACCATGCGCTCGGGTTCGGTCTCGGCAACCACTTCCTGGCGCACCAGCTTGTCGGCGTACAGGCGGCGCGTGCCGAGGTGCTGGGCGACTCTCTTGTACATCATCGGCTGGGTCACCGCCGGCGTGTCCTGCTCGTTGTGGCCGAGCTTGCGGTAGCAGACGATGTCGACGACGACGTCCTTGCGGAACGCCTGGCGGAAGTCCAGCGCGAGCTGCGTGGCGTAGACGACCGCTTCGGGGTCGTCGCCGTTCACGTGCAGCACCGGCGCCTCGATCATCTTGACGACGTCGGTGCAGTAGATGGTCGAGCGCGTATCGCGCGGATCGGAGGTGGTGAAGCCGATCTGGTTGTTGATGACGATGTGCACCGTGCCGCGCGTGCCGTAGCCGCGCGTCTGGGCGAGGTTCAGCGTTTCCATCACCACGCCCTGCCCGGCGAAGGCCGCATCGCCGTGCACCAGCACCGGCAGCACCTGGTCGCCGTTGCGATCGCCGCGGCGCGTCATGCGCGCGCGGCACGAACCCTCGACGACGGGATTGACGATCTCCAGGTGCGACGGATTGAACGCCAGCGACAGGTGCACCGGACCGCCGGGCGTGGTGATGTCGCTCGAGAAGCCCTTGTGGTACTTGACGTCGCCGCTGGGCAGGTCGTCGGCGTGGCGTCCCTCGAATTCGGCGAAGAGGTCCTTCGGCATCTTGCCGAGCACGTTGACCAGCACGTTGAGCCGCCCGCGGTGCGCCATGCCGATGACGATTTCCTGGATGCCCGCCTCGCCGGCGCGCCGCACGAGTTCGTCCATGGCCGGAATGAAGCTCTCGCCGCCCTCGAGCGAGAAGCGCTTCTGGCCGACGAACTTCGAATGCAGGTAGCGCTCGAGCCCCTCGGCCGCGGTGAGCCGCTCGAGGATCCGCTTCTTCCTGTCGGTCGAGTAGCTCGGGCGCGAACGCGTCGACTCGAGCCGCTCCTGCAGCCAGCGCTTCTGCGCCGGGTCGGAGATGTACATGAACTCCGCGCCGATCGAGCCGCAGTAGGTGTCGCGCAGCGCCTTGACGATGTCGCGCAGCGGCGCGCTGTCGAAACCGAAATAGGTGTTCGCCGCCGAGTAGATGTGTGCGTGATCGCCTTCGGTGAAGTCGTAGAAGGCAGGCTCGAGTTCCGGAATCGACGGACGCTCCTGGCGCTTGAGCGGATCGAGGTCCGCCCAGCGCGAGCCGAGGAAGCGATACGCGGCGATCAGTTGCTGGACGAAGACCTGCTTGCGCGCGGTGGCGGCGTCCCCGCCCATCTGCTGCGGCTGCAGCAGGCCTTCCTTCGCCCGTTCGGCGAAGGACTGGACGATCGGGCCGTGCGCGATGTCGCGGGTATCGGGGCTGCCGTCGGCTGCCGGAACGCCCTGCAGGCTGTCGAACCAGGTGCGCCACGCCTCGGGCACCGAGGCGGGGTTGTCCAGATAGCTCTCGTAGAGCTCTTCGACGTAGGGGGCGTTGCCGCCGAACAGATAGGAGTTCGACTGGAGCGCTTTGAACATGGTTTCTTCACCTTGCGGAACGAGTTTCTCGTCCAAGATGCCCGGCCTGCCTGCTGCTGCAGCCGGCGAGCGGCGTCCGGCTTCCGGAGCGGCCGTTCGAGATTCGGCGGTGGTGATGGACGAGATCAGGTCATCGGAATGCGCGCTCGCCAGGAAGCGAGGAACCGTTCGATGGTATCACTGCGCCAGCGAGGCCGCCGGCCGCGAGCCTGCCGCGCGGCGCATGCGCTCGGCCGTCTGCCGATAGACCGGGAGCGCACGCCCGCCGAGCGCGACCGCGCGCTCGGCCGCTCGCTCGGCGGCCTGCGTGTCGCCGGCATCGGCGAGCGCATGCGCGAGGTTGTTCCACGCGTCGGCGAAATCGGGGTGTCGCGCGAGCAGCGCCCGGTACGCGTCGATCGCCGCGCGCGGCCGCTCGTCGGCGAGCAGCGCGTTGGCGCGCGCGAAGGCGACGAGCCGCTCGTCGGGCGCGCGCGCGAGGAGCGCCTCGTAGGCGTGCAGCGCCGCCGCGCGGTCCAGCCGTTCGAGCGCCACCGCCGCGCGCAGCGCCGTCATCGTGTCGACGGCCGACGGAATGCGCGACGGGTCGACCACGACCATCGACCACGACCCGGCCCGCGTCCAGGTGCGCTCGAAGGTATCGATCGACATCGGCATCGATGCTTCGGTGCCCGAATGCAGCACGACGATGCCGGCGGGCAGGTCGTAGCCGACCAGCACGGCGTAGTGCCAGATCGGGCTCCACGACAGGCCGAGGTTCTGGAACACGAGCACGGGAACACCGTCGGCAACGAGCCGCAGCATCGACGCCAGCCGCGCATCGAGCGGCAGCGACAGCATCGACTCGCGCCGCGGCTGCGCGAGCATCTCGGCCTGCAGGCTCCCCCGGCGCTGCGGCAGGTAGACCGCGTCGACCAGACGCTGCAGTTCGACGGGGCGGCCCGCCGCCGCGAGTGTCATCGCCAGCGCGGCCGGACCGCACTGGTATTCGCTTTGCGCAACGAAGGGCACGCCTTCCACGGCCGCGCGCAGCGGAAGCCCCGCCGCCGGCTGGGCGGACCCGATCGCCTGGCCGGCCTCGACGGATCGCCCGGCGACCGGCTGGCCGGAGTCGGTAGGCACCGATGCGCGCAGCGCCGCGCTCTGCGGCGCCGCGCAGCCTGCCAGCGCCAGCACGACCAGCGCCGGCAGAGTCCAGCGCATCACGCGCCGTCAGCGGATCGGCCGCGTGAAGGGGAACACCCGAGTGAAACCGAGGATGTCGGTGACGAGAAGAATGACGAAGACCAGGAAAGCGACGCCGAGCACGCTTCCGCCGGCCGGCATCCGGTCGAGCCGCTCGGCGAGCGTCTGCGCCTGCGCGTCGTCGAGCGCCTGCACGCGCGCCCTTGCCTCCTGCGGATCGACGCCGAGCGCTTCGAGCTGCGCGCGCACGTCGTCGCGTGCGAGCAGCGCGTCGATCGAGGCGCGATCGTGCCGCGGCGGGCTCGTCTCGGCGACGGTGCCGAGCGCCTCCTCGGTGCCGACGATGCGCGCCTGCGTCGGCGCCGGGACGGTGGTAGCGACGAGCGCGACGACGACGCTCGCGACGACTGCACGCAACAAGGGACTGGCGTTCATGAAGTGCTCCGGTGGGTGGATCGGCCGACCCCGGGGGCGGCACTTGCCCGTCCCCGATCGGCGATCATAGCTGCACCGATCGCCCGCAGGTGAGTACGCCACGCCACGGCGACGAATCTGCGATCGAAAGGTGAAGGCCTTCGCCGTTCGCCCTTCGCCCGTCACCCCTTGCGCTTCGCCGGCACCCGCACGTCGCGCCGTGCATGGCCCGTATACAACTGCCGCGGCCGCCCGATCTTCTGGTCGGGATCGGCGATCATCTCGCCCCACTGTGCGATCCAGCCGACCGTGCGCGCCAGCGCGAAGATGCAGGTGAACATCTCGGTGGGAATGCCGAGCGCCTTCTGCACGATGCCCGAATAGAAGTCGACGTTCGGATACAGCTTGCGCTGCACGAAATAATCGTCCTCCAGCGCGATCTTCTCGAGTTTCATTGCCAGCGCGAACAGCGGATCGTCGTGCAGGCCCAGTTCGCCGAGCACCTCGTGGCTGGTCTCGCGCATCAGCTTCGCGCGCGGGTCGTAGTTCTTGTAGACCCGATGCCCGAAGCCCATCAGCTTGACGTTCGAATGCTTGTCCTTGACCTTGGCGATGAACTCGCCGATGCGCTCGACGCCGCCTTCGCGCTGTATGTCGCGCAGCATCAGCAGGCTCGCCTCGTTCGCGCCGCCGTGCGCCGGCCCCCACAGCGTGGCGATGCCGGCGGCGATGCACGCGAAGGGGTTCGCGCCCGAGGACCCGGCCAGGCGCACCGTGGACGTCGAGGCGTTCTGCTCGTGATCGGCGTGCAGGATCAGGATGCGATCGAGCGCACGCACGAGCACGTCGTTGGGCTCGTAGTCCTCGCACGGCGTACCGAACATCATCCGCATGAAGTTCGCCGAGTACGACAGGCGGTTCAGCGGATACATGAACGGCTGGCCCATCGAGTACTTGTAGGCCATCGCCACCAGCGTGGGCATCTTGGCGATCAGGCGGATCGCCGAGACGAAGCGATGCTCGGGGTCGCTGATGTCGAGCGAATCGTGGTAGAAGGCCGACAGCGCGCCGACCATGCCCACGAGAACGGCCATCGGGTGGGCGTCGCGGCGAAAGCCCTGCAGGAAGCGCGTCATCTGCTCGTGCACCATCGTGTGGTTGGTGACACGGTTCTCGAAGTCGCGCCGCTGCTCGTCGTCGGGCAGCTCGCCGTTCAACAGCAGGTAGCAGGTCTGCAGGTAGTCGCAGTGTTCGGCGAGCTGCTCGATCGGGTAGCCGCGATACAGCAGCTCGCCCTTGTCGCCGTCGATGTAGGTGATCTTCGACTCGCAGGCAGCCGTCGACATGAAGCCGGGGTCGAAGGTGAAGCGGTCGGTCTGCGCATAGAGCTTGCGGATGTCGATGACCTGGGGTCCGATGGTCCCCGAGTAGATCGGCAGCTCGATGGGCGCCGTGCCGTCCGGAAAGGACAGCGTGGCCTTGCTCTGCTCTTTCATCAGCTTCTTCCTAGAATCTTCAGGTTTCCGCGGCAACGGCCCGCGGCCCGGTACGGCGTCACGATTCGCGCAGCATTTCGAGCACCCGACGTGCCGGCGGCGCGCCCGCCTCGCCGTTCGGCTCGCAGCGGCGCAGGATCAGGTCGAGCAGTTCGCCGTCGGGCAGCGCGAGCAACGCGTCGAGACCCTGCTCCAGCGTCTCGTCGATCGCATCGCCATGGCGCGCGAAGAACCGCTCGAGCACGATGTCGTTCTCGAGCAGGCCGCGTCGCGCGCGCCAGCGCAGGCGGCGCGTCTGCTCGGCCTTCGAGTCGGGTGACACGATGCGCTCCGTGCAGCGACGCTCAGACCGCGCGCCGGACCAGCAGGTCCTTGATCTTGTTGATCGCTCGCGTCGGGTTCAGTCCCTTCGGGCAGACGTCGACGCAGTTCATGATCGAACGGCAACGGAACAACCGGTACGGGTCGTTCAGGTCGTCGAGCCGCTCCGAGGTGGCCTCGTCGCGACTGTCGGCGAGAAAGCGGTACGCCTGCAGCAGCCCGGCCGGTCCGACGAACTTGTCGGGATTCCACCAGAACGACGGACATGCGGTGGAGCAGCACGCGCACAGGATGCATTCGTACAGTCCGTCGAGTTCCTCGCGCTCCTCGGGCGACTGCAGCCGCTCCTTCTCGGGCGGCGGCGTGTCGTTGATCAGGTACGGCTTGATCGAGTGGTACTGCTCGAAGAACTGCGTCATGTCGACGATCAGGTCGCGAACCACCGGCAGGCCGGGCAGAGGACGCAGCACGATCGGCTCCTGCAGGTCGCGCAGGTTCGTGATGCAGGCCAGCCCGTTCTTGCCGTTGATGTTCATCGCGTCGGAGCCGCAGACGCCTTCCCGGCACGAGCGGCGGAACGCGATCGAATCGTCGCCGCTCTGCTTGATGCGCATCAGCGCATCGAGCAGCATCTTGTCGCCGGGCTCGAGCGCGATCTCGAGCGACTGCATGTGCGGACGCGCGTCCTTGTCGGGGTCGTAACGGTAGATCGAGAACCGCACGGTGCGCCTGCCCTGTGCAGGTTGCGCCGGTTTCACCGTGGGTTCGAGGACTGCGCTCATGGTTCTCCTGCGCTCTTCGGTCGGTCGGGTTTCGAAAGGTGCGCGCGCTCAGAAGGTGCGTGCCTTGGGCTGGAAGCTGTCGACCGTCAACGGCTTCATGTGCACCGGCTTGTATTCGAGGCGGTCGCCGTCGGAGTACCAGAGCGTGTGCTTGAGCCAGTCGACGTCGTCGCGCTCGGGATGGTCCTGCAGCGCGTGCGCGCCGCGGCTCTCCTTGCGGGCGGCAGCCGAGACGACCGTGGCGCGCGCGACCTCGATCAGGTTGTGCAGCTCGAGCGCCTCTACGCGCGCCGTGTTGAACACGCGCGACTTGTCGGCGATGTGCAGCGCCTCGACGCGGCCTGCGATCTGCGCGATCTGCTGCACGCCCTCGTCGAGCAACGCGGTGGTGCGAAACACGCCGCAGTGCGACTGGATCGTGCGGCGGATGTCGGCGGAGACCTGCTGGGTGTTCTCGCCCGAGGTGGACGCATCGAGCCTGGCCAGGCGCGCGAGCGCCGCGTCGCCCGCGTCCGCCGGCAGCGGCTTGTGGCTGCGCTCGCGCAGTTTCGAGGCGACGATGTGGTTGCCGGCCGCGCGCCCGAAGACGATCAGGTCGAGCAGCGAGTTCGTGCCGAGGCGGTTCGCGCCGTGCACCGAAACGCACGCGCACTCGCCGATGGCGTACAGCCCGCCGACGACGCTCTCGGGGTTGCCGTCCTTCGGCACCACCACCTGTCCGTGGTAGTTCGCCGGAATTCCGCCCATCTGGTAGTGCGCGGTGGGCACGACGGGAATCGGATCCTTGACGGGATCGACGTTGGCGAACTTGATGGCGATCTCGCGGATCGACGGCAGCCGCTTGACGATCGTGTCGGCACCGAGGTGATCGAGCTTGAGCAGGACGTAGTCGGCGTCCGGGCCGCAGCCGCGCCCTTCCTTGATCTCCTGGTCCATCGAGCGCGAGACGAAGTCGCGCGGAGCGAGGTCCTTCAGCGTGGGCGCGTAGCGCTCCATGAAGCGCTCGCCGTCCTTGTTGAGCAGGATGCCGCCTTCGCCGCGCACGCCCTCGGTGATGAGCACGCCCGCGCCGGCGACGCCGGTGGGGTGGAACTGCCAGAACTCGAGGTCCTCGAGCGGGATGCCGGCGCGCGCCGCCATGCCCAGGCCGTCGCCGGTGTTGATGAACGCGTTGGTCGACGCCTGCCAGATCCGCCCGGCGCCGCCGGTGGCGAAGACGGTGACCTTCGCCTCGAGGATCATCGGCTCGCCCGTTTCCATCTCGAGCGCGACGACGCCCACGCAGTCGCCGTCGGCATCGCGGATGATGTCGAGCGCCATCCACTCGACGAAGAACTGCGTGCGCGCACGCACGTTGCGCTGGTACAGCGTGTGCAGCATCGCGTGGCCGGTGCGGTCGGCCGCCGCGCACGCGCGCTGCACCGGTTTCTCGCCGAAGTTCGCCGTGTGCCCGCCGAAGGGGCGCTGGTAGATCGTGCCGTCGGGGTTGCGGTCGAAAGGCATGCCGAAGTGCTCGAGCTCGTAGACGACCTTCGGCGCCTCGCGGCACATGAATTCGATGGCGTCCTGGTCGCCGAGGTAGTCGGACCCCTTGACGGTGTCGAACATGTGCCAGTACCAGTTGTCCTCGCTCATGTTGCCGAGCGACGCGCCGATGCCGCCCTGCGCGGCCACGGTGTGCGAACGGGTGGGAAACACCTTGGAGAGCACGGCGACGTCGTAGCCGGCCTCGGCCAGCTGCACCGAGCAGCGCATGCCGGCGCCGCCCGCGCCGATGATCACGGCGTCGAACTTGCGTCGCGGCAGGCTGTTGGACAGATGGTTCAGCACGTCGGCCATCTCAGACGCTCCGGAGAGTGAGCAGTGCCCAGCCGGCGTAGCCGAGCAGCGCCACGATGGTGACGAACTGCAACGCCAGCCGCAGCGCCACGGGCTTGACGTAGTCCATGTAGATGTCGCGCACGCCCACCCACGCGTGCCAGATCAGCGCGAGGACGGCGACGAAGGTGAAGACCTTCATCCAGCCGGCAGCGAAGATTCCGGCCCAGGTTCCGTAGTTCAGCTCGGGCAAGGCGAACAGCCAGCCGAGCACGACGAAGGTGTAGACGACGAGCACGACTGCGGTGAAGCGCTGCGCGAGCCAGTCGCGCAGCCCGTAGTGCGCGCCGACGACGATGCGGGAAGAGGACATGGACGAAGTTTTCCGGAAACGCTCGAAGGATCGCTGCGGCGGGTCAGAACAGGCCGAAGACCTTCGCGGCGAAGATTACGGTGAGCACCAGGCTCACGGCGAGGACGATGGCGGCGGAGGTGCGACCGGCGATCTTGTCGACGCCCACGTCGAGGTCCATCAGCAGATGGCGCACGCCGGCAAGCAGATGATGCAGGTAGGCCCAGATGATGCCGACGAGCACGAGCTTGACGAAGGGGTTCGCGACGAACCCGCGATAACGCTCGAAGCTCAGCTCCGACACCACGCTCTGCTGGAACAGGTACAGCACCAGCGGCAGCCCCACGAGGAACATCGCGGCGCCGCTGATCCGGTGCAGGATCGACACGAGACCGGCCAGCGGGAGTCGGTAGCGGACGATCTGCGAAATGTGGATGTTGCGGAATTCGGGCCGGGACCCCGGGTTGCCTGTCGTCTTGCCCACCGCGCTCGCCATTGTCACCTCATCGATCGCAAAACCTTCGTATTCTGACCGAAGTCGGCGCATCGCACAAAGCGGCCGCCTCGCCCGGCGTGCGATTTTTCAGCTGAGCTGGTTGAAGTAATGGTGGCGTTCGGTGACGCAATAACCGCGTCGCAACTCCACCGGATGCTCGCCGTAGGTCCACGAGACGCGCTCGACGAGCAGCAACGGACCGCCCTCGGTCACGTGCAGCGCGCGTGCGTGCGAGCGGTCGGCGGCCACGGCCTTCAACCGCTCGGCCGCGCCGATCATGCGAACCCCGAATTCCGCCTCGAAGAGTGCGTAGAGGGGCCCGTGCCAGGCGTCGAGCCGCTCCACGGTGAGGCCGCGAAAGCGTGCACCGGGCAGCCAGATCTCGTCGAGGACGACCGGCCGGCTGTCGGTCTCGAGCAGGCGGCGTATCAGCACGACCGCCTCGCCTGCGCGCAGCCCGAGCGCACGCGCGATCTCGCCGGGTGCGCGCAGCCGGCGGCATTCGAGCACGCGGCTGGCCATCGCCAGTCCGGGGCCGGATTCGCCCCGCGCCTCGCCTCCTTCGGGCGGCGCCGCGGCATCGGAGGCAACGAGCGTCGCTTCGTCCGGGCGCAGGCGCAGGAACCGGAACTGCGTGCGCACCTCGCGGTGCGAAGCGACGAAGGTGCCGCGGCCCTGGCGACGCACCAGCAGGTGCTCGGCGGCGAGTTCGTCGATCGCCTTGCGCACGGTTCCCTGGCTCACGCGGTAGCGCGCCGCCAGTTCGGTTTCGCTCGGAATCGCTTCGCCCGGTTTCCATTCGCCCGATTGCAGTCCGCGCAGCAGCAACGCGCGGATCTGCCGATACAGGGGCGCGAAGGTAGGCGTTTCGCCGGCGCCCGCTTCGACGCCGCCGGCGCCGCCGCGGGGGCTTTCGTTCATCGGCGCATTGAAGCACGAAAGATGCGCAGCGTCCATTGTGTTATCTCTTATATAAGATATGGAGCTGCTTGACACCCGAGCCCCCCGGGAATAGACTCGGCGGCGCTGCCGACTCCCTTCCCGAACCGAGGTTTTCCCCCATGACCAAACCCGCCAAGCGCGTCGCCGTCACCGGCGCCGCCGGTCAGATCGGCTACAGCCTGCTGTTTCGCATCGCCAACGGCGACCTGCTCGGCAAGGACCAGCCGGTCATCCTGCAGCTGCTCGACATCACGCCGGCGCTGGCCGCCGTGCGCGGCGTCGTGATGGAACTCGAAGACTGCGCCTTCCCGCTGCTCGCCGGCGTCGTCGTCACCGACGACCCGAAAGTGGCCTTCCGCGACGCCGACTACGCGCTGCTCGTCGGCGCGCGCCCGCGCACGAAGGGCATGGAGCGCAAGGACCTGCTCGAGGCCAACGGCGCGATCTTCACCGTGCAGGGCCGCGCACTCGACGAGGTCGCCAGCCGCGACTGCCGCATCCTGGTGGTGGGCAACCCGGCGAATACCAACGCGTACATCGCGATGAAGTCGGCGCCGAACCTGCCGAGGAAGAACTTCAGCGCGATGCTGCGCCTGGACCACAACCGCGCGCTGTCGCAACTCGCCGCGCGCCTGGGCAAGCCGGTCGACCGCATCGAGAAGCTCGTCGTCTGGGGCAACCACAGCCCCACCATGTACCCCGACTACCGCTTCGCCACCGTCGACGGCCGATCGGTACGCGAACTGGTCGGCGACGAAGCCTGGAACCGCGACGTGTTCATCCCCACGGTCGGCAAGCGCGGCGCGGCGATCATCGAGGCGCGCGGACTGTCGTCGGCCGCTTCCGCGGCCAACGCCGCGCTCGACCACGTGCGCGACTGGGCGCTGGGCGCGGGCGAGCGCTGGGTGACGATGGGCATCCCTTCGGACGGCGCCTACGGCATTCCCGAGGAAATCATCTTCGGCTTTCCCGTGCTGTGTCGCGGCAACGGCGATTACGAGCTGGTGCGCGACCTGCCGATCGACGAGTTCAGCCGCTCGAAGATCGACCACACGCTGAACGAACTGCTCGAGGAGCGCGACGGCATCGCGCATCTGCTCGGATGAGCGCCGCGATGCCCGGCGCCGGAAAGCGCTTCCGCGAGGCACTGGCCGCCGAGCAGCCGCTGCAGGTGGTCGGCGCGATCAACGCGAATCACGCGCTGCTCGCGCAGCAGGCGGGCTTTCGCGCCATCTACGTCTCGGGTGGCGGCGTCGCCGCCGGCTCGCTCGGCGTGCCCGACCTGGGCATCAGCGGCCTCGAAGACGTGCTGGTCGACGTGCGCCGCATCACCGACGCGTGCCCGTTGCCGCTGCTCGTCGACGTCGACACCGGCTTCGGCGCCTCGGCCTTCAACGTCGCGCGCACCACGCGTTCGATGATCAAGGCCGGCGCGGCGGCGATGCACATCGAGGACCAGGTCGGCGCCAAGCGCTGCGGACATCGACCCGGCAAGGAGATCGTCCCGCAGCAGGAAATGGTCGACCGCGTGCGCGCGGCGGCAGACGCACGCACCGATCCCGACTTCTTCCTGATGGCGCGCACCGACGCGCTGGCCGTCGAGGGGCTCGATCGTGCGATCGAGCGCGCGATTGCCTGCGTCGAGGCCGGCGCCGACGGCATCTTCCCCGAGGCGGTGACCGAGCTTTCGATGTATCGGCGCTTCGCCGACGCGGTCAAGGTGCCGGTGCTGGCGAACATCACCGAGTTCGGACAGACGCCGCTGTTCACCGTCGACGAGCTGCGGAGCGTCGGCGTGTCGATGGCGCTCTATCCGCTGTCGGCCTTCCGCGCAATGAACAGGGCCGCCCAGCAGGTCTATTCCGCGCTGCGCCGCGACGGCACGCAGAAAGCGGTGCTCGATCGCATGCAGACGCGCCAGGAACTGTACGACGCGATCGGCTACTGGGACTACGAACGCAAGCTCGACGAGCTGTTCCTGCGCTCGAAGTAGACGAGTTCCCGCAACGACGAACCACGGAACGACGCAATGACCGACAACGCCGGGGCCGCCCCCGCCGGCCCGAAGCCGAAGAAATCCGTTGCCCTGTCCGGCGTGGTCGCCGGAAACACCGCGCTGTGCTCGGTGGGACGCACCGGCAACGACCTGCACTACCGCGGCTACGACATCCTCGAGATGGCCGACGTCGCCGAGTTCGAGGAAATCGCCTGGCTGCTCGTGCACGGCCGGCTGCCCAGGCGCGCCGAACTGATTGCGTACAAGGCGAGGCTGCGTTCGCTGCGCGGGCTGCCGGCGGCGGTCAGGACGGCGCTCGAGGCGCTGCCCGCCTCCGCGCACCCGATGGACGTGCTGCGCACGGGCGTCTCCGTGCTCGGCTGCACGCTGCCCGAGAAGGAAGACCACAATCTGGCCGGCGCGCGCGACACCGCCGATCGGCTGCTCGCTTCGCTCGGCTCGATGCTGCTCTACTGGTACCACTACGCGACCAACGGCCGGCGCATCGAGGTACAGACCGACGACGACTCGATCGGCGGCCATTTCCTGCACCTGCTGCACGGCCGAGAGCCACCGGCGGCGTGGGTACGCGCGATGCACACGTCGCTGAACCTGTACGCCGAGCACGAGTTCAACGCATCGACCTTCACGGCAAGGGTGATCACCGGCACGGGTTCGGACCTCTATTCCGCGATCACCGGCGCGATCGGGGCGCTGCGCGGCCCGAAGCACGGCGGGGCGAACGAGGTCGCCTTCGAGATCCAGAGCCGCTACGGCGACCCCGACGAAGCGGAAGCCGACATCCGCGAGCGCGTCGCGAACCGCGAGGTGATCATCGGCTTCGGGCATCCGGTGTACACGATCTCCGATCCGCGCAACAAGGTGATCAAGGAAGTCGCGCGCACGCTGTCCGCGCAGGCCGCCGACACGAAGCTGTTCGACATCGCCGAGCGGCTCGAGACGGTGATGTGGGACGCCAAGAAGATGTTCCCGAACCTCGACTGGTTCAGCGCGGTGAGCTACCACCTGATGGGCGTGCCCACCGCGATGTTCACGCCGCTGTTCGTGATCTCGCGCACCTCCGGCTGGTCGGCGCACATCATCGAGCAGCGCATCGACGGCAAGATCATCCGCCCCAGCGCGAACTACACCGGACCGGAAGACCGCCGGTACGTATCGCTCGCCGAACGCGGCTGAAACCCGTTCGGGAACCTGCTGCGCACGGTGCCGAACGAGTCGCGTGCGAAGCCGGATCGAATCCTCCTGAGGAACGCAGGCAGACATGAGCAGCCACATCTCCACGACCGGACGGCCGCAGCCGGACAAGGTCCTCGTCGACATCGTCGACTACGTCCTGAACTACCCGATCGACAGCCGCGAAGCGCTCGACACGGCGGCCGCCTGCCTGATCGACACGCTCGGCTGCGGACTCGAGGCGCTCGACTACCCGGCGTGCACGAAGCTGCTCGGGCCGGTCGTGCCGGGCACCGTCGTTCCGAACGGCGCGAAAGTGCCGGGTACGCAGTTCCAGCTCGACCCGGTGCAGGCCGCGTTCAACGTCGGCGCGATGATCCGCTGGCTCGACTTCAACGACACGTGGCTCGCCGCCGAGTGGGGGCACCCGTCGGACAACCTGGGCGGCATCCTCGCCACGGCCGACTGGCTCAGCCGCACGGCGATCGCCCAGGGCAAGGCGCCGATGACGATGCGCGCCGTGCTCGAGGCGATGGTCAAGGCGCACGAGATCCAGGGCGTGATCGCGCTGGAGAACTCGTTCAACCGCGTCGGGCTGGACCACGTCGTGCTGGTGAAGGTCGCCTCGACGGCGGTATGCGGGCAGCTGATGGGGCTGTCGCGCGACGAACTGATCGCCGCGGTGTCGCTGGCGTGGGTGGACGGCCAGTCGCTGCGCACCTACCGGCACGCGCCGAACACCGGCTCGCGCAAGAGCTGGGCGGCGGGCGACGCGACGAGCCGCGCGGTGCGCCTGGCACTGATCGCGCGCACCGGCGAGATGGGCTATCCGTCGGTACTCACCGCGAAGACCTGGGGCTTCTACGACGTGCTGTTCAAGGGCCGCGAGTTCACGTTCCAGCGCCCCTACGGCAGCTACGTGATGGAAAACGTTCTCTTCAAGATCTCGTTCCCGGCGGAATTCCACGCCCAGACCGCCGTCGAGTGCGCGATGACGCTGCACCGGCAGCTGAAGGAAGCCGGCCGCTCGACCGACGACATCGCGAAGATCACGATCCGCACGCACGAGTCGGCGATCCGCATCATCGACAAGAAGGGTCCGCTGGACAATCCGGCGGATCGCGACCACTGCATCCAGTACATGGTGGCGGTACCGCTGATCTTCGGCCGGCTCACCGCTGCCGACTACGAGGATGCCGTCGCCGCCGATCCGCGCATCGACGCGCTGCGCGCGAAGATGCAGTGCGTGGAGGACGAGCAATTCACGCGCGACTACCTCGACCCGGAGAAACGCTCGATCGCCAACGGCATCACGATCGAGTTCGCCGACGGACGCAGGCTGCCGGAGGTGGTCGTCGAATACCCGGTCGGGCATCGGCGTCGACGCGCCGAAGGACTGCCGCTGCTCGTCCAGAAGTTCCGCACGAATCTCGCGCGTCGCTTCCCGGCGCGCCAGCAGCAACGCATCCTCGATGTCTCGCTCGAACGCGACAGGCTCGAAGCGATGAGCGTTCCCGACTACGTCGACCTCTACGTGATCTGATTCCCGGCGCCGCCGCATCCACTCCCGCATTCGCTCTCCGACGAGACCTCACCGCCATGCCCCAGAACACGTTCGACACGCTGAAGGAATTCCGGCCGAAGTCCGGGAAGAAGTCCGGTATGTACTCGCTGCCCGCACTGGCCCGCAGCTTTCCGAACGTCTCGAAGATGCCGGTCTCGCTGCGCATCGTGCTCGAATCGGTGCTGCGCAATGTCGACGGGAAGAAGATCACTGAGGCGCACGTCGCGCAGCTCGCCAACTGGCAGCCCAACGACAGGCGCGTCGACGAGATCCCCTTCGTCGTCTCGCGGGTCGTGCTGCAGGACTTCACCGGCGTTCCGCTGCTCGCCGACCTCGCCGCGATGCGCAACGTCGCCGCTCGCATGGACCGCGATCCGAAGCGCATCGAGCCGCTGGTTCCGGTGGACCTCGTCGTCGACCACTCGGTGATGATCGACCACTACCGGCGACCCGACGCGCTCGACCTGAACATGAAGCTCGAGTTCGAGCGCAATGCCGAGCGCTACCAGTTCATGAAATGGGGCATGCAGGCCTTCGACACCTTCAAGGTGGTGCCTCCGGGCATCGGCATCGTCCACCAGGTGAACCTGGAGTACCTCGCGCGCGGCGTGCACCAGCGCGACGGCCTCACCTACCCCGACTCGCTGGTCGGCACCGACAGCCACACGACGATGATCAACGGCATCGGCGTCGTCGGCTGGGGCGTCGGCGGCATCGAGGCAGAGGCCGCGATGCTCGGCCAGCCGGTGTATTTCCTGACGCCCGACGTCGTCGGCGTGCACCTGAAGGGCCGGCTGCGCGAAGGCTGCACGGCCACCGACCTGGTGCTGACGATCACCGAGATGCTGCGCAAGGAGAAGGTGGTCGGCAAGTTCGTCGAGTTCTTCGGCGAAGGCACGCGCTCGCTGGCCGTGCCCGACCGCGCCACGATCGCCAACATGGCCCCGGAATACGGCGCGACGATGGGCTTCTTCCCGGTCGACGAGAAGACGCTCGAATACTTCGTCGGCACCGGCCGCACCGCCGCGGAAGTCGACGCGCTCGAGAGCTACTTCCGCGCGCAGGGCCTGTTCGGCGTACCGGAACTCGGCGAGCTGCGCTACTCGAAGGTCGTGCAACTGGACCTCGCATCGGTGTCGCCGTCGCTCGCCGGGCCGAAGCGCCCGCAGGACCGCATCGAGATCGGCAACGTCAAGAGCACCTTCGCCGACCTGTTCTCCAGGCCGGTCGCGCAGAACGGCTTTGCCAAGGACGCCGCCGACCTCGGGCGCAGCTATCGCGCGGCCGACGGCACCGAACTGAAGAACGGCGACGTGCTGATCGCCGCGATCACGTCCTGCACGAACACGTCGAACCCCGGCGTGCTGCTGGCCGCCGGCCTGCTCGCGAAGAAGGCCGTCGCCCGCGGGCTGAAGGTCCATCCGAAGGTGAAGACCTCGCTCGCGCCCGGCTCGCGCGTCGTCACCGACTACCTGCAGCGCGCGGGGCTGCTCGAGCCGCTCACCGAGATCGGCTTCGGCCTGGCAGCCTACGGCTGCACCACCTGCATCGGCAACGCCGGCGACCTGCCCGCCGGCTTCAACGAGGCAATCGTCGCCAACGACCTGGTCTGCGCGGCCGTGCTGTCGGGCAACCGCAACTTCGAGGCGCGCATCCACCCGAACCTGCGCGCGAACTTCCTCGCCTCGCCGCCGCTCGTGGTCGCCTACGCGATCGCCGGCAATGTCGACATCGACCTGATGACGGAGCCGATCGGCAAGGACCGCGACGGCCGCGACGTCTGGCTGGGCGACGTCTGGCCGAGCACCGCCGAGGTCGCCGAACTGATGCAGTACGCGATGGACGCGAAGACCTTCCGGCGCCTGTACGCCGACCTCACGCGCGACCACGCGCTATGGAACGCAGTGCCCGCGGCCGAGGGGCAGGTCTACGACTGGCCGCAATCGACCTACATCGCCGAGCCGCCGTTCTTCGAGGGCTTCACGATGACCCCGGGCCGCGCCGCGGAGCCGATCCGCAACGCGCGCGCGCTCGGCCTGTTCGGCGATTCGATCACCACCGACCACATCTCGCCGGCCGGCTCGATCAAGGAATCGTCGCCGGCCGGGCAGTACCTGGTCGCCAACGGCGTCGCCCGGGCCGACTTCAACTCGTACGGAGCGCGCCGCGGCAACCACGAAGTGATGATGCGCGGCACCTTCGCCAACGTGCGCATCAAGAACCTGATGATCCCGCCGCGGGCCGACGGCACGCGCGAGGAAGGCGGCGTGACGCTGCACCAGCCCTCCGGCGAGAAGATGCCGATCTACGACGCCGCGATGCGCTACGTCGAGGAGGGAACGCCCACCGTGGTCTTCGGCGGCGAGGAGTACGGCACCGGATCGTCGCGCGACTGGGCCGCCAAGGGAACGCAGCTGCTCGGCGTGAAGGCAGTGGTCGCGCGCAGCTTCGAGCGCATCCACCGTTCGAACCTCGTCGGCATGGGCGTGCTGCCGTTGCAGTTTGCCGCCGGCCAGGGCTGGGAGACGCTCGGGTTGCGCGGCGACGAGCTTTTCGACATCGAAGTGCCGGCCGTGCCGGAGCCGCAGCAGGAGATCACGATGACGATCCGCCGCAAGGACGGAAACGTCGAAACCGTACGCCTGCTCTCGCGCATCGACACGCCGATCGAAGTCGATTACTTCCGCCACGGCGGCATCCTGCCGTTCGTGCTGCGCGAACTGCTGGCCTGACGAAGTCGTCCAGGGCGCGAGTGAAGGGTCTTGCGCCCTTCACCCGCCCGCGACGCCGACGGTCGGAGCGAGCAACGCCCCGCCGGTCGCTTGGATTACACTTCGCCGTCGAGCGAAACGTAGTCCCACATTGTCCGAATCGTCCGTGCAACTGCTGCCTCGGGATGCCGGTCTCGCCACCTTTCCGAGGCTGCTGCTGGCTGTCGGCATTGCGTTCCTCGCGTGCCTGGTGGCGCAGCTCGTCTCCTTCCACACGATCGACCTGCTGCTCGTATGGCCGGGCGCAGGCGTGGCCTTCGCGTTCGCGTGGCGCTACGGTCGGGTCTGGTCGCTGCCCGCCGCCGCCGGCGCCGCGCTCTGGGCCTGGATCGAGTTCGGCAGCGTCAGCGTCACGTCGAGCGTATTCGCAGCCTGCGCCGTCGGCCCGACGTTGGCCGTCGTCCTGTTGCAGCGACTGAACGACTGGAAGCCGCCCGAATACCGCCTGGACACCGCCGTCCGCTTCATTGCGGTCGTCGTCGCGGTCGCAGCACCGGTCGACGCCGTGCTCGCCGGCGCCGGCATGCGCATCGTCGGCGGGATCGGCGAGGTCCACTGGGCGCATCGCTTCCTCGTCTGGTGGCTGATCGACTCGCTCGGCATCCTGCTGATCGGCCCCGCCCTGCTCGCCTGGTTCGGCCAGACGCTGGTCCCGACCGAGGAAGAGGTCCGCCGCGACGAGCCGCTGCTCGACGCACCGGCCTTCGTGGCGACCTTGCTGGTCGTCGTTGCGAGCCTGGGCCTGTCGCTGCTCGGCTACGGCACCTACGCATACGCGCTGCTGTTCCTCTACTTCCCGATCGTCGCGTGGATCGCGATCCGGATGAACGAGCGCGCGACCGCGCTCTCGCTGGTCGTGACGACGATTCCACTCATCGTCGTGCGCTCGCACCAGATCGCGGTCGCCGCCGACCCCTTCGGGCGCTCGATCGAGGCGTCGATGCTCGTGTTCAGCGCGATCGTCGTCGCATTGATGCTGCAGGCGATCGCAAGCGACCGGCGCTTCGCGCTCGCGCGAGTCGGGGCACAGGCTCGCGAGGACATGTCGACCGGACTGCTCAACGACCGCGGGCTGATCGCCGAGGTGGGCGAGCGGCTCGCCACGCCCGCTCGCCCCGACTACGGGCTGATCGGACTGCACCTGTCGAACTTCGACACGATCAACGACCTGTGCGGGACGATGCCGGCGCTGCAGCTGGAACAGAACGCCGCTTCGCTGCTGCTGCGCCAGCCCGGGGCGTGCGCGGCGGCACGGCTGTCCGGAGGCCGCTTCGCGCTGCTGATCGAGGCCGATTCGGTCGCGCAGGTGCGGTCGGTGGCGCGCGAGGTCTATTCGCAGCTCAACGGCCAGCTGTTCCGGACGGTGAACGGCAGCGTGCGGCTGCAGACCTGCGTCGGCGGGCTGCTCGTCGACCGGCACGCGCTGATCAACAGCGAGGACTGCCTGATGTCGCTGTCCGATGCAATGGCCATCGCCGCGAGCGTGCGCGAACCGCAGCTTTTCGTCGAACCGCTGTCGCAGACGATGATCGACGCCCGGCGAGCGCACCAGGGCAAGATCGAGCACATCCGCGAAGCGATCCGCGACAAGCGCTTCGAGCTGCACGCGCAGCCGATCGTCGATCCGGAAGCGCCCGCCGGGATGGTCTCCTACGAGGTGCTGATCCGGCTGCGCGACCGCGACGGCGCGCTGATCCGGCCACCCGAGTTCCTGTCGCTCGCCGTGCAGGCGCAAATGACGCCGGCGATGGACCGCGGCGTGATCCGGTACATCTTCTCGTGGCTGGCCGAACGCCCCGAAGCGCTGGCGCGCACGTGGAAGTGCTCGATCAACCTGTCCGGCCTGACGATGAGCGACGGCACGATCGCCGGCTACATCCGGGAGCAGCGAGCCGAATTCGGCATTCCCCCGGAGAAGATCGTCTTCGAGATCACCGAGAGCGAGGCGATCCGCAATCCGGCAGCTGCCTCGCGCCTGGTCGACGATCTCAAGGCCGAAGGATTCGGCATCGCGCTGGACGACTTCGGTACCGGACTGGCGACCTTCGAATACCTGAAGCGATTCCCGCTCGACTACCTGAAGATCGACGGATCCTTCATCCGCAATCTCGTGACCAGCGCCATCGACGAGGAGATCGTCCTGTCCACCGTACGCGTGGCGCAACGGCTGAACATCCGCACGATCGCCGAGCACGTCCACAACCAGGACATCCTCGATCGCCTGACCGAACTCGGCGTGCACCACATCCAGGGCGAGCTGATCGGCAAGGCCGCGCCGCTGGAAGACCTGTTCGCCCAGCCGTCGCTGCGCGAGACGAGCGAGCAGCACTGAGAACGCCGGTTTCGGCGCCCCGGCAAAAGAAAAACGGGTTAGCTCCTCGTGAGAGCTAACCCGTTGATTTCATTGGTCGGGACGGCGGGATTCGAACTCGCGACCCCTTGCACCCCATGCAAGTGCGCTACCAGGCTGCGCTACGTCCCGTTGGCTGCGAAGTATATCAGCCCGCCGTCGGCTGCCGGCGCTGTCGCGCCGGATCAGCGCAGCAGTTCGAGCGCCTTCTCGAGCTCGGCGCGCAGGGCATCGACATCGACGATCGCCGAGGTCGCCGCGCCTTCGACGACCACCGGCGCGGTTGCCTCGGCATCTTCGCGGACCGCCGCGGCATCGCGTTCCCTGGCGGCCTGCTGTGCCTCGCCGAGCCGGTTGCGCGCGCCGCTGATCGTGAAGCCCTGCTCGTAGAGCAGTTCGCGGATGCGACGCACCAGCAGCACTTCGTGGTGCTGGTAGTAGCGGCGGTTGCCGCGCCGCTTCATCGGGCGCAGCTGCGTGAACTCCTGCTCCCAATAGCGCAGCACGTGGGGCTTGACGCCGCACAGCTCGCTGACCTCGCCGATCGTGAAATAGCGCTTCGCGGGAATCGGCGGCAACGCTGCCTTGGTATCGGTCTTCTGCATCGTTTGCCGTGCCGGCCGGGCGCCGGACACCTTCGGTATCAGGAACCCTCGATCTGCGACTTCAGCTTCTGGCTCGCGTGGAAGGTGACCACGCGGCGCGCCGAGATCGGGATTTCCTCGCCGGTCTTCGGGTTGCGACCGGGTCGCTGCGGCTTGTCGCGCAGCTGGAAGTTGCCGAACCCGGAGAGCTTCACGCAGCCGCCGCGCTCCAGCGCGCCGCGGATCTCGTCGAAGAAGGTCTCGACCATGTCCTTGGCTTCACGCTTGTTCAGGCCGACGCGTTCGAAGAGCATCTCGGCGAGTTCGGCCTTCGTCAGCGTGAAGCCCTCGCGTTGCGGCGGCCCCTCGTCGGACTCCAGGCCCGTGCGCGGGCGAGTGTCGAACTCGGCCGCGGCGCGAGGATCGGTGCGCTCGTGCCGCATCGACTGCGCTGCCGTGCCCGGCGCACGCGAGGTGGAGCTGTCGGCTTTCACGGATACGACGCCGTTCGTCGCTTCGTCGGGCGTCTCGTTGCGATGCTCCGGGACCGCGCGGCCGAACGTGACAATCGTTTCCGCCATCGTTCTCGAATCTGCCAGGGAATGCTGCTCTTGCGGTCGATGTTACGGCTCTTCGCTTCGGGGCCCCGAGCGAAGCCGCGCACCGACGGATCGAGTGAGCCGGAAGACGATCGCGTCGACGGCTTCGGCCGCCTCGGCTTCGCTCAAGGTGCGTCGAGTATCTTGCATCCACAATCGGAAGGCAAGGCTTTTTTCCTTATTTTCCAATCCCTTACCGCGATATTCGTCGAACAGTCGCACGTTGCGGACGAGCGCGGCAGCGGGTGCCGAAGCCCGCGCCTCGTCGATCTCGGCGAGCACGCGAGCGACCGGAAGCGCGCTGTCGACGACGAGTGCGAGGTCGCGAACGATCGGGGGGAAGCGCGAGCTCTCTTCGTGCACCGGTACGCGACGCACGAGCGCCGAGGCGAGGTCGATCTCGGCGAGGATCGGGGCGAGCGGCAGCTCGAGTTCCCGTTGGAGCTGCGGGTGCAGCTCGCCGATCCATCCGATCGCCTGCGCCTCGCAGAACACGCGCGCGCTGCGCCCCGGATGCAACGCCGGGTGCTCCGCGCGCTCGAAACGCAGCGTCGCCTCGACGATCGTCTCCAGGTCGCCTTTGAGGTCGAAGAAATCGACGCCTCGCGTGGCCAGTCCCCACTGCTCGTCGCACTGCGGCCCGTAGGCGAGCAGCCCGACGCGCAGCGGCTGCGCGATGCCGGCCACCTGATGCGAGCCGGCGGCCTGCTCGCGGTCGGCGGCGAACACGCGTCCGATCTCGAAGAGTCGGACGCGCGAGGCCTTGCGATTGACGTTCGCGCGAAGCGTCTCCACGAGCCCGCTCCACAGCGACGTGCGCATCACGTCCATCTGCGCGGCGATCGGATTGAGCAGGCGGATCGGCTCCGCCCCGCCCAGCCGACGGTCGAGCGCCGACTCGACGAAGCTGTAGGTGACGACCTCCTGGTAGTCGCGCGCGGCGATCGCGCGCGCAAGCTGCGCGACGCTGCGGCGCGCCTCGGGCACCGGGCGCATCGGCATCGGTCCGACCGGTGGGCGTACCGGCAGCCGTTCGTAACCCCAGATCCGCACGACCTCCTCGATCAGGTCTTCCTCGATCTGCAGGTCGAAACGAAACGACGGCGGCTGCACGAGGAAGACGCCGCCGTCGCGCCGGGCGGGCAATTGCAGCCGCTCGAACACCGATGCGATCTCTTCGTCGCCGATGTCGACGCCGATCACCTTGCGGGCGCGATCGGCACGCAGGCGCACCGGTTCGCGAACCGGCAAGCCGGTGACAACGTCGTCGACCGGACCGGCGCGTCCACCGCAGACGTCGACGATCAGCCGCGTGATGTACTCGAGGTGCTCGACAGTGGTGGCGGGATCGACACCGCGCTCGAAGCGCGCACCGGCGTCGGTGGAGAGGTTGTAGCGCCGCGGACGACCGGCGATCGCCGCCGGCCACCAGAACGCGGCCTCGACGTAGACGTTTCGCGTGCCGTCGGAAACGGCGGTGGCCTCGCCCCCCATGATGCCCGCCAGGCTTTCGACGCCATCGCCGGCGGCGATGACTCCGACCCGCTCGTCGAGCGAGACCGTCTGCCCGTTGAGCAGCGTCAGGCTTTCGCCCGGGCGGCCCCAGCGAACCTCGAGATCGCCGTCGATGCGATCGAGGTCGAAGACGTGCGTCGGCCGGCCCAGCTCGAGCATCACGTAGTTCGAGATGTCGACCAGCGCGGTGATGCTGCGCTGCCCCGCGCGCTCGAGCCGGCGCTTCATCCACTCGGGCGTCTGCGCCGACGGATCGACGCCGCGGACGATCCGGCCGGAGAAGCGCCCGCACAGATCGGGCGCGAGCACGCGCACCGGCAGCCGGTCGTCGAGCGTAGCCTGCACCGCCTCGAAGACGGGCGTATCGAGCGGCGCTCCGCTCAGCGCCGCGAGTTCGCGCGCGACGCCGAACACGCTCATGCAGTGCGCGAGATTCGGCGTGAGCTTGATCTCGAACACCGCCTCGTCGAGCGCCAGCGCTTCACGCAGGTCGATGCCGAGCGCCAGCGCAGGATCGAGCGCAAGGATCCCCGAATGATCTTCGGACAGGCCGAGTTCGCGCGCCGAGCAGAGCATGCCCTCGCTGGCGACCCCGCGCATCTTCACGGGCGCGATCTTCAGCGCACCGGGAAGTTCGGCCCCCGGCAACGCGCAGGCCACGCGCATGCCCGCGACGACGTTCGGCGCGCCGCAGACGATCGTGCGCATGCGGCCTGCGCCGGCGTCGACCCGGCAGACGCTGAGCCGGTCGGCCGCGGGGTGCCGGGCGACCTCGTCCACGCGCGCAACGACGACGCCGTGGAACGGCGGCGCCGCCCGCATCGTCTCCTCGACCTCCAGGCCGGCCATCGTCAGGCGCTCGGCGATCTCCTCGGCGCTCCAGGCGGGCGAAACGAAGCGGCGAAGCCAGCTCTCGGGAATGCGCATGAAGAGTCGATCAGCCGTTGAACTGCTGCAGGAAGCGCAGGTCGTTCTCGTAGAACAGGCGCAGGTCGCCGACGCCGTAGCGCAGCATCGCCAGGCGCTCGATGCCCGATCCGAAGGCGAAGCCGATGTAGCGCTCGGGGTCGAGGCCGAAATTGCGCACGACGTTCGGGTGCACCTGGCCGGAGCCGCTCACCTCGAGCCAGCGCCCGGCGAGCGGTCCGTCGGCGAAGCGCATGTCGATCTCGGCCGACGGCTCGGTGAACGGAAAGTACGACGGACGAAAGCGCAGGTCGAGATCGTCGCGTTCGAAGAATCGGCGCAGGAAGTCGGCATAGACGCTCTTCAGGTCGGTGAAGCTCACCTGCTCGTCGATCCACAGCCCTTCGAACTGGTGGAACATCGGCGAGTGCGTCGCGTCGGAGTCGACCCGATAGGTCTTGCCGGGGGCGATCACGCGGATCGGCGGTTCGTGCGTGCGGGCGTAGCGCACCTGCACGGGGCTCGTGTGCGTGCGCAGCAGCAACTGTCGGCCGTCGGCGTCGCTCGCGTCGACGTAGAAGGTGTCGTGCATCGAGCGCGCCGGATGATCGGGGGGCGTGTTCAATGCGGTGAAATTGAAGAAATCCTCCTCGATCTCCGGCCCGTCGGCGACATCGAAGCCGATGGACCGGAAAATCGCCTCGACGCGCTCGATGGTGCGCGTAAGCGGATGCAGGCCGCCGCTGCCCAGGCCGCGCCCGGGCAGCGTAACGTCGATCGCCTCCTGCGCGAGACGCTCGCGCAACGCCTCGTCGGCAAGCGCGGCCTCGCGTGCCTGCAGCGCAGCCTCGATTCGCTGCTTCGTCTCGTTCAGTGCGCGACCGGCAGCAGCCCGCTCGGCGGGCGCCAGCGCGCCCAGCTTCTTCATCCGGGCGCTCAGTGCGCCGTCCTTGCCGAGCGCACGCGCCTTGGCGTTGGCCAGTTCGTGCGCGCTGCGGGCGGCGTCGATCTCGCCGAGCAGGCGATCGATCACCGCCGCCCACTCGGCGGAGGCGCTCATCCGGGTCGTTCCGCCGACCGACTCAGGTCGCGCCGAGCGAGGCCTTGACCTGCGCGACGATCGCCGCGAAGGCCGGCTTGTCGGCAACGGCGAGGTCGGCGAGCACCTTCCGGTCCAGGCCGATCGACGCCTTGTTCAACCCGGCGATGAACGTGCTGTAGTTCATGCCGTGTTCGCGCACGGCGGCATTGATGCGCGTGATCCACAGGGCGCGAAACACGCGCTTCCTGGTGCGGCGATCGCGGTAGGCGTACTGGCCCGCCTTCATCACCGCCTGCTTGGCGACGCGATAGACGTTGCCGCGGCGCCCGCGATAGCCGCGCGCAGCGGCGAGAACCTTACGATGGCGCGCGCGCGCCGTCACTCCACGCTTGACTCGGGACATCGTGCGCTCTCCTTATGCGTACGGCAGCAAGGCCTTGATCGCCGGTACGTCGTTGGCGTGCACGTCCGTGGTGCCGCGCAACTGGCGCTTGTTCTTCGTGGTCTTCTTCGTGAGGATGTGGCGCTTGTACGCCTGCGCGCGCGTGATCTTGCCCGAGGGGCGAACCCGAAACCGCTTGGCGGCTCCTCTTTTCGTCTTCATCTTCGGCATGATTGCCCTTGCCTTCTTCGATTGCCTCGTCGGGTGTCCGGCAACCCGCCGGAACTTCGTGGACCCGCTCGGCTTCTGGGACGCCGTCGCTGCGGCGCCCTGCCCTTGCCGGCGCCGCACTGCGGCACCGTGCCTTTCGGCGCCGCGCACGCGGCGTCGAAGATCCTATTTCTTGCGCTTCGGCGCGATCACCATGATCATCTGCCGCCCCTCGAGACGCGGCATCTGCTCGACCTGCGCCAGATCTTCCACGTCGTTGCGCACGCGCTCGAGCAGCCGGATGCCGAACTCCTGGTGTGCCATCTCGCGGCCCCGAAAACGCAAGGTGATCTTCGCCTTGTCGCCTTCGTCGAGGAAGCGGCGCAGGTTGCGCAGCTTGACCTGATAGTCGCCTTCGTCGGTGCCGGGCCGGAACTTCACTTCCTTGACCTGGATGATCTTCTGCTTGGCCCGCGCCTCGTGCTGGCGCTTCTGTTCCTGGTACTTGAACTTCCCGTAGTCCATCAACCGGGCCACGGGCGGGCGGGCTTGGGGCGCGATCTCGACGAGGTCGACCTCCGCATCTTCGGCCATCCGCATGGCCTCGCGCAGGCTCACGATGCCGATCGGCTCGTTGTCGATGCCGACCAGCCTCAGCTCGGGGACGTTGATTTCGCCGTTGATGCGATGCGGGCGTTCAGTAGCGATGCTGCGTTCTCCGGTTCGTTAAAGGGAAAAGCCGAACGCAATGCCGAAAGCAACGACCGCGCCCGCTCCGCGGGGAGCACGGCGTGTCATTGCGGTTGGGATCGCTTCAGCGCGACGTCTTCGGACAGCCGCGCCGCGAACGCGCCGACGTCGACAGCGCCGACCTCGGCGCCCCCACGCGCGCGCACGGCTACCTTGCCAGTCTGCCGCTCCTTGTCGCCGACGACGAGGATGTACGGCACCTTCTGCAGACTGTGCTCGCGGATTTTATAGTTGATCTTTTCGTTGCGCAAATCGCATTCGACCCTAAATCCTTGTTTTGCGAGGCTTTCTGCAACCTCGCGCGCATAGGGCGCCTGCACCTCGGTGATCGTGGCGACGACCGCCTGCACGGGCGCCAGCCACATCGGCATCGCGCCCGCGTGATTCTCGAGCAGGATGCCGATGAAACGCTCCATCGAACCGACGATCGCCCGGTGCAGCATCACCGGCACGCGCCGCGAGTTGTCCTCGGCGACGTACTCGGCGCCGAGCAGCCCGGCCATGTTGAAGTCGACCTGGATGGTGCCGCACTGCCATGGGCGACCGATCGCGTCCTTCAGCGTGTATTCGATCTTCGGGCCGTAGAACGCACCCTCGCCCGGGGCGATCGTGAACGCGACGCCGACGCGGCGCAGGCTCTCCTCGAGCGCGGCCTCGGCCTTGTCCCACAACGCATCGGAACCGACCCGCATCTCCGGACGGGTCGCGATGCGATACAGGATGTGCTCGAAGCCGAAGTCGCGATAGACGCGCTGCAGGTCGCGCGTGAACGCGACGCACTCGTCGAGGATCTGGTCTTCGGTCACGAAAGCGTGGCCGTCGTCCTGCGTGAAGCCGCGCACGCGCATGATTCCGTGCAACGCACCCGAAGGCTCGTTGCGATGGCACTGACCGAACTCGCCGTAGCGCAGCGGAAGGTCGCGGTACGAGCGCAGGTCGGACTTGAAGATCTGGATATGGCCGGGGCAGTTCATCGGCTTCAACGCATACGACCGGTTCTCCGATTCGGTCGTGAACATGTTCTCGCGATAGTTCTGCCAGTGGCCGGTGCGCTCCCACAGGCTGCGGTCGAGGATCTGCGGGCCCTTGACCTCGAGATAGCCGGTGTCGCGGTAGACGCCGCGCATGTACTGCTCGACCTGCTGCCAGATCGCCCAGCCCTTCGGATGCCAGAACACCAGCCCCGGCGCCTCGTCCTGCATGTGGAAGAGGTCGAGCTCGCGGCCCAGCTTGCGGTGATCGCGCTTCTCGGCCTCCTCGAGCATGTGGAGGTAGCCGTCCTGGTCTTCCTTCCGGGCCCAGGCGGTGCCGTAGATGCGCTGCAGCATCTCGTTGTTCGAATCGCCACGCCAATAGGCCCCGGCGATCTTCATCAGCTTGAAGACCTTCAGCCGGCCGGTGGACGGAACGTGCGGGCCGCGACAGAGGTCGACGAAGTCACCCTCGCGATACAGCGTGATCGGCTCGTCGGACGGGATCGACGCGATGATCTCGGCCTTGTAGCGTTCGCCGATCGACTCGAAGTAGCGCACCGCGTCGTCGCGTTGCCAGAGTTCGCGCACGATCGGCTCGTCGCGCCGCGCGAGCTCGATCATCTTCGCCTCGATCGCCTGCAGATCTTCCGGCGTGAACGGCCGCTTGTATGAAAAATCGTAATAGAACCCGTTTTCTATTACCGGGCCGATCGTCACCTGCGCGTCGGGGAACAGCAGCTTGACCGCGTAGGCGAGCAGGTGCGCCGTGGAGTGACGCAGCACCTCGAGCCCTTCGGGGTCACGGTCGGTGACGACGGCGACTCTTGCGTCCTGCTCGATGCGGTACGAAGTGTCGACCAGTCTGCCGTCGACCTTACCGGCCAGCGCGGCGCGCGCCAGACCGCTGCCGACGGACGCGGCTACCTCGGCCACGGTGGGCGACGCATCGAAACGTCGCTGCGAGCCATCGGGAAGCGTGATCTGGACCATGTCTCGAGTCAAACCGGAAAGCTTAGCACAGCGACTCTCTCCTCAGGCGCCGCCGGCAATCGACCGGAATCGATCCTTTTCCGGGCGAGCATCGACCGGTACCGTCGCCCCAGGTTCAGGTTCAGGGCAGCCGGACGGCAACGTGGCGGCGAACCCGAAGCAGTGGCGCGAATGCCTGCGAATGGCGAAGATGAGCGTGTCGCGTCCCCCGTTCCTGCAGGAGATCCGTGATGGGCACCGTCTCGAACATCCTTCGCTCCAAGCCCGACCAGGTCGTTCACACGATCGCGGCCGACGCATCGATGCGCGATGCGCTCGAGCGGATGGCCGTGCACAACATCGGTGCGCTGGTGGTGACGGACGGCGAACGGATCGTCGGCATCGTCACCGAGCGCGACTACGCGCGCAAATGCATCCTGATGGGACGGCGCTCCCGTGAAACCGCGGTGCGCGAACTGATGACGTCGCCGGTGATGTACGTGGAGCCCGAAGAGACCAGCGAGCAGTGCATGGCGCTGATGACCGAGAACCGGCTGCGCCACCTGCCGGTGCTCGACGAGGGCAGGCTCGTCGGCCTGGTCTCGATCGGCGACCTGGTCAAGAACATCATCTCGGAGCAGCGGTTCGTGATCGAACAACTCCGGCACTACATCGGCGGTCACCCCTGAGAGCATCCACCGAGCGACGCGGCCCGGGTCGGCCGCAGCGAACGACGCGGCCGGAGCCGGCCGCGACCAGCGCCCACGAGCGGGAGCGCTGGTAGGCGCGATTGGACTCGAACCAACGACCCCCACCATGTCAAGGTGGTGCTCTAACCAGCTGAGCTACGCGCCTGAAAGCGCACGAGTATATCGCAGCGCAGCGGGCGATGGGCACCGTTGCGCCGGCACGCCGGTCACTGCCGCTGCGACAACGCGACGCGCGACAGCCAGACGACCGGGATCACGCCCACGAGCACGATCACCAGCGCGGGCAGCGCCGCCTCGGCCAGGCGCTCGTCGGCGGCGAACTGATAGGTGACGACTGCCAGCGTGTCGAAATCGAAGGGGCGCAACACGAGCGTTGCCGGCAATTCCTTCAGGCAGTCGATGAAGACGAGCAGCGCGGCCGCGCCCACGCTGCGGCGCATCAGCGGCCAGTGGATCTCGCGCAGCACCTGCAGCGGGCGGCGACCGAGGCTTCGTGCGCTCTGATCCATCGACGGACTGATGCGCGCCAGCCCGGAGTCGATGCTTTGGTAGGCGACCGGAAAGAAGCGCACCGCGTACGCGTATACGCAGGCCACTGCACTGCCGCCGGCAAACAGTGCCGGCACGCCCAGCGCGGCGGTGAACGGCGCAAGCGCCCGGTCGAGCGCACCCGACAGGATGAGCAGGCCGACGCCGAGCACGACACCCGGCAGCGCATAGCCCGTGTTGGCGAGCAGCAGTGCGCCGCGCAGCAGCGGTCCGCTGGCCAGGCGGGCGGCGTAGGTGGCGACCAATGCGCCCGGCAACACGACGGCAACGCCGCCGCCGGCGAGGATCGCGGTATTGCGGATCCAGTCGACCAGCCGCGCGTCGAGCGCGGCGCCACCGCCGATCCACTCGACGACGAGCAGCGTCGCAGGCAGCGCAAAGCCGAAAACGACCGGCAGCGCGCAGGCGAGCGTCGCGCGCAGCGCCGCGGCGCCTCGCAGGCGGATTCGCGGCGCGGGCCGCGGGTTGCGAACGTGAAACTGCATGCGCCCGCGCTGGCCGCGTTCGACGAGCAGCAAGCCGACAACGAGCACGAGCAGCATCGTCGCCAGGCGTGCCGCGCCGACCCGATCGCCCATCGCCTGCCACGCACGATAAATGCCGGCAGTAAATGAATCGACCGAAAAATAAGCGACTGTGCCGAAATCGGCAAGTGTTTCCATCAGCGCAAGCGCACAGCCCGCGACTACAGCCGGGCGCGCCACCGGCCAGGTGATACGCCACCAGGTGCGCCGACGGCTCAAGCCGAGCGAACGCGCGGCCTCGGCCAGCGACTCGCTGCGATCGGTGAAGGCCGCCCGAGCGAGCAGGTAGACGTACGGATACAACGCGAGCCCGAGAAAAAGCCCGGCAGCGGGCCACGAATGGACGTCGGGAAACCAGTATTCGCCGACCTGCAGGCCGGTGAGCGCCCGGAAGCCGCGTTGCAGCGCGCCGTAGCTCGCCAGGAAGTCGGTGTACGCGTAGGCCATCACGAAGGCCGGCGTCGACAGCGGCAGCACGAGCATCCACGACAACGCGCGTCGCCCCGGGAAATCGAAGGCTGCAACGAGCCAGCCGGTGCTCACGCCGATCCACAAGACGACGGCGAGCACCATCGCCGCCAGCTTGCCGGTGGTGATCGTGTAACGCGGCAGCACCGTGCCGAACAGATGCGAGAGCGCCCCTGTCCCGGCTGTCGGGTCGGCGCCCGAACGCGAGAAGGCGAGCCAGACCACGGCGACGATCGGCAACAGGACGACCAGCGAGCCCAGGACCGAGCCCGTCGCGAGCAGTTGCGGGGAGAAGACTCCGGTCGGCGCGGCGCGTTGCCGCGACGTGCTATTCGGCGTCACGGTTGCTAGAATTCCTGATTGCGAATTATAGGCATTCACGATGAGCGCCCGACTCCCGAGTACGGCCCCGGGTTGCGCCGCCGAATCCGTGCCGGCGGTCGGCGACATCTGGGCGCTTCAGGTCGAGGACTTGTGCGTCTCCTTCGGCGCCGCCGGCACGAAGGTGGCCGCGCTCGACCGACTGAGCTTCCGCCTTCGCCGCGGCGAGATCGGCTGCCTGCTCGGCGCCTCCGGCTGCGGCAAGACGACCGCGCTGCGAACGATCGCCGGCTTCCTGCGGCCCGAAAGCGGTTGCGTGCACATCGACGCGCACTGCATCGCGTCGCCGCACAAGTGGACGGAGCCCGAACGGCGTGGCGTCGGCGTCGTATTCCAGGACTACGCGTTGTTCCCGCACCTCGACGTCGCCGGCAACGTGGGCTTCGGCCTGCGCGGGCGCTCCGCGGGCGAGCGCGACCAGCGCGTGCGCGCGATGCTCGAGCTGGTCGGGCTGCCGGGAATCGGCTCGCGTTTCCCGCACGAACTTTCCGGCGGACAGCAGCAGCGGGTGGCGCTGGCGCGTGCGCTCGCACCGGCCCCGTCGATCCTGCTGCTCGACGAGCCGTTCTCCAACCTCGACCCCGATCTTCGCGAGCGGCTCGCGCTCGACCTGCGCGAGATCCTCAAGCGCGCAGGCACGACCGCGTTGCTCGTCACGCACGACCAGTACGAGGCCTTCGCGCTGGCCGATCGCGTCGGCGTGATGCAGGCGGGGCACATCGAGCAGTGGGACACGCCGTACCGGCTCTATCACCAGCCGGCCACGCGCGAGGTGGCCGATTTCGTCGGGCTCGGCGCCTTCCTGCCGGGTGTCGTCGAGCACCGCGACGGCCGGTCGCAGGTACGCATCGAGCTCGGCACCCTGCCGATCCACGCCCGCACCGACCAGGCCATCGCGGGCGCCACCGCGAACACGCGCGGCGAGGTGCTCGTGCTGCTGCGCCCCGACGACGTGGTCCACGACGACGAGAGCACGCTGCGCGCAAGCGTGGTGCGCAAGGCGTTCCGCGGCGCGCAGTTCCTCTACACGCTGCGCCTGCCCAGCGGCGCGACGCTGCTCGCGCTGGTGCCGAGCCATCACGACCACGCGATCGGCGAGAGCATCGGAATCCGCTTCGATGCGGATCACGTCGTCACCTTCGACCTGCAGGAAACGGCGCAGGCGACACACTGACGATCGGCGAACGACTCGCTCGGCGAACGACTCGCGAGCGCACTGCACGCGCCGGCGCGCAGACGGCGCATCACACGCCGAGATAGGTCTGCAGCGCGCGCTCGTCGGCCGAGAGCGACGCCGAGCTGCCTTCGAGCACGACGCGGCCGCGCTCGAGCACGACGCAGCGTTCGGTGTGCGCGAGCACGGCGCGGTAGTTGCGGTCGACGATGAGCGAGGCGATGCCGCTGCCGCGGATGCCCGCGACGATGCGCCAGATCTCGCGCACGATCAGCGGCGCCAGTCCTTCGGTCGCCTCGTCGAGCACGATCAGGTCGGGGTTCGTCATCAGCGCCCGCCCGATGGCGAGCATCTGCTGCTCGCCGCCGGAGAGCTGGTTGCCGCCATTGTTTACGCGCTCGGACAGGCGCGGAAAGGTCTCGAGCACGCGATCGAGGGTCCAGTCGACCTGGCCGCGCACGCCGGGGCGTGCCGCCATCACGAGGTTTTCGCGGACGCTCAGGTTCGGGAAGATGCCGCGCCCTTCGGGCACGTAGCCGATGCCGAGCCGCGCGACGCGGTCGGGCCGCTCGTTCGCGCGATCGCGTCCGGCGATCGTGATGCGCCCGGTGGTCGAGCGCATCAGGCGCAACATGCTGCGGATCAGCGTCGTCTTGCCCATTCCGTTTCGACCGAGCAGGCCGACCGCCTCGCCCGTGTCGATGCGCAGGCTCACGCCCTGCAGCACGTGGCTCTGGCCGTAATACGCATGCAGGTCCGCGACCTCGACGATCGGCCGGCGCGGGGCGCCGCGCGCGGGGGCAGCGGGAGTCGCCGGGACGGCTTCGGCAGGCATCGCGACGCTCAACGTGCCGCCTCGTCGCCCAGGTACGCTTCCCGGACGTCGGGGCTGTTGCGGATCGCCTCCGGCGCGCCACTGGCGATCACGCGACCGTTGACCATCACGGTGATCTCGTCGGAGACGCGGAAGACGGCGTCCATGTCGTGTTCGACGAGCAGGATCGCGTGCTCGGACTTCAGTCCCTCGAGCAGCGAGAGCATGCGATCGGACTCCTCCGCACCCATGCCGGCCAGCGGTTCGTCGAGCACCAGCACGCGCGGCGCCGTGGCCAGGCACATCGCGATCTCGAGTTGGCGCTTCTGGCCGTGCGACAGCGTTCCCGCCTCGCGATCGGCATGCGTCGCCAGCCCGGCCTTCTCCAGCGCAGCCCGTGCAACGCTTCCGCTGAAGCTGCATCGCGATGCCGCCGACAGCCAGTCCCACGGTCGCTGGCGACGCGCCTGCGCGCTCAGGCGGCAGTTCTCGAACACGGTGAACGGCGCGAAGATCGTGTTGCGCTGGTAGCTGCGACCCAGTCCCGCCTGCGCGCGGCGCGGCTGCGACCAGCGAGAGACGTCCCGCCCGAGCAGTTCGACGCTGCCCTCGCTGGCCGGGAGCTCGCCCGACAGCACGTTGATCAGCGTGGACTTGCCGGCGCCATTGGTGCCGATCACCGCATGCACGGTTCCGCGGCGCACGGCGAGCGAGACGCGATCGACGGCCTTCAGCCCGCCGAAGCTGCGCGACACCGCGTTCGCGCGCAGCAGCACTTCGCCGCCGCCCGTCCCACCGGCCTGCGAAGACGCATCAGGCATGTCGTAGACGCCGACGAAGCGAGACGCGCCGCCCGGCGTGTCGCGCAACGCCGATCAGGCCCTCGGGCATCAGTGCGACGAAGGCGATGATCGTCAATCCGAGCGTGAGCTGCCAGTGACGCGCGAACTCGCCGAAGATCGGATCCGACTGGAACAACTCCTGCAGCGCCACGAAGGCGACTGCGCCGAGCACCGCGCCCCAGAGGCTGCCGATTCCTCCCAGGATGATCATGATCAGCACGGCACCCGATTCGTGCCACGACAGCAGCTCCGGATTCACGAAGCCGTCCTTCAGCGCGACCAGGAAGCCCGCCAGACCGGCGAGCAGCGCGGCCACGACGAAGGCGGCGAGCTTGTACGGATAGGTCGGGAAACCCGCCGCGCGCATTCGCTGCTCGTTGACGCGGATCCCCGCGAGGGCGCGCCCGAAGCGACTGCGCACGATCAGCGCGAGCAGCCCGAAGGTGAATGCGAGCGACGCGAGCACGAACCAGTAGAAATTGTTGCCCGCGTCGAGGTCGACCAGGGGGCGCCCACCGAGCGATACGTCGGGACGGAAATACAGGTAGATGCCGTCGCTGCCGCGCCCCAGGTCGGTGTCGTGGAACACGAAGTAAGCCATCTGCGCGAAGGCGAGCGTCACCATGATGAAGTAGATGCCGCGGGTGCGCAGCGACAGCGCGCCGACGAAAAGCGCGTATGCCCCGCAGGCGAGCAGCGCCGCCGGCAGCACGATCCAGATCGACGCCGGGGCGCTCTGCGGCGTCAGCAAGGCGACCGTATACGCCCCGATGCCGAGGAAAGCCGCATGCCCGAAGGAGACGAGTCCGGCCTGGCCCACCAGCAACTCGAGACTGAGCGCGAAGATCGCCAGGATCATCGTCTTGGTGACGAGCGCGATGCCGAACTTGCTGCCCACGATCGGGAACAGCGCGAGCGCCACCAGAAGCGTCAGCGCAACGACGACGGAGACGGACGACGGAGCGCGCATCGTCACGTCAGGCGCTGCGGAACAGCCCTTCGGGGCGCCACAGCAGGATCGCGGCCATCAGCACGTAGACGAGCAGGCCGGAGGCCGACGGAAAGAACACGGTACCGAAGGTTTCGACGAAGCCCACGAGCATCGCCGCGACGAGCGCGCCGCGGATCGACCCGATGCCGCCGATGACGACGACGACGAAGCAGACGATCAGGACCTGGTTGCCCATGCCCGGGTACACCGACGAGACGGGCGCGGCGATCGCACCGGCGAGCGCCGCCAGCGCCACGCCCGCGGCGAAGACGACGCGGTACAGGAACTGGATGTCGATGCCCATCGCCTGCACCATCTCGCGGTTCGATGCACCGGCGCGAATCGTCATGCCCAGGCGCGTGCGCGCGATCACCCAGAACAGTCCCAGCGCGACCACCAGGCACACCGCGGAGACGAGCAGCCGGTAGACCGGATAGGTCATCAGATCGCCCAGCGGAATGGTCCCCGACAACCATCCGGGCACCGGCACGCCGTGCACGTCGTCGCCGAGCAGCAGGCTGCGCGTCTCCTCGAAGACGAGGATCAGCGCGTAGGTCATCAGCACCTGCTGCAGGTGCTCGCGTTCGTAGAGATAGCTGAAGAACACCCACTCGAGCACGTAGCCGAGCACGACCGAAAGCAGAACGACCACCGCCAGCGTGACGAGGAACCCTGCGCCGGTCGATTGCTCGATCCACGGCCCGATCGCGAAGGCCATGTACGCGCCGATCATGTAGAAGCTGCCGTGCGCCAGGTTGATGATCCCCATGATCCCGAAGATCAGCGTCAGCCCGCTGGCAACCAGGAACAGCAGCAGCCCGTACTGGATCGCGTTCAGGCACTGGACGAGGAAGACGACCGGATCCATGCGTGCATCGTGTGGGGTTCGGAAACGCGCGGCGAACGCGGCGACGGCCCGCAGGAAAAAAAACCGGCCGCCGGATCCGACGCAAGGATCCGGCGGCCGCCCGACGCGGTCGGGCGCGTCACATCCTGCAGCCGCGCCCCGGGTCGGCGAGCGCCTTCACTGCGACGCCCTGCACCTGGTTCACCTTGCCCTCGACCTTGCGCAGATAGATGTCCTGCACCGGATTGTGCGACGACGAAAGCGTGAACACGCCGCGCGGGCTGTCGATCTTCGCCTTCTCGATCGCCTTCACCAGCACGTCGCGCTTCGTCTTGTCGCCCTTGGTCGCAGCCAGCCCGATGCCGAGTATCTGGGCCGCATCGTAGCCCTGCATCGCGTAGACGTCAGGCTGCATCTTGTACGTCTTGGCGTAGGTGAGCCGGAACTGGTTGTCCTTCGGCGTGTTCAGCCCGTCCGCGTAGTGCAGCGTGGTCAGCAGGCCTTGCGCCGCCTCGCCCTGCGCATCGAGCGTGCCGTCGGTGAGGAAGCCCGCACCGACCAGCGGCACGGTGTTCTTCAGGCCGGCCGCAGCGTAGTCCTTGACGAACTTGACCGCGCCGCCGCCCGCGAAGAACGTGTAGACGACATCGGGCTTGATCGACGCGATCTCGGTGAGCAGCGCCTGGAACTCGACCTGCGGGAACGGCAGCGTGAGGTCTTTCTCGACCTTGCCGCCGCCCTTCGTGAACGCTTCCTTGAAGCCGTTGACGCTCTCCTTGCCCGCCGCATAGTCCCAGGTGATGGTGACGGCGCGCTTGTAGCCCTGCTTTGCGGCGACGATGCCCATCGCGTATGCCGGCTGCCAGTTCGAGAACGAGCTACGGAAGATGTTCGGCGCGCACATCGGGCCGGTGACGGCGTCGGCGCCGGCGTTCGGGTCGATCATCAGCGTGCCGGTGTCCTTGGCCACTTTCGCCATCGCCATCGCGACGCCCGAGTGCACGGTGCCGACCACGACGTCGACCTTGTCGCGGTTGATCAACTTGTTGATGTTGTCGGTGGCCTTCGCCGGCGCGCTCTCGTCGTCGACGCGCACGTACTCGACGACCAGGCCGCCGAGCTTGCCGCCCTGCTCGTCCACGTACTGCCTGAAGCCGTTCTCGATCGCGTTGCCGAGCGCGGTGTAGGTGCCGGAATACGGCAGCATGAACCCGACCTTGATCGAGTCGGCGGCCGATGCGCCGAGCGCGAACGACGCGAGGACGGAGGCCACGGCCAGCTGCGTTGCGTGTGAGCCCTTCATCGAATCTCCTCCAGGGTTTTTTCGGACACCCGGCATTATCGAACCGGATCGAACGCCGCGCGACTGCTGGCTTACCCGAGCACGTCGGGCGCACGACTCGCAACGGGGCGGCGGCGCCGAGCACGTCCGGCGACGGCGCGAAGCGCACGCAAAGTACTTCCCCTTCGGGGCCCTGTCAAGCACTATAGTGCAGCTATCGCACTCCGGCGCGGGCGCGCGAAGCGACGCGCGTCGACCCGCATCAGCGGTCGAGCAGGAAGGCGCGGCCCTGCTCGAAACGCTCGCGCAACTCGTCGATGCGCAGCGACATCGCACGCCGGTCCGCACGGCGAACGAGCAGCGCCACCGTGCGCCGGCGGTTGATCCACGCCACCTTGGAATGTCCGCTCGCGCCGTCGCGCGCCACCAGTTCGATCCAGTCGCCGCGGGCAATCCGACCGACGGCGTGCTCGGCAGCGAGTTGCAGGCGTCGCGGGGTCTGCGGCAGGTCGTCGAGGTCGAGCGATTCGAGGATCTCGAGCAGCTTGCGTCCGGGGCCCTCGCCCTCGATGGCGGCCGCTTCGACCGGAATCCCGTCCTGCGGCGCTGCAGCGACTCTTTCGGGCGCCGCGGGCTCGACGGATGGAATCGTCTGCGGCGCGGGCACCGTCGTCGTCTCGACCGGTGGGGCCTGCGTTCGAGTGCGGGTCGCTTCACGCTCGCGGTCGCGCCGCTGCATGCGTCGAAGATGGATGAGGAACAGTTCGTCGAAGAACGACTTGAACTCTTCGTCCTTGGCGCCGATCTCGCGCATGCCCTGGGTCATCAGGCGGATCAGCGGCGGGATGCGCTGCGCAAGTTCGCGCCGGCTGTGGCGCTCCGCACCGTCGTCGAGGCTCCACAGGAGGTCGTCGACGACGCGCAGCGATACCTGGAATTCGGCGCTTTGTTCGCCGTCGCGCAGCGCCGCGGTGCGCAGGTGGCGCAGCCAGACGTTCATCACGAAATCGCGCACCGAATCCGGCGTCGTGTGTCGCTGCAGGCGATCGGCAAGCATCGCGTGCAGCTGGCCGGTGACTTCCTCTTCGCGCTCGCGGCTGGGCCTGCGCGCGTAGTCGCGCCGGTTGCGCCGGCCCGGCGTTTCCTCCAGCGAGCGGCGCTCGCGCACGACGTGGTCGATCAACTGGCCGACGCTGCGCGCGGCGCGCGAGTATTCCTTCTGCACCTGCTGCGCCATCACGGCCGAGCGCGCCTGCAACGCGCTGGTGACGATCTCCACCGCGCGAACGACCGTCTCGAGCCGGCGGTGCAACTCGCTGCCCCGCGTGATTTCGTCCGAGAACGCCGCCGAGATCGCGCCGAAATGCTCGACGAGCCGGCGCAGCGAGCGCGGATCGTCGCCGAGGTAGCCCGAGTCGAGCAGCGACAGCGCGAGCGCCGGCTGCTGCAGTCGCCAGACGAGCGGTCGCGCCGCCTCGGGCACGCGGCGATCGTCGATCACGTAATCGAACATCGCCGAGACGAGATCGACGACCGCAACCTGCGCGGGCGGCGCGCCGGCCTCGCGCAGCCGCGCTCGCACATTGCCGAAGAATTCCGCCCGCGCTTCGCGGCTGTACGGCATCGCGCCGATCGAGTGCGCGAAGGCGATCGCGTCGCGCTCCAGGTCGAGCACCGGCTGCAAGGTCGGCAACGTTGCCAGGCGAGGACCGGCGGCCTCGCCGGCCAGCGGCGAAGTGCCGAGCGTGGCCGCGTCACGTTCGGCACGCGCCGAAAGGTCGACCGCGCGCGCGGGGTCGGCTGTCTGCAGGCTGGCGTCGGGAGCGACCGGTCGGACGCTTCCGTCGGCGATGCGCGGACCGCCGGCAACGGGCGGCGGCGCCGCCGACGCCGGCGGCGACGCGGCGTCGTCGTCCCGGGGCGCCTCGGCGGAACGATCGCCGGACGTTCGCTCGTCGCGTTGCGTCCTCGCCTCGCCGCTCGGGTGCGACTCGGGCACTTCGTCGGAGACGCCCAGTTGTGCGAGCAGTCGCTCGGCCGCGTCGATGGCATCGGCGATCGGTTCGGCGAATCGCTTCCAGGCGAAATGCCGCAGCCGGTCGCGCGCGTACGCACCCTCGGCTGCATCGGCGAGGCTTGCAAGCAGCGCGGCGGCCATCGTGCGCGCGCCGAGCGGATTTCGTTCGTCGTCGTCCCACGCGAAGGAACCGGCGAGCAGCCTGCGCAAGCGCGCGACGTAATGCGGATAGATCGCCCCCGAGAGCTCGCGCGCCTCGCGCGCGAGTTCGCCGGCGGCGATCTGCTGCTCGAGTTCCTCGTCGTCGACGAGGGCGAGCGCGCCGCCCGCCGGTTCGCGTGCCGCGTCCAGGCAGCGCTGCACGCGTCGATCGAGCGCGCGCACCACGTCGTCCACGCGGCGCGGCGCTTCGCGGCGCAGGCGCGTCGCCGCGGCGAACATCGCCTGCCGACCGCGCCCGTCGGGTGCACGATCGGCGGCCTCGTCGAGCGCTTCGGCCAGTGCCGGAAGACCGCGGTGCGCCGCATCTCGCAAGGCTTCGGCGACCCGCGCGCGCACCTGCTCGAACAGCGGCGAAGGCTGCGGCGGCGGGAAGCGGGACGGAAGCGGTTCGGGCATCGGGGTTCGTCGGGCGCACCCCCGCTACCGGGAACGAAAGAAGACCGGGCAGGTCGTGCGAACAGGCGCGATGCTAGCGGATCGGGTGCGCGCCAGGCGTGAACAAATCGAGCGATGCATCGCCGAAGCGAAGCGACCGATGCGGTTCCGCACGAGCCGCTCTACAGCGTGCGTGACCGATGTCACGCGCGTGCCCGGCGGGCGCCGGTGTCGGGCGAAGGAAACGAAGTGGGCCCGCGCGGCCCAAGCGTGGCGGCGTCTGGCGGAAAGGGTGGGATTCGAACCCACGGTACGGATTGACCGTACACCGGATTTCGAGTCCGGCGCATTCGACCACTCTGCCACCTTTCCGGGATCGCGCGCATCGCACGCGCGAAGCCGGCAATTATAGCAAAGCGGCCATCCGCGACGGGCAGACCGAACGCCGCTCCGCCGACCCACGCCCGGCGCCTCAACCGATGCGCTCGCTCCCCCGCATGTACGGCGCGAGCGCCGCCGGCAGGCGGATCGAGCCGTCGGCCTGCTGGCCGTTCTCGAGCACCGCAACGAGCGCGCGGCCCACCGCCAGACCCGAGCCGTTCAGCGTATGCACGAAAGCCGGCTTGCCGTCGGCGGCGCGATAGCGCGCGTGCATCCGCCGCGCCTGGAACGCCTCGCAGTTCGATACCGAGGAGATCTCGCGATATGCGCGCTGCGAAGGCAGCCAGACCTCGAGATCGTAGGTCTTCGCTGCCGAGAAGCCGAGGTCACCGGCGCACAGCAGCACGACGCGGTACGGCAGCTCGAGCCTGCGCAGCACGTTCTCGGCGTGTCCCACCATCTGCTCCAGGGCATCGTACGAGTGCTCGGGCTGCGTGATCTGCACCATCTCGACCTTGTCGAACTGGTGCTGGCGGATCATGCCGCGCGTGTCGCGTCCGTGGGCGCCGGCCTCCGAGCGAAAGCACGGCGTGTGCGCGGTCAGGCGCATCGGAAGCGATGCCGCCGGCACGATCTGGTCGCGCACGATGTTGGTGAGCGGCACCTCGGAGGTGGGAATCAGGTACAGCGGTTCACCTTCGCCTTGCTGGCCGCCCTTGCGTGCGGCGAACAGGTCGGCCTCGAACTTCGGCAGTTGTCCGGTCCCGCGCATCGTCGCCTCGTTGACGACGTACGGCACGTAGCACTCTTCGTAGCCGTGCTCGGTCGTCTGCAGATCGAGCATCAGTTGCGCGAGCGCGCGGTGCAGGCGCGCGATCGCGCCCTTCATGACGACGAAGCGGGCGCCGGACAGCTTCGACGCGGTCTCGAAATCGAGCCCGATCGGCACGCCGAGATCGACATGGTCGCGCGGCTCGAACGCGAGCGGCGCCGGATCGGTGCCCGACGGGCTCCAGCGCCGGACCTCGACGTTGCCGCTCTCGTCGGCGCCTTCGGGAACCGACTCGTGCGGCAGGTTCGGCCACTGCAGCAACCACTGGCCGAGCCGCGCGCGGATCTCGTCGTTGTCGCGCGCGATCGCATCGAGCGATGCATTCATCTGCGTCGACTCGGCGAGCGCGGCCGACACGTCGTCGCCGGCGGCCTTGCCGCGTCCGATGGCCTTCGACAACGCGTTGCGCTGCGCCTGCAGCGCCTCGGTGCGCGTCTGCAGCGTCTTGCGCTTCGTCTCGAGCGCGCGAAACGTGTCGAGGTCGAAGACGACGCCGCGCGCGCTCAGCCGTGCGGCGACGGCTTCGGGGTCCTTGCGGAGCTGGGCGAGATCGAGCACGGATTCGCGAGGGTCGATGGATCGTCGATCGAGTGTATCAAGGCGCATCGCTCCGCGATCCGGCCGTCTCGTCGCCTGCGTCCGGTCGCTGCGCTGCGCCCTGTTCGCGCAGCGCCGCGAGCTTCGCGCCGATGCGCGACTCGAGCCCGCGGTCGACCGGCTCGTAGAAGCGCTGCGCCTCGACGCCGTCGGGGAAATACCGCTCGCCGGCGGCATAGCCGCCCGGCTCGTCGTGCGCATAGCGGTACGCGCGTCCGTAGCCGAGCCCCTTCATCAGCCGGGTCGGCGCATTGCGCAGATGCATCGGCACCGGCGCCGAACCGTGCTCGGCGACGTAGGCGCGCGCCTTGTTCCACGCGACGTACACCGCATTGGACTTCGCTGCACAGGCGAGAAAGACGACCGCCTGCGCCAGCGCGAGTTCGCCTTCCGGCGAGCCGAGCCGTTCGTAGACCTGCGCGGCGCCGAGCGCGAGTTCCTGCGCCCGCGGGTCGGCCAGTCCGATGTCCTCGTTGGCCATGCGAACGATGCGCCGTGCCAGATAGCGCGGATCGGCGCCACCGTCGAGCATGCGCGCGAGCCAGTACAGCGCGGCATCGGGATCGGAGCCGCGCACCGACTTGTGCAGCGCGCTGATCTGGTCGTAGAACGCTTCGCCCCCCTTGTCGAAGCGACGCAGGTTCTGCGATAGCGCCGTCTCGAGGAATGCTGCGTCGATCGACGAGCGCTTCGCGCCGTGCGCCGCATCGGCGACGACCTCGATCGCGTTGAGCAGTCGGCGCGCATCGCCGTCGGCCCAACCGACCAGCCGCTCGCGCGCCTCGCTGTCGAAGGCGATCGGCGCGCCGTCTTCGGCGAGCAGCGCGAGCGCGCGATCGAAGAGCGTCGCCAGTTCCCGCGGCGACAACGGCAGCAGCACGTAGACCCGCGCGCGCGACAGCAGTGCGCCGACCACCTCGAACGACGGGTTCTCGGTGCTCGCGCCGATGAACACGAACAGGCCGCTCTCGACGTGCGGCAGGAACGCGTCCTGCTGCGCGCGGTTGAAGCGGTGCACCTCGTCGACGAAGACGATCGTGCGCCGGCCCTGCTCGCGCGCGGCGAGCGCTGCCGCCACCGCGTCGCGGATGTCCTTCACGCCGCCGAGCACCGCCGAGATCGCGATGAACTGCGCATCGAAGGCGCCGGCCATCAGCCGGGCGAGTGTCGTCTTGCCGACGCCCGGAGGGCCCCAGAAGATCATCGAATGCGGCCGCCCCGACTCGAAGGCCGCGCGCAGCGGGCGGCCCGCTCCGAGCAGGTGCGGCTGGCCGATCACCTCGTCGATGGAACGCGGTCGCAGGCGCTCGGCGAGCGGCGCGGACGGCGCCGCAGCGGATGCGGCCGCGCGAGGCGCCCCCGACGCCTCAGGCGGCTTCCGGGGCGACACCACGGATGCGCGTCGCGCGGCCGGTGCGGAAGGCGCCGAGAATCAGCAGCGCCTGCGCCGCCGCGATCCCGACGAAGACGAGCTTCGGCGAGTGCGCGTCCATCAGCATGCCGAACAGCAGCGGCGAGGTGGACATGCCGAGATCGAGCCCCGAATAGACGACGCCGTAGACGCGGCCGGTGGCACCCGGCGGCGTGGCGCGCCGGATCAGCATGTCGCGCGACGGGTTCGCCAGGCCGGAGGCCGCGCCCATCGCCGCGAAGACGAAAGGCACCGCCACTCCGGGCCACGGCAGCCAGGCAAGGCTCAACCCGAGCAGAGCCGCCGCACCGAAGCACGCGGCGATCACGCGCTCGGCACGCTCCGGATCGCCGGCGATGAAGCCGCCGAGCAGCGTACCGCCCGCGCTGGCGAGCATGAACGCCGTCAGGCACCAGGCGACCGCCGCCAGAGGAACGTCGTGCAGCAGGCGCGCCGCCTCCGGCGCGAAGCTCTGCACGCCGCCGAGCGCGAACGCGAAGGCGCAGAAGAAAGCGAAGCCCAGCCACACCGCCGGCAGTCGCAGGAAATCGAAGGCGCCCGCGCCACCGACGCGCGCCGACTCGCGCGCCTGCTGCGGCACCTGCAGCGCGTCGCGATACCACCAGACGACGGCAAGCACGACGAGCGCGACGAGCGCCGCGCCCACGAAAGCGCTGCGCCATCCGGCGAACTGCGCGATCGTGACGAGGAAGACCGGCGCCGCCGCCCATCCGAGATTTCCCGAGACGCCGTGCGCGGCGTAGGCGTGCCCGATGCGGGCATGCGAGATTCGCGCGTTCAGGATCGAGTAGTCGACCGGATGGAACGACGCATTGCCCAGTCCCGCCAGCAGTGCCCCGACAGCGAGCATCACGTAACCGTTGCTCGCCGCCAGCACCAGAGCAGCGAGCACGAACAGCGCGATCGAGCCGAGCATCACCGGCAGCGCACCGACGCGATCGACGAGAAAGCCGGCGAGCGACTGACCGATTCCGGAAACGACGAAGAAAATCGTCATCAGCAGGCCGAGTTCCGCGTACGACAGCGCGAACGCATCCCTCAACCAGGGGAACAGCGGCGCGAGCAGCAGTTGCGAGAAGTGCGACAGCGAGTGCGCCAGCGCGACGACGCCGACGATGCGGACGTCCCCGGCAGGCGCACCGGACGCAGCGGCGGAATTCTTTCTCATCGACGCGATTCTACGCGGGCCGCACCGTCTCACTGCTCGACGACGTCGGCCGTCGGCGGAGGCACGAAACGGAACGTGTCGGCCGCGAGCCGGGGGTCGCGCACGACATCGTGGAACTCGAATCGCACCGTCCGGCCGAATGCATCCTGCACCTGCATCGCTGCCGGCAGCCCGCCGCGAAAGCCCAGTTCGATGCGCTGGTAGCCGGTTTCGGCATTGCGCGGCAACGCCTCGATCCAGTCGAGGCCGTCGCGCTCGGCAAGCGCGCGCAAGCGAAATCCGGACTCGACGTCGCTCGAACCGAACAGGATCGCCGCCGGCGTGGATGCGAGCGCATCGCGAAGCTTGCGCACCGTCACCTGGTTCAGGTCCTTGTCGTAGAAGTACAGTCGCTCGCCGTCGCCGAGCAGCACCTGTTCGAAGGGCTCGGTGACTTCCCAGCGAAAGCGTCCGGGGCGCTCGAAGGCAAAGTGCCCGCGGCTGGACTCGACGACGCGTCCGTCGCGCAGGATCTGCTGTGTGAACGTACCGCTCGCCGACTGCGTGGTCGACAGGAATTCCTGCAGCGCATCGGCTGCCGCGGCTTGCGCGTACACCGGCAGGAACGCGAGCAGCGCGGGCGCGAACGCAGCCCCGAACGCGGCCTGGGCCACGGGCGCGAGCCGCCTGGGCGCGATTGCGAGCGTCGCCCCGATCGCGCGCGCAGCGCGAAGCACGCCGGCGAAGACGACGCAGACGATGCAGACGAAGAATGCCGCCACCCGCGAATGTGCTCGCCCGGGGCACATCTCAGAGCGGCCGGAGCGATCGGGCGAGCCGGTCGTGCATCGGCAACGGGTTCCCAACTTGTCAAGCGTCCTGCGAAGCGGGGACGAGGATCTCGCGGTTGCCGTTGGTCGCCATCGCCGAGACTAGGCCCGAACGCTCCATCTGCTCGAGCAGGCGGGCGGACCGGTTGTAGCCGATGCGCAGGTGCCGTTGCACGAGCGAGATCGAAGCGCGCCGATGCTTGACGACGACCGCGACCGCCTGGTCGTACAGCGGATCCGACTCGCCGTCGACGCCGGCCTCCGTCAACGTCTGGGAGAGCCCGCCGAAGCCCACGGCGCTGCCCGCGTCGACCTCCTCGGGAACGCCCCCCTCGAGGATGCCTTCGACGTACTGCGGGTCGGCGAGCTGGCGCCAGTGATCGACCACCTTGTGCACCTCGCCGTCGGCCACGAAGGCGCCATGCACGCGCATCGGCACCCCGCCGCCCGGCGGCAGGTACAGCATGTCGCCCTGCCCCAACAGGGATTCGGCGCCCATCTGGTCGAGGATGGTGCGCGAGTCGATCTTCGAGGACACCTGGAAGGCGATGCGCGTCGGGATGTTCGCCTTGATCAGGCCGGTGATGACGTCCACCGACGGGCGCTGCGTGGCGAGGATCAGGTGGATTCCGGCAGCGCGCGCCTTCTGCGCCAGCCGGGCGATCAGTTCCTCGATCTTCTTGCCGACGACCATCATCAGGTCGGCGAGTTCGTCGATGACGACGACGATCTGCGGCAGCGAACCGAGCGGCTCGGGCGCGTCGGGGGTGAGCGAGAACGGATTGGGGATCAGCTCCTCGCGCCGCGCCGCGTCGGCGATACGGCTGTTGTAGCCGGAGAGGTTGCGCACGCCCAGCTTGCTCATCAGCCGGTAGCGCCGTTCCATCTCCGCCACGCACCAGTTCAGCGCATTGCCCGCCTGGCGCATGTCGGTGACCACCGGCGCGAGCAGGTGCGGAATGCCCTCGTAGGTGCTCATCTCGAGCATCTTCGGATCGATCAGGATCAGCCGCACCTGCGACGGGTCGCTCTTGTAGAGCAGCGACAGCAGCATTGCGTTGATTCCCACCGACTTGCCCGAACCGGTCGTGCCGGCGACGAGCAGGTGCGGCATCTTCGCCAGGTCGACGACGATCGGCAATCCGGCGATGTCCTTGCCGAGCGCGAGCGTGAGCGGCGAGGCACTGCCGGCGTAGACCTGCGAAGCGAGGATCTCCGACAGGCGTACCGTCTGCCGGCGCGCATTCGGCAATTCGAGCCCCATCAGGTTCTTGCCCGGGATCGTCTCGACGACGCGGATCGAGACGAGCGACAGCGCCCGTGCGAGATCCTTCGACAGGTTGACGATCTGCGCACCCTTCACGCCGGTGGCCGGCTCGATCTCGTAGCGCGTGATCACCGGCCCCGGGTAGGCGGCGGCGACATTCGCGGCGACGTTGAAATCTGAGAGCTTCTTCTCGATGAGCCGCGACGTGTATTCGAGCGTTTCGGCAGACACGGTCTCGGTCGCCACCGGCGGTTCGTCGAGCAACGAGATCGGCGGCAGTTGCGTGTCGGCTGGCAGATCGACGAAGAGCGGCGTCTGGCGCTCGGCTTCGGCACGCTCCGAGCGCTCGATCCGCGCCGGCGGCGCCTCGATGCGCACCGGCTCCGGATCGTCGTCGAGTATGCGGCGCTTGACCTGCACCTGCTCGTCGCGCACGGTGGCCGCGACCTCGCCGATCCGGCGATCCTTCCAGGCGGTCGCCGCCTCCACCACGCGCTGGGCGAGCCATTCGAGCGCAAAGCCCACGCGTTCGAAGATCGTCAGCCACGACCATCCCGACCACAGGCTGAAGCCGGCGGCGACCATGACCAGCAGCGCGAGCGTTCCGCCGACGGCGCCCAGCGCCACGAACAGCGGATCGGCCAGCTGCGCGCCGAGGATGCCGCCCGGGCCCATCGGCAACGCCACCTGCAACGAGTGCAGCCGCGCCGACTCGATGCCGACGGTGCCGAGCAGCAGCAGCGCGAACCCCAGCCAGCGCTCCCACGGAAAGCGATGCGCCTCGGCCTCCGGCGGCGTCGCGCGCAGTGCGCGAAAGCCGCGCAACACCGCCACCGCGAGCAGCGCGACGAACAGGTACGCGCTCAGCCCGAACAGGTACAGCAAGAGGTCGGCGAACCAGGCGCCGACGCGCCCACCGGCATTCGCGACGGCGTTGCCGGGCACCGCGTGCGACCAGCCCGGATCGGCCTTGTCGTAGGTCGCCAGGATCAGCAGCAGAAAGACGCCGAATGCGCCCATCGCGATCCAGCGCGATTCGTGCAACAGGCGCAGGGCGCGCTCGGGAATACGGAATTCGGCTCCGGCAGTGCGCGCCGGTGCACGCCGCGACGAAGCGGTTGTCGCGCTCATCCTTGCCATCGATCGGTGCTTCGGCTCAGCTGATGTAGGAAGCGATCTTCTCGCGCAGCATCAGGCGACCCTCGGGCATCGGAACGATGTATCCGTCGGTCTCCAGGCCCTTCATCACGCGCGAGACCATCTCGCGCGAAGCGCCGATCATCTTCGCGATTTCCTGGCGCGGCAGCCGGTTGCGCACGACGCGCTCGCCGCCGACCTGCTCGGAAAAATCGAGCAGCACGCGCGCCACGCGTCCGTAGACGTCGAGCAGCGCGAGCGTTTCGATCTTCTGGTCCGCTTCACGCAGGCGGCGCACGAGACCGCGCATCACCTGCATGCACATGTCGTTGCTCTGCAGCAGCATCGACTTGAAGCTCTCCTTGGCAATCGACATGAAGTCGCACGACTCCAGCGTGATGACGCTCGCCGAGCGTGGCGCATCGTCGATGAGGCTCATCTCGCCGAAGAAGTCGCCCGAGCCGAGCACAGCGAGAATGACTTCCTTGCCTTCGGAATCGGAGCGCTGCACCTTCGCACGGCCCGACAGCAGGATGTACAGCGACTGCGAAGGCTCGCCTTCGGAAACGATCGTGCGTCCCTTCGGGAAGTTGCGACGAGCGCTGGCGGCCGCGAGCGACTCGATCTGCTGCTCGTTCAGCGCCGACAGCAGCGGCACCCGGCGCAGGAACGCCTTGTTTTCTTCGTGAGCCATACCCACCTCTCGTCGAACGCAGCAGCGGCTGCCTTCGGCACCGCGCTCCTATAATTCTGCACCACGTGTGCCCGATATCACGAAACGCTTCGAGAATCTCTGCGTAAGTTTATGATTCTTTGAGTTTTTTACAACGTCGAATCCGTCCGCCCCCCGATGCCAACCACTCGTCACATCCGTCTGCTGATTCTCGGTTCCGGGCCCGCCGGGTACACCGCTGCCGTCTATGCGGCGCGCGCGAACCTGCAGCCGGTACTGATCACCGGCCTCGCACAGGGCGGACAACTGATGACGACGACCGACGTCGACAACTGGCCGGCCGACCCGGACGGCGTGCAGGGGCCGGACCTGATGGCCCGCTTCCAGCGACACGCCGAGCGTTTCGGCACGGAACTGGTCTTCGACCAGATCCACACGGTGCACCTGCACGACAGGCCGATGCGTCTCGTGGGCGACGCGGGCGAATACACCTGCGATGCACTGATCGTCGCCACCGGCGCGTCGGCGAAATATCTCGGGCTCCCCTCCGAGGAAGCGTTCATGGGACGCGGCGTCTCGGCGTGCGCGACCTGCGACGGCTTCTTCTACCGGGGGCAGGACGTGGTCGTCGTCGGCGGCGGCAACACGGCGGTCGAGGAAGCGCTGTACCTGGCGAACATCGCCCGCAAGGTCACGGTGCTGCACCGGCGCGACCGCTTCCGCGCCGAGCCGATCCTCTCGGATCGCCTGATCGCGCACACCGAGGAACGCGACGGCAAGGCGGGCAACGTCGAGATCCGCTGGTTTCACGAACTCGACGAGGTGCTCGGCGACGAAGCCGGCGTCAACGCGGTGCGCGTGGTGGACAATCGCACCGGCCGGAAGAGCGAGATCGCCGTGCAGGGCGTCTTCATCGCGATCGGGCATTCGCCGAACACGGGCCTCTTCGAGGGCCAGCTCGAGATGCGAAACGGCTACATCGTCACGAAGGGCGGACTCGACGGCGACGCCACCGCAACCAGCATTCGCGGCGTGTTCGCCGCGGGCGACGTGCAGGACCACGTCTACCGGCAGGCGGTCACTAGCGCCGGCACCGGCTGCATGGCCGCGCTCGACGCGCAGCGCTATCTCGAGTCGCTCGGGACACGATGACACGTTCGCCGGGCCGGCCGTCGTCGCGTCGGCCGGCACGCCCCGAGTCGCTCGCGTCCTTCGACGCACTCGGCCGACACCTGCGCGCCGAAGTGCAGGTGCGCGAAGGGCAGGCGGCCGAACGCGAGCGCATCGAACGCGAGGAGCGCCGGCGCGTCAGCGAGCGCCGGCGCGAGGCGGACCTGTTCTTCGAGGCACTCTCCGGCGTCGTGCCGTTGCGACCCACCGGGCGGATCGATCCGCACCGCCGCGAGATTCCGGCCACCGCGGTGCAGCGCGAGCGCGACGAGCGCGCGGCGCTCGACGCGTCGCTTTCCGACGAAATCGGCATCGACCAGCATCTGGAAACCGACGAATCGCTGTCGTTTCGCCGCGCGCCGCTCGGCCCCGACGTCGTACGACGGCTGCGCCGCGGCGAGTGGACGGTGCGTGGGCAGATCGACCTGCACGGGCTGCGCGTCGACGAGGCGCGCGAGGCGCTCGCCGGCTTCCTCGACGAAGCGTTGCGCCGCGAATGGCGCTGCGTCCGCGTCATCCACGGCAAGGGCCTGGGCTCGATCGGACGCGAACCGGTACTCAAGGCGAAGGTGCCGCGCTGGCTCGTGCAGCGCCGCGAGGTGCTCGCCTTCTGCCAGGCACGGCCCAACGACGGTGGCGCCGGCGCGGTGATCGTACTGCTGCGGTGAAGGGGCCTGCGCGCGGACGGGCTGCTACGCAGAGCGCGGCGCGGACGAACGGCGCTGCCGCCCTGCGCCGTAGCTCAGGCCGGCGGTGGTCGGTGCGGTGTCTCTCCGTTCGGCGGCGGCTCGACGAGCAGTCCTCGCCGGGCGAGCCGCGCCGCATCCTCCGGCGTGTCGAGGTCGACGACGAAGTGATCGTTCGGCGCCTCGATCCGATGCACGCGTTGCGGATGCGCCGCGAGCCAGCCGCGGCAGCCGGTCGACGGACCGGCCTCGAGCACCGGTTCGCGCATCGCGCCGGCGATGACGACCGGATTGCCGCGCGCACCCCCGTGAAAGGGGATCGCTGCGCTTCCCGCCGGCAGCGCTCGCCATTGCGCGAGCAGCCAGCGCAGATCGTCGGTTTCGACGAGCGGCTGGTCGGCGAGCGCGAGGACGATCGCATCGAGCCCGGCGGGCAATGCGCGCAGGCCGGCATCGACCGATACCTGCTGCTCGCAGCCGACGTCGACACGACAGAACGCCCGCACGGGGAAGGTGTCGAGCTCCATGCGCACGCGCTGGGCGTCGCGTCCGAGCACGACGACGAGATGCCCGATCGGCACGCGCTGCAGCGCGCGCAGCGACCGACGCACGAGCGGCTCGCCGTCGACGCGCATCAGCAGCTTGTTCGGCCCTCCCATGCGGACCGCGCTGCCCGCGGCGAGCAGCACCGCCCCGAGTCGGGCCGCGTCGCCTGCCGCTGGCACAATGAAGCCGCTCTCGTCGGGATGCCTGTCACCGGAATGCATTTCGCGTTGCACTGCGCGGGTCACGGTGCGATCGAGTGTAGCCGAGCGCCTCGTGCCGTCGACCGGGCGGCGCAGCGAGCGGGCCCCGCGACGAACGGCATTCCCGCCATGGACAGCATCCCGCGGTGAACGACATGCCCGCTCAATGGCTCGCGCTGCTGCCGGGGCCGGTGCTCGAGCACGTTCCGGCGCTCGCGCTCGCCGCGGCGCTTGCGTGGGGCGCCGGATTGCGCCTGTACCTGGTGGTGTTCGTCTTCGGCCTGCTCGGGCGACTCGGCTGGTGGCCGTTGCCGGAGAGCCTCGAGCTGCTGGCGCACCCGGCAGTGCTCGCCGCCTCGGGCTTCGTGTCGGTGGTCGAACTGCTCGCCGACAAGATCCCCTGGATCGACAGCGCGTGGGATGCGGTGAACACTTTCATCCGGATTCCGGCCGGCGCGGCGCTGGCTGCGGCGGTATTCGGTGACTCGGGCGCAGCGTGGACACTCGCTGCGGCGCTGCTCGGCGGCACACTCACCGCCACCACGCATTTCGCGAAATCCGGTACGCGCGCCGCGGTGAACACTACGCCCGAGCCGGTATCGAACCTGGCACTGTCGTTCGGCGAGGACGTCGCCGTCGTCGGCGGCTTGTGGCTCGCGCATGCCCACCCGATGCTGTTCCTGCTTGCGCTGCTGGCGTTCCTGTTGTTCGCCGTGCTGCTGTTGCGAGCGATCGCGCGCGGCTTGCGTCGACTGTTCGGCGGCGCACGATCGCCCTCGTCGGCGGACCGCTGAGCACCGGAATCCGGGCTCGCGTCGATTTGATCGAGCGGTAGCACGCCGGCGAACGCCAGGCGAAGCGCCGCCCCGCCGGATTTCAGACCGCGGCTTCGCCCGTCTCGCCGGTCCGGATGCGCACGACCTGCTCCACGTCGGAGACGAAGATCTTGCCGTCGCCGATGCGCCCGGTGCGAGCCGCTCGAACCACCGCGTCGATGACCGCCTCGACGACGCCGTCGCCGACGATGACCTCGACCTTGACCTTCGGCAGGAAATCGACAACGTACTCGGCGCCCCGATACAGCTCCGTATGCCCTTTCTGGCGGCCGAAACCCTTCACCTCGGTCACGGTCAGACCCGTCACACCGACCTCGGCGAGCGCCTCGCGCACCTCGTCGAGCTTGAACGGTTTGATGATCGCCGTAATCTTCTTCATGCTGGCTCCGAAGCTGCACGTCTGCGCCGTTGCGGCTCGGCGTACGACGGCGTTGGCAAAGGGTGAATCGTACCCGAGTCGACCCTCAGTCGCGAAAGCGCGAGGTGACGGGATACCGCCAGTCGCGGCCGAACGCCCGGTGCGTCACGCGGATGCCGAGCGGAGCCTGCCGGCGCTTGTATTCGGCCGCGCGGATCAGTCGCGTGACGCGACGCACCGTCGCCTCGTCGATGCCGGCGGCTGCGATCTCCTCGACGCTGCGATCGAACTCGACGTACTGCGCGACGATCGCGTCGAGCACGTCGTAGGGCGGCAGCGAATCCTGGTCGAGCTGGCCCGGCCGGAGCTCGGCCGACGGCGCACGCGTGATGATGCGCTCGGGGATGACCTCGCCTCGGACGTTGCGCCACTTCGACAGCCGCCAGACCATCGTCTTGACGACATCCTTGATCACCGCGAAGCCGCCGGCCATGTCGCCGTACAGCGTGCTGTAGCCCACCGCCATCTCGCTCTTGTTGCCGGTGGTGAGCACGAGCGAGCCGGTGCGGTTCGACAGCGCCATCAGCAACACGGCGCGAACGCGCGCCTGGATGTTCTCCTGCGTCGTGTCGGCCGGCCCCGGCAGGTACGGATCGAGCGCCTCGAGGAAGGCGTCGAAGCAGCCCGCGATCGGAATCTCGTCGTAGCGAACGCCCAGCCGCGCGGCCATCTCGCGCGAATCGGCGATCGAGATGTCGGCGGTGTACGGCGACGGCATCATCACCGCGCGCACGCGCCGCGCGCCGAGCGCGTCTACGGCAATGGCGAGCGTGAGCGCCGAATCGACGCCGCCCGACAGGCCGAGCAGCACGCCCGGGAAACCATTCTTTTCGACGTAGTCGCGAACGCCGAGCACGAGCGCGCCGTAGAGCTGCTCCTCGATCGACGGCGCGGGCAGCGCAGGCCCGGCGACGAAAGCGCAGGCGGCGGCGCCCTCGCCGGCCGCCAGTTCGGCAACGAAGAGCGCCTCCTCGAAAGCGGGCGCCTGTGCGGCGAGCCCTCCATCGGCGTTCAGCGCGAACGACAGTCCGTCGAACACGAGCTCGTCCTGGCCGCCGACGAGGTTCGCCGCCAGCAGCGGAACGCCGAGCTTCGAGACGTTTGCGCGCGCGACATCGAGCCGCCGATGCTGCTTGTCGGATTCGTAGGGCGAGGCATTCAGCGCGAGCAGCACCTGCGCGCCGCGGGAAACGGTGCGCAGCGGCGCGTCGGGAAACCAGTAGTCCTCGCAGACCAGCACACCGAGGCGCACGCCGTCGACCTCGAACACCAGCGGCTCGCTGCCCCGCGCGAAATAGCGTCCGTCGTCGAAGACCCGGTAGTTCGGCAGCTCGTGCTTGCGATAGACGGCGACGACGCGGCCGCGATGCAGCAGGCTCGCGGCGTTGTAGCAGGCGGCGCCTTCGACGGCCGGGTGGCCGACCAGCAGGTGCAGGTCGAGCGAGCGCGTCTCCGCGCACACCGCGTGAAGAGAACGCTGCGAGCCTTCGAGGAAGGCGCTGCGGAACAGAAGATCTTCGGGCGGGTAGCCGACGAGCGAGAGCTCGGGCGTGACCAATACCCGCGCTCCTGTCGCTGCCGCCTGCTGCGCGGAAGCGATAATCCGCTGTGCGTTGCCGTCGAAGTCGCCGACGACCGGGTTGATCTGCGCGGCAGCGAGGCGCATCGAAGGAGGCTGGCTCTGGCGGACGGTCGGGTGCGGAACGATTATCGCACGCGCATTCTTCCGAACGCGGCGGCGGTGGACGCGGCGCAGTGGAATGCGCTCGCCGCCGCGGCCGCCGGACGCGAACGCGCGCAACCGTTCCTGCGGCACGAATTCTTCGACGCGCTCGAGCGTTCGGGGTGTGTCGGCGCGCACACCGGCTGGCACGTGCAGCACCTGCTCGTGCACGACCGCGACGGGCCGGCCGCCGTCGTTCCGCTGTACCGCAAGTCGCATTCGTACGGCGAATACGTGTTCGACTGGGCGTGGGCCGACGCCTATGGGCGCGCCGGCCTGCGCTACTACCCGAAATGGCTGGTCGCGGTTCCCTTCACGCCGGTGCCCGGCGTGCGGATCGCCGCGCGCAACGCGAGCGCTCGCCGCGCGGCGATCGAAGCCCTGCTCGCGCTCGCGCGCGACTCGTCGCTTTCGTCGCTGCACGTGCTTTATCCGCTCGCCGAAGAGGCGGCGCTGCTGCGCGACGCGGGCCTGTTGCTGCGTCACGGCGTGCAGTTCCACTGGCGCAACGATTCCCATGCGGATTTCGACGCGTTTCTCGCGACGCTCGCGCAACCGAAGCGCAAGAAGATCCGCGCCGAACGCCGGCGCGTCGCCGAATCGGGCGTTCGCATCCGGCACCGGCACGGAACGCAGATCCGTGCGTCGGACTGGCGATTCTTCGTACGCTGCTACGAGTCGACCTACGCGGCACACCTGTCGACGCCCTACCTGAACCTGGAGTTCTTCGAACGCATCGGCGAGACGATGCCCGAGCACCTGCTGCTGGTCGTCGCCGAGCGCGACTCGACGCCGATCGCGTCGGCGCTGTTCGTGCACGACGACGAACGTCTGTACGGACGCTACTGGGGTGCGCTCGAGGAGGTGCCGCTGCTGCATTTCGAGCTGTGCTACTACCAGGCGATCGACATCGCGATCGCGATGCGACTGCGCATCGTCGAGGGGGGCGCCCAGGGCGAGCACAAGCTCGCGCGCGGCTTCGAGGCGGTACCCACGGCTTCGGCGCATTGGCTGGCCGAGCCGGCCTTCGCCGACGCGGTCGAGCGCTTCCTCGCGCGCGAGGACCGCCACGTCGGTGACTACCTCGACGAACTGCGCGAGCGTTCGCCCTATCGCGCGAACCCTTCGCCCACGGCCTGAAAGCGCCGTCGCGCCGCCTCAGGAAATCGACGAAGGCCGGTCTTCTTCGCCGCCGAGCGCGACGAGCCGGAAACGCCGGTTCGCCTCGTCGGTGCGTCCCATCGCCTCGTACAGGCGCGCAAGCGCCAGGTGCACGCGCGCCCCGGGGTCGGCGTGCTCGGCGAGCAGCAGGAACTCCTCGGCCTTGCCCCACAGACCCTCGGCCGCGCACAGCCGTCCGAGCGTCGAAAGCAGCACCGCGTCGTCGCCGTAGCGCACGCGCCAGCGCTCGGCATTGCCGAGCCGCTCGCGCGCCGGCACCTCGTCGAGATCGGCGTACAGCGACACGAGCCGCTCGGCATGACGCATCTCGAGCGCCCGCTCGATCGCGCGGGCGGCCTGTTCCGGGCGGCCGACGCGCACGAAGGCACGCGCGCCCGCCTCGACCACCTCGTCGATTGCCAGGTCGGCCGCGGTGAGCGACGCGTAGCGCTTCAGGATTTCGGCGAAGTCCGCGTGCGGCGCGGCGAAGAGCGCGCGATACGAGCGGATCTTCAGTCCGCGGATGGTCGGCTCCGGCAGCGCGTCACGCTTCTCGAGCTCACGCAGCGTCTGCAGCAGTCCGGCCCAGTCCTGCGCGAGTTCCTGCGCGCGCAGCGACAGGCGCATCGCGTGCAGGTGGCCCGGCCCGCCGGCGCGCAGCGTCTCGATTGCCGCGAGCGCGTCCTCGGGGCGCTGATCGTCCAGCGCAAGTTCGGCACTCGTCATCAGTTGCGCGTGCCAGGCGCCCGGTTCGTCGCGCGCCGAATCGAGCCAGCGATCGCGCCTCTCGGGCTGGCGCATGCGGTGCGCCGCGCGAGCGGCGACCAGCGACGCCACGCCGGCCAGCGACGTGTCGACCAGCGCGTTCTGCGCCAGGCGCTCGGCGCGCCCGAAGCGCCCCTCGAACAACGCGAGCACGCTGTCGCGCAGGGAGGCCAGTGCGCTGTCCCGCCGTCGCCGCTCCCGGTACTCGCGCACCAGCGTCGGCAGGCGCCATGCACCCGACAGCGCAACGAGCACCCAGTGCAGAGCGACGAAGGCCGCGATGAGGACGAGCACCGCGAGATTCGCCGACACGTCGATGCGATACGGCGGCCACAGGACGGCGACGTTTCCGTGATTGAAGCGCATCAGCATCGCCAGCCCGACCGCGGCCGATACGATCAACAGCGCCCAGACGACGCGTCGCACGGCTCGTCCCGTCCCTCAGCGCGGTGCGTCGCGCGTCGTGCGCGCGGCGCGCGCGGCGCGCACCGCCGACAGGCTCTCGGCGAGCGTGGGCGGCTCGAGCACGATGCGCGTGCCGACCAACTGGCGCAACTGCGCCACGGTGGCCGCCACCGCGCGATCGTCGACGTCGTACCAGGTGCGCAGCCAGTCGATCGCGCGCTCGATGTCGCTGCGGAACAGCTTTGCGTTGCGCGACAGCAGCGAAAGTCGCGCATTGAGCAGCAGCAGGCGCAGGTTCTCGCGCAGGAAATACGCCTGGTCGGGTGCCAGCAGCATCGCTTCGGGCGCATCGACGCGGCGCACCCGAAAAAGCTGTTCGAGTTCGTCGCGCAGCGCGCCGAGCCCGGCGCTGCCTTGCGCGGGCGCGCCGCGATGGCGGCTCGCCACCGACGAGAGCAGCGGATAGCCGTCGATCGAACGCATCGTCGCGTCGATGCGCAGCGCGAGCGAAGCCACGTCGGCCGCCGGGTATGCCTTGACGCGCTCGATGTCGTGCGCCAGCGACGTGCGCACCGGCTGCAGGCTGGGGTCGTCCTGGCGCGCCAGGCGCGCGTCGAGTTCCTGCATCGCGGTGAGCGCGGCCTGCGCGCCCGCACCGAGCGCAAGCTGCTGTCCGGCGAGCACGAGCGAGGATTCGACTTCGGCCAGCAGGACGTCGGTGGAGTCTTCGGCGAGGTTGCGGTAGAGGTTCTCGATCTGCGCCTGCAGCCCGGCGATGTCGAGACCGCGGCGCTCGAGCGCGGCCAGGCGGTCGCGCAGGTCGCGCAATTCCGCGCGCATCGGCTGGTCGGCCGACTGCAATTGCGCGAGCCGGTCGTCGACCTCCTGCAGCCGCCGCGCGGCCTCGGACTGCAGCGACCCGATGCGCGGGACGGCGAGCAGGAAAGCCAGCAGCGCGATCGCGAGGGCGGCGATCGAAATCCCCAGCGGCGCGCCGCCGCGCAGTCGGGCGCGCAGCGTTTCGCCGTGCCCGTGCGCCGGAAGCGAAGACGCGCTCGTGGACCCGGGCACGCCGGCCTCCGCAGCGGCCGGCACTGCGCTTTCGCGTTCAGACACCATCAGGGCTCGACGAATCGGAAGCGGATTCTAGCGCGAGCAACAATGCGCGCTCGCCGGGATCGATGTTGCGCACGTCGCGCCAGCCCGCGTCGCGCAGCGCCTGCGCGATGCGCGGGTGGATCGCCAGCGCGGGCTGGCGCGTCGCACGCTCGCGCAATCGCGCACGCTCGAGAAAAGCGTCGAGCCGCGCGACGCCGGCCGCCTGCGCGACGACGAAGCACACCGGACGGTTCTCGTCGGCGAGCCAGCGGCGCAGCATCTCCAGCGCAGCGGCTTCGGGCTCCTGCAGTGCATGACGATACGCCGCCAGCACGTCGACCCGTGCGCCGCGCTCGCGCAGCGCGTCGATCCAGGCGTCGGAGCCGCGCTCGCCGCGCAGCACGAGCACCCGGCATGCCGACGGATCGTCGAGCGGCGGCAGGCAGGCGAGCGCCGCGGCGTCGAAGGGCGGCGCCTCGGGCGATACCACGCGCAGCGGCGCACGGCGAAAGGTTGCATCTTCCAGGGCCGCGCGACTGCCCGGACCGACGACAGCCGCCACGGTATCCGGCGGCCAGTCCGGGGCCAGCCGCGCTGCGGCCTGCACGGCCGCCGGACTGACGAGGACGACGACATCGTAGGATCCGAGCCTGCCGATCGCCTCGCGCAGGCGCGCATCGTGTTCGCGTTCCACGATGCGCGTCAGGCCGAGCGCAAGCGCTTCGTGCCCGCGGCCGCGCAGGCGCGCGGCGAGGGCTTCGCAGCGCGGCGCCGCCTGCGTCAGGACGACGCGAGCCACTGCGCGGCGCCTTGTCCGAGCAGCGAATTCGCCGCGCGTTCACCGAGGCGCAGCGCGGCCTCCGCATCGTCGGCGTCGCATTCGACGGTCGCCTCGGCCATCGAACGCCCGTCCTGCGACGCGACGCGCGCGACGAGCTTCAGCCCACCGGACGGCCGGGACACGCACCAGGCTGCCAGCGGAACGCGACAGCTTCCGCCGAGCAGGCGCGACACCGTGCGCTCGGCGTGCACCTCGACGGTGGTGCGGGCATCGGCCAGCGGCGCCAGCCAGCGCGCGAGGTCGGAGCGCCCGGCGAGCGTCTCGATCGCCAGCGCACCCTGCCCCGGCGCCGGCACGCTGATCGCGGGCTCGACGATCGCGCGGATGCGCTCGGCCAGTCCGAGACGTTTGAGCCCCGCCGCGGCGAGCACGATCGCGTCGTAGCGCCCCTCGTCGAGGCGCGCGAGACGCGTGACGACGTTGCCGCGCAGCGGCAGCACTTCGAGCGACGGGAAGCGATGGCGAATCTGCGCCGCGCGGCGCAGGCTCGAAGTGCCCACGCGCGCGCCGGCCGGCATTTCCGCCAGCGACGAATGGGTCGCCGAGACGAAGGCGTCGCGCGGATCCTCGCGCGGAAGCACGGCGGCGAGCGAAAACGGCTCGCCGATCTCCATCGGCACGTCCTTCAGCGAGTGCACGGCCAGGTCGGCGCGAGCGTCGAGCAGCGCGAGTTCGAGTTCCTTGGTGAACAGGCCTTTGCCGCCGATTTCGGCGAGCGCTCGATCGAGCTGCCGATCGCCCTCGGTGGTCATGCCGAGGATCGACACCTCGCAGCGCGGGTAGCACTCGCGCAGGCGGCGCTGCACGTGCTCGGCCTGCCACATCGCCAGCCGGCTCTCGCGCGAGGCGATGACGAGCCGCTGCGGTGATCCTTCGGCGGATGCGGGCGGATTTTCCGGGCCCACTCAGGTGACCAGGTTCTTCACCGTCGACCACTGTCGCCGGCTGACCGGCAGGCGCTCCGGTATGTCGCGCAGCACCACCTGCCAGTACGGGTCTCCGCCCTCGGCCTCGCCGGTCGGCGTGACGCGCTCGAATCCGGCGATCGACGGACGCGCGACGAGTGCGTTTCGGTGGATCCGCACGAAGCGGTCGCCGAACTCTTCCTCGAGCGAGGTGAGCGACTCCTCGATCAGGTACTCGCGCTCCTTCGAGCGCACGGTGATGTACTTCAGTTCGGCCTTCAGGTAGACGACCTGCTCGAGCGGCACCAGGATGACGCGGCCGCGCTCGTGCACCGACAGGTGGCGGCGGCGCGTATTGGTCGCGCGGGCGAGCTGGTCGATCGCCTGCGCCTGTTCGAGCGGGATGCGCGTGAGCGCGCGCTCGAGCGCCTGGCGCAGGCGTTCGGCGCGCACCGGCTTCAGCAGGTAGTCGATCGCGCGCACCTCGAAGGCGTCGACGGCGAACTCGTCGTGCGCGGTGGCGAAGATGATCAGCGGCATCGGGCGCGGCGGGTCGGACTGCGCGCGCGCGGAGATGTGGCGTGCCAGTTCGATGCCGGTCATGCCGGGCATCTGGATGTCGAGCAGGACGATCTGCGGATGCGCGGACTCGATCTGCGACAGCGCCTCGGGGGCGTTGGGCGCCTCGCCGACGATGCGGTGCGGGAAGTCGGGCGCAAGGTCGGCCAGCAGCTCGCGCAGGCGCGAACGCGCGACCGGTTCGTCGTCAACGATCAGGATCGATGGAACGTCTGACATCTCGGCGTCTTCTCTCTTTTCTGTAGGGGAACTGCACGGTCACGTGAAAGCGCCCGTCGACGCTCGAGGTCTCGAGCTGACCCTCGACGTCGAAGGTGAGATCCAGACGCTCGCGCACGTTGGACAGCGCCATGTGATTGCCGTTGCGACTGGGCGCCGACTGCGGCACCGGGTTGACGATCTCCACGCGCACGCGGTCGCCGGAGCGCGAGATCGACACGACGATCTCGCCCGCGCTGGCGCTCGGCTCGATGCCGTGGTGCACCGCGTTCTCCACCAGCGGCTGCAGCAGCAGCGACGGCAGCAACGCGTCGCCCGGCATGTCGTCGATCTCCCAGCGCACCGACAGCCGTTCGGCCAGGCGCAACTTCTCGATCGTAAGGTACTCCTTGCACAGCAGCACCTCGTCGTCGAGCGGAACCAGCTCGCGGCTGTCCTTCATGAAGACGCGGAACAGGTCCGCGAGATTCTCGAGCGTGCGCTCGGCCTTGCGCGGGTCGCTGCGCATGAGGCCGAGGACGGTGTTCAGGCTGTTGAACAGGAAATGCGGCCGGATTCGCGCCTGCAGCGCCTGCAGGCGCCCTTCGGCCTGCGAAGGCTGCAAGGACAGCTGGCGCAGCCGGAGGAACTCGATGAGCACCCAGGCGACCGCCACTGCGGCCAGCAGGCGCGGGACGAGCGGCAGCAACGGCCATGCCGACTCCGGCGGCGCGCCGGCGTCGACGAACGACACCGCGACGGTGAGCAGCGCCGGGACGCCGAGCGCGACCGTCCACTGCAGCGCACGCCGCGCCCCGTTGACGAAACGCCGTGCCGCGCACAACAGGAGCAGCGACGCCGCGGCGACCGCATTGACGTGCAGCAGCGTTTCGAGGACGGACCACGGCTGCGCGCCGCTCGCTTGCGCGAGCCAGCTGACGAGCAGTACGCCGAGGTTCAGCGGAACGAGGACGCGGGCGACCGTGCCCATGTTGCAGCAGTCGGGGACGACGGGAAAATCTGCGCCGTCGGTGAGGCGGCGTCGCGGCGGCAACGCCGCGACGGTCGAAGCGCCGACCGCGCCGACCGCGCCGGTCGGCAGCGTGAGGTCCGGCGCGGCCGCTTCGTGCGGTCCCCGACTGCGATCGCTCATCGACCTCCCCAACGACGGCACGCGCGTCCCGGCTCGTATAATCCCCCGGCTCGATCGCTACGTGCCGGCCGATTATGACAGATCAACTTTCCAAGAAATCCGAGGCGTGGTCGGCGCGCTTCTCGGAACCGGTCGCCGAGTTGGTCAAACGCTACACCGCGTCGGTCGACTTCGACCGACGCCTGGCGCCTTTCGACATCGAGGCCTCGCTCGCGCATGCGGCGATGCTCGGATCGGTCGGCCTGCTGACGGCGGAAGACCTGCGCGCGATCCGCGCGGGCATGGCGCAGATCCGCGACGAGATCGAACGCGGCGAGTTCGCCTGGTCGATCGACCTCGAAGACGTGCACCTGAACATCGAAAAGCGCCTCACCGAACTGATCGGCGAGCCCGGCAAGCGGCTTCACACCGCGCGCTCGCGCAACGACCAGGTCGCCACCGACCTTCGCCTGTGGCTGCGGGCGAGCATCGACGACACGCTGCAGCTGCTCGCATCGCTGCAGCGCGCGCTGCTCGACCTGGCCGAAGCGAACGCACAGACGATCCTGCCCGGCTTCACGCACCTGCAGGTCGCGCAACCGGTCACCTTCGGCCACCACCTGCTCGCCTACGTCGAGATGTTCGCGCGCGACGCAGAGCGCTTCCGAGACGCCCGCCGCCGAACGAACCGCCTTCCGCTGGGCGCCGCTGCACTGGCCGGCACGTCGTTCCCGATCGACCGCGAGCAGGTAGCGCGTGCACTCGGCTTCGAGGCGCTGTGCGGCAATTCGCTCGACGCGGTCTCCGATCGCGACTTCGCCATCGAGTATTGCGCCGCAGCGAGCCTGGCGATGATGCACGTCTCGCGTCTGTCCGAGGAACTCGTGCTCTGGATGTCGCCGCGCATCGGCTTCATCGACCTCGCCGACCGCTTCTGCACCGGTTCGTCGATCATGCCGCAGAAGAAGAATCCCGACGTGCCCGAGCTGGCACGCGGCAAGACGGGCCGCGTCTACGGACACCTGGTCGCGTTGCTCACCCTGATGAAGGGCCAGCCACTCGCGTACAACAAGGACAACCAGGAAGACAAGGAGCCGCTGTTCGACACCGCCGATACGCTCGGCGACACGTTGCGCATCTTCGTCGACCTGGTCGGCGGAGTGCGCGTGCGCGCCGATCGCATGCGGGCGGCGGCCGCCGAAGGCTTCTCCACCGCCACCGACCTGGCCGACTACCTCGTGCGCAAGGGGCTGGCCTTTCGCGACGCACACGAGGCGGTTGCGCGCGCGGTGCGCGCGGCGGCCGAGCGCGGCGTCGATCTCGCCGAACTGGGCATCGGCGAACTGCGCGCGTTCAGCCCGCTGATCGACGCCGACGTGCACGGGGTGCTGGCGCTCGAGGGCTCCGTCGCATCGCGCGACCACCCCGGCGGCACCGCACCGGCGCAGGTCCGTGCAGCGATCGCCGGACACCGCGCGCGCCTGTCGAACTGAGGCGCGAGGCCGGGCTGCTCCCGATCCCCGCGGCGAGCGGCCGGCGCGATCGGTCCTCGCCGACTTTGCCGCGGGGTTCGCCGGCGCGAAGCCGGCGGCTATAATCGATCCGTCTTCCAGCCCGGCAGGTCGGGACGAATCCCTCGCGCACCCCGCCTGACTGAATGAACGAATCCGAGCCTCGATGGCGTCGCACCGGCGCCTGCTTGCCGCGCCGCCCGCCTGACCGTCCGGTGCGCGCAACCTGATGGAAATCGCCATCCTGTTCGGACTGATCGTGCTGAACGGTCTGTTCGCGATGTCCGAGATCGCGCTGGTCACGGCGCGCAAGGCCCGGCTGCAGAAGCTCGCCGAAGAAGGCGACCGCGGCGCGGCGATCGCGCTGGCCCTGGGCTCCGATCCGAACCGCTTCCTGTCCACGATCCAGATCGGCATCACGTCGATCGGCATATTGAACGGAATCGTCGGCCAGGCGGCGCTCGCCGATCCGTTCTCCGACTGGCTGGAGACGCTAGGCGCACGCCAGCCCTATGCCGACTGGGCGGCCACCGCGCTGGTCGTCGTCGTCGTCACCTACGTGTCGATCGTCGTCGGCGAACTCGTGCCGAAGCGCCTGGGCCAGATCAATCCGGAGAACGTCGCTCGCTACGTCTCGCGCGCGATGACGATCCTCGCCAAGATGACGCGCCCGTTCGTGCGGCTGCTGTCGTGGTCCACCGAGGTGCTGCTGCGCGCGGTCGGCGCGACCCGCATCACCGCCCCGTCGGTCACCGAGGAGGAGATCCACGCAATGCTCGCCGAGGGCTCCGAGTCCGGGGTCATCGAGCGCAGCGAGCACGCGATGGTGCGCAACGTGTTCCGCCTCGACGACCGGCAGATCTCGTCGCTGATGGTGCCGCGCCCCGACATCGTCTGGCTCGATGTGGTCGACGGAATCGACCTGAACCTGCGCCGCATCGCGGAATCCGAGCATTCGCGTTTCCCGGTGTGCCGGGGGGGTGTCGACGAGGTGCTCGGCTTCGTGCACGCCAAGCAGTTGCTTGCGCAGTCGCTGCGCGACGGCAAGATCGACCTCACCGCGAACCTGCAGGAGATGCTCTACGTCCCGGAGACGCTCACCGGGATGGAACTGCTCGAGAATTTCCGCAGCTCGAACACGCAGATCGCGCTCGTCATCGACGAGTACGGCGAGGTGCAGGGACTGATCACCCTGCACGACCTGCTCGAGGCGATCACCGGAGAGTTCGCCACCGGCGACATCGACGACAGCTGGGCCTACCAGCGCGAGGACGGCTCCTGGCTGCTCGACGGCCTCATCCCGACGCCCGAGCTGAAAGACAGGCTCGGGCTGCGCACGCTGCCCGAGGAGGAGCGCGAGCGCTACCAGGCGCTCAGCGGGATGCTGATGCTGATGCTCGGGCGCATGCCGCAGACGGGCGACACGGTGGTCTGGGAGAACTGGCGCTTCGAGGTCGTCGACATGGACGGCAAGCGCGTCGACAAGGTGCTCGCCTCTCAGGTGCCGCTCGCGCCGTCGCCCGACGAGGAAGTCCTGTCGCCCGAGTGACGACGCGCAATTGCGCATTGCGCACCGTCGTCCCGCTGATGGACAATGGCGCGCCTTTCGCCTGAACCGGCGGCGATCGACGAGGTGACCCGTTGAATTTCCTGCTCGCGCTGTCGCGCGCGATCGACGCGTTGAACGATCGCGTGGGGCGCTCCGTGCTCTGGCTCGTGCTCGCCTCGACGCTGATCAGCGCCGGCAACGCCACCGTGCGCAAGGCGTTCAACATCAGCTCGAACGCGATGCTCGAGATCCAGTGGTACCTGTACGCGGCCGTCTTCGTGCTCGCCGCCGGCTACACGCTGCTGAACAACGAGCACGTGCGCATCGACGTTCTCAGCGGACGGCTGCCGCCGCGCGGACGCGCCGTCGTCGACCTGCTGGGCGCGATCTTCTTCCTGTTGCCCTTCGTCGTGCTCGTCGTGTTCCTGAGCTGGCACTTGTTCTGGAAGGCCTACGTCTCCGGCGAGATGTCGTCCAACGCGGGCGGACTGATCCGCTGGCCGGTCTACCTGATCGTGCCGGTGGGTTTCACGCTGCTCGGGCTGCAGGGAATCTCGGAAGCGATCAAGCGCATCGCCTTCCTCGCCGGCCGCGGCCCGGACCCGGCAGCGCGCGCGCCGGAGGCGGGCGTCGGGAAGGACCCGGCCTCCTTCGTGCGCGAGCCGCAGTCGCGCGACGGCGCAGCGGACGACGAGCAGCCGCAGACCAGAACGCCATGACGCTCCCGTGATCGAATTCGTCGCCACGAACATCGCGCCGATCATGTTCGGCGCCCTCGTCGTCTTTCTTCTCGTCGGCTATCCGGTCGCGTTCGCGCTCGCCGCCTGCGGCCTGTTCTTCGGTGCGATCGGCATCGAGCTCGGGCTGCTGCCGCCGCTGCTGTTCCAGGCGCTGCCGTTGCGCATCTTCGGCATCATGGCGAACGAGACGCTGCTCGCCGTTCCGTTCTTCACCTTCATGGGGCTGATCCTCGAGCGCAGCGGCATGGCCGAGGACCTGCTCGACACGATCGGCCAGCTCTTCGGCCCGGTGCGCGGCGGTCTCGCGTACGCCGTCGTGCTCGTCGGTGCGATGCTGGCGGCCACCACCGGCGTGGTCGCCGCGTCGGTGATCTCGATGGGCCTGATCTCGCTGCCGATCATGCTGCGCTACGGCTACGACCGGCGCCTGGCCGCCGGCGCGATCGCCGCCTCGGGGACGCTCGCACAGATCATCCCGCCGTCGCTGGTGCTGATCGTCATGGCCGACCAGCTCGGACGCAGCGTCGGCGACATGTACAAGGGCGCGTTCATCCCCGGCTTCGTGCTGATGGCGATGTACGTCGGCTACGTCGCGCTGGTGGCGACGTTCCGGCCGGCGGCCGCGCCTGCGCTGCCGGCCAGCGCGCGCACGATCCACGAGGACGACGGCAGCAGCGGAATGCGCTCGCTCGCCGTCCTGTTCGTCGTCTCGCTCGGGCTGGGCCTGGCCTTCGCGCACCGTTTCGACCAGATCCGCGCCTGGGTGGGCAGCGACGTCGCGTCGCCCGCCCCCACCGACGAGACGATCGTCGTGTCGCTGTTCGTCGGCGTCGGCTTTGCCTTCTTCGTCGCGACGCTCAACCGGTTGTTCGGCCTGCGCCTGCTGTCGCGCATCGCCGAGCGCGTCACCTTCGTGCTGATTCCGCCGCTGGCGCTGATATTCCTCGTGCTCGGCACGATCTTCCTCGGCGTGGCGACGCCGACCGAGGGCGGCGCGATGGGCGCCGTCGGCGCGCTTGCGATGGCGATATCGCGCCGGCGACTGAGCTGGTCGCTGACGCGGCAGGCATTGAACACGACGACGAAGCTCTCGAGCTTCGTGATGTTCATCCTGATCGGCTCGACGACCTTCAACCTCGTGTTCCAGGGCGTCGACGGCGGGCGCTGGATCGAACACCTGCTCACGAGCCTGCCGGGCGGCGAACTCGGCTTCCTGATCGTCGTCAACCTGCTGATCTTCGTGCTCGCATTCTTCCTGGACTTCTTCGAGCTGGCGTTCATCATGATCCCGCTGCTCGGGCCGGTCGCGGACAAGCTCGGCATCGACCTGATCTGGTTCGGCGTGCTGCTCGCCGTGAACATGCAGACGTCGTTCATGCACCCGCCGTTCGGCTTTGCGCTGTTCTACCTTCGCAGCGTCGCGCCGGCCGTCGAATACACCGACCGCGTCACCGGCCGGCGCATCGCGCCCGTGACGATCGGCGACATCTATCGCGGGGCGATTCCCTTCGTCGTGATCCAGCTGATCATGGTCGCGATGGTGATCGGCTTCCCCGGGCTGGTCACCGGCGGGCTGGAGCGCGCGAAGAAGATCGACCTCGACACGATCGAGCTCGAAGCGCCCGCCGGCGGCTACGGCTCGGGCGGCGGCTATGGCGGGTACGGCTCGGGGAGCGGATACGGTGCAGAGTCGGGCAAGCCGCCGACGCCAGCGCTTCCACCCGGATCGACGTCGCCGGCACAGCCGGAGCCCGCCCGGCCGTCGAGCGGACAATCGGGCGGCAGTCGCTACTGAGCGTCATCCGCCGCACCGGACGCATACCAGAAGAAAGGCGGGCCTCGGCCCGCCTTTGCTGGACTTTCGGGCGGCACTCGCGCCCGCCCTGCTCCATCGCGCCTACAGCTTCAGCGACTCCATGTAGCTGTTGAACCCCGCCTCGTTGAAGCGGAACCACGCGATCTCCTGGTTGCGGAACGCCTCGTAGTCGGTCCAGACCTTCTTCCAGTTCGGATTCTTGTTCGACAGGTCCGAATACAGCTGCAGCGCCGATTTGTACGCTGCATCGACGATCGACTTGTCGAAGCGGTGCAGCTTCACGCCGTTGGCGACGAGCTCCTTCAGCGCGACCGGATTCACCGCGTCGTAGTGCGCCTGCACGCTGACGTGCGAGGCGAAGGCGGCCGACTCGACGATCGCCTGCAGGTCGGGCGACAGCGACTCCCATGCCTTCACGTTGACGTACAGCGTGATCTGCGGGCCACCTTCCCAGAAACCGGGGTAGTAATAGTTCTTCGCGACCTTGTAGAAGCCGAGTTTCAGGTCGTCGTAGGGATTGACGAACTCGACCGCGTCGATCGTGCCTTTCTCGAGCGCCTGGTAGAGCTCGCCGCCCGGGATGTTCTGCGGAACCACGCCCAGCGGCTCGAGCACCTTGCCGACGAAGCCGCCCATGCGGAACTTCAAGCCCTTCAGGTCGGCCGCCGACTTGATCTCCTTGCGGAACCAGCCGCCCATCTGCGCGCCGGTGTTGCCGAAAGCGAAGTTCACGATGTCGTACTGCCGGAAGAACTCGCGCAACAGCTTGCGGCCGTTGCCCCACGTGTACCAGGCGGTCATCTGGCGCGAGTTCATGCCGAAAGGCACCGCGCAGTCGAGCGCGAAGGTGTCGTCCTTGCCGAAGAAGTAGTAGGACGCGGTGGTCGCCGCCTCGACCGTGCCCTGCTGGACGGCGTCGACGACGCCGAAGGCCGGAACCAGTTCGCCGGGTTGATGCACCGTGACGTTCAGCCGCCCGCCCGACGCGGCATTGACGTTCTTCGCGAACAGTTCGGCGCCGCCGAACAGCGTGTCGAGCGACTTCGGGAAGCTCGACGTAAGGCGCCAGCGGATCGATTGCTGCGCCTGCACCGCAGGCGCGACTCCGGTGGCGAGAATGCCGGCCATGCCGGCGCCCTTCACGAATGAACGTCGCTCCATTTTTGCTTTCTCCCGTGGAATTGTGAGTCGACACCCGACCAGGGCCGTGCGCCGGTGCCCGGAATTCTAAGCCCAGCGATCCTGCCCTCCCGGCGACAGGGCGATCGGAAGAAAATGCGTACTCAGCGCCTTCGCGGCGGCGGCAGATCGGTGCAGCTTCCTTCGGCCAGTTCGGCCGCGAGTCCGATCGTCTCGCCGAGCGTCGGATGCGGGTGGATCGTGCGTCCGATGTCGGCCGCGTCGGCTCCCATCTCGATCGCCAGCGCGACCTCGCCGATCAGGTCGCCCGCGTTCGTGCCGACGATCGAGCCGCCGACGACGCGGCGCGTCTGCTCGTCGAACAGAAGCTTCGTGAACCCCTCGGCGCGCCCGTTGGCGAGCGCGCGCCCGGAAGCCGTCCACGGGAAACTCGCCTTGTCGATCTTCGCGCCCTGCGCCTTCGCCTCGTCTTCGGTCAAGCCGACCCAGGCGATCTCGGGATCGGTGTAGGCGACCGACGGAATCACGCGCGCATCGAAGAAGCTCTTGTGCCCGGCCGCCGCCTCGGCCGCGACGTGTCCTTCGTGCGTGGCCTTGTGCGCGAGCATCGGCTGGCCGACGATGTCGCCGATTGCGAAGATGTGCGGCACGGTGGTGCGCATCTGTCGATCGACCAGCCGCACGAAGCCTCGATCGTCGACGTCGATGCCGGCCTTGTCGGCATCGATGCGCCGGCCGTTGGGCGTGCGCCCGACGGCGCACAGCACGAGATCGTAGGTTTGCGGCGCTTCGGGCGCGTTCTTTCCGTCGAACGAGACGCGAATGCCGTCGGACGCCGCTTCGGCGCCGACCGTCCTCGTCTGCAGCATCAGTCGATCGAAGCGATCCGCATTGTGGCGCTGCCAGATCTTCACCGCCTCGCGGTCCGCGCCGGGCATCAGCGCATCGAGCATCTCGACGACGTCGATGCGCGCGCCCAGCGACGAGTAGACCGTGGCCATCTCCAGGCCGATGATGCCGCCCCCGATCACGAGCATGCGTTTCGGCACGAAGGGCAGCGCCAATGCGCCGGTCGAGTCGACGATGCGCGGATCATCGGGCAGGAACGCGAGCCGTGCCGCGCTCGACCCCGCGGCGACGATCGCCTGCTCGAAGCGCACGACCAGCGGCCCAGCGTCGCCCTCGCCGGTGGGCTCGACCGCGACGTGACCGGCGTCGAGAAAACGCCCCGTACCGCGAACGACGCGTACCTTGCGGCCCTTCGCCATCGCAGCGACGCCGGAAGTGAGTTTCGCGACGATGCGATCCTTGTGCGCGCGCAGCGCAGCGAGATCGATCTTCGGTTCGCCGAAGCTCACGCCGGCGGCAGCCAGGTGCCGGGCCTGGTCGATCAGCGAAGCGACGTGCAGCAGCGCCTTGGACGGAATGCAGCCGACGTTCAGGCACACGCCGCCCAGCGTCGCGTAGCGCTCGACGAGCACCGTGTCGAGTCCGAGGTCGGCGGCGCGGAACGCCGCTGCGTAGCCGCCCGGACCCGCGCCCAGAACGAGCAGTGCGCACTCGACGTCGGCCGTCCTGCTCGTCGCAGCGGCGCGCGCAGGCGTTGCGCGCGCAGCCGGCGGCGTCGGTGTCGGCGCCGTCGGTGTCGGCTGCTGCGGCTGCTGCGGCTGCGCCTGCTGCGGCTGCTGCGGCTGCGCCTTCGCCGTCGCCTGCGCCGAGCCCGGCTCCTGCTCCGCCTGCTTCGCACGCACCGCCACGATCGGCGTTCCCTCGGACACCTTGTCGCCGAGCTTCACGAGCACCTTCGCGACGACACCGGCGGCCGACGACGGAATCTCCATCGAAGCCTTGTCCGATTCGACGGTGATCAGCGACTGCTCGGCGGCGACGCTGTCTCCCTCGGCGACGAGCACCTCGATGACTTCGACCTCTTCGAAGTCGCCGATGTTCGGCACCTTGACCTGGATCGTCTCGCTCATGGTTCGACTCACAGGAGAACGCGCCGGAAATCCGCCAGCAGCTGCCCGAGCCGCGCGTTGAAGCGCGCCGCGGACGCCCCGTCGACGACGCGGTGGTCCCACGACAGCGACAGCGGCAGGATCAGCCGCGGCTCGAAGGCCGTGCCGTTCCACGTCGGGCGCATCGCCGTACGACACACGCCGAGAATCGCGACCTCCGGCGCATTGATGATCGGAGTGAAATAGGTTCCGCCGATGCCGCCCAGGCTCGAGATCGAGAAGGTCCCGCCCTGCATCTCGGCAGGCGAGAGCTTGCCTTCACGCGCCTTCGCCGCGAGTTCGGCCGTTTCGCGCGCGATCTGCAGGATGCCCTTGCGGTCGACGTCGCGGATCACGGGGACGACGAGTCCGTTCGGCGTGTCGGCGGCGAAACCGATGTGCCAGTAATCCTTGACGACGAGATTCTCGCCGTCGAGCGACGCGTTGAAGTCGGGAAATTCCTTCAGCACCGCGACGCAGGCCTTGACCAGGAACGCGAGCAGCGTCACCTTCGTGCCGTCGCGCTCGTGCTCCCGGTTCAGTTGCTGGCGAAACGCCTCGAGCTGCGTCACGTCCGCGTCGTCGTGGTTCGTGACGTGCGGAATCATCACCCAGTTGCGGTGCAGGTTCGCCGCGGCGATCTTCCGTATGCGACCGACCGGTTTCGGCTGCACCGGCCCGAACTTCGCGAAGTCGACCTTCGGCCACGGCAGCAGGCCGAGCCCGGCACCCGCCTCCGCAGCTGCATCCGCAGCCTCCGCGCGCGGCGCGCCGCCCTGCGCGACGAGCGCCTTGACCCAGTTGCGCACGTCGTCGTGCAGGATGCGTTGTTTCGGTCCGGAGCCGCTCACCTGCGCCAGGTCGACACCGAGCTCGCGCGCGAACTTGCGTACCGACGGCGAGGCGTGAGGCTTGACGACGTGCGTGCGCTCGTAGTCGAAACCCGCCGTCGGCGACGGCTCGCCGTGCGACAGGCTCGCCCCCGCCTCGGGCGTCGCGCGCGGCGGCGGCTCGGCGTAGGCCCAGCGCGTCGCCTCGCGCTCGGAATCGGGCTGCGGCGACGGCGTCGCCGGGGCCGGCTGCTGCACGCGCGCGCCGGCCACCGGCGCCGAAGCCGGCGGCGTCATCGACGGTTCGGACTCGGCCAGCCCGGTCTTCGCCTGCGCGGTCGCTGCCGGCTCGGAGGGCGGCACCACGTGCGAGGACTGCGCAGTATCCCGTGCGGGCGTGCGCTGCCCCGCTTCTTCCGACGCCCGCAGTTCCACGATCGGCGTCCCTTCCGAGACCTTGTCGCCGACCTTCACGAGCAGCCTTGCGACGACGCCGGCCACCGACGACGGGATCTCCATCGACGCCTTGTCCGACTCGACAGTGATCAGCGACTGCTCGGCGGCGACCGTATCGCCTTCGTTCACGAGAACCTCGATGACTTCGACCTGGTCGAAGTCGCCGATGTTCGGCACGGACACCTGCATCGTCTCGCTCATGGGCTCGCTCTTCGGTGAGGCTCGGCACCCCGCCGTGCCGCTGTCGCGCGACGGGGATCGTCATGCGCCGGAGCGCGGGCGCGCAAGCCCGCGGCCCGGGAAAACCGCGTTCAGGCGTGATGCGGGTTCGGCTTCTCGGGATCGATGTCGTACTTGCGGATCGCGTCGGCGACGAGCCGACGCTCGACGGCGCCGTCGTCGGCCAGCGCGGTGAGCGCGGCGACGACCACGAAATGCCGGTCGACCTCGAAGTGCTCGCGCAGTTGCGCACGGAAATCGGAACGGCCGAAACCGTCGGTACCGAGCACGTGATACCGCCGCCCCTCGGGCAGGAACGGCCGGATCTGGCCGGCGTACGCCTTGATGTAGTCGGTGGACGCGACGAGCGGACCCGAGGTGTTCTCGAACATCCGCGTCACGTACGGCACCTTCGGCGGCGCATCGGGGTGCAGCATGTTCCACCGTTCGCAGTCGAGTCCGTCGCGGCGCAGCTCGGTGAAGCTCGTCACGCTCCAGACGTCGGCGGCGATCTCCCAGTCGCGTTCGAGCAGTTCGGCCGCGGCGAGCACCTCTCGCAGGATCGTTCCCGAGCCGAGCAGCTGCACGCGCTGCGAGACGTCCTTCGCGCCGGCGCGAAAGCGGTAGCCGCCGCGAACGATCCCGTCCTCGTCGCCCGGGACGAGCCCCGGCTGTGCGTAGTTCTCGTTCATCACGGTGATGTAGTAGTAGACGTCCTCCTGCTCCTGGATCATCCGGCGCAGGCCGTCGTGCACGATCACCGCGAACTCGTGCGCGAAGGCCGGATCGTAGGAGACGCAGTTCGGGATCACCGACGTGAGGACGTGACTGTGGCCGTCCTGGTGCTGCAGCCCCTCGCCGTTCAGCGTCGTGCGGCCCGCGGTGCCGCCGAGCAGGAAGCCGCGCGCGTGCATGTCGCCGGCCGCCCACCAGAGGTCGCCCGCGCGCTGGAAGCCGAACATCGAGTAGTAGATGTAGAACGGGATCATGATGCGGTCGTTCGTCGAATACGACGTCGCCGCCGCCATCCACGAGCAGAAAGCTCCCGCCTCGTTGATGCCCTCCTGCAGGATCTGCCCCTTCGCATCCTCGCGGTAGTACATCACCTGGTCCTTGTCGACCGGCGTGTACTTCTGCCCTTCGGGCGCGTAGATGCCGATCTGGCGGAACATGCCCTCGATGCCGAAGGTGCGCGCCTCGTCGGGAACGATCGGCACGACGCGCGGCGCGAGCTCCTTGTTGCGCACGAGCGCGGTGAGTACGCGCACGAAGGCCTGCGTGGTCGAGATCTCGCGCCCCTCGGCGGTGGGCTCGAGCACCGCCTTGAACATGTCCAGGCCGGGGATGGTGAACGATTCGCTCGACCGCGTGCGCCGCTGCGGCAGGAAGCCACCGAGCGCACGCCGGCGCTCGAGCATGTACTGCATCTCGGGCGTGTCCTCGGACGGCCGGTAGAACGGCAGGTCGTGCAGTTGCTCGTCCGAAATCGGGATGTTGAACCGATCGCGGAAATGCCGGATCGATTCGTCGTCGAGCTTCTTCAACTGGTGCGTCGGGTTCTTCGCTTCGCCGGCGCGCCCCATGCCGTAGCCCTTGACCGTCTTGGCGAGGATCACCGTGGGCTGGCCGCGGTGGTTCGCCGCCGCGTGGAAGGCCGCGTAGACCTTGTGCGGGTCGTGTCCGCCGCGGTTGAGCCGCCAGATGTCCTCGTCGGTCATGCGCGAGACCATCTCGAGCAGCTTCGGATGCTTGCCGAAGAAATGCTTGCGCACGAAGGCGCCGTCGTTGGCCTTGTAGGCCTGGTATTCGCCGTCTACCGTCTCCTCCATCACGCGCTGCAGGATCCCTTCCTTGTCACGCGCGAGCAGCGGATCCCAGTAGGATCCCCAGATCAGCTTGATGACGTTCCAGCCCGAACCGCGGAAGTCGCGCTCGAGCTCCTGGATGATCTTTCCGTTTCCGCGAACCGGGCCGTCCAGGCGCTGCAGGTTGCAGTTGACGACGAAGATCAGGTTGTCGAGCTTCTCGCGCGTGGCGAGGCTGATCGCACCGAGCGACTCGGGCTCGTCCATCTCGCCGTCGCCGCAGAACACCCAGACCTTGCGGTCGGCGGTGTCGGCGATGCCGCGTGCGTGCAGGTACTTCAGGAACCTCGCCTGGTAGATCGCCATCAGCGGCCCCAGGCCCATCGAGACGGTGGGGAACTGCCAGAACTCGGGCATCAGGTTCGGATGCGGGTACGACGGCAGGCCCTGCCCGCCGACCTCCTGCCGGAAGTGGTTCAGCTGGTCCTCGGTGAGGCGCCCCTCGAGAAACGCGCGTCCGTACAGGCCCGGCGCCGAATGGCCCTGGAAGTAGACGAGGTCGCCGCCGTGCTGCTCGCTCGGCGCGTGCCAGAAGTGGTTCATGCCGGTGCCGATCATCGTGGCGAGCGACGCGAAGGACGCGAGGTGCCCGCCGAGGCCGCCGCCGTCGGGCGACTCGATGCGGTTGGCGCGGACGACCATCGCCATTGCGTTCCAGCGAATGAACGAGCGGATTCGCTCCTCGAATGCCGCATTGCCCGGCGACGGCACCTCGAGATGCGGCGGAATCGTGTTGACGTAGGCGGTGTTCGCCGAGAACGGCAGGTACGCACCCGAGCGGCGCGCCATGTCGATCATCTGCTCGAGCAGGAAATGCGCGCGCTCGGGTCCTTCGCGGTCGATCACCGCCTCCAGCGCGTCGAGCCACTCGTGCGTCTCGAGCGGATCGGTATCCGAGGGAACTTTCGGCGCGGAGGGCGGAACGGGCACGGCGGACATGGCGTCTCCTGCTGCGAAGGGGCTTCGACCGATTCTAGGAAGCGAGTCTGCAAAAGACAAGAAGAAATCCCGGATTGCGATATTATTTTTCTTATCGTGGAATTGAAACAACCGCTGCCTTTCATCGGACGAGCATCTGCGCACGCGTCCTTCGCCTTCGGACTGTCTACACTTGAAACCCGATGAACGCACGCTCAGACCCGTCGACGCGCCGCGCGGAAATGCGAGCCATCCGTTGGCTCTCGTTGTCGCATGCATTCGGCATCGGCCTGTTCGTCGTGCTGATGGGCTCGTTCTTCTGGTATCTGCAACAACTCGAGGTCGATCAGCAGAAGCAGACGCTGTACCGCGACATCACCGGCGCACAGACGGCACTGCGGCGCGACTTCCGCGACGACCAGGACGAACTGGTCCTCGCCGCCCCCGAATGGTCGGCGCGCGCGCAGCGCGGCCAGTCGATCGGCAAGCAGGTCGTCGACTTCCTCGCCCAGCAGCCGGCGGCGGTCTACGTGGCGATCGCCGACGCCGAAGGAGGCGTCGTCTATGTCGCGCGCGCGCGCGACGCCGCGCCGCTCGCCGCTCGCGCCGAAGGCGCACGCATCGCCGATGCCGCGGGACGCGAGGCCTTCGACGAGGCGCGTACGACGCTTCACCCGAGCTACACCGCGCCCTTCACCGCGCCGTCCAGCGACGTGCTGTTCGAGTTGCACGCGCCGGTCGCGGGGACCGGCGGATTCGGCGGCGCGGTGATCGTCGGCTACTCGCTGAACCAGGTGATGGGCGGCTCGCTGCTGCAGACGATCCGCGATCGCTACCAGCTCGCGATCGTCGACCGCGACGGCAACACGCTCGTGAGCTCGTCGCTGTTCGAGATCGACTTCGCGCACCTGACGTGGGAGGCGGCGCTCGACCCGCCCGGCCACGGCGTGCGCCTGCGCGCCTTCGCCTACGAGCAGCAGCCGCACCTGGTCGACCGCACGCTCGTGGCCGCCGTGGTAGCGCTTTCGCTGGCGATCCTCGCGAGCCTGGTCGCGCTGTGGCGACACGCGCGCCGCCGGCTGTTCGCCGAGTACGAGCGCGATCGTCTCTTCACGCTGTCGCCCGATCCGCTGTGCGTCTTCGAAACCGACGGTGCGCTAGTGCGCGGCAATCCGGCGTTCCGCCAGGTGCTCGGCGCCGGCGAACGCCGCCGTCGCATCGACCGCTGGGTGCATCCGGACGATCGCGACCAGGTCGCGATCGCGCTCGAGCACATCCGCCGCCCGGGCGTCTCTTCGGCGAGTTTCGAAGCGCGCTTTCGCGCTCAGGAACCGGGCGGCACCGCCGCGGGGACGATGGCGCTCGAGGCGCCCGCGCGTTCGTCGACGAACTGGCGCTGGCTGCACTGGTCGCTGCGTCGCGATCCGGACGCGCAGCGGCCGCTGCTCTACGCGGTCGCGCGGGACGTCACCGAGCGGCGCAATGCCGAAGTCGCGCTGGCCGCCGAGACGGCCTATCGGCGCGCAATGGAGAACTCGATGCTCACGGGCATGCGCGCCTTCGACATGGAAGGACGCATCGGCTACGTGAACCCGGCCTTCTGCAACATGGTCGGGTTCACCGAGGACGAGCTCGTCGGCGCCGCCCCGCCCTATCCCTACTGGCCCACCGGCAACGATGCGAATCGCGAGAACCTCGCGCGCGTGCTCGAGGGCCGCACGCCGGCCAGCGGCTTCGAGGTCAAGGTGCGTCGCAAGGACGGGTCCATCTTCGACGCACGGATGTACGTCTCGCCGCTGATCGATGCGGAGGGCCGGCAGACCGGGTGGATGACGTCGATGACCGACGTCACCGAGCCCAAGCGCATACGCGAGCAGCTCGCCGCGGCGCACGAGCGCTTCACGACGGTGCTCGACGAACTCGACGCCGCGGTCTCGGTCGTGGCGCGCGCCATCGAAGGCTCGCGGCACGGCGCAGAGCTGCTGTTCGCGAACCGGATGTACCGCAGCCTGTTCGGCGCCGACAGCAGCAGCCACGAGACGCTGCTCGAAGCCCACGCGCAGAGTGCCGAGGCGAGCGGCCCCGCGGAGGTGTTCGACCCGACGCTGGCGATGTGGTTCGACCTGCGAGTGCGGCAGATCCGGTGGGTCGACGGCAGTCCGGTCGAACTGCTCGTCGCGACGGACACCACGCGTCGCCACGAAATCGAGGAGCAGCAGCGAGAGCAGGATCGCAAGCTGCAGCGCACCTCGCGCCTGGTGACGATGGGCGAGATGGCCTCGTCGCTTGCCCACGAGCTGAACCAGCCGCTGACCGCGATCGCCAACTACTGCATGGGCATCTCCGCCCGCGTGCGTACGGCGGCCGCGGCCGGGCAGCCGATCGCACCCGACGAACTGCTCGAGCCGCTGGCGAAGACCAGCGCGCAGGCCGCGCGCGCCGGCGAGGTGATCCGCCGCATCCGCAACTTCGTCAAGCGCAGCGAGCCGGAGCGCCGGCGTTGCGAGGTCGCGACCATCGTCGCCGACGCCGTCGGACTGGCCGACATCGACGCCCGCCGCCTGGGTATCCCGATCGTCACGGAGATGCCCGAACGGCTGCCTGCGCTGTTCGTCGACCCCATCCTGATCGAGCAGGTGCTGTTGAACCTGCTGAAGAACGGCCTCGACGCGATGCGCGACACTCCGCACGGCCCGGCGCGCCGCGTCGTGCTCGCCGTGGAGCAGCGCGAAGACCAGCTCGAGTTCAGCGTCACCGATCGCGGCGCGGGCCTGCCCATCGAAACACGCGAGCGGCTGTTCGAGCCTTTCTTCACGACGAAGAGCGAAGGAATGGGAATGGGCCTGAACATCTGCCGTTCGATCGTCGAGTCGCACAAGGGGCGCCTGTGGGCGCAGACGCCCGAAGGCGGCGGCTGCAGCTTCCGCTTCACGCTGCCGATCGACGTGCGCGTCGTCGCGGCGGTGCCCGCCTGAAACGATGCATCGATCACGATGCTGCGTGGGTCGAAACGCCCCTGCCATCCCTCCTCTTCCGTGAACGGACCTCGTCGATGACCATGACATCCGAAACGCACACCGACCCGAGCGACTCCGAAGAGCCGACGCAGCCGCGCGGCGGCCTCGTCTACGTCGTCGACGACGACGAAGCGGTGCGCGATTCCACGCGATGGCTGCTCGAAGCCAACGGCTTCGCCGTCGCCACCTTCGCCAGCGCCGACGAATTTCTCTCGCAGCTTCCCGATCCCGAACCGATCGCCTGCCTGCTCCTCGACGTTCGCATGCCCGGCATGTCCGGACTCGAGCTGCACGAGGAGCTGGTGCGTCGCGGCTCGACGCTGCCGCTGATCTTCGTCACCGGGCACGGAGACGTTCCTATGGCGGTCTCGCGGATGAAGAAAGGCGCCTACGACTTCCTCGAGAAGCCGTTCAGCGACGCGCAGCTGCGCCAGCTCGTGGGCGAGTGCCTGAAGCGCGCCGAGACGATCGCGCGCAACCGGCGCGACGACCGCGATGCGAACGCGCGCATCGAGCGGCTCACGGCACGCGAACACCAGGTGCTCGACCTCATCGTCGCGGGCCGCCTGAACAAGCAGATCGCCGACGACCTCGGCATCAGCATCAAGACGGTCGAGGCGCACCGGGCGAACATCATGGACAAGCTCGGCGCCCGCACGATGGCCGACCTGATGCGCATCGCACTGCGCGCGGGCAACGAGCGACCGGAGGCATAAGGCGGCGATCGGCCGCACGCGCTACGGCCGGCAGCGCGCATAGCCGGGCGTGCGACTCGCGCGAAAGCGCAGCTCCTGCAGCAGCGCGCGCACCGGCGGCTGCGCGCGCAGGCCGCGCGCTCCGGCGACGAAATACCGCTCGGTGCCGATGGGCACGAACCCGAGATCGAGCTGCAACGCCGCCGCCCGCAGGCCGAAGCCGGCGTCGGCCAACCCCGCCGCCACCGAAGCCGCGACCGCGTAATGGGTGAACTCCTCGCGTTCGTAACCGGCGATCTGCGCCGCCGACAATCCGCGTTCGCGCAGCAACCGATCGAACCAGGCGCGCGTACCGGCACCGCGCTGCCGGTTGACGAAGCGCAGCCCCGAGCGGGCGAGATCGGCGACATCCTTCACGCGCCGTGGATTGCCGCGTGCGACGATGAGCCCCTGCTCGCGGCGCATCACCGCTTCCGCGAAGCAGCGCGGATCGGCGAAGACCGCCGGGCGCTCGCTCGCCGGCGGCAGCGGCTCGGGCAGGTGGAAGCCGGCCAGCTCGGCATCGCCGGCCGAAAACGCTTCCAGCGCTCGCTCGGAACCGACGAAGCGCACGCTCCACCGCGCGTCGCCCCCGTCGGCCAGCACCGCCTGCAGCAGCAGGTCGTGGCTTGCCGCCATGCGCAGCACCGGCTCGCGCGGACCGAGCAGCGCGGCAAGCGCCTCGCCGAAGGCGTGCGTCGGCGCTTCGAGTCGGCGAGCGGCGTCGCGCTCGAAGCGCCGTCCTGCCGCCGCGAGCGCCGCGCCGGCATCGGTGAGACGGCTGCCGTGCCCCTTCACGCGATCGACCAGCGGCACCCCGAGCAGCCGCTCGGCGCGCACGAGCTTGCCCCACGCAGCACGATACGAAAGGCCGAGTGCACGCGCCGCGCTGCCCACGCGCGGCGTCTGGCCGATGGCGTGCAGCAGGCGCGACAGCTCGACGAGATCGAGCGACTCGTCGCCGAAGCGCAGCAGCGCCGTGGACGACGGTTCGAGGGAGATCGACATGCAGCCAAGACGCACGAATAGGAAATCGGTTGCCGAATGAAACGTCCCGAAAGGCTACACCTAAACTGCTTCGATGTTCGAGGTGTCGATCGACGAGCTGATCCGCAGCTTCGAGGGCGACGTGTTCGCCATCGTCGCGCTGTCGCTGCGCGTGAGCCTGAGCGCCGTCGCCATCGCGGCATCGATCGGCATGCCGCTCGGCGCCTTCGTCGCGGTGGTGCGCTTCCCCGGACGACCGATCGCCGTCACCCTGCTCAACGCGATGATGGGACTGCCCGCCGTGCTGGTCGGGCTGGTCGTCTACCTGGCGCTGTCGCGCAGCGGCCCGCTGGGCACCTTCGGCCTGCTGTTCACACCCGCGGCGATGATCGTCGCGCAGGCGGTCCTGACGACGCCGCTGATCGCGGCGCTCACCCGCCAGACGGTCGAGGACGCGTGGCGCCAGCACGGCGAGACACTGCGCTCGCTGCGCCTGCCGCTCGCCTCGCGCGTTCGCGTGCTGCTGTGGGACTGCCGCTTCTCGGTGGCTGCCGCATTTCTCGCCGGCCTCGGCCGCGCAATGTCCGAGGTGGGCACCGTGATGATCGTCGGCGGCAACATCGACGGCTTCACGCGCGTGATGACCACCGCGATCGCCCTCGAGACGAGCAAGGGCGACCTCCCGCTGGCGGTCGCGCTCGGCCTGGTGCTGATGACGCTCGTGCTCGCGCTCAATACGCTGGTGAGCGCGGTGCGCGGGGCAGCGATGCGGCGCCATGGCGGCTGAAGCGCTGCAGGTGCTGCGCCGGGCGTGCGCAACGAGCCCCGGGCTCGACCCGCTGCTCAGCCTGCGCGGAATCGTCTTTCGACCCGCCGAGCGCACGATCCTCGACCGCGTGGACTTCGACTGGAACGACGCTGGCGTCTGCGCGCTGATCGGACCGAACGGCGCCGGCAAGACGGTGCTCCTGCGCACGATCCACGGACTGCTCGCCCCGCATGCCGGCGAAGTACGCTTCGAAGGCCGTTCGCAGCCCGAAGGCGATCTCGCCTTCGACGGGCAGGCGCTCGTCTTCCAGCACTCGTCGATGTTCCGCGGCTCGGCGATCGACAACCTGCTGGTCGTCCCGAAGCTCGCGCAAAGCCGCGCTGCGCGCCGCGCCCACGCGCTCGCCATGCTCGCGCGCGTGGGCCTTCGCGACCTGGCACACGCGCCGGCGTTGAAGCTCTCGGGCGGCGAGCGCCAGCGGCTGGCCATCGCGCGCGCGTGGTTGATGCGGCCTCGCCTGCTGCTGCTCGACGAACCCACGGCCAGCCTCGACCCGACGGCCACCGAGCACGTCGAGCAGCTGATCCGCGAGATCCGCGCCGACGGCTGCCAGGTGCTGTTCACCTCGCACAACCTCGGCCAGGTCTCGCGGCTGGCCGACGAGGTCGTATTCCTGCATCGCGGACGGCTGCTCGAACGCACGCCCGTTGCCGAATTCTTCGCGAATCCTCGTACCCGCGAGGCCCGTCAGTTCCTGCAAGGAGCCCTGCCATGGCATCTGTCTTCGCCCGCCTGAAATCCTTCGTCGCGCCGATCGCCGCGCTGGCTTTCGTTGCCGCACTCGCTGCGCCGCCGCCTGCCGCGGCACAGGCGACGACGATCACCGTCGCGTCGACCACGTCGACCGAGCAATCGGGGCTGTTCAGGCACCTGCTGCCCGTCTTCGAGAAAGACACCGGCGTCCAGGTGAAGGTCGTCGCGGTCGGCACCGGCCAGGCGCTCGACATCGGCCGGCGCGGCGACGCCGACGTCGTCTTCGTCCACGACCCCGCCGCCGAGGAGAAGTTCGTGGCCGAGGGCGCCGGCGTCGACCACGAGCGGGTCATGTACAACGACTTCGTCATCGTCGGCCCGAAGAGCGACCCGGCGAAGATCCGCGGCGAAAAGAGCGTCATCGACGCGATGCGCAAGATCGCCGCGGCGAAGGCGCCGTTCGCCTCGCGTGGCGACCGCAGCGGCACGAACGCCGCCGAACTGCGCTACTGGAAGGAAGCCGGCATCGACGTAGCAGCCGCCAAGGGCCAGTGGTACAAGGAAACCGGCTCGGGCATGGGCCCGACGCTGAACACCGCGGCCGGCATGAACGCCTATTCGCTCACCGACCGCGGCACCTGGCTTTCGTTCAAGAACCGAGGCGACCTCGGCATCCTCGTAGAGGGCGACGAGCGCCTGTTCAACCAGTACGGCGTGATGCTCGTGAACCCCGCGAAGCACCCGCAGGTGAAGAAGGCAGCGGGAACGAAGTTCATCGACTGGCTGGTCAGCGACAAGGGACAGCAGACGATCGCCGACTACAAGGTGAACGGCGAGCAGCTGTTCTTTCCGAACGCGAAAGCGAAGAAATGAGGCCACGGGGCGGCGCGGCAGCCGGCTGCAAGATGGACCGGCTTGCGCGCCGTGCTAGAATTCCGCGCTTCGCGCCCGTAGCTCAGTTGGATAGAGTACCTGGCTACGAACCAGGGGGTCGTGGGTTCGAATCCTGCCGGGCGCGCCACTAGAATCAAGCACTTAGGCCAGTTCTTCGGGACTGGCCTTTTGCTTTTCTCGGGCTGACAGAGGGAATGCCCCCACCAATGCCCCCCCACCGAGGACAAGAGGGGCATTCTGGGCCGGCGCGATCGCGCGCGCGACTGATCTAGCGGCGTGTCTCGAAGCGAGCCGAGCTGGCACCTGCCCGCGCGAACCCGGTCACAGAACGGAGGCGCGGGTGAACACACCGTTGTGGTTCTCGCGGCTCGCCGCGGCTGGGCTGGGCTGGGAGCGAAAGTTGAACCAACGATCGAGGGTTCACATGCCCATCAGCGGGACCATTCCGCTTAGGCCATCCGACTGATACCGGACGCACAGCCGATCGGCCATATTCGCTGGCATGGATGTACTCGATGTGATCGCGCTCACCGACTCTGGTGATGTTCTGGTCGTCTATCTCGACGGGCGCGCAATCCGTGTTCGACCGGACGGTTCAACCCTGCCCCGATGCTTTTTCTTGCCGAGACATTCGTCGAGAGTGCGCCAACCGCGAGAGATACTCGATCAAGGGCCTGCGCCCCGGCGATGCGCGTGGGCTCGAAGGCAGCAGGGCGCGCGGTCAGGCGAAACGCTGCACGGTCGCCTGCGGCTTACCGAAGTTCAAAACTTCTTTTGCCCCCCTTCCGTCTGATTGCGCGCCGTCGTAGGTGAGCAGTGCGCGGGGATCTTCGTCGCGTCGGTCTCACCAGAAGCTAGGCCGCTCGGGCTTGGGCGCATCCAGAATCACGTCGCTCATCAGGATCAGGGGATCGATGCAGTCCGCCTTGGCGCGTGCCCACGCCAGCCAGTCTTCGACCTTCGGAACGAGCCGTCCCGCGTCGCACGCAGCCCTCTCGTACGCGTCGAGGTACTCGCGTAACTCCCTCGCGCGCCGATATTGCGCTGCATCCCGGCGGAGGCTGCGCAGCCGCTGCCGCTCGCTCTCGTATCGTGCCACTTCGCGCTCGTACTTTTCCAGCGCGATGCGGTGTGCCTCTGCTCGGCGCGCCCGTTCGGCCTCCTCGGCGCGCTTGATTTCGATGAATGCGATGATGCCTGCGACCACGTGGCCCACCCGCTCTTCCAGGCGCTTACGCTCGGTGTCGTTCCAGCTGCGTGCCGCGTACTTACGGCCGACTGTTATGGTGAGCCGGCCGGTAGGCTGGGGATCGAACTGCGGGATGTGAGGGTAGTCGACGGTCTCACCGCTCCGATATGAGTTGTCGTACCGCTTCTGAGCGCGACGCTCGGCTCGCGTCGGCACGTGCTCTGTCCAAGCAAGTTTTTCGGTGATCGCCAGCGGCACCAGAGTGCCGGCCGATTCCAGTACGGTTGCGCGATTCTGGCTGTCGACGTGGACGGCCACGTCCGAAACTTCGAGTGCCCTGATGAGCGTATCGGCGAGACGCAGCGCCCGGTCGAGGTTCTCACGCGTGACCTCCAGATGCAGCACTTCGTTCGGAGCGCTACGTAGTCCTGTCTCACTGTCCCATCCGTCGCGTCGCTTCAGTCGCAGTTCGGCTGCGCGAACGAGTTGATGCGGTGCCAGGAGTGCCGGCGGAACCTCGAAACTCGGGCGTTCAACCTTTGCCTTCGCAACCGCGTCCCGGATCACGGCACGCGTTTTGCGCTGCTCCGGCGACAGCGGTATGGGACCGAGCGGTAGAGGAGTTCGCTGGCTCATCGGCTTGAGGGGGACCTTGCGCATGATTCGCCCCGCCTTCACCTTCGCCCAGTAGCCGCGGCTGGGGACCGGGATCTCCACTCTCCTGCAGAGCTTGGCAAGTCCAACGTCAGAAAGACCGTAGCGCTCGGCAACGATTGTGACCGGCTGCGTCCAAACCTCCTCGTACAGCGCGTTCCGATCGACCGGTCGTCGTTCGTCTGCAGGCACGTGGCTCTCCCTCTCTTACTATTGTCGAGGCACTCACCGGGCCGACCGGGAGTCCCCCGACGTTCTTCGCGCCGGTGAGTTGCGCCTTTCAACCACACTGGCTTCGTCGATCACATCCTCGGCTCCTGCCTAAACTGTCCCAGCCGAGCGAGCATCAAACAATGGCATCGGTGGTCGATTGGTCGGTGTCCCGTCGCACTTACTTATCCTTCATTTCACCATCACACAGCATTGGATAGTCATGGACTATGAGATATTGCTTCCAGTCTTGGAAGACCTCGATGGTTATAAGGAACTCTTGTATTTGTCGCCGACGTCTCCTAGCGATCAACGTCAAGCACTTGAGCTGATGGCTCGTTACTTCAAGAATGAGTTCCGATACGACTGGATGCAATATTGCGCCGAGGAGCACGATGACGATTGCGCGGGCGTTCTTATGTGCGAAAAAGCGTTGGATCTTGTTAAGGATTTCGAGCATCACCCCAATAGAGTCGTCGGCGGTGCTTGCTTTCGAAAGAAAGATTCGGGTGGATACGTCCTTGATTGGATCTGGCTCCATCCCTTCGCGAGAAATAGGAAAAAACTAAAACGATTGTGGCCGATATTCAAGGGGCGGTATGGTGACTTTACGTTCGCAGAGCCATTGTCAGCCCATATGGCATATTTCGTAAAAAAACATGGATAGCAAGTGACAGTGACGGGGTCCTAGGTTGACTCCTCGTCGAAGTAGTCGCTGTCGATCTTTGGGATCTTCACCGTCCGACTCTGCACGCCGACTTCGTGATCAATCATGAGCTGAGCGAGACGGGCTCCGTCAATCAGGACAACGCGCTCGACCGACTTCGCGAACTCGACTGCCTGCGCGGTGTAGGCGGACGTTGTGATGAAGACCCCCTTGTTGGCCCTCTGTCCCGCCAGCGCACCGTAGAACCCTTGAACTTCCGGCCGCCCAACAACGCCCTGCCATCTTTTCGCCTGGACGTACACCTTTTCGAGTCCTAGCTTGTCGAGCGATATCACGCCGTCGATTCCGCCATCGCCGGAGCCGCCCACGCGCTGCAGATCGGCTCGATTCGCGCCGTAGCCCATGCGGTGCAGTAGATCCAGCACAATCGTTTCGAAGAAGGTGGGCGAGACGGAGGCGAGCGACTCCAGCAGCTCGGCTGCCACCGATCGACGCAACTCCGACAGGGCCTCACCCAGACGGTCGTCCGGGCTCGACACGGCCGCGTCAGGTGGCGGGTGATATCCAGCGGGGGCATTGATAACGTCAGATGTCGAAGGCCGGAGGCGGACATCCATAAATTCAGTGGCCAGCTGTTCCACGTCTTTGGCAGAGAGGGGCTGCGCATGATTGGCAGCGAATGCGACGCCCTCGCTGGTCAGGCGCCAGATGCCCCGCCTAGGGCTGGTGGATAGTCCCGCTCGCTTCAGG
>JAMLIS010000013.1 GCA_023954015.1 Burkholderiaceae bacterium
GCGTCGTCGATGTCGCCCGACGCGTCGAAGGCGGCGGGCGGATTCATCGCCGCCCAGCGGTAGCGCAGCCGCTCGAGCGCCACGCCCATCACGCGCCGCTCGTGCACGATCGAGAAGAGCTTGTTCTGCACCTCCGGGCGGCAGCGCGAGATCTCGTCGAGGAACACCGACTCCGCGTCCCACAGCGTGGCCGGCGTGCGCAGGTATTGCCGTTCGGTGCGCGCCTCGTTCGGCAGCGGGAAGCCGAGCAGGTCGTCGAAGGAGACGAGGCTCGCGTTGTAATGGCGGTGCTCGAGTCCGAGCGCGGCGGCGATGCGGTTGAGCAGCGCCGACTTGGCGCTGCCGTGCAGGCCGACGAGCAGCAGCGGTTCTTCGGAGGCGAGCGCGGCGACGACGACCGCGTCGAGATGGTCGAGGCCGTGCAGGGCCAGGCTGCGAAGCGCGTGGGTGCGCATTCGTGGTGCTCCTCTTTAGCGGCTTCGGCGATGTGCCCGGGGGGCAAGCGGGATCAAATCCCCCGGACCCGTGACGTGGGTCGGGCGTGCTGCGTGCGTTCGGAAGGTGGTGCCGGCTCGCGCGCGCTCAGGCGCGCAAGCGGAGGGAGGAAGGCTCGTTCATTCGTTCACCCGTTTGGTTGCCGAGGTTGGCCGCATCCGCTTTCGCGAGCCACCTTGCCCGGGCGGGGCAGGTTGGCAGGGGCGGGGCCCTTCTTGATGCGCGAAGCGATTATGGCGGCGGGTGCCGGGGGAGACAAGGCATTGCGTCACGGGTTGGATCGAGACCGGCCGACGGCTCGGGCGTAGTACGGAAATCTCCTTCGTCCGCGGATGAGCGCCCGAACGCGCGAGATCGCGCACGCGCTCTCCCGGATCGAGGGTGTCGGCGAGCCGGAGGTTTCGGCGCGCGAGCCGGTTACGCGTGCGGTCGACCCGCTCGAGCAGTTGCGCGAGTGCCTCGTCGTCGGCCGCTTCGAACGGGATCAACTGCGCAACGGGCTTGGACCTCATCGGACCGGTCCGATTCGATATTCGATCGTCGAGGCGGATCTTTCGAACACCTCGGATACTCACCAGCGCAGCACGCGCGGCCCCAGCCACGCTCCCAGCGCCGCGGCCAGCGCGATGCCGAGCGAATACCAGATCGCGACGAAGGTGATCGACGTTTCCTCGCAGGCGAGCGCGTAGCCGAGCGCACCGAGCGAGCCGGCGAACAGACCGGCGGCCAGGCCCGCCAGTCGCGGCCGCGTCGGCGCCAGCGTTCGCAGCGCCAGCATCGCGCCGGCCAGCGCCGGCAGGGACAGCAGCAACACGGCCCACGGGCAGATCAGCGACGAATGCCCGACGACGTGCGCGAGGCGCTCGCCCGAAGGGGCCGACGCGAACGACAGCGCGCCCGCCGCGGACATCGCGGCGACGACGCCGAGGACGGCGCGCACGGGCCCGCGCGTCCGCGACACCGGCCGTGCCAGGCGTGCCGTCAGCCAGCCGGCGGCGACCGCGAGCAGACCCGCGTAGCCGAGCTTGGTCCACAACGCGGCACCGGAGAGCATCACGGCGGGCGCCGGTCCGATCGACCCGAATGCAGCCGCCGCAGCGACGAACCAACCCGCCAACGCCACGGGCACGAGCCGCCGCGCGACCGGCGCGCGCGACGCGGGGCCCGCGCCGGCTGCCAGTGCATCGATCAGGTCGCTGGTCTTCATCATCCGCCTCGCGCGAGCATCGTAAGCCGCTTCAAGCCGCGATGCACCTGCACTTTGAGCGCGGCCACCGATACGCCGCTGCGCGCCGACGCCTCGGCGAGCGACAGGCCCTCGAGCTTGGTGAGCGCGATCGCCCGTCGCTGCGCGGCGGGCAGTGCTTCGAGCAGCACCAGCAGGTCGCGCCGCGTCGACTGCTCCTCGAACGACGGCAGCCTCGCGCCGTCGACGTCGTCGATCGGTTCGTTCAGCGCTTCGCGACGGCCACGGCGTCGCCACAGATCGACCAGTTTGTGGCGGGCGATCGCGTGGACCCACGCGCTCACGGGAAGAGCGGAGTCCCAGGTTGCGCGCTGCAGATGCAGCGCAATCAGCGTTTCCTGCACCAGGTCTTCCACTTCGTCGGGCAGGCCCGTCAGGCGTCGACCGAAGTAGCCGCGCAGGCGCGCAGCGATGCGCCCGAGCGCATCGCGGTAGGCAGCCTCGTCGCCGCGCTGCGCACGCACCCACAGCGGCCGCAGAGCCGACTCGAAGTCGTCGCTCGGTACTTCAGCCGTCATTTCGTCTCATCCGTCATTTCGTCGAAACGGCGATTCCGGTTACGCGGGTACACGCGAACACGACGCGATTTTCTTCCTTTCGCCGTAACCCGTCGCCCCGTGCCGGCGAACTAGCGCTCGGGTGGCCGACGACGGGCACCCGTCCGATCCATTCACCGGAGAGCTCGTGATGAACAGAACGACTTCGACGCAGACGACCGCCGCCGGCCTCGCGCTGGCATTCGGTACCGCACTGGCGATGGCTTCCGGCGCCGCCGTCGCGCAGGACGACACCTCCACGATGGTCAAGATGAACGAGAAGTGCTTCGGCGTCGCCCTCGCGGGCAAGAACAACTGCGCTGCGGGGCCCGGCACGACCTGCGCAGGCACTTCGAAGACCGACTACCAGGGCAACGCGTGGTCGCTGGTTCCGAAGGGAACGTGCACGAAGCTCGCTTCGCCGACCTCGCCGACCGGCCACGGACAGTTGCATGCGTTCAAGGAGAAGAAGGCCTGACGGCGCGTGGGCGGGCAGCCGGAGCGGCAGCCATGATCGGCATCGGTCTGAAGACGCAGCACGTCGGCGGACTGCTCGCGCAACCGCGCGTGCTCGACTTCGTCGAGGTGCACGCCGAGAATTACATGGTGCGCGGGGGCCCGTTCCTCGCGCACCTCGAGCGGGTGCGCGAGCAGCATGCGCTGTCGGTGCACGGCGTCGGACTGTCGATCGGCGGGCCCGGTCCGCTCGACGACGATCACCTCGAGCGGCTCGCGGCGCTGTTGTCGCGCTTCGAGCCGCGCTGGTTCTCCGAGCATCTCGCGTGGTCGAGTCACGGCGGCGTGTGCTTCGACGACCTGCTGCCGGTGCCCTACGACGACGCGACGCTCGCGCGCGTCTGCGATCACGTCGACCGCCTGCAGGAGCGCGTCGGCCGGCGCGTGCTGCTGGAGAACCCGTCGACCTATCTGGAATTCGATGCGTCGACGATGAGCGAGGCGCAGTTCCTGTGCGAGGTGGTGCGCCGCACCGGCTGCGGCCTGCTGCTCGACGTCAACAACGCCTACGTGAGCGCAGCGAATCACGGTCGCGACGCCGCGGCCTTCGTCGACGCGCTGCCGGCGCAGGCGGTTGGTGAAATCCATCTCGCGGGATTCGCCGAAGATCCCGACACCGCAAACGGACGCCTGCTCATCGACGCGCACGGCTCTCCGGTCGACGACGACGTGTGGCGGTTGTATCGGTACGCGCTCGCGCGCATCGGCGGGCGGCCGACGCTGATCGAGCGCGACAACAACGTGCCGGCGCTGCACACGCTGCTCGCCGAAGCGTGCCGTGCCCGCGAGATCCTGCGCTCGACAACGACCGAAACCGCGGCGTGAGCCGGGCGACAGAGGAGCGAGGCAGCCGCATGGACTATCCGGGCTTCGCGCGTGCGCTGCTCGACCCGACGCTCGCCTGCCCGGTCGGCGTGCGCGTGTACGACGGCTCGGACCCGACGACGCGTTTCGCGGTGTACCGCAACAACGTCGTCGCCTCGCTGGTCGGCGCACTCGGCGAGGGCTTTCCGGTCGTGCGCGAACTCGTCGGCGAGGCGTTCTTCGCCGTGATGGCGCGCGCCTTTGCGATGCACGATCCGCCGCGCTCGCCGGTGCTCGCCGATTGGGGCGATTCGTTCGCCGACTTCGTCGAGCGCTTCGAACCGGCAGCCGGCGTGCCGTACCTGGCCGACGTCGCCCGCCTGGAGCGCGCGCGCGTACTCGCCTACCACGCGGCCGACGCGCCGACGATCGGCGCAGATGCGCTGGCGCGGCGGTTCGCCGAAACCGCGACGATCGCCGACGCGCGCGTGCGCCTGCATCCTTCGGTGCACGTCGTCGTCTCGCGGTTCGCGATCGTTTCGTTGTGGGCCGCACACCACGGCCACGGCGACCTGGCGCGGATCGATCCCTGCGCGCGCGAGGCGGCGCTCGTGCTTCGCGAAGACGACGACGCATCGGTGATCCGGCTGCCGCACGACGCTGCGGTGTTCGTGCACCGACTGGCGCAGGGCGACACGCTGCTGCGCGCGGCCGGCGAAGCCGAGGCCGCGGCGGCGTCGATCGGCGAGCCCTTCGACCTCGCCCGCAATCTCGGCGTCCTCGTGGACCACCCCGTGCTCTGCGCGTGGATCGAAGCGCAGGAGGATCGGAAATGACCACGCACGTTACCGGGACGAGTCCGGCGCCCGAAGCGGCGACGACACGACCCGCGGCACTCGTGATCGCGGTGAACCGCCTGCTCGCGCGAATCCCGCATTCGTTTCTCGCGGCGCTCGCACGCTTTTCGATCGCCGCCGTGTTCTGGAAATCGGGCCAGACCAAGGTCGACGGATTCGCGATCGACATCCTCGACGGCACCATCCAGCTCGGCTGGCCCCGGCTGACGTCGTCCGCGGTCGCGCTGTTCCGCGACGAATACCGGGTGCCGTTGCTGCCGCCCGAGGTCGCCGCCATGCTGGCCGCCTTCGCCGAGCACGTGCTTCCGGTGCTGCTGCTGGTCGGCCTGGCGACGCGGTTTTCCGCGCTCGGCCTGCTGGCGATGACGGCGGTGATCCAGATCTTCGTCTATCCGCAGGCGTATCCGACGCACGGAGTGTGGGCGGCGGTTCTGCTGCTGCTGATCGCGCGCGGACCCGGCGCGCTGTCGATCGATCGCTGGATCGAACGACGCTACGCAGGAACTGTGCGCGCTTCGTGATCTTCAGCGTCGGCACGCCGTCCTTCAGCGTGATTCGCTGCTCGTCCTCGAAGAGGTCGACCGCCCGTAGCGGCAAACCGGGAGCGGACGCGACGATTCGGGGTGCCGGGTGTTGACGACGCGACCGGCACGCGGTACACCGCGTTGCCGCTCGCGCTAATACCGGAGACCTCCATGGAATGGATCGCAGTCGCAGTCGTCGTCGCTCTCGTCGTCTACGCGGTGCTGATCTACAACCGCCTCGTGCGCAGCCGCCAGCTCGCGGCCGAGGGCTGGAGCGGCATCGACGTGCAGCTGAAGCGCCGCGCCGATCTCGTGCCGAACCTCGTCGAGACGGTACGCGGCTACGCGGGACACGAACGCGAGCTGCTCGAGCGCGTCACCGAGCTGCGCAACCAGGCGCGCGCCGCACCTGCGGGCGACGTTGCCGCGCGCGGTCCGATCGAGGGGATGCTCTCGGCCACGCTCGGCAGGCTGATCGCGGTGGCCGAGAACTATCCGGATCTGAAGGCGAACCAGAACTTCCTGCAGTTGCAGGAGCAGCTGGCCTCGGTGGAGAGCGAAATCCAGCTGTCGCGCCGCTACTACAACGGTACGGTGCGCGACCTGAACGTGCTCGTCGAGTCGTTCCCGAGCAACCTGGTGGCGTCGGGCTTCGGCTTCGCCAAGCGCGAATTCTTCGAGACCGAGAACGAAAGCGATCGCGCGGTGCCGAACGTGTCGTTCGGGTCGCCACCGCCGCCGCCGCGCGAGACGGCCTGAGCGTTTGCGCGGCGGTCGCGCGTCGATGTCCTTCGTCCGCGCTTCGGTGAACCGGCGCTTGTCGGCGCTGCTCGTGCGCTTGTCGACGCGGCCCGCGCGCTTGTCGGCGCTGCTCGTGCTGTTCGCCCTTGCATTCGTTGCGCTGCTGCCGGCACCGGCGCGCGCCGACGAGCGCATCGAGTCCTACCACTCGGACATCGAGGTTCGCGCCGACGGCGATCTCGTCGTCAGCGAGACGATCGTGGTTCGTGCGGAACAGCGCGAGATCCGCCGCGGCATCTATCGCGATTTCCCGCTCACCTTCGTCGACGGCGAAGGACGCAGGCGGCGCGTGAGCTTCGATCTGCTCGCCGTGCTGCGCGACGGCGTGCCCGAACCGCATTTCGAGCGCGAAAACGCGAAGGGCGTGCGCATCTATGCCGGCGACGAGGACACGCTGCTGTCGCCCGGCACCCATCGCTACGTGTTTCGCTACCGCACCGGGCGGCAGTTGCGCAGCTTTCCCGATCACGTGGAGCTGAACTGGAACGTCACCGGCAACGAGTGGGCCTTTCCGATCGACTCGGCCAGCGCGCTCGTTCGCCTGCCCGGCAACGCGAAGCCGGTGCGCTGGACGGCGTTCACCGGACGCTTCGGCGAACGCGGCACCGCGTTTCGCGCCGAGCCGAAGGACGACGGCTCGCTCGCCTTCGCCACCACGCGCGCGCTTGCGCCGGGCGAGGGCTTCACCGTAGTCGTCCAGCTGCCCGACGGGGTCGTAGCGGCGCCCGGGCCGATGCAGCAGTGGCGCTGGACGATGCTCGACCACGGCCGCGAGATCCTCGCCGCGCTCGGCCTGCTGGGCGTGCTCGTCTTCTACCTGACCGCGTGGAACGCGGTGGGGCGCGATCCGCCGAAGGGAACGATCATCCCGCTGTTCCATCCGCCCGAAGGCATCTCGCCGGCGCTCGCGGCCTACATCCGGAATTGGGGCTGGAGCGGCGGCTGGCGCGAATGGACCTCCGCGGCCGTGTCGCTCGCCGTCAAAGGGCTGATCGTCTTCGACGACCGCGGCGGGCTGCGGCTGGAGCGCACGGCGCTCGCCGCTTCCGACCTCGGTCCGGGCGAGCGATCGCTGCTGGCCTGGGTCGAACGCGAAGGCGGCTCGGTGCGCATCGAACGGGCTCACGGAAAGCAGCTCGCCGCCGAGGTCGCCGCCTTTCGCAGCGCGGTCGAGCGCGACAACCGCGATCGATTCTTCCGGCGCAATCGCGGCTGGTTCCTGCTGGGGTTGCTGCTGACCGGTGCCGCGCTGGCGCTCGTCTTCGCGTTCGGACACCTCGAGGAAACCGAGATCGCGCTGCTGATATTCGGCGGGTTCTTCGGTGTGATGGCAGGGTCGGCGCTCGCGCATGCGATCCGTACGCTGCTCGGGCACCGCGGCGTGATCGCGGCGGCCGGCGCGATCCTGCGGCTCGCCGTGTTCGTGGCGATCGGCCTCGGTGCATCGACGCTGTTCGTCGGCAACTTCGTTTTCGGCGAAGCCGTTCGCTCGACGATGCGCGGCGCATTGCTGGCGAACGTCTTCCCGCTGGCGCTGGTCAGCGGCTTCGGGGTGCTCAACGCGGCGTTCTGGTACCTGCTGCGTGCGCCCACCGCGGCCGGCCGCAAGACGATGGACGAGATCGAAGGGCTCGAGCTGTACCTGCGCACGGCCGAGACGGCACGGATGAACATGCCCGGTGCTCCCGAGATCACGACGACGCACTTCGAGCGGCTGTTGCCCTACGCGATCGCGCTGGGACTCGAAAAGCCGTGGTCGCAGGCCTTCGAAGCGGCCTTCACGCGCGCCCATCCCGGCGAGTCGCTCGACGACGCCTATCGTCCGGCGTGGCACGGCGAGCGCGGCTGGTCGGGCAGCGGCGGCTTCGGCCGCGCGCTGTCGGCGTCGATGGGCGCCGCGCAGGGCGCCTTCGCCAGCGCGATGCCGGCGCCCAGCTCGTCGTCGTCGGGGTTCTCGGGCGGCGGGGGCGGCTCCGGCGGCGGGGGCGGGGGCGGAGGCGGCGGGGGGTGGTGAAGGGATGCCCGGGGTCACCCCGACCCGAAGCGCAGCAACAGCGGATCTTCCATTCCGGCCTCGCCAAACCCCTTGGCGCGCAGCCGGCACGAGTCGCAACGCCTGCAGGGGCGACCGTCGACGCCCGGGTCGTAGCAGCTGCTCGTCAGCGCGTAGTCGACGCCGAGCGAAATGCCGGTGCGCACGATGTCGGCCTTGGTCATCCGCGCGAGCGGCGCGTGGATCACGAGCTTCGTCCTGCCTTCGACGCCTGTTTTCGTCGCCAGGTTGGCCATCCGTTCGAAAGCGTCGATGTACTCGGGGCGGCAGTCGGGGTAGCCGCTGTAGTCGAGCGCGTTGACGCCGATGAAGATGTCGGCGGAGCCGAGCACCTCGGCGTATGCGAGCGCGAAGGACAGGAAGATCGTGTTTCGTGCCGGTACGTAGGTGCTCGGGATCTCTTCATGCGTCTCCAGTGCCGCACGATCCTTCGGCACCTCGGCCTGGCCGGTCAGCGACGAGCCGCCGAACACGCGCAGGTCGATCTCGGCGACGACGTGGTTCTTCACGCCGAAGGCCCGCGCCACCCGGCGGGCGCTGTCGAGTTCGATCGCGTGGCGCTGGCCGTAGCGAAAGCTCAGCGCGCAGGGCTCGTAGCCCCGGTTCTTCGCGATGGCGAGGACAGTGGTGGAGTCGAGTCCGCCGCTGAGAAGGACGACGGCCCTGGGCGAGGTGGGCATGGCTCGAACGCACGTGCGCGGAACGGTGGCCGCGCAATGATGCTCGCATCGGCAGCGCTCCCGCCCAGGGAACGGATTTCGACGCCTCGATGCGCGACGAGGTCATCACCGCGGACCCCGTGTGTGCGATCGTCGCGGCTCACGCAATCTCGCGCCGTCCCACCCCGGGCTGCGCCGCCGTCAACCGCTCGCCGAACGTCACGGCGAGCGCGCCGGTGTGCCGCCACACGACGACCGCGAAGCACAGCACGCCCGCGCCGACGACGAAAGCCGCCACGCCGAGGAACGGCTCGACCGCCAAGTGCCCGCGGAACAGTTCGAACAGCAGCACCATCATCACGAAGTGCGCCGGGACGTACAGCCAGAAATGCGCCCGCGCGAGCCGCGTCTGCGCGGCCTCCGGCACCACCGTATAGAACACGCCGAACAGTCCCAGGCTCACCCAGCCGAGCAGGTTCAGGTGCGCGTGCACCGGGTGCATCGTGTGGTCGTGGCTCGCGGCCATGTACAGCCCGAGCGCGACGCCGGCGACGAAATACAGCACCGCCAGTCGCAGGAACCAGTTCGCGAGGTTCTTCATGGTCGGCCTCCATCGGTTCGAGCCGGGACGAAAAGCGTTCACGAAAGAGCGAGCGTTCACGAGAGGGCAAGCGTTCCGAAACGGCAAGCCTTCGCGAAACAGCAGGCCTTCGCGGAACAGGAAGTGTTCAGTGTAGGAGGGCGACTTCCGCGCCGTAAGGCGCGCGACTGCATAATCGGGCCGCAAGAATGCGGGGGCCGCGTGTTCGACTGGGACGATCTCAAGCCCTTCCTCGCCGTGGCTCGCCAGGGGAGCACGATCGCGGCGGCACGCGTTCTCGGCGTCGACCAGTCGACCGTGCAGCGCCGGCTCTGCGCGCTGGAACGCGGCCTCGGCTACCCGCTCGTGCGCCGCCTTTCCACCGGCTACCGGCTCACCGCCTTCGGCGAATCGCTGCTGCCGGAGGCGCAGCGCATCGAAGAGGCGGTGCTCGCCCTGCAGCAACGGGTCGAGGCCTTCCGCCACGATCTCACCGGTGTGGTGCGCGTCACCTGTCCCGAGCCGCTCGTCTACCGGATGGCGAGCATCGGCATGCTCGACCGCTTCCGTGCGCGCTATCCCGGCATCGACCTGCAGTTCGTCATGAGCGACAAGTTCCTGGACCTCGAGCGCGGCGAAGCCGACGTCGCGCTGCGCGCGGGCGAGACGCGCGACAGTCCGCTGATCGCGCGCCGGATCGGATGGTCGCTGTGGGGCGTGTACGCGAGCGAGCGCTACATCGAGCAGCACGGTCGCCCCGCGCGCGTCGAGGATCTGCAGGCGCACGCGCTGGTCGACTTCGACGAGTCGCTGTCGCACAACCGCGCAGCGGGATGGTTGCGCGAGGTGGCGCCGCGCGCGCGTTTCGTCGCGCGCAACGACAGCATCCTCGGGGTGATGCGTTCGGCGCTGTCGGGAATCGGCCTCGCCGCATTGCCGACCGCGCTCGGCGACGACGAACCTGCGCTCGTGCGCGTGCTCGGGCCGATTCCCGCGCTGGCGCGTCCGTGGCGCGTGCTGACCACGCGCGAGCTGCGTCACACGCCGCGCGTCGCGGCGTTCTTCGACTTCATGGTCGAGGAAAGGGACAACCTGCAGCAGGTGCTGACGGGGGGCGCGCCGGCGATCGCCGCCGCCGGCGAGCTCGGTTCGTCCCCGCCATCGTCGCCGCCATCGAACATCCTGATGCAGGAATGACGTAACCGCGAGCGACGCCCGCGGGGTCGCTCCGGGACCTGATGCAGGGACCGAGCACCGAAGCGAAGCTCGGCACGCGGCGGTTCAGCTTCGCGCCGCCGGGCACGGCGACATGCTGCGCGGCTCGGTCCGGCCGGCACGCCGCTCGCCCGGCGTGCCGCCGTCCGCGGCTTACTTCTTGATGCTGATCACCTGCGGCTGCGTCACCGCCTTCAGCCCGTCGAGGCCGAACTCGACGCCGTAACCGGAGCCCTTGACGCCGCCGAAGGGCACCATCGGATGGATCATGCCGTGCTGGTTGATCCAGACGGTGCCGGCCTGTATGCGGCTGGCCACCTGCTTGGCCTTCTCGATGTCGTTCGACCAGACCGAGGCGCCCAGGCCGACGTCGAGCCGGTTGGCGCTGGCGATCGCGTCCTCGACGTCCTGGTACTGGATGATCGGCAGCACCGGGCCGAACTGCTCCTCGTCCACCAGGCGGTCGCCGTCCTTCAGGCCGGTGACCAGCGTGAGCGGATAGAAATAGCCCGGGCCGCCCTTGGGCGCCCCGCCGCATTCGACCTTGCCGCCCTGCGCTTTCGCGCTCTCGACCAGGTCGACGACCTTGTCGTACTGCATCTTGTTCTGGATCGGGCCCATCACCATGCCTTCTTCCAGCCCGTTGCCCATCGGCATCGCCTGCGCGAGCTCCTTGAGCGCCTGCACGGTGGGCTCGAACAGGCTCTCGGGCACGTACAGGCGCTTGGCGGCAGCGCAGGTCTGCCCCATGTTGATGAAGGCGCCCCAGAACAGGCCCATCGCCATCGCCTTCGGGTCGGCGTCGGGCAGCATGATTGCGGCGTCGTTGCCGCCGAGTTCGAGCGTGACGGGCACGACGTTCTTCGCGGCCGCTTCGGCGACCTTGGCGCCGGTGCGCGCCGAGCCGGTGAACATCACCTTGTCGATGCCCGGGTCGGACACCAGCCACGAGCCGACTTCACCCGGGCCGCTGACGGTGTTCACGACGCCCTTCGGCAGCACTTCGCTGATCAGCCGGACGAGTTCCAGCGTGCCGATCGACGTGTACTCCGAAGGCTTGATGACGACCGTGTTGCCGGCGCGGATCGACGGCACGATCTGCCAGATCGCGATCAGCAGCGGCCAGTTCCACGGAGCGATCGCAGCCACGACGCCGTAGGGCTTGCGGTGCACTTCGTCGCGGCGCGTTTCGTCCTCGAAGGCCACCTCCACCGGCAGCTCCAGGCTGGCCGGCACCTGCGTCCACACCTCGCAGCCCCACACCTCGAAGCGGGCTCCGGGCACCTGGTCGGGACCGACGCCGCCGAGCGGCTTGCCCTGCTCGCGGGTGACCCAGTCCGCCAGGTAGGCGTCGTTGGCCTTGATGATCTCGGCCACCTTCATCATCAGCGCCTTGCGCTCGGCGTCGGGACGCGCCGCCCACGCGGGCTGCGCGGCACGCGCCGCGGCGATCGCGTCGGACACCTGCTGCCGGGTCGAGACGGGCACGTTGCCGAGCGTTTCGCCGGTGGCCGGATTGATCGAAGCGAAGGTCTCGTCCGAGCCTGCCGGACGGCCGTCGATCGTGTTGAGATAGGTTTTCATGTCATCCCCCGAGTCGTTGCTGGAGAACGCGCCGCCCACGGCGCGTCCGGCAGCGGTCGAATGCCGCAGCGTCGCTCATCGTCTCTCAATGCGGGACGGCAGACTTGCAGCGGGGTGCGACGAGAGTTGACCGGGAGTGCAGTTCCGGCTTTGCGAGCGCCTGCGATACTCGCGCGGGCCGGCGCCGTAGGCGGCCTTGAACAGGCGGCTGAAATACGCCATGTCGCTGAAGCCGTTGTCGAAGGCGATGCGCGTGATCGTCTTGTCGCGGCTGGCGGCGTCGAGCAGCGCCTGCCGGCAGCGATCGAGGCGCGTCTGCTGGATGAAGGCGCCCGGCGACTGGCCGACCGGCTCGAACCACGCGTACAGCGTGCGGCGCGAGACGCGCAGCTCGGCGGCTACGGCGTCCGGCGTGAGCTCGGGGTCGCCGATGCGGCTGGCAATGTAACGGCGCGCACGCGCCAGCTGCGCGTCGACCCGCGAGTGGCGCGCGTCGCTCGCGCTCCTGGCGGCAACCAGCATGAGATTCGCGATCGAGGTGCAGACCGTCTCGGCCGACCACGCGTCGTAGTCCTGCGGGTCGCGCAGCGCGGTCAGCACGGAGCCGAGCGCGACGCGCGATGCGCCGGTGGAACGGAACGACTGGCCCAGGCCGTTCGCCGCCAGCGGCTCCCAGTCGGGGCAGGCATCCAGCGGCAGCAGCGCCACGACGAATCGGCTGGCGTCGTCGATGTCGATGGAATACGGACGCGACGTGTCGTAGAAGGTCCAGGCGCCGGGGGCCAGGTCGCTGCAGCGGCCGGCCTGCTCGATCCGGCTCATGCCGCGCACCTGCCAGAAGAGCTTCAGGAATGCGCGCTCGGAGCGCTCCGACAACGTGCGCGTGCGCGTGACACGATGCGCGTCGGCATCGACGTAGGCGAGCTGCGCCGCGCCGAGCTGTCGCGCGGTGAGCGTCGCGTGGAAATCGTCGCGGCGAGTGACCGACACCTCGAGCGGAAGGAAGTTCGCGTGCACGCCCGCCTTCCAGCCGGAGGCGCTGCGCGTGCTCAGCTGGGCTGCGCCGGGCGGGGCTTGCATCTCCATCCCTCACGGAACGAGCGCCCATTCTCGAACAGAAGTCGAACCGGACGCAATGCGCGGCTCGCTCCGCGGCGCACGCCGGCGATCGCCCGGCGCTTCAGCGGCGCCCGACGGTGAGCAGCAACTCGTTCGGCCCTACCCAGCCGTCCGTCGTGGAGAACCTCCCCAGGCGCTCCTCCATCTCCGACCACGCCGCGTCCGCGGCTGCCGGCGGCAGCGCGCCGAGGATCTGCTGAATCGGGCTCGCGGAGCTGCGCACGAAGTCGAGGTAGGCGCGCGCCGACGGCAGTCGGAAAGGCGCGTCGATCTTCGTCGTCGTAGTGCGTTCGAAGCCGGCTGCGCGGAACAGTTCGTCGACGAGGCCGGGCTTGCCGAGGCTGAGCAATCCGCCAGCGGTGAAGGGGTCGCGCGGCGGCAGGCCGGCGTGCTGCAGCGCGGTCGACATCAGGATGCCGATGCACGGATTGCGGTCGGGCGCCGAGAAGACGAGCGTGCAGGCATGCCCGCCCGGGCGAAGCGCCCGGTGCATCTCGCGCAACGCGGCCGCCGGGTCGCGAAACAGCATCAGGCCGAGTCGGCACAGGGTGGCGTCGAAGCTTGCGTCCTCGACGGGAAGGCGCGTGGCGTCGGCCTCGCGAAACTGCACGTTCGCCAGTCCGGCGCGCTCGACGTTCTCCTGCGCCAGACGCAGGATCGCCGGCGAGAAGTCGGTCGCGAGCACGAAGCCCGTGGGGCCGACGCGGCGCGCGATGTCGATCGTCGGCTCGCCGGCTCCGGCGGCGACGTCGAGCACGCGCCGGCCGACCGCCACGCCCGCGGCGTCGAGCATCGCGTCGGTGGCATCACGCAGCCAGGCGCGGATCTGCGGCGTGTGCTCGTTCCAGCCTTCGGCCGAACGCTCCCATTGCGTGCGGGCGGCGGCGGTGAAGGCGGCGGGGTCGGCGCCTGTGCCGGGTGTGCTGCCGATCGTCATGGCGTGCCTCCGAAGCGTGGGACGAAACCGCCTCCAGTCTATGCAGGGCGTACGGGGCGGAGAAGATGCAAAGCCGCATAATCGGGCCGCAGAAGTGCCGTGCGGTCCGTGCCGAAGCGCCGCCGACACTCCTGCGCAATCGGAATCGCTGCATCGATCGGCTGTTCGCACCACCCGCGAGGCCGACGCCGCTCGCGATGATCTGAGAACCTCGATTTCCCGCGATCCCGATGTCCGCCGATTCCGGCACCCGCCGGTTCCCCGCTGCGCCGCGCGAGTCCGAACGCGCGCTGTGGACGATGCTGCTCGCGCTGACCGGCGGCTTCGCGCTCAGCCAGGCCTATCGCACCGTCGCCGCGATCATGGCGCCGCAACTGCAGGCCGACTTCGGACTCGATCCGCAGGGGCTCGGGCTCTTCGCCGGCACCTTTCATTTCGCCTTCGGCCTGCTGCAGTTGCTGATGGGCATCGGGATCGATCTCTACGGCGTGCGCCGCACGGTGCTCGTGGCCTTTCCGCTGACGATCGCCGGATCGCTGCTGTCGGCCGTCACGTCGAACTTCGGCGTGCTGCTGCTCGCGCAGGCCCTGATCGGCATCGGCTGCGCGCCGGCATTCCTCGTGTGCACGGTGTTCATCGCGAAGCGCTTTCCCGCGGCGCGCTACGCATCCGTGTCGGGGCTGGTGCTCGGCCTCGGCGGCATGGGAATGCTCGCCACCGGGACGCCACTCGCCTGGCTGATCGAGGCGAGCTCGTGGCGCACGGGCTTCGTCGCGCTGGCGGCGTTCTCGGCGCTGGCGTGGCTGGCGATCGCGCGCTTCGTCCACGAGCGCGCGTCGGCCGACGAGGGCGCTTCGCCTGCCGAACGCGAATCGATCGGCCAGGCGCTGCACGGCTTCGCGTCGCTGTTCGCCATGCCGCACACCTGGGGCATTCTCGCGCTGGCCACCGTCAGCTACGCGGCTTTCGTCTCGCTGCGCGGACTGTGGCTCGGTCCGCTGCTGGTCGATCGCTACGGCTTCTCGCTGGTGGCCAGCGGCAACGTCGCGATCGCGGTGTCGGTGGCGTCGATGATCGGGCCGCCGCTGTTCGGCCGCCTCGACCCGGGCCGTGCGACGCGGCGGCGTTGGCTGCTCGCCGGCACGCTCGTCTGCGCGGCGATGTTCGCGCTGCTCGCGCCGGGCTTCGACGCGTCCTTCGACGTGATCGTCGCGATCGCGTTCTCGCTGGTCTCCGGCTACGGCGTGCTGCAGTACGCCGACGTGCGCGACGCGTATCCGGCGTCGATGACCGGGCGCGCGCTGTCGCTGTTCACGATGGCGCTGTTCCTCGGCGTGGCGTTGATGCAGTGGCTGACCGGCGCGGTGGCGTCGGCCGCCGTTGCGCACGGGCTGCCGCCCTTCGCGGCCGCGTTCGCGACGATCGCGCTGATGCTCGCGGCCGGCGCGCTGCTGTTCGTGCGCCTGCCGCAGCCACGCTGAAGCGCCTGGCGCCGCGAGCCGGCCGAGCGGAGCTCAGGACGATGCCGACACCGCGACCAGCCGCGCAAGTTGTGCGCGCATCCGCAGCGGGTCGACTGCCTGCAGCAGCCGCGTCACGCGCGGCGCGAGCTGCGCCACGTCGGCGCGCAGGATCTCGCGCTTGACGCGCAGCAGGCTGGCCGGGTGCATCGAGAACTCGCGCAGCCCCATGCCGAGCAGCAGGTGCGTCGCGCCCCAGTCACCGGCCATCTCCCCGCAGACGGCGACCGGCTTGCCGGCGCGGCGCGCGGCGCGAATCGTCATCGCCACCAGCCGCAGCACGGCCGGATGGAAGGGCTCGTACAGCGAGGCGACCTCGTGGTCGGCGCGGTCGATCGCCAGCGTGTACTGCGTGAGGTCGTTCGTGCCGATGGACAGGAAATCGAGCCGGCGCACGAACAGGCTCGCCGACAGCGCCGCCGCCGGGATCTCGACCATGCCGCCCACCGGCATGGCCTCGTCGAACGCGAGGCCCCGCTCGCGCAACTGCGCCTTCGCGATGCCGATCAGGCGAAGCGTCTGCTCGATCTCGTGGCCGTGCGCAAGCATCGGGATCAGCAGGCGCACCGGCCCGTGCGCCGATGCGCGCAGCATCGCGCGCAGCTGCACGAGGAACATCGTCGGCTGCGACAGGCAGTAGCGGATCGCGCGCCGGCCGAGTGCCGGGTTCTGGGCGACCGAAGCACCGGCGCGCTCGAGCGCCTTGTCCGCGCCGACGTCGAGCGTGCGGATCGTCACCGGGCGTCCCTGCATCGCGAGCACCGCTTCGCGATACGCCTCGTACTGCTCGTCCTCGCCGGGCGGCTCGCGCCGGTTCAGGAACAGGAACTCCGAGCGGAACAGCCCCACGCCTTCGGCGCCGGCTGCGAGCGCAGCGCCCGCTTCGTCGGGGCGCTCGATGTTCGCGCACAGCGTGATGCGCGTGCCGTCCTTCGTGACCGCCGCCACGTGCAGCAGCTTTCGCAGCGATTCCCGCTCGCGCAGGCTGAGCGCCTGCAGGTGCCGGTACTGCGACAGCACGCTCTCGTCGGGCGCGACGATCACGATCCCCTGTTCGCCGTCGAGCACGAGCCAGTCGTCGTCCGCGATGAGCCGGCTCGCCGGGCCCGCGCCGACCACCGCCGGCACGTCCATGCCGCGCGCGAGGATCGCCGTGTGCGAGGTGGCGCCGCCCTGGTCGATCGCGAAGCCCACCGCCGAGCGCAGCGAGAGCATGTCGGCCGGCGAGAGATCCTCGGCGACGACGATGCACGGCTCGTCGCGCACTGCGTGCACGGGCGCACGCGAGCCCGAGAGCACGCGCGTGACGCGATCGGCGACATGCAGCACGTCGCGGCCGCGCTCGCGCAGGTACGCGTCGTCGATCTCCTCGAACTGCGCGGCGAGATGCGCGGCCTGCGCGGCGAATGCCCACTCGGCGTTGTGCAGGTGCCCGCGCACGCTGTCGCGGGCCGCGCCGACCAGCGTCGGATCGTCGAGGATCATCGCGTGCACGTCGAGCAGCGCGCGCGCTTCGGCGGGACCCTCCTCCGGCAGCTGCTCGGCGATCGCCTGCAGTTCGGCCTTGACGACCTCGATCGCGGTCTCGAGCCGCGAAAGTTCGCGCTCGACCTGCGTCCGGTCTACCCGGTAGCGCGGCACGTCGCGCTCGCTCGGCTCGAGCCGGCGCGCGCGACCGATGACGATGCCGCCACCGAGTCCGATGCCGTGCAGGCTGAACATCGACTAGCCCAGCTCCTCTTCGAAACCCGAAGCGACCAGCGCGCGCACCGCCTCGACTGCGTCGCCCTCGTCCGGACCCTCGGCCTCGACGACCAGCGTGCTGCCCTGGGCGGCGGCGAGCATCATGACGCCCATGATGCTCTTGGCGTTCACGCGCCGCGTGCCCTTGGCGAGCCAGACTTCCGAGCGGAAGCGCGACGCGGTAGCGGTCAGGCGCGCCGACGGACGCGCGTGCAGGCCGAGCCGGTTCACGACGACGACCTCGGCCTTCGTCATGGGCTCGACGGCGAAGGTGCGGCGTCCGCGCCCTCGTCGGCGTCGACCGCGCGGATCGAGCGGCGCCCGCTGTCGAGCAGCGCTTCGACCAGCTCGTCCACCGGCATGCGCCGGTTCTGCAGCGCCTTCAGGAGCATCGGCAGGTTCGCCCCGGCCACGACGCGCACGCGATCGCGCACGGCCAGCTGCGCGGCGATGCGCGAAGGCGTCGCGCCGAACACGTCGGTGAGCACGACGGCGCCGCTGCCGTCGTTGATGCGCGCGAGCAGTTCGCGCCCGCAGCGCAGCGCCGTCTCGGGGTTCTCGTCGGGGACGACGTCGAGCGCGGCCAGTTGCGCAGGCAGCCGCCCGAACACGTGGCGCGTGCAGCGGATCAGCGCGCTGCCGAAGGGTTCGTGCGACACGACGAGGACGCCGATCATCGCGGCAGCGGCGGCGGCTGCGCGACGGCCGCCTCGAGCTTGTCGACGAACAGCCTGGCGACGTCGAAGCCCTTCTGCTGGCGGATCTCCTGGAAGCAGGTCGGGCTCGTCACGTTGATCTCGGTGACATAGTCGCCGATCAGGTCCAGGCCCACGAGCAGCAGCCCGCGCGCGGCCAGCTTCGGTGCGAGCGCCTCGCCGACCTCCCGGTCGCGCGCCGACAGCGGCTTCGCCACGCCGGTGCCGCCGGCGGCGAGATTGCCGCGGAACTCGCCCGTCTTCGGGATGCGCGCGAGGCTATACGGGACCACCTCGCCGCCGATCAGCAGCACGCGCTTGTCGCCTTCGGAGATCTGCGGGATGTAGCGCTGCGCCATCACCGTGCGCGCGCCGAACAGGTTCAGCGCCTCGATGATCACCGACAGGTTCGGGTCTCCGCGCTTGGCGCGGAAGATCGACGTGCCGCCCATGCCGTCGAGCAGCTTGAACACCGCCTCGTCGTGCTCGTCGACGAAGGCGCGCAGCGCGTCGGCCGAACGCGTCACCAGCGTGGGCGCCGCGAACTGCGGGAACTCGGCGACCGACAGCTTCTCGTTGTGGTCGCGGATGGCGCGCGGGTCGTTGAACACGCGCGCGCCTTCGCGCACCGCCTGCTCGAGGAGATACGTGGAATAGACGTACTCCATGTCGAAGGGCGGATCCTTGCGCATCAGCACCGCGTCGAAGGCCGCGACCGGCCCGGGCGCGGGCGCGCCGAGCGCGTACCACGGCCCGCCGCTGCCGGTGTCGTCGGTGATCTGCAGCGGCGTGGCGACGACCATCGCACGCTCGTTCGCGTACGACAGCTGGTGCTGCCCGCAGACGAAGAGCGCGTGGCCGCGCGTGGCCGCCTCGACCATCATCGCGTAGGTCGTGTCCTTGTAGGTCTTGATCTGCGAAAGCGGATCGAGGATCACCAGCAAGCGCATCTTCGCGTCCTTCGTCAGCCGTACAGCGACGGGTCGGGGTCGGTCTGCTCGAGTTCGACGGCTGCGGCGAGCAGCGCCAGCCGCGCAACGACACCGTAGACGTAGAAGCGGTTCACCGCGTGCTCGACCGATTCGCCGTGGTCGGGCAGGTGGCAGCTCGCCGCGAAAGGCAGCGGCACGAAATGCATGCCCGGCGCGTTCAGGTTCTCGTCGGGGCCGCGCTGCGTGTGCACGCGGTAGAAACCGCCGACGACGTAGCGGTCGATCGTGTAGACGACCGGTTCGGCGACACCGCCGTCGACGGTCTCCACGGTGCGCACGCCTTCCTGCACGACGACCTCGTCCACGGCTCGCCCGCTCGGACCCGAGGCCATCGCCTGGCGCTCGGCGGGACTCGCGCGGCGCAGCTGGGCCGCGTCGCGCACCGGCGTGACGCCGATGCCGCAGGTGCCGGCGTTCGCCTTCACGACGGCGAAGGGCGCCTCGTCGATGCCGTGCTCCCGGTAGCGCGCGCGCGCCTGGCGCAGGATCCGGTCGACGGCGGCCGCCACGCGGTCGACGCCGGCGCCGCCGACGAAGTCGACCTCGCTGCACTCGACGAAGTGCGTCGTGACCAGCCACGGGTCGAAATCGAACTGCCTGGCGAAGCGGCGCGCGACCTCGGCGTAGGCGGCGAAGTGTCGCGACTTGCGACGCAGCGCCCAGCCGGCGTGCAACGGCGGCAGCAGCACCTGCTCGTGCACGTTCGCGAGCACCTCGGGCAGGCCCGCAGGCAGGTCGTCGTTGAGCAGGATCGAGCACGGGTCGAAGTCGGCCAGGCCGACCCGGAAGCCGCGGCGCACGAGCGGCTCGACGAGCAAGGTCTCGCCGTCACCGGCGTCGATGCGCACCGGCGAGGCGAGCGCCGGGTCGACGCTGCCGTAGCGCACGCGCAATCCGGTCTGCCGCAGGATCGTCGACAGCCGGCGCAGGCTGCGCAGGTAGCGCGCATCGCGCCGACGGGCGTCGGGAATCAGCAGCAGGTTGCGCGCGTCGGGGCAGTATTTCTCGATCGCTGCCATCGCCGCCTGCACGGCAAGCGGCAGCGTGTCCTCGGAGAGGCTGTCGAAGCCGGCCGGAAACAGGTTCGTGTCGACCGGCGCGATCTTGAAGCCGGCGTTGCGCAGGTCGACCGACGCATAGAACGGCGGAGTGTGGTCCTGCCATTCGAGACGGAACCAGCGTTCGATGCGAGCGCTCGCCTCGAGCAGGTGCCGCTCGAAATCCTGCAGCGGCGCGGAGATCGCCTGGGCGAAATCGGGGAGCATGGACGGAAACGGTGCGCGCCGCCGCAACGGCGGCCACGCACCGATTGTAGCGTCGGGCTCGTCCCGTCGAATTCCGGCGCTGATTCCGGCGCTGATTCCGGCGCTGATTCCGGCGCGAACTTCAGCGCACTTCGCCCGCCCTCACGCGCAGCATCGCTGCGGAACCCGTTGCCGCCGGCGCGTCGACGGCGGACGACGCGCGGGCGGGGGACGGCGTCCGTTCCGGCACCCGGGACAACGCGTTGCAGGTCAGCGCCGCCGCATACGGCAGCGACTGCAGCAACAGGATCGTCGTCCACATCGTCGCTTCCCACTGGCGAGCCTGCTGCGTGACGAGCACGCCGATCGCGCAGGCGACGAGCCCGGCGAACAGGAACGCTTCCTCGCGCACCGGCAGCGGCGCCCGCGCCGCGCCGGCGTTCGCCTCCTTGCCGCTCGCCTTGCGCGTGATCTCGAATACCGCGCGCCGGAAGGCCAGCCCGCTGAAGACGCCGCGCGCGATCGCGTGCGACAGCGCCATGCCGGCGAGCGCCGAGCCGGCGATGTCGGAGGCCGGGCAGCGCACGCGCCGCGCGTAGAGCAGCGGACCGAAGAGCGCCTTGACGACGAAGAAGACGAACAGCGGCAGCATGAAGAGCGCGATCGGCAGGCTGAACCACTGCGGCGCCGCGAGCACGCCCACCGTCCACAGCATCGCCGCGAAGGCGAAGACCAGGTGCAGCGCGTCACCCAGCCACGACAGCCACCCGGTGAGGAAATGGTAGCGCTGGCCCGCGCTCAGGCGTGCGCCCGAGACGAGCGCTCGCCGATGGCCGCGCAGGATCTGCATCGCGCCCTGCGCCCAGCGCCGGCGCTGCTTGCGGAACGAGGCGAAGTCGTGCGGCGTGAGTCCATGACCCATCGGCTCGTCGACGTAGACGGTGGAGTAGCCCGCCTGCATAAGGCGCAGCCCCAGTTCGGCGTCCTCGCAGATCGTCCACTCGGCCCACTGTCCGTGCTCGCGCAGCGCCCGTGCGCGGATCAGCGTCATCGTGCCGTGCTGGATGATCGCGTCGCGCTCGTTGCGGTGATGCATGCCGATGCGGAAGAAGCCGTCGTACTCGTAGTTCATCATCCGGCGCAACGGCTGGTTCTGCCAGTCGCGGTGCGCCTGCGGCGCCTGCACGACGGCGACCTTCGCGTCGTCGAAATGCGCGACGAGCGAGCGCAGCCAGTCGCGGCGCACCACGTAGTCGGCGTCGACGACGCCGACCACTTCGGCGGCCGGATCGGCCTGCCCGAGCGCGAAGTTCAACGCCCCGGCCTTGAAGCCCGGCCAGCTCGGCAGGTGGAAGAAGCGAAAGCGCGCGCCCAGGCGCTCGACGTGCGCCTGCACGGGCTTCCACAGCGCCTCGTCCCTCGTGTTGTTGTCGATGACCAGCACTTCGTAGTTGGCGTAGTCGAGCCGCGCCAGGCTGTCGAGCGTGGCGATCACCATCTCGGGCGGCTCGTTGCAGCAGGCCAGGTGCACCGAGACGCGCGGCTCGCGCGCGCCCTGCGGCAGCGGGCGCGGCCGGAAGCGGCGGCGCAGATTGCCCGGCCAGTACATCTCGACGAACTCGAAGCCGTTGGCCAGCAGGATCGCGACCATCGCCGCCAGCGACGGCAGTAGCAGCGCGAGCGCGGCCCAGTCGGTGGGGCGCAGGTAGTAGTCGAAGGGCAGCGCGACGAGCCACACGGCAAGCGAAGCCGCCGCCTGGATCATCGCCGCGAAAGCGACGCGACTGGCCAGCCGCATCCGTGCGAAGGCCGCGCAGAACCCCAGGATGGGCCCGAGCGCCAGCAGCGACGCCGCCAGCGCCTTCGCGGCCCAGTGCGCATCGTTCTCGACCGGGCCGGTCATCGCGAACTTCGGCGTGCGGTCGGCGTCGAAGACGCCCCAGTAGGCGCCGACGCGGCCTTCCTGCGCGCTCTTCCACGGCTGGTCGACCGCCTCCATCAGGTAGTAGTCGATCGAGTTCGCGCGCGCGTGCACGAGGAAGTCGCGGATGAAGCGCGCCTGCATCGCCGGCGTCGCCGAGGCGCCGTCGAAGCGGTCGCCGCGGCTCGGCCAGCCGATCTCGCCGATCACCACCTGCTTGTCCGGAAAACGCCGTCGCAACTGGTCGAGCCGCTGCATCGCGTGCTCGAGCGCCTCCCGCTCCGGTACGCCCTCCCAGTAGGGCAGCAGGTGCACGGTGATGAAGTCGACCTGCCGGGCGAGCTGCGGGTTCGCGAACCAGACGTGCCACGGCTCGGCGGTCGACACCGGCACGCGCGTGGCCGTGCGCATCTCCTTCAGGTAGCCGATCAGCTCCTGCACGTCGAGGTCCCCGCGCAGCAGCGCCTCGTTGCCGACGATGATCCGCTCGATGCTCGAGTGCTCGGCGGCGGCGCGCTTGACCGCTTCCATCTCCCGGCGGTTGTTCAGCGAGCGCCGGTCGAGCCAGACGCCCGCCGTCAGCTTCAGCCCGTGGCGCTCGGCCAGCGCCGGCAACTGCGGGATCTCGCTCGAGCTGTAGGTGCGGATGCGTCGCGTGTGATCGGCGAGCATCGCCAGGTCGGCATCCACCGCCTCGAGACTCGGGTAGCGGCGCTGCGTCGGATCGTCCCAGCGCTGGAAGGCGTTATAGGCCATGCCCGTCACGCGCCCGTGGAAATCGGGCGCCTCGATCGCCGGATTGAGCAGTCGCCAGCCGGCGAGATTGCCCGCGACGATCGCCAGGGCGAGCACCAGCGTGGGCGTCGATACCATGGAGGGAAGGCGGCGGGCCGCTGCGTACAAACGCCGCGCCGGTGCGCGCAGTTCGATCAGCATCGATTTTCGGGAGGCAAGGAGATGGGGGGCGAACATTACCGAAGTTCCCGTCGGACCACGGGTAATCCCGGTCTTGCCCGCTGTGCGGCCCGGGAGTAGCAACCCTCGTGCCCCCGGCTCCGGCTCGGCGGCGCCGTTCGGCGGACAGCACGCGCCCGGCGACGGGCCACGGGGACACGCGCTCGCCGCACCCGCGCTCTTCGCACTCGCGCTCTTCGCGCTGGCGCTGCTCGGCTGGTGGGGCTGGCTCGGCGTGCAGCGACCGGCGCCCGATCCGGGCGTCGAGCGCGTCGACTGCATTTCGTATGCGCCGTTCCGTCGGCCCGGCGAGTCTCCGCTCGAGCCGTCGAACCGCATATCGCGCGAGCGCGTGCGCGCCGATCTGGCGCTGCTGTCGACGATCACCGACTGCATCCGCACCTATTCGGTCGACCAGGGTCTCGATCAGGTTCCGTCCGTCGCCGGCGAATTCGGCCTGCAGGTGCTGCTCGGCGCCTGGCTCGGCCGTGACCGCGATCGGAACGAACTCGAGATGGAGCGCGCGCTCGCGCTCGCCCAGCGTCATCGGGGCACGGTGCGGGCGCTCGTGGTCGGCAACGAAGTGCTGCTGCGCGGCGAGCTGGCCGAGAGCGAACTGATCGCGCTGGCCGAGCGCGCCAGGCGCGAGCTGGACATTCCGGTCACCTATGCCGACGTCTGGGAGCTGTGGCTGCGCCACCCGAAGCTCGCCGACGCGGTCGACTTCGTCACCGTGCACGTGCTGCCGTACTGGGAAAACGAGCCGGTCGCCGCCGAACGCGCGGTGCAACACGTGCTCTCGGCGCACCGGCGCGTGCAACTCGCCTTCCCCGGGCGCGAGATCCTGATCGGCGAGACCGGCTGGCCGCGCGCCGGTCGCCAGCGACGCGAAGCCGTGCCGGGCCGCGTCGAGCAGGCGCGCTACGTACGCGGCTTCGTGCGAGCGGCCGCCGAGCACGGGCTGCGCTACAACCTGATCGAGGCCTTCGACCAGCCGTGGAAACGCCGGCTCGAAGGCGCGATGGGCGGCTACTGGGGCCTGTTCACCGGCGACGGCGAGCGCGCGTTTCCGTGGCGCGGACCGGTGCGCGCCGATCCTCGGTGGCGCGACGGCCTGCTCGGCGGCGCCGCCGGTGCGGCGGCCTTCGCGCTGTTCGCCGGCCTGGTGCTCGTGCGCCCAGGGCGCGACGCGCCGCGCCCTCGGGCGCGCTTCGTTCTCGCGCATGCGCGCTTCGTGCTCGCGCCGGCACTCGCCGGCTGTGCGGCGGGCGCGCTGCTCGTCGCGCAATGGCGCTACGCAATGCATTGGAACCAGGACTGGACGCACGAGCTGACGGCGATCGCCGGCGCGCTCGCGACGGTCGCCTACGCCTGGCTGGCGACGCAGCGGCTGGCACAACCGGCCTGCGAGCGAGCTGCGATACCGGGCGTATACGAGGCGGTCGGCACATCCGCCCCCGGGGCGGCGCCGGCGGCGCGCTGGCTCGGCCTGCTGCGCTTCGGCTGGCTGTTCGCCGCGGCGATGAGCGTCGTGCTGCTCGTCTTCGATGCGCGCTACCGCGGCTTTCCGTGGGCCGGCTTCGCGATGCCGCTGGCGATGCAGGGCCTGCTCGCGCTGCACGGGGAGCGGCTCGCCCCCGGCGCGCGCGAAGAGCGCGCGTTGTGCGTGGTCGTGTTCGCGGCAGCCGCGCTCGTGCTCGCGCAGGAGACGCTGCTGAACGCTCAGGCAGTCGTGTTCGTCGGCGGCGTCGCGCTGTTCGCGGTCTCGTGCATCGGGCTGCCCCCGGCGCGCACCAGGACGAGCATCGCCAGCAGCGCGCCGAAGGCCGAGAGCGCGAACGAATAGAGCACGAGCCCGATGCCGCCGAGGGTTAGCGCGAGCTGCGCGAGCGGGCGGCTGCGCGCCCCCGTCGCGGCCAGCGCGACGGCGGTCGCGCCCCAGCCGATCCCCTGCGTGGTGAAGCCGAGGACGACGAGCGTGCGCAATGCGCAGGGACCGGCCCAAGGGGCGGGGTCGCAAACATGGGCGATCGACGCCGGCTCGACGATCAGGTGGCGCACGAGCAGCGCCAGCGCAACCGCGACGCCGAACGGAACTGCCTCCCGCAAGACGGGCGGCAGCGCGCGCACGAACGGGTGCGCGGCGAGCGAAGCGGGTGCGGGCAGCCGGGGAATCACCTCAACGATGATAGGCGCTCTCGCCGTGCGCCACGATGTCGAGCCCCTGGCGCTCCGCGTCCTCGACCACGCGCAGGCCGATCGTGCGCGCGACGAGCTCGAAGCCCGCGAAAGCGACGACGGCCGACCACGCCGCCGTCAGCAGCACGGCCTGCAGCTGCACCCACGACTGCCCGAGGATCGAGTACGTGGGCGAAACCGCGTTCGCGACATAGTCGTGGATGCCGGTGCCGCCGAGCACGGGCGCGGCGAACACCCCGGTGAGCAGCGCACCGACGATGCCCCCGACGGCGTGCACGCCGAACACGTCGAGCGCGTCGTCCACGTCGAGCCAGCGCTTCAGCCCGTTCACGCCCCACAGGCAGGCCAGTCCGCCGACCAGGCCGATGAAGAGCGCCCCGGCCGCACCGACGAAGCCGCAGGCCGGCGTGATCGCGACGAGCCCGGCGACCGCGCCGGAGGCCGCCCCGAGCATCGACGGCCGTCCCTTGAAGCGCCACTCGCCGAAGGTCCACGACAGCGTCGACGCGGCGGTGGCGACGAGCGTGTTGACGAAAGCGAGCGCCGTTGCCGCGTTCGCTTCGAGATTCGAGCCCGCGTTGAAGCCGAACCAGCCGACCCACAGCAGCGACGCGCCGATCATCGTCGAGACGAGCGAATGCGGCGCCATCGATTCGCGCCCGTAGCCGATTCGCTTGCCGATCATCCAGGCGCCGACCAGCCCCGCGACGCCGGCATCGATGTGCACGACGGTGCCGCCGGCGAAGTCGAGCGCGCCGCGCCGCCAGAGGAAGCCGGCGCCCGCGCTCACCGCGTCGAGCGACGCGGCGTCGACGATCGCATCGGGTCCTGCCCAGTACCAGACAGCGTGCGCGATCGGCACGTAGCAGAGGGTGAACCAGAAAACCGTGAAGACGAGCACCGCCGCGAAGCGCGCGCGCTCGGCCAGGGCGCCGACGATCAACGCACAGGTGATCCCGGCGAAAGCGCCCTGGAAGGCGACGATGCTCAGCTCGGGGAGCACGACACCCTTGCTGAAGGTCGCTGCCGTGGAGCCGGTGCCGATGCCGGCGAGAAAGGCCTTCGAGAGATTGCCGAAGAAAAGGCCGTCACCGCCGAAGGCAAGCGAGTAGCCGTAGGCCGTCCAAAGCACGATGACCAGCGCGAAGACGACGAGCACCTGCATCAGCACCGACAGCATGTTCTTCGCGCGCACCAGCCCGCCGTAGAAGAGCGCGAGCCCGGGCACCGTCATCATCACGACGAGCAACGTCGCGACGGTGATCCAGGCGACGTCGCCCTTCGCCGGCTCGGGGGCCGCGAACGCGGGTTCGGCGGCGAGGAACGCGGCGGCGGCGACGGCAGCGACGGCGGCCACGGTGCGCGGCGTCGTCACAGCGCCTCGTTGCCGGTCTCGCCGGTACGTATGCGGATGACCTGCTCGAGGTCGTAGACGAAGATCTTCCCGTCGCCGATCTTGCCGGTGCGCGCCGACGCCTGGATGACCTCCACGGCCCGATCGACCAGCGCATCGGGGACCGCCACGTCGATCTTCACCTTGGGCAGGAAGTCGATCACGTACTCGGCGCCGCGATACAGCTCGGTGTGGCCCTTCTGGCGGCCGAAGCCCTTGACCTCGGCCACCGTGATGCCCTGCACGCCGATCGCCGAGAGCGCCTCGCGCACCTCGTCGAGCTTGAAGGGTTTCAGCACTGCGGTGATCATCTTCATGGGCGCCTCCTGCGGTTGCGCGGCTTGGGCCTGGTTGCGACGCATCCTCGGTTCTTCGTGCAAGGCTCACGAGTGCAGACGCAGCTTCCGTGCCACCGAACGAATTGCGCCGGGGCGGTGCATCGCGTGGGCGCATCTTGGATTCCGTGCCCCGCGTCTCGCGTTCCGTGCCCCGCATCGGCGCGTCAGGGCGCCGCATCGGGGCGCCGCGGCGCCGCATCGGCGCGCCGCGGCGCAAGGCGGGGCGCGGGCCGCGTCGTCCGTTCGCATCGGCCATCGGCCGCAGGGGCGAAGCGCGGCGCCATGGCCACCCGGTGCTAGACTCGTCGAACGATGAAGACGACACCGCAATCGCTGCTCGCCGAGCTGCAACAGCGCGTCTCGGAGCTGTTCCGCAACAGTCCGGCCGCCGACATCGAGCGCAACCTGAAGGCGATGCTCGCGCAGAGTTTCCAGCGCGTCGACCTGGTCACGCGCGACGAGTTCGACACGCAACTCGAGCGGGTGTCGCGTCTCCAGGAGCGCATCGCGATGCTCGAGCAGCGCCTCGATTCCGCAGCGCCGGCAGCGGCCGAAGGCGGCGCATCGGCTGCGTCCGGTGGGCCGGGCGGCGCGTCCGGTGCGCAAGGCGGCGAGTCCGGTGCGCAAGGCGGCGCGTCCGGCGCGCCGGGCGACGAAGCGATTCCGATGCCGGGTCCGCGCCCGACGCCCGATGACCCCGGCCCGGTCATCTGATGCAATGCCTTGCGCTGGCCAGTACGAAGACCCGCAGTAACGCAACAAGATGAAAGCGCGTCTTCGGCTCACTGGCGGCGCCGCGAATCCTCGCCGGGGCCAATTGCGCCCCTGACGCGACTGCACCACGCGGCCACGGCTGCACGCCAGCGATGCCGCTTGCCGTCGTCCACAGTCGGGCGCTGGTCGGGCTCGAAGCGCCCGCCGTCAGCGTCGAGGTCCACATCGGCGCCGGACTGCCTGCCTTCCAGATCGTCGGACTCCCCGAAGCAGAAGTGCGCGAGAGCCGCGATCGCGTACGCGCAGCACTGCTGCAGGCGGGATTCGACTTCCCGAACCGGCGCCTCACCGTCAACCTCGCCCCCGCCGACCTGCCGAAAGCCTCCGGCCGCTTCGACCTGCCGATCGCGGTGGGAATCCTCGCCGCGAGCGGACAGGTGCCTGGCGACGCGCTCGACGCGCTCGAGTTCGTCGGCGAGCTGTCGCTCACCGGAGCGATCCGCCCGATCCGCGGCGCGCTGGCGATGGCACTTGCCGTCAGGCGGGACGCGCGCAAGCGCTCGCTGCTGCTTCCGGCGGCCAACGGCAACGAGGCGGCGCTCGTCGACGGCGTGCGACTGCTCGGCGCCGAAGACCTCGTCGGCGTCGCCGCGCATCTGAGCGGCGCGAGCCCGCTCGTACGCATCGAGCCGGGCGTGCCGGTCACGCACCAGCACGGTGCGGACGACTTCGCCGACGTCAAGGGGCAGCCCTTCGCCAAGCGCGCACTCGAAGTCGCTGCAGCCGGAGCACACAACCTGCTGATGATCGGCCCGCCGGGCGCGGGCAAGTCGCTGCTCGCGCAACGCATGCCGACCATCCAGCCGCCGATGGAGACGGACGAGGCGCTCGAGAGCGCGGCGTTGGCGAGCCTGCACGGCGCGTTCCGCACCGAGCAGTGGGGACGCCGCCCGTTCCGCGCGCCGCATCACGGCGCGTCGGCCGCCGCGATCGTCGGCGGCGGTGCGAATCCGCGTCCCGGCGAAGCGAGCCTCGCGCACAACGGCGTGCTCTTCCTAGACGAATTGCCCGAGTTCTCGCGCGCCGTGCTCGAGGCGCTTCGCGAGCCGCTCGAGACCGGTCGCATCGCGGTCGCGCGCGCGGCACGCCAGGTGGAGTTCCCGGCCCGTTTCCAGCTGGTCGCCGCGATGAATCCGTGCCCCTGCGGTCACTTCGGGTCGGCGCGCTGCCGCTGCACGCCCGAGCAGGTGCAGCGCTATCGAGCGCGGCTCTCCGGGCCGCTGCTCGATCGCATCGACCTGCTGATCCCGGTCACGCCGGTGAGCGAAGCGCAACTGATGCAGGCGCCCGACGGCGAGGCCAGCAACGTCATCGCCGCACGCGTCGCCCGCGCACGCGCGCTGCAGCGCGAACGCCAGCACGTCGCCAATGCGTTCCTGCCGCCGCCGAAGATCGACCTGCACTGTGCGCTCGACGAATGCGCGTCGTCGTTGCTGCGCCAGGTCGCCCGCCGGCAACACTGGTCTTCGCGCGCGCTGCACCGCGTGCAGAAGCTCGCCCGCACGATCGCGGACCTGGCGGGTCAGGAGCGCATCGAAGCGAAGCACGTCGCCGAGGCGATCGGCTATCGGCGCGCGCTCGACTTCGGCGCAGGAGCCGGTGCTACGATGCCCGCACCATGACCGAACCCGCATCCGAGCTCCCGCTCGCAGGCCTGAAGAGCGTCGAACTGCACGCGATCGGCCCCGTGCCTTTTGCCGGACAACTGCTGCGCTCGCTCGGCGCACGCGTCGTGCGCGTCTCGCCACCCGCAGACCCGGGGCTGGGCGTTCGCGTCCCGCCGCAATACGACCTGCTCAACGTGGACAAGGAAGAACGGCTGATCGACCTGAAGGACGGCGCGGGAGTCGACGCGCTGCACGCCGAACTGGCCGACGCCGATGTCCTGCTCGAAGGTTTTCGCCCCGGCGTGCTCGAGCGACTGGGCCTCGCCCCGTCGGTGCTGCTCGAGGCGCACCCGCGCCTCGTCGTCGGACGCCTGTCGGGCTGGGGCAGCCGCGGGCCGCTGGCGCCCCGCGCCGGCCACGACATCAACTATCTCGCGCGCGCAGGCGTGCTCGCCGCGATCGGGTCGCGCGAACAACCCGTCGTTCCGCTGAACCTCATCGCCGACTTCGGCGGCGGAGCAATGCACCTGCTCGTCGGAGTACTCGCGAAGCTCGTGCAGCGCTCGATCACCCAGCGCGGCGGCATCGTGGAGACCAGCATCCTGGCCGGCACCGTCGGCCTCACGCCGATGTTCTACGGACTGATCGCCGGCGGTGTCTGGAACCTGGCACGCGCGAACAACCTGCTCGACGGCGCGATGCCGTTCTACCGCGTCTACCGTTGCGCCGACGGGCGCTTCGTCGCCGTCGGCCCGCTCGAGCCGAAGTTCTACCGGGAACTGCTCGAAATCACCGGCCTGCTCGGCGAAATCGATCCGAAAGACCAATACCGCGCGCAGACCTGGCCGGCCACCATCGCGAAGTTCGAGCAGCGCTTCGCCACGCGCACCCGCGACGAATGGACGCACGCGGCAAACGATCGCGACGCGTGCCTGGCGCCGGTGCTCGACTTCGCGGAAGCGGCGCGCGACGAGCACAACCTCGCCAACGGGCTGTACCGCAGCGAGCCGTTCACGCAGCCGGGAGCGACGATCCGCTTCGATGGGGGTTGAGGGGCGGCGGGTGCGTAGGCGGGGGTGCGGTTGGCTGCGGCGGGCGGGGCGGGGCGGTGCGGTGCGCGGGGCGGTGTGCGCCGATGGGCCGGCGCGCCGATGGGCCGGCGCGCGGATGGGCCGGCGCGTGCAAGAATGCTGCAGAGTGCAGCGTTTTCGGCTGTGCAAGTCCTTGCGTGTGCGGGAACGCTGTCTTTCGCAGCAAACAGGCGGGTGGGCGGCACCCTCCTGCTGAGCGCCGAGTTGCCGTGCGTATGCATCCGGCGCGTGCGCCGGCGCGTGAGCAGCCCGGCGCGTGGCCAGCCCGGCGCGTCCAGCCCGGCGCGTGAGCAGCCCGGCGCGTGAGCAGCCCGGCGCGTGGGCAGCCCGGCGCGTGGGCAGCCCGGCGGACCTGCGGACCGCCGCGCGCAATAACGCTGCGGATTGCAGCATTTTGGGCTGTGCAAATCTGCGCCTGAGCAGAAACGCTGCCTTTCGCAGCAAAACGGCCAGGGGAGCCGCGTCCTCCAGCGCCGGGTGCCAGGCACGACGTCACCGGGCAAACCGGAGGCGTCCATGTACCCCCCGGATCAGCTTCGACGACGTCTGGCGATACGTCGAGTCGAATGAAGCGCCTGCAACAACGTCCGGAAACAAAGAAAGCGCCAGGTTGCGCGGAAGTGGACTTGGTCGCTTACGCGGACAGGTCGACGTCTTCATCGTAAGGGCGATCCGAAGCAATGCGCCGCAGACTTGTCCACCGGCGGCGTGGCGCATGCCACGCAGACGCCGACGGTGGGCAAGTCGTGTTCGACGTTCGACGCGTGGGTCGGACGTGCAGTTCTCGTGTTGACTGCTCCTTTCGAAGTTCGCCGGCGAGCGAAAGCCCCGCGCACTGTGGCGCCGGCGTGGGTCGAAGTTGATCCGTTTTCGCGGAGATCCGATCCATTATTTTCGGAGCGGTAAATCCGCCATGCCTCGTAAGAGCCGCCGACCCTGTTCTGTTCTGCGGAGTTCCGCCAGCAGATGGACGAACTGACGGCAATCGTGCTCGCATCGCGAACTGAAGCACGAGTTCGACGCAACTGCGGCGCGATCCGCTGCTGGATTGCAGATGAACCCACGCGTCGAACACGACTTGCCCACCGTCGGCGTCTGCGTGGCATGCGCCACGCCGCCGGTGGACAAGTCTGCGGCGCATTGCTTCGGATCGCCTCGACGGCGAAAACGACAACCTGCCCGCGTCAGCGAGTCGAGCCCGGGGCGCCGCTGCACCCTCCCGTTTGCTGCAATAGACAGCGTTTCTGCGCAAGGAAGAACCTGCACGACCCAAAATGCCGCAATCTGCAGCGTTCTTGGCTTCGGCTGCTAAGTGGCGGAGATCGGCGCGCGCCAGATCCACGGCGGGGACGCCGAACACGCACCGGCAAGGCGCAGGCAGCCGCCGCGAACGGGACCAGCCGCCCACGAAGCGTCCCGCGACACGCGTCCCGCGACACGCGACACGCGACACGCGGATCGCGGATCGCGGATCGCGACACGCGGATCGCGGATCGCGGATCGCGGATCGCGGCCAAGCACCGCCGCCACCGCCACCGCCGCGCTCACTTCGTGATCTGGAACGATTCGTGGAAGAGCTTCGCTGCCTCGGCGTCCACGGCGGGCGAGATCATCACCGCCTGCCAGGCTCGATCGCCGCGCGCGACGAACGTGGCGCTCATGTGCGTCGGCTCCCCGGCGACGCTGCCCTCGACTTCGACGTGCGTGGCGGTGACGCTTCCCTCGGCGCGTCCGGCCGGATCGAGCACCGGGACTTCGACTTGCGTGGACTTCGTCTCATGTCCCTGCACGTTGCGTTCCATCGCCGTACGCATCGCACGCGTCGCGTGTTCGCGCGCCTCTTCGCTGGCCGAGGGCAGCACTACCGACCCCACGGTGAACAGGGCTTCGCCGACCCGCGCGCCGGTCATCGCCATGGTGACCGCAACGCCGTCGAGGTCGATCGGTCGCTTCATCGACACGGGCCGGGCCGGCAGCAGGATGCGATAGCCTTCCTCGGGCTCGTGGATCTCGCGCCAGTCGTAAGTGGGCTGGCAGGCGCACAACGCCAGCAGCGAGCCGAGAGCGAGGGCGAGCGGCATTCGGGTTTGCCGGCACGTCGGAGCAGGAAAGTTCATTCGATAATGGTAGGGCTGCAGCCGCCCCCTTGCCCGGAACGGAGGTCCAGATGATCTACGAATTCAAGTCGCGCGCTACCGGCTCCGTCATCATGACCCGTCCTGTTGCCGAGTGGATCCTGCAGATCATCGGGAAGGCGCCCGGCCGCACCGGGATCATCACGGTCGATCAGATGCCGGCGGCCGTCGACGCGCTGAACCGGGCGATCGCGCAGGAGAAGGAAGAGCTGCGCGCCGAGCGCCGGGCGATGGAATCGGCGGAGCATGCGCCCGGCGGTGCATCGGAAGCGGAGAAGAGCGACGCCGACGAGGATCCCTACCCGGTGTCGCTCGCGCAGCGCGCCTTCCCCTTCATCGATCTGCTGAAGGAAGCGCAGAAGGCCGGTAAGGACATCACGTGGGGGGTTTAGCAGCCGGGGGCGTGGCAGCCGAGGGCGTGGCAGCCGGGGGCGTGGCAGCCGGGGGCGTGACAGCCGAGGGCGTAACCGACGGATCCGCCGCCGCCGGACCCGTAGCTACCGGACCCGTAGCTACCGGCCCCGCAGCCACATCGCGCGCCGCGCGCGCGCCGATGTGCTGCGCCGACGTGATCCCCATCGAAACGTAGATGCTCGTCAGCCCGTCGACGCCCAGTTCGGCGGGACGCACCCACTCCGGCGGCACGTAGAGCAGCCCGCCGCCCACCGGAACCGGTGCGGTCGGGACGAGCACGGCCATGTACCGGCGGCCGGCGATCTCGACCGGTTCGGTCGTCGACAGCAATCCGAGCACTGCGGCGCCGCCTTCGCCGCCGAAGTGCAGCCACACGGGGCTCATCGAACGCATTCCTTCGCCGTCGCGCTGCGACACCAGTTCGACGAAGCGGCGCGCCGTCTCGTAGACGTTGCGCACCACCGGAATGCGCTGCACGAAGCGGTCGAGCGCCGATTCGAAGACGCCGCGCAGCCGCGTGCGCACCAGCACGCCCAGCAGCAGGATCGCGAGCAGCACGGCCAGCACGCCGATCGCCCAGGCGACGACCACGTAGCCGGTGACGCCGAGCCCGATCGAGACGAGCACGTTGCCGATCAGGCTGCCGGGGCCCACCCATCCGACGACCAGCCGCGCACCCCAGACGACGATGAGCACGGTCGCCGCGAGCGGCAGCGCGGCGAGCAGGCCGGTGACGAAGATCTTCGGCAGTTCGCGCATCGACGCTTTCCTCGTCGCAGAGCGGAGTTGCACAAAGCGCAGTCTCGCACGCGTGCTGTTGCACGTTCGTTCAAACTGATTGAGACTATGTGCATGCCCGATCCGGATCCGCGTCACGAAGGCCTCGCCGTGCGGGTGGCGAAGCTCTACTACTACCAGCGCCTCACCACCGAACAGATCGCCGAGGAACTGCGCACCTCGCGCTCGACGGTGTCGCGGCTGCTGTCGTGGGCGCACGAGCACGGGCTGGTAGAGATCCACGTTCACGACCCGGCCGAGCACCCGGGCAAGATCGAGGCGCTGCTGCGCGAGCGCTTCGGCGTGCGCAATGCGCGCGTGGTCGCGGTGCCCGAATCGACGCGCGAGGCCGACTGGCTCGGGCGCGTCGCGGCCGACGCCGCCGGCTACCTGAACACCGTGGTCGGCAGCGACTGCGTCGTCGGCATCGCCTGGGGAACCACGATCCGCGAGGTGTCCGAGCGGCTCAAGCCCAAGCCGACACGGAACGTCGACTTCGTCGCGCTGAACGGCGCCGGTACGCCGCAGAGCATCGACAGCACCTTCGGCACCGACCTCGTGCAGCGCTTCGCCGCGAACTACGGCGCGCGCGCGCACGCCTTCCCGGTGCCGGCGTTCTTCGATCATCCGCAGACGAAGACGGCGCTGTGGCGCGAGCGCAGCGTGCGCCGGTTGCTCGACTTGCAGCAGCGCGCCGACGTGCTCGTCTTCAGCATCGGCGCTTTCTCCAGCGAGGTTCCGAGCCAGGTGCACGCAGGCGGCTTCCTCGAGGCGGCCGACCGGCGCGACCTGCGCCGCGAGCGCGTCGTCGGCGACATCGCCACCGTCTTCTTCCGCTCCGACGGCAGCTGGCGCGACGTCGCGCTCAACGCGCGCGCCAGTGGCCCCGACCTCGAGCTGTTCCGTTCGCGCCGGTCGATCTGCATCGCCTCGGGCACCGGCAAGGCGCAGGGCATCCGCGCCGCGCTCGCCGGCGGCTTCGTGCACACGCTGATCATCGACGAGCCCACGGCGCGCCTCGTGCTCGACGACGCGAAGGCGCCGCGCCACGCAGCATCCGGGGCCGGAACGAAAGCATCGCGCCGCACCGGAAACAACGCCGCGGCCAAGACCGGGCATCGCGCGCGTTCGGCGGCGTCCGCCGCCTTCGCGAAGGCGTCCTGAGACCCATGCGCACCGGCATCGCGCTGTCCATGCCCGGGCGAGACGACGACCGCCCGCGCAGCTTCGACCTGCTCGTCGTCGGCGGCGGCATCAACGGCGCAGGCGTCGCGCGCGACGCCGCCGGGCGAGGCGTGTCGGTCGCGCTCGTCGAGCAGGGCGACTTCGGCGGCGCCACCTCGTCGGCGAGCACGAAGCTGATCCACGGCGGACTGCGCTATCTCGAGCAATACGAGTTCCGCCTGGTCGCCGAGGCGCTGGCCGAACGCGAGGTGCTGCTGCGCATCGCCTCGCACATCGCCTGGCCGCTGCGTTTCGTGATGCCGCACGCCGAAGGCCTGCGGCCGTCGTGGATGATCCGGGCCGGACTGTTCCTCTACGACCGCATCGGCGGGCGCATCAGCCTGCCGCGCTCGGAGTGCGTGCGGCTGTCGCGCGACGGCGCCGGCGCAGGGCTCGCGCCGCGCTTTCGCAGCGGCTACGCGTATTCCGACGCGTGGGTGGACGACGCGCGGCTCGTGATCCTCAACCTGCGCTCGGCACAGGCGCACGGCGCGCAGCTCTTCCCGCGCACGCGCTTCGCGTCGGCGACGGCACGCGACGGGCGCTGGCGCGCGACGATCGAGCACGAGGGCGGGGCGCGCGAGACGATCGACGCGCGAGTGCTGGTGAACGCGGCCGGCCCCTGGGTCGAGTCGGTGGCCGCGGCCGCCGGCGGTCGTTCGCCGCGCGCGTCGGTGCAGCTCGTCAAGGGCAGCCACGTCGTCGTCCCGCGCATCCACGCGCAGTCCCACGCGTACATCCTGCAGAACGACGATCGCCGCGTCGTCTTCCTGATCCCCTACGAGCGCGACTTCACGCTCGTGGGCACCACCGACGTGCGCGTCGAGTCGATCGAGGCCGCACGCACGATCGACGCCGACGAGACGCGCTACCTGCTACGCGCGGCGAACCGCTATCTCGCGCGTCCGCTCGCGGAGCGCGACGTCGCCTGGAGCTACTCCGGCGTGCGACCGCTGTACGACGACGGCTCGAACGATCCGTCCGAGATCACGCGCGACTACACGCTCGAGCTGCGCACCTTCGACGGCGCCGCGCAACTCGACATCTACGGCGGCAAGATCACCACCTACCGCCGGCTCGCCGAGGCCGCGCTCGAGCGGCTCGCGCCGCACCTGTCGTACCGGCGCGGGCGCTGGACGCACACCGAGCCGCTGCCGGGCGCCGCGCCCGATCCCGTCGCCGCGCGCAACGAGCTGCACGCGCGCTATCCGCAACTGCCGAAGGTGCTGCTCGACGCGCTGTTCCGCCGTCACGGCACGCTGGCCGCGCAGGTTCTCGGCGACGCCACCACGCTCGAGACGCTCGGCGAGGACCTGGACGGCGGACTCTACGAGCGCGAGCTGCGCTGGTTCGTCGAAAAGGAATGGGCGCGCCGCGCCGACGACGTTCTCTGGCGCCGCTCGAAGGCGGGGCTGCACATGAGCGCGCGCAGCCGCGAGCGCGTGGCGGAGCTGCTCGCCGAATCGGAGAAAGCCGCATGAACGGGTTCGCGGACTGGAGCATCACGAGATGGTTCGCCGAGTCGGAGGTCGCGCGATGGTTCGCCGACTCGGGCATCGCTGCCTGGTTCGCCGATTCGCGCATCCTCGACTGGCTCGCGGGCTGGCACCTCGCGTCGATCGACCGCGACATGATCGACATCGTCTCGCACCTGCTCGCCTCGATGCTGGCGGGAGCGGCGATCGGCATCGAACGCAGCTACCACGGTCGTCCGGCCGGGTTCCGCACGCACGTGCTCGTCTGCATGTCGTCGGCGCTGCTGATGCTGGTGACGATGTACCAGTCGCTGTGGTTCCCCGGCGCCGCCGAGATCGTACGCGTGGACCCCACGCGGATGGCGCAGGGAATCATGACCGGCATCGGCTTCCTCGGCGCCGGCGTGATCATGAAGGAAGGGCTGTCGGTGCGCGGACTGACGACCGCCGCGTCGATCTGGATCACCGCGGCCATCGGCATCCTCGCCGGCATCGGCTTCTACTTCCCGCTGATCGTCGGCACGATGCTGACGATCAGCGCGTTGTCGCTGTTCCGCTGGATCGAGACGAAGCTGCCGGTCTTCTACTACGCGTATCACTACGTGAGCTTCTCGCGCGAGCAGGCGCCCACCGAGGAAGACCTGCGCCGCATCATCGGCGCGCACGGCTTCAGCGTCAGCAACATGAGCTGGCGGCTCGACAACCACGGACGCGTCTTCGAGTACCGGATGACGATCCGCTCGCGCAACCGCAAGGACGCGAGCCGCCTGGCGCAGGCGTGGAGCCGCGACGAAACCGTGCTCGAGTTCCGGATCACGCCGACATGAGCGCGCTTTCGCTGCAGCACCTGAGCAAGCGCTGGGGTCCGACGGCAGCGGTCGACGATGCGAGCTTCGAGGCGGCCAGCGGCAGCTTCGTCGTGCTGCTCGGCCCGTCCGGATGCGGCAAGTCGACGACGCTGCGCATGATCGCGGGGCTCGACGCGCCGACCGGCGGGCGAATCCTCACCGACGGGCGCGACGTCACCGGGCTGCCGCCCGCCCGGCGGCGCATCTCGATGGTCTTCCAGTCGTACGCGCTCTTTCCGCACCTGTCCGTGCGCGAGAACATCCTGCTTCGTCGACGCCTGGCACGCGGCGCCCTTCGCGCGCTACTTCTGGAACACCTTCGTCCTGGTGACGATGATCCTCGCCGCGCAGCTCGTGCTGGGCACGCTCGCCGCCTACGCGTTCGCGCGCTTCGAGTTCCGCGGCCGCGACCTGCTGTTCTTCCTCGTGCTGCTGCAGCTGATGGTGATGCCCGACGTGCTGATCGTCGAGAACTACGCGACGATGAATGCCCTCGGCCTGCGCGACACGATCCTCGCGATCGGCCTGCCCTACTTCGCGTCCGGCTTCGGGATCTTCCTGCTGCGCCAGACCTTCAAGACGGTGCCGAAGGAGCTGGACGAAGCGGCGCGCGTCGAAGGCGCGGGCCCGCTGCAGGTGCTGTGGAAGGTATACGTGCCGCTCGCGCGCCCGATCTATCTCGCCTATGCGCTCGTGTCGGTGAGCTACCACTGGAACAACTTCCTGTGGCCGCTGATCGTCACCAACTCGGTGGAGACGCGCCCGCTCACCGTCGGCCTGCAGGTATTCTCGTCCACCGACCAGGGCGTGGACTGGTCGATAATCACCGCAGCCACGCTGATGACCTCGGCACCGCTGCTCGTGGGCTTCCTGCTGTTCCAGCGTCAGTTCGTGCAGTCGTTCATGCGCGCGGGTATCCGCTGAGGCTGTCGAAGAGTACGCGGCAAATAGCCGCAATTGCGCGGGCAGTGTCACTGACGCCGTAATCGCCGCATGCGAGACATACGAGACGTTCTTCGGATCCGAGACCAACGACTGAGAATGTGCCGCCCTTGAAGATCGTCAGCTGGAACGTCCAGTGGTGCCGCGGCGTCGACGGCCGCGTCGATCCGCGGCGCATCGTCGAGCAGGCGCGCGCGCTCGGCGATTTCGACGTGCTGTGCCTGCAGGAAGTGGCAGCCAATTTTCCCGGGCTGCCGGGCAGTCGCGGCGAGAACCAGTTCGCGATCTTCGCGAATCTGCTGCCGGACTTCACGCCGATCCCCGGCGCGCCGGTCGACCTGATCGCGGCCGGCGCCCGGCGCGGCGAGCGCCGCGCCTTCGGCAACCTGGTTCTTTCGCGCCTGCCGGTGCTGCAGGCGCTGCGTATCCAGCTTCCGTGGCCGCCCGATTCGCAGGCCCGGCGCAGCATGCCGCGCATGCTCGTCGAGGCGACGATCGAGGCGCCGTTCGGCGCGGTGCGCGTGATGACGACGCACCTCGAGTACTACTCCGGGCTGCAGCGCGCCGCGCAGGTCGAGTCGATCCGCGCGCGTCACGCCGAGGCCTGCGCGCACGCGCGCGCCGAACGCGAGCGTGAGACCCCCGAACGCGAGCGTGAGACCCCCGGACGCCCGCGTGAGACCCCCGAACGCGGGCGTGACGCCACCCGGCGCGACGACTCCGAAAGCCCCTTCCGCAGCGCCGCGCACACCGTGTCGACGATTCTCACCGGCGACTTCAACCTGCGCCCCGACGACCCGCTGCACGCGCGCATCCGCGAACCCTTCGCCGACGGCACGCCGGAGCTGATCGACGCGTGGCAGCAGCTGTACCCCGGCCAGGCGCACCAGCCCACCAACGGCGTGCACGACCGCGAGCAGTGGCCCGAGCCGTACGCCTGCGACTACGTGTTCGCCAGCGCCGATCTCGCACCGCGGCTGCAGGCGCTGCGCATCGACGCGGAGACGCAGGCCTCGGACCACCAGCCGGTACTGGTCGAGCTGGAATGAAACCCGGCGCCCCGATGGCCGGCCCGCGTGCGCTGCACGAATGGGCGCTGGCCGAAGCCGCGCGCGTGCACACGGTGTTCACCGACATCGACGACACGCTGAGCACCGAAGGCCGGATCACCGCGCGCGCCTACGAGGCGCTCGAGCAATTGCACGAAGCGGGACTGCGCGTCGTGCCGGTCACCGGCAGGCCGGCCGGCTGGTGCGACCACATCGCGCGCATGTGGCCGGTGGACGCGGTGGTCGGCGAGAACGGCGCGTTCTGGATGTGGCGCGACGACGCGGCCGGCAGACTGCGCACGCGCCACCGGCTGGACGAGACGGCGCGCGCGGCGAACGAAGCGCGCCTGCGCGAAGTGGCCCGGCGGGTCCTGCGCGAGGTGCCCGGCTGTGCGCTCGCCTCCGACCAGTTCTGCCGGCTCTACGACATCGCGATCGATTTCCGCGAGGACGTCGCGCCGCTGCCCGTCGAGGCGGTCGAACGGATCGTCGAGACGATGCGCGCGGCCGGCATGCGCGCGAAAGTGAGTTCGATCCACGTGAACGGCTGGTTCGGCGACTGGGACAAGCTCGACGCGACGCGGCGGATGATGCAAGAGCGCTTCGCGATCGACGTCGACGACCCCGTCGAGCGCGCGCGCTGCGTGTTCGTCGGCGACTCGCCGAACGATGCGCCGATGTTCGCGTTCTTCCCGAATGCGGTCGGCGTGGCCAACGTGATGGACTTCGCCGGCCGCATCGATGCGATGCCGGCGTGGATCACGCCGTCTCGCGCCGGGGCGGGTTTCGCCGAACTCGCGCAGCGGTTGCTCGAGGCACGTCGTCTCGCGCCCCGGTGAACCGCTGAAGCGCTGCCGCTGGCTGGCCTACACCCTCAGTAATGCAGTTCGGCCACCGCCGCTTCGTTCGCGGCGGCCGGCCAGGTGCGCACGGCGACGCGCTCGCCGTTGAATTCGGCGACCACCGTTCGGGGCGGACCGGCGGGCAGCAGCAACGTCGCGCTCGATATCCCGGGAACGCCGGGCGGCACGCCCGGCAGCGGCGCGCCGTCCAGGCTCATGCGATCGCGCTGCACGTCGAAGTAGCCGCGCGGGCGCGTCATCGTGACGACGCTTCCCGCGCTTCTCTGCGCGTCGGTGAGCGTCGCGGGATGGATCTGCACGAGCGAAGACGAGCGTGGAAAGGCCGAACGGTACAGATGCATCGTCGCGAAGCCCGGCGCGGCGACGACGAATTCGTAGGGCACGTCCGGCCGCGCCGACATCGGACCCCATCGACCATCGTCGCCGGTGGTGCGCACGTGCAGCGGCCCGCCGAGCCGCTCGCCGGACAGCGGCGCGACTTCGTAGACCTCGACGCGCACGCCGGCCATCGGCAGGTTGGTCAGCGGACGGAAGATCTGCCCGTCGAGCGTCGGCGAAGACTCGGGAACGATCGCCGCGCGCACCGGCCAGTCGCCGGTGAGGAAGTGCCACATGCGCTCGAAGGCGCGCGGACCGAAGGCCGCTTCGCGATGGTCGACCGCGCCGAGCGCGATGTTGCGCGCGCCCTTCAACGCCGGCGAGTAGGAATCGACGCCCGTGGCGACACCGGGACGCCCGATCCAGCGCCCGTCGGCTTGCGCGTACTTGTCGTTGCCGTCCGAGCGCAGCGTCATCCACTTCGGTCCGGGCGTCACCTCGAGTTCGCGTGCGCCCTTCGGCGCGTTCAGTGCCGACAGGAACGGGCCGCTGCCGTTGAATTCGCTGCCCGGCAGGAAATCACCGGCCCACACGCCGTGGTTCGGCGTGGCGGCGAGGATCACGTGCGAGACCTTCTTCGCGCCGCCGCCGTTCTGCACATAGTTGCGGATCGCGTAGCCGCCGCGCGAATGGCCGATCAGGACGACGCGAGAGGCGCCGCTGGCGGCGAGCACGCGATCGACCTGCTGCGACAGGTATCGCATCTGGTCGTCGGCGGATGAGCGGCCGTCCTGCGGCTTCGTGTCGTCGTCGCGGGCGAGCGGATAGGGAAAGTCGATCGCATGCAGCCGATTGCGCGGCCAGCCGTTCGATTCGAAGCGCCAGATCGTCGTGGTCCACACCGCCGAGTCGTCGCCGTTGCCGTGCACGAAGACGATCGGAGGCCGGCGCTCGCCGCCCGGGACGAACGAGGCGCAACCGCCGAGCACGAGCATCGCGCCCAGGGCCGCGACGGCCCAACCCCACAGCGCGCGCAGTGCCTCGTGGCCGCGAATTGCCTGTCGCTGCATGCCGGAATTCCCTCGTGACGACGGCGGAACCCGGCAAGCGTATCGCAGCTTCGGCGTGCGCGAAGGAATGCCTTGCGCATCGTGCCCGGCCGCCGCCTCGGCGCGCCGGCCGGGCAGGATCCGAAACTGGCTCAGCCGGCCGCGCGACCGTGTGCTTCGAGGCGCGCCGCACCACCGGCGCGCACCGCCGCCGCCAGCGGCCAGACGAGCGCGCCGACGACGGCTGCCACGACGGCGGCGATCGCCACGAGCAGCAGCCAGTCGACGACATAGGCGAGGTCGGACCACGATGCGCCCGTCAGCGACGGCAACACGATGGCCGCGGCGACGCCGGCGAACACCGCACTCTTCCACGCCCACCGCCAGCCGGCGCGCCAGTCGCCGCGGCGCGCGATCGCGTGAACGACGAGCGCGACGAAGACGACCGCCAGCAGCACCGCGGTCGCCGCGTGCGCAACGAGGACCTCCCACACGATGTTGATCGCGAGCCAGATTTCGTACATGGTCTTCGTCCCTGTCGTTCAGACGCGGCCGTGCAGCACGGCGCGATACGCGGGCTCGAGCATCCGCGTCTTCATCACCCACGCGAACCAGCTCTCCTGCAGCGGATCGACCAGCGGCAGTGTCGGCGTGAGCCTGCCGTCGTAGTCGAACTCGATGAGCATCGCCGAGCCCTCGCGCACCAGCAGCGGGCACGAGGTGTAGCCGTCGAAGCGCTGCCCCGGCTCGCGTCCGGCGACGACGTCGACCAGGTGCCCGGCGACGATCGGCGCGCTCTTCTTGACGGTGGCGGCGGTCTTGCCGCGCGGCGTACCGTTGATGTCGCCGATGCCGAACACGTTCGGAAAGCGCCGATGCCGCAACGTGTCCTTGTCGACCTCGAGCCATCCGCCGGCGGCGAACGGCCCCTCCTTCCATGCCAGTTCACTGTTCTTCACCGCGTCGACGGCACGCATCGGCGGCACGACGTGCAGGAAGTCGTAGCCGATCTCGGTGCGTTCGCCTTCCGGCGAAGCGAAGACCGCGCGCCGCGCGCCGGGATCGACCGCCACCAGCCTGCTCAGGTATTCGGTCGCGATGCCGAGCGCCTTCCAGCGCGCCAGCACGTTGTCGTTGACCGCCTTGACGCCGAACACGGTGTCGGTGGGAAGCGCCGTGTGGAAGCGGATCGTCGAGCGTTCGCGCGTGCCGGCCTGGCGCAGGCGGTCGGCGAGCATGAAGGTCATCTTCAGCGGCGCGCCGGCGCACTTCAGCGGCGTCGCCGGCAGCGTCATCACGGCGTCGCCCCCCTTCGCGCGGAATGCGTCCATCGACGCCCAGGTGGCTGCCGCCTCCCGCGGGCCGGCGTAGACGCTGCCCAGTCCGTTGCTGCCGATCGCCGAGACGTCCATCCCGTCGATCTGCGCGTAATCGAGATGAACGCCGGTGGCGACGACGAGATAGTCGTAGCCGATCTTCCTGCCGCCGACGGTCTCGACCTGGTTGGCCTGCGGGTCGAAGGCGGCAACGGCTTCCTGCACCCATTCCACGCCCGGCGGGACGAAGCTGGCGTTCTCGCTGCGCACTTTCGCCATCGGCCAGATGCCGGTGGCCACCAGCGTGTATCCGGGCTGGTAGTTGTGCTCCGTCTTCGCGTCGACGATCGTGATGCGCGCGCCGTCGAGCGAGGCCGAGAGGCGATTGGCCACCGCCAGTCCGCCCAGGCCGCTGCCGGCGATCACGATGCGCGCATTCGTCTTCACGCGCTCGGCGCGCGCCCCGGGTGCGTGCGCCGCCAGCGCGGCGCCGGCCCCGAGCGCGGCAGCGCCGGCGATCCAGTCGCGCCGTCCGCGCCTTTCGACTTCGTTCATCGACTACTTCCTCCGCGTTGCGCGATGCACCGCGCTGTTCCCCGAACGTAGACCTCGCGGCTCACCGCCCCCTTGATCCTGATCAGGAATTCCGCGATATACCCTCAGGGGTATCCAGTTCGCTAGACTCGGTCGAAGCGGCGGATCCGCCCGCCGATCGACCGATGCCCTTCCCGTCCGCTCCCGCATCCCCGCGCCGAACCCGGCCCCTGCTCGCGCTGTTCGTCACGCTCGGCGTGCAGATGCTGGCCAGCCTCGTGCTGAGTGCTCCGTCGGTGCTCGCGCCGGCGGTCGCGCCGCAACTGGGCTTCGCGCCCGAGCGCGTCGGGCTGTTCGTCGGTGTGGCGTACCTGATGGCGATGCTCTCGGGGCTGTGGAGCGGACGCGGCGTCGCCTCGATCGGCGCCGTGCCGATGAGCCAGGCAGCGATGTTCTCGTGCGCGATCGGCGCCTTCGTCGCCACCGCCGGTACGTCGTGGCTTCTGGTCGCCGCCGCGATCGCGATCGGCAGCGGCTACGGCGTGATCAACCCGGCCTCGACCACGCTGCTCGAACGGCATTCGCCCACCGCGCGGCGCGCGCTGTTCTTCTCGATCAAGCAGACCGGCGTGCCGCTCGGCGTGGCGCTGGCCGGACTGCTGATGCCCTGGGGGCTGGCGACGATCGGCTGGCAGTGGTCGATCGGACTCGCCGCAGCCGCGTGCGCACTGCTCGGCGCCGCCCTGTTCCCCGCCGTGCGCCGGCTGCAGAAGGCGCGCGCGCGCCCGGCCGACGCCCCCGACGCCGACTGGTCGGCCGAGCCGCTGAACGCGCCGCCCGACGAGTCGGCGGCCGAACTGCGCCGGGAAGCACCCGCCGCCGGGCCGGGCGCGTTATGGTCGGTGCTGCGCGATCCGCCACTGCGCCGGCTGAGCCTGATGTCGCTCGCCTTCGCCAGCACGCAACTCGTCTTCGTCACCTTCCTCGTGTCGCTGCTGAACCTGCAGCTGTCGCACTCGCTCGCCTGGGCCGCCGGCATTCTCGCCGCCGCGCAGGTCGTCAGTACGATCGCGCGGATCGCGCTCGGCTACGCGGCCGATCGCTGGATCGACGCCGGCGCGCTGCTCGGCTGGCTCGGCGTGGCGATGGCCGCCTCGCTGGTCGCGCTGGCGCTGCTGCAGCCGACCACGAGCGACGCATGGGTGTTCCTCGCCGCGATCTTCTGCGCGGCCACCGGCATGGGGTGGAACGGCGTGTACTTCGCCGAGCTGGCCCGCACGGCGGCACAGCGTGCCGACGTGGCCACCGTCGCCGGCGCCTCGCAGTTCTTCACTTTCGCCGGGAGCATGTCGGGGCCGGTGCTGTTCGCCGGCGTCATTCGCGCCGGCGGTTCGTACAGCCTGGGCTACGCCCTGTTCGCGCTGCTGCCGGCGGCCGCCGGCGTGGCAATGCTGCGCGCGCATCGGCGCCGGCAGCGCGCGCGCCCGGGCGACTGATGATGATGAGTCGCCGGCCGCGGGTCGAGTTGCGCCGCCTGCGTCAGAGCCGCTCGAAAGCCCGCGCGAGCGTGTCCAACGTCCGATCGACGTTCGCCAGCTTGTCCAGGCCGAACAAGCCGATGCGGAAGCTGCGGAAGTCGCTCGGCTCGTCGACCGCCAGCGGCACTCCCGCCGCGATCTGCAGGCCGGCCTCGACGAGCCTGCGCCCCGACTGGATGCCCTCGTCGTTCGTGTAGCAGACGACGACGCCGGGCGCTTCGAAGCCCGGCGCGGCCACGCTCGGGAAGCCGCTGCGCGCGAGCATCGCGCGCACTTCCGACCCCAGGCGCAGCTGCGCCTGCCGCGCCGCCTCGAAGCCGAAGTGCTGCGTCTCCTGCATTGCATCGCGCACGCCGACCAGCGCATCGGTGGGCAGCGTCGCGTGGTACGCGTGCCCGCCGTTCTCGTAGGTCTCCATGATCTGCAGCCACTTGCGCAGGTCGCACGAGAAGCTCGAGCTGTGCGTGTTCTCGATGCGTTCGCGCGCCGCATCGCCGAGCGCGACGAAGGCACAGCACGCCGGCCCGCTCCAGCCCTTCTGCGGCGCGCTCACCAGCACGTCGACGCCGAGCGCGCGCTGGTCGACCCAGAGCGCGCCCGAGGCGATGCAATCGAGCACGAAGAGCCCGCCGACGGCGTGCGTGGCCTCGCCGAGCGCGCGCAGGTAATCGTCGGGCAGCAGGATCCCCGACGAAGTCTCGACGTGCGGCGCGAAGACGATCTGCGGGCGTTCGCGTTCGATCGTCGCGACGACCTGTTCGATCGGCGGCGGCGCGAACGGCGCCTGCGCGCCGGGACGCAGCGCGCGCGCCTTCTCGACGATCGTCGCGGACGCAATGTCGCCCATCTCGAAGATCTGGGTCCAGCGGTAGCTGAACCAGCCGTTGCGCACCACCAGGCACTTGCGCCCCGTGGCGAACTGGCGTGCGATGGCCTCCATGCCGAAGCTGCCGCTGCCGGGAACGACGATCGCCGATCGAGCCCCGTAGACCTCCTTCAACGTCGCGGAGATGTCCCGCATCACGCGCTGGAACTTCTTCGACATGTGATTCAGCGCACGGTCGGTATAGACGACCGAATATTCGAGCAGGCCGTCCGGGTCGACGTGGGGAAGCAGGCCGGGCATCTTCTTGGTCTCCTTGCGCAAATGCAGGCGGCAGCGTGGATCGCGCGGCGCGATCCGGATGGGTGCATTGTGCGCCGCCGGCGGCGGCTTCGATGCCGTCCCGGCGTGCGGCTATCCTTCGTGGATCGCAACGCGGCAGCGAACCGCGCGGACGCGCGTAGACGCGCGCGAACCGCGCGAACGCGCGTGGACGCGCAGCCTACAGGAGACACCCATGCCTTTCGAATTGCCGAGCAACGAGCGCGTCCGGCGCCTCGGCGCCGAGCTCGGGATGGAGATCACGCCCGACTACGCGCAGGAGTTCGTCGACTTCTGCCAGGCCTTCGTGCCTGGCTTCCGGCTCGTCGACCGCCTGCCCGACGAGAAGCCGCCGGTGAAATACCCGCGTACGCCCGGCTACCGACCCGACCCTGCCGACAACCCGCTGAACGCCTGGTACGTGCGCACCGACATCCGCGGCGCTTCCGATGGGCTGCTGAAAGGCAGGCGCATAGCGGTGAAGGACAACACGATGATCGCCGGCGTGCCGATGATGAACGGCGCATCGGTGCTCGAAGGCTTCGTGCCCGACGTCGACGCGACCATCGTCACGCGCATCCTCGATGCCGGCGGCCACATCGTCGGCAAGTCGGTGTGCGAGTACTTCTCCTTCGCCGGCGGCAGCGCGACCAGCGCCACCGGCCCGGTGCTCAGCCCGCACAATCCGGGTCATACGCCGGGCGGCTCGACCACAGGCAGCGCCGCGCTGCTCGCCGCCGGCGAAGTGGATCTCGCCACCGGCGCCGACCAGGCCGGATCGGTGCGCATCCCGGCGTCGTTCTCGGGCATCGTCGGACTGAAGCCCACCTTCGGGCTCGTGCCCTACACCGGGATCATGGGGCTCGACTGGTCGATCGACCACGCGGGCCCGATGGCGCGCGACGTCGCCGGCGTCGCACTGCTGCTCGAGGTGATGGCCGGCGACGACGGCATCGACGGGCGCCAGCGCAACGTGCAGGTGGCGCCGTACACCGCCGCGCCGGGCAAGGACATTCGCGGACTGCGCATCGGCGTCGTGCGCGAATCCTTCGGGCTGCCCGAGTCGCACCCCGGCACCGACGAGACCGTGCGCGCGGCGATCCCTGCGCTGCGCGCGCTCGGCGCAGTCGTCGACGAGATTTCGATCCCCTGGCACCTGCACGGCGCCACGTTGTGGGGCGCGCTGGCCAACGAGGGCACCTACCGCACGCTGTACAGCGGCACCGGCGTGGGTCACCACGGGATCGGCGCCTACCCGCTCGGCCTGGGCGCGATGCTCGGCAACCTGCGCGAACGCGCGAACGAACTGCCGCACACGATCAAGGCCGGCATGCTGCTCGGACGCTACCTCGCCGACGACTGCGGCGGACGCTACTACGCGAAGACGCAGAACCTGCGCCGCCGCCTGCGCCGCGAGTACGACGAAGCGCTCGCGACCTTCGACCTGCTGCTGATGCCGACGCTGCCGTTTCCGACGCTGCCGATACCGCCCGAGGGCGCATCGCTCGCCGAAGTGCTCGCGCACAGCTGGACGATGCTCGCGAACACTTCGCCGTTCAATCTCACCGGACACCCGGCGATCTCGGTGCCCTGCGGCGAAACCGAAGGCAAGCCGGTCGGGCTGATGCTGGTCGGCAGGCATTTCGACGAGATGACGGTGCTGAAAGCGGCGCACGCCTACGAGCGGCGGTGAAGCGCAGTTCGCGCAGATCCCGCGCCGGAAGGCGCTCCTGAAGAACGATCCCTGCGCCACCTTTGACAGTCGCGCCGTTTCGCCGGATGCTTGAAGCCCTTCGCATTCTCATTCCCGGAGTCGTCCCGATGCGCGCACCGATCGCTGCCGCCCTCGCCACGCTGTGCCTGGCTACTGCCGGCGCCGCCACCGCCCAGACCCAGCTGAACATCGGCATCGTCACCAATCCGAGCTTCGTGCACACGCGCGCGGCGAACTGGTTCAAGGAATGCGTCGACAAGCGCGTGCCGGGCAAGATCGACGTCGTCGTGCACCACTCGGCGGTGCTCGGCAGCGAGACGCAGGTGCTGCAGCAGATCCAGCTCGGCACCACGCAGATGGCGGTGAGCACCACCGGGCCGGTCGAAGCCTTCGTCCCCGAGATCAAGGCGCTCGAGATGCCCTTCCTCTTCCCGTCCTACGAGGCGGCCGACAAGGTGCTCGACGGGCCGATCGGCCAGGACCTCGCGCGCCGCTTCGAGAAAGCGGGCTTCGTCGCACTCGCCTTCCTCGACAACGGCTTTCGCAACGTCACCAACTCCAAGCGCGACGTGAAGGACCCGTCGGACCTGAAGGGGCTGAAGATCCGCACGATGGAGGCGCCCACGCACCTGGCGATCTGGCGCGCGCTCGGCGCCAACCCCACCCCGATGGCCTGGCCGATCTTCACGCAGCTGCAGCAGGGCGTCATCGACGGCCAGGAGAATCCGATCGCCGTCATCCACGCCGCCAAGCTGCCCGAGGCGGGGCAGAAATACCTGTCGCTGACGCGCCACGTCTATTCGGCGCTCGTGTTCGTCGCCAACAAGCGCTTCATCGACGGTCTTCCCGCCGACCAGCGCACGGCGGTCACCGAATGCGCGCACACCGCGGCGCTCGAGGGCCGGCGCTACATCCGCGACAACGAACGCCAGCAGCTCGCCGAGCTGAAGGCCGCCGGCATGCAGGTCGACGAGAACCCCGATCTCCCGGCTTTTCGCAAGGCGACGCAGCCGGTGATCGACTCGCTGTCGGGCGACACGAAGAAGATCGTCGAGCAGATTCGCGCGCAAGTGCAGTAAGGAGCAACGGAGGACGCTCCCGTGCAGGCCCTGCAGCGCGTCAGCGGCGCGTTGAACGCTGCAGTGGAGAAGCTGTTGATGGCCATCGGCGCGGCGATCTGCGTCATCCTGTTCGCGCAGGTGGCGTTTCGCTACGTCGGGAATTCGCTCGGCTGGTCCGAAGAGGTGAGTCGCCACCTGCTGGTGGCGATCACCTTCCTCGGCGGCACCGTCGCCTACAAGCGCGCGAGCTTCATCGGACTGCAGGGCATCGGCCACTGGTTCGGCCCCGCATTCCAGCGCTCGATGGTGTTCGCGCTGCAACTGCTCACGCTCGCCTGCTTCGGGCTCATCGCGTGGTTCGGCGCGACCTACACGATCAAGGCCGCCGAGCACACGTCGGCGTCGCTGCAGATCCCGATGTCGATTCCGTACGCGGTGATACCGATCGCCGCGCTCGTGTTCATCGTGCACGTGCTGGCCGACATGGCGGCGACGCGCGCCGACGCCGCGCCGAGCGCCCCGCACGAAGCGCGATCGGGCAAGCCGCCCGTGCAATGAACGAAGCACTCGCCCGATGAGATGATCGTCGCGCTGCTGTTCGGCGGCCTGTTCCTGCTGATCGCGCTCGGGCTGCCGATCGCGCTCGCGATCGGCCTGCCGGCGATCGGACTGATCCTCGCGCCGGGCGTCTTTCCGCCCGGAGTCGACACCGCGGGACTGGGGCAGACGATCGTCCAGCTGCTCTTCGCCGGCGTCGACTCCTTCGATCTGCTCGCGGTTCCGCTGTTCATGCTCGCCGGCTCGATCATGGAGCGCGGCGGCATCTCGCGGCAGCTGATCGACTTCTCCGACTCGCTGGTCGGCTGGGTACCGGGCGGGCTCGCCTGCGCGGTCATCGTCGCGTCGATGTTCTTCGCCGGCATCTCGGGCTCGGCCGCCGCCGACACCGCTGCGCTGGGCGCGGTGGCGATCCCCGCGCTGGTGCGCCAGGGCTACCCGCCGGCCTTCTCGGCCGCGCTGGTCGCCGCGGGCGGCGCCATCGGCGTGATCATCCCGCCGTCGATCCCGATGATCATCTACGGCTTCCTCACCAACGTCTCGATCGCCGAACTGTTCGCCGGCGGCATGATGGTGGGCCTGCTGCTCGGACTGTCGTTCATGGCGGTGGCAGTCTGGAAATCGCTGCGCCACGGCTACGGCACGCGCCGGCCATTCGCGCTGCGTCACGTGCTCGCGTCGCTGCGGCAGGCGATCTGGTCGCTCGGCGCGCCGGTGATCGTGCTCGGCGGCATTCTCAGCGGCATCGTCACCGTCACCGAGGCGGCGGCGTTGGCGGTGTTCTACGCACTGCTGGTGGCGATCTTCGTGAACCGGCAGCTCCGCTGGCGGGAACTGCCCGGGCTGCTCGTCGAGTCGCAAGTGATCGCAGCGACGATTCTCTTCATCATCGCGATGGCCAAGGTGTTCACCTGGCTGGTCGCGATGCAGCAGACGGCGCAGATGCTGCAAGGCGCGATCACCTCGATGGCGCTGCCGCCGTGGGGCGTGCTGCTGCTCGTGATGGCAGGCCTGCTCGTCATCGGTTGCGTGCTCGAGACCACCGCAGCGCTGATCCTGCTCGTGCCGGTGCTCGCACCGCTCACGGTGCTGATGGGCATCGATCCGATGCACTTCGGCGTGCTGATGGTGATGAACCTTGCGATCGGCATGCTGACGCCGCCGGTCGGCATCTGCCTGTTCGTCAGTTGCGGGGTCGCGAAGCTGCCGCTCGGAGTGGTCGGCCGCGCGATCCTGCCGTTCGTCGCGGCGGCGGTGGCGTCGCTGATGGTGGCGAGCTACTGGCCGCCGCTGACGACCTGGTTGCCGACGCTGATCTATCGCTGAGCCGGATCGGCGCGCGAGCCGCGCGAGGCACGGCGGCGTCCTCGCTGTGCGGAGTGCTTGCGTCGTGCCGAGGCGGCGAGGAACGGCGTCGGGAACGGCCGCGCGTTCGGTTCGTCCGGTAGCGGTCGTTTGTGCGGATCGCCATGCACCTTCACCGCAGTCGGCGCGGGGTGACGTCCGATGCGCAACCGAACGCAGCATCTGCGGATGTGCGACAGGTTGCACGAAGAGGAGCGCTGCGTCTTGCAGCGGAACGAGGCTGCTGGGCGGTGCGGGCGGCGGCGGGCGGCGGCGGGCGGCGGCGGACGGCGGCGGGCGGCGGGCGGGCGGCGGGCGGCGGCGGCGGGCGGTGGGCGGTGGGCGGTGGGGCGGTGGGCGGTGGGCGGTGGGCGGTGGGCGGTGGGCGGCCCGGGCGGCGGCGGCGGGCAGCGGGCGGCGGGCGGCGGGCCGCGGCGCGGGCAGCGGGCGGCGGCGCGGGCAGCGGGCAGCGGGCGGCGGAGCCGCGGCGCGGGCAGCGGGCGGCGGGCCGCGCGGGCAGCGCGGGCGGCGGCGCGGGCAGCGGGGCGGCGGCGCGGGCAGTGAGCCGGCAGCGCGGGGTGTCGCGTGCGGGCGGTGCGGAGGTCGGTGCACGCCGGCTCCCGGCACGAGCCGGGGCGCTGCCACCTTCTGCTACGACGGCACGCCGGTGCTGTCGATCCGGCCTGACTGGAAGGTATCGGCACGCCGTGGACCCGTGCGCGCCGAGCGACGCGCAGAACGCTGGCGGAACATAACGGCGGCAGACGCGCAGCGAAACGCAGCGATATGCAGCGTTTCTACTTTGTGCAATCGACCACACGTCGGCAAATGCTGCGTTTTGCTGCGCAAAACGAGCCTGTTGGGCGGCGCCGGGGCCGGCGCCGGGGCGGCGCGGGGGCGCGCGGGGGCGGCGCGGGGCCGGCGCGCGGGGCCGGCGCGCGGGGCGGCGCAGGATGGGCGCGCACAGTCGGCGCACAACCCGCGCGGCGTCCACGCCCAGTCGACGCGCCCCCGGCACGCACGCCCCCGGCGCCGCCGCCCGCTTACACAAACAACCCGCCGCCCGCGTCAGCGCCCCGCTGCAAACCGCCGCCTGAGCATCGGATAGTGCGTCGATCGCCCGAACCGCGGAAAGGTCTTCGTGTCGGCGCGCAGTTCCGCCAGCACCGGAGAGCGCAGCGACGCGAGCAGCGCATCCATCGAATCGAAGCGCACCTCGTTGCGAATCACGGTGGGGTCGGCGAATCGTCCCTCGTGCGCGGCGGCGACCGGCACATAGCAGAGCACGTCGCGCACGCCGGGCAGGCGCGCGAGGATCTGCGGATGCTGCGCGACGTAGTGCGAGGCGAACGCGGCGGCGTCGTCGACCGGTCCGTAGTAGTGCACGACGAGCGCCACCGGCGCGTCGTCGCCGTCGCACGGCGACGGCACCGGTTCGCGCTCGATGCGGAAGACGCCGGCGCGCCAGCACGAGCGGCCGGCCGCAGCGCCAGACGGAACGGCGTCGGGCGTAGCGCCAGACAGTACGGCGTCGGATAAAGCGCCAGACGGTGCCGCGCCAGACGAAGCGCCGGCCTGTGCGTGCGGCAAAGCACGATCCGATCCGCCGCTCCCGTTCGCACCGTGCTCCGGCAACTCGCCGAGCAACGCCGCGTGCACGCGCGCATCGTTCATCGTCTCGCGCAGCGCAGGCACGTCGTCGCCGTGGCATTCGACGATCACCAGCGGCGGCTCGCCGTCGCCGAACAGCGAAAGCCGCCCGTGTTCGGGATGCGGCACGAACACGTCGAACGCGCGCGGTCCCCATGCCGCCGGCAACGCGGCGCCGAGCCGATCCACATCGGGCAGCGGCCCGTGCGGCGTCCGTTCGAACGTGAAGACGAGCGCGTGATCGCCTTTCATCGGGCCATCTCCGTCTGTGCGACGCCCCGTCGCGCGAGGAACGCCGACAGCAGCCGTGTCGCCGCCTGCGTCGCGGCGTCCAGCCGGGGCATCCGAATCGGTCCGTAACCGCGAACGCTTTCGGGCAGGCTCGCGAAATCGAGCGCCGTCGCGGCGGCGACGGCATCGACGGTATCGACCGCCTCGAGCGATGCGGCGATGCGCTGGACGCCTTCGCAGTACATGCGCGTGAAGCGGCGTTGCGCGATGCGCTCGGCCTGCCAGGCGAAGGGATCGAACACGCTGCCGCGCAGCGGCCGCATGCGCGCGAGGACCCGCAGGACGACCAGGACCCACGGGCCGAAGCGCCGCTTGCGCCGGCGGCCGTCGCGCGTGGCGCGGCTCGGAAGCCATGCCGGTGCGAACTGGAAGACCGGCCGCGCGTGTTCGCCGTAGCGCGCACGCAGCTGCCTCAGGTACTCCGGATCGCTGGCCAGTCGCGCGACTTCGTATTCGTCCTTTGTCGCCAGCGCATCGAAGGCGTTGCGCGCAACCGCGAGCGCAAAGCCCGGCAGCCGATCGGCGGCACGCGCCTCGGCACGCTCGGCGAGGCGCACGAGGCGCCGATAGCGATCGGCAAGCGCACGACCCTGGTAGCGCACGAGTTCGTCGGCGAAGAAATCGACGGCCTGCTCGAGGTCTTCGAACGCTGCGCTTCGCCTGCCGTCGCGCCCGCCGGTGCCGTCCGCCGGCAGTGCATCGCGCGCGGCAGTGTGCGCTGAGAACGTGTGAACCAATCGTCCATGCCCGTCTCGCGCGCCAGGAAGCGCCCGCTCTTCGTTGCAATGCTCGCCATATCTACCGATATGGCTGCGCTTTGCGCCTCGATCGGACGCTTCCTGGCGCGCTTTCCGGTCACGGCCGATTGGTTCACACGTTCTGAGTCCCGCGCTCCATCCTGCGCTGCACCTTGCGCGGCATCGTGCGCCGCGTCGAGCGCAGCCTCCAGCGCCTGCGGATCCGCCGCCGCCAGCCGTCCCCACGCCAGCGCGGCGAGATTGCCGTCGACGGCGACTCCCCGTTCCCGGATCGCGTGCTCGATCGCCGCCACGCCGACCGGCAGGCGTCCGTTCTGCGCGGCGGCCCCGAGCACGATCATGTTCGCGTACAGCGTGTCGCCGAGCGCGCGCCGGGCGATCGTCGGCGCATCGACGGCGAGCACCGCCTCGCCGCCCAGCCGCGCGTGCAGGCGCTGCACGTACGCCTCCAGCGGCAGCGGCGCATCGGGGTCGAGCGCCTGCTCGAGCATCGGCACCGCTTCGCCGGCGACCACCGCCGTGGCGCCGGGCGCCAGGCGCGCAACCGTCGATGCCGAGGCAGCCGACGCGAGGTCACCGGCGATCAGCAGGTCGGCGCATCCGTCGGGTATGCGCGAAGCGCCGGCTGCGGCGCCCTGCGCGGCGATCCGCAGGTGCGTCGTGACCTCCCCGCCCTTGCGCGCAAGCCCGGTGTTGTCGAGCTGCGAGACCGCGAAGCCGTCGCGCAGCGCCGCCGCCGCGAGCACCGACCCCACGGTGACCAGCCCCGAGCCGCCGACGCCGGCAAGCACGAGGCCGAAGGGTCGCCCCGCCGGCAAGCCGGCCTGCGCCGGTTCGGGCAACGCGGCGACCGACGCCTGCGGCAGCGGCGCGCCGCCGCGGCGCGCATCCGTTTCGGCGTTCTCGATCAGCACGAAACTGGGGCAATAGCCGTCGGTGCACGACAGGTCGGTGTTGCACGACGACAAATCGATGCGCCGCTTCGCGCCGAAGGGCGTATCGACCCGGCGCACCGCGATGCAGTTGGATTGCACCGAGCAGTCGCCGCAGCCGTCGCAGATGCGTTCGTGGATCGTGACGACGGGCTCGCCGCCGAAGCGCGCGCCGCGTTTTCGAAGCCGTCGTTTCTCGGTTGCGCAGATCTGGTCGTAGACGATGGCCGAAACGCCGCGATGCTCGCGGAACGCGCGCATCACTTCGTCGAGATCGTCTCGATCGGCGAGCCAGGTTCCCGGAGGAAGATCCTTCGCGCTTCCCGTGAAGGCGGCGCCGCGCCCGGTGAGCACGGCGATGCGCTCCACGCGCTCGGCGTGCAGCTGCCAGGCAATGCGCGCCGCGTCGGGCGCTCCTTCGACCGGCTGGCCGCCGGTCATCGCGACGGCCTCGTTGACGAGGATCTTGTAGGTGATCGGCACCTTCGCCGCGACGGCCGCGCGGATCGCCAGCACGCCCGAGTGCGTGTAGGTGCCGTCGCCGAGATTCTGGAAGACGTGCGGCACGTCGACGAACGCCGATGCGCCGATCCAGTTCGCCCCCTCGCCGCCCATCTGGCACAGCATCGACGTGCGCGAGGCCGGCATCCACATCGCCATCGAATGGCATCCGATGCCGGCCATCGCCTGCGAGCCTTCGGGCAGCCGGGTCGAGCGCGCATGCGGGCAGCCGGCGCAGAAATGCGGCCTGCGCGCCGGTCCGGTGCCGGCGGAGCTTCCGCCGTGCGAGTGCGCCGCGAGGCGCTGCGCCATCGCCTCGATCCGCTGCGCCGGCAACGCGTCGGTCGCGGCAAGCCGCGCGAGTACGACGCGCGCGATCATCGAAGGGTCGATCTCGCCGTGTTCGGCGAGCAGCGTTCGACCGTCGGGATCGCACTTCCCCGAGATCCGCGGTCGCCGCGCGGGCGTCCAGTGATAGGCGAGCTGCGCGACGCCGGGCTCGAGCACCGCGCGTTTCTCCTCGACGACGACCACCTCGTCGAAATCGAGCAGGAACTGCGCGTTGGCGCTCTCCTCGAGCGGCCAGACCAGCGCGATGCGCCGCGCTCCGACGCCGTGGCGCGCGAGTTCGTCGTGCCCTGCGTCGAGCATCGCGAAGGCTTCGAGCAGGTCGCCCCACGCCTTGCCGGCGGCGACGAAGCCGATGCGCTTTCGTCCTTTCGGCACGATCACGGTGCGGTCGAGGCCGTTCGCGCGCGCGAACGCGCGCGCTGCCGGCAATCGATGGCGAAGGGTGCGCTCGTCCTGCGCCCACCGATCGTCCGGCGAGCGGCAGTTCAATCCGCCGTCGGGCATCGGAAAATCGGACGGGACGACGAACGATGGATCGGCGAGCGGTGCGAACGAGCGCGTGCTCTCGACGACGTCGGCAACCAGCTTGAAGCCGACCCACAAGCCGCAATAGCGCGACATCGCGAAACCCGCCAGGCCGAGCGCGACGACATCCTCGACATCGCACGGCGCCAGCACCGGTGACATCGCGGCGGCGAAGGCCTGCTCGCCCTGGTTCGCGATCGTCGACGACGACGCGGCCGGGTCGTCGCCGGTCACCGCGAGCACGCCGCCATGGGCGGAAGTGCCTTCCATGTTCGCGTGCTTGAGCACGTCGCCGATGCGATCGAGGCCGGGATTCTTGCCGTACCACAGCGCGAACACTCCGGCGTGGCGCGGCCTGCCGAAGCGCTCGACCTGCTGCGTTCCCCATGCGGCCGTGGCCGCGAGTTCCTCGTTCAGTCCCGGCACGAAGCGGATCGCCTCGCGCTCCAGTGCGGCGCGCTCACGCCACAGCGCGAGATCGACGCCGCCCAGCGGCGAGCCTCGATAGCCCGAGACGAAACCCGCCGTATCGAGCCCGGCGGCCCGATCGAGCGCGCGCTGGCGCAGCAGCAGCGCGACCAGCGCGTCGGTGCCCGACAGCAGGCGGGGTTCGCGGGCGGTTGCGCTCACGTGCCGGTGATCCGCTCTTCGTCGGCGTGCGCGGCGGCATTCGCGGCGTGGAAGGCCCGCTCGGCGGCGACGAGGTACGCCTTCATGCAGCGGCGCACCGCGCGCCGGTCGCCCTCGGCGAACGCCGCGTGCAGCGCTTCGAGCCCGGACAGCGCGGTGCGCTGCACTTTCGGATCGGCGAGCGTCCTGATGCGCACGAACTGCGCGTGATCGACGTAGTGCAACACGGCTTGCACCAGCCGCGGGTTCGACACGCAGGACATCCACGCGGCGCGAAAGTCGATGTTGGCGGCGATCATCTCGCTCGCGTCGCGCGCCTTCGCCGCGCGCCGGGCGCGCGCGAGCGCCTTGTCGAGCGCTGCGCGAGCGGGCGCGTCGAGCGCCGCGGCCGCACTGGCCGCCGCCTGCGGCTCGAGCAGCGCGCGCACCTCGAACAACTGGCGTACGTCTTCCGAATCGAGCGACGGCACGACGAAGCCGCGTGTCGTGCGCCGCAGGTAGCCCTCGTTGGTCAGTCGAAGCAGCGCCTCGCGCGCCGGCATGCGCGACGTGCCGTAGGCCTTCGCGATCTCGGAATCGAGAAGCCGCTCGTGCAGGCCGACGCGTCCTTCGGCCAGGCGTGCCCGCAGATCGGCATGGATGCGCTCGCTCAGGTTGCCCGGCCTGCCGAGTGATCGGATCGATTCGACGACGTTGGGCGGCGACAAGACTCTCTCTCTTCTTGCGGATTCTGAATACAGAATATACATTCTGGAAAAATTTGGAAACGGAAGGCGCGGCACGCCCGAGTCGCCGCACACCGAACAGGAGACGAACCATGGACCCGACCCGACGCACCGTACTCGCCGGTGCAAGCGCACTTCCGCTCGTCGCTTTCACGCGGCGCGCGGCCGCGAAGGAAGTCACGCTCAACGCGGTGCACTTCACGCCGGCGCAGGTCAGCTACGCGGTCAGCTTCCTGAAGTTCGTCGACAGGCTTAACGAACGCGGCAAGGGGGTCGTGCAGATCCGCGTGCGCGGCGGCCCCGAGGTGATCCCCTTCGCGCAGATGGGCGAGGCGTTGAAGAACGGCGTGATCGACCTGGTCGATGCGCCCGCCGGGCCGATGCTGAACATCGTCCCGGAAGGCGAGGTGTTCTCGGCCACGTCGAAAACACCGTGGGAGCTGCGAGCCAACGGCGGCTTCGAACTCATCGACTCGATCTTCCTGAAGAAGGCGAACGCCCACGTGCTCGCGCACGTCGACGGCGGGGCGGGCTTTCACGTCTTCAGCGTCGACGAGCCCGTGCGCACCGACGACGGCGGCGTGGACTTCTCGCGCCTGAAGATCCGCAGCGCCGCGCTGTATCGCGAATTCCTCGAGAGCCTGGGCGCCGGCGTCGTGGTCCAGCCCCCGGGCGAGGCGTACACGTCGCTCGAGCGCGGCCTCGTCAACGCCAACTGCTACACGGTTCTCGGCTACCGCAACTTCGGCTGGAACAAGTTCACCCGCTTTCGCATCGACCCCGGCTTCTTTCAGACCGACGTGCTCGTCATGATCAACAAGGGCGCGTGGGAGCGGCTCGGCCCCGAGGCACGCAAGATCCTGCAGGACGTCGCCATCGAACACGAGCGGACGAGCTACGAGGCGAATCTCGCGCATACGCGCGAGCAGGGGCAGCAGATGGTCGATGACGGCATGAAGATCGTCGAACTGCAGGGCAAGGCGCGCGCCGCGTATCTCGAGAAGGCCGCACGCGCCAGCTGGGAGCGCCTGGCCAAGCGCGACCCGTCGCATCTCGACGCACTGCGCGCGAAGTTCTCGTGAGGCTCGCGCGCGACACGGCGCGCGCGCTGGGGCACGCGTGCGCGAGGGCCGACGGGTCGGCGCGCGCGTGAAGCGGATCTTCGCCTGGTCGGAGCGCGTCTCCGACGCGCTGGCGCAGCTGACGAAGATCCTGCTCGGTTCGATCGTCCTGCTCGTCTGCGCCGACGTGCTGGGTCGCAACTTCGGCGCGTCGCTCGTCTGGAGCGCTTCGCTCGTCGAGTACCTGCTGATCTATTGCGCGTTCCTGCCGATGCCGGCGCTGGTGCGCGGCAAGGCGCACATCTGCGCCGACTTCCTGCGCCGGGCGATGCCCGGGCCGATGCGAGCGCTGGTCGAGCGCGCCGTCTACCTGCTGTGCGTCGCGCTGTGCCTGTATCTCGGCGCGGTGGCCTTCGCCAGCCTCGTCGCAGCCGTGCGCAGCGGCGCCTACGAAGTGCGCACCTTCGACATGCCGGGCTGGCTGCTCTACCTGCCGATGGTGATCGGCCTGTGGCTGTCCGCGCTCGAGTTCTTCCGCTACCTGCTCGGCGCGGACTCGCTCTACGACACCGACCGCACGCACCCGGAGGGCTTCTGAGCGTGGAATGGCCGGGCGTGCTCGCCATCATGATCGGACTGCTGCTCGTGCTGATGGGCGTCGGCACCCCGGTGGCGATCGCCTTCTTCGCCACCAACATCGCCTGCATCTTCCTCTTCATGGGCGGCTCGGCGGCGATCACGCAGATGGTCGCGAACTTCGCGGAGGCGGTGTCGATCTACGCGCTCACGCCGGTGCCGCTGTTCCTGATCATGGGCAGCCTCTTCTTCCGCTCGGGGCTGGGCGAGAACGTCTTTCGCGCGATCGACATCTGCATCGGCAACCTGCGCGCGCGCCTCGCCTACCTGACCGTGCTCTCGGGCGCCGTGTTCGCGTCGCTGTCGGGATCGAGCCTGGCGAACACCGGCATGATGGGCTCGACGATGGTGCCCGCGATGCTAGGGCGCGGCTACAAGCCGCACATGGCTTTCGGCCCGGTGCTGGGCGCGGGGTCGCTCGCGGTGATCATTCCGCCGTCGGCGCTGGCCGTGCTGCTCGGCTCGCTGGCGCAGATCGACGTGGGCGCGCTGCTGATCGCGGGTGCGCTGCCCGGGCTGCTGCTCACCGCGATGTTCGTCGGCCTGATTTTCACGCAGGCGCACATCGACCCGGGCGCAGCACCCCAGTACGCGGTCGAGCGCCACACGCTGCGGCAGAAGCTCGTGGCGCTGCTCGTGAACGTCGTCCCGATGTCGGTGATCGTGTTCCTCGTCGTCGGCACGATCATCCTCGGCATCGCGTCGCCCACCGAATCGGCCGCGCTGGGTTGCCTGGGCGTGGCCGGCCTGATGGTCGCCTACCGGCGCTTCTCGTGGTCGCTGATCTGGCGCTCGCTCGACGACGCGATGAAGGTGACCGGCATGACCTTTCTCGTCATCGCCGCGTCGACCACCTTCGCGCAGGTGCTCGCCTTCTCCGGCGCCTCGAACGGATTCGTGCAATGGCTGCTCGCGTTCGGCGCATCGCCGATGATGCTGCTCGCGCTGATGCTGTTCGCGATCCTCGTGCTCGGCATGTTCATGGACCAGCTGTCGATGATGCTGATCACGCTGCCGATCTTCCTGCCGATCGCATCGTCGCTCGGCTTCGACCCGGTGTGGTTCGGACTGCTGCTGCTGCTGTCCTACGAGATCGGCTTCACGACGCCGCCCTTCGGGTTGCTGCTGTTCGTGATGATCGGGGTCGCGCCGCGCGGCACCACGCTCGGCACGGTGGCACGCGCCGCGCTGCCCTACGTGTGCTGCACGCTCGCGCTGATCGCGCTGATCGCGGCGTTTCCACAGATCGCGCTGCTGCTGCCGCAGTGGAAGTAGGAACGGCGGAAGCGGGAAAGACGCACCGTCGGCGCGCCGGCGCTTCGCTTCAGTACGTCTCGAAGTGCAGCCGGCCTTCGCGCTCGAGCCGGCCCATCAGCGTCTCCCAGGCCACGCCGCCCTGCACCGCCACCTCGCGCAGCGCCGCGACGACGCCTTCCTCCATGCTCTTCAGCCCGCAGACGTAGACGCAGGTGTTCTCGTCCTTCAACAGCGCGAGGACGTCGGCCGCCCGCTCGCGCAACAGGTCCTGCACGTAGCGCTTCGGCTTGCCCGGCGTGCGCGAGAAGGCGAGGTTCACGTCGATGAAGTCGCGCGGCAGCTTCATCAGCGGCCCGAAGTACGGAAGTTCCTGCTCGGTGCGCGCGCCGAAGAAGAGCATCAGCTTGCCGGTCTCGAACTTGCCGCCCGCGCGCAGGCGCCGGCGATACTCCGTCATCGCGCGCATGGGCGCGCTGCCCGTGCCGGTGCAGATCATCAGCAGGTTCGAGCGCGGATGGTTAGGCATCAGGAACGACGTGCCGAAGGGACCGGTGACCTGCACCGTGTCGCCCTTCTTCAGGTCGCAGACGTAGTTCGAGCACACGCCGGTCACCGGCTTGCCCCGGTGATCGACGGTGACCCGCTTCACGGTGAGCGCGACGTTGTTGTAGCCGGGACGCTCGCCGTTGCGCGGACTGGCAATCGAGTACTGGCGCGGATGGTGCGGCTTGCCGCGTTCGTCCACGCCCGGCGCGACGATGCCGATCGACTGGCCCTCGAGCACGGGGAACGGCATCGCACCGAAGTCGAGCACGATGTGGTGGGTGACGCTGGAGGCGTCCGCCTCGGTCACGCGGAAGTTGCCGACGACCGTGGCCGTCACCGGATTCTTCGGTCCGTACAGGTTCGCGTACGGATGCGCCGCCGACCACGGCTTGATCGTCGAGCCCGGGCGCTTCGACGCGGGCGCAGCCACCGCCTCGGGCGAGCCGAAGGACGCCGCCGATGCGACCAGCGCCTCGGCCTGCGCCGCCGCCTCGGCTTCGGCCTCGCTTGCGGCCGTCGCGTCGCCGTCAACGGTTTCGGGCAAGGGCACCTCCGGCGGCAACTCGTCCCACTCGAACTGCTCGGCGATCGGATATGCCGCGCTCTTCAGGATGCGCCGCCAGTTGTCGATCGCGCCGGTGGGACACGGCGGCACGCAGGCCATGCAGCCTTCGCAGACGTCGGGCTTCACGACGTAGTTGCGATCGTCGTGCGTGATGGCGCCGACCGGACACGCTTCCTCGCAGGTGTTGCAGCGGATGCAGATCTCGGGGTCGATCAGGTGCTGGCGGATGACGACGTCGCCGGCGGCGTCCGGGGCGAGCGACGCCGCCGCGGATTCGGCGGTGACGGTGGACATGGAAGGATTCCTTGCAGGCGGGTTCGCGCGCCGCCGCGCATCCGGTCGGCGCGGTGCGCGCCCGTCGCGGGCGCGCACCGGCGGCTACTCAGTTGAAACGCACGTATTCGAAGTCGATCGGCTGGCGGTTGATGCCCATCACCGGCGGCGCGATCCAGGCGGCGAACTTGCCCGGCTCGACGACGCGTCCCATCAGCGACGCAACGAAGGCGCGGTCTTCGGCGCTCGGCAGCCATTCGTCCTGGTGCGCCTTCCAATCGGCCTCGGACACGACCTTGCCTTCGGGCGAGACACGCAGCCCGGCGAGCGTGCCGATCTGCCGGTTGAAGGCCTTGTGCGGCACCTTCAGGCGGAAAGGGATGCCCGCCTTCTCGATGACGCGGTTCCAGCGGTTCACGCCGGCGATCGAATCCTTGATGTAGTCGTCGCGCAGTACCTCGTTCAGCGCGTTGAGCATCGGCACTTCGCGCTCGACGAGCTTGCCGTCGACGACGTCGAGCACCGGGTAGGTGGCGCCGTGCAGCTTGTGGTCGTCGGTGCGCTTGCCCTCGTCGAAGCGGCCCTTCAGCCCCGAGCTGTAGAAGATCGCCGCGTTCGACGACTGGTCGGCGCCGAACAGGTCGATCGTCACGCTGAAGTGGAAATTCAGGTAGCGCTGGATCGTCGGCAGGTCGATCGCGCCGGCGGCCCGGACCTTCGCCGGATCGTCGGTCTTCAGCTGGTTCATCACGTCGCAGGTGCGTTGCACGACGCGCGAGACGCCCGATTCGCCGACGAACATGTGGTGCGCTTCTTCCGTCAGCATGAACTTCGTCGTGCGCGCGAGCGGGTCGAAGCCCGACTCGGCAAGCGCAGCAAGCTGGAACTTGCCGTCGCGGTCGGTGAAGTAGGTGAACATGAAGAAGGACAGCCAGTCGGGCGTCTTCTCGTTGAAGGCACCGAGGATGCGCGGATTGTCGGCGTCGCCCGAGCGGCGGGCGAGCAGCGCCTCGGCTTCCTCGCGGCCGTCGCGGCCGAAGTAGCGGTGCAGCAGGTAGACCATCGCCCACAGGTGGCGGCCTTCCTCGACATTGACCTGGAAGATGTTGCGCATGTCGTACAGGCTGGGCGCGGTCAGGCCGAGATGGCGCTGCTGCTCGACCGACGCGGGTTCGGTGTCGCCCTGCGTGACGATGATGCGGCGCAGGTTCGCGCGGTGCTCGCCGGGCACGTCCTGCCAGGCGGCTTCGCCCTGGTGGTCGCCGAAGTGGATCTTCCGATCGGCCTCGGCCGGATTCAGGAAGATGCCCCAGCGGTAGTCGGGCATCTTCACGTAGCCGAACTGCGCCCAGCCGCTCGGATCGACGCTGATCGCCGTACGCAGGTAGACGTCGAAGTTGCGCGAGTTGTCCGGCCCCATGTCCTTCCACCAGTCGAGGAAGCCGGGTTGCCAGTGCTCGAGCGCGCGTTGCAGCGTGCGGTCTTCGGACAGGTTGACGTTGTTGGGAATCTTGTCGCCGTAATCGATCGTGCTCATCAGTTCGCTCCCGAAATTCGTTGCGAGGCCGGAGCGCGCGCCGTGCGCGCTCGTTGCAGGGGGTTCGTCACGCGCGGTTCGTGCATGCGCGGTTCGTGCATGCGCGGTTCGTGCACACGTGGTTCGAGCACACGTGGTTCGAGCACACGTGGTTCGTGCACAGGCAGTTCGTGCGCAGGCGCTTCGTCACACGCGGTTCCAGTCGAAGGCGGCTTTCTCGCCCTTGCCGTAGCGCTTCAGCGCACCCTTCTCGCCGACGGCGTTGGGGCGGTTGAAGATCCAGTTCTGCCATGCGGTCAGGCGCCCGAAGACGCGCGTCTCCATGGTTTCCTTGCCGGCGAAGCGCAGGTTCGCCTCCAGTCCGGTGAGCGCGTCGGGCGACATCGAGGCGCGCTCCTCGGTCGCGATGCGGATCTCGTCGGCCCAGTCGATGTCGTCGAGCGCCGCGGTGACCAGGCCGAGCTTCTCGGCGCGCTCGGCGTCGAGCGGCTGGCCGATCGCCGCGCGTGCGGCTTCGAGCGGCTCGCGCTCCTCGTAGAAGCGGCGCTCGAGGCGCGACTGGCCGTTGACCATCGGGTACCAGCCGAAGTTCGCCTCGGTGAGCGTCATTTTCGGCGCCTTTTCCGGCGCGTCGGGCAGCATCAGCATGTACGCGCGATCGGCGGCGAAAGCCAGTTCGGCGAGCGTGCCGGTGAAGCACGAACCCGGCTCGACCAGCGCGAACAGCGTACGCGAGGAGACGTCGAGGCGCGCGAAAGTGCGTCGCAGCATGCCGATCGTCTCGCGCACGAACCAGTGGCTCGCGTGCTTCGACAGCGTCTCGTCCACCTGCTTCACCGCAGCGGCATCCCCCTCGGTACGCAGCAACCAGATGCCGATGTCGAGCACGTTCGTGCGCATCGACAGGATCGCGTCGTCGAGCTCGCGCGCCATCTGCAGCGGCCACCAGGCCGCGCCCGCAGCGACGATCGCATCGACGTCGGTCGGCTGCGCGCCCTGCGGCGCCTTCACGGTGAAGCTTGCGGTGCGACGCGAGCGATCGATCTGCACGTCGACGAAGCGGTAGTGGTAGCCGGCGTCGTCGACGGTGCGCTCGATCGGCACGAGCGCCACGCCCTTCGCGTCGGACGGACGATCGCTCTCGGCAGCGCGCGCATTCGCGCGCTCGGCGACCGCCTGCGCGAACTGCTGCGGACGCGCGATCTCGTCGACCAGGCGCCAGTCCTTCGCGCGCTGGCCCCGCACGCCCTCGGTGGTCGTGCAGAAGATGTCGGCCAGGTCGTGGCGCACGCGGCGCTTGTCGGTGACGCGCGTCAGCCCGCCGGTGCCCGGCAGCACGCCCAGCAGCGGCACCTCGGGTAGCGAGACGGATGACGAGCGATCGTCCACCAGCACGATGTCGTCGCAGGCGAGCGCCAGCTCGTAGCCGCCGCCGGCGCACGAACCGTTCAGCGCAGCGACGAACTTCAGCCCCGAGTGACGGCTCGAATCCTCGATTCCGTTACGCGTTTCGTTGGTGAACTTGCAGAAGTTCACCTTCCAGGCGTGCGACGAGGTACCGAGCATGAAGATGTTCGCGCCCGAGCAGAACACACGGTCCTTCAGGCTGGTGACGACGACCGTGCGCACCTCGGGGTGCTCGAAGCGGATGCGTTGCAGCGCGTCGTGAAGCTCGATGTCGACACCGAGATCGTAGGAGTTCAGCTTGAGCTTGTAGCCGGGGCGAATGCCCGCATCCTCGTCGATGTCGAGCGAAAGCGTGGCGACCGGACCGTCGAAGGACAGCTTCAGGTGCCGGTAGCGCGACGGCTCGGTACGGTAATCGACCGGGGCCGGCGCCGCATCGTGCGGCGAAGCGGCGTCGGCGCCGCCAGCCGCGGTAGCGGGAGCGGCGGCGGTGGCGGAGTCCGCAGCGGCGGCGGGGTCCACGGCGTTCGACACGGGCGGGGGATTCTGCTGCGCAGCGGACGACGCAACGGAGGCGGAAACGTTCATCGGGCGACTCCTCTGACTCCTCGCCTGAGTCTGCGCCGCAGGCGGGGATCGTGCAATATAGTGCCTGTCGGCAGTGGGTTCATGCATCATGATGCATTGGAATTCCGCTGTCAAGCACTCGAATGCATGTCGGGGTTAATGTGGATCAAGTGGGGTGGTGGCGCGGTGCGCCGGGGCGCGGGGCGCGGGGCGCGGAGCGCGGGCGCGGGGCCCGGGGCGCGGGGCCCGGGGCGCGGGGCGTCGGCAGGCGTGTCGGCCGGGGCGGCTCGGGGCTTGCCGGTGCGGGGCGTGCCCGGTGTCGGCCGGGGCGGGCGTGCCGCTGCTGCGCTCGCGCGTCCGGATGCTGCATACCGCAGCGTTTTCCGCGACATGACCCTTTGCGCAAACGAAAACGCTGTGTCTTGCAGCGTTTTGATCGGCTGCGGGCCGGGCCCGAACGGGCTGGTCGTTGCGTGCGTTCGTGCCCGAGTACCCACGCGTCCCGCGGTTGAGGCTCACGCAGGAGTTCTCGAGGCGGCGGGCGTCGCTTGCGACGAACGACCGCCGCGGTGGACAACTCGCGACGACACGCTCCAGGCGGTCGGACCCGTAGTTCCCTCACCGAGGGCGATCGGGCCGATCACTGCGGCCGAGGGACGATCTGCTCGAGCCGCCCGACGATCGGGTCGGCACGCGCTCGATGCCGGCCAACAGGCCGTTGCCCGTGACCGGACCGCACGAGTGCCTCGGCGACTCGACGCTGGCCGATTCGATCGCCGATCGTCACGTGCATGCCGCGCACAGCGCGCGCAGCCCCGCGCACTGGCCACCATCGACGCATCGAACACGACTTGCCCACCGTGGCCGTCGGCGTGGCACGCGCACGCCGCCGGCGGGCAAGCCTGCGGCGGCTTCCTTCGGATCGCCTCGGGGGTCGAAAACGTCAACCTGTCCGCGTACGCGAGTCGAGCATTCGGGCCGAAGTGACCCGGGCAGTGGGCCCCAGCGCTTCAGAACGCCATCGACAGATGCTGGAGGAACGAGACGAGCGCGTCGCGCGTTTCCGGGTCGCGAATCGTCTGTTTCGGCATCGACGTACCCGGGGCGAACGCTTTCGGATCGTCGAGAAACTCGCTGAGCGTCTCGCGCGTCCACCGGCCGCTTTTGTGTTTCAGCGAATTCGAATACCCGTCGTAACTGGTCGACGCAATCCGGTGCCCGAAGATGCGCGCGAGATTCGGCGCCTTCGCGTTATCGCCGGGCTCGAAGGAATGGCATTGCGCGCATTGCTGCACGACGCTCTCCAGCCGGCTCGCCACCGGACCGGACAAGCGGGACGAATGCACGTATTTCGCAATCTTGTCGTCCAGGTTGGAGAGCGCCTGTGCCGTCAGGAAGATCAGATCCTGATCATCCGTCCAAAGGACCAGGCGCCCGTCCACGTGCTGGTGCACCGCACGTATCTGCCGGCGGATCTCGATGCGCTCGCTGTAGACCGGCCTGCCGTCGGCCAGCCGGATGCGATACAGGCTGCGATCCTTCAGCGAGCTCGCCAGAAGATCTCCGTCCCACGCCGGGTGAAAGCCGCTCACCACCGTCAGTCCGGAAATCCCCACCGAGGGAACCCAGGCGAACGCCGGCGGATCGAAATGATCGTGACGGCCGAAGCTCAGTGAACCGGGAATCCGGGTGTTGCTGTAGGTCGTGCCGTAGGATTCGAGCGGCCAGCCGAAGTTGGCACCAGGCCGGACGAGGTTCAGTTCGTCGCCTCCGCGCGGGCCGTGCTCCACGTTGAACAGCCGGCCATCGGGCGTGCGCACGAGTCCCTGCGCGTTTCGGTGGCCCGAAGACACGATGCGGCTTTCACCGGTCTCGATGTCGATCGCCAGCACTTTTCCATACTCGGCCTGCGGATCCTGAGAGATTCCGGGTCCATCCGAACGCATGCCGTCGTAGTGGAAGTCGCCGCTCGTCATGTAGACCGTCGACGGCGCCTCGAATGCAAGACGCCCGCCTGCCATCGATCCCTCGAGTGCGGCGTACTTCTTCTTCAGTGCAAGGCACGGACGCGTCCGGTGGACGATTCTCCATCGAGCCGCATCGGCCTCGATTTCATCGACGGAGGTCGCTTCGGCCGGAAAATCGAGTCGTGCAAGCGTGTTCGTGTAGCAAAGCCGCTCGGGGTCGTATTCGGTGTAGGAAGCCAGAAGGCCGTGTCCGCGGGCGCTCCGGAAGTACTTCAGATCGTTGTATCGGGGGACTTCCGCCTCGAACGAGTAATCGGCGAAGCGGGGATCGTCGGCGAGGGCAAGAAACTCGGCGATGTGGTTGCTCGGAGCCTGGATCCGCGTGACCCGGATGTCTGCGGACGAACTGGCGGCATAGACCTTGCCGTCGAAGGGAAGCACCAGGATGTCGCGGCCGAACGAGGTGATTCCACCGCCGCGCATCTCCTGCTTGCGAATGCCGGTCGGGACATGTCCGCTGTCGACGGCGAGCGAGACGAGTTGCGTCGGATAGCGCGCGGCGATTTCGGGCGTCGGCAGGATGGGAGCCAACACCGTGGACGACAGCCGCATGTCGATCTTGCTGAGCAACTCATGAGGAAACACGCGCCGATGCTCGATCTCGAAGCCGGCGAACAGGGCCGCCGCGGCCGTGCCGAGAAGAACCGCCATCGCGATCGGAATCCGCATCGCCCGCAGCAGCGAGCGTACGCGCCTGCGAGCCTTGTCTGCCGACGGTTCGTCGGCTCGTACCACCGCCGCCAACCCTGTGTCCCCCGAAGTTGTCGCTTCGTCGCACTCGTCGCGAAGAAACGTGCCCCGCCTCGCGAGTGGAGATGCGGCGGCAGTGGCGCCCTGCTTGCCCGGACGCGATCGTTTCCTCGTGGACCGAACGGCAGGAAACCGGGCCGATGCCTGCTCGACCTGGGACGTTGCACGCCCCGTCCGGCCCGGCGAATGTTACGAAAACGGTCTCGCGGAGTCGGTGAATTCGCGCACACCCGACGCGGATCGCGAAAACGACGTCTTCGTCGCCGTTCAACCCGCTTCGAGGATCGCCGCACGAACCTGCGCGCGCAATCCGGCGAAACACTGCTCGAGCGTCTTTCCGCTGGTTCGATACGCGAGGTCGGCCTTGGCGTAGAACGACGCACGTCCGGCGAGGATGCGGCGCAGGTCTTCCATTGCGCCGGGACCGGACATCGGGCGCAGGTCGCCCTGCTCGCGCACGCGCCGCATGTGATCTTCCGGATCGGCCTGCAGCCACACGGTGTAGCAGTGCGCGAGCAACAGGTTGAAAGTGGCGCTGTCGGAGACGAGCCCGCCCGGAGTCGCCATGACCACCTCGGGGAAGATCTGGATCACTTCCTCGACGGCGCGCCGCTCGTAGCGCCGATAGGCGTTCGCTCCGTACAGCGAATGGATCTGCGAAATGCCGCAGCCGGCGAGCTTTTCGATCTCGCGACCGAGCTCCACGAACGGGAAGTCGAGATCCTCGGCGAGCATGCGCCCGAGCGTGGACTTGCCCGCGCCGCGCAGGCCGACCAGCGCGATGTGGCTGCGCCGCAGCCGCTCGTCGCCGGTCGCGTTGTCGAACAGTTCCGACAGCCGCAGCCGCGCGCGTCGAAGGTCGGCCTCCGAGCGGTTCTCGAGCAGCTCGCGGATCAGCAGCCACTCCGACGAGTCGGTCGTGACGTCGCCCACCAGCTCGGCCAGCGCACAATGCAACGCAGCCGCCAGCTGGTGCAGGATCAGGATCGACGCGTTACCCGTGCCGTGCTCGAGATTCGCCAGGTGCCGCTCGGAGATTCCGGCAGCGGCCGCCAGCGCCTTGCGGGTCAACCCGCGCCGGGCGCGCAACGTGCGCACGCGTTCGGCGAGCGCTGGCAGCACCGCCGCGGCGGCGGCGACGGGCTCGTCCAGGCCGTTGCCGTTCGACGCGCGCGCAGCCGGCGCAGCACTCGCATCCGACGCGGCGGTGCCGGCGCTTCCGGCCGGCGCGCTGTCGCTGTCGGCCGGCGCGCTGGCGCTGTCGCTGGCGCTGTCGGCCGGCGCGCTGGCGCTGTCGACACGCGCGCGGGCGCGCTCGGCCCGCAACGCGGACGGTTCGAGATCGGGGGAGGCGCTCATGGAATTCGAAGGTCGGAAAACTCTGATGAACATGCATTCTAGTGCTTGACGGTCGCCAAAGAAAAGCACTATCGTTCATGCCCCCGATTGAGGCACGGTTTCGGAAGCGCCATGACCCCATTGCTCGAAAACCATCTCGGCGGACGCTGGCAGGCTGGCTCCGGCGCCGGAACGCCGCTGTTCGATCCCGTGCTCGGCACCGAGCTGGCACGCATCTCGTCGGCCGGTCTCGACCTGGCCGACGGCTTCGACTATGCGCGCCAGCGCGGGGGAGCGGCGTTGCGAGCGCTCACCTACGGTGAGCGCGCCGCGCTTCTCGCCCGCGTGGCGGAGACGCTGCAGGCCCAGCGCGAAGCGTATTTCGACATCGCGCTGCAAAACTCCGGCACGACGCGCAACGACTCGTCGATCGACATCGACGGCGCGATCTTCACGCTCGGCCAGTATGCCCGCTGGGGGGCGAAGCTCGGTGATGCGCGCTGGCTCAGCGACGGCGCGGCTGCCCGACTCGGCAAGGACGGCAGCTTCCAGAGTGGGCATGTGCTCACTTCGCAACGCGGCCTCGTGCTTTGCATCAACGCGTTCAACTTCCCGGCCTGGGGGCTGTGGGAAAAGGCCGCGCCGGCGCTGCTCTCGGGGGTGCCGGTCGTCGTCAAGCCGGCCAGTGCCACCGCCTGGCTCACGCAGCGCATGGTCGCCGACGTCGTGGCGGCGGGCATCCTGCCCGACGGCGCGCTGTCGGTCGTCTGCGGCTCGGCCGACGGCCTGCTCGATGCACTGCAGCCCTTCGACCTGCTGTCCTTCACCGGCTCGGCCGACACTGCGCGCGCGATTCGCCAGCACGCTGCGGTGCTGCGCCACGGGGTTCGGTTGAACTCGGAGACCGACAGCCTGAACAGCGCGCTGCTGGGCCCCGACGCCACGCCCGGCTCGGAAGCCTTCGCGTCGGCGGTGCGCGAGGTCGTGCGCGAGATGACGATCAAGGCGGGCCAGAAGTGCACGGCGATCCGTCGCGTGCTCGTGCCGCAGGAGCACGCACGCGAAGCGGCCGAGGCGATCGCGTCGGCACTCGCCGGCGTGAAGGTCGGCAACCCGCGCAACGAAAGCGTGCGCATGGGGTCGCTGGCAAGCCGTGCGCAGGCGAATGCGGTGCGCGAAGGCATCGACGCGCTCGCCGGCGAGGCGAAGCGCGTGTTCGCCGGAGACGAGTCGGCACTCGTCGACGCCGACGCAACGGTCGGCGCCTTCGCGATGCCGCAGCTTTTCGCCGTCGACGACGCCGACGCATCGAAGCTCGTCCACGACACCGAGGTGTTCGGCCCGGTCGCCAGCGTCGTTCCGTATCGCGATGGCGCGCACGCCTTCGCACTCGCACGGCGCGGCCAGGGCTCGCTGGTCGCCTCGGTGTTCACCGCCGACGACGACTTCGCCGAACGCGCAGCGATGGCGATCGCGCATGCGCACGGCCGCGTGCACGTCGTGACGCCGGCCGTGGCGAAGACGCACACCGGCCACGGCAACGTGATGCCGATGTCGTTGCACGGCGGCCCGGGCCGGGCCGGCGGCGGCGAGGAACTGGGCGGACTGCGCGCACTCGCGTTCTACCACCAGCGCAGCGCGGTGCAGGGACCGCAGTCGCTCGTCGAGTCGATCCTCGGCCAGGCGGCGCCCTTCCCCGACGCCGGATGAGCACGCGCCGGCGCTCGCCGGTGACACCGGTGCGCGTCGAGCCGCACCGTTGCACGGCGCCCGAGAAGCGCCGGCTGCTCGGCACGACGCCGTTCTTCGCGGCGCTCGATGCACGCCAGCTCGACGAGGTCGCCGAGGTATTCGTCCAGCGCAACTTCACCGCCGGCGAGACGATCCACCGCGCCGGAGATCCGGCCGAGCGGTTGTCGATCGTCGTCGCCGGACAGGTGAAGATCTCGCGTCCGAGCGTCGACGGGCAGGACGTGCTGCTCGGCCTCCTCGGGCCGTACGAGCATTTCGGCAGCCTGCTCGAACTGGGCGACGCTGCCTGTCGCGACGACGCAGTCGCGCACAGCGACTGCTGCGTGCTGTCGACCGACGCCGAATCGTTCCACGCGCTGCTCGAGCGCTTCCCGCCGGTGGCGCTGGCCACGCTCGCGCTGGTGGCCGCGCGGCTGCGCGAGGCGCAGGCGACGATCGAGCAACTGAGCACCTACCCGGTGCCGCGGCGCGTGGCGGCGACGCTGCTCGCGCTGGCCGAGCGCCTGGGCGCCGACGACGACGATGCCGGCGGCGTGCTGATCGGCGTGGCGCTGTCGCGCCAGGACCTCGCCGACATGACCGGCGCCACTGTCGAAACGGTGAGTCGCGTGCTCAGCGACTTTCGCCGCCGCGGGTGGATCGGCAGCGGGCGCCAGTGGGTCTCGGTGCGCGATCGCGAGAGCCTGGAGGCGATCGCGCGCGGTTGATCGCATGGTGCCCGCCGCGGCGCTGCCGTTGATTGCGCCGGGTCATTCATCGGCCGCGCTGCATGTCCTAAGGTCTCTGCGGAAACCGCCCGTTCCGGGCCGACTTTTCGGAGAACCGCCATGACACAACGCAAGACCATCCTGCGCAGCCGCGAGCTGAACTGTCCCTCGTGCGTCGCGAAGATCGAGCGCGCGCTGCGCGAGATCGACGGCGTCGCCGGCGCCAAGGTGCATTTCGCCAGCGGTCGCATCGAGGTCGAACACGATTCGCAGCGCGTCGAGTCGACGCAACTGGTCGACGCGATCGCCCGCGTCGGCTACACCGCGCAGGTGTCGCCGCTATGACGGGAATCGCCGCCCCTTCGCCGCTGCCGCGCGAAGCGACGACACTTGCTCGCTGGCTGCAACGACTGCGCGCGCCGGCCGCCCGGCGACGGGCCGTGCTCGCGACGTCCGGCACGCTGCTCGTTGCCGGACTCGTCGCCGGGCGCATTGCAGGGCTGGCGGATGTGCAGCAGGCGCTGCTCGCCGCCGCAGCGATCGCGGCTGGTGCCGACATCGCGCGGCGCGCCTTCGACGGCCTGCGCCGCCGGCAGTTCACGATCGACCTGCTGGTGACCATCGCCGCGATCGGCGCACTGGCCATCGGCGAAGCGTGGGAAGCCGCGGCAGTCACTTTCCTGTTCGTCTTCGGCGCCTGGCTCGAGGCGCGAACGCTCGATCGCACGCGCGACGCGCTGTCGGGCCTGCTCGAGCTTGCGCCGGTCACCGCGCTGGTCCTGCGCGACGACGACACCATCGAGGTAGACCCATCGGAAGTGCGGGTGGGCGAGCTCGTGCTCGTGCGTCCGGGCGACCGCGTTCCGGTCGACGGCGTCGTGCGCGACGGCCGTTCGACGATCGACGAGAGCGCGATCACCGGCGAGCCGATTCCGGTGGAGAAGAGCGCCGGCGCTTCGGTCTACGCGGGAACCGTGGCCGCCGACGGGATGCTTCGGATCGAAGCCACCGGGGTAGGCGCCGACACGACGCTCGCGCGCATCGTGCATCGCGTCGAGGCAGCGCAGGAAGCCAAGGCGCCGGTGCAGCAGACGATCGAGCGCTTCGCCGCCTGGTATACGCCGTCGATCATTGCGCTGGCCGTCGTCGCGTGGCTCGTGACCGGCAACGTCGCGCTCGCGCTGACGCTGCTCGTCATCGGCTGCCCCGGCGCGATGGTCATCGCCACGCCGGTGGCGATCGTGGCCGGCATCGGCCGCGCCGCGCGTCGCGGGATCCTGATCAAGGGCGGCGAGCACCTGGAGACGATCGGCCGCGTGCGCACGCTGGCGCTCGACAAGACCGGCACGCTGACACGCGGAAAGCCTGCGCTCACCGATGTCGTCTCGCTCGCCGCCGGCATCTCGCAGGACGAGGTGCTGCGCTGGGCGGCAATCGCCGAATCGGGCTCGGCGCATCCGCTCGCCCGCGCGATCCTCGACGGCGCCCACGCGCGGCTGGGAGCGTCCACGCCACGGCCCGAGCGCGGCGAGGCAATCGCCGGCCACGGCATCCGCGCCTGGTGGCAGGGGCGCGAGATCGACGTCGGCACGCCGAAACTGATGCAAGGCCGCGCGATCGAACTCGACGACGAGGCGCTGCGCACGCTCGCATCGCTGCAGGACGAAGGCAAGACGGCGATGCTCGTCGCCGTCGACAGTCGCGCGATCGGCATCGTCGCCGTCTCCGACCTGCCGCGCGAGGCGGCCGCGGCCGTCATCGCGGAGCTCGGTCGCATCGGCGTCTCGCGCGTGGCGATGCTCACCGGCGACAACCCGCGCACCGCGGCCGAGGTCGCGCGCGCGGTCGGCGTGGTCGAGGTGCACGCGGCGATGCTGCCCGAGGACAAGCTGCGCTGGATCGAGGCGGCACGCACCCGCGGCGAAGTGGTCGCGATGGTCGGCGACGGCATCAACGACGCGCCGGCGCTCGCCACGGCCGACGTGGGCATTGCGATGGGCGCGGCCGGCAGCGACATCGCGCTCGAAACGGCCGACGTCGCGCTGATGACCGACCAGCTCGAGCGCATCCCGGAGGCCCTGCGCATCTCGCGCGCGACGGTGCGCGTGATCCGGCAGAACCTGGCAATCGCGCTGCTCACCGTAGCGGCGCTGCTCGCCGGCGTGCTCGCCGGCCACGTCGACATGGCCGGCGGCATGCTCGTGCACCAGGGATCCGTGCTGATCGTGATCCTGAATGCGATGCGGCTGCTGCGCGGCGGAAGCGCCGCCCGGCAGCCGGCGGCGGAACTTGCGGTTCAGTACCCGGTTCAGTACCGGTAGGTAGCCGCCGCGCCGCTGCGTACCGGCATGCGCTCCGGCGGCACGACGACGACCTCGCCGCCCTGGCGAAGCACCGCTTCGGCGAGGTCGTCGAGCAGGTCGTCGGTGTCCGGGGCGCCGAGTTCGCCGAAGCTGACCGCGCCAGTCGCGGTGTCGAGACTGCCGGGAACCACGCGATCGGCGTCGATCAGCAGCGTCGCGACGCGCCCGGCGACGACCGCGCTGCCGATGTCGGCGAGGTCGCCCGAGGCGAGATGCCGTGCGCGCGCCGCCTCGAAGGCGCCGACCAGCCCCGAAAGCCGCTCGACGTAATACGGCTGCACCAACTCCCACGCCCGCGCGCGCAGCTCGTCGAGCGAGATCGAATCGGGATGCGCATACAGCGCCGCCGAAGCGAGCGCGGGATTGCGGCTCACGCGACGAAACAGATGGTGATTCTCCGGCAGCGCAGCGAGCAGCAGCGGCGCGGAGTCGCGGCCGCCGTACTCTTCGAGCACGCCGCGATCCACCGCGCGGAAGAACCGCTCGGCCTCGCGATCGATCGCGTCCTGGCGAACGTCGGTTCCATGGCGGGTGATCTTCGACGAGCCCGATTTTCCGTAATGGCGCATCGCCCGCTCGGCGTCGCGCTCCTCTACGTCCGCGTCGGACGGCGTGCGCGGAACGCCCGCCAGCCACTCGACCTCGTCGAGCACGTCGCGGTTGCCTTCGTACAGCTTCGCCTCGTGGCGGCTCAGCCCGAGAACGCGGTAGCGGTCGGCCGACTGCAGCATTCGCAAAAGCGGCTTCAGGTGGAACGAATCGGCCACCACGACGCGCTCGGGAACGCTGCGCTGCAGCCGATACACGCGAAAGAAGTCCGGCGCACCGAGCACGGCCAGGCCGTCGAGCGTGCGATTCCAGAATGCATCGTCGGCCGCCAGCGCATGGAAAGGCTCGAGCAGCGGACGCGTCTCGCGATCCGGATGCGTGCGCTGCAGCGATTCCTCGAGCGCCTTGATGCCGTTCCGGAAGCGGATCGGGTCCTGCTGGTTGTCGGGATGGCTTCGGTGCGTGGGCTGGTACAGCGACAGGCAGGGGCCGTCGCGCGTGTCGAGCAGGTCGGGAAAATCCTCCGCCAGCGAAGCCATTGCAGATCTCCTTGGAAAGACAACTCGCCATTCTCGGCTTTCGGATCCGCAGGCATCATGAGCCCGGTCAACCCGAGGACGAACCATGACCGAACACGTCTACAAGCACATCCAGCTCACCGGCTCGTCGACTACCGGCACCGACGACGCGATCCGCCAGGCGATCGCCAAGGCCAACGAGACCGTGCGCGGCATCCAGTGGTTCAAGGTACTCGAAACGCGCGGTCACGTCGTCGACGGCCAGGTCGCGCACTTCCAGGTGACGATCGACGTCGGCTTCACCCTGGAAGACTGAGCCGGCGCGAATCGGTGAGCCAGGGCACGATCTTCCCCTTCGAGACCTCGCTCACCATGTGCCGCAGCCCGTGGAAGAGGTCGACGAGCGCGGCGGCGAAGAACGCACCGACCTGCCCCGCCCGCAGCGTCGGCGCCGCCGGCCGGTAGACACCGCCGGCCGGCTTCACGGCCACGCCGTGGGCGTAGACCATCTTGCCGCCGAGATAAGCGGAGTAGCCGAGCAGCCCCACCGCCGCAGCGCCGCAGGCCAGGTACAGCGCGCCGGGCCGTTCGGTGCGTCCGCGCCACGACGCCATCGCCACCGCCGTCGCGGTGACCGCGGCGTTCAGGTTCCGGTGCGTCATCAGCATCTCGTGCGCGCCGCCTTCGTTGACTTCCTCGCCTGCGATGAGGCCGCTGCCGGCCGCAAGAACGGCGCCGGCCGCCGCCACGCGGATGGCCGTGCGACCGACCTCGCGCAACCCGTCGTCGTCGCGGATCGCGCCGAGCCAGTCGGCGGCGACGGCGAAGGGCAGCAGCGCAATGGGCAGGTGCACGAGGGTCGGGTGCATCTCTTCGAGGCGGATCGTCATCTTCGGCGCTCCCTGTTCGTCGAAATCGCGCAAGTTGCCGCAAGCCGGACGCCCGGCGATGGTAGCGTTGCGGCTTCGGCGCGGGGCGGCTCCGCGCATTCGACGCGACGAGGAGAAATGGATGGATCGCCCGGTGAAGTCTCCGTTCACGCTGCAAACGGTGGTGCGCTTCACGCACACGGATCCGGCCGGCTACGTCTTCTTTCCGCGCTACTTCGAGATGCTGCAGGCCGTGGTCGAAGACTGGTTCACCGAAGCGCTCGGCATCCGCTACGCGAAGTTCATCCTCGAACGCCGGCTCGGCACCCCGACCGCGCGCACCGAGTGCACCTTCGTCGCCCCGTGCCGGCTCGGCGAACACCTGGACCTCACGGTCTACCTCGAGCACGTCGGCTCGAGCTCGCTGCGGCTGCGCTTCGTCGGCACGGTGGCCGGCGAGCGCCGGCTCGAAGCGGTGTCGACGCTCGTCGTCATCGGACTGGACGACGGCCGGCCCCGGCGCATCGACGACGACCTGCGCACGCGGCTGGACGAATATCGCGCGCGGCAGGGCGCGCCGGCGCTGCCGCCGCCGCGCGTGCGCTAGCGGGGAACGACTGCGCACCGGCCAGCGAACCGCTTATCGCATCGTGCCGGGCAGCCAGGTCACCAGCGCCGGGAACAGGAGCAGGAGCGCGAGGCGCACGACATCCATCGCCAGGAAAGGAAGGATGCCGGCGTAGATCTTCCGAACGGCGATCTTGCGCAGCAACCCCGCCAGGACCAGAACGTTCAGCCCGATCGGCGGGCAGATCAATCCGATGGTGATCACCACCACGTTGACGATGCCCCACCAGACCGCGTCGTAGCCGAAGCCGATCACGAGGGGCAGCACGAACGGCAAGGTGATCAGCATCGTCGCCGTCTCGTCGAAGACGGCTCCCAGGAAGACATACAGAACCAGGATCAGCGCGAGAACCGCCAGATGCGGAATGTTGCTTGCGGTGATCCAGCCCAGCAGCTGCTCGGGCACATGAGACACGGCAACGAAGTAATTGAAGACCGACGCGCCGATGACCATCATGTAGATCATCCCCGTGGTCGCCGCCACTCCGACGATCATTCGCCAGAACTCCCTGGCGTCGAACTTGCCGCGCAAGACGAGAAAGAGGAAAGCGACAAAGGCGCCGATCGCCGCGGCCTCGGTGGCGGTGAAGACGCCACCGTACATTCCGCCCGTCACCACGAGCACCATCGTGATGACTCCGCCGGCCTCCGAGGCGACCTTTCGCCGGGCACGCCAGTCCGAGCGACTTCCGCGCGGCGCCTCCACCGGGTGGCGCCTCGCCCACCAATGAATCGCGGCGAAGTACAACAGGACGGCAAGCAGCCCCGGAACGATCGCGCCTATGTAGAGATCGATGACGAAGGTCTCGGTGAGCACCGCATACAGCACCATGATGATCGACGGAGGGATCATCAGCCCGAGCGTTCCGCCCACCGCGATGGTCCCGGCGGAAAAATGCGGCGCGTAGCCACGCGCGAGCATTTCCGGGTGCGCGACCCTGACCATCGTACCGACGGTCGCCAGCGAAGAGCCGCAAACGGCGCCGAAGCCGGCGCATCCGCCGATCGTCGCCATCGCCAGCCCGCCCCGCCAATGACCGACGAAGGCATTCGCGAACCGATACAGGTCGGCGGACAATCCTGCGGCGCCGGCGAAGCTTCCCATCAGCAGGAACAGCGGAATGATCGCCATGTCGGCACTGCCGAGAACGGACGCGACGTCGTCGGCGAACAGCGCTGTCGCCGGCCCGGGTCCGACCAATATGGCGAAGCCGCACGCGCCGACGATCATCATGGCGATGGCCAGCGGCACATGCAGGATGATCAGAAGAAAGAGCGCGCCGAATCCGAGAAGCGCAACCAGGGACGGAGCCACTGCTTCAGACCCCCTCCGGATCGGGCGTGTCAGGCTCGTCGTGCCATGTCCTGCGCAGGATCGCGCATCGGGCATGAAATGCGAGCACCCAGCACTGAACGAGAAGGGCCAGGCCCAGCAAGGCTGTCACGATTGTCCAGTAAGGCCAGATCGGATGCGTCGATTCCGACAGCGTGCGGCCATTGACCTTCATCTCGATCGTGTGGGCGGTCATCTTCCAGACGATCAGGGCGAAGACGACGACCGTGAGCAAGGCGCCGAGCGTCTCGAGCGCCTCTCGACCGCGCGATCCCAGGGAGCCGGAGAACACGCGGATCATCACGTTGAGCCGACTCGCCAGCGTCGCCGGCAGGCAGGAAGCGGCCGAGACGACGATCGCAATCGTGGAGAAATCATGAAGACCCGGTATCGGCGCCTTCAACAGCCAGCGCAACAACACATCGAGTACCGTCAGCAAACCGTCCACCGCGAGAAGCAGTAGCCCCGCACCGGCTACGTAGCGGACGGCCTTGCGCAGCCGGGCGTCGCCCCTGTCCCAGGCGTCGGAGGCGTCGCGGGCGTCGAGCGCGACTTCCGGCGCGCTCATTTGCCGGCACGCACCTCGGCGACTTCGCGCACGTATGCCTGATACAGCTTCTCGTTGCGCTCGGACTCCTTGCGGAATCCGTCGACGACCGACCGGGTCGCCGCCTTCCACCGCTCCAGCTCGTCCGATCCGAGCGTGACGATGCTGCGCTTCGGCTCCGCCTTCGCGCGGTCGAACGCCGCCTGCGCCGCTTCATCGAACTCGCGGCCCACGCGCCGCACGAGCACCAGTCCGCTGTGCTTGTCGATCGCCGCGCGTGCGCGCTCCGGCAGACTGTCGTATTTCGCCTTGTTGAACGGCAGCAGGATGCTCGACGAGCCGAGCGGCAGGTTCACATGGTGCTTCGTCACCGCATCCAGGCGGAACGAGTAGACGGCGAGCCAATCCTTCAGCGTACCGTCGACGACGCCGCGACTGGCGGCTTCGGCCACTTCGCGCGTCGAGACATTGCCCACCGGCACGGCGCCCAACGCACGAACGATGTCCTGCTGCTCGGATCCGCCGGTCTGGATCTTCTTGCCTGCGAGATCCTCGAGGCGCGTCACCGGAAACGTCGTGTTGAGAACGTTCGGCGGATTGATGTAGAGCGCGACGACCTTGAACGCCGGATCATCGTAGCCGCGCAGAAGGCCCTTCTCGAGCAGCCGCCATGCGGCCACCGACGCCTCCGAGGAATTGGCCGCCACCAACGGCAGGTTGAAGATCGCGTCGTCCGGAAAACGCCCCGATTCGTACACCGGGATCACGAAGGCGAGATCGGCGATGCCGTCGGTGACGAGCTTCAGCTGCATCGCCGGGTTTCGACCGGCAGCGCCGAGCGTCCCGCCGGCGAAAATCTCGAACTTCACCGTTCCGCCCGCATCGCGCTCGACCGCCTCCACCCACGGCGCGATCGTCTTCGTCACGAAGAACGATGTCGGTGGCAGGAACGTGGCGATACGCAACGTGACGGGGTCCTGTGCATGCGCGGGCACCGCGACAAGCGCCGCCAGGGCCACCAGCAACCGTCCCAACAGTTTCATGTCTCTCCTCCTGACCGCCTGTTTGTCTTCCGATGTTCGATACGAGCTCATTGCGCCGATCAGGCCGCAACCGGCGCGGCCTTGCGCGGCCCCGCTTTCATGGCTTGCGCGTTCTGCGCGTGACGCATCCGGTATTGCGGCTCGAAGTCGCCCCAGAAGGCGATCGGCCTGTCGCTGACCTCGACGCCGCCGTTCCGGTCCCGGATCACCAGCCACTTGTGCCAATCGGCCGGATCGAGCGTCGGATAATCGAGCCGGTTGAAATGCAGATATGCGCTCGACGCCTTTCGCGCCTGGCAGGCCGCCACGATCATCTGCGAGCACGTCAGGATGTCCTGCACCTCGAGCACGCGCATCAGCTGGTGCGGATCGGACGCCCCCACCCTCGGCGCCTCGTTCTGCTCGAGATCCTCGAGCCAGATCTGCGCGAGCCTGAGAAGCTCGTCGTTCTTGATGTCCGCGCAGTAGTTCTGCATGACGCGTGCACTGGCGGCATTCAACTCCTTCCAGTCAGGCCCCGGCCCCCGCGCCGTCAACGGCGCGTACACGCGCGTCCGCTCGCGGGCGATCTGGTTCGGGTCCGGATCGGCGGAAGCGACCGAGCGGGCGTACAGCGCCGCGCGCGCGCCCGCGTAGCGGCCGGTGGCTGCGGCGTGCGAGTGGTCCTGGCCGCCGAAGAGAAGGTCCCCGGCGCCGAACAGTCCGGGCAGGTTCGACATCAGGTCCCAGTCGACGAGCATCCCGCCGCATACGCCTTGCTCGCCGAATGTCCGCTCCTGCGGCAGGACCGGTTCGCGCATGCCGTGCCCGCGCAGGAAGTCGTAGGTCTGCAGCATGTCCCGCGCCGGATCGAAGCCGGCGCGCGTATAGGTCTGCATCACCGGAATGCGCGTCTTGCCTTCGTTGCCGACCATCACGCCCCATATTGCGCGCCGCTCGGCATCGGGCATCGCCGTGAGATCGGCGTAGAACGGTGGCGTGAACTCGCCGGCGAGCATTCGCTGCTCCAGGTCGGGAGTCGGACGCGGGCCCAGGTACTGCTTCAGCCCCGGATGCGGGTGCGAACTGGATCCGCCCCCCATGATGAAGAACTTCTGGCTCTGCGCCGGCTGGCAGCGCTCGGGCACGCCCGGTAGAACGCGGCCGTCGGCGTCGACCCAGGGCACCTCCTTGCCGTTCGCGTCGACGACCGTGCACGGATACCAGGTGTTGATGGAGTTGCCGCTGCCGTACGGTGGATACGAGTAGGGACTGCCGAACGGCGAGCGCATCGACTTTTCCATCATCGTAAACTCGGCGCCCGCGCGCCACGCCATCGCATAGCCGCTGCCGGAACACGACGGCGGACGGAACGTAGTGAGCCCGCGCAACTCGGACGAGAACGTCCAGATGCGCTGCGGCCGGCTGGTAGCGAGAATTACCGCCTTCGCCCGGACGACGATGTAGGCGCCCGTCCGGCAGTGGACACCCGTGGCCCCGACGACGCGATTGCCGGGAACGCCTTGCTGCGTGAGCAGCGACGTGACGGCGACACGGTCGAAGACCTGCACGCCCAACCGGCGACACTCCTCGCGAAGGAGCGGCTTGTAGTTGTGGCCCCAGACGCGAATGACCGTTCGATTGCGATAGTCGTAGGCGAACAGCAGTTTCGACGCGTCGTCGCGAAAATCGGCGCCGGCGAATTCGTCGTCGGTGTCGCGCACCTTGCCGCCCATCCGCTCCATCTCCAGAAGCGTTTCGTAGGCCGAGGCGCACTGCACGTAGGTGGAGATGCCGTTGCGGTATCCGCCGTGGTTGTCGACGAGCGCCTGCGCGAACTCTTCGGGCGGGATCGTCGAGGCGGGATTGTCGGGTGCCCATTGCCAGTGGTCGACACCTGCGCCGGCGGCGCCGCTTCGTTCGGTAGCAGCCTTCTCGAGAATCACCACCTTCGCGCCGCAGCGGGCGGCGGCGATCGCCGCCCAGGTGCCGGCGATGCCGCCTCCGAGCACGAGTACATCCGCCTCGTGCTCGCGTTGCGTTCCGTATCGCACCGCATACGGCCAGGCGATGAGTTGACCGTCGCGATGGAGGATGCCCATTCGTTTCTCCCTACACCCGGAAATGCTCGCCCGTTTCCTTGCGCTTCCAACGCACGCGCTGCTGCAACGGGTGGTTCAGCCAGATCGCGCCGGGCAGGGGGCAGTCGTCCACGCAGGGCCCGCAATACCAGCACTCTTCGGCGTGCAGGACGATCGGCGGACGGCCTTTCTCGGGGTTCGGCACGAGGATGTCCTCGAGGCAGACCGTGACGCAACGGTTGCATCCGTCGCAGATCGAAGCATCGAACAGCACCGGGTTGCCGGGGCTCGGTGCGTTCGGTGTGGCATAGACGCGGGGTTCGTCGTTCATCGCTCCGACTTCCGGGGGCAAGGCGCTGGCACCAAGTATCGATCTCGGGCGCCGCGCCCGATGTCACAAGCGATTGGGACAGGGCGGAGGTTCGTTTCCGTAGCCCAGGCAGAGCGAGAAGAGTTGGGCCTGGCTCGTGATGCCGAGCCGGCTGTATGCGCGCTTGCGATAGGTCAGAACGGTGTTCACGCCGATGCCGAGATCTAGCGCGATCCCCTCCGAAGTCATGCCGACCAGGATCCTGGCGAGCACGTCGAGTTCGCGCTCCGTAAGACCGGGATGCACGCTGCGCAACAGCGACAGGAATCCGGCGAGTCTTCCCCATCGATCGCAGAATCTGGAACGCGGATCCCTGGCCGCGTCGTGCTTCATTGCGGCAATCGACACGAAGCGGGCTATCGCCTCGACGAGCTCGAACTCGTCGTCGTCGAAACGTCCAGCCTCGTCGTGGCGGTAGAGATTCAGGCAGTGCAGGCGGCCGTCGCCGACCGAGGCAATCGTCAGACGCTCGAGGAGGCGCACGCGCTCGTAATGTTGCGCACCGAAAGTTCCGCGAGGAGCGGCGTCGCGATGCAGGCGCAGGATGGCGATGCCGTCGCGGAATCGGGACGACTCGGATACGCGAAGGCTGGGATCGGTGCGGAAGTGCCCGCCGAGATAGGCCGCCTGGATCTCCGAAACGTGATCGCCGCCGCGCAGGGTTGCGGACTCGAGCGACGGCGGCCGCGTGCGCGCATCGAAGCGCATCAGGCACAAGTGATCGACTCTCAGTAGACGATCGAGCGCCGAGATCAGTTCATCGGCGAACCCCGCCCCGCCCGAAGCGGCGATGACAGGGGCGAAAAGGTCGAGCACGTGAATCACTTGCGGGGTCGCTCGTGGGCGATGGCAGGAGCGCTGTTGACGCAATCCCTTCTCGATCGCATCCTTCCCGCGCATTCAAGCACATCGCCCGGCGGGCGGGAAGCGGATGCAGTGGTCTGGAGCGCGCAGATGGACACTGGAACGGCATACGGAAGACCCGAACCGAGCTACCGTGAAGAGCTGACCTGCGTGCGTCCCGGTACGCCGATGGGAGAGCTGCTGCGGCGCTACTGGCACCCGGTAGGGCTCGCCACCGATGCCACCACCCGTCCGCGCCGGATAAGAATCCTCGGCGAAGACCTGATCCTGTTTCGGGACGGACTCGGCCGACCGGGACTCCTCTATCCGCGCTGCGCGCATCGGGGTACGACCCTGTACTACGGAAAGGTCGAAGAGCGCGGCATCCGGTGTTGCTACCACGGCTGGCTCTACGACGTGAACGGGCACTGCCTGGAGCAGCCCTGCGAACCTGGCGGCGGGCCGCGTCGCGAGCGCATCCGGCAGCCCTGGTACCCGCTCGAGGAGCGCTACGGATTGATCTTCGCCTATCTCGGTCCGCCCGAAAAGAAGCCGTTCCTGCCTCGTTACGAATGCCTCGAAGCGCTGCAGGCCGACGAATTCATCGAGGCCGACGATTCCTCGATCGGCTCGGGCGGTCCTCCGATCGTTCCCTGCAACTGGTTGCAGCACTGGGAGAACGTCGTCGATCCGTTCCACGTGCCGGTGCTCCACGGCTGGTTCTCGGGCCCGCAGTTCGTCGAGCAGATGGGCCTGATGCCCGAGGTCTCGTTCGAAACGACCAGCCTCGGCGTTCGCGTCACCTCGGTTCGCAAGTTGCCCGACAACACGGTCCATCGCAGAGTGACCGAAGCGGCAATGCCGACGTTGCGGGTCGTTCCCAGCCCTCGGGTAGGTCGCTACGGAAAAGTCGAATCGATCGGCTGGGTGCTGCCTATCGACGACACTCACTATCGCATCTACGTCGCCGGCCGCGTGACGCACAACGGCGAACTCGCGGCGATGCGTTCTCGAATGGACAACCGGCTCTGGCACGAACTGAGCGAAGAGGAGCACCGGGACTTCCCGGGCGACTACGAGGCACAGACGGGGCAGGGAGAGATCACGCTGCATTCCGAGGAGCATTTCGGCACGACGGACAAGGGAGTCGCATTCCTGCGCCGGTTTCTCGAGCGGCAGTTGCGGGCGGTGGCGCAAGGCAGCGATCCGGCGGGCGTGGCCTTCAGCGAGGAGGCTGCATACACCGTCTTCGAAGCGGGAAACTACCTGGAACAGTAAGTCCTCTACGAAGGCGCAACCAGCACCCACGCATAACGCGCACGAAGCGGTCGATCGGCTCCGTACAGATACGGCAGCTCGATCCGGTGCGCCGCGGCCTCGCGCTTCGCCAGCCCGAGCCTTTGCAGCAGATCCGACAGGCGATCGCCGCTCGCCACGACGACGCGCGGCTCGTCGCGCGCCGCTTCGGGCAGCGCTTCGCCGGCGAGCACGATCGTCGAATCGGGGAACTGCACGCGAAGGCGCGCCGCGAGACGGCGTTCGTCGCTGACGATCACGCCGCGCGCGAAGCCGTCGGCACGCAGCGCCGCCGCGAGCGCGCCGATCGGCTCGTTCAGGTCGTCCGGCGTGGTGAAGCGCCCCTGTACGGGCGCCTTCGCGGCGAGCAGCACGAAAATCAGCGCGCCGAAGGCGAGCGTTGCGCGCCGATACGCGTCGGCGCGCGGGCCTTCGGCCAGCGCCGGTCGGACGGCGAAGAACATCGCCGGCAGCACGAACAGCCCCGGAACGAACCAGCGCGGCTTGAAGTGCGTGACGCCGGCGGCGACGACGAGGACGACGAGCAGCGCGACGAAGAGCAGCAGGTACGTGCGCGCGATGCGCCGTGCGTCCGGAACGGCGGGCGCCGACCCTGCGCGGCGCCCGAAGAAGGCGAGCACGACGATCCAGAACGGCGTGACGAAGCCGACGAGCGCGAGCAGCGCGCTGCCGAACCCGACGAGCCAGCCGGCGGTGGAGGCGTGCCCCGGATCCGCGCCCATCTTCGACAGCGTCCCGGCGCTCGCGGACTGCCAGTGGCCGAGCAGCCACAGCGCGTGCGGCGCGACGACGACGACTGCCGCCGCGATCGTCCAGGCCAGGCGCGCAGTGACGACGCGCCTGCGCAATCGCGGCACGACGAGCGCCACGCCGGCGAGCAGCGCGGCAAACGCGACGTTGTTGTACTTCGCGAGCGCGGCCAGGCCGAGCGCAAGTCCGAGCGCGACGCATTCCGCCACGCCGGGGCGCTGCACGACGCGCACGAAGGCATAGACCACGGCGGCCGCGGTCGTCGTCGCCAGCACCGTGTGCGTGAGATCGCGCTGCGCGTCCCACGACAGCGAGACGAGCCAGAGCATCGACAGCGTGCCGAGCCAGGCCGCGCGCGGTGACGTCACGCGTCGGGCCGCCAGCAGCGTGAGCGTCCAGGCGCCGAGCAGCATCAGGTTCTTCGCGAGCGCCAGCGCGAACACCGAGACGCCGAAGACGCGGAAGAACGCATGCTGCACCCACGTGTAGAGCGGTGGCTGCGCGCCGTAGCCGAGCGCGAGCGTGCGCGCGGCGAGCGTCTGCTCGGCCTCGTCGAGCTCGAGCGAATCGGAGACGAGCACGCGCAAGGCGACCTGCGCGGCGAACCAGCCGAGCATCAGCGCGATCGGGAAACGCAGGTCGTCGCCGGCGAGGCGCGACGCCGGCGGGCGGGAAACGAGGCTCGTCACGGGCGAGGCGTTGCGTGAACCGTGCATCATTGCACGCTGCGCCCGCGCGGCGCGAGACAATCGCAACGATGAACGAAGCACCCTCCAGCTATCGGACGACCGATCTCGGCGCCGACCAAGGCAGTGACCTTGGCGCCGATCTCAGCGTCGAGCGAAGCGCCGAACGCGGCACCGACGGCAACGGCGACGGGCGCGCCGGCCCGCACCGCACTCGCGTGCCGGCCCCCGCGTCCGACGCTGCATCGCCGCTCGCACGGCCGCTCGACGTCTCGATCGTCATCCCGATGTTCAACGAGGTGGAGAACCTGCGCGAGCTGGTCGACCGGGTCGGCTCGGCGCTTGCGCCCACCCGCTGGCGCTTCGAGCTGATCCTCGTCGACGACGGCTCGCACGACGGCTCCGCCGCGCTGCTGCGCAAGCTCGCCGAAGACAACCACTGGCTGCACCCGGTGGTGCTCGCGCGCAACTACGGCCAGTCGATCGCGCTGCAGGCGGGCTTCGATCGCGCGCAGGGCCGCTACGTCGTCACGCTCGACGCCGACCTGCAGAACGATCCGGCCGACATTCCCGCGCTCGTCGAGCGGCTCGAGCGCGACCCGGGGATCGACGTCATTTCCGGCTGGCGGCAGAACCGGCAGGACAAGGCGCTGTCGCGCCGGCTGCCGTCGGTGCTCGCGAACCGGCTGATCTCGCGCGCCACCGGCGTGCACCTGCACGACTATGGCTGCGCATTGAAGGCGTACCGGCGCGAGATCATCGAGCGCCTCCGCCTGTACGGGGAACTGCACCGCTTCATCCCGTCGCTGGCGAGCGAGGCCGGCGCGCGCATCGTCGAGGTGCCGGTACGCCATCACCCGCGCACGCGCGGCACCTCGAAGTACGGCATCGACCGCACTTTCCGCGTCGTCCTCGACCTCGTGCTCGTCGTCTTCTTCCTGCGCTATCGCCAACGTCCGCTGCACGCCTTCGGCGGTCTCGGCCTGTGGCTGCTCGTGCCGGGCGGCGCGATCCTCGCGTACCTGCTGGCGCTGAAGCTGCTCGGCCAGGACATCGGCGGCCGACCGCTGCTGCTCAGCGGCGTGATCCTCGTGCTGATCGGCGCCCAGCTGATCGTCGCGGGGCTGACGGGCGAACTGCTGATTCGCCTGTACCACGAAGGGGGACGGCAACCGCAGTACTACACGCGGGAGGCGCGCGAGCCGGGGGCGCACGAGCCGGGGGCGCGCGAGCCGGGGGCGCGCGAGCCGGGGGCGCGCGAGCCGGGAGCGCACGAGCCGGGGGCGCACGAGCCGGGGGCGCACGAGGCCGATGCAGACGAAGCCGGCGCAAGCGAGCCCCGCGAGCGCGAGGTGCTCGTCCGCGAGCCTTCGCAGCGCGGGCCGATGAACGGCGGCGCGTCGCGATGAAGCGCCGCGCACTGCGCTGGCTGCGCGTCGTCGCCGCCTTCGCGCTGCTCGGCGCAGTCGTCTGGATCGCCGGACCGGCGCACGTACTGGAAGCGATCCGCGGTGCCGACGCGCGCTGGCTGGCGCTGGGCCTGGCGGCGAACGTCGCGGCGAACACCGGCTCGGCGTTGCGCTGGCGAGAGCTCGCACGCTGGTTCGGCATGCTCGCACCGCGCGCGTGGGCCGTCGCCACCTATTTCCACGGCGTCGCCGTCAACGCATTGCTGCCGGGCGCGGTCGTTGGCGGCGACATGCTGCGCGCGTTCTCGTTGCAGCGGCTCGGCCATCCCGGACTCGAAGCGGGCATGAGCGTACTGCTCGATCGCCTGAGCGGACTGTGGATGCTCTGCGTGGTCGGCTTCGTGTCGATCGCCTGGGGCGCCGACAGCGAATCGACGCGCGCCCTCGCCGCGCGCTGGCCTGCCCTCGCCGGCTCCCCGCTCGTGCAGACCGCACTGCTTCTCGCCTTCGCCTGCCTCGTCGGCCCCTGGCTCGCCCTGCTCGTGCTGCGCCGCTGGCTGCCGCGGCGTGACAGCCCGCGGCTCGAACGGATGCACGCCGCGCTGCGCACCGGACATGCGGGACGCCATTACCTCGTGCAGGTCGTGCTGTCGACGATCGTGCAACTGTTCGCGATCGCCTCGCTCGTCTGCGCCGCGCGCGCACTGCACGTGGACGTTCCGTTCTGGGTGATGGCGGCGTCCGCAGTGCCGATCTTCGTGTTCGCTACCCTGCCGGTGAGCTTCGGCGGCTGGGGTACGCGCGAAGCGGCCGCGGTGCTCGCACTCGGCGCCTTCGGCATCGCAGCGCCGAGCGCAGTGACGATCTCGATGATCTACGGACTGTACGGGCTCGCGCAGGCGGTGGGCGGGCTTGCGCCGGTGCCGCGGGTGCCGCAGGCGGCCGGGGTCTCGGCGCCGGCGTCGGCGTCGGCGGCATCGGGTGCTGCGGCATCGGGTGCTGCGGCATCGAGTGCTGCGGCATCGGCTGCTGCGGCATCGGGTGCTGCGGCATCGGGTGCTGCGGCATCGGGTGCTGCACACTCGGGTGCGACACCCCCCGGCGCAGCGAGCTCCAGCGCGCCGCCGCTACCGGAGCGCGCCGCACGCTGGTAGGCTTCGCGTCGGCGCCCGTCCCGGGCGTCGTCTCGCGGAGCACCTTCCCTTGTCTTCCGATCCCGGAGCCGGCGCGCCTGCCGTAGTGGCGCCCGCCTGCGCGAACGTCGTTGTCGCGCGCAACAGCCGCATTTCCCCCGAACTGCTCGCCGCCATCGCCGTAGTCGGCGTCGCGGCGAACGGGCACCTCACCGAGGCAGCACTGGCTGCATCGGTCGTCGCATTCGGATGGGCGGCGAGCATCGGTTCGCGTTCGCGGGCGAAGCGCGCCGCAACCCGCGACGGCGATGTCGAACGCCAGGCGCACGCCGCGACGACGATGGTCGTGCGCGGGCCGGTTGCCGCGCGCGTGCCGGTCGTCGAGCGCGTACTCTCCGCCTTCGCCGCGTGGTTCATGCCGTTCGTGATCGCCCTGTCGGCAGCCGTGCTGATGCGCAGCGGCGACGTGACCTTCGCGCTGACGCTGCTGCTCGTCGCATCGCCGCAGACATTGCTCGCGCTGCCCGCGTCGTCGCGCCGCGGCACACGCGCGCTGGCCGCGTCGACAGCGACGCTGCTGCTCGCTGCCGTGCTCGCCGGTTTCGTCGGGTTCGTTGCGGCGGCAGTGCTCCACCGGGTCTCGATGGCGATCGCGTACTTCGCACCGCGCTTCGCCCCCGATCGGAAGCGCGACCGACGGCCGAACTGAGGCGGGGCCGCGGGGCCCCACACGCGACACGAAGCAACGAAAAACCGGCCCGGCGACCCGATGCGTCGGCTGCTCACCCCGCGACGCATCGTTGGCGCTGCGTGCCCAGCCCGTCGATGCCGAGCGTCATCACGTCGCCCGCCCTCAGGTACACCGGCGGCTTCTGCCCCATGCCGACACCGGGCGGCGTACCCGTGGAGACGATGTCGCCGGGTTCGAGCGTCATGAAGCGCGAGATGTACGAAACGAGCGCGGCGACGCCGAACACCATCGTGCGCGTGCTTCCGTCCTGGCAGCGCTTTCCGTTCACGTCGAGCCGCATCCCGAGCGCCTGCGGGTCGGGAACCTCGTCGCGCGTGACCAGCCAGGGGCCGACCGGCGCGAAGGTGTCGTGGCCCTTGCCCTTGTCCCACTGGCCCTGGCGCTCGAGCTGGTACTCGCGCTCGGAGACGTCGTTGACGATGCAGTAGCCGGCGACGTACGCGAAGGCCTGCGCCTCCGAAACGTATTTCGCGCGACGGCCGATGACGACGCCGAGCTCGACCTCCCAGTCGGTCTTGCTCGAACCGCGCGGAATCTCGACGTCGTCGTCGGGACCGCAGACGGCACTCGACGGCTTCAGGAAGAGGATCGGCTCGGTCGGCACCGCCATGTTGCTCTCGGCCGCATGATCCGAGTAGTTCAGCCCGACGCAGACGAGCTTGCCGATGTGCGCGACGCAAGGGCCGACTCGCACGGCATGCGGCGCCGCGGGCAGCGTCGCGGGGTCGATGCGGCGCAGCGCATCGAGCGCGGCGTCGTCGAGCACGCGCAGGTCGATGTCCGGCAGATGGGCGGAGAGGTCGCGAATACGCCCTGCAGCATCGAGAAGACCGGGCCTTTCCGTGCCGGAAGGGCCGAAACGAAGCAGCTTCATGGTGCGCTTCCCGTGGTCGGTGTCTTGCGCGGCCGTGGCCGACCAGTGGTAGCAAGATGCTGCGAAGCGCAGCGTCTGCGCACCTCCGCCCTCAACCCTCCGCCTCGTCCTCGATGATCGAGAACAGGTGCCCCATCCGCGCCTGCTTCGTGCGCAGATAGCGCAGGTTCGACGAATCGAGACCCACCTCGATCCCGACGCGCTCGGCGATCTCCACGCCGGCCGCTCGCACCGCCTCCACCTTCGCCGGACTGTTGCTCATCAGCCGCAGCGAGCGCACGCCGAGATGCGCGAGCATCGGTCGACACACCTCGTAGCGGCGCAGATCCGCCTCGAAACCGAGCGCCAGGTTCGCGTCGACGGTGTCGGCGCCGCAGTCCTGCAGGCGGTAGGCGCGGATCTTGTTCGACAGGCCGATACCGCGTCCCTCCTGGCGCAGATAGAGCACGACACCGCGGCCCTCCGCCGCGATGCGCTGCATCGCCTCCTGCAACTGTGCACCGCAATCGCAACGCCGACTGAACAACGCATCGCCGGTCAGGCACTCGGAATGGACGCGCGCCAGCACCGGAGCACCGTCGTCCACGTCACCGAGCACGAGCGCGAGATGCTCCGCCCCGGAGTCGGGGTCGACGAATCCGTGCAGCCGGAACGTCGCCCACGGCGTGGGAAGCATGCAGGAGCCGACGTGCTCGATATCCCCGGGAGCCGAACCGGCACCGACCTCGTCCATTCCATCACTCCTTCGCAGCTGCTCTCATCCGAACAGCTTGTTGGCAATCCCGGCGATCGTTCTTCCGTGGAAGTGGCGCCGCCGAGATCGATCGCCGAGGGCACTGACGCGAACCCTCCCGCCGGCCGGCGATCCTCGTCGCACCGCAGGGCTGCCGCCGACGACCTCGTCGAGCGTCGCCTGCGCCCGGTCGTCGTCCGCAGTCGGTAACTGTACGGCACACCGACCGTCACCATACCGGAGCGCAGCAGATCGACGAGGATCCATAACCGCATGGCAAATTGCTGCGGAATGCAGCATCTCAGGCCGTGGAAGAATCCGTCCACTCGAAAACGCTGTATTTCGCAGCGGAATGCCTCGTCGGGACGCACCAGCGCGCCGCGCACCGGGGCTGCGGCGTGGGTGCCACGGGCGGGGTGCTGCAGGCTGGGTGCTGCGAGCCGGTGCTGCGGGCGGAGTGCTGCGGGCCGGTGCTGCAGGCGGGGTGCTGCAGGCCGGTGCTGCGGGCGGAGTGCTGCAGGCGGGTGCTGCAGGCGGGATGCTGCAGGCCAGTGCTGCGGGCGGGATGCTGCGGGCCAGTGCTGCCGACGGACGCTACCGGTCGCGCAGCAAGCCGACGTGCTTCTGCATCGGCACGCTCCCGCACCAGCGTGCTGCGGACCGGCGTGCTGCCGGACGCAGCGTACTACCGACCACATGCTCCCGCACCTGCTTCCTCGAGCGCGTCGGGCGGCTGCCCTCAGATGGCGGCGGCTGCGTCGGTCGCGCCTCGCATGGACAAGCGCGGATCCGCCAGGATCAGTGCCATCGCGTGCAATTCATCCGGCGTGAGCGCATCGCGCGGCGCGCGTTTCGCGACACTCGAGTCTGCGGTTCCCGGGCGACGCTGCAGCCGATCCTTTGCTTCCCGCATCCACCGGATCGTCCGCTGCGCGCTGGTCGCGTGACACCCCACGTGCCGAGCGAGCTCGGTTCCCGAATAGCGAGTCCACCGCGCTGCCGCGAGCAGGAAGAGCCGCCGTTCCGCGACACCGAATTCGTGCGGCAGGACTCGATCGCTGCGCAACGCCAGCGGCACCGCCGTGAGGAGCGCGTCGATCGACGCGTCCTTTCCGGCGGAACGCAGGAAGGGCTCGATGCCGCACGGCGGACGGCTGCGAGTCACCGAAGGATCCGCGGACACGTAGTCGTGCAACCAGACGGTGCACGACGGCATGCGCTTGCCCATCGCACGCGCCCATCGCGTTCGATCGACGCAGGGCCGGGCGACGGCGCCGACCCAGTCCCGATGCGTGCTCCACTCCCATTCGAGCGGATCGCCGCAAAGGGCATCGCGCGCGGGATTCAAGTGGATGTAGCGGATGGTGCGCGCGATGTGCCGGCGATCGCGTTGCACGAGCTGCGGCGGTGGAAGCGGTTCCCACTCGAACGAGAGCTCCGGTCGCGCGGTCGCCCTCATCCTCAGGCGGAATGCGGACAGGACGCGTCCGAAGGCGCGCAATGCCGAGTCGTGCTCGATCTGCGCGAGAAGATGAACGTGATCCGGCATCAGCACGAAGGCGACGACGTCGAAATTCCGCACGACCCGGCGCCAGAGATCGGCGCAGGCGTGACGTCGTCGGAATGGACGTGCGCCCCCTGACGTGCGCGCCACGAGATGCAGCAATTGCGGATCGGCCATGGACGCATCATGAGCGACCTGCGTCGCTCCGACACGCTCGAACGGGCACGAACGGATTAGGGTTTGCGGCCGAGGGACGGCTGCTTCGAGGCGTTGGGGTGCGGGGTGCGGGGTGCGGGGTGCGGGGTGCGGGGTGCGGGGTGCGGGGTGCGGGGTCGGGGTGCGGGGCTCACCAGGACGCGGGGCCGGCGCGCCAACCGGATCGACGGTCAACTGATCATCAAGCGACATCCAGAAGTGACCCCCGACGGCATCGAGTTTTGCACTCCCGTTGACACGCGGTCGACGCGCCGGCCTTCCGTTGCGAAAACACAGAGGTTTCGGCCGGAGAGAGCCTGTCAGGCCGGGAACACTGCGTATGGGACGCACTGAACGAGGTGGCCGGCCATCGTCCGTGACGAACGCCGCTCGAAACGACGTTGCTCGAGGCCGAGCGCGACGGCGGGGTGAATCGTGCGGTCGCCGCTGGGCGTTCATGCCGATTACCCGCTTCGGTTTGCCGGCGCGGCCGAAGGACAGCGCGCCGCTGCCGGGCCGGCGTCGGCGCGCCCCGGTCACTGCAACGCTGCGAAACGCCGCAAAACCCTGCATTCCCAACCGAGCAGGAAATTACGCGACGAGAAATGCTGCGTTCTGCAGCATTTCGAGTCTTCAGGCGCGTAGCAACGCGCGTCAAGCGGCGAGCGGCGACGGGCGCGTAGCAACGCGCGGCAACCGGCGAGCGGCGAGCGGCGACGGGCGCGTAGCAACGCGCGGCAACCGGCGAGCGGCGACGGGCGCGCGTCAACGCCCACACGCACGGGGGCACGCCGCAACAGGGGCGCAACAACGGGCACGCAACAAGCCAGCGCCTGGCAGGAACGTGCGTACGCATGGCGACGAACATCCGCGGAAGCGCACACGTGCGCGCGGGGATGCGGGGACGGGGTGCTTCCAACGGGGTGCCCACGTGTAATTGGTGGACGCCATCGTCGCCGGCGCAGTCCTGCGTTCCGGTTCAGTCCTGCGTTCCGGCTCAGTCCTGCGTTCCGGCTCCGCTCATGCGTTCCGGCCCGGCTCCTGCGTTCGGGCCGCTCCTGCGTTCCGCCCCCGGCTCCTCCGTTTCCGCCCCCGGCTCCTGCGTTCCGCCCCGGCTCATGCGTTCCGGCTCCGCTCATGCGTTCCGGCTCCGCTCCTGCGTTCCGGCCCCGCTCATGCGTCCGGGCCCCGCTCGTGCGTTCCGCCCCGGCTCCTGCGCTCGAGAGTGCCGACCGGACGTACGCTGCCCCTTCCCCGCCAGCGCTTCGGTTTGCCGGCGCGTCCGAACGGCAGCGCGCCGCTGCCGGGCCGGCGTGGGCGCACCCCGGTCACTGCAACGCTGCGAAACGCCGCAAAACCCTGCATTCCCAACCGAGCAGGAAATTACACGACGAGAAATGCTGCGTTCTGCAGCATTTTGGGCCCCCGCGCGGCACGGGGGACGCGGCACAACGCGCAAGCGTGCGTACGTACGCGCGGTGCAGCGCGCAAGCGTGCGTACGTACACGCGGCACAACGCGCAAGCATGCATACGTACGCGCGGTGCAGCGCGCAAGCATGCGTACCTACGCGCAGCGAGGCGACCTGCGCAACGAAACGCGCGCGCACGGAGGCATGCGTAAGCACGCCAGGGCCCGCCGAGCCACCTCGGCCGATGCCAGCGAGCATGCCGGGCTGCGCCGAGCCCGATGCGGCAGCGTCCGGGGACCCAGGAAGCCGACGCCGAGAGGGTGCCCCCTACAAAACCGACGCCAACACCCTCCGCGCTTCCTCCTCCGTCACCCCCGCCCTGCGCACGTAATCGGCAAGCTGGTCTTCTCCGATCCGCCCGACGTTGAAATATTGCGAATCCGGGTGCGACAGGTAGAAGCCGCTGACACTCGACGCGGGCATCATCGCGAAGCCCTCGGTGAGATGCATCCCGATCGCCGCGGCGTTCACCGTCTCGAACAGCGCGCGCTTGACCGTGTGCTCGGGACACGCCGGGTAGCCGGGCGCCGGCCGGATTCCCCGGTACTTCTCGGCGATCAGCTCGTCGTTCGTCAACGACTCGTCGGCCGCGTAGCCCCAGAGTTCCCGCCGTACGCGCGCGTGCAGGCACTCGGCAAAGGACTCGGCCAGCCGGTCGGCCAGCGCCTTCAGCGTGATCGCCGAGTAGTCGTCGAGCTCGCGCGCGAACTCGTCGAGCTTCTGCTCGATGCCTACGCCCGCCGTCACCGCGAACAGGCCGATCCAGTCCTGGTAACCCGAAGGCCGCCCGTCGACCAGCTTCGGCGCGACGAAATCCGCCAGGCACTTGTTGTCGACGCCCGCGTGCTTCTCGACCTGCTGGCGCAGGTTCCTCCACGTGAACGCCACCTGCGAGCGCGATTCGTCGGTGTAGACCTCGATGTCGTCGTCGTTCACCGCGTTCGCCGGCAGGAACGCGACGACGCCGTTGGCCTGCAGCCAGCGTTCCTCGACGATGCGCTTCATCATCGCCTTGCCGTCGGCGAAGACGCGCCGCGCCGATTCGCCGACCAGCGGATCGTCGAGCAGCGCCGGATAGCCGCCGTGCAGGTCCCACGCCTGGAAGAACGGCCCCCAGTCGACGTAGCGCACGATCTCGGCGAGGTCGTAGCGAACGAACTCGCGGCGCCCGAGGAACGAGGGCCGCGGCGGTGTGTAGGTCGCCCAGTCGATCTTCGGCCGGTTCGTGCGCGCCTGCCCGATCGACACGAGCTTCGGTCCCTTCTTCGCCGCGTGCTGCCGGCGCACGCGCTCGTATTCGTCGCGTACCTCGGCGAGATACGCGTCGCGCTGCTCGTCCGACACGAGGCTCTGCACCACCGGCACCGAGCGCGAGGCGTCGGGCACGTAGATCACCGGCCCCGAGTAGTGCGGCGCGACCTTCACCGCGGTGTGCACGCGCGACGTGGTCGCCCCGCCGATCAGCAACGGCACGTGGTTGTCGCGGAAGTGCGGATCGCGCTCCATCTCGCGCGCGACGTGCGCCATCTCCTCGAGCGACGGCGTGATGAGCCCCGACACGCCGACGATGTCGGCGCCTTCCTCCTTCGCCTTCGCCAGCAGCGCGGCGGCCGGAACCATCACGCCCATGTTGACGACTTCGAAGTTGTTGCACTGGAGGACGACCGCGACGATGTTCTTGCCGATGTCGTGCACGTCGCCCTTCACCGTCGCGACGACGATCTTGCCGCGCGACGAGACGTCGGCGCCGCTCGCCGCCAGCGAGCGCTTCTCCTCCTCGATGTAGGGCACCAGGTGCGCCACCGCCTGCTTCATCACGCGCGCCGACTTCACCACCTGCGGCAGGAACATCTTCCCGGAGCCGAAAAGCTCGCCGACGATGTTCATCCCGTCCATCAGCGGACCTTCGATCACCTCGATCGGCCGGCCGCCGCGCGCAGCGATCCTCGCGCGCACCTCCTCGGTGTCCTCGACGATGAAGGTCGTGATGCCGTGCACGAGCGCGTGTGACAGCCGCTTCTCGACCGGCTCGCGTCGCCACGCCAGGTCCTCCTCGGGCCTGGCACCCCCGGCGCCGGGCTTCAGCGTGGCCGCGAACTCGATCATCCGTTCGGTCGCGCTCTTGCCGTGGTCGGGGTCGCCGGGCGAGACGCGCGGCGGCCGGTCGAGCACGATGTCCTCGACGCGCTCGCGCAACGCCGGATCGATGTCGTCGTAGACGCCGATCATTCCGGCGTTGACGATTGCCATCGTCAGTCCCGCGCGGATGGCGTGATAGAGGAAGACCGTGTGGATCGCCTCGCGCACCGCGTCGTTGCCGCGGAAGCTGAACGACAGGTTCGACACACCGCCCGACACCTTCGCGTACGGCAGGTTCTCGCGGATCCAGCGAGTGGCCTCGAGGAAGGCCACGCCGTAGTGGTCGTGCTCCTCGATGCCGGTGGCGATGGTGAGGATGTTCGGATCGAAGACGATGTCCTCGGGCGGAAAACCCACGCGCTGGGTCAGCAGGTCGTAGGCGCGCCTGCAGATCTGCGCCTTGCGCTCGAAGGTGTCGGCCTGCCCCTGCTCGTCGAAGGCCATCACGACCACCGCCGCGCCGTAGCGGCGGCACAGCGCGGCCTGGCGCAGGAACTCGTCCTCGCCTTCCTTCAGCGAGATCGAGTTGACGATCGGCTTGCCCTGCACGCACTTCAATCCCGCCTCGATCACCTCCCATCGGGAGCTGTCGATCATCAGCGGCACGCGCGCGATGTCGGGCTCCGACGCCACGAGATTCAGGAAGCGCGTCATCGCCGCCACGGAGTCGAGCATGCCCTCGTCCATGTTCACGTCGATGACCTGCGCACCGTTCTCGACCTGCTGGCGCGCCACCGCCAGCCCGTCGTCGTAGCGGCCCTCGAGGATCATCTTCGCGAAGACCTTCGAGCCCGTGATGTTCGTACGCTCGCCGACGTTGACGAAGAGCGACGAGTCGTCGACGTTGAAGGCCTCGAGCCCGGCCAGCCGCATCGCGCGCGGGCGCTCCGGCACGCGACGCGGCGCCACGTCGCGCACGGCGCGCTCGATCGCGGTGATGTGCTCGGGCGTCGTACCGCAGCAACCGCCGACGACGTTCACGAAGCCCGCCTGCGCGAACTCGCCGAGCAGCGACGACGTGATCTGCGGCGTCTCGTCGAAGCCCGTCTCCGCCATCGGATTCGGCAGGCCGGCGTTCGGATAGACGCACAGGAAAGTGTCGGCCTTCGCCGACAACTCCTCGACGTAGGGCCGCATCAGCGCCGCACCGAGCGCGCAGTTCAGCCCGATCGTCAGCGGACGCGCGTGGCGCACCGAGTTCCAGAACGCCTCGACGGTCTGCCCCGACAGCAACCGGCCCGACGCATCGGTGACGGTGCCCGAGATCATCAGCGGCACGCGCGCGAGCCCCTGCGACACGCGCTCGGCCATCAGTTCCTCGATCGCGAAGATCGCCGCCTTCGCGTTCAACGTGTCGAAGATCGTCTCGAGCAGCAGCAGATCGACGCCGCTCTCGACGAGCGCGCGCACCTGCTCGGCGTAGGCATCGCGCAACTCGTCGAAGGTGATCGAGCGCGCGGCCGGATCGTTGACATCGGGCGAGATCGAAGCGGTCTTCGGCTGCGGACCGATCGCCCCGGCGACGAAGCGCGGACGCTCGGGCGTCGAGAAGCGATCGCGCGCCTCGCACGCCAGGCGGGCAGCAGCGAGATTCATCTCGAGCGCGTACTCGGCGAGCCCGTAATCGGCCTGCGCAATGACCGTCGCACCGAAAGTGTTCGTCTCGATGATGTCCGAACCGGCCGCGAGGTACTGCTCGTGGATCTCGCGCACCACACCGGGCTGCGTCAGCGACAGCAGCTCGTTGTTGCCCTGCAGGTCGCGCGCGTGCCCCGCGAAACGCTCGCCGCGGAAACCCTGCTCGTCGAGCCCGTAGCGCTGCACCATCGTGCCCATCGCGCCGTCGAGGACGACGATGCGGCGGACGAGGAGATCGCGCAGGCGGGCTTCGGCATTCATGGAAAACGATGAAAGAGGAGACGGGGATCGTCCGAGTATATCGAGCGGGGGATAGACATATCGGCACAGTGTCACGCTTGGGGCGGTGACGTTTCTTGCGGGTGTCGGCGGTTGGGCGCGCGGCGCGGGTGCGGGCGCTTGCAGGCGCGCGGCGCGTGCGGGCGCTTGCAGGCGCGCGGCGGCGTGTGGGCGCTTGCAGGCCGGCGGCGGCGTGTGGGCGCTTGCAGGGCAGCGCCGGCGTGGCGGGACGCCGCACCACCCGTCGGCGTGCGGGAGCGGCGGCGTGGCGGGACGCCGCTCCACCCGTCGGCGTGCGGGCGCGCCGGCGTGGCGGGACGCCGCTCCACCCGTCGGGCTACCCATTCAATTGCTGCATATCGCAGCATCTGCGCTCGTGCACTTTCTTCCACAGCGGGAAACGCTGTATTACGCAGCAAATCCTTACTGGGCGACGCGGCTCTGCTCCGACGCAAGCTCGTTGGAAGGACCCGAGCCGACACTGCGCGGAGGGGCGCACCGCCGCCTCGGCACGCCACGCGGACGCCGGCGACAGGCAGCTCGTCGACGATTGCGGACAGAGAGGCTCGCCGTCGTCGCCGGGACGGAAACGCTTCGGTGACAAGGTCGCAGCGCCTCGGTGACAAGGTCGCAGCGCCTCGGTGACGAAGTTGCAGCGCCTCGATGACGAAGTCGCAGCGCCTCGGTGACGAAGCTGCAGCGCCTCGATGACGAAGCTGCAGCGCCTTGATGACGAAGCTGCAGCGCCTCGGCGACGAGTTCGCAGCTCCTCGGTGACAAGGTCGAAAAAGGTGACGAGGTCGCAGCGCCTCGGTGACGATGAGCCGTTACGTCGAAAGCTCGAGCCTGCCGACGCGCCGTCCTCAGACTTCGCCGACGCGCTCTGCCGCCTCCTGCGCGCGCAGCCGTTCGCGACGTCGCCTTTCCCACGCCCTGAGCAGCAGGATGCCGACCGCCACGCCCACGACGTCGGCAACGACGTCGCGCCAGTCGCCGTGCCGCCACGAGGTGAACGACTGCAGCACCTCGATCAGCACTCCGTAGAAGAGCAGGCTCGACACGACGCGCAATGGCCAGGAAGGCCACGCGCGCAATCCGAGGATCGTGAGCACGGCGAAGGCCGCCACGTGATCGGCCTTGTCCCAGGCGGTGTGCAGCGGCATCGACTCGCTCGTCGGCCACAGCGCCAGCATGAGGATCGCCACCACTGCAGCGACGGCGCAGATTCGCAAGGCGCGCGGGGACAAGGTGCGTAAAGACAAGGTGCGTAAAGACAAGGTGCGGGAAGACAAGGTGCGGGAAGACAAGGTGCGGGAAGACAAGATGCGTGGAGACAAGGCGCGTCGAGACCACGGCGCCATCGGCGCAACGCTACTCCAACGTTGCCGCGCGGCTATGCAAAGAACTCACGCAACGACAACCGTCCGGCGGGCCATGCGGTCCTTTCGGCTGCGGGTCGTTGGTCAATGGAGACAACGTCTGTCGCGACAAGCACAAAACGCTTTCGCGACTCTCGAATTGTCGACTAAAGTCAAGGCACTTCTTCTCCCTCGGAGCGTCCATGCTCGAGCCCGTACTGGCGAGCACGGCGACGACATCGATCGCCCTTCTGTTTCTCGAAAGGAATGCGTCGCGCCTCGGACTGATGGAAAAGCCGGGCGGGCACCGAACTCACCTCGATCCCACTCCAGTCGTCGGCGGCATCGGAATGGCGCTCGGCATGTTGCTGTCGTGGGGCGCCTGGCGGGAGCTGAATCCCGGCCCATGGATCATCGTCGGCGCGTTCGCGCTGCTGTCGCTCGGCCTCGTCGACGATCGCTTCGGCATCGGTCCTCGTGCCAAGTTCGTGCTGCAATCGGCTATCGCAGGTATCGCCCTTGCGCTCGACAACAATCTGTTGCTCACGCTCGGCGAACTGCTGCCGGGTCACCACTTCAGCTTCGGCTTCGCCGCAGCCCTGGGGTTCACGGTGTTCGCGGCGGCCGGCGTCATCAACGGCATGAACATGCTCGACGGCCTCGACGGGCTGGCCGGTTCGATCGCGCTGGTCGCCGTCGCCTGGTTCTCGTTCGCGGCGTGGTGGATCGGCGACCTGCCGATGATGCTCGGGCAGTTGTCGATCGCCGGCGCCATTGCCGGCTTCCTGCTCTTCAACGCCCGCATCCCCGGACGCGCGCGCGCGAGGTTGTTCATGGGCGACGCGGGCAGCATGGTGCTCGGCTTCCTGCTCGCCTGGATCGCGATCGACCTGTCGCAGCGCCCCGGCGGCCTGCCGCCGGTGGTGGCGCTGTGGATCTGCGCGATGCCGGTCATCGACACGATCGCCGTGATGGCCAAGCGCAAGCGCAAGAAATGCCCGCTGATGTCCGCGGGACGCGACCATCTGCACCATCTGCTGGTGAACACCGGGATGTCGGTGCGCTCCACTGCCGCCTTCGAGGCGCTGATCGGCGCCATCGCCGGAGGGCTCGGCGTCACGATGTGGCTGATCGATTTCGCGCACTGGCAGATGTTCGCCGCCTTCCTGGCCGCCGCGTGCGCGTACCTGTACCTGTTTCTGGCCGGCTGGAACGCGCACCGCGCGAGCGAGGCTGTCGAGATGCGCATCGAGCCTGCGGTCGAGGCTGCCGGGACGCGCATCGAGCCTGCTGCGCGCCGGTTGCCGTTATGATCTCGCGTGCCGCTGAAGTTGCTTCTTGTCTGCACCGCGAATATCTGCCGCAGTCCAATGGCTGAAATCGCCATGCGGCACGCGCTGCACGCGCGCGGTCTTCGCGCACAGGTTTCGTCGGCGGGCGTCAACGCCTTGCCCGACCAGTCCGCACACCCGACTTGCATCGAGGTCGTCGCGCGAGCCGGTCTCGGCGTCCTGTCGTCGCACCGCAGTCGCCTGCTGTCGTCGCTCATGCTCGGCGAAGCCGACTTCGTGCTTTGCATGGGCCACGATCATCGCCAGTCGATCCTCGCGCGCTCGCCGCAGTACGCCGGACGCGTGCGGCTGCTGGGGCACTGGCAGGGGATCGAGATTGCCGACCCGGTGAGCGGGCCGGTCGAAGGATTCGAGGAATGCCTGGAGTCGATGAACGACTGCATCGGCCAATGGATCGACCGTCTGTCGAGACAGGGGTTGCTGCAATGAAACAGATCGCCTTCGCAACGCCCTGCCCCCGCCTTGCGGCGGCGCCGATAGCGGCGCCGATAGCGACGTCGGCAGCGCCGCCAACCCGCGCAGGTTCGCTGGCGTCGCTGGCCTCGCTGGCCGCACTCGCCCTGCTGCTCGGCGGCTGCGCCTACGCGCCGGGCCAGTTCCTCGGTCGAACGAGTGCGCCCGAAGCGACGCCCGCAGCCGAAGTCACGCCGGTGGCGATCGACTGGGCGCTGATCCGCCGGTTCGACGCGGTCGCGCGCCCCGCGCCCCCCGTCGTGCCACAGAAGCAGCCCACGCCGTACCGCATCGGCCCGGGCGACGCGCTGCGCGTCACGGTCTGGAACCACCCCGACCTGAACTACGCCCCGAACCTGTCGGTGACCACGCAGACGCTGGCCAACGGCGCCACCGGCCAGGCGAGCAACGTGATTCCGCTGCGCGTGGTCGCGCACGACGGCACGATCTACCTGCCGATGGCCGGACGCATCGAGGCGGGGGGGCGCACCGTGCCCGAGCTGCGCAGCCAGGTCGCACGCCAGTTGTCGCGCTACGTGAAGGACCCGCAGGTGGAGGTGGAGCTCGCCGCGTATCGCAGCCAGCGGGTGTTCGTCGTCGGCGAAGTGCAGACGCCGGGCAACCTGCCGATCACCGACGTGCCGCTGCATATCGCCGACGCGATCGGCCAGGCGGGCGGCATCAAGCCGCAAGCCGACCTGTCGGCCGTCACCGTCACGCGCGGCAGCGAACGCTACACGCTCGACCTCGATCGCCTGTACTACGAAGGCGAGATGACGCAGAACCTGCTGCTGCAGCACGGCGACGTGATCAACGTGCCCGAGCGGCGCGAGCAGAAGATCTTCGTGCTCGGCGAAGTGCAGCAGCCGAAGGCCTATCCGCTGCCGCGCGGGCGCCTGACGCTTGCCGACGCGGTGTCCGACGCCGGCGGCCCGAACCCGCTCACGTCGAACGCCGGCCAGGTGTTCGTGCTGCGCCTCGGGCCGAAGGAAGAGCCGCTCGTCTACCACCTCGACGCACGTTCGCCCGAGGCGCTGCTGCTCGCCGACCGCTTCGTGCTGCGCGCGCGCGACGTCGTCTACGTCGATCCGACGCAGCTCACGCGCGCCGGCCGCGTCGTTGCGCAACTGCTGCCGTGGGTGCAGGGTGCGAGCGGCACGAGGAGCGCCACGCGATGAACGCGCCCGACGACGACCTCACGCGTCCGCTCGACGCCGGCGCGACGCCGACGCAAGCCGCGACGACGCAAGCCGCGACGACGCAATCCGACCCCGACGCCCGCCCGCGCGCGCCCGCGGCGCGCCCCGCCTCGCGCACCCGGCGCGACGCGCGGGACACCGAAGCCTTCCTCGACAGCGGCGGCTCGTCGTCGCTGCGCGGCTCGCGTCCGTCGTCGCGCGCCGTGCTCGACGACGACGACACGATCTCGCTCGTCGACCTCGCCGAGAACCTCTCCGATCATCGCTGGACCTTCGCGCTGGTCGCGCTGCTGTGCACGCTGGCCGCGCTCGCCTACGCGCTGTTCGCCACGCCGATCTACACGGTGGACGCGCTGGTGCAGGTCGAGGACAAGAAGGGCTCGGGACTCGGCGCGCTCACGTCGGTGGCGCAGGCGCTCGACGTGTCCGGCTCGCCGGTGGAAGGCGAAATCGAGATCCTTCGCTCGCGCACGAACGTCTCGGCAGCGGTCGAGGCGCTGCGCCTGTACAGCGACGTGGAGGTGGCGAATCGCTTGCCGCTCGTCGGCGAATGGCTCGCGCGCCGGCTCGACCGCGACGCCGAGGGCCTGGCGATCGCGCCCGCGTTGCCGCTCGTCGACCCGAGTGCCTGGGCCTGGGGCGGCGAGCGCCTGATGCTCGCCGAATTCGAAGTGCCTCCCGAACGACTCGGCCTTCCGATGCGGCTCGAGATCGGCGAGAACAACCGCTGGACGCTGCGCGACGAAGACGACGCGCCCGTGCTCGAAGGCAACGACGGCACGCGCGCCGCGAACGACAACGGCTACGCGCTGCGCATCGCCGAACTCGTCGCGCGTCCCGGCACGCAGTTCGAACTGCGCCGCCAGTCGATCGTCGCGCGGGTCGACCAGATCCGCAAGGACATGCGCGTCGCCGAGACGAAGCGCCAGTCGGGGATCATGCGCATCGAGTACGAAGGCGTGAGCGCGCTCGCCGCGGCGCGCCTCGTGAACGCGATCGCCGACGCCTACGTGCGCCAGAACGTGCAGCGCCGCGCGGCCGAAGCCGAGAAGAGCCTGCAGTTCCTCGAGGAGCAGCTGCCGAAGCTGCGCAGCCAGCTCGACCGCGCCGAGAGCGAACTCAATGCCTTCCGCAACCAGCACGGAACGATCGACATCCCCGGCGAGATCAGCGCCCTGCTGACGCAGACCGTGGACCTCGAGAAGAGCCGGCTCGACCTCGAACTCAAGCGCAAGGAAGCCGAGGCACGCTACGAACGAGCGCACCCGGTGGCGCGCGCACTGCGCGAACAGATCGCCAGCATCGGCGCGCAGCAGAAACGCATGAGCGAACGCATCCAGTCGCTGCCGCGCGTCCAGCAGGACTACCTGCGCCTGGCGCGCGACGTCGAGGTGAACAACCAGCTCTACGTGAGCCTGCTGAACAACGCGCAGCAGCTGCGCGTGGCGCGCGCAGGCACCATCGGCAACGTGACGATCGTCGATCGCGCGATCGCCACCGAGAAACCGAGCAAGCCGCGCCGCGCACTCGTCGTCGCCGTCGGGCTGCTCGGCGGCCTCGCCGCCGGGTTCCTGCTCACGCAACTGCTCGCCGCATTGCGCGGACGCATCCGCGACCCGCGCGAGCTCGAAGCCGATATCGGCATCCACGTGTCCGCCACGGTGCCGGTGGCCGGCGAACAGATGGCGGTCGACCAGCGCAAGCATCGCCGCGCAAGCGTGCCGTACCTGCTTGCGCGCGCACAGCCCATGTCGGGCGCCGTCGAAGCGCTGCGCACGCTGCGGCTGAACCTGCAGCTGTCGCTCGCCGAGACGCGCGGCGGGCGCACGATCCTCTTCACGTCGGCGGTGCCCGGTCAGGGCAAGAGCTTCGTCTCGGCAAACCTCGCCTACCTGATCGCCAACGCCGGACCGCGCGTACTGCTGATCGACTTCGACCTGCGGCGCTCGTCGATCGGCAACTACTTTGCCGTCGACGGCAATCGCGGCGTATCGGACGTGCTGCGCGAAGGCGCCGATCCGGCGCAGTTCGTGAAGACCGACCCCACGGTGAACCTCAGCGTACTGCCGGCAGGCGCCGCAGCGGCGAACCCCGGCGAACTGCTGACCACCGAGCGGCTCGGGCGCGTGTTCAGCTGGGCCGCGTCGAACTACGACGTGGTGATCGTCGACGCACCGCCGATCCTGCCGGTGTCGGACGCCGTGGTGCTCGGCGGATTCGCCGACGTGACGGCCTTCGTCGTGCGACACAAGCGCGTGGCCCGCGCCGACGTCGCCGACGCCGTGCAGCAGTACCAGCTCACCGGCGCACAGATCGACGGCTTCGTCTTCAACTGCTTCGTGCCGTCGCGAGTGCGGTACGGATACGGCGCGCGCTACGGGTATTACCGCGGGAAGTACGGGTACGGCACGTACGGGGCGCCGCGGCGGGGGTGAATGCGGGCTGCGGGAGCGCCGATGCGCGCGTAGCCGGTCCGGTCGCGCAACGTGATGTTGCGTTTGCTCTCGTCATGCAGCCTTCACGGCGGAGATCGCAACCGTTCGTTGCAGTGCGGTGACCTGCCCGCGCGGCTGACCACGGCTTCAGGCGGTGCACGGGGCAAACGGGTCGATCACCGCGACGCAGGGTTGTCCCCGGCGGCGGGCGGGCGTCGCCTGCGACGAACGCACGACCGCCGCGGGGGGCAACCCGTGTTCGACGCTCATGCAGCGGCACGCGCCTGCGGCCGGCGCGCCTGCCGATCGGCTGCGGTGTAAATCACTGCGACGCAGGGTGATTGTCTCGAAAAGCGGGAGATTTGCCCCGAGCGCGAACCCGAATCACCGAAGACTCCCGAAAATCGGGACTTTTGGCATCTGCTAGCCGTCACGGGCGACGGGAGTGCCGAAAATCGGGAGTTCGGCGCTGCAGCGCCCGGCCCCCCGCGGCTGACCGGCGGCCGGCTGCGGGGTACTCTCCGCCCGGATCGTGTTCAGACAAGCGGAGCCACCTCTCTGCACCACCCCCTCATGCCGGCTTGCGCGCCAGCAGCGTCGCAAACTGCAGCCGAGCTCCGTTGTGCATCGTGCCTACGTCCTCGTTGTACTTCCGCAGTTCCCAGCCGGCGTAGGCGGCGCTCAACTGCCCCGGGCGCAACGTGAATGGAAAGTTCATCGGGCACGGGTACTCGTCGGTGTCCATCGCGGCGACGACCAGGTTGTGGCCTCCGGCCCGCGTGCATTGCTGCATGTCGGCGATCACTGCATCGACGCGGGTGGGATCGAGAAACATCAGGGTGACCGTGCAGACGATGAAATCGTAGGTCGCGCCCAGGGCCGCTTCGTTGATGTCGTAGACGCGCGCCTCGATGTTCTGGATGTGCTCCTGCTCGATGACGGACTGCAGCATGCCGACGGCGTTCGGGTTGGCATCCACCGCGGTCACGTCGAAGCCGAGCTGACCGAGATACAGCGCGTTTCGGCCGCCGCCGCAGCCCATGTCCATCGCCTTGCCCGGCTCGATCATGCGGCACGCCTGCACGACTTCGCTGTGCGGCGGGTTCAGGCCGTATCGGGCGTTCAGGTCCGGGGTTTCCGGGGTTCTCGCGGTCACGTCGACCTCCTGCGTAAGGGTGGGGGAAGTCGCGAGGGCGCGTGCGCGCTCGGTGCGACTGGCTGGGCTCGATCGTACTCAGGTCGGCGATCCGCAGCACCGCATCGCGCGGACGGGGTGCGTAGCGGTCGAGGTCGACTCCGTCGACGACCGCTGCTGCCGGACTGGCGCTTTGCCTCCCCTAGGACCAAGCCTCCGCAAGCAAGCGCTCCAGCGCCGCGACGATCCGTTCCCCGGTTCGCCCGTCCCACAGCGGCGGGATCCCGCCGCGCTTCCACTGGCCGGCGAACAGCCGGTCGAGCGCGGGCGCGAGCCTCGACGGATCGGTGCCGATCAGCTCGTTGGTTCCCGTGGTGACAGTCTCGGGACGCTCGGTGGTGTCGCGCAGCGTCAGGCACGGCACCTGCATCACCGTGGTCTCCTCGGTGATGCCGCCCGAATCGGTGATGACCGCACGCGCGTGCTTCACCAGCCAGTTGAACTCGAGGTAGGGCTGCGGGTCGACCGAGCGCAGGCCGGGGCCGCCCACTCCGCCGAGTTCGCGCAGCGTCTTCGCCGTGCGCGGGTGCACCGGGAACACCACCGGCATGCCGCGCGTGCCCTCGCCGATCGCGGCGAGCATGCGCGCGAACGCGGCCTGCGAGTCGACGTTGGCCGGCCGGTGCAGCGTCAGCACGAAATATTCGCCCGCCTGCAGCCCGAGTTCGGCCCAGAATGCGGGCGGACGCAAGCGCCCGAGGTTCGCCAGCAGCGTGTCGATCATCGTGTTGCCGACGAAGAAGATGCGCTCGTCGGGCACGCCCGTGCGGCGCAGGTTCTCGTTGGCGGCTTCGCTGGTAGTGAAGAACCAGTTGGTGATCGAGTCGGTCACCATCCGGTTGATCTCCTCGGGCATCGTCCAGTCGCCCGAGCGGATGCCGCCCTCGACGTGCGCCACCGGCACGCACAGCTTCTGCGCGGCGATCGCGCAGGCCATGGTCGAGGTCACGTCGCCGACGACCAGGCACAGGGCGCTCCTGCGATCGAGCAGCAGCTTCTCGTAGCGCACCATGATCGCCGCGGTCTGCTCGGCCTGCGTGCCCGAGCCGACCTCGAGGTTCACATCGGGCTCGGGGATGCCCAGCTGCGCGAAAAAATCGCCCGACATGCGGGCGTCGTAGTGCTGGCCGGTGTGCACCAGCCGATAGCGAAGCGGGCCGCCCTGCGCCTCGCGCGCCTGCAAGGCGCGGATGATCGGCGCGATTTTCATGAAGTTCGGGCGCGCGCCGGCGATGATGTCGAGGATCATTGGCGAGCAGTGTGAAACTACAGATAAGACGACATTCGACGAAAGGTCAAGAGCTGGTCCGTGCTTCCGAGAGGCTCTCGTCGGGTCGTGAAGACCGCGATCCACCATCCGCTCAGCCGCGCCTCACGCGAAGCCGCGCGGATCCTGCGTCGCCTCGTGCTGGCGGTGCACGCCTCGTAACGTTCGAGTGCAGGGCAGCACGAAGCGCTGGGGCGTCAGACAAATGGACATATGCTGGCTGCATGGCTGCAAGCTGACCAGAAGGAGTTGGCCATGAGCGCTCGCATCAGTGCGCGACTCGACCGAGAGACACGTGCCAAACTCGAACGCATCCAGGCGCTTTCTCGAGACCTGGCTGAGGGAAGTCGAGGCGCAACGACCTCACCCCCGCACCGACCCCGCCCCGAGCATCCAGCGATAGGTCGCCCGCACCCCTTCCTCCAGCCCGATGCGCGCCTTCCAGCCCATCGCCTCGAGCCGCCCCACGTCCAGCAGTTTCCTCGGCGTGCCGTCGGGCTTGCCCGGATCCGTGCGGATCTCGCCGTCGAATCCGACCACGCCGGCTACGAGGCGCGCCAGTTCGACGATCGGAATGTCGACGCCGGTGCCGACGTTCACGATCGCCTCTGCCGAGTAGCCGCGCATCAGGAACACGGCCGCATCGGCCAGGTCGTCCACGTGCAGGAACTCCCGGCGCGGCGTTCCCGTCCCCCAGATCGTCACGCTCGCGTCCCCGCGCTCCTTCGCCTCGTGGAAGCGCCGGATCAGCGCCGGCAGCACGTGCGAGTTCTCGGGGTGGAAGTTGTCGCCCGGGCCGTAGAGGTTCGTCGGCATCAGGCTGATCGCATCGAAGCCGTACTGGCGGCGGTAGGCCTGGCACATCTTGATGCCGGCGATCTTGGCGACGGCGTACCACTCATTCGTAGGCTCGAGCGGCCCCGTGAGCAGGTACTCCTCCTTCAGCGGCTGCGGGGCAAGCTTCGGGTAGATGCACGAGGAGCCGAGGAAGCACAGCTTGGTCGCGCCATGCTTCCAGGCCGAGTGGATCACGTTGGTCTGGATCGCGAGGTTGTCGCGGATGAACTCGGCCGGGTAGGTGTCGTTGGCGTGGATGCCGCCGACCCTGGCGGCGGCCAGGAACACGTACTGCGGCTTTTCCGCGGCGAAGCAAGCCTCCACCGCTGCCTGGTCGGTGAGGTCGAGTTCGCGGCGCGAACGCAGCAACAGCCGGGTTGCGCCGTCTGCCTGCAAGCGGCGCACGATGGCGGAACCGACCATGCCACGGTGGCCGGCCACGAAGATTCGGGAATCGGGCGTCATCGGAGAGGGATCAGGCGCAAGCCATCGGCGCGGACCGCGCCGCTACCGAATGATGCGCTTTCAGTGGTGGCTGAGGCGGCGCGCTCACTCGCTGCTCACCGTCACCTCGTAGCCGTGCCCCTTCAGCAGGGCGTGCCGCCGCGCCTGGTCGAGATCGTGTGCAACCATCTCGGCGCACATCTCGCGCGCGCTGATCTCGGGCACCCAGCCGAGCTTCTCGCGCGCCTTCGTGGGGTCGCCGAGCAGCGTCTCGACCTCGGCCGGGCGGAAATAGCGGGGGTCGACCCGAACGATGACGTCGCCGGGCTTCACAGCCGAAGCGCGGTCGCCCCAGACCTCCTCGACCACCGCGTGCTCGTCCTTGGCCGCGCCGACGAAGCGCAGCGAGATGCCCAGTTCTTCCGCTGCCCACGCGACGAACTGGCGAACGCTGTACTGCTCTCCGGTGGCGATGACGAAGTCTTCCGGCTCGTCCTGCTGCAGCATCATCCACTGCATGCGCACGTAGTCCTTCGCGTGGCCCCAGTCGCGCAGCGCGTCGAGGTTGCCCAGGTACAGGCACTGCTGCAGCCCCTGCGCGATGTTCGCCAGCCCGCGCGTGATCTTGCGCGTGACGAAGGTCTCGCCGCGGCGCGGCGACTCGTGGTTGAACAGGATGCCGTTGCAGGCATACATGCCGTAGGCCTCGCGGTAGTTCACCGTGATCCAGTAGGCGTAGAGCTTGGCCACCGCGTAGGGGCTGCGCGGATGGAACGGCGTGGTCTCCTTCTGCGGCGTCTCCTGCACCAGGCCGTAGAGCTCGGA
>JAMLIS010000014.1 GCA_023954015.1 Burkholderiaceae bacterium
CGAGCGCTACCGCATCGCCGGCGACTCGCGCAGCGATCGCGCGGACGACTGGGGTGAGTCGGGCGACGCACCGACCGACGATTCGCGTCCCCGAGACTGATCGGCCGGGCGAATCATCGCCCGACATCATCGCCAGATCGAGCGCATCATCGCCAACCCATGGGCGCCGGCGCGCGACGCGCTCTTCGCATCGCGTTCGTCCAATCCACCGAGCGCGAAGACCGGTACGCGCGACGTTCGCGCGAGGCGCTCGAAGCCGCCCCATCCGAGCACCGCGGCGCCTGGATGCGAGCGCGTGTCCTTGACCGGCCCGAGCAGGGCGAAATCGACGCCAAGGTCGCCGGCCCGTTCGAGTTCCGCTGCATCGTGACACGAGGCACCGACGATTCGCAGTCTCGGTCTTGAGACGATCGAGCGTAAATCAATGCTTCGAAGATGCACGCCGTCGCAGGCGGCCCAGTACGACGCCGGGTGTCCGCTGTTGACGACGAGCCGCGCCCCGAAGCGCGCGCTCAGTTCGCGCACGCGCCGGAACAGCGCGTCGAAGCGCGCCGCTTCCATCGACGGCTCGCGCAGCTGCAACAGCCTCAGCCCCGCCGCGAGCGCCTTCCCGAGTTGCGCGACGAATCGATCGTCGCCCATTTCGAGCGCGCAACTGATGCCGATCCGGTCAGGCAGGCGAAGCCAGCCGATGACGGGGATCGCTGCCGGCAGCAGCGGCGCGACGTCGATCGCCGAGGGCCGTCGCCACGCGAGCGACTGTCCCTCGCGGCCGTGCGGCTCGCCGGCCCATGAGACGATCCGCTGGAAATGGAGGCGGACGTGCGCGTGCGGGTACCGGTACTCGCGAACGACCCAGGGCAGCGACTCGTGTACGTCGATGCCCAGCTCCTCGTGGAGCTCGCGCGCGAGCGCCTGCTCGACGCTCTCTCCGGCCTCGAGCTTGCCGCCCGGGAACTCCCACCATCCGGCGTAGGGCTTGCCGGCCGGGCGCTGACCGAACAGGACCGCGCCGTCGGGACGAATCAGGACGCCGACGGCGACATCGACGAGATCGGCGGGATCGGCGCGCGTCGCGCCGGCGTCGGGGACGCTTGCGACGCTCATGGCCGCCCGTGGGTTCAGCTGCGCCTGCGGCCGCGCGGCGACTTCGGTGCCGCCGTCGCGGCAGCCCGGGGGACCGTCCCGGCCTTGCGCGCCCGGCGACCCGCCCAATCCTTCGCGAACTGCCAGGCGACGCGCCCCGAGCGCGAGCCGCGCTCGAGCGCGAAACGAAGCGCGTCGGCGCGCGCCGCGTCGATCTCGCGCTCGCCGCAGCCGAAGCTGGACAGCCAGTGCGAGACGATCGCCAGGTAGTCGTCCTGCCGGAACGGATAGAACGACACCCACAGGCCGAAACGCTCGGACAGCGAGATCTTCTCCTCGACCGTCTCGCCGGGGTGGATCTCGCCGTCGGACTGGTGCTTCGCCTCGAGGTTCTCGCGCATGTATTCGGGCATCAGGTGCCGGCGATTCGACGTGGCGTAGATCAGCACGTTCTCCGACTGCGCGGCCACCGAACCGTCGAGCGCGACTTTCAGCGCCTTGTAGCCGGGCTCGCCCTCCTCGAAGGACAGGTCGTCGCAGAAGACGATGAAGCGCTCGGGTCGCGCGGCGACCAGCTCGACGATCTCCGGCAGGTCGACCAGATCGTCCTTGTCGACCTCGATCAGCCGCAGGCCGTGCGGCGCATATTCGTTCAGCAGCGCCTTGATCAGCGACGACTTCCCGGTGCCGCGCGATCCGGTGAGCAGCACGTTGTTCGCCGGGCGGTGCTGGACGAACTGGCGCGTGTTGCGCTCGATCGCCGCCTTCTGCTCGTCGATGTGCTTCAGGTCGTCGAGCCGGATCGGCGAGACGTGCCGCACCGGCTGCAGGCTCGCCTGCACGCCGAAGGCGGTCGGTCGCCGGCGCCAGCGAAAGGCGATCGCCGCGTCCCAGTCGGGGACGGGGGCGGCGCCGAGCAATCGTTCGAATCGGCCGAGCAGCGACTCGGCGCGCGACACGATGCGCGCGAGCGCCGAAGGGTCGATACCACCCGCCGAATCAGGATCGGTAGTCCGCATTGATCGACACGTAGTCGTGCGACAGGTCGCAAGTCCAGACGGTGGTCGATGCGCTACCGCGCCCGAGCACGATGCGCACCTCGATCTCCGCCTTCTTCATCACGCGCTGTCCGTCCTCCTCCCGGTACTGCGGGTGACGTCCGCCGCGCGTGGCGACGTGCACGTCGTCGAGGTACAGATCGACGCGATCGACATCGAGGTCGGCGACGCCCGCCCGGCCTACCGCCGCGAGGATGCGCCCGAGGTTCGGATCGGACGCGAAGAAGGCGGTCTTCACCAGCGGCGAGTGCGCGACGGTGAATGCGACCGCTGCGGCTTCCCCGTCGTCGCGCGCACCTTCGACGTGCACCGAGATGAATTTCGTCGCACCCTCGCCGTCGCGCACGATCGCCTGCGCCAGTTCGCGCGCAACGCAGACGATGGCCTCGCGCAGCGCCTGCGCGGCCGCGCTGTCGGCAGCACGCCCGGCCTGCCCGTCGATGGCGACCGACGACGCGCCGGTGGCGACGAGCACGAAGGAATCGTTGGTCGACGTATCGCCGTCGACCGTGATGCGATTGAAGCTCGCATCGGCCGCCTCGCGCGCCCAGCGCGAGAGCAACGCGGCAGGCACCGCGGCATCGGTGGCAACGAAGCCGAGCATCGTCGCCATGTCCGGTCGGATCATGCCGGCGCCCTTCGCGATGCCGGTCACGGTGACGGTCTGCCCACCGAGTTCGATGCGCCGGGACGCCGCCTTCGGAACAGTGTCGGTCGTCATGATCGCCTCGGCCGCATCGAGCCAGTCGCTGCCGCCGAGCGCATCGACCGCCGCGTCGATCCCGGCGAGCAGCCGCTGCATCGGCAGGTGCTCGAGGATGACGCCGGTGGAGAACGGCAGCACCGCATCGGCCGCGATGCCGAGCCGCGTCGCGAGCGCCTCGCAGCTCGCACGCGCGTCCGCCAGTCCCTGCTCGCCGGTGCCTGCGTTCGCGCAGCCGGTGTTGACGACGAGCGCACGGACCGAAGCTCCCGAGCTTGCCAGGTGCTCTCGGCAGACGACGACCGGTGCCGCACAGAAGCGGTTCTGCGTGAAGACGCCGGCAGCGCGCGCGCCGGGTGCCAGGCGCAGCACGAGCACGTCGCGGCGACCGGTCTTGCGGATTCCCGCGCACGCCGTGCCGATTTCGACGCCGGCAACGACGGGCAACGCGTCGCGCCGCGGCGCTTCGAGATTCACGGGCATCGGCTTCTCCGGAGTGCGGCGAGGGCGCAGCGGGCGCAGGGCGCGCTCACGCCAGGCGACCGTGGCACTGCTTGTATTTCTTGCCGGATCCGCAGGGACAGGGATCGTTGCGGCCGATCTTCTGGCCGAAGCGGCGCACCGGTTGCGCGGGCGCGTCGGCCGCGCGCGGTGCGTTCTGCACCGCCAGCGCGATCGCCTCCGGGTCGGCTTCGGCCGACTCGGCGACGGACGGATCGAAGTCGGCGTGCGTGTAGGCGACCTTCGTGTACTGCGGCTGCAGCGTTTCCTCGACCTGCTCGGCCTGCTCGGGCGACTGGATGCGCACCGTCATCAGGATGCGCGTGACGTCGCTGCGGATGCGCTGCTGCATCAGCCCGAAGATCTCGAAAGCCTCGCGCTTGTATTCCTGCTTCGGATTCTTCTGTGCGTAGCCGCGCAGGTGGATGCCCTGGCGCAGGTAGTCGAGCGACGACAGGTGCTCGCGCCAGTGCTGGTCGATCGTCTGCAGCAGGATCGAACGCTCGAAACCGGCGAACACGTCGGCGCCGACCTGGTCGACCTTCGCGCGGTACACCCGCTCGGCGTCCTTCAGCACCGTCTCGAGCAGGTCCTCGTCGGTGAGCTGCTCGTTCTCCTGCAGCATGCGCCGCAGCGGCAACGGCAGCTGCCAGTCGTTCTCCAGCGCGTTCTCCAGACCCTCGAGGTTCCACTGCTCCTCGACCGAATCGGCGGGAACGTATTCGCGGAACAGGTCGCTGAACACCTGCTGGCGCAACTCGCCGACGCGCTCTGAGACGTTCTCGGTCTCGAGCAGCGCGTTGCGGTCGGCGTAGACGATCTTGCGCTGGTCGTTGGCGACGTCGTCGTACTCGAGCAGCTGCTTGCGGATGTCGAAGTTGCGCGCCTCGACCTTGCGCTGGGCAGACTCGATCGAGCGCGAGACCATGCCCGCCTCGATCGGCTCGCCCTCGGGCAGCTTCAGGCGATCCATGATCGCCTTGAGCCGATCGCCGGCGAAGATCTTCAGCAGCGGGTCTTCCATCGACAGGTAGAAGCGCGACGAGCCGGGGTCACCCTGGCGCCCCGAACGGCCGCGCAGCTGGTTGTCGATGCGTCGCGATTCGTGGCGCTCGGTGCCCACGATGTGCAGGCCGCCGGCGGCGATGACCTGGTCGTGCAGCGACTGCCATTCGCCGCGCAGCTTCTCGATGCGCGCCTGCTTGTCCTCGTCGGGAACAGCGGCGTCGGCGCGCAGCAGGTCGATCTGCTTCTCGACGTTGCCGCCCAGCACGATGTCGGTGCCGCGGCCGGCCATGTTGGTGGCGATCGTGATCATCTTCGGGCGGCCCGCCTGCGCGACGATCTCAGCCTCGCGTGCGTGCTGCTTGGCGTTGAGCACCTGGTGCGGCATCTTCGCCCGCTGCAGCTGCCCGGACAGCAGCTCCGAGTTCTCGATCGACGTCGTGCCGACCAGCACCGGCTGCCCGCGCACGTAGCAATCGCGGATGTCGGCGAGGATCGCGTCGAACTTCTCCTGCGCCGTTCGGAAGACCTGGTCCTGACGGTCGTCTCGGACCATCGGGCGGTGCGTCGGAATCACCACCGTCTCGAGGTTGTAGATCTCCTGGAACTCGTAGGCCTCGGTGTCTGCCGTTCCCGTCATGCCGGCGAGCTTGCCGTACATGCGGAAGTAGTTCTGGAAGGTGATCGACGCGAGCGTCTGGTTCTCGGCCTGGATCGCGACGCCTTCCTTCGCCTCGACCGCCTGGTGCAGCCCGTCGGACCAGCGCCGGCCCGGCATCAGCCGGCCGGTGAACTCGTCGACGATGATGACTTCGCCGTTCTGCACGACGTACTGCTGGTCCTTCAGGAACAGCGTGTGCGCGCGCAACGCCGCCATCAGGTGGTGCATCAGCCCGATGTTGCTCGCGTCGTAGAGGCTGGCGCCGGCCGGCAGCAGCCCCATCTCGCCCAGGATGCGCTCGGCCTTCTCGTGCCCTGCCTCCGACAGATATACCTGGTGCGCCTTGCGGTCGACCCAATAGTCGCCGGGCGGCTCTTCCTCGCCGGACTTCGGCTCGCCGGGCATCTCGTCGAGCAGCGGCGGCACCGCGTTCATGCGCTGGTACGTGGCGGTGTGATCCTCGGCCTGGCCCGAGATGATCAGCGGCGTGCGCGCCTCGTCGATCAGGATCGAGTCGACCTCGTCGACGATCGCGTAGAAGAGCCCGCGCTGGCGCCGGTCGCCGACCGCGTACTCCATGTTGTCGCGCAGGTAGTCGAAGCCGTACTCGTTGTTCGTGCCGTAGGTGATGTCGGCCGCATAGGCGACCTTCTTGTCGGCGGTGGGCTGCTGCGACAAAATCGTACCGACCGACATGCCGAGGAAGCGGTACACGCGGCCCATCCACTCGGCGTCGCGCTCGGCGAGGTAGTCGTTCACGGTGACCACGTGCACGCCCTTGCCGGCGAGCGCGTTCAGGTACACCGGCAGCGTGGCGGTGAGCGTCTTTCCTTCGCCGGTGCGCATCTCGGCGATCTTGCCCGCGTGCAGCACCATGCCGCCGACGAGCTGCACGTCGAAGTGGCGCATGCCGAGCGTGCGAACCGCGGCCTCGCGGCATACCGCGAAAGCCTCGGGCAGCAACGCATCGAGCGTTTCGCCCGCCGCCACGCGCTCGCGGAACTCGACGGTCTTGCCGGCCAGCTGCTCGTCGCTGAGCGGCTGGATCTGCGCTTCGAGTGCGTTGATCTGGGCGACCGCCTTGCGGTAGCCCTTCAGCAGCCGCTCGTTGCGGCTGCCGAAGATCCGGGTGAGGTAGTTCTGGATCATTCGGACTGGAGCGGGGCCATTCGTGCGTACGACGGCGGTCCGGAAGACGGCGGAACGACGCGGCGAACGGCGTCAGCGCCCGCGAAACCGGTACAGTCTAGCATGCGCCCCCCGACCAGCGCCCGACCCGCGACCGCGTGGCTCGACGACGAGAGCGGATTTCGCGCGCTCGCCGCGAAGGTGGATCGCCTCGTCGAGATGCAGTCGGCGCTTCGCGAGCGCTTCGCGCAGGCGCCGCTCACCGTGGTTGCGCTCGACGGCGAGACGCTCGTGCTGCGCGCGCCCAATGCGGCCTGGGCGGCCCGCCTGCGTCAGTCGACTCCGACGATGCTGGAGGCGCTGCGCGAGCGCTTCGCCGGCATCGAGCAAATACGGATCGTCACGCAGCGTCGCGGCGACGCGCCGCCGGCGCGCGCGCATGCCCCGCGCGCGGCGATCCCGTCATCGGCGCTGGGCGATCTCGAGCGGCTGCGCGCCGGAACCGATGCGCCCGCGCTCGGCGAGGCGCTCGGACGCCTGGTGCGCCGCCATCGGGTAGCGCGCTGAGAAGCGATCACGCTGCGGGTAGCTCGCCGCAGGCACGGCCGCGGCCGCCGCGGTCGGCGCCGTGAGCCGCTCGACGATCATCACCGCGAAGAACACCAACGCGGCAGCCAGTCCACCGAGAAGAAGTCGCCAGGCGAGCCGCAGGTAGCGTCGGTCCCGCGTGAACACGTAGCCGAGCGCGCAATACGCCACGGCGGCCAGCAGTACGACGACGAGGGCCCGCAGGAAGATCATCGGCTGCGCGACGACGACGGCGCGACGGAGCAGGGAAACGCGCGCCGGGCCGGCGCGCGCTCAGGCATGGCTCCAGTCGAGCGCGAAGGGCCGCGGCGCGTCGCGACGATCGACGAAGCCGACGCGCTCCCAAGCGTGCTCGCGCGCGAGCATTTCGCGCAGCAGCAGGTTGTTCAGCGCGTGCCCCGACTTGTGCGCGCTGTAGGCCGCCAGCAACGGATGGCCGACCAGGTACAGGTCGCCGATGGCGTCGAGGATCTTGTGCTTGACGAACTCGTCGCCGAAACGCAGTCCGTCGTCGTTCAGCACGCGGTACTCGTCCATGACGATCGCGTTGCCGAAGCTGCCCCCCTTGGCCAGGCCGTGCGCGCGCAGCGCCTCGACATCCTGCATGAAGCCGAAGGTGCGGGCGCGCGAGACTTCCTTGACGTAGGACACCTTCGCGAAGTCGACCTCGACGACCTGCTCGGTGGCGTCGATCGCCGGATGCGCGAAGTCGATGGAAAAGCGCAGCTTGAAGCCGAAGTGGGGATCCAGGCGCGCCCACTTGTCAGCGTCGCGCACCTCGACCGGTTCGAGCAACCGAATGAACTTCTTCTCCGCGCGTTGCTCGACGATGCCGGCCGACTGGATCAGGTAGACGAAGGAGCCGGCCGAGCCGTCGAGGATCGGGATCTCGGGCGCGGTGACCTCGACGTAGACGTTGTCGACGCCCATCCCGGCAAGCGCCGACATCAGGTGCTCGACGGTGGCCACGCGCACGAACGCGAGCGGGCCCTCGTCGGCGGCGGTCAGCGTCGAGGCCATCCGCGTGTCGGTGACGCGCTCGGCGCTGCTGCGGATCTCCACCGGCGGGTCGAGATCGACGCGGCGAAAGACGACGCCGGTGTCGGGCGCGGCCGGGCGCAGCACCAGTTCGACGCGCTCGCCCGAGTGCAGCCCCACGCCGGTGGTGCGCACGAGCGAACCGATCGTCCGCTGGCGCATCATCGCAGCCGGCCCGCCGCGGCAGTGGAACGAAAGGCGCTCAAGCCTGCTTCACCATGGTCTCGGCATCCGAGACCTCGAACTTCCCCGGCTGCTCGACGTTCAGCGTCTTCACGACGCCGTCCTCGACGAGCATCGAATAGCGCTGCGAGCGTACGCCCATCGTCGGACTGACGAAGTCGAGCCCGAGGGCACGCGTCCATTCGGCGGCGCCGTCCGCGATCATCCGGATCCGGCCTTCGGTGCCCTGGTCGCGTGCCCAGGCTCCCATCACGAACGCATCGTTGACCGACACGCACCAGATCTCGTCGACGCCGTTGCCCTTGAGCGCATCGTATTTCTCGAGGTAGCCCGGCACGTGCTTCGCCGAGCAGGTGGGCGTGAACGCGCCCGGCAGCCCGAACACGGCGACCCGCTTGCCACGCAACTCGTCGAGCGCGTGGAACTTGCGCGGCCCGATCGAGCAGCCCGGCGTCTCGTCCTGAACGTACTCGGAAACCACGGCGTCGGGGACGCGTTGACCTGGTTCGATCATCTCGATTGCACCTCCGTTCTTCGCTGGATATCGACCGCTGCAAGCCGACCGCTGCAAGCGGCAAACCCGTCATCTTAAGTTATGTCAGCCGCGGGCGCCGGGACGCGGGCGAAGCAGCGCAAGCAACGGAGCGAGAGGCGAAGGGCGAAGGGTGAAGGGTGAAGGGTGAACGGGAAACCGCGGCTGCCCTTTCACCCTTCACGGCCTTCAGTCGGCCTGCTTCCTCAGGAATGCCGGAATGTCGAAGCGTTCGACGCCGCTGTCCTCGAGCGCCTGGACCTGCGCGGCGGCCGAGGCGCGGGGGCTGCGCCAGACGGTGGGCTGCTCGAACTGCTCGTAGTTCGGCTGCTGCATCGGCGGGGCGTCGTGGGTGCCGGTGCGCAGCTGGCTCTGCGGCACGAGCATCGGCTTGGCCGGGCGGCGGCCGATGCCGGTGGCCACGACGGTGACGCGCAGCCGGTCGGCCATGTTCTCGTCGAAGACGGTACCGTGGATGATCGTCGCGTCGTCGGCGCAGAACGCCTTGATCGTGTTGATCACGTCGTTCGTCTCCTTCAGCTTCAGGCTGCGGCCGGCCGTGATGTTGACGATCACGCCGCGCGCGCCCTGCAGGTCGACGCCGTCGAGCAGCGGCGACGACACCGCCTGCTCGGCGGCGATGCGCGCGCGGTCCAGTCCCGACGATTCGCCGATGCCCATCATCGCCTTGCCCTGCTCGCCCATCACCGTCTTCACGTCGGCGAAGTCGACGTTGACGAGCCCCGGCACGTTGATGATCTCGGCGATGCCGGCCACCGCGTTGTGCAGCACGTCGTCGGCGCGCTTGAACGCGTCCTCGAGGCTCGCGTCGTCGTCCATCACCTCGAAGAGCTTCTGGTTCAGCACGACGATCAGCGAATCGACGTGCTCGACGAGCTGGTCGATGCCGTTCTCGGCGATCTGCAGCTTCTTGGCGCCCTCGAAGTCGAAGGGCTTGGTGACGACGCCCACCGTCAGGATGCCCATCTCCTTGGCGATCTCGGCAACCACCGGCGAGGCGCCCGTTCCGGTGCCCTTGCCCATGCCTGCGGTCAGGAACACCATGTTCGAGCCCTCGAGCGCCGAGCGGATCTCGGTGCGCATCGCTTCGGCCGCCGCCTTGCCGGCTTCGGGCCGGGCGCCGGCGCCGAGCCCCATGTCGCCGAGCTGGATCGTGTGCTCGGCCAGCGAGCGGCGCAGCGCCTGCTTGTCGGTGTTCACCGCGATGAATTCCACACCCTGCACGTCGCGGTTGATCATGTGATTGACCGCGTTGCCTCCGGCGCCCCCGACCCCGATCACCTTGATGACGGCGCCTTCGACTTCCTGCTCGATCAATTCGAAACTCATGTGCTGTTCTCCAGGACGGTGGGAAGACGTCGGCCCTTCCCGGTGAATGAAAACGACGATGGTTGGAGGTGAGTACTTCTTGCTCTTCTTGACGAACGGTATTCAGAAATTTCCGAGGAACCACTCCTTCATTCTTCGCAGCGTTTCCTTGAACGAACCCGATTGCTCGGCGACCTTGCGACCGCGCAGGCGCTGCGCTCTCGCCTCCTCGAGCAATCCGACCGCGGTCGAATAGCGCGGCGAGCGCACGACGTCGGCGAGCCCGCCGGTATAGGCCGGCATTCCGATGCGCACCGGCTTGAGGAAGATGTCCTCGGCGAGCTCGACCATTCCGGGCAGCAGCGAGGTACCGCCGGTGAGCACGACGCCCGAGGACAGCAGCTCCTCGTAGCCCGACTCGCGGATCACCTGGTGCACCAGCGAGAAGAGCTCCTCGATGCGCGGCTCGATGACGGCCGCGAGCGCCTGGCGCGACAGCGTGCGCGGCACGCGCTCGCCCAGGCCCGGCACCTCGATCTTCTCGTTCGGATCGGCGAGCACCTGCTTGGCGATGCCGTAGCGCAGCTTGATGTCGTCGGCCTCGAGCGTCGGCGTGCGCAACGCCATCGCGATGTCGTTGGTGATCTGGTCGCCGGCGATCGGAATCACCGCCGTATGGCGGATCGCGCCGCCGGTGAAGATCGCGATGTCGGTCGTGCCGCCGCCCACGTCGACGAGCGCGACGCCCAGCTCCTTCTCGTCCTGCGTGAGGATCGCCATGCTCGACGCGAGCGGCTGCAGCATCAGGTCGTTCACTTCGAGCCCGCAGCGGCGCACGCACTTGACGATGTTCTGCGCGGCCGACACCGCACCGGTGACGATGTGCACCTTCACCTCGAGGCGCACGCCGCTCATGCCGATCGGCTCGCGGATGTCCTCCTGCCCGTCGATGATGAATTCCTGCGCGAGCACGTGCAGGATCTGCTGGTCGGTGGGGATGTTCACCGCCTTGGCGGTCTCGATCACGCGGGCCATGTCGGCCTCCGTGACCTCCTTGTCCTTGATCGCGACCATCCCGCTCGAGTTGAAGCTGCGGATGTGGCTCCCCGCGATCCCCGCATAGACGGTGCGGATCTTGCAGTCGGCCATCAGCTCGGCTTCCTCGAGCGCGTGCTGGATCGACGCGACCGTCGACTCGATGTTCACCACCACGCCTTTCTTCAGCCCGCGCGAGTCGTGCTGGCCGAGGCCGACGATCTCGTAGTGGGCGTCGGGGCGCATCTCGGCGACGATCGCCACGATCTTCGACGTGCCGATGTCGAGCCCGACGATCAGGTCCTTCGCGTCTCTGGTCATTTCCTATCGCAGCCCATGCCGTCGTTCCGATCGTGCGCTAGGCCGCGCGCCGTGCGCGGCCGGGTCGAGGGTCTCGGCGCCGTCGTCGCGCTCGAGGCGCGCGAGCGAACGGATCGCAAAGCCGTTCGGGTATCGAAGATCGATCACCTCGGCACGCCGGTTCAGCGCCGAGACGACGATCGGCCAGGTCTCGACCCAGCGAGCGACGCGCCGCTCGACCGGAATGCCCTGGTCGCGCCCGAGAAGCAGCGTCGTGCCGTCGTCCAGGCGCAGCGTCCACGCGTGGCGCGCCGACAGCGACAGCGCCTGCGGCTGCGCGTCGAGCGCAGCGACCGCCTCGCGCAACTCGGCGTAGCGGCGCGCGACCTGCTGCGCGGTTCCCTCCGGGCCGGAGAACTGCGGCAGCTCGCCGTCGTCCTCGGCCTCGGCGAGGTTGGCGACGAAGAGCTCGCCGAAGGTGTTGACGACGCGACCGTCGTCCCACAGTGCGAGCGCGCGGTGCTCCTCGATCGAGACCTCGAGTCCGTCGGGCCAGACGCGGCGCACGCCGGCGCGACGCACCCACGGCACCGACTCGAAGACGGCGCGCACCGCGTCGAGATCCACCGCGAAGAAATTGCCGTTCACGCGGCGCGTCACCGCCGAGCGCAGTTGCGCCGGCGACACGCGCTGCAGATCGTGCCCCTGCGCGGCGTCGATGCGCACGTGTCCCAGCGTGAAGAACGGCCGCTGCGCCACCCACCATGCGCCGGCAGCCAGCGCCGCGATCAGCGTCGCGCCGAGCAGCGCGTTGGCGAGTGCGTTCAGCGCGCGGGCGTCCTGCCACAGGTTCAAGCGGCCCCCCCGATCTTCAGGCTGGCCGACGCGAGGATGCGCAGGCACAGCTGCTCGTAGGAGATGCCGACCGCGCGCGCGGCCATCGGCACCAGCGAATGGCCGGTCATTCCGGGCGAGGTGTTCACCTCGAGCAGGAAGGGCGCGTCGTCGCCGCGCCGGAGCATCACGTCGACGCGCCCCCATCCCTCGCAGGCGACCGAGCGGTAGGCGGCGAGCGAGAGCGTCGCGACCGACGCGGCCAGCGCGGCGTCGAGCGGCGCCGGGCACAGGTATCGCGTGTCGTCGCTGAAGTACTTGTTGTTGTAGTCGTAGTTCCCGTCCGGTGCGACGATCTCGATGATCGGCAGCGCGCGCGCGGCGTCGCCGCTGCCCAGCACCGCCACCGTCAGTTCGCGTCCGTCGACGAACTCCTCGCACAGCACGTCGGCGTCGTGCGCGCGCGCCGCATCGAAGGCCGCCGTGGCCGCGTCCAGCGAGAGCAGCTTGGTGAAGCCGATCGTCGAGCCTTCGCGGCTCGGCTTGACCGCCATCGGCAGCCCGAGCCGTTTCGCGGCGTCGCGAACCTGCTGCGCCGAGCGCGCCAGCTCGAAGGCGGGCGTGCGCAGACCGTGCGTCATCCAGATGCGCTTGGCGTAGACCTTGTCCATCGCGATCGCCGAGGCCATGACGCCGCTGCCGGTGTACGGAATGCCGAGCAGCTCGAGCGCTCCCTGCACCGTGCCGTCCTCGCCGTAGCGACCGTGCAGCGCGACGAAGGCGCGCGCGAAACCTTCGCGCACGAGATCGTCCAGCGCGCGCTGCGACGGATCGAAGGCGTGCGCGTCGACGCCGCAGGCGCGCAGTGCGTCGAGCACGCCCGTCCCCGACAGGATCGAAACCTCCCGCTCGGACGAGCGGCCGCCGCACAGCACCGCCACCCTGCCCATCGCCTGCGGATCGATCGACGCCGTTTCCATCACTGCATCTCCACGATCGCCTGCGCCACCGAGCCGATCGAGCCGGCGCCCATCGTCAGCACGATGTCGCCGTCGCGCACGGCGTCGAGGATCGCGCGCGGCATCGCCGCGACGTCGTCGACGAAGACCGGCTCGACCTTGCCCGCGACGCGCAGCGCACGGGCCAGTGCACGCCCGTCGGCGGCGACGATCGGCGCTTCGCCGGCCGGGTAGACATCGGCGAGCAGCAGCGCGTCGGCGCCCGATAGCACGCGGACGAAGTCCTCGAACAGGTCGCGCGTGCGCGTATAGCGGTGCGGCTGGAAAGCCAGCACGATCCGGCGCCCGGGGAAAGCACCGCGCGCGGCGGCGAGCGTCGCCTCCATCTCGGCCGGGTGGTGTCCGTAGTCGTCGATCAGCGTGAACGACCCGCCGCCTTGCCCGACGCCGACGGCGACCTCGCCGTACGACTGGAAACGCCGCCCTACGCCGGTGAACTGCTCGAGCGCCGAGCGGATCGCCCGGTCGTCGACATCCAGCTCGTCGGCGACCGCGATCGCCGCGAGCGCGTTGCGCACGTTGTGCACGCCCGGAGCGTTCAGCACGACGGGCATCGGCTCGACCGCCTCGCGCAGCACCGTGAAGTGCATCCGCGCACCCTCGGCACGAACGTCGACGGCGCGGATGCGCGCATCGGCGCTCAGGCCGTAGCCGAGCACCGGCCGCGAAACGAAGGGGAGGATCTCGCGCACGTGCGGATCGTCGACGCACAGCACCGCCGCACCGTAGAAAGGCAGGCGCTGCGTGAACTCGACGAAGACCTGGCGCAGGCGGGCGAAATCGTGCCCGTAGGTCTCCATGTGGTCGGCGTCGATGTTCGTGACGACGGCGATCATCGGAGACAGGTTCAGGAACGACGCATCGGATTCGTCGGCCTCGACCACGATGTATTCGCCGGCGCCCAGCCGGGCGTTGGCGCCGGCGCTGTTCAGGCGACCGCCGATCACGAAGGTGGGGTCGAGTCCGCCGGCAGCCAGAACCGAGGCGACGAGACTCGTCGTCGTCGTCTTGCCGTGCGTGCCGGCGATCGCGATGCCGCGCCGCAGCCGCATCAGCTCGGCGAGCATCATCGCGCGCGGCACGATCGGCACCTGGCGCTGGCGAGCGGCGATCACTTCGGGGTTGTCGCCGCGCACCGCAGTGGAGACGACCACGCAGTCGGCGCCCTCGATGTTCGCCGCGTCGTGCCCGCTTCGCACCGTCGCGCCGAGCGCCTCGAGCCGGCGCGTCGTGGCGCCGGTGGCTACATCCGAGCCGCTCACGCGATAGCCGAGGTTCAGCAGCACCTCGGCGATGCCGCTCATCCCCGAGCCGCCGATGCCGACGAAATGGATGTGCTTGACGCGATGCCTCATGTACGCACGCCGCGCAGACGCGCGGCCTCCTCGCAGACGTCGGCCACCTCGCGGGTGGCGTCGGGACGCGCGAGCGCACGCGCGCGCACCGCCATTCGCGACAAGGTCTGCCGATCGAGCGACGCGAGCCGCTGCGCCAGCGATGCCGGCTCGAGCTCGGACTGCGGCACGAGCAGCGCAGCGTCGCTGTCGGCGAGGAAACGCGCGTTGCCGGTCTGGTGATCGTCGACCGCATGCGGGAAGGGCACGAGCAGGCTCGCCACGCCGGCGGCCGCGATCTCGGCGACGGTCATCGCACCGGCCCGGCAGACGACCAGGTCTGCCCATTCGTACGCACCGGCCATGTCGTCGACGAACTCGACGACGTGCGCAGCGACGCCCAGCTCGCGGTAGCGCGCCTCGAGCGCGTCGCGGCGGCCGCTGCCGCTCTGGTGCACGACCTGCGGGCGGCGCGCTTCGGGCATCGACGCGATCGCCTGCGGGACGACCTCGTTCAGCGCCTGCGCACCGAGGCTGCCGCCCACCACCAGCAGGCGCAGTGCACCGCTGCGTCCGGCGTAGCGCTCGCGCGGATCGTCGTGGCGGATCATCTCGGCGCGCAGCGGATTGCCGCAGCAGCGCGCGCCGGGCAGCGTGCCCGGGAATGCCTCGAGCACGCGATCGGCCAGCCGCGCGAGCAGCCGGTTCGTCAACCCGGCGACCGAGTTCTGCTCGTGAACGACGAGCGGGCGGTTCAGCAGCGAGGCCATCATCCCGCCGGGAAAGGCGACGTAGCCGCCCATGCCCAGCACCACCGCCGGCTGCGTCGTGCGCAGCGCGCGCACGCTCTGCGCGAACGCCCGCAGCAGCGTCCACGGCAGCAGCAGCCGCGTCGCCAGCCCCTTGCCGCGCACGCCGCCGACGCGCACCCACTGCATCGCGATGCCGTGCTTCGGCACGAGCGTCGCCTCCATGCCGCTCGGGTTGCCGAGCCAGACGACGCTCCAGTTGCGCGCTCGCATCTCGGCGGCGACCGCCAGTCCGGGCATCACGTGCCCGCCGGTGCCGCCGGCCATGATGAGGATGGTTCGGCCCGTCACGCGAGCCCCCTCATCAGCTTCCTGTTCTCCCAATCCACCCGCAACAGGATCGCGACGGCGACGCAGTTCACGAGGATGCCGGTGCCGCCGTAGCTCATCAGCGGCAGCGTCAGGCCCTTGGTGGGTAGCAGACCCGTGTTCACGCCCATGTTGATGAACGCCTGCACGCCGATCCACAGCCCGATGCCCTTGGCGACGAGGCCGGCGAAGGTGCGCTCGAGCTTGATCGACTGCCGGCCGATCTCGAAGGCACGCCGCGTGAACCAGAAGAACAGCACGATCACCGTGAGCACGCCGACCAGGCCGAGTTCCTCGCCGATGACCGCGAGCAGGAAGTCGGTGTGCGCCTCGGGCAGGTAGTGCAGCTTCTCCACCGACGCACCCAGGCCCACGCCGAAGAGCTCGCCGCGGCCGAAGGCGATCAGCGAATGCGACAGCTGGTAGCCCTTGCCGAGCGCGTTGGCGGCGTCGAAGGGATCGAGGTAGGCGAAGATGCGCTCGCGCCGCCACGGCGACAGCCAGATCAGCAATGCGAAGGTCGTCGCCGCGATGACGACGAGCGCAGCGAACAGCCGGCCGTTCACCCCGCCGAGGAAGAGCAGGCCCATGGCCACCGCGGCGATCACGATGAAGGCGCCGAGGTCGGGTTCGAGCAGCAGCAGCAGCCCGACGAGAACGACCGCCGCGCCCATCGGCAGGAAGCCCTTGCGGATGTTCTGCATCGAGTCCTGCTTGCGCACCGTGAAGTCGGCCGCGTACAGCACGACGAAAAGCTTCATCAGCTCCGACGGCTGCAGGTTCAGCACGTACAGCGACAACCAGCGGCGCGCGCCGTAGACCTCCTTGCCGACGCCGGGGATCAGAACGACGACGAGCAGCACCAGGCCGAGCAGGAACAGCCACTTCGCCCATTCGTGCAGCCGCGCGACCGGCACCGAGAAGGCGGCGAGCGCGGCGAGCGCGCCGATGGCGAGCGCGAACGCGTGCCGCACCAGGAAATAGGTCGACGAGTAGCTCGAGAAGCGATTGGAATCGGGCAATGCGATCGATGCCGAGTAGACCATCACCAGGCCCGACAGCAGCAGCGCACCGACGACCCACAGCAGCGCGTGATCGATCGCGTAGGGTCGCGAAGGCGCCACTCGCGGCGCGCGCCGGCGCTCGAAGTGGATCGCTCCCGCGGTCGCCGCCGAAACGGCGGGCCGCCGGTTGCCCGGGCGCCCGGGAATGCGCAGGCTCAGCACGGCGCCTCCCCGGCCGAGACCCGCGCCGCGTCGCCGTCGACGGCACGCGGCGGTTCCAGCGCGCGCACCGCCTGCACGAAGCAGTGGCCGCGGTGCTCGTAGTCGCGGAACATGTCGAAGCTCGCGCAGGCCGGCGACAGCAGCACCGCCTCGCCTTCGCGCGCATCATCGTGCGCACGCGCGACCGCTTCCTCGAGCGAATCGCAGCGCACGATCGGCACGCCGCTCGATTCGAGCGTCTGCTGCAGGCGCGGCGCATCGGCGCCGATCAGGTAGACGCAGGCCGCGTGCGTGCGAACCGGCTCGACGAGCGCGGCGAAATCCTGTCCCTTGCCGTCGCCGCCGGCGATCAGCCGGCAGCGCCTGCCGAGCCCGCGCAACGCCGCCACGGTGGCGCCGACGTTCGTTCCCTTGCTGTCGTCGTAGTACTCGACGCCGTCGATCGTCGCCACCAGCTGGCAGCGATGCGGTTCGCCGGCGTACGAGCGCAGCCCGTGCAGCATCTTCGCCATCGGAACGCCGATCGCGTCGCACAGCGCAAGCGCGGCCAGCGCGTTCAGCCGGTTGTGCGCCCCGCGGATGCGCAGTGCGTCGGCCGGCATCAGTCGGCGCACCTGGAAGCCGGCGGGCACCCGGCGGCGACGGCTCGATGCTCCCGCGAGCGGATCTTCCTCGGGCTGGGCGTGCGCGAGCCAGTCGATCCCGTGCTCGCGCACGATGCCGAAATCGCCGGCCGCCGGCGGCGCATCGGCGCCGAAGGACACGAGCCGCAACGCGGCATGCGGGGCGGCAGGCGCACTGCGCGCATCGCCGCGATCGAAGACCGCCACGCGGGCGTGCGCGTGAATGCGCTGCTTCGCGCCGACGTAGCTTCGCATCGACACGTGCCAGTCGAGATGGTCCTCGTCGACGTTGACGATCGCCGCGGCATCGGGCGCGAAGCTGCGCGCCAGCGCGAGCTGGAAGCTCGACAGTTCGAGCACCCAGAGGGCCGGCAACCGGTCGCCGTCGAGCGCCTCGCGCAGCGCGTCGAGCATCGGCGGGCGGATATTGCCGGCGCTCGCGACGTCGATTCCCGCCGAGCGGCACAGATGCGTCGCAAGTGCGGTCGTCGTCGTCTTTCCGTTGGTTCCGGTGACGGCGATCACCTGCGGCGTGTAGCCGTTCTCGCGCAGGTCGGCCAGCGCCTGCGCGAACAGCTCCAGTTCGCCCGCCACCGCGACGCCGCGCGCGAGCGCGAGCGCGTGAAAGCGCGCCGAATCGCCCTGCTCGATCGACAGCCCCGGACTCCACGCGACGAGGTCGACGCCGTCGAGCCACGCGTCGGACCAGCCCGTGCCGCCCGCGTAGCGCGCGCCGGGAACCGCTTCGCGCAGCGCCTGCCATGCCGGAAGATCGCTGCCGTCGGTGCTGCGCGTATCCGTGACGCGGACGGCGGCGCCCTGGCGCGCGAGCCAGCGCACCATCGCCGCGCCGGAGTCGCCCAGCCCGAGTACGAGCGCGGTGCGGCCCCTCAGGTCGAAGAGTCCGGGCTGCGGCAGCGTCGGTTCGGTCATCAGCGCAGCTTCAGCGTCGACAGGCCGAACAGCACCAGCATCATCGTGACGATCCAGAAGCGCACGACGACCTGGCTCTCCTTGACGCCGCCCACCTCGAAGTGATGGTGCAGCGGCGCCATGCGCAGGATGCGGCGCCCTTCCCCGTAGCGTCGCTTCGTGTACTTGAAGTACCCGACCTGCAGCATCACCGACAGCGTTTCGGCGACGAAGACGCCGCCCATGATGAACAGCACGATCTCCTGCCGGACGATCACCGCGACCGTGCCGAGCGCCGCGCCCAGCGCGAGCGCGCCCACGTCGCCCATGAAGACCTGCGCGGGATACGCGTTGTACCAGAGGAAGCCCAGGCCCGCGCCGGCGATCGCCGCGCAGAACACGACGAGTTCGCCGGCGCCCGGAATGTGCGGAACCAGCAGGTATTTCGCGAACACCGCATTGCCGGCCACGTAGGCGAACAACCCGAGCGCCGAGCCGACCATCACCGCCGGCAGGATCGCCAGTCCGTCTGCACCGTCGGTGAGGTTCACCGCGTTGCTCGAGCCGACGATGACGAACCAGGTGAGGACGATGAAGCCGTAGACGCCCAGCGGATACGCGACGTTCTTGAAGAACGGAACGATCAGGTCCGCGCGTGCAGGCAGTTCGGTGAAGCCGTGCGACACCCAGTCGACGAACAACGCCAGCGCGTCGGCGTTGGACTGCGCGGGAACCGAGAAGGCGAGGTAGACGCTGGCGACGACGCCGATCAGCGACTGCCAGAAGAGCTTCTGCTTCGCCGACATCCCGCGCGGGTCGCGATGGACGATCTTGCGATAGTCGTCGATCCAGCCGATCCAGCCGAAGCCGAGCGTGACCGCCAGCACGATCCAGACGAAGCGATTCGACAGGTCGGCCCACAGCAGCGTTGCCGCGGCCACCGAGATCAGGATCAGCGCGCCGCCCATGGTCGGCGTCCCCGACTTCGTCAGGTGCGTGCGCGGTCCGTCGCTGCGCACCGCCTGTCCGATCTTCATCCCGGCCAGCTTGCGGATCAGCGCCGGACCGAAGATCAGTCCGATCGCCAACGCGGTGAGCGCGGCCAGCACCGCGCGCAGCGTGATGTAGCCGAACACGGCGAAGGCACGCGTGTCCTTCGCCAGCCACTGGGTCAGCTCGAGCAGCATCAGGCGGCGACCGGCGCTTCGGCGAGCGCGGCGACGACGCGCTCCATCCGCATGAAGCGCGAACCCTTGACGAGCACGGTCGCGTCCGCGCCGGCGAGCGCAGCGGCGCTCGCGACGAGCGCGTCGATCTGCGCATGGTGTGCGCCGCCTTCGCCGAAGGCGGCGACCGCCTCGGCGCTCGCTGCGCCGAGCGCAAGCAGCCGCTCGATGCCGCGCTCCCGGGCGTACGCCCCGACTTCGCGATGGAACTGCGGGCCGCGTTCGCCGACCTCGCCCATGTCGCCGAGAACGAGCACGCGCAAGCCGGCACATGCGGCGAGCACGTCGATGGCGGCACGCACGGAGTCCGGGTTCGCGTTGTAGGTGTCGTCGATCAGCGCCGCGCCGGCGAGGCCGCGACGCCGCACGAGCCGGCCGGGCGGCACAGCGAAACCTTCGAGACCGGCGGCGATCGCGCCCGCGTCGATTCCGAGCGCATGCGCGCAGGCAGCGGCGGCGAGCGCGTTGCGCACGTTGTGCAGCCCCTCGACCGGCAGGCGCACCGTCGCGCGCGCCGCGCCGATCCTCATCTCGAACCGCGCGGACTGGGCGTGCGGGGTCGCGGCGACCTCGAAGCGCTGCATGGCTTCATCGAGGCCGAACTCGATCCGCCGCCGCGCCCCCGCAAGCGTTCGCCACAGCGGCGCCTGCGCGTCGTCTCCCGGAAAGACCGCGACGCCGTCGTCGGGCAGCGCTGCCAGCGATGCGCCGTTCTCGCGCGCCGAACCTTCGGTGCCATCGAGGAACTCCTGGTGTTCGCGCTGCGCGTTGTTCACCAGCGCGACGTCGGGCTGCGCGACCTGCGCCAGCCAGGCGATCTCGCCCGGGTGGTTGGTACCGAGTTCGATCACCGCGGCGCGGTGCTTCGCACGCAGCCGCAGCAGCGTCAGCGGAACGCCGACGTCGTTGTTCAGGTTGCCGCGCGTGGCGAGCCGTGCGTCTTCGCCGAAGGCCTGCGCGAGCACCGCCGACAGCATCTCCTTGACCGTCGTCTTGCCGTTGGCCCCCGTTACCGTGACGACGCGCACGGGCAGGCGCGAGCGCCAGCCGTGCGCGATCTCGCCGAGCGCTCGGCGCGTATCGCCGACGCGGATGGCGGGCGGGCGGATTTCCTCGACCCACCGATCGAAGACGACGGCCGCTGCGCCACGCTGCCGCGCTTCGGGAATGAACGCGTGCGCATCGAAGCGCTCGCCGCGCAGGGCGACGAACAGTTCGCCGGCGGCGATCGAGCGGGTGTCGGTGCACACGCCGGTCACGCGCGTGGACGGCTCGCCGTACAGACACCCGCCCGAGAGCCACCCGAAGGCTTCGCGCAGATCGAACATCGCGCCGCTGGAAGCGTCGTGCGACTCACGCATCGTCGTTCGCCTGCGTCGAGCCGAGCCATCGGCGCGCGACCGCGAGATCCGAGAACGGCAGCTTTTCGCCGCCGATTTCCTGCCAGGTCTCGTGACCCTTGCCGGCGATCAGCACGACGTCCTCGGGTGCCGCCGATTCGAGCACCTTGCGGATCGCCTGCTCGCGGTCCAGTTCGGTGAGCCGGGGCTCGCGCAGGAAGCCCGCGCGGATGTCGGAGACGATGCGAAACGGCGCTTCGCTGCGCGGGTTGTCGCTGGTGACGACGACGTGGTCGGCATGACGCTCGACGACCATCCCCATCAGCGGACGCTTGCCGGGGTCGCGGTCGCCGCCGGCGCCGAACACGCACCACAGCGCCCCGCGGCGCGCCTCGGCCAGCGGACGCAAGGCCTGCAGCACGTTCATCAGTGCGTCGGGCGTGTGCGCGTAATCGACGACGACCAGCGCACGCCCTTCGACGACGATGCGCTGCATCCGCCCGGGGATCGGCTGCAGCGCCTCGAGGCGGCGCATCGCCTCGTCGAAAGGCATGCCGTGCATCAGCCACACGCCGGCAGCAGCCAGCGCGTTGACCACGTTGAACTGCCCGATCGTCTGCAGCCGGATCTCGGCACGCCCGTAGTCGCCGCCGATCGACACCTGCGAGCCGCTTGCCTGCTCGACGATGCGAAACGCCGACAGCTTCTTCCGGGCGCGCCAGCCATGTTCGCCGGGCAGGTGCCCGAAGGCGAGCGACTGGATCGACGAGGCGAGCGGATCCAGCACCTTCGGCGCGATCGGGTCGTCGCCGTTGACGAGCGCATGGCGCAACCCGGGCCACGAGAAGAGTCGCAGCTTCGCCGCCAGGTACGCTTCCTCGCTGCCGTGATAGTCGAGATGATCGCGCGTGAAGTTCGTCAGCACCGCGGTCTCGATCGGCATCCCGTCCAGCCGCCCCTGGTCGATGCCGATCGACGACGCCTCCATCGCGACCACCTCGGCGCCTTCGTCGGCGAAGGCGGCGAGCATGCGCTGCAGCGCGACGGCGTCGGGCGTCGTGAGCCCGAAGGCATCGAGCGGGCGCGGCGACTGCGGATCGACGATTCCGCTGCCGAGCGTGCCGATCACCGCGCAGCGCCTGCCGGCGGCGGAGAATCCGCTGGCCATCCACTGCGTGGACGTCGTCTTGCCGTTCGTTCCCGTGACGGCGACGATGTGCAGGCGCTGCGCCGGATGCCCGTAGTAGTGCGCGGCGATCGGGCCGGCGAGCGCGCGCAGTCCGTCCACCGCGCGCGCGCGCACCGCCGCCGAAGCGTCGCCGCGCAGCCCGAAAGTCTCGGCACCGCGCGCCTCGTAGAGCACCGCCGCGGCGCCGGCCGCACGCGCGGCATCGACGAAGCGCCGGCCGTCGCTGTGCGCCCCGGGCCAGGCAAGGAAGGCGTCGCCCGGGCGCAGCGCGCGACTGTCGGAAGACAGCGCCGCACCGGGTGCCAGCACCGAGCGTAGCCAGGCACCGAGCGAAGCGGCGCACTCGCCGTCGTCGCCGGCAAGCGGCGCATCCGTCACAGCGCGGCCCCCGCATCCGGCGTCGCGCTCGCCGGAAGGTCGAGCTTCACGACGGTCGAATCGGGCGGCACGCGCAGCGTGCGCAGCGTGTCGCCGGCGATGCGCGAGAACACCGGAGCCGCGACGGTGCCGCCGTAGTACTTGCCGGCCCCCGGCTCGTCGATCATCACGGCGACGATCACGCGCGGGTTCGACACCGGCGCGAAGCCGACGAAGGAGGCGATGTACTTCTTCACGTACTGCCCGCCGTCGCGCTTGTGCGCCGTGCCGGTCTTGCCGGCGACGCGGTAGCCGGAGATCTGCGCCTGCGGCGCAGTGCCGCCCGGACCCGCGGCGAGTTCGAGCATGTGCCGCACTGCGCGCGCGGTCTCCGGCGCGACGATGCGCTCGCCGTCGACGGGCTCGTCGTGCTTGAACATCGACACCGGCAGCAGCTCGCCGTCAGTGGCGAAGACCGTGTAGGCGCGCGCCAGCTGCAGCAGCGACACCGACAGCCCGTAGCCGTAGGACATCGTCGCCTGCTCGATCGGCTTCCAGCTGCGATACGGCCGCAGTCGACCGGCGACCGCCCCGGGGAAGCCGATGCGTGGCGCCTGCCCCAGGCCGATCGACGAGAACATCTCCCACATGCGCTCGGCCGGCAGCGCGAGCGCCATCTTCGCGGTTCCGACGTTGGACGACTTCTGCACGATCTGCTCGATCGTCAGCGCGCCGTGCGGATGCGCGTCGCCGATCGTCGCGCGCCCGATCTTCAGCCGACCCGGCGCCGTCTGGATCACCGTGTCCGGACGCACCTGTCCGAGCTCGAGCGCGAGCGCCGCGGTGAACGGCTTCATCGTCGAGCCGGGCTCGAAGGTGTCGGTGATCGCACGGTTGCGCAGCTGCGCTCCGGTGAGCTGGCCGCGCTCGTTCGGGTTGTACGTGGGCCAGTTCGCCAACGCGAGGATCTCGCCGCTGCGCACGTCGAGCACGACCGCCGCGCCCGCCTTCGCCTTGTTCTCGCGCACCGCGTCGCGTAGCGCGTCGAAAGCGAGGAACTGCACCGTGCTGTCGATCGACAGCGCGAGGTCGCGCCCGTTGTGCGGCTCGCGCACCGCCTCGACGTTCTCGACGACGCGTCCGTAGCGGTCGCGGATCACGCGCCGGCTTCCGGGCCTGCCGGCGAGATCGGGGTTCTTCGCGAGCTCCACGCCCTCCTGGCCGACGTCCTCGACGTTCGTGAAGCCCACCACGTGGGCGATCGTCTCGCCCTGCGGATAGTGGCGCTTGTATTCGCGCTGCTGGTGGATGCCGGCGATGCGCAGCGCCGCCACGCGTTCGGCGACGTCGGCGTCGACCTGGCGCTTCAGGTAGACGAAGCTGCGATCGGCCGCCTCGGCGAGCCGGTGGCGCAACTCGCGCTCGCTCGTGCCGAGCAGCCTGGCAAGATCGGCGAACTGCCGCGGCGTGGCCTCCACCTGCTCGGGAATCGCCCACACCGCGCGCGCCGGCAGGCTCGACGCCAGCACGACGCCGTTGCGATCGAAGATCTTGCCGCGCGAAGCCGGCAGCTCGATCGTGCGGCCGTAGCGCAGCTCGCCCTGCTGCTGCAGATAGCCCTGCGAGAACACCTGCAGCCAGACGCTGCGGCAGGCGAGCGCGACGAAAGCGAGCGCGACGAACAGCATCACGACCTGCGATCGGTGCGCGGGCAGCCGCACCCGCAGCAGCGGGTTCGATGCGATCGGCACGTTGCGGCGCGTCCTGCGGGTCATCGGCGGACTCCGGCTTCGGTCGGCGCGGTCGAGCCGAGCCGGACGACGCGCTCGACCGGATCGACGACCAGGTGCAGCGTGCGCTGCGGCGAGATCGATTCCATCGACAGCTCGCGGCGCGCCTTCGTGTCGATGCGCGAAGCCTTGGCGAGCACCGTCTGCTCGATCTGCAACTGGTCCCACTGCACTTCGAGCCGCGCCGCCTGCGCATGCGCACGCTCCACGTCGCCGAAGAGCTTGCGCGCGCGGTCCTGCGCGCTCACCAGGCCGAGCGCGCAGACCACGAGCAGGAAGGCGAGCACCAGGTTGAGCCGGACCATGCCTGCCTCAGAGCCGCTCGGCGACGCGCATCACCGCCGAGCGGGCGCGCGGATTGGGCGAATGCGCACCGGAGGCGAGCTTGCGCGCGAGCGCGCGCAGGCGCGGCAGGCGCGAGGCGACCGAGGCGCCGGTGACCGGATCGCGCTCTGCGTCGCGCCCCGATTCCGCGGCAATGAACTGCTTGACCATCCGGTCTTCCAACGAATGAAAACTGATGACGACGAGGCGCCCGCCTCGCGAGAGGCGCCCGACGACGCGATCCAGCGCTAGCGAGAGTTCTTCGAGTTCCTGATTGACGTGAATCCGTAGAGCCTGAAACGTGCGGGTGGCCGGGTCCTTGCCCACCTGCGCCCGCCCGCGGCGACGGACGACAGCGGCGACGAGCGCGGCAAGCTCTCCGGTCGTGCGCAGCGCGTCGGCCCCGAGCTGGCTGCGGCGAGCAACAATCGCCTTTGCAATCGGAACAGCAAACCGTTCTTCCCCATAGTCCCTCACCACCCTTGCGATTTCGTCTTCGCTCGCCTGCAGCAACCACTGGCGAGCCGGGACTCCGCGCGTCGGATCCATCCGCATGTCGAGCGGTCCGCTGGCGCGAAAACTGAAGCCGCGCGCCGGATCGTCCAGCTGCGGCGAGGAAACGCCGAGATCGAGAACGGCGCCGTCGACGCGGTCGATGCCGTGCGCATCGAGCACCGCGTCGAGCTCGGAGAAGCGCGCGTGCTCGATCGAGAAGCGGGGATCGCTCCACGCGCGCCCGACCGCGACGGCTTCGGGATCGCGGTCGATGGCGAGCAGGCGCCCGTCGGATCCGAGGCGCGCGAGGATCGCCTCGCTGTGTCCGCCGCGACCGAAAGTGCAGTCGAGATAGCGGCCGTCGCGACGAATCGCGAGCGCGTCGACCGCCTCGTCGAGGAAAACCGTCTCGTGGCCGGGTCCTGCCTGCACGCGTTCACGCCGTTCACGGTGTTCGTGGTTCAGAAATTGAAGTTCGCGATCGCCTCGGGCATTCCCGCCTCGATGGCTTCGCGTTCCTTGGCTGCGAGCAGCGCGCTGTCCCAGATCTCGAAGTGGCTGCCCATGCCGAGCATCATCACTTCGCGAGTCAGCGAGGCTGCGGTACGCAATTCGGGCGAAATGAGGATGCGTCCGGTGCCGTCCATCTCGACGTCGAGCGCGTTGCCGAGAAAGATCCGCGTCCAGTTGCGCGCCCCGATCGGCATCGAGGCGAGCCGCTGGCGGTGTGTCTCCCACACCGGCCGGGGAAAGAGCAGCAGGCAGCCGTCGGGGTGCCTCGTCAATGTGAGTTTGCCCTCACACTGCTCGGAAAGCGCGTCGCGGTGCCGCGTCGGAACCGTCATCCGGCCCTTCGCATCGAGCAGCAGCGCAGAGCTTCCCTGGAACATGCGGTTTCCGATGACCACTTGTTGCGGGGAGCCGGCCACAGCATCAGGGCTTTCCCCCACAAATTTCCACTTTTTTGCACCCGGCGCCACTCTACGGAAAAGCGAACGGCAAGGCAAGCCGGCGCAGCGGCTCGTTTTCCTCGGCGGGACAAGGACTTGTCGTCCGGCTGCGATGCGGCGCGAAACGCCCGCAGGGCCGACGCGCGAAGCGGCGAGCGCCGCGTCGGTCCACGGGGAAACCCGCAGAGGGCGACGAGGTCGCCGACAGGAGAAGGGAGCAGAGAAGGGAGCGGGTCTGTAGGCCGGATTCTGTGCGCCGGCGAACCGGCGCGACGGTCATTCGTCTGGGCGACCGGTTGCCCGGCCGCTCGAGCCATCCACCCGCACGCTCGGGCGGGCCGCCCAGTGCGAGTCGTGAGACTCGCGCGCGTGCCTATTCGATGTTGCTCCGGATGGGGTTTGGCGTGCCACGCGTGTCACCACGCGCGCGGTGAGCTCTTACCTCACCATTTCACCCTTGCCGTCGGCGTTCTCGCGAACGTCGCTTGGGCGGTGTGCTTTCTGTTCCACTTTCCGTCGCCTTGGGCCTTGCGGCTTGCTGCGCCTGGCCGTTAGCCAGCATCCTGCCCTGTGGAGTCCGGACCTTCCTCCGCCGCTCGCGCGGCAGCGACCGTCCGACCCGCTCCAGGGAGGATTGTATCAAGACACCGCTGCTACGCTGCTTCCCGCAATGGGGTCGTCAGCGAGGGTGGCGGCAGCACGCGGATCGGATGGCACCGAAAATCGAACGCGCGAAAAACGACTCAACCGCTCTTGCGCGCGACGAATTCGAAGCTTCCCGCGTTCGTGAGGCGACGCAATGACTCTGTGGCGTCGGGGCTGAAAGCTCGCCCTGCACGCCACCAGAATCTATGCAGCACTTCAACGGGCCAAACCAACGCCGTCGCGAGCCATTCTGGAAGCCTGGGGAACAGGCCCATGGTCGTCTCAGCACGCAGCCCTGACCACGCAGGATGTGGCCCTACATGCAGGATCTCCAGTCCGGCGCTTCGAAGCGTATTGAACGTTCCGAGATGCGTGTGATGGTAATAGCTGTCGCCGTGGAACGGCTCCAGGAACGCGACCGTCCCGATGTAGTGTCCTCCCGGCTTCAGTACACGCCGCACTTCCCTGGCGAGCACAAGGGGATGGCGAATGTGCTCGAGAACAGCGAGCGAAAGCACGAACTCCACACTATTGGAAAGAAAAGGCAATGCGTGACCATCCCCCAGGATCGGAGCCAGCCGATTCGAGTAGTCGAGCCCAGCCCATTGGAAACCGGCTCGCTCGCACACCTCGCGGTGCAAACCGGTTCCGCAACCCAGGTCGAGCGCAACGCTTTGCGGTGTATTTGCCTTGGGAAAATGACTGAGCAGTTCCCTCGTTAGATGCCACGGCAGCCGCGTTCCCGAGAAATCCACTTCAGGATGCTCCTTCTCCGCAAGCGGAGAGAACGCGAAGCCGGGCGTTAGCGGATCGATCCCCAATTCCAGCTCGACGGAAAACCGCTTTGCCTTGCGTAGGCGCAAATCGAATGCGCCGCCTACGTTCGGCGCGAACACGTTATCGCAGTTCGTGCAACGAAGACCCCCGACTGCATCCGATAAAGCGCCACCGCAATCAGCGCATGCGAGCACATTTCGCACCGAGGAAGGCAACTTGGCCAAAGGGACGCTCAACGTGGCCACCTCCGAACGTCGGCTCAATCATGAGCAATCGTACGCCCCGTTTTTTCATATTCGCAATGAACTTTGGTAAACGTGAGATTTCCGCAACTTCGCTGAAGGGCAGGACAGAAATAAAGCATTCACCCGATTCACTGGATCGAACGCGACCCGATACTTGCGAGCTTCCATGGAATCGTCTCTCGTGCGCAGAGCGGAACGATCACGTCGTCGTCGAACGGTAATTCCGACGGAACCGTCCAACGCTCGCGACGCAGCTCGATGCACTCGGTATTCCGCGGCATTCGATAGAAATCCGCGCCGTGGAAGCTTGCGAAGGCTTCCAGCCGATCGAGCGCACCCGCCGCCTCGAAGACCGTCGCGTACGACTCGATCGCGTGCGGCGCCGTGTAGCAACCGGCGCAGCCGCAGGCCTGTTCCTTCGCATGCGCCGCATGCGGCGCGCTGTCGGTGCCGAGGAAGAAGCGCGGGTTGCCGCCGGTGGCCGCTTCGACGAGCGCGCGCCGATGCGTCGCGCGCTTGAGCACCGGCAGGCAATACCGGTGCGGGCGCAGGCCGCCTGCGAACAGCGCATTACGGTCGTACAACAAGTGCTGCGGCGTGATCGTCGCGCCGATCGCGCCCCCCGCGTGTTCCACGTACTGCACCGCCTCGCGCGTCGTCACGTGTTCGAAGACGACGCGAAGCGCGGGGAAATCTCGCCGCAGCGGGATCAGCACCCGGTCGATGAACGCCGCCTCGCGATCGAATACGTCGACGTCGGGGTCGGTCACTTCGCCGTGCACGAGCAGCGGCATCTGCGCCTGCTGCATCGCGTCGAGCACCGGCCAGGTGCGGCGAAGGTCGGTGACGCCCGCGTCGGAGTTGGTCGTCGCACCCGCCGGATAGAGCTTCACCGCGTGCACGAAGCCGCTGTCGCGCGCGCGCCGGATTTCGTCGGCCGACGTGCGATCGGTCAGGTACAGCGTCATCAGCGGCGTGAAGCGTGCGCCGGCGGGCAGCGCATCGAGGATTCGTTGCCGATACGCGCGCGCGTCGTCGACGGTAGCCACCGGCGGGCGCAGGTTCGGCATCACGATCGCGCGCGCAAACTGCGCGGCGCTCGCCCCGACGACGGCGCGCAGCGCCTCTCCGTCGCGCAGGTGCAGGTGCCAGTCGTCGGGCCGCGTCAGGCGCAGCGCCGTCGTCGCCGCGGAATAGTCGTTCATGTTCGGACCTCCGTGCGCGATGGCGGCAGCAACAGCACCGCGCGGTAGTCGTTGACGTTCGTGCGCGTCGGACCGGTGACGACGAGATCGTCCAGCGCGCCGAAGAAGCCGCCGGCATCGTTGTCGTCGAGCCGGGCACGCGCATCGATGTCCATGGCTTGTGCGCGCGAGAGCGTGTCGGGGGCGAGCAGTGCACCGGCGTTCTCGCCCGCACCGTCGATGCCGTCGGTGTCGGCGGCGATCGCCCAGGCTTCTGACACTTCGCGCAACTCGAGCGCCAGCGCGAGCAGGAATTCGGAACAGCGTCCACCGGTTCCATTGCCGCGAATCGTCACCGTGCACTCGCCGCCCGAGAGCAGCGCCACCGGACGCGCGAAGGGCGTCCCGTAGCGGTCGATCTCGCGCGCGATCGCCCCGATGACCTGCGCCACGTCGCGCGCCTCTCCGGTGATCGTGTCGCCGAGGATCACGGGCCGAACGCCGCTGCCCGCGAACACTTCGGCGGCAGCCTCGAGACTCGCGTGCGCTGTGGCGACGACTCGTGAATCGACGCGTTCGAAAGCTGCGTCCCCCGGCTTGGGCGTCTCGGGAAACTCGCCGCGCGCGCCTCGTTCGAGATGCGCTCTCACGCTCGCCGGCGCATCGACGCGCCAGCGCCCGAGCACCGCGATCGCATCCTCGTAGCGACTCGGGTCGGGCGAGCACGGACCGCTGGCGATCGAGCTCGGGTCGTCGCCGGCGACGTCGGAGATGATCCGCACGAGCACGCGCGAGCGGGTCGCCTGCGCCAGGCGTCCGCCCTGGACGCGCGACAGGTGCTTGCGCACGACGTTGATGTCCTGGATCGGTGCGCCGCTGGCGAGCAGCGCTCGCGTGACCGCCTTCAGGTCACCGATCGGCACCTCGCGCACCGGCAGGCTGAGCAGGCTCGAACCTCCGCCCGAGAACAGCGCAACGAGCAGGTCATCCGTTTCGAGCGCGCCGGCCCGCTCGAGCATGCGCTGCGCGGCACGCGCCCCCGCCTCGTCGGGTACGGGGTGGCCTGCCTCGACGACTTCGATGCGCCGGCACGGCATGCCGTGCCCATAACGGGTGACCACGAGGCCGTCGAGCCGCGCCGTTTCCGGCCAATGCCGTTCGAGCGCCATCGCCATGCTCGCGGCCGCCTTGCCGGCACCGACCACGCGCGTGCGCGGCAAGCGGGCGATCTCGTCGGCGTCGGGCAGCGCGGCGCCGAGCACGCGAAGCGGATCGGCGGCGGCCACCGCGGCATCGAAGCTGTCGAGCAGCAACCGGCGCGCGTCGAGCATCACGCGAGCGCGTCGGCGACCGCGCGCCCGACGTCGACGGTTCCCGCGTCGCCGCCCATGTCGGGGGTGCGCGGCCCGTCGGCGGTGACCCGCTCGATCGCCGCGACGATCGCATCGTGCGCGCCGCGATAACCGAGGTGGTCGAGCATCATCGCTCCGCACCAGATCTGCCCGATCGGATTCGCGATGCCGCGGCCGGCGATGTCGGGCGCCGATCCGTGCACCGGCTCGAACAGCGATGGATAGCGCCGTTCGGGATCGATGTTCGCCGACGGCGCGATGCCGATCGTACCGGCGCAGGCGGGACCGAGATCGGACAGGATGTCGCCGAACAGGTTGCTCGCGACGACGACGTCGAAGCGGTCCGGGTTGCGCACGAAATGCGCGGTGAGGATGTCGATGTGGAACTGCTCGACCGCGACTTCCGGATACTGCTCGCGCATCGCCGCCACGCGCTCGTCCCAGTACGGCATCGCCACGTAGATGCCGTTCGACTTGGTCGCCGAAGCGAGCCTGCGCCTGGGCCGGGTGCGCGCCAGTTCGAAAGCGTAGCGCAGCACCCGATCGACGCCGGTGCGCGTGAAGATCGATTGCTGCAGCACCAACTCGCGGTCGGTTCCCTCGAACATGCGTCCGCCCACCGACGAGTACTCGCCTTCGGTGTTCTCGCGAACCACGTAGAAGTCGATGTCGCCGGGCCTGCGCGCGGCCAGCGGCGAAGGCACGCCCGGCATCAGCCGCACCGGGCGCAGATTGACGTACTGGTCGAACTCGCGGCGAATGCGCAGCAGCGACCCCCACAGCGAGACGTGATCGGGCACCGATGCCGGCCAGCCGACCGCCCCGTAGAAAATCGCGTCGTGCGCGCCGATCAGCGCCTTCCAGTTCTCCGGCATCATCCGACCGTGCTGCGCGTAGTAGTCGCAGCTGGCGAAATCGAAGTGATCGAAGCGCAGATCGATGCCGAAGCGCTTCGCCGCCGCCTCGACGACGCGCAGCCCCTCGGGCACGACTTCCTTGCCGATCCCGTCGCCGGGGAGCACTGCGATGCGGTGAACGGACATGTGGGCTCCTGCGAGGTAGCGCAGGACCTACGCGGCGACGAAGCCGCCAGATCCTGCGCGAAGCGAACCGAAGATGTTCGCACAAAGGCCCACGCGCTTCCCCGGGCAGCCCGCTTGCGTCAACGATGCGATGCGATCGCACGTTTAGCAAGACATGCCCGACACCGAAGCGCGGCGCCGACCGCACCCGTCGAAGAGCGCGCGCCGCTCGCGCCTTCTGCTTCCCGCCGCGCTCGTTGCATTGGCGAGCGCCGGCTGCGCCACCACCGACGAGGTGCGCTACGGCAACGTCGTCGCCGTGCCGGGCGCCTACGACACCTCTACGTACGCGGTGCGCCAACCGCTCAGCCTCGGCGAGATCATCGCCGCGCTGCGCGCCGGCCGCTCGCCGCACGAACTGGCCGACGAGGTCGACGAAAAAGGGCTGCTCGCGCCCGCCACCAGCGCCGACATCGACCTGCTGCTGCAATCGGGCGCCGACGCCGAACTGATCGACGCCGTGCGCGAAGCGTCGGCGACGGAGCAGGCCGCTTCTCCCCCTCCGTTCGGCGTCGCACCGCCGATCACCGTGGCGCCGCCCGTCATCGTGACGCCACCGCCGCTCTACCCGAGCTACGGCTGGTATCCGTACGCACCCTACGCTCCGTTCAGCTTCGGGCTCTGGTACTACGATGCTCCCCGGTACCGGGCCCTGCGATACCGACCCGCGCCCCCACCGCATCACGAGCGCTGGCGCCCGGATTCAAGGCCGCCGCGACCGGGGTGGCAGAGCCCGCGGTTGTCGCCGGCGCCGGAGGGGGCGGGCGAATCGGTTCGGCCTGGCGGGTCGTCTCGGGTCCCGTCGGGAGGGTCGCCGCGTGTCGCACCGGGAGGCTCCCGGGGGGCAGTACCGGGAGCGGTTCGAGGTGGGCGGACGCTCGACTGAGCGCAAGAAAGGGCTGACACGAGCTCAAACAACCACCGCCGCCCTCGCAGCGCAGCCGCAGCTGGCGGTGCGGTTTCGGTGGGTACCGCAGGAAAGCCCCATGTTGCACCTGCCGTTCGATTTCAAGATGCTCGCCACCAAGAATCACGACGGAAACTTGGCAGAAACGGGAATATGTCGCATTGAAGCCCACGCCTCGGCAATACGATAGAGCCGTATCGAACCTGGGCACGAGGCACCATGGCACGTGGCCCTCTTTTCGAACGCGGGTCAGCAGCGGAAAGAGCGGATGCCCAAAATTCTTCTCGTCAACAACTATCACTACCGTCGCGGCGGCGCCGACGTTGTTTATCTGGAACAGGGACGTTTGTTGCGAGAGCGCGGTTGGGAAGTGGTCGAATTCTCGATGCAGCATCCGCAGAATGAACCATCGAGATACGCGGATTCATTTTGCGAGGAAATCGAATATGGCCGGCCGTACAGCGCGCTGACGAAGTTGCGTCACGCAACCAAGATCGTCTATTCATTCGAAGCTGCTGCAAAAATGCGTGCGCTGATCGAGCGCGAGCGGCCGGACGTGGTGCACGCTCACAACGTGTACCACCACCTTTCGCCCTCGGTATTGCACGCAGCTGGACGGTGCGGCGTCCCAGTGCTGCTCACCACGCACGACCTGAAGTTGCTTTGCCCGGCGATCAGCATGCTGTGCGCGGGGCAGGTTTGCGAGGAATGTCGCACGCGCGGCCGTTTCTCGGTCGTGCGCAAGCGATGCCAGAAAGGATCATTGGCGCTGAGCATGCTTGTTTTTGCAGAGTCGACGCTGCACGATATATCGGGGATCTATCGAAAGTCGATAGACCGCCTCATCTCGCCGAGCCGATTCTTCATCGAGAAGTTCGCCGAATGGGGCTGGCCGGGAGCGCCTTTCAGCCACATTCCGAATTTTGTCGACGTCGAATCGTTGCACCCTGAGTTTCGCCCCGGCAAGTACTTTGTCTATTTCGGCCGACTGAGTGCTGAGAAGGGCCTGAAAACGCTCGTTGCGGCCGCCGCCAACGCCGGCGTCGAGGTACGCCTCGTGGGTACGGGTCCCATCGAAGAGGATCTGCGACGACAGGCAGACCAGTTCAGCGCGAACGTTCGTTTTTGCGGATTTCTGAAGGGGGAAGCGCTCTGGCAAACTGTACGTGAGAGTCGCGCCGTGGTACTCGCGTCCGAATGGTACGAGAACGCTCCATTGACGATCCTCGAGGCTTATGCCTGCGGAAAGCCGGCGCTAGGCTCGCGGATCGGGGGCATTCCCGAGTTGATCCAACCAGGGAAAACCGGACAGATGTTCGAAAGTGGAAACAGTCTCGAGCTCGCCGATGTTCTGCGCAGCTATGCGGAGATGCCTGACGGCGACGTGGAAGCGCAAGGCCGCTATGCGCGCGCCTGGGTCGAGACCGACTTCACCATCGAGCGACATGCGAACCGACTTATCGACGCATATCGACTTGCTGGGGTAATGGTATGAAAATTCTCGTCCTCGGTGTTCGCGCAGTTCCTGGAGTAGCGGGAGGCGTCGAATCGCACTGCGAGAACTTGTACCCCCTGGTCGCGGCTGCCGGCATCGATGTAGAAATCGTCGTGCGAAGCGCGTATACCGACAAGTACTGGCCCACGCAATGGCGAGGAACCAGAATTCGTCGACTTTGGTCGCCGCGCAAGTCGGGGTACGAGGCGATCGTCCACACATTTCTTGGCGTCCTGTATGCGGGGTTGCATCGTCCGGACGTTCTTCATCTGCATTCTGTCGGACCAGCGATTTTCACTCCCCTCGCCCGTCTGCTAGGCCTCCGCGTGGTCGTCACTTACCACGCGCCCGACTACCTACAGGCGAAATGGGGTCGGCTCGGAAAATGGATCTTGAAAACCGGCGAGCGAATGGCGATGTCCTTCGCAAACGAGGTTGTCTGCGTATCCCAGCACGGAGCCCTCGAACTGGCCCGCATCTACGGACGGGAACCGAGGGTGATTAGAAACGGGGTGCCGCGCATCGAAACACCGTCGACGAATCCGGCACTCACGGCTCTCGGGCTTTCAGCTGGTCGATACGTGCTCCACGTCGGCCGCGCAATTGAAGACAAGCGACACAAGGATCTCATTCACGCATTTCTGCGCGCGAAGCTGCAAAATTGGAAACTCGTCCTTGTCGGCGACATGGCTGGCAACGACGACTACAGCGATCAGGTACGTCGCCTTGCAGCGCAGCACCCTGATATAGTCCTCGCCGGCTTCCGCAGCGGGACTGAGCTACATGCCCTGTTCGCGAATGCCGGCTGCTTCGCCTTGCCGTCAGCGATCGAGGGTATGCCGATTGCGCTTCTCGAGGCGTTGAGCGCCGGCAGTCCAGTGGTGGCAAGCGATATTCCGGCAAATCACGAGGTCGAACTGCCGCAGGCGTGCTATTTTCCGGTAGGCGACATCGATGCAATGGCAATTGCACTTGCAGGCGTCCCCGCTCTGGTGCCGAAAAAAGTGTGGCAATCGATTCGTCAGCGCGTACATATCGAGTACGACTGGACCCGAATTGCGGAGCAGATTATCCGCCTGTATCGCCACAGCAGTAAAGAAAGCGAATTGGGACCTGCCTCCATCGAGTCACGCGCGCCCTACTAGTGGAGTGAGTGCCGGTCAGGTTTCAGATATCTACGCAAATCTGCTGCCGACGCCGAAGCGTCGGTCACTCTCGCCGAAATCGTCGGTCACATTGCCGAAACCGCCAGTCACGATTGCGCCGAGGCGTCGGCTGGCACGCGCCTGTTCATCCACGCCCGGTTCGGTAGATGCGCTCGGCTTCGAACATCTCGTTCCAGTGGCTGATGCGGCCGTCGCCGCGGTCGAGTTTCGAGGGGGAGGTCCAGGTATCTCAACTCGAATTGTGTTCAGACTAGCGGGGACGCCTTTTTAGCCTGAAGGCAACCTGTGCGCGACTGTCCAGCGGGCTCACCACTTTGGGCCGTTGATTTCCTCCAAGGTGTAAATCGCCGTCTCGCGCTGGGGATGATGCGCTCGACCGGCTCTTCTTTCGCTCCTCGCCGCTGTGCGGAAACCATTCTCTCAGCTCACGAATAACAAAAAAAACGGGATAGTCTAAGCCGCCTCCGCCCGTCCCGGGATCCATCGGATCACCTCGGGAAAACCCGCGCTTTTCAGTCCCTGTACTGGCGCTCCAGTGGGGCGCTCGACCGTTGGTCCGCCCTGATCGACCACTCGTTTGGGTTCGTCAGCGCTTGAAGGCCGTTGATCCGCGACGGCTTCGACCCCGTGCTCGTTCCTTCTAGGTTTCGTGACATCCGTCACGTCCCAGTGGCGGAGGGGTGCCCAGCAAACACTGCTGGCCTCGTAGCAACGAGCAATTTGAGGGTTAAATCCAATGGACGAACGCCACATCGCCGTTTCCGTACCCGCTGCCGCCGATCGGATAATATCGACGGTCTGGAGGAGAAAAGGCGTGTTGGGTGCTTGCGCGATTTCCGTTGTTCTCAGTGCCTGCGGGGGCGGGGGCAGCCAATTCGAAGGCGGAGTGACGGGCTCGCAAGGCTTGGAGAGTTCGGCGCCCGATGCCAAGGGAGGCGCCACCGTCGGCGTCGCCAGCAGCCCGACCACGAAGCCTGCCAGCCCCATCGTACAACCCCCCAGCGACGTCGCCAGCGCCACGTCAAGTAATGCCAGAGGAACGCCAGCTTCCGAGGCTGGCGCTACTACGGCCGCGAATTGGGTCGATACGCTGATCAGCGACATGAAATGGTTTCACGACGCCCCGTCCGCAGTGCTGGAGACGATTCCTGGATGGGGATCGGGCGCAAACTACCCCGAAGCGACGCAGCGACCGGCGGGATGGAAGATCGCCATTCCGTGGTCGCACACCATGCGAGACACGAGCGCAATAAGAGCTTCGGATTCTCAGCGACCGTGGCGCGAGAAGGGCCCTTACACGGGAAATGACGCACCGAACACCCGTATTCAGCAGCGCGACATTCAGATGTGGTGGCTTCTCAGTAACGGCCAGTGGGTGCTCGGCTCGCACAGCTCGCAACCCGGCGCAAATATGTACCCCATGAATTGGAGCGAGGGCTCGGACATCAACGCAAGGGAACTTTGGCGCGACGAGTCATCCAACGGCGGCGGCGCGTCCATGCGCAGCGTCAGCCGCGACGGTTACATCAACCATCTTTGGCACACTTGGGCCAGTCCCCATGAAATCCCTGCAAATGCAATTGGAGCAGCCACAGCCTACTTTTCACGCCTGATTCTCGATAACCCGAATGGGCCCGACGACCGCCATCTTGCACACATTCTCTCTGCTGGTGCAGGCGACTGGTACAAGGATCAAGCCACAATCTCCGCCTTCAAAGTGCAAGGACAGAACGTGACCTATATGGGCTTTGGGCGTCTCAAGTACGTCACGAAGGATTGGCAATTGTTCGGTTGGACGAGTCTGAGTGAAGCGCAAATCCGAGCCAATCCGCCTCCATTCATCGGCCTGCCGAAGTAAATCCTATAAACGCGGTGCCGGCAAATGCGCCCGCTCCGGGCTCAGGCACGACGCTTCAGAATGGCAGCGATAGCATCTCGCTCACGCGCGCCGACCGGTCGAAGTGCGACGATTCCTGCGATAAACGCTGCCACCGCTATCGCTACGCAGAAGATCCATCCTGTTTCGATGCTCCGCAAGATCGCAGCGACGGCAAATGCGAGACCTGCAGCCGCGAGCATCCTCGCCGTCGCTGCAAGGTCGTGCATGTACGGGAAACCTTCGGCATCCAGCCGCCATATCAGGATCAGGGACCCAAGCACGAGGCCCACGATGTTGGCGACTGGCAACGCGTACACGCCAAACACAGGAAGCAATGCGACTCCTGGCAACATGCACAAAGTAATAACCGCATTGGACCAGATCAGAGGCCCGTTTCGCTCGACTGCGTGGCTCACGTGGTCGAGCATGAATCGCAGTGAGTACATCAGGACCAACAAGCACATCAATAGTAGAAGGCCTACGCCGCTTTCGGTGTATTTTCCTCTCGTGACGAGCGAGAGCATGGGTTCACCCCCCGCAAAAATCACCACGGCTGCCAGACACACGATGATTGCGTTGACCTTGAAAATGATATTCGCCGCTAGCGCGAGATCTGAAAAGCGTTGATCTCGAACGTAGCGAGCGGTCAACACAGGGCGGATAACGCCGGCGAGCAATCGAACAGGGAGATAGCGCTCCATCAGATCAGCTACCGATTGCGCGAATCCGAACAAAGCGATCTCGGGACTCGACAACGAAGCACCGACCAAGAGTCGGTTGGTCGACCCCCCGTAGGGCAGTATCAGAAGATTCTGAAAATAGCCCTTCAAGCCGAACTCCCCCATCCGACGAAAGTTCTTGCGCATCCAGTCGGCGTCACGCAATGGATCGGTAGCGTCCGCAGCGGGCACCGCATAAAGGCTGCCGATTGCCATGATCGCGAAGCCAAGCAACTCGGTGATCAACTCGATGACGATAACCGCTTCCAGATCGAGCGAGCCATTGCTGGCTAACAACGCCAACAAGAGAAAGCGGACAAGGGTCGCCACACTCGCGCCCGCCTGTGCGATCGCCTGACGCAGCATCGACTCGAGCACACCGAACAACGTGGTAGCGGCCACGCGTGCGAGGACGACAAGGAGGTACGCACGCATTGCCCATTCCCAACCCGCAAGGCCGATCCAGGGCGATACCTTCGGTGCGAGCATATAGACGGCGGCGAGAAATAGAGCCAAGACTCCGAACCGCAATCCAAGGCCGTAGGCCACCAACCGGCGGAGGGCGCCGCCCCGGTGTTCCGCATACAACTCGGGTACGTACCGCGACAGAACGTGCGCCAACCCGACGCCGGTAACCGTGTCGAAAATCTCGACTAGCGCAAAGAGGACTGTATAGGCCGCGAACTGCTCGATCGACAGCACCCTGACGAGCAACAGAAAGGTGCCGACCCCGGCAATGGACGTGATCGCCTTGCCGCCGACCAGATACGCGATGCCATGGAAGATGCGCGAGGTGCCGTATGGATCGGTCGCGGGACGAACGCGTGCTTCCGGCATTACAGCCTTGCTTGCATCAGGAACGGCAGCGGCTGTGTTTTCGATCCAGGGAGCGCCACAACCAGGCGATCGAACCGAGGCAAAAAGCCGAAAGAACCTGCTGACTCGCTACAGAAAACTCTGCACTCGAGTAGAACAGCATCGAAGCCAGCATCAACGCGGCGGCGCAGAGGGTGCGGCTGAGCGCGCGATCGAAACCGGGTGCCGACAATCGTACCATCCGAGCTGCGCGGCTTGCGCCAGATAGGTACATCGCCACCACGAGCAGGAATCCGAGAATGCCGAGGTCCCACAGGACGGACGAAGCGGCAGTAAGCCCGATAAACAGGTTAGCGTGGGCGCGATCCATATGGCCGGGATCGGGTTCGTTCACGCCGCCGAACGAACTCCCGAGCCCATGGCCGAACAGTAGCCCGACCGGATCGGAGAGACCATGCTGACTCGCCCAATAGGTAAGCACGCTACTCCGATTGAGACTCGACCCGTAATATCCCGTCGTGCCGAAGTTGTAGGCGACGACCGCTTCTATCGTGCTGCCAAGAGACTGTCCGGGACCAGTCAGCGCAATAAGATAGGCCCAGCCAAGCGCTACAAGAATCGGAACAGCCAAGATGATCGTTAGAAAAAAGCGGCGAGGATGTTCGCGAATCAGATCGCCGTACAGAACCAAGAAGGCAAGTGGGAACAGCACGAAAACGAGAAACACTTCTCCTAGCATCAATGGCGTGAAAACAATAACCAAGATAGGAAGAACCCGGCGTGCCGAGACGATACGCTCTCGCCATGCTGCCAGGAGAAACGTCAAAATGAGCGTGCACAGGAATGCCATGACGCTGCTGCTTCCTCCTCCAGTCAGCGATCCTTCCATCGTACCCACGATGATATCCACCGGAACTACGTCCGGCATGCCTTCGCGCATCGGCACCAATACCACGCGCTGGTAAATGGCGAACGGCAATTGCACGAGCGCGAGTGCGACCAGAAAACCCCACCACCTGCGCACCAATCGCGGAGGGAATGGCACTACCGAGAGGATGAACAGAAGTCCGTAGAACTCGAAATAACGCTTCGCCGCTCGAATCCCCTCGGTAAGGGGGCCCTCGGAATACCCCATCGACAACACGCCGAAGGTCAGCAGCAGCATGGCCATGACAACGTGCGCTGGCAAGGGACGCGAGAAACGATCGCGCCCGATCGACGAATAGAGAATCGCCGCTCCGGTGAGGAAGAACCCGAGCAACGCGAACAGCCAGCCCGCTTTTTCCAGTGCCGGGACGAACATCGTCACCGGCCCCGACACGAGCAGGACTCCGACCAGAATGAGCCAGACGACGAACGACAATGCGTTCAGCAGGGCGAACCCGAGTATTGCGCCCAGGGTCAGCAGGATCGGAATGGGACGGCCGCTCGCTATCATGTAGCCCGCCAGCGCAGCCGCCGTGGCGAAGGAAAGCACGATGAGCGCGGCCGCTCTCGTGTCGGAACGTGCGTTACCGAAGGGAAGGTCGAACCGCGAGAGCATCGCCCGGAATCGATCTAGTATTCGTTCAGGGTGGTGCCCAGAAGCGCCACGCCCGAACTCGACAGGATCGATGCGAGTTGCGCGAGTTCCGGTCCTTTCGTTCGATCCTTCCGGCCCACGATCAGCGAAGCCTTCGCACGCTTCGCGACGACCAGCGCGTCGGCAGCCTGTTGGGCGGAGGGCGTATCGATCAGGATCACGTTGAAGCGATTCGAAAGTTCGTTCAGCAGGATCGGAAATGCGTCCCTTCCCAGCAGTTCCAGCGGGTTGGGTGGCTGCGGACCCGATGGCAGCACCGAAAGATTCGCCATGTTATCGATATCGACGATTTCCTCGAACCCGGCGCGACCGCTCAGAATTCCCGAGAGCCCCATCCGGTTGCGCAGGCCGAACTGCTTGTGCTGCACCGAGTGCCGAAGATCGGCGTCGATGATCAAAGTTCGCTCTTCGAGCTGGGAGAAGGCGACGCCGAGGTTCGCAGTGATGAAGCTCTTACCGTCGCCCCGGTCGACGCTGGTGATCGCCAACGCGGTCTGGCCTGGAGTGCCGTCGAACCAGCGCATCATCAATTGGCTGCGCAACCCGCGCAGCGCTTCGGCAAAGGGCGCATCCGGGCTGACGATGGAAGTGAGCCCGGAAACCGCCGACGATTGCGCTTTGCCTGAGGAGTAGCCGAACTGAAGGGCCAGCGCCTCGTCGACCTCGCGCCGGCTCACGAATCGCTTCTGCACGGCGATCTCCCCGAAGCGGCGATCGCTGCCCTGCTGAGCATGCAGGACGCTTTCGACCTGTTCCGGGGTCAGCTTTCCGCCTGCAACAAGGATTTCGCCGATCCGCTGGGATCGGCGCACGGACGAAACGATGTCCGAAGACCCGCGCTCGGCAGCAGGCGTCGGCACGATTTGGTGGAGTGTGGGGGCTTCTTTCATGTGCGGGTCGGCGTACTAGTTCCCCAACCGCAGGTTCGGCGGCGCAATCGACGGGCCGGTGCCGCCGATCAGACGTTGGGCACGACGAGAGCCGGACGGAGGAAGCACGGCAAGCACCGGCAATTGAGTGACGTGCAACAGGTCATCCGTGGAGCGAACCGGCCGCTTGAGCGCTTCGAGAGACAGCGCGGCGAGCACGCCCAGCAGCAAGCCGACGAAGGCGCCGACCACCATGTTCAGGCGCGGCTTCGGCCGCGACGGCTCCGACGGCGGCAGCGCCGGCGACAGGATGCTCACGTTCGACTGGGGAGCCTGGCTCTCCAGATTGGTTTGCGTAAGACGCTGCGAGACGAGCTCGAGCGCCTTCTGCGCCTCGTCGACTTGCCGGCTCAGCGCATCGAGCTGATCGTGGTCTTGCTTGAGCCGCAGGACACGGGCACGTTGCGCGTCGAGCGCTCTGCGTATCTCCGCTTCGCGTTGCGCATTTACGGTCGATGACGCAACGATGCTGCGCGACACCTTGTCGATCTCCGCATCGACGCGTGCGCGCAAGGCTTCGACCTCGGCCCGCGCGCTCCGATATTGCGGATGATTGGGTCCGAGCCTGGCGGACAACTCCTGCAACTTTCCTTCGGCACGGCTGAGTTCGGTCTTCAGCGACTGCAGCAACTGGTTCTGGACGACTTCGGGCATCGACTCTCGCCCTTCCCGTGCAATCGCGTCACGTCGCGAGCGGCTTTCCGTCGCAATCGCCTGAACCGCGACCAGTTGCGAGGAAAGCTCCTGCAATCGCTGGTTCTCGATGTCGAGACGCTCGTCGGTCGCAACGATTCCGCTCGATTGCTGGAACGCCGACATTCGCGCACGCGCTTCCTGCAGCCGGTCACGATACGCATTGATCTGGGCCTCGAAGTACTCGGCGCTTTTCCGGGCTGGCGCGGCACGCAGGGCCAGCGTGGTTTCCACGAATCGGTCCGCGAACGCGTTCGCCATCTTCGCGGCCTCTTCTGGATCGCGATCCTCGTAGGCAATCGTCAGCGTCGATCCCTCGTTAGATGCAGTGACTTCGAGCGCCTTCCTCAACCCCTTCGACAGCCACGTGAGGATGTCGCCTTGACCGCCCGTGTCCCGGCGCCAGGCCTCGATGATGTCGGGGCGCTTATCGAGCCCTGCCTCCTGGATCACGGCATAGGCAACCCGGTCGCTCTGGATCACGTCGGCCTGCGTGGCAAGAATCCCGCGCACCGTCTGTGGCGAGTAAACGGCGCCGCCGAGCACCGGGTCGAGAGACTTCACGTCCACGTAGATGACGGCCGAGGAGCTGTAGACCTTTGTCATCATCGCGGTTCCGACCGCCGCTGACGCCAGGGTGACGAACAGGATCGATGCGATCAGCCAGAACCTGGCTCGGAGGATCCGGAAAAATACGCCTAACTGCATGAGACTCCCCGATCTCGGATCTCGATCACGAACAAGCGATTCTGAAGCAGCAGCCCGCGTCCGCAAGGCACTAGATCACGCGGACTCCCGGCATTGCAGGCGCCCGTAGCACGAATCTCTCGCGAGACAAGGTACCACCTCGATGTGACGGAATTCTAGACAACGATCACACCTTTGACGCCGGGGGGCGGCTACCATTGTGAGGCCATATTTCCACCCGGCCCGACGCTGGCACCCCATGAAAACCCCGAAGCCAAGAATCGTCTTTCTCGTGATGTCTGCGGTCAATCGCGCGGACGTCGTCGACCAACTGGCCCGCTCGCTCGCCCCCCATGCGGTCCTCGTGCACCACGACTTCTCCCAGACTCCGGAGTTCGAGTTGCAGGCGGCCAACGCCCGATTCGTACCGAACCCGAAGCGAACCGGATGGGCCTTCTTCGGCTTTGTCGACGGCATCTTCCACTCGTTGCAGCATGCGCTCGAGAGCCTCGACTTCGACTACCTCCAGCTTCTGAGCCCGACGTGCCTGCCGATCAAGCCGATCGGCGCGTTCGAGCAGCGAGTCGGCGGAAGCGCGGAGGCACATTTCGAATGCGTCGATCTCCTGGCGGACCGTGATGCACTGATGTCGGTAGGCTACCGAGCCTTCACCCCCGAACGCTCCCTCAGGCACAGGGTTGCACGTCGGCTGTCGCGGGAGTACTTCGGCACCTCTACCGGCCGCCGGAATCTTGCCGGCATCTGGCTGCGCAGCGGATTCGCAACCAACGCTGCCGGACGAATGACCCTTGTCGCCCGCGCTGCGCTGGCGGCAACGACGATGCTCAGCCGTCCTTCGATCGGGCGTCACATCTTCGATGAAGACTTTCGCCCGCACTACGGCACGACATGGTTCGGGGCAAAGCGCCATGTCGTGGAGCAATTGACCCGCAGTTTCGCTCGTCCCGGGCTACGCGAATACTTCAGTCGGCTGCGCATAGCCGATGAATTCCTCATCCCGACGCTGCTCAAGCAGAGCGGAGCGCAGGCAGGCCCGATGAACCACTACATCCATACTTTCGAAGAGGCGCATACCGGCTGGCTGCAGGAGGCAGATATCGATCTGTTGCGGTCGTGCCCGGCCTTCTTCGCCAGGAAGTTCCCGGACGATCCTGGCGCAATGGTGCGCCACAGAGTCCTCGATGAACTGGTCGAAATCTCGCGGCCCGCGATTCGGCCCGTTGCGCTCGGAGCAGTGTGCTGATGGAGCGAAAAAGGGCCGACCTCAACTCGTGGCGTTGAGCGGCAAGCAAGTGATCGATTCCGCAGGCACCCGCCGCGGATAGAAGGCGACCAGCCCGAGAAGGAAACAGATACTGCGAGCAGTGGTACCGGCGAAATCCTGCACGAAGGAGACCGTTCTCGTCCGGCGGTTCTTGATGCCGACATAAGAGACGTACAGTGCCAGAAAGGCCGGATGAACCAATGCTCCCAAGGCCGCGGACGCAACGAGGACTCCCGTAGAGCGTTGCAACGACACCAGCAAGTGCCAGTGCTGCGGATGTCCGATGTGCCGGCGGAAGATCACTGCCGGATAGAAGAGACTTCCGTCGGCAACCATCTTCATCAAACGGTTCCATTCGAAGTAGTCGATGGTGTGATGCTTTGCAATGGGCTGCGCCAGCGCCAGCACAGGCGTTCCGGCGTGCGCGAGTCGCAAGCCCAAATCCAGGTCCTCGTTGCAACGCAACTCCGCGCTGAAGCCCCCGTTGCGCTCGAAGAGCACGCGATCCACGAGGAAGACACCGCCCAGGTGAGCGCGAAAGTGGTTGTTGCCGATCCGATATCGGTCCGGGGCGTTTCCGATCGGCTTTCCCGCTGAGTCGTAGATCCTCTCCGGCAACTGACCGGTGACCAGAGGGTGGACCAGGTGATGGTGCTCGTCGAGTGCATGCCGGAGGAAAGATGGATCGAGCTCCATGTCGCCGTCCACGAAAAACAGGGCACGCCCCCTGGCGGACGCCGCGCCGACGTTTCTCGCTATCCCGGCATTCATGGCACCGGTCAATCGAATGATCCGCACCTGCTCGGGAAGCCGCTCACGGACCATTTCTACGGATCCGTCCGTCGACGCCGAGTCGACATAGATGATTTCGAACGCTGGCAGCAAAGCCGTTCTCGCCGCGTGCAGAACCGACTCGAGGCAGAGACCTATGGTCGCGGCCTGATTGCGTGCGATGACGATGAACGAAAGTGGAACGAAGGCCGCTTCGCTCGATTCGCCGGATGGGAAGTTGCGCATCGACTTGCCTGCTTGTTTCGGATGCGAGACACGACTCGAGCTCGCGTCTGCCGGACCCACTGCTTCAACCCATTTTGCCCGGCTTGCCGTGCTGAAGAAGCGTTGGATATCACGGATCGACGAACTCCCTTCATGCATACTCGACTCACGTTCGAACTGCTGCCCAAGGACATTCATGCACGAGCAGTCTTCCATCGACGCGCGCAACCTGCAGCGTCGCGCATGCGAATTGATCCCAGGCGGCTGCCACACCTACGCGAAGGGGGACGACCAATTCCCCGAGCAGGCGCCGCCGTTCATCGTCCGCGGCGCCGGTTGTCATTCGTGGGACGCCGACGGGAACGAGTATCTCGAATACGGAATGGGCCTGCGTGCCGTGACCCTGGGACACGGGTTCTCGCCCGTCGTGGAGGCTGTCAAGCGAGAGCTCGACGGCGGAACAAACTTCACCCGCCCCTCGACGATCGAGGTGCACTGTGCAGAACTGCTGCAATCGATCGTCCCGGGCGCCCAGATGGTCAAGTTCTGCAAGGACGGCTCGCATGCGGTCGACGGCGCCGTTCGGCTTGCCCGTGCACACACGGGACGCGATCTCGTCGCGATCTGCGCCGACCATCCATTCTTCTCCACGAGCGACTGGTTCATCGGGACGACGGAGATGAATGCGGGAATTCCCGAGGCTACGCGGCGCCAGGTGTTGCGTTTTCGGTACAACGACCTCGCGAGTCTCGAATCGCTCTTCGCCGAACACGCCGGAAGAATCGCCTGCGTCGTCATGGAGGCCGCGCGTATCCACGAACCGATGCCCGGCTACCTCGAGGCGCTGAAGGCGCTGGTGCACGCCAACGGCGCCCTGCTCGTGTTCGACGAAATGATCACCGGCTTCCGGTGGCACCTGCGCGGCGCACAGCAGGTCTACGGCGTCGAGGCCGACCTGTGCACCTTCGGAAAGGCGCTCGCCAACGGTTTCGCCGTCTCCGCGCTCGCCGGGCGCCGGGAAGTCATGGAACTCGGAGGCAGCGGCCACTCGCGAGAACGCGTGTTCCTGCTCTCGACGACGCACGGCGCCGAAACGCACGAGCTGGCGGCAGCGATGGCGACGATGCGCTTCTACCGCGACCATCCGGTGGTCGAGACGCTCTATGCGCGCGGAGCGCGGCTGCGCGAAGGCTTCGAACGCGCTGTGCAGTCCAACGACCTCGTCGGCTACGTCGATCTCGCGAGCCGCGACTGCAACCTGCTGTTCGGCACCCGCGACGCCGACAAGCGGCCGAGCCAGGTGTTCCGCACGCTCTTCATGCAGGAGATGGTCCTGCGCGGGATTCTCGCGCCTTCCTTCGTCGTCAGCTATTCGCACAGCGAAGACGACATCGATCGGACCGTCGCCGCCGCCGGCGAGGCATTGGCGGTATATCGCCGCGCACTGGACGAGGGACCGGAAAAGTACCTCCGCAGCCGACCGGTCAAGCCGGTATTCCGGCGTTTTGCCTGAGCGCGCGCTGCCGCGGGCGCTCGCAGCCCGTCGCTGCGGCGGTTACCGGCCCCTCCGGCGGGTCACTGGTGCATTGCGATCGTCAGCCGTCCGAACTGATCGTCGATGTATTCGAGCAGCGCACGCACGAAAATCGCCACGCCGATCATCTCGAGCGACTCCTCCACGAGGACGAGCATCATGTACTTCGCGTCGAAGTCGCCGGCCATGCCCCAATCGTAGGTGCGGCTGGCAAGGCCCCACGCCTCGGCAAACAATCCCTCGAGCACTTCGAAGCCGACCGCGCCGCCGAGGAAACAGGCCGCAGCGATGACGAAAGACCAGCGGGTACGCGGCGGCAGCGAGAACAGGAAGCGGAGGTATACGAGACCGATTGCGATGACGACGGGAATCGCGATGACTACCCAGGAAAAGAGAAATGCGCCATCGTCGCCTGCATGCAGCGTATTCCCGGGCCGGTTGAGCAATTCGTGCAGCTGCGCACCTTCATCAGCGGACATGAGGAAGAAGCCGGCCGCCAGGCCCCACCAGAGCCAGCGATGAGCATCGCGCGCGCGCGTCTTTGCCAACGCGATCAACGACAGCAGGATCGCGGCGGCAAACAGCTGCATCGCGCTGAACCATGCCGGGAGGTTCGCTTCGCCGTCCATGTTGAAGAGAGCACGCAAGCCGAACTGCCCACGATGACCGGTCTGCAGCATGATCAGGTGCGTGGTCGCGAAGCCGAGCGCGAGCAGCGCGATGATCGCGAGCGACGCTGCGAAGACCCGCTGCACGGGAATGCCGATTACTGTCGGCACTGCAGGCCCGACCTCCGCAGCGGTCGAAGAAAGCGATTGACGAAGGAGAATCATGGCGTGGAGGCCGAAAAACGCGCGAAACGACCCAAGCCTGCCGCAGGGGCGCTTGCTTCAGTCATTGTAGATGGGACCCCGGCTTCTCAGCCGTCAGCGGAATCCCGCTCCTTCTTTCAGTATCTCCAGAAGAACCGCTCGTCGATCTGCCCGGTCGCCGACAGGTACTTCAGCTGCTTCAGCCGGGTGAACGGCCTCGCGTCGAAGAGTTCGCGATCGAGCCCGATGCGTGCGAACACGTCGCGCAGCTGCTCGGCGCCCTTCTGCGCGGTCCAGTCGCAAGCGAATCCGGGCAGCTGCCGGTGGATCTTGTCGAAGTTCACCCGATAGCTGCGGTTGTCGCCGCCCGATGGCCCGAAGCTCAACTCGCAACCCGGGTAGACGCCGGCGACGATCTTCGCGATGTCGCGCACCTGGTAGTTGTCGACGTCGTGGCCGACGTTGAAGATCTCGCCGTGGATCGCGTCGGTGGGCGCGTCAAGGACGCAGGCGATCGCCTTGCAGATGTCGAGTACGTGGACGAGCGGACGCCACGGCGAGCCGTCGCTCGTCATCACGATCCTGCCGGTGGTCGCGGCGATTCCGGCGAGGTTGTTCAGCACGATGTCGAAGCGCATGCGCGGCGATGCGCCGTACGCCGTTGCGTTGCGCAGGAACGTGGGCGAGAAGCCCGCGGAAGCCATCGTCGACACGTCCCGTTCGACCAGCGTCTTGCATCGGGCATACGCGGTCTGCGGGTTCACGGGGGAGGCTTCGGTCATCGGCGCATCGCCTTGCGCCACGCCGTACACGCTGCACGACGAGGTATAGACGAAGCGGCGCGCGCCGGCGGCCTTGGCGAGTTCGGCCAGGCGCAGCGACGCCTGGTGGTTGATCTGGAACGTGAGCTCCGGATTGTTCTCGCCGAGCGGATCGTTGGAGAGCTCGGCCAGGTGCACCACCGCATCCACGCCGCGCAGGTCTTCGGCCGTGACTTCGCGAATGTCGCGATTGACGAAGCGCGGGAAGCCGGGCACCAGTCCCCGGTCGCTGAACAGCCAGCCGTCGCGGTAGAAGCCGGTGTCGAGGCCGACCACCTCGTGGCCGCGCGACTGCAGCAGGGGTGCCAGCAGGCATCCGATATAGCCTTCCACACCGGTGACGAGGAGCTTCATGATGCGTCTTGTCCTTGTTTCGTTGATGACATGAAATCGGGCCAGGCCCGGTCCCTTTCGGAGATCGTCTCGATTGCCACGGGCCACTGGATCGCGAAAGCCGGATCGTCGTGGCGGGCTCCCGTCGCGCAGGCCGGGCTGTAGAACTCGGAAATCTGGTAATTGACGAGGACGTCGTCGGTGAGCGTGACGAAGCCGTGCGCGAATCCCTTGGGCACGAGCAGCATGCGGTCGTTCTCGTCGCTGAGCTCGACGCCGATCCACCGGCAGTAGGTCGGCGATTCGGCACGCAGGTCGACGATCGCGTCCCAGATCGCGCCGCGCACACAGCGCACGAGCTTGTCTTCGGCGTGCGGCGGCAACTGCCAGTGCATTCCGCGCAGCGTTCGCGCGCGGCGCGTGAACGAGGTGCTCGTCTGCACCATTCGCGACGGCAGGCCCTGCGCCGCGAACTCGCGTTCGCAGTAGACGCGGGCAAAAAAGCCCCGTTCGTCGCCGTGGCGCTCGACATCGACGATGGTCGCTCCGGGCAACGCGGTCTCGGTGAAGATCATCGGCCCGTGCTCCGCCTGTTCCCCGTGTTCCTCTCGTGCCTCACCATTTCTTCCACGGCGCCCTGCCCGACTCCCACATCGACTCGAGCAGCTGCTTGTCGCGCAACGTGTCCATCGGATGCCAGAAGCCGTGATGGCGATACGCCGAGAGCTGGCCGGCGCTGGCGAGCCGCTCGAGGGGTTCGCGCTCCCAGACGGTGTCGTCGCCGTCGATCATCTCGATCACGCTGCGCTCGAGCACGAAGAACCCGCCGTTGATCCACGCGCCGTCGCCCTGCGGCTTTTCGGTGAAGCTCGGAACGCGGTCGTCGTCGGCGTGCAGCTCGAACACGCCGAAGCGGCCCGGCGGCTGCACGGCCGTCACCGTCGCCAACCGGCCCCGCGTGCGGTGGAACTCGATGACGCTCGTGATGTCGACGTCGCTGACGCCGTCGCCATAGGTGCAGCAGAACGGTCCGTCGTCCAGGTACTCGGCGGCACGCCGGATGCGCCCGCCGGTCATCGTGTCGAGCCCGGTTTCCACCAGCGTGATCCGCCACGGCTCGGTGGCCGTGCGCAGCAGCGTCATCGTGTTGTCGCGCATGTCGAAGCGCACGTCGGCGCTCGCCAGCGCGTAGTCGTGGAAGTACTGCCGGATCATGTGACCCTTGTAGCCGCAGCAGATCACGAAATCGGACAGGCCGTGGGCGAGGTAGCTCTTCATGATGTGCCACAGGATGGGCCGGCCGCCGATCTCGACCATCGGCTTGGGCTTCATCGCGCTCTCTTCGCTGATGCGGGTGCCGAAGCCGCCCGCCAGGATCATCACTTGCATACGTTCATCCTTTGGCTGTGTTGTCGGAGACCGTGGCGTCTCCCCTTTTTTTCGGCAGACCCGCCGGCGACGGCAGGCCCCGTGCGCGCGGCGCCCGCCGGTCCGCGCCGCGCTCGTCGCGTGGCGCATCGAGCACCAGCTTGCGGGCGACGAAAGCTTCGGCGCTGCCGCCGTCGGCCCGGCACTCGATGGCGCGCAGGTGCATCAGCGCAGCGAAGGTCTCGGCGCGGAACCAGTCCTTCGCATGCTGCGACGGAAAGAAGCGCAGCAGGTGGTCGATCTTGCGCCGGGCCGTCGTGGCGGCCAGCGGCACGAAGACGTTCGGCTTGCCGAGATCGCCTTCGTATTTCGCGATCTCGAACTCGAGGATCGGCTGACGGCGAAAGGTCTGCCATGCAAGTTCGGCGGCGAGCCGGTGATCCTGGTGCCGGTCGTCGAGCGTGTGCGTGAGCACGAGGTCCGGCGAATGCACCGAACCGAGATCCGCGAACACGCCCTTCAGCGCCTCGAACTGCGCCGGAAAATGCCCATCGCGGAACGGATGCAGCGCGATGCTCTTTCTCGACGCGCGGCGAAGCAGCGCGGCCGCGCTTCGGCGCGCCTCTGCGGCGCGTTCCGCGTGTGCGCTGAGCACGACCCAGTCGACTTCGAGCGGACGGCGACCCAGCCACTCGAGCAGCGTCCCGCCACAGCCGATCTCGATGTCGTCGCAGTGTGCGCCGATGCACAGAAGTCGCAGCGGGCGCCCGGAACCCGGATCGATGCGCAGCACGGCGTCGATTCGCGTTCAACGGTCCCAGACGATCCACGGACAATCGCCTCGACTCTCCATCCGGTCGTAGCTGATCTTGTCCTTGAACGTGTCCATCGGTCGCCAGAATCCGCGGTGCGGATGCGCGATGAGCCTGCGCCGCCCGATCAGGCGCTGGAATGTCTGTTCGACGAGGTCCTCGCCTTCCTGGATGTAATCGAAGATTTCGCTGTGCATGCAGAAGTAGCCGGCGTTGACCCAGAAGCCGGCATCGCGGATCGGGCCCAGTTCGGTGACGAGTCCGCTGTCGTCGACGCGGGCGCTGTGGAAACTCTCGGCCGGCGGAACCGTGAGCATGCTCACGATCGCGCGACGCTCGACGAACTCGGCAATCTGCATATCCAGCGCAAGGTCGGTCAGCGCGTCGGCGTAATTCGCGAGGAAAATCTCCTCGCCTTCCAGGTACTTGCGCACGCGCTGCAGTCGCTGGCCGACGTTGGAGTGCAGCCCCGTGTCGACGAAGGTGATCCGCCAGTCGTCGAGATCGGACGATTTCAGCTCGATCTTCCTTCCGCCCTGCGAGAGCACGAAATCGTTGGTCAGCCACTCGTGGTAGTTCACGAAATACTCGCGGATCATGTCGCCGCGGTAGCCGAGGCACAGGATGAAATCGCGGTGCCCGTAGTGCGCGTAATAGCGCATCAGGTGCCAGAGGATCGGACGATGCCCGATCGTCACCAGCGGCTTCGGGATCTCCACCGAGTGCTCACGCAACCGGGTACCCAGCCCTCCGCAGAAGAGAACGACTTTCACGGCAATCTCATCGGGTCGACGTGTGCGGCGCAGTTTCGTCGAGCACACGCAGCAGTCGCGCATCCTCGAGCGCGCTCGCCGCGCGGTCGATGGTTTCGAACGACAGCCCGGAGCGCTCGGAGATCGCGAGCAGGTCGCGCGAGCCGTCGGCGAGGTTCAGAACCCACAGCAGCGCGTGCTGGAACTCGCCCGGCGCGAGTCCGCCGACGCTGCCGTACAGCCCTCGCTTCCCGAGTCGCGGCTCGCCGCGGGGCTCGAGGTTGAGCACGCGCCGGTTCGCGTCGACGATCGAGATCGTTCGCGCAAGCGCGCGAATCGATTCGGCCAACGCCTCCTCCGCGACGAGCGAGAGATCGTCCGCCGAACTGTGGTACTCGGGATAGTGCGAGTTCGCCGAGCGCGTCATGCGTCCGACCGGCAGGTCGAAGCCGGGCGAACAGAACTGCCGTTCGTCGTAGCCGTAGGGTTCGAAGTCGGTCAACACGCCAGGCGTCCCGGCGCTTTGCAGCACCTGCGCCGCGGCGCGATCGGTCACCGTGTCGCCGCGGCGGCTGCGCTTGTACGACAGCGAGCCGCGGTCGCCGAGCAGGCCGATGACCAGCCCTGCGCGCAGCCGGGAGAGCCGCGCTTCGTTGCGATGCAGCCACGTGAGCGAGCCGATCGTCCCGGGGCCGAACACGAAGCGCCAGGTCAGCCGCGGCCTGTCGCGGCGAAGCGCATCGGCCAGGGCGGCCGCAACGGCGATGCCGCTGAGGTTGTCGTTCGCCAGCGACGGATGGCAGGTGTGCGTGTAGACGATCGCCTCGTCCTGCGTCGCGCCGTCGACGATCGACTCCGCGTAGCTCAGGTGCCCCGGCGCGAGCTGCGAATCGACGACGACGCGATAGCTGCCGGGCGCGAGCGCCTCGCGGACGCGGTGTGCGAGGCAGAAACCCCAGTCGTCGGCGTAATACGACGTTCGATAGGGAATCCAGTCGGGATGCTCGGGGAGCGAATGCAGATGCGGCTGCAGTTCGTCGAGCGTCATGCTGCGATCGACGGGCGCCGAATACGAGACCACGTGCAGGTTGTGCTCGCGAAAATCGACGATGCGCCGCCCGGATTCGTCGGCGATGTACGCATCGCGGATGTTCCACTCGCGCGGCACCTCCCAGTCGTAGACCGCCGTGCCCGACGGCACTTCGGTGCGCTCGAGCGGAATCCGCTCGCCGAGCAGGTCCAGCGTGCGGCGCACGCCGTCGCCGGTGATGCTGCGGCAGATCGGGTACATCGCCCGCATCAGCTCGAAGGCGGCCGATGCCGCCTCCCGCGATGCCGAACCTCCCTGCAGTTGCTGCAGAACCATGGGGAGGAAGCTCAGGCCTCGCTGACCGCGGCCGGCGTGATCGCGTCGAACACCTTGACCTCGGGAATGGGCACGACGAACCGTCCGCCCCATTCGCCGATGTAGGCAGCCTCGGAGGCGATCTCCTCCTTCAGGTTCCACGGCAGGATCAGGACGTAGTCGGGGCGCGCCTCGCGCAGCGCGGAAGGAGCGAGGATCGGAATGCGCGTACCCGGGGTGTATTTGCCCTGCTTGTACGGGTTGGCGTCGACCGTGAAGTCGAGGAAATCGGTCCGGATGCCGCAGTAGTTGAGCAGCGTATTCCCCTTGCCCGGTGCTCCATAGCCGGCGATGCGCTTGCCGCGCTGCTTCGCATCGATCAGGAAGGTGAGCAGCCGGCGCTTCGTCGCCTCCACCTGCGGCCCGAAATTGCGATAGCGGTCGAGCGAAAGGTATCCCTGCTCGATCTCGAAGCGGCGCAGATCGCCCAGGCGCTCGGTCACCGCCAGTACGTCGTTCGCCTCGTGGCGCGCGAAGATGCGAAGCGAGCCGCCATGGGTGGGCAGCTGCTCGACGTCGAACAGCGTCAGGCCATGGTGCGCGAACACCTTCTCCACGGTGACGAACGAGAAGTAGCTGAAATGCTCGTGGTAGATCGTGTCGTACTGCACTTCCGCCATCAGTCGGTGCAGATGCGGAAACTCCATCGTGACGACGCCGCCCGGAGCCAGCAGCCGCTTCATGCCGGAGACGAAATCGTTCAGGTCGGGCACGTGCGCGAGCACGTTGTTGCCCAGCAGCAGGTCGGCCGGGCCGTGCTCCTTCGCGAGGCGTGCGGCGCTGTCGCGCCCGAAGAAGCAGTTCTCGGTGGGAATGCCGCGCGAGCGTGCGACCGCCGCCACGTTGGCAGCCGGCTCCACGCCGAGAACCGGCACCTTGCGGGCGACGAAGTGCTGCAGCAGGTACCCGTCGTTGCTCGCGATCTCGACGACCTTGCTCGAAGGGCCGAGTCCGAAGCGCTCGATCGCCATTTCGGCATAGCGACGCGCGTGCTCGACCCAGCTGCTCGAGTACGACGAGAAATATGCGTACTCGGTGAACAGGTTCTGCGGAGCGACGAACTCCTGCAGCTGCACGAGGAAGCACTTCTCGCAGACGTAGGCATGCAGCGGATAGAACGGCTCCATCTCGTGCAGCTGATCGGGACGGATGTGCGTCTGGCACAGCGGCGACACGCCGAGATCGACGAAACTGTGCCGCAGCCCGGTGCCGCAGAATCGGCACGAGAGGTGCGCGGCTGGCACCGATGCTTTGAGCGAATCCGGCTCCGACATGCGTCTGCTCCTCGAAATTTCCGGGCGACGACCGGCCCGGCAGAAGTTGTTGCGATTACCCTATTGCGTCGCGCGGTACGTCGCACTGCGCGATCTCACGCGCGGCGGTTTCGACCGCACGCACGGCAGGCGCCGCGTTCAGAAGATGCTTTCGCGCACGAAGATCAGGTCGTCCGGATAGACCGGATCGTCGAGCTTCGGCTCGAGCACCTGGACCGTCCGGTTGCCGTAGCGACGGTGCACGCGCACGCCCTTGTCGGTGCCGCGCAGCGTGAGGCCGCCCCCCTTGGCGATCGCCTGCGCGACGGTGAGCCCGCGATCGAGCCTGTACATGCCCGAGCGCTGCACCTGCCCGTAGACGAAGAACTGCGGCGCTTCGTTGACGTAGATGACGTCGCCTGCCGCCATCGGCATGTCCTGCGACAGGTCGCCGACGTTGAACATCTGGACGAGATCGATCACCAGGCGCTGCATGCGCCCGTCGCGCATGGTCATCAGCACGATCTCGTCGGCGCCGGTCTCCGTGACGCCGCCGGCCAGTGCCAGTACTTCCGACAGGCGCATGCCGGTGGTTTCGAGCGGATAGCGCCCGGGTTTCCCCACTTTGCCCAGCACCGAAACCTGCTGGCTGCGGAACTGCAGTACGTTGACGGTGACCTGCGGATCCTGCAGGAAGCGCCCGTCGCGCAGGCGCTTGGCGAGCATCTGCTCGACGGCGGTCGGCGACATGCCGCCCACGCGCACGACGCCGACGAGCGGAAACGAAATGACGCCGTTCTCCGAGATTCGCGCCTCGGTGGCGAGATCGGGGCTCTGGAATACCGTGATCTTGATGACGTCGCCCGCGCCGAGCTGGTAGTCGCCGCGCGCCGCCGCCTGGCTCGCGCCTTGCGCGCCGGCCATCGCGGCGAACGACAGCGCGATGATCGATACGAAGGCCCGGAGCAGGGAGTGGATGGACATGTTGCAGGTCGTCGAGCGATCGAAGGGGATTCGATGATAGCTCGGCCGATCCGCATCGCCGTGAAGAAATGCAGCAATCCCCGCGGACGGGCTGGGGCCGTCGCGGGAATTCGTGGATTTCCCCGATGCGCGCCTTCGCGCGCTCACGTTCCGTTCAGAATCGCGCGAGCACGTTCATCGAGAACATGTTGTCGTCGTATTCGAAGGCATCGAAGTTCGAGCTGCGGTTCGTGCGCCGTGCCGTGAGGTTCACGCTGACGTTGCGCGCGTATTCGTAGCTCAGGCCCGCGCCGAAGATACGCAGGTCGTCCTTGCGCACTGCGAGCGAGGTTCCGGTCAGGCCGGGGTCGCCTTCGTACGACGCCCGGGCGGCAACGGCGAGTCCGTGCAGGACGATCTTGCCGGTGAGCTGGATGCTCGGCCGCAGTGCGATGCCGGTGCGGTCGACGTAGCTCGCGGTGAGCAGTTCCTCCGACTGGATTTCCCGGAACAGCTCGGTACGCATCGTGAATGCGCCGCTGGGTTTCCAGTCGAGACCGAGACGCGCGGTGGGACCGCTGAAGTCGCGCTGGGAGACGTGATCGAATCCGCGTCTCGTATAGCCGGCCTCTCCGAACAGGCGGCTGTCGTTCGACGGGCGGATCTGCAGGCGCGCCAGCACCGCGTTCTGGCTGAAGCCGTTGTCGACCGCGCCAGGCAACAGGTTCCCGAGCTCGTCGACGACCTGTCGATTGGGGTAATCCCCGTTGGTGTGACGCAACACGAAATCGATCTCGGTGGCCGTACCCGGGGCGTAGCGCGCTCCCGCTTCGGCGCTCACGAAGCGATAGTCGGCCGCCTCCACGCCGCTGAACGAGTTGTCGAGCGACTCGCGATCGACGGCGACGAAGGCCGCCCACCCCGGCGTGAGCCTCACGCCGCCGCTCGCGTAGACCTTGAAGCGCCGCTCGGTGTTCTTGTTGTTCGCGAAGTAGTTGCCGAAGGGCGTCAGTGCGTTCGTGAGGCGCGCGCCCAGCGTGCCGAACCAGGGCCGTCCGACCTGCCAATCCCAGTGGGCACCTGCGGAATACCCGATGTTGTCGAACTCCGAATACTCGACGAGCTTGACGGGCAACACCGAAGCGTCGAGGCGGAAGCGTTGCAGACTCACCTGGCGATCGAAGGAAACGCCGAACAGCCCGCTGATCACCGTGTCGGAGCGCGACGACTTCCCGTAGATCGGCCGGGGGCTCACGCCGTCGGGCAACGCGAAGATGTTGCTGTGACGGGTGACTTCGACGCCGGCGTTCAGCAGCAGGACGTCGCGGTCTCCCGACTCGATTTCGAGCGAAGAGACGCCGTAGTCGTTGATCGACGGAAGCGCGAAGGTGCCGAGCTCCGTTTGCGCGGAAGCGAGCAGCGGAGTCGCGAGAAGCGCGACCGGGATCAGGTGTCGGGCGAAACCGCTTCTGGAATTCCGCATTCTTGTCCTCTGAGAATTATTCCATCGCGTCCGTGCCCGGGATTCGTCATCATGGCGACCCTCGTCCCTGCACGGGGACCGGAGACCGAAAAATTGCGGCCTAAAGTATCAGCTTTGGGCTCGTTTATCCACGCGGTTGGCACGCAACGCCCGCAAGAAGCTACGATGTCCACCATTCGTGAAGCCGACATGTTCGCCGCAGCCCCGGTCATCCGCACGGGGAACCGCAGCCTGTTCAACGTCGTAAAGTCGGTCGTCGACCCCCTGATCGCCGTTGCCTGCCTGTTCGGCGCCACGCTCGTCTGGCGGCGCGAGATCGGAAGCGCCGAATTCGTGCTGGCCGCGCTCGTCTTCGCACTCACGTTTCCCGCGGATGTCCCCTTTCGTTGGCGTTCGCGCGGGATGCTGCGGCAGATCGCGGGCAGCTGGGGGCTCGTGCTCGCGCTGTTGATCCCGTTCGGATTGGCACTGGATCTCATTCGCGTCTTCGACCAGAACGTGCTGGCGACGTGGATCATCGCCACGCCGGTGCTGCAGGTGGCGACGCACCTGGTTTCGCCGTACCTGATGCCGAGGCTCGTCGCGCTGCGCCGCGAGCAGGTGGCGGTGATCGTCGGCGCGAACAAACTGGGCCGCACGCTGGCGCGACAACTCGCCGCCGATCCCCTGTCCCAGACGCGGGTCGTGGGATTCTTCGACGATCGGACGATGGACCGCATCGGCGACGAACTCGAGGCGCCGATGCGCGGCCGCATCGACAAGGTCGCCGAATACCTGCGCGCGCACCCCGCCGACCAGATCTTCATCGCACTGCCGATGGCAGCGCAGCCGCGCATCCTGCAGTTGCTCGACGCGCTGCGCGACACCACGGCGTCGATCTACTTCGTTCCCGACATCTTCATGCTCGACATCATCCAGGCGCGCGTCGACACGATGGTGGGGCTGCCGGTCGTCGCGGTCTGCGAGTCGCCGTTCCATGGCACCACGGCGGTGATCAAGCGGTTGTCCGACGTGTGCGTCGCCACGCTGGCCATCGTGCTCACGGCCCCGCTGATGCTGCTGGTGGCGATCGCGATCAAGACGACGATGCCCGGGCCGGTGCTCTTCAAGCAGCGCCGCTACGGACTCGACGGGCAGGAGATCGTCGTCTGGAAATTCCGCAGCATGAAAGTGCAGGAGGACGGGCGCAACATCGTGCAGGCCACGCGCGACGACGAGCGGGTGACGCCGCTGGGACGCCTGCTGCGGCGAACCTCGATCGACGAACTGCCGCAGTTCTTCAACGTGCTGCAGGGACGAATGAGCGTGGTCGGTCCGCGGCCGCACGCCGTCGCGCACAACGAGATCTTCCGCAAGCTGGTCAAGGGGTACATGATCCGGCACAAGGTGAAGCCGGGCATCACGGGCCTGGCGCAGATCAACGGCGCGCGCGGCGAGACCGACACGCTCGAGAAGATGGAGAGGCGGATCCGCTTCGACCTCGAATACCTGCGCAACTGGTCGCTGCACCTCGATCTGTGGATCATCTACCGCACGATCCTGCAGGCTTTTCGCGATCCGAACGCGTACTGAAGCATATTCGGGGAAACGCCGGAGTCGGCGAGGGACGCGTAGATGGCAATCGTTCTCGAAGCAATTTCCACCAGCGGGGCGGCCGCGCGGGTACCCCTGCCCGCATCCGGTCCGACGACGGTGCCGGCCGAACCCGGCTATCGCTACCGGCTGGTCGACGAGGCAGGCGGCCGCGTGGCGGCGTCACCCGAAGTCAAGCGGTTCGGCAGCGACCTTGTCGTCGAGGGCTTGAACGAAGGCCAGACGCTGCGGCTGGAAGGATTCTTCACGCGTTGCGCGCCGCAGGACAGTTGCGCGCTTTCGCTCGAGAACCTGGGCGGTTCGGCGGGCGAGACGATCACGCCGGCGAGCGAACCGATCGGCGCGTTTTCCGGCGGCGGCTTCCTGATGTACGCGTCGGGCGCCGGCGCGCCGGCGGTGCCTCCGCCTCCGGAAGCCGGCTTCGACTTCAAGCCGCTGCTGGCTATCGGCGGCGGCATCGCGGTGCTCGGAGGCGCGGGCGGCGGCGGAGGCGGCGGCGGCGGCTCGTCGGATAACGAGGCACCGGCGCCGCCGGTGATCGCGCGGATGTTCACGGACCAGCCGCAGCCGGTGGTCACCGGAACGGCCGAGCCCGGCTCCACGATCCGCCTCACCTTCAGTAGCGCGACTCCCGCGACGTACACGACCACGACCGGTTCCGACGGAAACTGGCGCATCGACACCGGAACCGCGAGCCCGCTGATCGGAACGCCGCCGCGCCTGGCCGAAGGCGAGAGCATCGGCATCGTGGCGACGGCCACCGACAGCGCGGGCAACCCGAGCCGGCCCACCACCGGCACGATCACGCTCGATTCGATTCCTCCGACGGCGCCCACCATCGATACGGCGCTGTTGACCAACGACGCGACGCCGACGATCGGCGGCACCGCCGAGGCCGGCTCGCAGGTGACGTTGCGGCTGCTCGATCGCGGCAGCGCGCTCGACGTCACCTACGTCGTCACCGCCGACGGCTCCGGACGCTGGAAGGTCGACGTCGGCAGCACGCAGCCTTCGTCGGGAACGCTTGCCGGCGGGCATCTCGGCGACACCAGCGTCACCGGACTGACCGCGTTCGCGAACGACCAGGCCGGCAATCAGTCGACCAGCCGCGCCGCCGAGCTTCGGGTCGACACGCGCATTCCCGACCCGCCGACGATCGTCACGGTGGCCGGCGAGAACGTGGCTGCCCCCGACGACGTCGCGTTCATCAACGCGAGCGAGGCAGCCTCCGCGGTCAGGGTCACCGGGACGCTGCCTGCCGGATACGCCGACCGGCCGGTGACGGTCACGTGGGGTACCACGACGCTGTCGGCAACGGTCAGCGGCACCGGTTGGGAAGTCGAATTCCCCCAGGCTCGGATTCCGGAGGACGGTCCGAACGCGATCACGGCGACGTTCACGAACGCCGTCGGCACGCAAAGTACCCAAGGCACGCAGTCGGTGGTGATCGACCGCGTTGCGCCGAACGCGCCGACGATCAGCGACGACACGTCGGGCACGGCCACCGGCCCCGTCACCTACACCTTCAGTTTCAACGAAGCCGTCGTCGGTTTCACGGCCGGCGATGTGTCGGTGACGAACGGCACGCGCGGCACCTTCACGCAGCTCAACCCTTCGACCTACACGCTGGTCGTGACGCCGACCGCCGGGGCCGAAGGCAACCTTGCGGTGTCGGTGCCGGCGGGCGCCTTCACGGACCTTGCGGGCAACCCGAACGCCGCCGGCTCCGCCGCCGCTGATCAGCCCTTCGACCTTCGTCCGCCGACCGTTGCGATCACCGACAGCGCATCCGGAGTCGCGAACGGCGCGATCACCTACACGTTCACTTTCAGCGAGCCGGTTTCCGGTTTCTCGGCGGACGACGTCGTTGTCTCCGGCGGCGCCAAAGGCGCCTTCACCGCGCTCGACGCAAGGACCTACACGCTGGTCGTCACGCCGCCGGCCGGTACGGAAGGCGAGATCGACGTCTCCGTCCCGGCCGGCGCCACCGTCGACGCCGCGGGCAATGCGAGCGCCGCAGCGAGCGCGCCGGCACAGGCCTTCGACACGCTCGCACCGACGCTCACGATCACCGACAGCGAGCCCGGCGCGACGGCGACGGGCAACGTGACCTTCACGTTCACCTTCAGCGAAGCGGTGACCGGATTCGGCGCCGGCGACATCAATGTTTCGGGTGGCGCGAAGGGCGCTTTCTCCGGCAGCGGCGCCGTCTACCGGCTGATCGTCGCGCCGGCGGCCGACCAGCAGGGAACGATCGAGGTCTCGGTCGCGGCCGGCGCCGCACAGGACGCCGCGGGAAATCCCAGTTCGGGTGCCAGCGCGAGTCAGGGTTTCGACGTGCGCCTGCCGCCGTCGCTGGTCATCACCGACGACGTCAGCGGCACCGCGAGCGGGCCTGTCACCTACACCTTCGAGTTCAGCGAGCCGGTCAGCGGATTCACCGCCGGCGACGTCGAAGTAATCGGCGTGCCTGCGGGGTCGAAGGGTCCGCTCACCGGCGCAGGCGCCGTCTATCGGATGGTGATCACGCCGCCGGCGGGCGCCGAAGGCGAGATCGGTGTACGGGTTCCGGCCGGCGTTGCAACCGACGGCGCGGGCAATGCGAACCTCGGGCAGAACGCTGCGCCTCAGCTCTTCGACACAGTGGCGCCGAACCCGCCGACGATCAGCGACGACACCGCCGACACTGCGACCGGGCCGGTGACCTTCACCTTCGCCTTCGGCGAGGCGGTGAGCGGCTTCACCGCGGGTGACGTGTCGGTGACGAACGGTACGCCAGGCACCTTCACGCAGGTCAGTCCGTCTGCCTACACGCTGGTCGTTACGCCGACTGCAGGCGCCGAAGGCAACATGACGGTATCGGTCGACGCCGGCACGTTCACAGACCTCGCCGGCAATCCGAATGCCGCCGGCACCGCGCCCTACGTCCAGCCCTTCGATCTGCGCCCGCCCACTCTGACCATCACCGACGACGCGTCCGGCGTCACCAACGACCCGATCACGTACACCTTCAACTTCAGCGAAGCGGTGACCGGCTTCGACGCCGGCGACGTCGACGTCAACGGCGTGCCGACGAGCTCGAAGGGTCCGCTCACGGGTAGCGGCGCGGTCTACCAGATGGTCGTCACGCCGCCCGCCGGCGCCGAAGGAGAGATCGAGGTCTCCGTCGCGGCAGGCGCCGCAGCCGACGCGGCGGGCAATCGAAGCCTTGCCGAGAGCGCGTCGCCGCAGCCCTTCGACACCCTCGCGCCCGCTGCACCCGGGCTCGCGATGTTCCATTCGCCGATCATAATCGGGTCAAACAACACGCCGCTGCCCGACGGAGGCACGACCAGCGATCCGTCGCCCGGGTTGACGATCACCTTCGACGAGATCTTCGATTCGGGTTCCGTCGCGATCTTCCGCAACGGTGCCCAGCTGCCCGTGTCGATTCCACCGACCAACAGCCAAACCGTCGAGTACACGGATATGCTGGCCAGTTTCGGCATCTACGAATACAGCGCCTCGATGACCGACGCAGCGGGCAACGTCGGGGCGCTGGCACCGTCATACACGATCACCTACGCGTCGCCGATCTGACCACGCGCTACGCAACCGCCCGTCGCACATCCGACCTGTTACCATCCCGGCGGCCCGGGCGTCGGTGAGGCGGCTGTGCGCCTTCACCCCGAAATCGACGATGCGGTTGGCCGTTCTCGTTCTTGCAACGCTGGCGCTGCCGGGCGTGGCCCCGGCGGCGACGCTCGCCGAGGTCGTGCGCAACGCCCTCGACACCTATCCGGCCATCGTGCTCGCGGCATCGAACCGCAACGTGGCGCAATACGACATCGCCCGCGCGCGATCGCAACACTACCCGACGATCGACGTGCTCGGCACGCGACGCCTGGCCGGCGCTGCGCGCAATCTCGCGCAGCCGCGTCTTCGAATGAACGTGTGGGCCTCGGGCGCGATCGACGCGTCGATCGAACGCGAGACGTGGCGCGAGAGCTCGCTCGCCGCCCGCGAACTCGAGACGCGCGAGGACGTCGCCTTCGACGCCACGCAGGCCTATCTGCGGCTGCTGCGCGGCTATCGCGTGCTCGATGCGCTGATGCGAAACCTCGAGCGGCACCGTGCACTCGTCGCCGACTTCGAGGCGATCGCGTCGATCGACGTGGGGCGTCGCTACGACCTGGTGCAGGCGCGCACCCGGCTCGAGCAGGTGCACTTGCGCATCGCCGACCAGGAAGCCGAGATCGCTTCGGCGCGCGAGACGCTCGTGCGCTTCTACCCGCAACCGATCCCGCGCGACGAACTGTCGTTGCCGGCCTTGCTGCCGCTGCCGCCGGCCGGCACGATGCTCGCCGCGCCGGAGGACCACCCGTCGATCGAGGCCGCGGAGCGGGAAGCGAAGGCCGCCGAGGCCGCGACGCGCGTAGCGCGCGGCGAGCGCGGTCCGCGCGTCGACGTCGAGTCGACGGTCGGCAAGGAAAACGCCACGCAACTGATCGTCTCCTGGCCCGCCTTCGATCTGGGGCTCACCGCCGCCGAGCAGGCCTCGCAGGCATCGCTGGTCGGCGCACGCGCGCGGGTGGCCGAGGAAAAGCGCGTGATCGCCGAACAGCAACGATCGTCGTTGCAGGACTTCCTCGCCGCGCAGCGGCGCGAACAGGTTTCGGGCGGGCAGATCGGACTGGCCGAGGAACTCGTCGACGTCTATCGTGAACAGTTCCGCGTCGGGCGCCGTCCGCTGCTCGACCTGCTGAACGCCTTCGCCGAGCTCTCGAACGCGGAAGTGACCTTCGAGTCGGCGCGCGTGGACAAGGCGCTCGCGCGCTACCGGATGGAATACGCGCTCGGCAGGCTCGCCGGACATTTCGAAAGAGGCACGCCTTGAACATGCACGACGCGGCAAGCGGCAGCGACGCGACGACCGACCTGCTCGACGGCGTCGCGCGCCTGGCGAGGCTCGGCGGCCGTCCGCTGTCGGCGGTGGCGCTGCGGGCACAGTGCACGCGCGACCGCGACGGGCGACTCGACGCCGAGTCGTTGCGCCGCGTGCTGTCCGACAGCGGCCTCGACTTCACGCGCGGAGAAGGCGCGCTGTCCGAGCTGGAGCGACAAGGCCTGCCCGCGCTCGCCGCGCTCACCGACGGCCGCTACCGCCTCGTCGAGCGCGCCGACGAGCTGCTGTCGGCCGACGTAGCCGGGGCGTACGCCGGGCACTTCCATCGGGTGACGCCGCGCCCGGGCCCCGATCTTCGTTCGGAGATCCCTGCACGGCGAAACGCGCGCGCCTGGTTCTGGCGCGTGCTCTGGGGACTGCGGCACTTCTACGCGCACGTTGCGCTGGCGACGCTGCTGGTCAACGTGCTGTCGATCGCGGTTTCGCTGTACGTGATGAACGTCTACGACCGCGTGGTGCCGAACCGCACCTACGAGACGCTCTGGGTGCTGACGATCGGCACCACGGGCGCGCTGCTGTTCGACTTCGTCGCTCGCATGCTGCGCGCCTGGCTGATCGACGTTGCCGGCAAGCGCGCCGACCTCGAGATCAGCGCGGGGCTCTTCGCCCGACTCCTCGGCATCCAGTTGATCCAGAAGCCCGCCTCGTCGGGCGCCTTCGTCAGCAACCTGCGCGATTTCGAGGCGATCCGCGAGGTGCTCACCTCGGCCACGCTGACGGCGTTGATCGACCTGCCGTTCTTCCTGCTGTTCGTCGCGGTGATCGGCTGGATCGCGCCCCCGCTCGCGATCGTTCCGCTGGTGGCGATCGTCGGGGTCGTCATCGTCGGCGCGCTCGTACAGGCGCCGCTCGCCCGCAGCATTCGCGACTCGATGAAGGAAAGCTCGCAGCGCCAGGGGCTGGCGGTGGAAACCGTCGAAGGGCTGGAAACGCTGAAGGTCAACAATGCGCAGGCGCACGCGCAGCAGCGCTGGGAGTGGTTCACCGAGACGGTGGCGATCGCGCAGATGAAGTCGCGCAACCTGTCGAACCTGGTGATCACCGCGACTTCGACGCTGCAGCAGCTGTCGACCGTCGCCACGGTCGTCATCGGCGTCTACCTGATCCACGATGCGAAGCTGTCGATGGGCGGACTGATCGGCGCGGTGATCCTGTGCGGGCGCGCAATCGCGCCGCTCGCGCAGGTGGCCAGCCTCGCGGTGCGCTTCCAGCAGGCGCGCACGGCCTTCGACGGACTGCAGGCGCTGATCGACAAGACGGGCGAACGCGACCCCGAGCGCAGCTACCTGAGCCTGCAATCGGTGCGCGGCGACATCGCTTTCTCCGGCGTGGACTTCAGCCACGACCCGCAGGGAAGCACGCTGTTCCGCGGGCTCACGCTGTCGATCCGGGCTGGCGAGCGGGTGGCGATCCTCGGCCGCACCGGCAGCGGCAAGTCGACGCTGCTACGCCTTGCGGCGGGGCTCTACGCGCCGGCGGCCGGACGCGTGACGCTCGACGGAATCGATCTGCGACAGATCGATCCGGCCGACCTGCGCGCGTCCGCGGCGCTGCTGCCGCAGGACTCGCGGCTGTTCCTCGGCACGCTGCGCGAGAACCTCGAGCTGGGCCGCATCAAGGGCGACGACGGACGCCTCGTGGAAGTGCTGCGCCAGTTCGGTCTCGACCGCTTCATCGCGCTGCATCCGCGCGGCCTCGACATGGCACTCGGCGAAGACGGCCTCGGCCTGTCCGGCGGGCAGAAGCGCCTGGCGTGCCTTGCGCGCCTGGCGTTGCGCGATCCGTCGGTAGCCCTGCTCGACGAGCCGACGAGCGGCCTCGACCCGGGCACCGAGAAGCAGATCCTGCAGTCGATCGCGCACTGGGCGCGCAGCGGGCGCGAACGCACGCTGGTCATCGTCACGCATCGACCGCAGGTGCTCGAGATCGTCGACCGCATCATCGTCGTCGAACAGGGTCGCATCATCGTCGACGGCCCGCGCGCGCGCGTGGTCGAGCAGTTGCAGAAGGGCATCACGGTGCCCGCCGGGGAGGCGATGGCGTGAGCAGTCTGCGCGGGGAACGCCCGTGGCTCGTATTCCTGTCGATCGCGCTGATGTTCTCGGCGCTCGCGGCCTTCCTCGTCTGGGCGGCCAGCTCGCAGCTCGAGGAAGTCACGCGCGGCCAGGGCCGCGTCGTTCCTTCGAGTCGCGAGCAGGTGATACAGATGCTCGACCCGGGCGTGCTCAGTGAGCTGCTCGTGCGCGAGGGCGACCGCGTCGAGAAGGACCAGGTCCTGCTGCGCGTCGACGACACGCGGGCGACGGCGCTGCTGCGCGAACTGCAGGCGAAGACCGTGGCGCTCGCGGCCGCCTCGAGTCGCGCGCGCGCCGAGGCCTATGGCGGAAAGCTCGAATTTCCGCCCGAAGCGCGCGCGCACCCCGAGCTGGTCCGGCGCGAGACGGAAGCCTACAACGCGCGGCGCCAGGCGCTCTCCGACAGCGTCGAAGCGTTGCGCCGGGGCATGGCGCTGCTCGATCGCGAGATCGAGATCACCGAGCCGATGGTCGGGCGCGGGCTCGTCTCCGAAGTGGAACTCCTGCGCCTGAAGCGCCAGCGCAACGACCTCGCGCTGCAGCTGTCGGATCGGCAGAACAAATTCCGCACCGACGCTGCCGCGGACCTGATCAAGTTCGAGGCCGATCTCGCACAGGCGCGCGAAACGCTCGTGGCGCGCGCCGACGCGGCCGAACGCACCGAGATCCGCTCGCCGATGAAGGGCACGGTGAAGAGCATTCGCGTCAACACGATCGGCGGCGTGGTGCAGGCGGGCCAGGAGATCATGGCGATCGTTCCCACCGAGGATACGCTCGTCGTCGAAGCCTACGTGCGACCGGCCGACGTCGCGTTCCTGCATCCCGGCCAGAAGGCCGTCGTGAAGATCAGCGCCTACGATTACGCGATCTACGGCGGCCTCGACGGCATCGTCGAGAACATCAGCCCCGACACTTTGCGCGACGAGCGGCGCGCGGCGACTCCGGTGGCCGACGTCGCCGACGAGGCGAATTCGTATTACCGCGTGCTGGTGCGCACGAGCGCCAACGCGTTGACCACCCCCGACGGCCGGACGCTGCCGATCATCCCGGGAATGACGGCCTCTGTCGAAATGCTGACGGGTCGCAAGACAGTGCTGCAGTACCTGCTCAAGCCGCTGAACCGTGCCGGCGAGGCGTTGCGCGAACGTTGAGACCTTTCGCACGAACGAATCACCTTCGGCCTTGTCGGGGTGGCGACGAGCTGATGGAATCGCCGACAGCGAAGTGTGCGCTTCCGGCAACGTCGGCGCGCTCGCCCCTGGACGCGCACCTACAATGCTTCAGGCTACGGATCCGGCCGGCCGCGTGCCGGACAACGAAGCTGCATTTGCCCGCAACCCGCGGTAACAAGACCCGAAACACGCACCAGAGGTTCAAGAAATGGCGTTGATGCTCGTAGTGACGAAGGCCGACGGATCGGTCACCCGTACCCCGATCGAGAATGCGGCGACCCGCATCGGGGCCGCGCCCGGCCAGCAGGTCCGCGTGATCGATACGGAAACCGGCCGCGCGCCGGCCGACATGACGGTCAAGCGCGTCGGCGATTCGCTGAACATCGAGAACCTGCCCGACGGCAAGAAGATCGAGATCACCAAGTTCTACACCGACTGCTCGCCCGCCACGCCGTGCTCGCTCACGGTCGACCCGGCGGACGGCGCGGCCGCGACGACGATCACGCAGAGCACGGCGCCGATCGCCACGCTCGGCGAGAACCAGGCGCTGATGTACGGCAGCGCGAGCCCGGCCGCAGGCGCGGCTCCGCTGTCCACCGGCGCGATGCTCGGCATCGCGGCAGCCGGCGTGGCGCTCGCCGCCGCGGCGGGAGGCGGTGGCGGTGGCGGCAGCAAGGACGACGGCGGCGGCAAGGACACGACGCCGCCCGACGCGCCGACCATCGACACGGTCGCCGGCGACAACAAGGTCGACGCCGATGAGGCAGCGGCCGGCGTCACGGTCTCGGGACGCGCCGAAGCGGGTTCTTCCGTCGCGGTCGCGTGGGGCTCGACGACGAAGACCGCCACGGCCGGCGACGACGGCAGCTGGAGCGTCAAGTTCGACAGATCCGAGGTTCCGGCCGACGGCGCGACGACGATCAGCGCGGTGGCCACCGACGCGGCAGGCAACGTGAGCGCTGCCGGCACCGTCGACGTGACGGTCGATACGTCGGTTGCCGACACGACGCCGCCCGACGCGCCGACCATCGGTGCAGTCGCCGGCGACAACGTGGTCGACGCCGCCGAGGCCGCCGCGGGCGTCACTGTCTCCGGCACTGCGGAAGCCGGCTCGACGGTCGTCGTGACCTGGGGCGACGGAAATACGCAGACTGCGACGGCGGACGTCGACGGCAACTGGAGCGTCACGTTCGCGAGCGACAAGATTCCGGCCGACGGCGCAACGACGATCAGCGCGATGGCGACCGACGCAGCGGGCAATGCGAGCGACGCGGGAACGGTCAGCGTAGCGGTCGATGCAACGCCGCCCGGCGCGCCGAGCATCGGCGCAGTCGCCGGCAACGACGTCGTCAACTCGAGCGAGGCGGCTGCCGGCGTCACCGTATCGGGCACCGCCGAGGCCGGTTCTTCCGTCGCCGTCACCTGGGGCGACGGGAATACGCAGACCGCGACGGCCGATGGCGACGGCAACTGGAGCGTAGCGTTCGCGAGCGACAAGGTTCCGGCCGACGGCACGACGACGATCAGCGCGGTGGCGACCGACACCGCGGGCAATGCGAGCGCGGCCACGACGCACGACGTGCGGGTGGATACGCTCGCACCGGAGCTGGGCGCGCCGGTCGTCGGCCCCGACGGCTCCGTTTCGGGCACCACCGAAGCCGGCAGCACCGTCACGATCGGCGCGCAGACGGCAACCGCCGGTGACGACGGCAGCTTCCTCTTCGCGGCGGGCACCGTCGCATCGGGTGCGACGGCGACGGTGAACGTCACGGACGCCGCGGGCAACGCGGGTGCCGGGGTCGAGGTCACCGCGGGAACGTATGCGGTCGGCACGGGGGGTAACGACGTCCTGTTTGCCGGCGACGCCGCTTTCGTCGACGGCGGCAACGGCAGTGACGTCCTGTTCGGCGGCAGCGGCGGCGCGGTGCGCAACTACCAGTTCGACTACTGGGATGCGAGCACCGGCGGTTCGATCACGTACAACGGGGGGGACGCAGCCTGGGACGTCGTCGAGTTCTCGCCATCCGCACGGAACGGCTGGGAAATCGGCACGGACCCGCTCGCGCTCAGTGTCGGTGGCGGCGGAACGCCGGTCACGCAATACACGGGCGGGGAGATGCAGCTGATCGGCAACGGCACCGTTCTCTACCCGCCGGACGACACCGGTTCGGGCGGACGTTATTACTGGGACACCATTTCCACCGAGACATCGGGCGGCGCGACGATCTCGCAATCGATTCTCGCCAACCCCGGCGACACCTTCGACCTGTCGATGCAGGTATCGAAGTTCGACGTCGACACCTCGATGCAGGTGCTGTGGGACGGCGCGGTGCTCGGCACCTACGATGGGTTGACGGACACCTGGACCGGCACGCCACCGACGGTGACCGATAACGTGGGCACGAGCCGGCTGACGTGGACCTGGGAGGGCATCACGGCCGGCGACGACGCGGCCGCAGGCACCCGGCTCGAGATCCGCTCGTTCGGGTCGACCGCCGATCATGCTCCCGGAGAGAATCCCGGCTTCGGCATGCACGTGGACCGCATCACCCTCGACCCGACCTCGGCGGCAAGCGGCACGACGCTTGTCGGCGGCGGCGGGACGGACGTGCTCTTCGGCCAGGCCGGCGACGACGTGCTCTATGGCGGTGCCTACGGCGACACGCCGGCAACGGCCGACGGCGTGGCGGATGCCTTCGTCTACTCGCTGCGCTCGGGCAACGGCAACGACGTGATCAAGGACTTCCAGGTAGGCACCGACCAGATCTGGCTGATCGACGCGCTCGACACGTACGGCGCGTACGGCGATCACGACGCGGACAGCCACGCGTCCCGCTTCCCGGGTGAGGCGAACGACGCCGGCCACGTGACCAACGCCGACTTCAACCTGAGCTTCCGCGACTTCGTGCAGGCCGACAGCGCGGGCCAGTACCTGACGGTGACCGACGACGGCAGCGGAAACGTCAAGATCGGCTTCTTCGGCCAGGACGGTTCGGGAGCCGCCACCGACCTGGGGTCGGTCGTGCTCGAAGGCGTCGCATACGGCTCCGGCGCGGGCCAGTACGACAGCGTCGAGAGCCTGTTCGGCACCGGATTCATGCAGACGAACGAGTACGGTTCGAGCGTTCTCTACGCGACGATCGACGGCCTGGGCAACGAGAGGATGGTCAACAACCTGATGCCGGTATAGAGCCGGCACGCGGCCGGATCCGATCCGGCGTTCCCGAACCCGCCGCACGCGAGTGCCGGCGGGTTTTTTTATCGGGCGCCCTCGAAGAGCGCGCGCAACGCGTCGCGGTCGCGACGCAGGATCGACAGGATCGCGCGATGGACGAAGCGGCCTGCCGACGGAGCGAACACCGGCAGCGCGACGACATAGACGAGCGCGCCCAGCGGGATCACCAGCGCGAGCGCCGCCGGCGCCGGCAGCGAAGCGCCGAGCCAGTGCACCAGTGCGAAGCTGCACGCCGCCATCGACAGCGCGGCGAACAGCGGCCCGGCGGCTGCCGCGGCCTGCTGGCGCGGCGTCAGCCCGACGAGCCGGCGCACGAACCACGCACTCAGCGGCCACAGCAGGAAAGACCGCGCAACCACGGCCGCGCAGACAGCAAGCAAGCCATGGGGTACGGCGAGAACGGTCAATGCGACGTTCACCGCGAGTCCGACGGCGGTGCTCGCGACTTGCCAGCCCGGGCGCCCCATGCCCCGGATCACGGCCATCTGGACCATCGACATCGAGCCGCGCACGCCGAGCAATATCAGGATCTGGACGGCAGCCACCGCCGCGAGCCATTCGTTGCCGAACACCGCTGGAACGAGCAACGGGGCGATCGCCAGGATGCCGAAATACAGCGGATTCGCGACGACGGCCACCGCACGCAGCATCGAATCGGCGAGGCGGCGCACGGCATCGCGGTCGCCTTGCGCGCGCGCGACGCTGGTCATCGCCACCTGGTAGGCCGGAATCATCAACACGTTGCCGAGCTGGCCCTCGAGCCGCTGGGCCAGCGCGAAGAAACCGAGCGCCTGCGGTCCGAGCGCCACGCCGATGAGCACGCGCGGCCACTGCGAATCGGCGTAGCTCAGGCCCCAGGCGGCCCAGGTGGCCGCGTTGAAGGCGAGCAGGTCGGTGGCGTGCGCGCGCGTCATGCGCAGCGACGGTGTCCAGCGCGCAGCACGCAGCGCGAGCGCGGTGGACATCGCCTGCCGGGCGAGTTCCATCGCGACCAGGCTCCAGATGCCGGCGCCGGCCAGCGCCGCAACGATCCCGACAATGCTGCCGGACAGGCCTCCGGCGGCCTCGATGGCGGCAATGCGCTTGAAGCGTCCCGCGCGCATCAGCAGCGCAAGCGGCACGGCAGCCCCCGCCATCAGCGGCAACACCGCCGCGCGCAGCGGAAGGATCGCCGCCAGCTCCCGCGCGCCCCCGAGCACGTCGGCGATCGGGGCAGCGAGCGCGACGATCGCGATGAAGGCCAAAACGGCGACCCCGATCCCGATCCAGAACGTCGCGTTGCAGTGCTCCGGGGCGAGCGAGCGCCGTTGCACGAGCGTGTCGTTGGGCGCAGCGCCGACGACGATCTCGACCAGCCCGACGACCACCCAGGACAATGCGAACACGCCGTAGGCGTGCGGCCCGACCCAGCGGGCGATGATCGCCAATGCGACCAGGCTGACGACGAACTGGAACAGCTTGCCGGAGATGTTCCACGCCGCGTTGCCGGCGAGACGGCCGGTCGTCGTCATGGAAACAACGCTCGGCGCATCTCGTCAGGCCTCTGCTTCCAAAGCCGATAGGGTCGGCGGATTGCGCCATTGTCGCCGTTCGCCACCCGAGGGACCGGCACTAATCGTCGCGCGCAGCCAAAACCGTCACCGACACGGTCGGCGGATCGTGCAATGGTCCTTCTCTCACGGACCCCCGAGGAGTTTCGGCGTTGGATCAAGGTGGAGAAGGCAGGTCCGTAACGATACGCTCCGATGCGCAGGACGGCGCCGCAACCCGCCGGCGGCGCCTGCTCGCCCAGCGCGTGGCTGCGGCACGCGCCGCGCGCAACGTCGCCTCCTCCGGTGCGGCGAACGCGACTGCGACACCTGCGCCGGCGTCCTTCGCGCAGGAATCGCTCTGGTTCCTGGATCGGCTGGCCGGACCGAGCGGCGTCTACAACATCGCGATGCGCGCGCGGATCCGGGGTGCGTTGCGCATCGACGTGCTCGAGCACAGCCTGCAGGCGCTGTGCGCGCGGCACGAAGCGCTGCGCACGGCGATCGTCGAGGAACAGGGCTTCCCGGTCCAGCAGGCCAGCAAGACGGCATCGATCGTTCTCGAGAGGGAGAACCTCGAAACGCTCCGTGCATCGAAACGCCAGTCGGCGCTCGAACGCCGACTGCTCGACTGCGCATCGACTCCCTTCGACCTCGGCACTGCGCCGCTCGCCCGCGCGCGCCTGTACCGACTGGGCGCCGACGATCACGTGCTTCTGCTCGTCGTGCATCACATCGTCTGCGACGGCTGGTCGCGCGCCGTCCTCGCGCGCGACCTCGGTGCGCTGTACACCGCGAAGCTGCACGGAACGGAGGCCGCGCTGCCGGCGCTGTCCCTGTCTTTCGCGCAGTTCTCGCGCTGGCAGCACGAGCAGGTGCGCAGCGGCGCGTGGGAGCGCTCGCTCGACTATTGGGAGAAGAAGCTGGCCGGCCTCGAGCCGATCGCGCTGCCGAACGACCGGGAACGTCGTCCGGGCAGTCCGAATCGCGGCGGGGTCGTGCGCTGCGAGATCCCGCAGCAGACGCTCGGGCGCCTGAAGACGCTGGCTCGCAGCAACCGCTCGACGCTGTACATGCTGCTACTCGCGGCTTTCCAGACGCTGCTGATGCGTTACAGCGGGCAGACCGATGTCGCGGTGGGCACGCCGGTGGCCGGACGCGACCGGACCGAGCTCGAAGACGCGATCGGATATTTCGTCAACACGCTGGTGATGCGCTCCGATCTGTCGGGCGACCCCCCGTTCGACGAGCTTCTCGCGCGCGTGCGCAGTTCCTGCATCGACGACCTCTCGCACCAGCATGTTCCCTTCGACGTGCTGGTCCAGCGAATCCGCCCGGAGCGGGTGGTCGATCGCAATCCGTTGTACCAGGTGATGTTCGCGCTGCAGAACATGCCGCGGCATTCGCTGTCGATCGGCGCCGAGCCGTCGCGGCTCGAAGCGGTCGAGACGGGAACGGCGAAATTCGATCTGTCGCTCACGATGACCGAGCGCGACGGCGTGCTCGAGGGGACGTTCGAGTACGACACCGCCCTGTTCGATGCCGGCACGATCGAGCGACTGGCGAATCGCTTCGGCATTCTGCTCGAGGGCATCGTCGACGACCCGCGGCGCCGGCTGTCGGCGCTCCCGCTGATGAGTGAGCGCGAGCGCGAGCAAGTGCTGCTGCGATGGAACGACACCGCACGCGACTACCCACGGAACGCCACGCTGCACGCGCTCTTCGAGGCGCAGGCCGAGCGCAGCCCCGGGGCCGTCGCCGTCGTGCACGAAGACGAGCAACTCGACTACGCGACGCTCGAGCGGCGCGCCAATGCGCTGGCGCACCACCTGCGCACGCTCGGCGTCGGTCCCGATGTGCTGGTGGGCCTGTGCATGGCGCGCTGCCCGCAGATGGTCGTGGCGATGCTGGCGATCCTGAAGGCCGGCGGGGCCTACGTGCCGATCGACCCCGAGTACCCGGCCGCGCGCATCGCCTTCATGCTCGCCGACAGCGCCGCCGCCGTGGTGCTCACGACGAGCGCGCAGCGCGCCCGGATCGGCGAGGCCGGCTTCCAGGGTCGCCTGCTCGCACTCGATGGCCCCGAATGGCTTCGACTCGAAGCCGCGCTGCCCACCGAGCGCCCGGTGCCGGCGGCCGGGCCGGAGCACCTCGCCTACGTCATCTACACCTCCGGCTCCACCGGCACGCCCAAGGGCGTCATGGTCCCGCACCGTGGCATCTGCAACTACGTGCTGTGGATGATCGAGCACAATGCCTTGAACGCCGCCGACCGGATGTTCCAGAAGACGACGGTGAGCTTCGACGCGTCCGTATCGGAATTCTTCGGCCCGCTCGCGGTCGGTGCGCCGGTGTTGCTGGCTCGACCCGACGGCGAGAAGGACACCGCGTACCTGGTCCAGGCGATCCAGGACCTGCGGATCACCGTAGTGCAGATGGTGCCCTCGGCGCTTCGTGCGCTGTTGTCGGAACCGGGACTCGCCGCATGTCGCAGCCTGCGCCTGGTGATCGCCGGAGGCGAGGCACTCGACCGGGATCTCGTTCGCGAGTTCCAGCGCTGCCTGCCGCACGCAACGCTCGGCAACTACTACGGCCCGACCGAAGCGAGCGACATCGCGACCACGATCGACGTGGCCGCGCTCGACGAATCGGCAGGACCCGTACCGATCGGGCGTCCGATCGCCAACGTGCGGGTGCTCGTGCTCGACGCGCATCTGCAGCCGGTGCCGATCGGCGTGCCGGGAGAGCTTTACATCGGCGGAGCCGGCGTCGCCCGTGGTTACCTGAACCGCCCCGAGCTGACGGCCGAACGCTTCGTCGACGACCCGCTCAGCGCGGGCGAGCGCCTGTACCGAACCGGAGACTGGGTTCGCTGGCGCGCGGACGGCACCCTGGCGTTCATCGGACGCAAGGATCACCAGGTCAAGATCCGCGGACTGCGCGTCGAACTCGGCGAGATCGCCGCGGCGCTCAACCGTTGCGAAGGCGTTCGCCAGAGCGTCGCCCTCGTGCGCGAGGATCGGCCCGGCGATCCGCGCCTGGTCGCATACGTCGAAGGCGATGCGCTCGACGTTCCCTCGCTGCGATCGGCGCTGCGAACGTCGTTGCCCGGCTACATGGTGCCGCCCGCGATCGTCCCGCTGCCTGCGCTGCCTCGGCTGCCCAGCGGCAAGCTCGACCTCGCGGCCCTGCCACCGATGCAGGCGGAGCCGCCGCTGCCGGACACCGGGTTCGAAGGACCTCGCTCTTCGATCGAGCGGGCGCTGGCGTCGATCTGGTGCGAGGTGCTCGGGCGCGAACGGGTCGGCGTGCACGACAACTTCTTCGAACTGGGCGGACACTCGCTGCTCGCCACGCGCGCCGTCGCGCGCGCGCGAATCGCCTGCGATGCCGATGTTCCGCTGCGCTGGCTGTTCGAGGCACCGACGATCGCCGAACTGGCTGCGCGGATCGGCAACGCGCCGCGTCGCGCCCCGCAGGCAGGCGGCGGTGCGGAAACCCCGATCGTGCCCACCGGCGCGCAGTCCGGGCCCCTCGGCGGCTCGCAGGAGGCGCTCTGGTTCGTCGAGCGCCTGCACGGCGCGGGAAGCCGGTACAACGTGATCGAAGCCGTCCGCCTGCGCGGCGAACTGCACGTCGGCGCGATGCGGTCCGCGTTGCGAATGCTGGTGCGGCGCCACGCGGCCTTGCGAACCGCGTTCGACGAACGGAACGGCCACGTCGAGCAACGCATCGTCGACGACACTCCCGACTTCGCGGTCGTCGACGTGAAAATCGGCGCTGCAGATGACGACCAGGCGGAGGCGATGCTGCTTCGGTCGGCCGCGCACGAACCCTTCGACCTCGCTTCCGGCAGGCCGTTTCGCGTTCGCCTGTTTCGCCGCTCGCCGCGCGAGAACGTGCTGCTGGTCGTGGCGCACCACATCGTCTACGACGGCTGGTCGGCCGGCGTACTCATGCAGGAGCTGGGCACGCTCTACGAGGCCCTGCTGCAACGTCGCGAGCCGGCGCTTCCGCCGTTGGCGATCGGCTTCCTCGATTACGCGGCCTGGACGAGAGCGCGCGAAAGCGAGGAGAGGTTTCGCGGACAACTCGCCTGGTGGTCGCAGCGACTCGCCGGCGTCGCTTCGCACGAATTGCCCTGCGATCACCCGCGTTCGGCAACCAGGGAACGACGTGCGGGAACCTGCGAAATCGTAGTTTCGGTGCAGACCCTGCGCGCGCTCACGACACTTGCACAGGGCGCCGGCGCGACGCAGTACATGGCATTGCTCGCCGCATTCCGCGCGCTGCTCGTTCGCTGGGGCGCAGGCGCAGACATCGCGATCGGCACGCCGCACTCGGGCCGCGATCGTCCCGAGCTCGAGGGACTCGTCGGTTACTTCGTGCGCATGCTGGCGATGCGCAGCGACGCGTCGGGAGATCCGTCGTTTCTCGAACTGCTCGGTCGCGTGCGCATCGATACGCTGCACGCGTACGAAAACGCGGACGTGCCCTTCGATCGGCTGGTCGCCGAGCTGAACCCGCACCGCGAATCCGGACGAGACCCCGTCTTCCAGATCGCGTTCGCATTGCAGAACACGCACTCTTCGGCGCTCGCTCTCCCCGGATTGCAGGTCGAAAGAATCCCGTTGCGCACGGTCGAAGCGAAGTTCGAGCTGACGTTGTCGTGCGTGGAAGAGGACGGTGCCCTGCGCGCGAACTTCGAGTACGACGCGAGTCTCTTCGACGCCGGGACGATCGAGCGTCTCGCACTTCACTTCGGACGAATCGTCGAGGCGGCGGCTGCGAACCCCCAGGCGAGGATTTCCGCCTTGCCGCTGCTCGGCGAACCGGAGTTGCGGCAGCTCGCGAAGTGGAACGACACCGCGCGCGACTACCCGCGCGACGCCACGCTGCACGCGCTCTTCGAGGCGCAGGCCGAAGGTCGCCCCGGCGCCGTCGCCGTCGTGCACGAGGACGGGCAACTCGACTATGCGACGCTCGAACGGCGCGCCAATGCGCTGGCGCACCACCTGCGCACGCTCGGCGTCGGCCCCGATGTGCTGGTGGGCCTGTGCATGGCGCGCTGCCCGCAGATGGTCGTGGCGATGCTGGCGATCCTGAAGGCCGGCGGGGCCTACGTGCCGATCGACCCCGAGTACCCGGCCGCGCGCATCGCCTTCATGCTCGCCGACAGCGCCGCCGCCGTGGTGCTCACGACGAGCGCGCAGCGCGCCCGGATCGGCGAGGCCGGCTTCCAGGGTCGCCTGCTCGCACTCGATGGCCCCGAATGGCTTCGACTCGAAGCCGCGCTGCCCGTCGAGCGCCCGGTGCCGGCAGCCGGGCCGGAGCACCTCGCCTACGTCATCTACACCTCCGGCTCCACCGGCACGCCCAAGGGCGTGATGGTCCCGCACCGAGCGGTCGTGCGCCTCGTCTGCAACGCCGACTACGTGACGATCGGCCCCGAGGATTGCATTGCGCAGGCATCGAACGCCTCCTTCGACGCGGCGACCTTCGAGATCTGGGGAGCGCTGCTCAACGGCGCGCGGCTGGCGTTCGTGCCTACCGAGACGCTGCTGTCGGCGCCCGCGCTGCGCCGGCAGATCGCGCACGATCGCATCGACGCGATGTTCGTGACCACCGCGCTGTTCAACGAGCACGCCGCGTACGCTCCCGAAACGTTCTCGGGGCTGCGAGACCTGCTCTTCGGCGGTGAAGCGGTGAACCCGCAGGCGGTCGCACGCGTGCTGCAGGCCGCGCCGCCGAAGCGCCTCGTGCACGTCTACGGCCCCACCGAAACGACGACCTTCGCTACCTGGCACGAGGTACCCGCGACGCAGGCGGGCACGCAGGCGATCCCGATCGGCCGGCCGATCGCCAACACGAGCTGCCACGTGCTCGACGCGGCAATGGCGCCCGTGCCCGTCGGCGTGGTCGGCGACCTCTGGATCGGCGGACCGGGGCTTGCGCGCGGTTACCTGAAGCGCCCGGAGCTCGATGCGGAGCGTTTCGTCGACGATCCGTCCTGCCCGGGACGGCGGCTGTATCGAAGCGGCGACCGCGTGCGGCGGCTTTCCGACGGAGCGCTGGTCTTCGTCGGCCGCGCCGACGAACAGGTGAAGTTGCGCGGCTTTCGAATCGAACTGGGTGAAGTGCGCGCGGCGTTGGCGGCGCTGCCAGCGGTGGCGCAGCACGAGGTCCTCGTGCGTGAAGACACCGCCGGCGCCCGACAACTGGTCGCCTATGTCGTGCCCGCAGCGGGCGAAAGCCGCCCGGGCGGCGCGGCGTTACGTGCCGCGCTCGCGCAGCGTCTGCCCTCGTTCATGATCCCCTCGGCGATCGTCGTGCTCGATGCCTTGCCGATGACGCCGAACGGCAAGCTCGATCGCGAGGCGTTGCCCGCTCCGGGCAGCGATTCGCAATGCGACGAAGCGGCACCCGCGCAGGCCGACGAAATCGAACGCGAGCTTCGCTCGATCTGGGAATCGGTGCTCGGGTACGGACCGATCTCGCTGGATGCCGACTTCTTCGAACTGGGCGGGCATTCGATGCTGGCCGTGCGTGTACTCGCCGAGGTCGACCGTCGCCTGGGGCGCCAGCTGCGCACCGCCGCATTCTTCGAGGCGCCGACGATCCGCCGTTTCGCGGCGCTGTTGCGTGCGCAGGATGCGTCTGCCCGGCGCAGTTGCGTGGTCACCCTCGAGCACGGCGACGGCACGCGGCCGCTGTTCTTCGTCTCCGGCTGGGGCGGACAGCTGATCATCCTGAACGAGCTCGCGAAGGCGCTCGGTGCATCGCAGGCGCTGCACGTGCTCGACACCGGCGCGTTCACCGACGACGACGGCGAAGGCTTCACCCTCGGGAAGGTGGCCGCGCGCATGATCGAGGACATGCGCCGGATCCAGCCGCAGGGCCCGTACCGGCTCGCCGGCTTTTCGATGGGCGGCAAGATCGTCCACGAGATCGCGCAGCAACTGTGCAGCGACGGGAATGCGGTGGCGCTGCTCGCGCTGCTCGACTGCGACGCGCCCGGTTATCCGAAGAGACGCTCCGCGCTGGCGCGCACGCTGCTGCACCTGCGCGAGGCGCAGTCGATGAAGCCGACGCGAATGCTCCGCTACATCGCAGGACGCGCGAAATGGATGATCCGCAACCTCTTCCCGAAGAAGCTCGACCTGTTTGCCGGCAGCGAGGTCGAGAGCACGGCGGTCACGCGGGCGATGGAGCGCTCCGCGCGTGCGATGTACGAAGCCTGGCGGGCCTACACGCCGCGCTTCTATCCCGGCACCGTGACGTTGATCCGCGCGGAGGCCACGCAACGGCGCATCGGCGAAATCCGCGACGATCCTGCCTGCGGCTGGGGGGCTCTGAGCGGTGGCGGGGTCGTCATCCGCAGCATGCAATGCGGGCACACGCAGATGCTCGATGCGCGCCACGCGCCGGCGCTCGCCGGCATCCTCGCCGAGGCGATCGACGACGGTGAACCTCGGCGCGCGCGCGCAACGCAACGCAACGCGGAACTCGCCGATGCCTGAAGCGCCCGCGCGCACCGTGACGACCGCGCACGGAATCGCCGCGATGATCGCGCAACAGGCGATGCTTCGCGGCGATGCACCGGCATTGCTCGCGCAAGGCGAACCGCCACTGAGCTACGCGCGGCTGTCCGATTGGCTCGAACAGTCCGCAACCTTCCTGCGAAGCATCGGCGTCACGCGAACGAGCCGCGTCGCCGTGTCGATGCAGCCGGGCCCCGAAGCCGCACTGACAACGCTGGCGACACTGTGCGCGGCGGTCTGCATTCCCCTCGACCCGGCCGCCGGCGAAGACGACTTCGGATTCCGCCTGCGCGATTGCGCTGCAGACTTCGTGCTCACCGACAGCGCCGAGCGGGCGTTTCCGTTGCCGGGGCTGCGCCGACTCGTCGTCGGGCGAGAATTCCGTTTGCCGGGCAGATCGACGCGAACCGGCGTACCGGCATCGAATCGAGCACCGCACGACGCGACGTGCGACACGGTGGACGCCGACGCAACCTGCCTGCTGCTGCATACCTCGGGCACCACCGCGATGCCGAAGCGAGTGCCGCTGAGCCAGCGCAACGTACTCGCGTCGGCACGCGCGAACACGCAGGCGTTCGGCCTCGGGCCACAGGACCGCTGCCTGAACGTGCTGTCGCTGCTGCACGTGGGCGGCATCGTGACCGGAATGCTCACCACGCTGGTGAGCGGCGGCAGTCTCGTCTGCCCGCGCGGATTCGACGCGGAAGCGTTCTTCCCGCTCGTCGCCGAATTCGAGCCGACCTGGTACACCGGCACGCCGACGATACATCTGGCGGTGCTTCCCTTCCTCGAGACGTACCGGCGCCTGGCCCCGAACCACCGATTCCGCTTCCTGCGAAGCGCCACCTCGCCGATCGCGACCGAACTGATCGCGCGCCTCGAATGCGCCTTCGGCGCACCGCTGCTCGAAGCGTACGGGATGACCGAAGCGGGACGGATCAGCTGCAATCCCGCTCCACCCGGCCTTCGCAAGCCCGGTTCGGTCGGTGTACCCGTAGCGCTCGACGTGCGCGTCGTCGGCTCGGATTCGACGGATCTGCGCTGCGGCGAGATCGGCGAAATCGTCGTGCGCGGCGATTCGGTGACTCGCGGCTACCTGGATGACGACGTGGCCAACACAACGGCCTTCCGCGACGGCTGGTTCCATACCGGCGACCTGGGGCGCTTCGACGAAGACGGCTACCTGTTTCTCGAAGGCCGCATCAAGGAAGTGGTGAATCGCGGCGGCAGGAAGATCGCTCCACGCGAGATCGACGCGGCGCTCGCCGCATTGCCGGGGGTGCGCGAGGCAGCCGCATTCGGGATGCCGCATCCGTCACTCGGCGAGGACCTCGTCGCGGTCGTCGTCGCCGAGCCGGGCCCGCCGCTCGACGTGCAGGCGCTGCGCACGGAGCTGCTCGCGCGCCTGGCCCGCCACAAGGTGCCGTCGTCGATCGTCGTCGTCGATTCGCTGCCGCGGGGAGCCAGCGGAAAGATCCAGCGGTCGAAGCTTGCCGCTGTGTTCGGAGCTCTCTCCGAGGCCGGATCATCGTCGCCGCAAACGCCGGCCGAAGCCGCAGTGGCGGCGATCGTGGAATCGGTGCTCGGCGCCGACACGATCGGCCGCGGCGACAATTTCTTCCTGTCCGGCGGAGATTCGCTCAGTGCAGCGCGCGTTGCCGCGCGTTGCGCGACGGCTTTCGGCCTGGCGCGAGCCCCGGCAGCGAATCTCCTGTTCGCGTATCCGACGGTCGAAGCGCTCGCGGCCGAACTCCTTCGGCTGCGGCAGGAACAGGCCATGGACGAGGAGATGCTCGCGCAACTCGAGCAATTGTCGGACGAGGAACTGGCGCGTCTGTTGTCGGACTAGAATAGGCGCCGGCACGATGGCGAGCGCGGCATGAACCGATTCCAGCCGAACCTGCAACACCTCGAATCGCGCAGCGGCATTGCGTTCGCGTTCGCGCTGGTGCTCGCCGCGACGACGAGCGCGAAGGCAGCCGACCAGGCCATCACGGATGCATACGTCGAATCGCGCCCGGGCGCGACCGAATCGCTCCCCGGCGTGGCTTTCGCGGATGCCGCGCCGGCACAGGCCGATCCCGCAGGCGACATCGTCGAGGACGGCATCCGGAACGAGGAAGGCGACGGCATCGAGCGCGACCTCGTTCGCGCGTATGCGCTGTACTGCGAGGCAGCCCGACTCGGATCGCCGGAAGCGCTGATGCGGATGGGCTGGATGTACATGAACGGGCGCGGCCGCCCGCACGACGAGGCCATCGCGCAGACACTGTTCCGCCGCGCCGCCGGCGTTCCCGCCGGATACGCCGATCGCATGCCCGACTGCCTGCGTCCGCCGTACCGGATCGTCGAGTACCGCGAGCCCGAACCGAAGAACGAAAGCGCGCAGGTCGGTCGACTCGGGATACCCGTCCTTCAGCGGCCGGCCGAGTTCTTCGCCGCGAACCCGTCGGCAGAACGCAGCAAGCTGGTGCGAACGGCCGTGAAGATGGCGGGCGACTTCGAACTCGATCCGCGGCTTGTGCTGGCCGTCATCCGCAACGAGTCGAACTTCGATACGCAGGCGGTTTCGCCGAAGAACGCGCAGGGCCTCATGCAGTTGATTCCCGAGACCGCCGAGCGCTTCGCCGTTCGCAACGCCTTCGACCCCGTCGAGAACCTGCGCGGCGGAATGCGCTACCTGCGCTGGCTGCTGTCCTATTTTCGCGGCGACGTAGTGCTCGCGCTGGCCGGCTACAACGCCGGCGAGGGAGCCGTCGACCGCTATCGCGGCGTGCCTCCGTTCGTCGAGACGCGCGCATACGTCGAGCGCATCCGCGCGCTCTTTCCCTACGATCGACATCCCTTCGACGCGACGATCGCCTCGCCGGCACCATGGGTATCGGAATCGCGCCGATTGCTGCGACAGCTGCCGACGCCGGCCCGGCAACCGGAAGCGCAGGTGCAAGCCGCCGCGCCCGCGCGCATCGGGATGCGATAGTTCCCTTTTCCGAACGCGAACCAGGAATTGCAAGTGTCCACCATCGCGGGACTCTTCGCCGCGACGGCGGTCGAGCACGCCGGCGCAACCGCGTTGCTCGCCCCCGATCGAACGCCCCTCAGCTACGCCGGTCTGCACCGACAACTTCTTCGCACGGCGGCGACGCTGGGCGAAGCGGGGCTCGATCACGGTGCACGCATCGCCGTTTCGGTGCCCAACGGACCCGAGGCCGCCGCCGCGACGATCGCGGTTGCGGCGTACGCGACCTGCGCGCCGCTGAATCCGGCCTACCAGGCAGCCGAGTTCCGCTTCTACCTGGAAGATGCGCGTGCAAGCGCCGTGGTGGTCCGGCGCGGCGAGCGCGGACCGATCCGCACGGTGGCCGCCGAACTCGGACTCGCGGTCTTCGAGTTGTGCTGCGACGAGAAGGCGCCTGCCGGCACCTTCGAACTGCTCTTGTCCGAAACCGGCAGACATACCGGCCCGGCCGGGGCGGATCGCGGCGCGGGCGCGGGCCTGGGCCGGGACGCGGGCGCGGGCGCCGGGTCCTCGCGCGGCGCCGACCGGCCCACCGACGACGACGTCGCGCTGATCCTGCACACGTCGGGCACCACCGCGCGTCCGAAGATCGTGCCGCTGTCGCAGGCGAACCTGGTCGCATCGGCGCGCAACATCGCCGCGCATCTCGCGCTGGCGCCGTCCGATCGCGCGCTGAACGTGATGCCGCTGTTCCACATCCACGGGCTGGTCGGTTCGCTGCTGGCTACGTTGAGCGCCGGCGGCAGCGTCGTCTGCACGCCCGGCTTCGACGAGGCGTGCTTCTTCGAATGGATCGCCGAATTCGATCCGAGCTGGTACTCGGCGGTGCCGACGATCCATCAGGCGATCGTCGCGAGCGGTTCGGCCTATCGCCGGCGTACGCCGTTGCATCGCTTCCGCTTTGCGCGCTCTTCGTCGTCGGCGCTGTCGCCGACGACACTGCACGATCTCGAAGCGCTGCTCGATGCACCGGTGGTCGAGGCCTACGGCATGACCGAAGCATCGCACCAGATGACGAGCAACCCGCTGCCGCCGGGAATCCGCAAGGCCGGCTCGGTCGGCGTGCCGGCCGGCGTCGCCGTCGCGATCCTCGACGACTCGGGCCGCGAACTCGCGCGCGGCCTTACCGGAGAGATCGCCATCCGGGGCCCCGGCGTGACGACCGGCTACGAGAGCAACCCCGAGGCGAACGCGAAGGCGTTCACGCGCGGCTGGTTCCGCACCGGCGACCAGGGCAGGCTCGACGACGACGGCTATCTGTACATCGCGGGCCGCATCAAGGAGATCGTCAATCGCGGCGGCGAGAAAATCGCGCCTCGCGAAGTCGACGAAGCATTGCTCGGGCACCCCGACGTCGCACAGGCGGCGGCTTTCGCGGTGCCTCACCCGTCGCTCGGCGAGGACCTCGCTGCCGTCGTCGTTCCGCGGAAGGGATGCAGCCCGCGGGAAGGCGAACTGCGCGAGTTCCTGCTCGGGCGCCTGGCCGGCTTCAAGGTTCCCAGCCAGATCGTCTTCGTCGATGCGATCCCGAAGGGACCCACCGGCAAGGTGCAGCGCACGACGCTGCACGCCAAGCTCGCCGACGCGCTCGCGCGTCCGTTCACGGCGCCGCGCGGCGAAACCGAATCGATGCTCGAGTCGGTGGTGTGCGAAGTGCTGCAGAAAGAGCGTTTTTCGGTCCACGAGAACTTCTTTGCGGCGGGCGGCGACTCACTGCGCGCCACCCAGGTGATCGGCCGCATCAACCAGCGCCTGTCGCTCGGGCTGCCCGTCGTTTCGCTCTTCCGTCACCCCAGCTTGGCCGAACTGGCGGGAGTTGTCGACGAGGCACTGCGGGCGCGTGCCGAGCGCGACGAAGCGCTGCAGGCGAGGATCGACGCGATGTCCGACGAGGAGGTCGAGCGCATGCTCGCCGAGCTCGAGCGCGACGAACGCGAGCGCGGGGCCGCCGGAGCCTCTCGAGCCGGCTGAGCAGCGCGGCACGTGACGATGCGCGGCACGGTTCGTGAAGGGCCGCTTTCCTGCGCACAGGAGGCGCTCTGGTTCATCGAGCGCCTGCACGCCGAGGCGATCGCGAGCGGGGCGCCGAGAGCGCCGACGGCCGCTCGCATGGAGGCGACGAACGATGCCTGAGATCTGGGCGATCGACGTCACCTGCGAAGCGCGCCGGTTACCCGTGCACCGATCGCGGCTGGATCGCGCCGAGCAGGAACGCGCCGCGCGCTTTCGGCGCGAAGACGACCGAATGCGCTTCATCGTCGCGCGCAGCACGCGCATCGAGCTCCTCGCCGCCCGGTTGCGCGTCGAGCCGTGCGCGCTCGCCTTCCACGAAGACGCGCACGGCAAGCCCCACGTTCGCACGGCGCAGGGGCGAAGCCAGCCTTTCAATTCGAGCCACTCGGGCAACTGGGTGCTGCACGCGTTCGCCGGCACCCCGATCGGCGTGGACGTCGAATGCGTCGCGCCGGCGATGGCGAAGCTGGACGACTTCGCCTGGGTGCTGTCGCCGGCCGAGCGTTCCTTCGTGCTCGCCCACGATGCACCGGAGCAGCGCGCCGCCGCGATGGCAACCGTCTGGGTGCGCAAGGAGGCCTACGTGAAGGCGCTGGGCGAAGGACTGAGCCGATCGCTGCCCGATATCGGCATCACCTGCGGCGACACGGGTCCACCGCGACTCGCCTTCGACCGCAATCCGTCGGCACGACCGCTCGACTGGAACTTCGCCGACCTGGCGATCGGCGACGGATACAAGGCCTGCGTGGCATACGCGGGAACCGAGCGCCCGGTCACGCTGCGCCGCTACGCGCCGGACTGCCTGCCCCGGGACCCGTGCACGCCCTGCGGGTGCGATGCGACTCCGGCGGACTCGGGGTCTGCGTCCCGGACGGACTCCGATCCGGCTTGCCGGACGGGCTACGGTGCGGCTCGCTGGACCGAGCGGCGTCGCTGAACCGAAGTCAGGCCATGGCCCGCTCGTCGTCGGACTGCTGCATCGACCACAACCGCGCGTATTCGCCCCCCGCTCGCAGCAGCGTCTCGTGGCTTCCGCGCTCGACGATGCGCCCGGCCGCCATCACCAGGATCTGCTCGGCATCGACGATCGTCGACAGCCGGTGCGCGATGACCAGCGTCGTGCGATCGAGCGCGGCACGGCGCAGCGCGTCCTGGATCGCCTGCTCGTTGCGGCTGTCGAGCGCCGACGTCGCCTCGTCGAGGATCAGGATCGGCGGATCCTTCAGCAGCGTGCGCGCGATCGCCACGCGCTGCTTCTCGCCGCCCGAGAGCTTCAGGCCACGTTCACCGACGTTGCTGTCGTAGCCCTGCGGCAGCGAGACGACGAAGTCGTGCAGCTGGGCGGCGCGCGCCGCAGCTTCGATCTCGTCGCTCGAAGCCTCAGGTCGGCCGTAGGCGATGTTGTAGCGGATCGACTCGTTGAACAGGACCGTGTCCTGCGGAACGATTCCGATCGCCGAGCGCAGGCTCTTCTGCGTGATCTTCCGCAGGTCCTGGCCGTCGATCGTCACGCGGCCGCCGTTCACGTCGTAGAAGCGGAACAGCAGCCTCGCGAGCGTGGACTTGCCGGCGCCGCTCGCGCCGACCACGGCCGTCGTCGTACCCGGCGCCATCGTGAAATCGACGTCGCGCAGGATCGGCCGCCTCGCGTCGTAGGCGAAATGCACGTTCTCGAAGCGGATGCGCGGCGCCGCATCCGGGTCGAGTGCGAGCGGCTGCGCATCGGGCGCGTCGGCGATCTCGCGATGCTCGCCGAGCAGGCGGAACAGGCGTTCGAGGTCGATCAGCGCCTGCTTGATCTCGCGATAGAGCACGCCCAGGAAGTTCAGCGGCACGTACAGCTGGATCATGAATGCGTTCACGAGCACCAGGTCGCCGAGCGTCATCGTGCCGTTCACGACCCCCACCGTCGCCCGCCAGACGAGCAGCGTCACCGCGCTGGCGACGATCAGGCTCTGCCCGAGGTTCAGCACCGACAACGAAGTCTGCGAGCGGATCGCCGCCCGCATGCGTTCGAGCAGGTTGTGGTTGTAGCGGTTCGCCTCGAAATCCTCGTTGCCGAAGTACTTCACCGTCTCGAAGTTGAGCAACGCGTCGATCGCCTTCGTGTTCGCGCGCGAATCCTGCTCGTTCATCTCCCGACGAAACCGCGTGCGCCACTCGGTGACCCGCACCGTGTAGACCACGTACAGCAGCAGCGCGCCGAGCGCGATCGACGCGAACGAACCGTCGTAGTGCAGCACGAGATAGCCGATCACCAGCGAGATCTCGACCAGCGTCGGCAGGATGCTGTAGAGCGTGTACGAGATGAGGCTCGAGACGCCCTGCGAGCCGCGCTCGATGTCGCGCGACATGCCGCCCATCTGCCGCTCGAGATGAAAGCGCAGCGACAGCGAGAACAGGTGGCGGAACACCTGCAGCGCGATCGTGCGCGACGCATCGTGCGTGACGCGCGCGAAGATCACCTCGCGCAACTCGGTGAAGAGCGTGACGCCGATGCGCAGCGCGCCGTAGGCGACCAGCAGCGCCACCGGAACGACGAGCGCGACGCGCGCGTCGCCCGGCTGCAGGTCGAGCGCGTCGACGATGCGCTTGAGGATCAGCGGCACGCCGATGTTGGCGACCTTGGCCGATACGAGGCAGGCCAGCGCGAGCAGGACGCGCCCGCGGTACGCCCACAGATAGGGGAACAGGCGCGCGAGCGTGCGCCAGTCGCCGCGTGGAACCGGCGCGCCCGGCGTGGACGGAGGATCGAGAACGGTCGAGGAACGTCGCATCACGAAACAACGGCACCAAACCGCTATTCTCGGACATCCGACCCGAGGACACCGCCATGGAGCACCCGCAGACCCCGTTGCCGGCCGGCCGCATACCCGATCTGCGAGTGATGCCGATGCCAGCCGACGCCAACGCGCACGGCGACGTCTTCGGCGGCTGGATCATGTCGCAGGTCGACATCGCCGGAGCCGTGCTCGCGATGCGCCGCGCGAACGGCCGCGTGGCCACCGTCGCGGTCAACTCGTTCCTGTTCAAGCACCCGGTCTTCGTCGGCGACCTGCTCAGCTTCTACGCCGACATCGTGCGCGTCGGGCGCACGTCGATCACCGTGTTCGTCGAGGTCTACGCGCAGCGCAACCGGCTCGAGGACGAATGCGTGAAAGTCACCGAGGCGACGCTCACCTACGTGGCGACCGACGAGCAGCGGCAGCCGCGCGTGGTGCCGGAGGTGGGGCGAGGCTGAGCAGCGCGCCCAACGCTGGAACGCCACACCCCACCCTACGGCTCGATCTTCGAAAAATCCGCCGGCCGCTTCTCGAGGAACGCGCGGAACGCTTCGCGCGCGGCGGGCTCGCCCAGCATCCGCGCGAAGTAGCGGCCTTCCTCGACCATCTGCTCGCGCACCGCGTCGGTGAACGAGCGCTTCATCAGCGACTTCGTCGCGATCAGCGACGACATCGGGCGCGACGCCAGCTTCGCCGCCTGCGCGAGCGCGAAGGCTTCGACTTCGCCGGCCGGCAGCACGCGGTTGACGATGCCGATCTCCTTCGCCTCGGCGGCACCGAAGGGCTCGCCGAGCAGCAGCTTCTCCGCTGCGCGCTGGTAGCCGACGACGGCGGGCAGCAGCAGGCTCGACGCTGCTTCCGGGCACAGTCCCAGGTGCACGAAGGGCAACGACAACGTGGCGTTCTCGCCGGCGTAGACGAGGTCGCAATGCAGCAGCATCGTCGTGCCGACGCCGATCGCCGGGCCGCAAACGGAGGCGACGAGCGGCTTCGGGAAAGACGCGATCGCGCGCAGGAAGCGGAACACCGGTGCGTCGTCCCTCGACGGCGGCGCTTCGAGGAAGTCGGACAGGTCGTTGCCGGCGGTGAAGGCGTTCTCGCTGCCGGCGACGACGACGACGCGCACGGCGCTGTCCTTGGCCGCCTGCTCGAGCGCGTCGGCGAGCGCAGCGTACATCGCCGCGGTGATCGCGTTCCTGCGTTCGGGGCGCGCGAAGCGCAGCACGCGCACGGAATCGACGGTTTCGATGACGATGTTCAAGTTCGTTCTCCAGCGGAGAGACAGGGGATGGGCGTTGCACTGCCTCGGAAGCTTCGGATCGGATGCCGATCGATTCCGAGGATACGACTCCGGGCCGGCCGCTACACCCGCTCGAAGATTCCTGCCGCCCCCATCCCGGTGCCGACGCACATCGTCACCATCCCGTACTTCAGCTTGCGCCGGCGCAGCCCGTGCACGACGGTGGCCGAACGGATCGCGCCGGTCGCCCCCAGCGGATGGCCGAGCGCGATCGCGCCGCCGAGCGGATTCACGCGCTCGGGGTCGAGTCCCAGTTCGCGGATCACCGCGAGCGATTGCGCCGCGAAGGCTTCGTTCAGCTCGATCCATCCCAGGTCGTCGATCGACAGGCCAGCGGTCTTCAACGCCGCGGGAATCGCCTCCTTCGGTCCGATGCCCATGATCGCCGGCGGAACGCCGCGCACCGAGAACGACACGAAGCGTGCCAGCGGCGTGAGCGAGAAACGCTTCAGCGCGCTCTCGGAAACCAGGATCAGCGCGCCGGAGCCGTCCGAGGTCTGCGAGCTGTTGCCGGCCGTGACGCTGCCCATGCCGGTGGGCTTGCCGTCGACGCCACGCGGCGACGCGAACACCGGGCGCAGTCTCGCGAGCGCTTCGATCGAGGTGTCGGCGCGCGGACCTTCGTCCTGCGCGACGGTGCGCGCGCGCGCTTCGAGCTCGCCGGCCTGGAGATGCGCGATGCGCTCGGTGATCTCGATCGGGCTGATCTCGTCGGCGAACTCGCGCGCCTGCTGCGCGGCGATCGCCCGGCGGTGCGATTCGAGCGCGAAGGCGTCCTGGTCCTCGCGCGAGACCTTCCACTGCTGCGCGACCTTCTCGGCGGTGAGCCCCATGCCGTAGGCGATGCCGACGTCCTCGTCGCGCACGAACACCCGCGGGTTGATCGACGGTCGGTTGCCCATCATCGGCACCATGCTCATCGACTCGGTACCGGCGGCGATCATCACCTCGGCCTCGCCCACGCGGATGCGATCGGCGGCGATCGCCACCGCGGTCAGGCCCGATGCGCAGAAGCGGTTCACCGTCACGCCGCCGACCGTGTCGGGCAGGCCGGCGAGCAGTGCGCTCGTGCGCGCGACGTTCAATCCCTGCTGCGCTTCGGGGATCGCGCAGCCGGCGATCACGTCCTCGATCGCGGCCGGGTCGAGCGACGGCACCTGCGCCAGCGCCGATCGCAGCGTGTGCACGAGCAGGTCGTCGGGCCGCGTGTGGCGGAACACGCCCTTCGGGGCCTTGCCGATCGGCGCGCGCGTGGCGGCGACAACGAAAACGTCCTGGATCTGCTTGCTCATCGAGTACTCCTCGAACTCGTCGATTCGGGAAGCGCGTGCTTCCCGCTTCATGGATCGTCGCGCGGGCGGTCAGTTCCGCACGGGCTTGCCCGTCTGCATCATCCCCATCACGCGCTCCTGCGTCTTCGGGTGGTTCAGCAGCGACAGGAACGCGCGGCGCTCCAGGCCGAGGATCCACTCCTCGTCGACGATCGTGCCCTCGTCGACGTCGCCGCCGCACATCGCCTCGGCGATCAGCCGCGCGAGGTGGTAGTCGTGCGCGCTGGCGAAGCCACCGTCGCGCAGGTTCGCCAGTTGCGCCTCGATCGTCGCGAGCACGGAGCGACCGGCCGCGGCGAACTTCGCGCGGCGCGGGGCGCGATAGCCCGCCTCGCTCATCGCGAGCGCCTCGTTCAACGCGACGTACAGCAGCTCGTGGCGGTTGAAGACGACGATGTCGGAGTCGAGCAGCCACCCGGTGGCCTGCGCTTCGAGCGCCGACTTCGCGACCTCTGCCATCGCAGCGGCCGTGAAGTACTTCTTCAGGAAGTGCAGCGAATAGGCCTCGGGCGCGGCCTGCTGCTCCTCGGCCGCACGGCGGGCACCGTACGTCAGGCCGCCTGCGCCCGGCACGAGCCCGACGCCGACCTCGACCAGACCGATGTAGCTCTCGAGATGCGCGACGCGGCGGGCGCAGTAGAGCAGCAGCTCGCAGCCGCCGCCCAGCGCCATGCCGGAGACCGCGGCCACGGTCGGCACCTGCGCGTAGCGCAGCCGCAGCATCGCCTGCTGCAGCCTGCGCTCGAGCGGCTCGACCGCCTTCGCGCCGCCGCTCATGAACACCGGCAGCATCGCCTGCAGGTCGGCGCCCACCGAGAACGGATCGTCGGGCGACCACACGACGAGGCCGCGGTACTTCGTCTCCGCGAGCGCGACGCCGCGCATCAGCCCTTCGATGACGTCGGGTCCGATCGCGTGCATCTTCGAGCGGATCGACGCGACCAGCACGTCGCGGTACGCGTCGCGATCGAGCGTCCACAGCCGGATCGAGTCGTTCTCGTACACCGTCGTTCCGGCCGTACGCGGATCGGGCGCGTTTTCGCCCGCCACCGACGCGCGGAAGATCTGCCGCGCGTACACCGGCTGCTCGGCGCGCGGCACGAAGGCGTCGCGCGCCGGCGAGTACGAGCCCTCGGGCTGATGCACGCCGCCGCGCTCGGCGACCTTGCCGGCGAACACCCACGCCGGCAGCGGCACCTTCGCCAGCGCCTTGCCCGCGTCGATGTCCTCGCGGATCCACTCCGCCACCTGCGCCCAGCCGGCCTGCTGCCAGACTTCGAACGGACCCTGCTCCATGCCGAAGCCGAAGCGCATCGCCAGATCGACGTCGCGTGCGTTGTCCGCGATCTCGTCGAGCTTGGCCGCCGCGTAGTGAAAGCCGTCGCGCAACAGCGCCCAGACGAACTGCGCCTGCGGATTCTTCGATTCGCGCAGCAGCGCGAGCCGCTCGCCCCAGGTCTTCTTCTTGAGCATGCGCACGACGGTCTCGTCGGCTTTCGCACCCGCGGCGACGTAGTCGCCGCTGGTTGGATCGAAGCGCAGGATCTTCTTGCCGTCCTTGCGGTAGAAGCCGCCGCCCGACTTCTGCCCGAGCGCGCCGCGCCCGATCAGCGTGGAGAAAACCGCCGGCGTGTCGTACAGCGCATGGAACGGATCGTCGCGCAGGTTGTCCTGCATCGTCTTCATCACGTGCCCGACGGTGTCCAGGCCGACCACGTCCGCGGTGCGGAAGGTGCCCGACTTCGCGCGGCCGAGCTTCGCGCCGGTGAGGTCGTCGACCACGTCGAAGCCCAGGCCGAAGCGCTCGGCCTCACGCACCGTGGCGAGGATGCCGAAGATGCCGATCCGGTTGGCGATGAAGTTCGGCGTGTCCTTCGCGCGGATGCAGCCCTTGCCGAGCGTGGTGGTGAGAAAGGATTCGAGCCGGTCGACGACCGCGGGCGCGGTGTCGTGCGTCGGGATCAGCTCGACCAGGTGCATGTAGCGCGGCGGGTTGAAGAAGTGCACGCCGCAGAAGCGCGGACGCAGCTCCACCGGCAGCCCCTCGGCGAGCGTGCCGATCGACAACCCCGAAGTGTTCGTCGCGAGGATCGCGTGCGGCGCGATCGCCGGCGCGATCTTCGCGTACAGGTCGTGCTTCCAGTCGAGCCGTTCGGCGATCGCCTCGATCACGAGATCGCACTCGCCCAGCCGATCGAGGTCGTCCTCGTAGTTCGCGACCTCGATCTCGGCGGCGAGGTCCGCGCGCCCGAGCGGCGCCGGATTCAGCTTCTGCAGCGCTGCGACGGCCTTCGCCGCGAGGCCGTTCTTCGGGCCTTCCTTCGCTGGCAGGTCGTAGAGCACGACCGCGACCTTCGCGTTCACCAGATGCGCGGCGATCTGCGCACCCATCACGCCGGCGCCGAGCACCGCTGCCTTCCTGACGATGAACTTTTCCACTTGGCTGTCCTTCGTTGTCGATCGAGTCTCGCGCCAAGCGCCCGGCGCCTTCGCGCGAGGCGCTGCGCCGATTCGCGCCCGCGCTGCGCCGATTCGCGCCCGCGCTGCGCCGATTCGCGCCCGCGCTGCGCCGATTCGCGCTCGCGCTGCGCCGATTCGCGCCCGCGCTCAGCGCTCGCGCACCCAGGTCTGCGTGCGGCCGAACAGCGGCGCGCCGATGTAGCCGCGCACCTCGAGGCGCTCGCCGCCGTCGACGACGCGCATCCGGCTGCGATAGACCTTGCCGTTGTTCGGATCGAGGATGCGCCCGCCTTCGTACAGACCGGGCTCCTCGGCGCTCGCGCGCATGCCGTCGATGATCTGCATGCCCTGCACCGGCTGGTCCTTGCGTTCGTCGGTGCACAGATCGCACACCGCGTCGGTCTTCTCGGTGAGGATCTTCTCGATGCGTCCGCTGTAGACGCCGTCGCGCTCGCTGATGCGCACGAGCGCCTTCGGCTTCTTCGTCTCGTCGTCGATGTTGCGCCAGAGCCCGACCGGCGACCGCGCGTCGACCGCGGCCCCGGCCGCCGGTGCGGCGGCAGTCGACTGCGACGGCTGCGAGTACGCGGCGGGAGCAAGCGCGCCGGCGGCGACGGCGACGGCGACGGCAGCAACGGCAGCGAAGATCGGCTTCATTCGTTCGTCTCCTCAGAACCAGTCGAGTTCTACGTTCATCAGCGGGGCGGCGCCGGTGCGCGCGCTGCGGATCAGGCCCGCCGTCTCGGGGAGCAGCTTGGCGAAGTAGAAGCGCGCCGTGGCGAGCTTCGCGCGATAGAACGCATCGTCGGAATCGGCCCGATCGAGCGCCACGCGCGCCATGCGCGCCCAGAAGTAGCCGAGCACGAGATGGCCGATCACGCGCAGGTAGTCGACGGCCGCCGCGCCCGCCTCGTCGGCGTTGCCGAGGGCCTTCATGCCGATCTCCATCGTCAGCTTCTCGACCTTCTGGCGCAGTTCGGTCAAGGGGTTCACGAATTCGGCCATCTCGTCGTCGGTGCCGTGCTCCTCGACGAAGGCGTCGACGAGCGCGCCGAACTTGCGCAACTTCGCGCCGCTGTCGAGCAGCACCTTGCGCCCGAGCAGGTCGAGCGACTGGATCGTGTTCGTGCCCTCGTAGATCATGTTGATCCGTGCATCGCGCACGTACTGCTCCATCCCCCACTCGCGGATGTAGCCGTGGCCGCCGTAGACCTGCAGCGCGAGGTTCGTCGACGCGAAGCCGTTGTCGGTGAGAAAGGCCTTGACCACCGGCGTGAGCAGCGCGAGCAGGTCTTCGGCGGCGGCGCGCTCGTCCGCGTCGGGGTGCGCTGCTGCGACGTCCGCCTGCAGGCCGAGCCAGCAGGCGAATGCGCGCGAGCCTTCGGCCCAGGCTTTCTGCGTGAGCAGCATCCGGCGCACGTCGGGGTGGACGATGATCGGATCGGCCGGCTTGTCGGGCGCCTTCACTCCGGTGAGCGAGCGCATCTGCAGGCGCTCCTTCGCATAGTCGAGCGAGTTCTGGTAGGCGACCTCCATCAGGCCCAGCGACTGCATGCCCACGCCGATGCGCGCCGCGTTCATCATCACGAACATCGCCTGCAGGCCCTTGTTCGGCTCGCCGACCAGCGTGCCGACCGCGCCGTCGAAGTCGAGTGCGCAGGTGGCATTGCCGTGGATTCCCATCTTCTCCTCGATGCGCGAGCAGCGCACCGCGTTGCGCGCGCCGGGCGAGCCGTCGGCATCCGGCACGAACTTCGGCACGAGGAACAGCGAGATGCCGCGCGTGCCCGACGGCGCGTCGGGCAGCCGCGCGAGCACCAGGTGCACGATGTTCTCGGCCCAGTCGTGCTCGCCCGACGAAATGAAGATCTTGTTGCCGGTGATGCGGTAGCTGCCGTCGGACTGCGGCTCGGCCTTCGTGCGCAGGATGCCCAGGTCGGTGCCGCACTGAGGCTCGGTCAGGCACATCGTCGCCATCCACTGGCCGGAGACGATCTTCGGCAGGTACATCGACTTCTGTTCGGGCGTGCCGTGCGCGCGCAGGGCGCTGTAGGCGCCGTGCGTCAGGCCCGGGTACATCGTCCACGCCTGGTTGCCGGAGTTCATCATTTCCTGGAACGCGATGCCCACCGTCATCGGCAAGCCCTGCCCGCCGTACTCCGGATCGCAGGTGAGCGTGGGCCAGCCGCCGGCCTTGAACTGCTCCCACGCCTCGCGGAAGCCGGAGGGCGTCGTCACGGCGCCGTCGTCCCAGTGACAGCCCTCCTCGTCGCCGGAGCGGTTCAGCGGGAACAGCACCTCGGCGCAGAACTTGCCGCCTTCCTCGAGCACCTGGTCGATCAGCTCGCGACCGGTGTCGGCGTAGGCGGGCAGCGATTTCAGGATCGATTCGGCGTCGAGCAGCTCGTGCATCACGAACTGCATGTCGCGCAGCGGCGGGGTGTAGCGGGCCATGACGTCACTCCTCGGAGGTTTTGGCGCTATTCGAGCGCGATCGAACGTTCGTACTTTTCCGTTGCAGAAACAGGGGGGCGCGGGGCGTAGGCTGCGATCTCGCGGTCGAAGGCGCGACGCGCGCGGATGACCGCGTCGGCGCTGTCCAGCAGCCGCGCATCGTGGTGGACGACGAGGACGATGCCGTAGATCGCGAAGAGAAGGTCCTGCGCGTCGGCGTCGCGGACCAGGTGCCCGGCGTCGATCGCCTGTCCGATCGCCCGAGTGCACTCGCGCTGCCACGAGCGGATCATCGCCACCAGCTCGTCGCGCACGTGCCCGCTGCGATCGTCGTATTCGGCGGCCGCCGAGATCCAGACGCAGCCGCTGCGTGCCTCGGCGGCGGTGTGCGCGAGCCAGCGTTCGAAGATCGCGCGCAGCCGCGGCAGTCCGCGCGGCGCACCGAGCGCAGGCAGCAGGACGTCGTCGACGAAACGCCGCTCGTAGGTCTTCAGCACGGCGATCTGCAGGTCTTCGCGCGAGCCGAAGTGCGCGAAAACGCCGCTCTTGGACATCCGCATGCGCGCGGCGAGCGCGCCGATCGTCAGTCCCTCGAGCCCCTCGCGCGCGGCCAGCTCGAGCGCGGCGTCGACGATCGCGGCACGCGTCAGCTCGCCTTTGCGCGGCTTGCGGTTCGGCTTCGGGGTCGGACCAGGCTCGGCTGCAGGGGCGCTGCTCATCGGTGATTTTTTCCGAACGACCGTTCTGAAACGATCGACTATACCCGACTTTCCGAAGCGTGCCGCGATTAGCCCCGCTTCGCGATCGGCGCGGACTCGATCCCGCGTTCTCCTCAGCCCCAGAGCGAGTAACGCCAGCCGATCATCGCCGTCAGGGCGAGCGCCATCAGCACGAGCAGCGGGCCGCCGACGCGAACGAAGTCGACGAGACGGTAGCGCGCCGCGCTCATCACGAGCAGGTTGGTCTGGTATGCGATCGGCGTGGCATAGCTCAGGTTGCAGCCGAACAGGATCGCGAGCACGAAGGGCTCGGCAGGCGCACCGATGCTGCGCGCCACCTCGATCGCGATCGGCGTGCCGATCGCGGCCGACGCGTTGTTCGACACGACGTTCGTCAGCACGCCCATGAAGACGAGCATCGCGCCCAGTACGGCAATCGTCGGCCACGACGAAACCTTCTGTGCGAAGCCCTGCGCGATCGCGGCGGCCGCGCCGGTGTAGAGCAGCGCGCTGCCCAGCGCGAGGCTGGCCGCGATCAGCAGCACGATGTCGGTCTTCAGTGCACGACCGATCGCCGCCGGACGCACGCAGCGGGTGACGAGCAGCGCGAACACGCCGGAAAGCGCCGCGAGATACATCGGCAGGGTCTTCGTCACTGCGACGACGATCACGGCCGCCATGATGACGGACGCGAGCGCGCCGCGCCCGCCGGTGGTCGCGTCCATCTCGCCGTCGACGACGACCAGTCCATGCTCGGCGCGCAGCGCGGCCAGCCGCTCGGGCGACGCCTGCACGAGCAGCACGTCACCGGCGTCCAGGCGCACGTCGGCCACGTCGCGCTCGCGCCGCATCGCGCGCCCGGTGGAGCGATACGCGCCGAGCACCGCGATGCCGAAGCGGTCGCTCAGGCGCTGCTCGCGTACCGTGGCGCCGTTGAGCCAGGAGTTGGGCAGGACGATGACCTCGGCGAGCACCTCGTCGCGGGACTTGCGGGAAGCGTCGCCGTCGCCCGCTCGCTGCAGATCGTTCTCGCTGCCGCCGTCGCGCAACGCGTCCTTCTCGCCGTCGCCGCGCTGCCGGTCCTTGTCGTCGTCGACGTACAGCTTCAAGTCGAGACGCGTCTCGAACTCCTTCAAGCGAGCCGCCGCCCCGCGCACGACGAGTCGGTCGCCGGCGGCGAGCTTCAGGTTCGGCAACCGCACGAGCTGCACGTCGCCGCGCCGCACCTCCGCCACCTGCAAGTCCTGGCGCGATCGCTCGAGCAGCTTGCCCAGCGGCGTGCCGACCAGTTCCGAGTCCTCGCCCACCTCGAGCACGGCATCGAAGAGGCGCTCGACCGGAGCCGGCGCCTCGTCGGCGTCGGCCGGCAGCAACCGCGGGGCAACGAACCACAACCACGGGAGTGCGACGAGCGCGGCGCCGGCGACGAGCGGCGTGAAATCGAAGATGCCGAAATCCGCCGCCTGCATCCGCGCGGCGATCGACACGACGAGCAGGTTCGTCGACGTGCCGATCGTCGTCGCCATGCCGCCGATCAGGACGGCGAAGTTCATCGGCATCAGCAGGCGCCGCGCCGAATCGCCGGTCTCGCGCGCGAGCGCGACCAGCACCGGAATCAGCAGCACGACGATCGGCGTGTCGTTGACGACGCCGCTGACCAGCACCGCGGCGACGAGGACGACGCCGAGCCCGACGTTCGAGCCGCGCTTGCGCCACAGGGCGGCGAGCCTGCGCGTCACCGGACGCAGCGCGCCGGTCTCGACGAGCGCGCGTCCGAGCACCATCAGGCTGGAGATCGCGATCAGTGCCTCGTGCGAGAAGCCCCGGAAGAACGCCAGCGGATCGACGCGGCCGTCTGCGCCCTCGTACGGAAACAGCGTGAACCCGATCGGAAGCGCGACGAGCACGAACAGGCTCGTCACCTCGATCGGGATGCGCCGCGACGTGAATGCGGCGAAGATCGCAATCGTGAATATCAGGACCGCGAGGCCGTGGGCTGTCATGGCGGGGATCGACCGGGCCTCGGAGGCGATGAGTATAATGGCGCGCCGGTGATCGGCGTTCTTCGCCGCACGGCTTCCGGTGCGTCGGCCCTCGATCGGGGCGGCCGATCGTGCCGGCGCATCATGGTCGGGCCACGAGCTTGCGATCCGGTGGCTGATGCGCGAGCAACGGGACCGACTCCTGCGGGCGATGTTGCCCTGCAAGAACGAGCTGCGCGATCTCGCGGCGAGCGCCGGCATCGTGCTCGATCCTCGTGCGCTTCCGCGTGAAGACCGCTCCACCCCCGCAGCGGTCGGTACGACACGAGTAGCCGGAACCGCGCGCGCCACGCCGAAACGATGACGCTGCGCGCCATCGAAAGAAGAAGTTCGACCGGGAGGCCTCGATGACGGGCGACACGCGCTCAGACCTGTTCTTCCTGCCCACGTGGCCGCCGTCGGCCGACGCCGTCCTTTGGGTGTCGCTGACACTGGTCATCGCCGCACTGCTCGGCGAGTTCGTCTATCGCTGGATGCGGCTGCCGCGGGTCGTCGGCTACGCGGCGGTAGGCACGATCGTCTCTGCCCTCGACCTGGGACTGGGACCGGGGCTGAAGCCCGGCCTTCGATCGATCGTCGACCTGGGACTGGCGCTGCTGCTGTTCGAGCTGGGCAGCCGCATCAACCTTCGCTGGCTGCGCACGAACCCGTGGCTGCTGGCGACGAGCCTGGCCGAATCGGCGCTCGCCTTCACCGCCGTCTACCTTGCGTTGAGCGCGATCGGCACCGACGCTCGCACGTCGACCGCGATCGCCGCCATCGCCATAGGCACCTCGCCGGCGGTGGTCATGCGGGTCGCCTCCGAGTTCGACGCTTCGGGCCAGGTGACCGAGCGCATGATCGTGCTCACCGGGCTGAACACGTTCTACGCGGTGCTCGCCAGCAAGTTCGTCTTCGGCTGGCTGCATGCCGAATACGTCGGCAGTCTCGTGCGCGCCTTCGCGCATCCGCTGTACCTGCTCGCCGGCTCGGCGATCGTCGCGGCGCTGCTCGCCTTCTCCGTGTCGATGATCGCGCGGCGCCTGGACCTGCGCAACGAGAACTCGACGCTGCTGCTGCTCGGCATGATCCTGCTCGCGCTGTCGATCACGAAGATGGCCAATCTCTCGACGCTGCTGGTCCCGCTGCTGGCCGGGGTGATGCTGCGCAACAGCACCGAACGACCGTGGATCTGGCCGCGCCACTTCGGCACCGCCGGCGGCGCGCTCGTGCTGATGCTGTTCGTCGTGACCGGATCGGTGTGGTCGGTGGACACGCTGCTGGCGGGCGCCCTGCTCGGTGCGGTGGTCATCGTCGCGCGCGTCGTCGCCAAGCTGGTGGCGACGACGCTGCTCGCTGCGCCGAGCGGCATCTCGCTGCGCCAGGGCGTAGCGCTCGGCGTGACGCTGATGCCGATGTCGGGTGCGGCACTGGTGATGATGGTCGAGCTGCAGAACCTGTACCCCGAATTCGCATCGCACCTGACGGCGGTGGTGTTCAGCGCGATCGCCTTCCTCGAGCTGATCGGGCCGATCGCCGTGCACCTGGCGCTGCGCTGGGTGCACGAGGAAAACATTCGCTGAGGGAATCGATGGCACTGGAACCTTTTGCCGAATCGCGCGCGCTCACGCTCGGCATCGAGCTCGAGCTGCAGATCGTCAACACGCACGACTTCGACCTGACGCACGGTGCGCACGATCTGCTGCGGCTGGTCGGCAAGCGCAAGCTGCCGGGCGAAGTGAAGCCGGAAATGACCGGCAGCATGATCGAGCTGTCCACCGGCGTGTGCCGCGACTACGCGGAAGCGCGCGAGCACCTGGCCGAACTGCGCGACGTCCTCGTGCACTGCGCGAACCGGCTGAACATCGGCCTGTCGGGCGGCGGCACGCACCCGTTCCAGGACTGGAGCCAGCGGCGCATCTTCGATACGCCGCGCTTCCACATGCTCTCGGAACTGTACGGCTACCTGTCGAAGCAGTTCACGATCTTCGGCCAGCACGTGCACATCGGCTGCGCCGGGCCCGACGCGGCGCTCGTGCTGCTGCACGGCCTGTCGCGCTTCATCCCGCACTTCATCGCGCTGTCGGCTTCGTCGCCGTTCGTGCAGGGCATCGACACGGGCTTCCACTCGGCGCGGCTGAACTCGGTGTTCGCGTTCCCGCTGTCGGGCCGGGCTCCGTTCGCCCTCACCTGGGACGAGTTCTCGCGGTATTTCGACAAGATGGCGCGCACCGGCGTCGTGCAGAGCATGAAGGACTTCTACTGGGACATCCGCCCGAAACCCGAGTTCGGGACGATCGAGGTGCGCGTGCTCGACACGCCGCTCACCGTCGAGAAGGCGGCCGCGCTGGCCGCGTACATCCAGTGCGTGGCGCGCTGGCTGTCGTTCGAGCAGCCGTTTCGACCCGTCGAGGACGACTACCTCGTCTACTCCTTCAATCGCTTCCAGGCCTGCCGCTTCGGCTTCGACGGCACCTTCGTCGACCCGCAGACGGGCGAGCACCGCACGATCCGCGAGGACATCGCCGAGACGCTCGCGGAGATCGAGCAGCACGCGATCGAACTCGGCGCCGAGGACGCCTGCCGGCGCGTGCGCGAGGACATCGGCGCGCTCGGCAACGACGCGACGTGGATCCGCCAGACTTTCGAGCGCGAGAACCTGCTGCCGGAGGTCGTCCGGCAGCAGTGCCTGCGCTGGAGCCGCTGACGGGCCATGGTTCCCCGGCCGCTGAAGATTGGCCTGTCGGCGCGGCTGATGCACGCGCCGCCCAGCGAGCTGGGATTCCGCGGCAAGACGCTGCAGTACCTCGAACAGTCGATCGCGCACTGGATCATGTCGCACGGCGCGATCGTGCTGATGATCCCGACACTCGGCGCCGACGCCGGCGTGAGCCGGCGCGGCATCTCGGTGCGCAGCTACGTGCGCGAGCTCGACGGCCTGGTGCTGCAGGGCGGCGCCGACGTCAGCCCGCGCTCGTACGGCAAGCAGCCGATGCGGGCCGACTGGGCCGGAGACATCGTGCGCGACCGCTACGAGATGGAGCTGCTGCACGAGTTCATGGCGCAGGGCAAGCCGGTGCTCGGCATCTGCCGCGGCGCGCAGCTGATGAACGTCGCCATGGGCGGCACGCTGTTCCAGGACATCGCGACCGAGTGCCCGCAGGCGATCCGGCACGTCGACAGCGACCTCTACGACGAACTGCACCACGAGATCCTCTTCGAGCCGGGCTCGCGCCTGGCCGGCCTGTACGAGGGGCTCGAGCGCGCGCAGGTCACCAGCATCCACCACCAGGCGGTCGACCGACTCGGCAGCGACCTCGTCGTGGACGCGCGCGCAAGCGCCGACGGCATCGTCGAGGCGATCCGCTGGCGCGGCGCCGGCTACGCGGCAGGGGTGCAGTGGCACCCCGAGTTCCACGGCGCGACCCAGGGCCTGCTCGACAGCGCGCCGATCGTGCTCGACTTCCTGGCCGCCGCGCAGCGGATGCGCGAACCGCAGGGCGGCTGACGACGGGTCAGGCCGCGCCGCGAAGACGCCGGCAGCCGCGCGGCGCGACGGCGACCGGCGCCACGCGCAGCGGCGCGCCCATTGCCGGGGCGCCCGCCGGGACGGTCGCGACGCAGCGCGGCAGCGACCAATGCCGGGCGGTGATTCGCAGGATGCGTGCGAGCTGGGGCGACATCTCGGTCCTCCATGGTCGGGCTTGCTCCCGGCGTGAAGTGTCGGACTGCGTGATGACCCGCTCGTGACAGCTGCCCGTGGGGGAGCGCGACGTGCAGCGTCCGCGACCGGCGGCCGCCAGCATCGGCCCGGCGCGAATGGCCGACCTGCGGCCCGCCTTCAGGATGCGCCCCCTGGATCGGGCGGCACCGACACGATCCAACCCTCGACCGGGTCGATCGAATCCGGCAGGCCGTAGCGCCGCGCGCGCCGTCGCCAGCCCCAGGCCGCCTGCACCAGGCAAAGCACCGCATCGAGCAAGTCGCCGGCCGGATCCTCGATGCAGTCCCGGCGGTGCGCCGCGTCCAGCGCGAGCGGCGGCCCGAAGCCGTGCTCGCCGCGCTCGAGTTGCGCGATCATCCACTGGCGCGCCTCGCGGCGCTCGGGCGTCTGCCGCGCGCGGTCGTCGGCCTTGTACGAACGTCGCCCGACCAGCGCGCGCGCCAGGTAGCCGGGATAGCCCTCCAGGACGACCCGCAGCGGATCGCCCGGGTGCAGGCCGGGCAGGTCGACCCCGGCGGCCAGCAGCCGCGGCGCGCCCGCATGGAGCATCAGCGCCACCGGCGGATTGACCCATTTCATCGACGGGCTCGACCCGGCCGGACGATCGGTCGCGCGGTGAGCGAACTTCGACCGGGCCGGTCTCGCGTCGCAGTACGCCCGGAACTGGCCGATCATCTGCGCGCGCGACATGGCGGCGAGGTGACGCACCGACGCCGCCCAGGCGCTGTCGCCATGCACGGGGCGGTGCGGCCAGCCGAGCGCAGCCAGCAGCGGCCTCGGAAGCCCGAACGGGAAGTCGCAGGCGGCCAGCCACGGCCCCGGCCGCCGCAGCCAGCGATCGAAGGCGTCGAGTTCGGGCAGCGCGTCGATGCGCTCGAGGCGCAGCACCGCGCCTTCGCGGCCGGCCTCGATCCGGCCGTCGGCCACCGTGATCGGCTTGCGGCGCGACGGCGCGCTGGTGAAATCGACGCCGTGCAGGAGGGTGCGCACGCGTTCGGACTGCCGGGTCAGTAACGGCCGGGGACGCCGCTGATCGCCACGCCGATGCGCAGCACGACGAACGCGATCGCGTTGAGCATCCGGACCGGCCAGGGGCGGCGCTGGTGGTCGCGCAACTCGACCGGTACGCCGCCGCTGTCGATGGCGGCGAGGAGCCGCTCGCGCAGCCGGCGGGCGAACGTCGCGTCGTGCACGCCGACGTTCGCCTCGCGCGCCAGCAGCAGCGAGAACGGATCGATGTTCGACGAGCCGACGGTCGCCCAGTCGTCGATGACCGCCACCTTCGCGTGCAGGAAGCTTCGCCGGTACTCGACGATCTCGACGCCGCCGCGCAGCAGTTCGTCGTACAGCGCCTGCGACCCGTAGTGCGGCAGCGGGTACTCCACCTTGCCCTGAAGCAGCAGCCGCACCCGCACGCCGCGGCGAACCGCCGCGAGCAGCGCGCGCCGGAAGCGGACTCCGGGGAAGAAATACGCGCTGGCGATCAGCACTTCGCGGCGCGCGCGGCCGATCGCGCGCAGGTAGGCGCGCTCGATCGTGCGCCGGTGCCTGAGGTTGTCGCGCAGCATGAATGCGGCGCGCATCGACCCGGCCGGCGTGACCTCGCTCGCCACCGAGTCGGGCAGGTGCAGCGGCGCGCGCTGGCCGCGCGCGTCGGGGTCGCGCCCCAGCGAGCGGTTGACCACCGAGATCTCCCACCACAGGCGCGCGGCGGCGACGTGCACCTGCGCGACCAGCGGGCCGCGCACGCGCACCGCGTAGTCGAGCCGCGGATGCTCGAGCCGGCCGTGCTTCGGGTCGAACAGGTCGTCCAGCATGTTGATCCCGCCGACGAAGGCGACGCGCCCGTCGATCACCGCCAGCTTGCGGTGCAGCCTGCGCAGCCGCTGGCGATCGAGCGAGAAACGACGTCGTTCGGGGCGGAAGGTCTCGACGAGCACCCCCGCCTCGCGCAGCGTCCGGGTCCAGTCTCCGCGGTGGCGAACCGTGCCGAAGCCGTCGACGATCACGTGCACGCTCACGCCGCGGCGCGCCGCCGCGGCCAGCGCCGCCGCGATCCGCCGGCCGCTGCGATCGTCCTCGAAGATGTACGTCTCGAGGTAGATTCCGTGGGCCGCCGCCGCGACGTCCAGCTCGAGCGCC
>JAMLIS010000015.1 GCA_023954015.1 Burkholderiaceae bacterium
CGCCGCGAGCCGGGCGGCGAGCACGCCGCCCGAGACGAACAGCGCCGCGCTCGCCACGCCGGTGAGCAGCCGCAACGCATAGAGCGGCGCGTCTGCCAGCACGACGCCGTGTGCGGCGAGCAGGACCGAAGCGACGACGCCGCCGGCGAGCAGGATCGCGCGCGCGTCGTACCGTGCGAGCCAGCGCGGCGCAAGCAGCGCGCCGATCAGGTAGCCGGCCGCGTTCACCGTGTTCATCGCACCGGCAGTCAGGTAGCTCCAGCCGAGGTCGTCGCGCATCGGCTGCAGCAGCAGCGCGTACGAGAAGCGCGCCAGGCCGAGCGCGATCGCCGATCCCAGCGCGAGCGCGAAGGCCACGCGCAACGCGTGGGCGGCGTCGTGCGCCGGGAGCGGGTCGCTCAACGCGGTTGCAGCAGCGCGCGAGTGCGCGCATCCGACGCAGGGGTCGCGCGAACGCTCACGAGAGCCGGATCTCGCCGTCGAAGGTGACGTTCAGCTTCAGCCCGGCGACGTCGAGCGTCATCGTCGCCGGAAAGGATTCGTCGTCGCCGACACGACCTTCGGCGCGCGCCTGCGCAACCGCCTTCTCGATCTCCTGCTGCGAACGCACGCCGACCGTGCGCAGGAACTTGCGGATGCTCTGCTGCAAAGCTTCTTCGTCCATTCCGATCTCCGCTCACAAAGGCGCCCGCCATGGCTTCTCAGGGTGGGCTCTGCCGATAGTGCCGCGCGAGCATCAGCGCGATCGCGCACGACGCGATGCGCGACTCGCGCGAATCCGCGCGGCTGGTCAGCACGATCGGCACCTTCGCGCCGAGCACGATGCCCGCGCTCGATGCGTCGCCCATGTGCTCGAGCTGCTTGGCGAGCATGTTGCCGCTCTCCAGGTCGGGCACGACGAGGACGTCGGCCTGCCCGGCGACCGGCGAGTCGATGCCCTTGACGCGCGCCGCCGCCGGCGAGACCGCATTGTCGAAGGCGAGCGGACCGTCGAGCACGCCGCCGGTGATCTGCCCGCGGTCGGCCATCTTGCACAGCGCCGCCGCGTCGAGCGTGGCCGGCATCGCCGGACTCACCGTCTCTACCGCCGCGAGGATCGCCACGCGCGGGCACTCGACGCCGATCACGTGCGCCAGGTCGATCGCATTGCGAACGATGTCGGCCTTGTCCTCGAGGCCCGGCGCGATGCTGATCGCCGCATCGGTGATGATGAAGGGGCGCGGGTACGCCGGCGTCTGCATCACGAAGCAGTGGCTGACGCGACGCTTCGTGCGCAGGCCGCCGTCGCGCGCGACGACGGCGGCGATCAGCTCGTCGGAGTGCAGGCTGCCTTTCATCAGCGCCTCGACCTCGCCGCTCGCGGCGAGCGCCACCGAGCGCTCCGCGGCGGCGTGGCTGTGCGGCACGTCGATCACCTCGATGCCGGACAGATCGATTCCGGCCTCGCGCGCAGCTGCGTCGAGCCGCGCGCGCGGCGCGACGAGCACCGGCTCGATGAGCCCGGCGTCACGCGCATCGATCGCCCCGCCCAGGCTCAGCGTATCGCACGGATGCACGACGGCGACGCGGATCGGCTCCCATTCGGCGACGTGGTCCAGAAGTCGCTGCAGGCCGCCGTCGCCGACCGACAGCCGCACTTCCGGCAGCGCCGTGCGCGCGAGCTCGACGCGCTCGTCGGGCGCGACCACTTCGGCTTCGCCGTCGACCACCTTCTCGCCGCGCTGATTGACGGCGCGACACGCGAGTCGAAGGTGCCGCGTGGCCTCGTCGCGCGCCGTGACCTCGATCGCGATCGCCAGCGTGTCGCCGACCTGGATAGGCGCGAGAAAACGCAGCGATTGGGCCACGTAGCGGCTGCCCGGGCCGGGCAGCCGCGTTCCGACCAGGCCCGAGAACAGCGCGCCGGCCCACATCCCGTGCGAGATCACCGAGTGCAGGCGGGTCGAAGCCGCGATCGCCGGATCCACCGGCAATGCGCTCTCGTCGCCCGAGAGCACCGCGTAGAGCTGGATGTCCTGCGCGGTAAGCATGCGCTCGACGCTCTCGCGGTCGCCGACGGCGATTTCATCGAAAGTGCGGTTGCGTAGAGTTCCGAAGTTCATGTCGAGGGAGCGAGCGTGCGCTAGCGAGAATACAGGCTTCTGCAGCAGCGGTTCGGCTCGATCACGTGGACCGGCTGCCGTCGACGGCCGGGTTGCGCGCGGCCTGTTGCCTCGATCAGCAGCAGCGCCCCGAGCCGGCCTGGACGGGCGGACACTCGATCGTACCGAAGGAGCAGAAGACGCAGCAGTCGCCGGCCGAATGGGGCGGTCGAGTCGCCGGGCAAAGTCGCCAGCCAGATTGACCAACCGTTGCTGGTGGCCCTGACGCGGGTCTTCTACTGGCAGCAATTGCTCGACGACGGCGTGGTCGGCAGCGGCAGCGAGATCGCCCAGCGTGAAGGCCTGCACCATTCGACCGTCAACGAACTGCTCCGATCGACGCTCCTGGAGCCTGCCATCATTCAGACCATCCTAGCCGGGCAGCAGCCCAAGTGCATGAGCCTGCTGTGGTTCCGACGGAACCCACTGCCGACCGACTGGGTGGCGCAGCGGGAAGTGGTGGCGGGGTTCGACGCCTGACCGGATTACGAACCCTCGATCACCCGTGCCACATCACTACGGCATTCGGCGCACTGGCCCACCAGCAGCAAGTCGCCACCCTTGGTGGTGCCGCTGAAATTGGTGATCGTGGGGCGTCCTTCAAGAGCAGCAGCAACTGCTGTTCGCGCAGCGGTGACGCGACGAACCCGAACCGGGTGTAGAACCTCGCCGCTTCTTCATCGATGGGGTGGGTCAGCATGGCACGGATGCCGGCCTGCTCAGCAATCAGCATCGTGCGGCGAATCGCGTCCTGCAGCAGGCCGAAGCCAATACCTCGCCCCTGATCGTGAATTGATACTGCCTGCCGCGCCAGGATCACCACTGGCAAAGGGTACTGCCCCATCCCCTTGCGAATGCGCTCCGGCGCCTCCAGCGTGTCGACCTGCCCCACGGTCAGGCTGAAGTAGCCCGCCACGCGGCCATCGTCCTCGGCAACGACAAAGGTCTTGGCCGAGCCACTGCCCTGAGCCTGGCGGGCCTGACGCAACAGCCAGTCATTCAGCGCGGGCTTGCTGCAATCAAAACCCTCCAGCCGATGCTGCGCGGCCAGAGGCTCCGGAGCGCGCAACGTCACTTCGTGTCCCAGGGCGCCTTGCGGGCAAACAGATCACGCACCCCCTCGTTGGCCTGTTCGGGGCGATCCAGCAGATCCATCAGGGCCTGGTACTGGCTGCCCGAGACCATGAACAATCGTTGGTCGAGCAGCGTCTGCTCGGCTGCCAGGCAAGCGCTGTCGAGGATGAAGTCGGTCAACGACTTGTGAGCCACCTCGGCGGCACGGCGCAGCACCACCTCCTGTTCGGGGGTGGCGCGCAGCCCAAGTCGGGCGGATCGGGAGGAAGGCGACGATGCAACGTCAGTCACGGCAGCACCTCTTGCGTTAGATCAATTGCCGCAACGTTAGTACAAACGACGTACACTGTCTAGTTGTACTGGTGACCGGTGGCCTTGGTTGACGATGAACCGCCGCGCGCAAGTTGTTGATTGTGCGAGGTCACCATCTGCGCCTACCCGCAGGCCAAACGGAGAACAGAGACGGCTCCGGCCGAGAATGTGGCCGATTTCGGAAGATTCGGCTGGTGGCCACCCGCAGCACAGATGCCCGGAACCCCACGTGGTGCGGGAGTTTCAGACAAGAAAAAGGGCTCGGAGATTTTCCGAGCCCTCTTGCGTATGGTGGAGCGGAGGAGGATCGAACTCCCGACCTTCGCATTGCGAACGCGACGCTCTCCCAGCTGAGCTACCGCCCCGAAGAGCGCGGATTATAACGCACGCCGAGTGCGCCCGGACCCGCGTTCACTGCAGCTTCGACAACTCCGAACGGAACTCGCGCAGCGCCTGCTCCGCGCGCTCGAGCCCCTTGGCGCGCGCCTCGGCGATCCACTTCAGCTCGATCGGCGCGGTGCGCGCGCGCACCGCCTCGACGAAGGCGCGGTCGGCGAAATTGGCCCGCACGTCGTTGGCCTGCATCGCGGCCAGCGCGCGGCGGTCGACGTCGTCCCAGGCGCGCCCGAACATGCGCGCCGCGTGCTCGCCCGAGAGCCGGGCGATCGCTGCCTGGTCGGCCGTGCCGATGCGCTCCCAGGTAGCCTGGTTCATCACGAACGCGAAGCTGGTGTTGTAGAGCCCGCCGGGAAACACGATCCGATAGCGGATCAGCTTCTCCAGCCGCAGCGAGTCGATCGTCTCGGCAGGACCGAACAGGCCGTCGATGGCGCCCGACGACAGCGATTCCTGCGCCTCGACGGACGGCTTGAGCACGATGCTCACGCCGATCGCCTTGCCGACGTTCGCCACCATCCCGCCGTCACCGCGCAGTTTCAGACCCTGCAGGTCGGCGAGCGACTCGACCGGCTTCTTCGTCGTGTACAACTGCCCGGGACCGTGCGTGAACACGGCGATCACCTTCAGCCCGCGATGCTCGTTGATCCGCGCGAAGTGACGATCGAAGATGCGCTGGTATGCAACCGAGTTGGCCTCGGCCGAGTCGCCGGAGAACGGCAGCTCGGCGATCTGCGAGAGCGTGTACCGGTCGGGCGTGTAGCCGTGCACCGAGTACGACACGTCGGCCAGGCCTTCGCGCACTGCGTCGAAGGTACCCGGGGGCGGCGCCACCGGTTTGGAAAGCAGCTTGCAGACGACCCGCCTGGCGGTGGCTTCGGCTACCTGGTCGCACCACTTGACCACCGTCTGCGACAGCACGTGCGACGTCGGCATCCAGCTCGATACGTTCAACGTCGTCTGCTGTGCGGAAGCCGCGCCGGCAACCATGAAGAACGCGATCGCGGCTGCCCCTGCACGCCAGTTCGCGGCGCCCATTTCTCGTTGTCCACTCCCTTTCGTGCGTCGCGTAGCGCGCACCGCATCGCCCGCAGAAGTATAAGCACGCGCCCACGCCGACCCGCCTCGGTCGTGGCTTCGCGACGCCGGGGGATTACCCGGAGGCGCGCGCGCCGGACAGGCGCCTGGCCGCAACCGGCCGCTCGAAGACGCCCAGGTCGACGTTCGGCACGAACAATTCGATGAAGCTCAGCGCGAAGCCGCGCAGGAAGGCGTCGCGGCGCACTGCCAGCTTCACCGAGTTCATGCCGAACAAGGCGCCGGCGGGCATCATCGCCAGGCTGCGATCGTGCTGCGGATCCCACGCCAGTCCGGTGACGATCCCCACGCCCAGCCCGATGCCCACATAGGTCTTGATCACGTCCGAGTCGATCGCGGACAGGACGATGTCCGGACGCAGTCCGGCCTCGGCGAAGGCCCGATCGATGCGCCGCCGGCCGGCGAACTCCTCGACGTAGGTGATCAGCGGATGTCGCACGAGCGCATGCAGCGACAGCGGCTGGCCCACGAGCGGATGCTTCCTCGGCACGATGACGACGTGTTCCCACTCGAAGGCGGGGATCGCGAGCAGCTCGTCGGCATCCTGCGGCACTTCGGTCGCGATCGCGAAGTCGACCTCGCGCGACAGCAGCAACTGCGTGATCTGGCTCGGGCTGCCCTGCAGCAGCGTCAGGTGGACGGCCGGGTAGCGCCTGCGAAATTCGCGCACGACGTTCGGCAGCGCATAGCGCGCCTGCGTGTGCGTGGTCGCCACGCGCAATTCGCCGTCGTCCCGTGCGCGGTAATCGGCGGTGACGCGCTCGATGCCTTCGATCTCTCCCAGCACCCGCTCGGCGCGCTCGAACACCGCGCGCCCCGGGTCGGTGAAGCCGAGGATTCGCTTTCCGTGCCGCACGAAGACGTCGACCCCGAGTTCGGCCTCGAGTTCGAGGATGCCACGCGACAACGCCGGCTGCGAGGTGCCGATGGCCTGCGCGGCGCGCGTGAGGCTGAAGCCGTGGCGAGCCGTCTCGTGCAGGAAGCGCAGCTGCTGCAGGTTCATCGGGGAGCGCGGGCGGATGCGTCGCGCGCACGTTTCACGGCGCGCGGCACGAACGATCGGGAAAATAGCGATCGCAAAAATAGCACGCGTCGCCCGGCAGCCAGCGCGGCACCGCGTAGTAGCGCCGGCGCACCTCGTCGAGCACACGGTCGCGGTAGGTTTCGTAGCGGAAGCCGCGGCCGTCCAGCAGCTGGAATTCCGCTCCGCGGATGGTGACGGTACTGCGCGTGACCCGATCGAAATACGCGTCGAACCGGCTGGCGCGCTCCGCGCGCCGGAGCACGACGAGGATGTTCCTGCCGTCGAGCGCACGAAAATCGGTGAGGATGTCGTCGTGGCGCGCGTGGCTCGTTCCCGGGCCCAGGACGATCACGTGTTCGCCGAGCGCGTAGCCGATCGTCGCCGCCGGCGAATAGCCGTCGGAGGCGATCACGTGCGTGGCGCGCCACGGCGCGAGCGCTTCGGCGAGCTCGTCGGTGCGGACCGTCATCACGAGCCCCGGGTAGCCGCCCCACGAGCGGAAGGTCTCGATCGGCAGCCAGGCCAGCGTACCGATCACGAGCCAGTGCACGAACGCGAAGACCGCGGCGAAGGCGAGCGCACGAGCCATCGAACGGGCGCGCGCCGTGAGCGCGAACCACAGCACCGCCGGGAACACGAAACTGGCGAGCCAGTGCAGGCCGATCGTCTTGACGAGCGACAGCAGCGCGAACATCGCCAGCGGCACGAGCGCCAGGAAGCGCAGCGCCCGTCGATCGCGCGCAGCGCCTTCGCCCGCGATGCGCGGCGCTTCGCGAAAGCCGCGCAGCAGCCGCCAGGCCACCGGCGGCGTGAGCACGTAGGCGAGGCTCGCCGCGTACAGCAGCGGCGTTCGCCACGACAGCCCGGCGTCGCCGTGACGGTTCACCAGGTTGAACATCACGTTCGGCCAGCAGTTGAGCGCGTTCCAGGCGACCTGGATCGCCGCGCCCGGCAGCGAGCCCACGACGATCCACAGCAAGCCGCGCAGCGACGCCGGCGTGGGACGCGAAACCGAATCCACGAACAACGCGATCGCGAGAAACCCGGCGAAGTACTTCGACAGCAACGCGCCCGAAAGCGCGAAGCCCGCGAGCAGGAAGTCGAGCGAGCGCCCGCTGGACCGGGCGCGCAGGTAGAGCGCGATCGTCGACGCCGAAAACAGCATCAGCGGGATGTCCGTGGTGATCGCCACGTTCCATGCGTTCAGCGGCACGAGCAGCAGCAGCGTCGCCGCCGACCAGGCAAGCGCCTCGTCGCGACGACGCAGCAGCGACCAGCCTGCCGCGGCGACCAGCGCAGGCGCGAGCAGCGCCGGCAGGCGCAGCACGAAGCGGTTGTCGGAGACGCGCTCGAGCAGCGCGAGCCACCAGCCGACCATCGGCGGGTGGTCGTAGAAGCCCCAATCGGGATAGCGACCCCACTGCGCGAAGTACGCTTCGTCGCTCGTCATCGGCAGCGCGGCAGCCAGCCATGCGCGCAGGGCCGTCAGCACGACAACCGCGACCCAGAAGCCGCGTCGCGCGCGTTCGGCGTCGCCGAAAGCGCGTTCGAAATACGAAGTCATCGACGCCGGATTCATCGACGCAGAATAAAAAGGGGCGCACATCGCTGTGCGCCCCGAAAACGGCAGGACTCGCCGCCGAGTCGGCAGGACCGCTGCCACTACCGCAGCGTTCGCTGCCCTCCTCCTCCTCCTCGAATGCCGGCCATCGTAATCGACGCCCCGCCGATCGTCCATGCCTTTGCGGCAGTCGCGCGTCCGGGCTTTCCCGAAGCGCCGGCGTACACGAACGCCACTGCCGACGCAGGTGCGGACGCAGGCGCAGCGCCTGCCGCCGGCTCACCGCGTGCGATCGACCCAGGCGAGCATGCCCAGCGCGAGCACGAAGGCGGCGATGCTGGGCATGCTCACCGAAACGAGCGGAGGCCAGGTGTTGAGCAGGCCCAGGTGCGAGAACAGACCGTTCAGGAAGTGGAACGCGATGCCGAGCATCACGCCGGCGAAGACCTTGTAGCCGATGCCGCCGGCGCGCGCGTGCAGGTAGCCGAAGGGCAGCGCAAGCGCCATCATCACGACGACGGCCAGCGGGTAGACGATCTTCTTCCACAGCGCGATCTCGTACTGCACGGCGTTCTGCCGATTCTCCTCGAGGTGCCGCACGTAGCGGTACAAGGCAAGAGCCGACATCCGGTCGGGCTGGACGAGAAGCACGCCGAGCAGCGACGGCGTGAGCTCGCTTCGCCACAGTCGCTGCGCCTCGTGCGCCTGGACGGTGCGGACCAGCGGCGCATCGCCGGCGACGGACACCTCGTCGAAGCGGGTCGAATCGACATCCGCGAGCATCCAGCCGTCCGGCGGCGCATATCGGGCCGAGTCCGCTTCGACGAGTTCCGAGAGCCGCATCTGCGGGTCGAACTCGAATACCCGCACGTCGCGCAGCGTTCCGTCGGGCATCAGTTCGCCGACGTTCACGAAGCGCAGGCGCTCGACCTCGCCGGCCTTGTCGCGCACCGAGTCCTTCAGCCAGAGGCCGGAGCGGAACTGTCCGCCGGCGGAAGCACCGATCGACGTCAGGCGCAGCTTCTGCGCGAGGCGATCCGACGGCGGCGCCAGCCCCTCGCCGACGAGCGCCGTGAGCAGCGCGAAGACGAGGCCGATGCCGGCGATCGTCGACAGCGCCTGGCGTCGCCCGAGTCCCGCTGCACGCATCGCCGTGAACTCGGAGTTGGAGGCGAACTGCGCCAGCGCATAGATCGTGCCGATCAGCGCGGCGATCGGCATCAGCTCGTAGATGTGCGCGGGCAGGCCGAGCAGCACGAAGGCCACTGCGTGCTGCAACTGGTAGCCCCCGCGGCCGATGTCGTCGAGTTCGTTGATGAAGTCGAAGAACGCGAACAACGCGAGAAAGCCGAACAGGACGAACGCGACGGCGGCGCCGATCTGCCCGCCGAGATAGCGGCGAAGCACCCTCATCGGTCGTGCCCCGGCGCCTTGCCGCGCGGCCGCCTCATGCGCGAGGCGCCCTGGCGCGCGGCCGGCTCATGCGCGAGGCGCCGCGCCCTGCGGCCGGCTCATGCACGAGACGGCGCGCCGTCCGGGCGCCTCGTGCGCGAGACGACGCGCCAGCGCGCGAAGCGGCGTCGCGGCAGCGTCGTGCGCCGGCGAAACAGCCAGACGATGAACAGCGCCATCACCGCGTGCAGCACCCACACGCCCACGCCGAACGAAGTGCGCCCCTGCCCGATGCGCGACTGCATCACCGTGAGCAGGTTGTTGTAGACGAGATAGACGAGCAGTGCCGCCAGCAGGTTCACCGAGCGCCCGGCGCGCGGGTTCATCGACGACATCGGAATCGCCAGCAGCGCCATCAGCACGGCCGACACGGGCAGGCTGATTCTCCAGGCGAGTTCGCCCAGGTTGCGCGCCGAGGGATCCGCGACGAGCTCGCCCGTCGACTTGAACTTCGCCCGGTCTTCCGCGACGACCGCCTCGCGCGCCTCGAGGCGCAGTCCGTAGCGGCCGAACTCCATCAGCCGAAAGTCGGCCTGTCCGCGGGTGCCGTCGTAGCGCCTGCCGTCCTCGAGCACGAGGAAGCGACTGCCGTCGGGGCGATTCTCGATGTTGCCGCTGCGCGAGACGACGACGGTGAGCGCGTCGCCGCGCGCCTGCGTCACGAAGACGTTGCGCACCTCGGTCTGCGCCTCGTTCAGCGACTCGACGAAGAACACGCGATTGGCAGAGACCGATTCCCGGAAGCGCCCGGCCGAGACCTGGGAGACGTCCTCGCGCTGCGCGAAGCGCTGCTGGTACTCGTTGGCCTGGCGGTTCGCCCACGGCGCCACGACGAAGGCCACGAGCGCGACGAGCACGGCGATCGGAACGGCAACGCCCAGCACCGGCCGGATCCACGCGGTCAGGCTCACGCCGCTGGCGAACCAGATCACCATCTCGGAATCGCGGAATGCGCGCGTGAGCGACATCAGCACCGCCACGTACACGGTGAGCACGAGCAGCACCGGCAGCACGTTGATCGAATTGAAGGCGATCAACGGAAGGACGCTGGCGGTGTCCACGCGGTCGCTCGCCGCCCGGCCCAGGAACCGGATGAGCGACGTCGTCAACATGATGACGAACAGCGCCGCGAACACGACTCCGGCGAGATTGAGCAGGTCTCGTCGCAGTGCTTTTTCGAAGAGCATCGCGGTGCGACCCTCGTATAATCCGCCGCTCGACCATCGAGAAAAAGAAGCGATGCAATTTAGCACAACGACTTCCGCTCCCGCCCGTTCGCGCACCGGCTGCGCACTCGTCCCGGTTCTCGACGGAAAGCTCTGCGGCAGCACCGCGCAGGCGATCGACGAAGCGAACGACGGCCGGTTGACGCGCCTGCTGAAGTCCGGCGACCTGAAGAAGAAGGCCGGTTCCACGTTGTCCACGCACCTCGACGGCGCGATCGCGCGCGTCGTGCTCGCCTCGTTCGGCGAAGGCAAGCAGGCGAGCGAGAAGGATTGGCTCGACGCCGTTCGCGCGGCCTACAAGGCAGCCTCGGCGTTCTCGGCCGACGACGCGCTCTCGCTGCTGCACGACGTTCCGGTCGCCGAACGCGATCTCGCCTGGAAGCTTCGCGTGCAGGCGCTCGCCGGTCGCGACGTCGCCTATCGCTTCGAGCAGATGAAGAGCGAGCGCGAGCCGAAGCCGGCGCGCCCGAAGCGCGTGACGATCGCGCTCGAGCGGGCCGGCGCGGGCCCGCTGGCGCGCGAACTCGAGCGCGCTCGCGCCATCGCCAACGGCGTCGACCTCGCGAAGGATCTCGGCAACCTGCCGGCCAACGTCTGCACGCCCACCTACCTGGCCGACACCGCAAGGAAGCTCGCGCGCGAGTTCGACCTGAAATGCGAGGTACTCGACGAGAGGCAGATGCAGGCGCTGAAGATGGGAGCGTTGCTCGCCGTCGCCCGCGGCTCCGCGCAACCGCCCAAGCTCATCGTGCTGCGCTACCAGGGCGCGGGCGCCAGGCGCGCGCCGATCGTGCTCGTCGGAAAGGGCATCACGTTCGACACCGGCGGCATTTCGCTGAAGCCCGCGCCCGAGATGGACGAGATGAAATTCGACATGTGCGGGGCGGCTTCGGTGCTCGGCACGATGCGCGCCGTGGCCGAGGCGAAGGCAAAGGTGAACCTCGTCGTGATCGTTCCCACCACCGAGAACATGCCGGGCGGGCGCGCCACGAAGCCCGGCGACATCGTCACGACGATGTCCGGCAAGACGGTGGAGATCCTCAACACCGACGCCGAGGGCCGGCTGATCCTTTGCGATGCGCTCGAATACGCGAAGCGCTTCTCGCCCGCAGCGGTCGTCGACGTCGCCACGCTCACCGGCGCCTGCGTCATCGCGCTCGGGCATCACCACTCGGGGCTGTTCTCGCCCAGCGACGAACTTGCCGCGGAACTGCAGGCGGCCGGCCGCGAAGTGGCCGACACCTGCTGGCGGATGCCGCTCGACGACGTATACCAGGAACAGCTGAAGTCTCCCTTCGCCGACGTCGCCAACATCGGCGGCAGGCCGGCCGGCTCGATCACCGCCGCCTGCTTCCTCGCGCGCTTCACGAAGGACTACACCTGGGCGCACCTCGACATCGCCGGAACGGCCTGGCGATCGGGCACCAACAAGGGCGCGAGCGGGCGTCCCGTGCCGCTGTTGACGCGCTTCGTGTTCGCGCGCGCCGACGCCGCCTGAACGGCGCGCTTTTCTGCGCTTGCCTCGCACGGTCGCAGCCTGCCCCGATGACGCGCATCGACTTCCACTTCAACGCGCCCGACAAGCTCGGCTACGGCTGCCGCGTCGTTCGCAAGGCGTATCGCGCCCGGCATCCGGTGCTGGTCTGGTGCGACGACGAAGCGAGGCTCGATGCCTTCGATCGCCTGCTGTGGAGCGATCCGCCGACGGAATTCGTCCCGCACGTGCGGGCCGGCGATCCGCTGGCCGTGCAGACGCCGATCCTGCTCGCGCACGACGTCGTCGACACCGACGCGCACGACGTGCTGGTGAACCTGGGGTGCCGCACGCCGCCGATGTTCGCCCGCTTCGAGCGGCTCATCGAGATCGTCGGCACCGAAGAGGACGATCGCGCGGCCGCGCGCGAGCGCTGGCGCTTCTATCGCGACCGCGGCTACCCGATGACGCGGCACGACGTCGCCGGTGCGCGGGAGCCCTGAGCGACATGCACGGCGACGACGAACTGCAGCGCCTCGTCACCCAGCTGCGCGCGGCTGCCGAGGCGAGCGCCGACGTGCCCCACGACACGATCCCGGTGCTCACCGAGATCGTCGAGCTGCCCCGCTACGACGCGGCCGAACTGCCGCGGACGCTCACCGACGTCGATTGGGCGCACCTCGCGCTGCGCGTGCAGGAGAACGTGCTCGAGCGACTGCTCGGCCGATCGCAGGCGTTGATCGACGACGAGATGCAGGCGGGTCTCGAAGCCGTGCTCTCGCGCACCACCGAGTCGCTCGCCGCCGAACTGCGCCTGACGCTGGGGCAACTCGTACGCGACCTGGTCGCGCGCGCCGTCACCGACGAGCTCACGCGGGTGCACGACGAGATCATGGGAGAACGAAGCCGAAAGTGAGGCGCGCCCCGCGATATAGTGAGTTCGTCCCGATCCCGGATCGCCCGACTGCCGGGCGGCCCGATGGCAATTCCGCCCGCTTTGCGCAATGACCCCTGCTCGCCGCACGAACTCCCCCTCCCCTTCCGCCGACGTCGGCTCGCCGGGCACACCGGCCGAGCTCGCGAAGAGCTTCGAGCCGGCCGAGATCGAAGCGCTCTGGTACCCGCTTTGGGAATCGCGCGGCTACTTCGCCGCCGGCGACGCCGAAGGCGCACCTTCGTTCTCGATCCAGCTGCCGCCGCCGAACGTCACCGGCACGCTGCACATGGGGCACGCGTTCAACCAGACGGTGATGGACGCGCTCACGCGCTACCACCGGATGCGCGGCGACAACACCCTGTGGCTGCCCGGCACCGACCACGCCGGCATCGCGACGCAGATCGTCGTCGAGCGCCAGCTGGACGCACAGGGCGTCACGCGGCACGACCTCGGACGCGAGAAGTTCGTCGAGCGCGTCTGGCAGTGGAAGGAACAGTCGGGCTCGACGATCACCCGCCAGATGCGCCGCATGGGCGCCTCCACCGACTGGTCGCTCGAGTACTTCACGATGGACCCGAAGCTGTCGGCCGTCGTGCGCGAGGTGTTCGTCGGCTTGCACGAGCAGGGGCTCGTCTATCGCGGCAAGCGGCTGGTCAACTGGGACCCGGAGCTGCTCACTGCGGTGTCCGACCTCGAGGTCGTCAGCGAGGAGGAAGAGGGCCAGCTCTGGCACATCCGCTATCCGCTCGCCGACGGCAGCGGCACGATCACCGTCGCCACCACGCGTCCGGAGACGATGCTCGGCGACACGGCGGTGATGGTGCATCCCGCGGACGAGCGCTACGCATCGCTGGTGGGCAAGACGGTGCTGCTGCCGCTGTCGGGCCCCGGCGACGAGCCCGCCTTCGACGGCGCGTCGCTGCCGCTCGATGCGCTCGTTGCCCGCGGCGCCGCGTGCAGATGGCGCGAGATCCCGATCATCGCCGACAGCTACGTCGATCGCGAGTTCGGCACCGGGGCGGTGAAGGTCACGCCGGCGCACGACTTCAACGACTACGCGGTCGGACAGCGCCACGGGCTGCCGATGATCGGCGTGCTCACGCTCGACGGCCGCATCAACGAGAACGCGTCGGCGCGCTACCGCGGCCAGGGCCGCTTCGATGCGCGCCGGACGATCGTCGCCGACCTCGAGGCACTCGGCCTGCTCGAGTCGGCGCGGCCGCACCGGATGATGGTGCCGCGCGGCGACCGCACGAACGCCGTCATCGAGCCGATGCTCACCGACCAGTGGTTCGTCGCGATGAGCAAACCCGCGCCCGCCGAATCGCGGCTGGCCGGGGCCAGCATCGCGCAGCGCTCGCTCGAGGCGGTCGCCGACGGCCGCATCCGCTTCGTGCCCGAGAGCTGGAAGGCCACCTACGATCACTGGCTGACGAACATCCAGGACTGGTGCATCTCGCGCCAGTTGTGGTGGGGACACCGCATTCCGGCCTGGTACAAGGCCGACGCCGAGGGAGCGCCGCTGCACGATGGAAGCGTGTTCGTGGCGCGCAGCGAGGACGAGGCGCGCACGAAGGCACGCGCGGCCGGCTGGAGCGGCGCGCTGGTGCAGGACCCCGACGTCCTGGACACCTGGTTCTCGTCGGCGCTCGTACCCTTCTCGACGCTCGTCGACCCGCAGCAGCCCTTCCGCGACGGGCAGCCGAATCTCCTGCCCGCGCTCGCTCGCTACCTGCCTTCGTCGGTACTCGTCACCGGCTTCGACATCATCTTCTTCTGGGTGGCGCGCATGGTCATGATGACGCTCGCGTTCACCGGCGAGGTGCCCTTCCGCGACGTCTACGTGCACGCACTGGTTCGCGACGCCGAAGGCCAGAAGATGTCGAAGAGCAAGGGCAACACGCTCGACCCGATCGACCTGATCGACGGCATCTCGCTCGACGCACTCGTCTCCAAGCGCACCTGGGGGCTGATGAACCCCAGGCAGGCGGCGTCGATCGAGAAACGCACGCGCCGCGAATACCCGCAAGGCATACCGGCCTTCGGCGCCGACGCACTGCGCTTCACCTTCGCCTCGCTCGCCGGCCCGGGGCGCAACATCAACTTCGACCTGAACCGCTGCGAGGGCTACCGCAACTTCTGCAACAAGCTGTGGAACGCCACGCGCTTCGTGCTGATGCACTGCGAAGGACGCGACAACGGCTTCGCGCCGCACACCGCCGAGCAATGCGGGCCGGGCGGCTACCTGCACTTCGGCACGCCCGAGCACTGGATCGTCTCGCGATTGCAGCGAGCGGAGGCGCAGGTCGAGCGGCACTTCGGCGACTACCGCTTCGACCTCGCGGCGCGCGCGATCTACGAGTTCGCCTGGAACGAGTACTGCGACTGGTACGTGGAACTGGCGAAAGTGCAATTGCAGGCCACGGACGACGCGAGCGAAGCGCGCGCCCGCGCCACGCGCCGCACGCTGCTGCGCGTGCTCGAAGCGGTTCTGCGGATGGCGCATCCGATCATCCCGTTCGTCACCGAGGCACTGTGGCAGAAGGTCGCGCCGCTGGCGATGCGATACGGCGAGCGCGGCGAGCAGACGCTGTCGGGCGAAGCGCTGCAGCGCGCGATCGTCGAGCGCCGCTTCTCGATCATGACGCAGCGGTTCCCGCGCGCCGACGAAGCGCGCATCGACGAAGGCGCCGAAGCGTGGGTCGCCGAGCTCGCGGCGATCGTCGAAGCGTGCCGGGCGCTGCGTGCGGAAATGGCGATCGCGCCGGCGCAGAAACTGCCGCTGGCCGCGGTCGGCGACGCGCAGCAACTCGCCGCCTTCGCCCCGTACCTGCGCGCGCTCGCACGGCTCGAAGAAGTACGCATCGTCGATCGCCTGCCGGAAGGCTCGATCGCGCCGGTACAGGTGGTCGGCGAGACGCGGCTGATGCTGGCGATCGAGGTCGACGCCGACGCCGAGCGGCGCAGGCTGGACAGGGAGCTCGCGCGGCTGGACGCGGAAATCGGCAAGGCGCAGGCGAAGCTCGCGAACGCCGGCTTCGTCGACCGCGCGCCGGCGGCGGTGGTCGAGCAGGAGCGCGCGCGGCTGGCGGCATTCGCGGCAACGCGCGCGCGGGTCAGCGAGCAGCGCGCGAAGCTCGGGACGTAGGTCGGCAGCCCGAAGACGGCCGCGTCAGCGCCGCTTCAGATAGAACGTCCACTCGCGCTCGCCTACGGCGGTGCGCAGCAGTTCGTGACCGGTCTGGCGCGAGAAGGCCTCGAAGTCGCGCTTCGAGCCGGGATCGGTGGACATCACCTTCAGCACCTGCCCACTGGGCAGGTCGGTCAGCGCCTTCTTCGCTCGCAGGATCGGCAGCGGGCAATTCAGGCCCCGCGCGTCGACTTCACGATCGAAGTGCACGTCGTTTTCGGTCATCGGGCTTTCTCTGACGACTCAGAACGTGTGAACCAATCGGCCGTGACCGGAAAGCGCGCCAGGAAGCGTCCGATCGAGGCGCAAAGCGCAGCCATATCGGTAGATATGGCGAGCATTTGCAACGAAGAGCGGGCGCTTCCTGGCGCGCGAGACGGGCATGGACGATTGGTTCACACGTTCTCAGCAGAAGCTTGAGCAAGGGCCATCGCCCCGAAGATGACAGGGGCGCACGCCCCTAGTCTAGCAGCGAGCACCGGGCCTCAGCCGCCTTCGCCACTCGCCCGCCGCGGAAGATCGACGAACTCGACGGGAAGGCCGCGCGCGCGCATCCAGTCGGCCACCGCGAGCCCGGTTCCGGCCCGCCACGGCCGCAGCCGCTCGGGCGCGACCATCCGGTACTCGACGAGTTCCTCCGACAGCGTGACGGTGCCGCGGGCGATCGCGTGATAGGCGATGATCAGCTCGTTCTTGCGCACGAAGTCGTAGACCCCGATCAGCGTGGCGCTCTGCACGTCGAGGTCGGTCTCCTCCTTGATTTCGCGCCGGATGCCCTCCTCCGGCGTCTCGCCCGCTTCGAGAAAACCGGTGATCAGCGCGAACGTCCTTGCCGGCCAGGCGGCGTTGCGCGCCAGCAGGATCTCGTCGCCGAGCTGGACGAGGCCGGCGACGACAGGCGCCGGATTGTTCCAGTGCGTGAAGCCGCATCCGCGGCAGGTGCTGCGCTCGCGCCCGGCGACGACGTCGGCGACCAGCGACTGCGCGCAGCGCGGACAGAATCGGTAATCGGGATGAAGCATCGACGTCTGCGCCAGGCCGCGGCGGATGCTACGGTGCCCGCGCGATCTTCGCGCACAGACGATCGAAGCCCGGATAGCGGTCGCGCGCAATCACGTACTTGCGCGCGTAGCGGCCCCACGGCTGCCCGCGCGAGACGGCGTCGGCGAAGCCGTCGCGGTCGACGATCGCCGTTCCGCCCAACAGCGTGACGCCGCGCGCGAAAAGATCGTCGGGCACGCAGCCGCCGCCCGGACCGACGAAGGCGATCCAGCGGGCGCCGCGCACCGCGTCGAGCACCGCATCGAGCGTGTCGTTGAGCAGCACGGTCGTCGTGCACAGCACCTTCTCGCAGTCGGCGAGTTCGACCGGATCGAGCGTCACCCGCCAGCCGTCGTGCTCGCCGGCGAGTCGGCTCTGCAGCTCGAGCACGACGAGCGAGGCGCCGGCGCCGACGATGCGCGGCACCAGGGGTCCGAACAGCCCGACCATGCCGATGCGCTCGCCCGGTTGCGGGTCGAGCGAGCCGATCGAGTCGGCCGCGGTGTCGAGCGCCTGGCCTGCTTCGCGAAAGAAGCGCTGCGAGATCGCGTTGACCGCGGCGAAGCCGAGCGTTCGACGGACGGGGTCGTCGTCGAGGTAGCCGCGTGCCAGCTCCAGCGCCGGCATGCCCCGCAGCGCCTGCGCCGGGCTGTCGCTGCGCAGGCGCGCGAAGGTGTCGCCCAGCAGCAGGAACGACAGACCGATCGAGCCGTCGTCGAGCTCGACGCCGCAGAACTCGGATTCGCGCGAGCCCTCGTCGGCGGCGAGCGGAAGATGCACGCGCGCCACCGCCGGCAGCGGCCCGAGCGCGGCGATCGCCTCGATGCGGCCGAGCAGCTCGTGCGCGAAGGCCCGCCGGCCCTCGCGGCTGCCGGCGTCGCGGCTTTCGTGTCGATCGGCCATCGGACGGAGGTCAGGCCTGCTGCTCGCGCACCCAGTCGGCGACGCCGGCGAGCGCGGCCGGCAGTCGTGCCGGCTCCGTGCCACCGGCCTGCGCCATCTCGGGCCGTCCGCCGCCCTTGCCGCCGACCTGGCGGGCGACGAAGTTGACCAGCTCACCGGCCTTGACGCGCGAGGTGGCGTTCGGCGTGACCCCGGCGATCAGGTTCACGCGTGCGCCGTCGACCGCCGCGAGCACGATCGCCGCCGTCTTCAACCGGTCCTTCAGGCGATCCATCGTCTCGCGCAGCGTCTTCGCGTCGGCGCCGTCGAGCGTGGCGGCGAGCACTTTCATGCCGTCGACCTCGATGGCCTGCGCGGCGAGATCCTCGCCCCGGCTCGTGGCGAGCTTCGATTTCAGCCGCGCGAGCTCCTTCTCGAGCGCGCGCGCGTGCTCGAGCGACTGGCCGATGCGGCCGACGATCTCGCCCGGCGCGGCCTTGAGCATCGCCGCGGCTTCCTTCGTGCGTGCATCGAGCGCCTGCACCCAGGCGACCGCGTTCTCGCCGGTGATCGCCTCGATGCGGCGCACGCCGGCAGCCACGCCGCCCTCGGCGACGACCTTGAACAGGCCGATGTCGCCGGTGCGCTCGACGTGCGTGCCGCCACACAGTTCGCGCGAGCTGCCGATGTCGAGCACGCGCACCTCGTCGCCGTACTTCTCGCCGAACAGCGCCATCGCGCCGTCGCGCACCGCGTCGTCGAAGGGCATCACGCGCGCCTGCGTCGGTACGTTGGCCAGCACCTCGCGATTGACGATCGCCTCGATGCGGCGGATCTCGTCGTCGGTGAGCGGCGCGTTGTGCGCGAAGTCGAAGCGCGTGCGATCGGCGTCGACCAGCGAGCCGCGCTGCTGCACGTGCGCGCCGAGCACTTCGCGCAGCGCCTTGTGCATCAGGTGCGTGGCCGAGTGGTTGCGCATCGTGCTCGCGCGGCGCGAGGCGTCGACCGACGCGTCGAGCCGGTCGCCGAGCGAAAGCGTGCCGGCCGCCAGCCTGCCGTGGTGCCCGAACACCTCGGCGTGGATCTTCTGCGTGTCGTCGACCTCGAAGCGCGCCGCGGCGTCGCTCGAAACGAGCACGCCGGCGTCGCCCACCTGACCGCCCGACTCGGCGTAGAACGGCGTGCGATCGAGCACGACGACGCCGCGCTCGCCGGCGGACATCTGCGCCGCCGAGGTTCCGCCGACGTACAGCGCGACGACCCGGGCGTCGCGGACGTCGAGCTGCCGGTAGCCGTCGAAGGCCGTGCGCTCGCCTTCGTATTCGAGTGCCGCCTCCGCGCGGAACTTGCCGGCTGCGCGTGCCTGCCGGCGCTGGCGTTCCATCGCCTGCTCGAAACCGGCCTCGTCGACGGAAACCCCGCGCTCGCGGCAGACGTCGGCCGTCAGGTCGAGCGGAAAGCCGTAGGTGTCGTAGAGCTTGAACGCGGTCTCGCCGTCGAGCACGGCGGGTTTCGACGCGAGCGCGCTCTCGAGGATCGCCATGCCGTTCTCGAGCGTCTCGCCGAAGCGCGCCTCCTCCTGCGCGAGCACCTGCCCGACGCGCTCGCGCGCCGCGCGCAACTCGGGATAGGCCGCGCCCATCACGCGATCGAGGTCGCCGACCAGCCGATGGAAGAACGGCTCGCGCCGCCCGAGCTTGTGGCCATGGCGCAGCGCGCGCCGCACGATCCGGCGCAGCACGTAGCCGCGGCCCTCGTTGCCGGGAATGATGCCGTCGACGATCAGGAACGCACAGGCGCGGATGTGGTCGGCGATGACGCGCAGCGACGGATCGGCGAGATCGCTCGCACCGGTTTCGCGTGCCGCGGCGCGGATGAGCTCCCGGAACAGGTCGATGTCGTAGTTGCTGTGCACCTGCTGGAGCACCGCCGCGATGCGCTCGAGCCCCATGCCGGTGTCGACGCACGGACGCGGCAGCGGCGTGAGCTTGCCCGAGGCGTCGCGGTCGAACTGCATGAAGACGAGGTTCCAGATCTCGATGTAGCGATCCCCCTCGGCGTCGGGCGAGCCGGGAGGCCCGCCCGCGATGCCCGGCCCGTGGTCGTAGAAGATCTCGCTGCTGGGGCCGCACGGACCCGTGTCGGCCATCTGCCAGAAGTTGTCCGACGCGTAGCGCGCGCCCTTGTTGTCGCCGATGCGCACGAGCCGCTCGCGCGCCACGCCGACCTCGTCGGCCCAGATCCGGTACGCGTCGTCGTCTTCCTGGTAGACGGTGACCCACAGCTTCTCGACGGGCAGCCCGTAGACCTTCGTGAGCAGCTCCCACGCGTAAGCGATCGCCTCGCGCTTGAAGTAGTCGCCGAACGAGAAGTTGCCGAGCATCTCGAAGAACGTGTGGTGCCGGGCGGTATAGCCGACGTTCTCGAGGTCGTTGTGCTTGCCGCCGGCGCGCAGGCTGCGCTGCGCGCTCGTGGCTCGCGTGTAGGGGCGCGTCTCGCGTCCGGTGAAGACGTCCTTGAACTGGACCATGCCGCTGTTGGTGAACAGCAGCGTCGGGTCGTTCGCCGGAACGAGCGAGCTCGACGGAACGACCGTGTGTCCCTTCGACTCGAAGAACTGCAGGAACTTCTCGCGGATTTCGGCCGACGTCATCTCGGAAAGCGGGGCTGGGGGCAAACCGGATATCTTACCCTTCACCCTCGACCCTTCCCTGCCTCGAATGAAAAGCGCTCTCGAAGGCATCCGCGTCCTCGACCTCTCCCGCGTGCTCGCCGGCCCGTGGTGCTCGCAGAACCTCGCCGACCTCGGCGCCGACGTGATCAAGATCGAGCGCCCCGGCGCGGGCGACGACACGCGCAGCTGGGGCCCGCCGTTCCTGAAGGACCGCGACGGCAACGACACCTCCGACGCCGCCTACTATCTGGCGGCCAATCGCAACAAGCGCTCGGTGACGATCGACATCGCCTGCGCGGCCGGCCAGCGCGCCGTGCGCGAACTCGCGGCGCGGTGCGACGTCGTGCTCGAGAACTACAAGGTCGGGCAGCTCGCGAAATACGGCCTCGACTACGAAAGCCTGCGCTCGGTGAACCCCCGCGTCGTCTACTGCTCGGTGACCGGTTTCGGGCAGACCGGGCCGTGGAAGCACCGTCCGGGGTACGACTTCATCATCCAGGGGCTCGGCGGCTTCATGTCGATCACCGGCGAGGCCGACGACCGCCCGGGCGGCGGGCCGCAGAAGGCCGGCGTCGCCGTCTCGGACCTGATGTCGGGAATGTTCGCCACGCAGGCGGTGCTCGCGGCGCTCTTCCACCGCGAGCGCACCGGAGAAGGCCAGTACATCGACATCGCGCTGCTCGACGTGCAGGTCGCCATGCTGGCGAACATGAACGCGAACTACCTGGTGAGCGGCGTGCCGCCGAAGCGCTGGGGCAACGCACATCCGAACATCGTCCCGTACCAGGCGTTTCGCGCGGCCGATCAGTGGATCATCGTCGCCGTCGGCAACGACGAGCAGTACCGGCGCTTTTGCGCGCTCGCCGACCGGCCCGACCTCTTCGACGATCCGCGTTTTTCGACCAACCGCGAGCGCGTGCGCAACCGCGAGGCGCTCGTGCCGTTGCTCGCTCCGGTGATCGCCGCCCAGCCGTCACGATTCTGGCTCGACGGACTCGAGCGCGCCGGGGTTCCGTGCGGACCGATCAACGATCTCGCTCAGGTTTTCGACAACGCGCAGGTGCGCGCGCGCGGCATGCGCATCGCGCTCGAACGCGACGACGCCGGCGAGATCCCGCTCGTTGCCAGCCCGATGAAGATGAGCGCGACGCCGCCGACATATCGGATCGCGCCCCCGCGCGTCGGCGAGCACACCGGCGAGGTCTTGCGCGAGCTGCTCGGCTACGACGACGCAGCGATCCGGGCTGTGCAGGGAAGCGGGAAACGCGTACAGGGCCTGGGCGGCTGAACGGCGAAGTCGTGCCCGGCGGGCGCCGGCGAACCGGGCAAACGGGCTGCCCGGTGGGCGAGCCGCTGGCCGCCGCTGGTCGTATGATCTCGGCGCCGCAAGCGCCCGGCGCCAGCGCGCCCGCTGTCCATCTACTTCCCAGGAGCCCTCGATGCCCCGCCTTCCCTCGCCGCTTCGCCGTCGCCTGGTCACGCTGCCCGCAGCCGCCTTGCTGGCCGGCGCTGCCGGAAGCGCCACGCTACCGTCGGTTGCTTCGGCGCAATCGTGGCCCGAGCGCCAGATCCGTTACGTGGTGCCCTACCCGCCTGGCGGCCCGCTCGACCTGGTCGCGCGCGCACTCGCCGAAAAACTCGACATCGCGCTCGGACAACGGGTCGTCGTCGAGAACAAGCCGGGAGCCGGCGGCAACATCGGCGCGGACCTCGTTGCCAAGGCGCAGCCCGACGGCTACACCATCGTGATGGGCGCGGTGGCCACGCACGCGATCAACCCGTATCTCTACGCGAAGATGCCCTACGATGCGAACGCCGACTTCGCGCCGATCACGCGCGTTGCGAGCGTGCCGAACGTGCTGGTGATGAACCCGGAAACGGCGACGAAGCTCGGCGTGAACAACGTCGGCGAGCTGATCGCCTACGCAAAGCGCAACCCCGGCAAGCTGAACTACGCATCGGGCAGCAACGGCAGCGCGGGCCACCTCGCGGGCGAACTGCTCGAATCGATGGCCGGCATCGCGGCCGTGCATATCCCGTACAAGGGCGCAGCGCCCGCGCAGCTGAGCCTGCTCTCGGGCGAAACCGACTTCCTGTTCGACAACCTGGCATCGGCCGCACCGCAGATCCGCGCCGGCAAGCTGAAGGCGCTCGCGGTGACGACGTCCGAACGCTCGAGCTTCTTTCCGGAACTGCCCACGATGTCGGAAAGCGGATTGAAGGGCTTCGACGTCGACACATGGTTCGGCGTCTTCGCACCCGCCGGCACGCCCGCGCCCGTGATACACCGGTTGCACGACGAATTCGCGCGGGCGCTGTCGAACCCGCAGATCATCGAGCGGCTCTCGAAGATGGGTGCGAAGCCGGCGCCGATGTCGCCGCAGGCCTTCACGGAATTCGTGCACGCGGAACAGAAGAAGTACGAAAGGATCGTGCGGGACTCGGGCGCGCGGATCGATTGAGGCTGCGCCGCAATTCATCGTGGAACGGAGAAACGCTCCAATGACCCCTGGACAACATCAACCGGTCGCCCCGCAACGAACAGCCTTTCTCGGACTGGGCGTGATGGGCTATCCAATGGCGGGCCACCTGAAGCGCGCCGGACACCCGGTGGCCGTCTACAACCGCACGGCCGCGAAGGCCGAACGATGGGTAGGCGAGTACGCCGGCACGGGTGCGGGCGCCGCGACGAGCGCGCCCACGCCGCGGCAGGCGGCGCACGATGCGGACATCGTCTTCGCCTGCGTCGGCAACGACGACGACCTGCGTTCGATCATGCTCGGCGAGCACGGCGCGCTGGCGGGGATGAAGCCCGGCGCGGTGTTCGTCGACCACACGACGGCCTCCGCCGAGGTCGCGCGCGAAATGCATGCCGCGGCGGGCGCGCGCGGTCTGCACTTCGTCGATGCGCCGGTCTCCGGAGGCCAGGCTGGCGCCGTGAACGGTGCGCTCACCGTCATGTGCGGCGGCGAGCCGGAAGTCTTCGCGCGCGTGCAGCCGGTGATCATGGCCTACGCGCGCGCATGCACCCTGATCGGCGCCCCGGGGGCCGGGCAACTCGCCAAGATGGTCAACCAGATCTGCATCGCCGGGCTCGTGCAGGGCCTGTCCGAAGGCATCGCCTTCGGGCAGGCCGCGGGCCTCGACATGAAGCTCGTGCTCGACGTGATCGGAAAAGGCGCGGCGCAGTCCTGGCAGATGGACAATCGCGGCACGACGATGATCGACGACCGCTTCGACTTCGGCTTCGCAGTCGACTGGATGCGCAAGGATCTCGGCCTGTGCCTGGACGAGGCGGCGCGCAACGGCGCATCACTGCCGGTCACCGCACTGGTCGACCAGTTCTACAGCGACGTGCAGCGCATGGGCGGCGCTCGCTGGGACACGTCGAGCCTGATCCGGCGCCTGCGCAGGCCCTGAAAAGGTGTGAACCCTTCCTTACGGAGCAGAGGAACGAAACGATGACCTACCAGACGACGGGCTCCGGCCTGAAGTACGAAGACATCGTCGCCGGCGGCGGCGACGAAGCGCAGCGCGGCGACGATGTCCGCGTGCACTACACCGGCTGGCTCTACGAGAACGGCGCTGCCGGGCGCAAGTTCGATTCGAGCAAGGACCGCGGCGAGCCCTTTTCGTTCCCGCTCGGTGCCGGACACGTGATCCGCGGATGGGACGAGGGCGTGGCCGGAATGAAGGTCGGCGGCACGCGCCGGCTGATCATCCCGCCGGATCTCGGCTATGGCGCCCGCGGAGCGGGCGGTGTCATCCCGCCGAACGCGACGCTGCTGTTCGAGGTGGAACTGCTGGGCGTCTGACAGACGCGGAACGTGGTAGCGGGCCTGCGTGCGGGCCCGGTTGCCGTGGCCGAAGCGACGCCACGAGATCCGCGGTGCGCCGATGCGCAAACTACAATGCGGTGCGAACCCGCTCGATGCGCGCCTTGCCTTCATGACCGATTTCCTCGCCGAGGCGAAAGCCGGTGACCCGAGCGCCGGCCCGGCCCCGAGCCACTTCATCCGCACGATCGTCGAAGACGACCTGCGCACGAACCGCCACGCCGGGCGCCCGTGGAGCGGCCGACCTGGCCCGCTTGCCGTCCAGCGCGACGCCGCGCCCGACCCCGCTCCTCTCCGCACCCGCTTCCCCCCCGAACCCAACGGCTACCCGCACATCGGCCACGCGAAGTCGATCTGCCTGAACTTCGGGCTCGCGCAGGAGTTCGGCGGACGCTGCCATCTGCGCTTCGACGACACCAACCCCGAGAAGGAAGAACAGGAATACGTCGACGCGATCATCGAGGCGGTGCGCTGGCTCGGCTTCGAATGGGAGGACGCGCACGAAGACAACCTCTATTTCGCCAGCGACTATTTCGACTGGTTCTACGAGATGGCCGAGTGGCTCGTGCAGGCGGGCCATGCGTACGTCGATTCGCAGAGCGCCGACGAGGTGCGCGCGCATCGCGGAACGCTCACCGAACCCGGGCGCGCGTCGCCCTTCCGCGATCGTTCGCCGGACGAGAACCTGCGGCTGCTGCGCGAGATGCGCGACGGCAGGCACGCCGAAGGCACGCAACTGCTGCGCGCGAAGATCGACATGGCGTCGCCCAACGTCAATCTGCGCGATCCGGCGCTGTACCGAATCCGTTTCGCGGCACACCATCGCACGGCCGACGCGTGGTGCATCTACCCGATGTACGACTACGCGCACCCGATCGAAGACGCGCTCGAGAACATCACGCACTCGCTGTGCACGCTCGAGTTCGAGGACCATCGGCCGTTGTACGACTGGCTGCTCGAGCGGCTCGCCGAAGGCGGTTTCTTCGCGCGTCCGCTGCCGCAGCAGATCGAGTTCGCGCGACTGAACCTGGAATACACGATCACGAGCAAGCGCAAGCTGCAGGCGCTCGTTCGCAGCGGCGCGGTCGACGGCTGGGACGATCCGCGGATGACGACGATCGCCGGGCTGCGCCGGCGCGGCTACACGCCCGCGTCGATCCGGCTGTTCTGCGATCGGATCGGCGTGACGAAATCCGATGCGTGGATCGAGATGAGTGCGCTCGAGCAGGCGCTGCGAGACGATCTCGAGCCGACGGCGCCGCGTGCGGTGGCGGTGCTCGATCCGCTGAAGCTCGTCGTCGACAACTGGCCGGAAGACCGCATCGAAGACTGCGAGGCGCCGGCGCACCCGCAACGTCCCGAGCTCGGGCGTCGACGCTTTCCGTTCGCCCGCGAGCTGTGGATCGAGCGCGAGGATTTCGCCGAGACGCCGCCGAAGGGTTTCTTCCGGCTGTACCCGGGCAACCGCGTGCGGCTGCGCTACGGCTACGTCGTCGAGTGCACCGGCTGCGAGAAGGACGCCGACGGAAACGTCGTCGCGGTGCACGTGAACGCCTTCCTCGATTCGAAATCGGGCACGCCGGGGGCGGATGCGTACAAGGTGAAAGGCAACCTGCACTGGGTCGCGGTTCGCGCGGCGATCGACGCCGAAGTGAGGCTCTACGAGCGGCTGTTCACCGCGGCACAGCCCGGGGCGGGGGGGACCGATCCGCTCGACTCGCTGAACGCGGAATCGAAACGCGTGGTGCGAGCGAAGCTGGAGCCGGGCGTGGCCGAGGCGCAGCCCGAGGCGCGCTTGCAGTTCGAGCGGCACGGCTACTTCGTCGCCGACCGCTTCGCGCACCGGGCCGGGCGGCCGGTGTTCAACCGCGCGGTGAGCCTGAAGGACTCCAGGGCAGGCACCCGACGCTGAGCGCGGGCCCTCAGCGCCCGAGTACCGCGTCTCCCACGAAGGGATTGTTCGCGCGTTCGTCGCCGAAGGTGGAAAGCGGCCCGTGCCCCGGCACGAAGGTGACGTCGTCGCCCAGCGGCCACAGCTTGCGCGTGATCGACGCGATCAACGCCCCGGGGTCGCCGCGCGGGAAATCGGTGCGCCCGATCGAGCCCTGGAACAGCACGTCGCCGACGATCGCCAGGCGCGCCGCCCGGTGAAAGAAGATCACGTGCCCCGGCGTATGCCCGGGGGTGTGCCGCACTTCGAGCGTCTGCCGGCCGAAGCTCACGGTGTCGCCGTCGACGAGCCAGCGATCGGGCTCGAAACTCGCCGCGCCGCGCATGCCGAAGGTCTGCCCCTGCTCGCCGAGCTGCGCGATCCAGAAGCGGTCGTCCTCCTGCGGGCCTTCGATCAGCACGCCGTGTCGCTGCGCGAAGGCGCCCGCCTGGCCGCAGTGATCGATGTGCCCGTGCGTGAGCAGCACCTTTTCCACGCGCGCGGACTGGGCTTGCAGCGCGGCGTCGATGCGGTCGAGATCGCCGCCCGGGTCGACGACCGCGGCGCGCAGCGTCTGCTCGCAGACGAGCACCGAGCAGTTCTGCTGGAAGGGCGTGACCGGAACGACGAGCAGCTTCACTTGCCGCTCCACGCGTGCGCGCGCAGCGCTTCCATCGGAACGACGCGCAGCGCCGCCTCGTGCGTCGCTTCGAGCACGACCGCGGGAGCGACGCCCGCCTGCCACGCCTCGAGCCAGCGGGCGGCGCACAGGCACCAGCGATCGCCCGGCTCGAGGCCCGCGAAGCGCCATTCGGGGCGCGGCGTGACGAGGTCGTTGCCGCGCGCGAGCGAGAAAGCGAGGAAGGCTTCGTCGACGCGCACGCAGACGGTGTGCTGGCCGGGATCGTCGCTGTCGGCTTCGCAGCAACCGGTGCGCAGGAAGCCGGTGAGCGGGTCGTAGGAGCATGCGAGCAGCGGCCCGCCGAGCACGTTGCGGGAAGGAATCGTCTCGATCATCGATGCAATGCGCGTCGCGAATGCCGTGTCTGCGTCTCTTATACCATCGCCGGGTATGGACGTTCGTCGCTTCCCGTTCCACGCATCGATCCCCGAGCTGCTGCGCGCGTTTCACGACGGGCGCGACTCGCCGCCTGCGCTGCTCGAACGCTGCTTCGCCGCCATCGATGCGCACGAGCACGGGGTCAACGCGCTGCCCACGCGCGTCGATCGCGAACAGGCCCGTGCGGCCGCCGGCGAGCTCGCTGCGCGAATCGCGCGCCGCGAAGCCGTGGGCCCGCTGGTCGGCCTGCCGTACTGCGCGAAGGACACGCACGCGACTGCGGGACTGCGAACGACCTGGGGCTCGCCGATCTTCGCCAAGCACGTTCCCCGCGCGAACGATCCGGTCGTGCAGCGAGTGCTCGATGCGGACGCGGTGCTGATCGCGAAATCGAACACGCCCGAATTCGCCGCCGGCGCGCAGACCTTCAACCCCGTGTTCGGTGCGACGCATCACCCGCTCGATCCGTCGCTCACCGTCGGCGGCTCCTCGGGTGGGGGCGCAGCCGCGCTGGCCTGCGGAATGACCGTCGTGGCAGACGGCTCGGACCTCGGCGGCAGCCTGCGAAATCCGGCCGGCTTCTGCGGCGTGGTCGGGATGCGGCCCAGTTCGACGGCGGAGCCGGCGCTGCGCAACGCGCAGAACGTGTTCGGCACGCTGAACCAGATCGGCGCGATGGGCGCGCGCGTGGCCGACCTGCGGGTCGCGCATCGCGCGATCCGCGCTCCGCAGCCGCGCCGGCCGCTCGCGCAATGGCTGCAGGCCTGGGACGCCGAAGCGCGGCGGCGCGCGGCACATGCGTCGCATCCGCTGCGGCTCGCCTGGTCGATCGACTGCGGCGGCTCGATGCCGGTGGCCGGCGCCGTGCGCTCGGCCTTCGCGCAAGCGATCGAACGATTGCGCGACTGCGGCGTCGAACTCGTCGAAGCGTGGCCCGATCTTTCGGGCGCCGACGACTGCTTCCAGGTGCTGCGCGCCGAGCACTTCGTCGAGAACTGGTCCGGGCTCTACGAGACCGAGCGCGCGCGGCTGAAGGACAGCGTCGCCTGGAACATCGCGCAGGGCCTTGCGCTGGACGTCGCGCGAGTGGCCGCCGCGGCGCGCCTGCGCTCGGCGATCTTCGAGCGCGTCGCACGCTTCGTCGCCGACTTCGATGCCTGGCTGCTGCCGACGACGCAGGTGCTGCCGTTTCCGATCGAGGTCGCGTATCCCACCGAGATCGACGGCGAGCCGCTTCGCACCTACATCGACTGGGTGGCGAGTTGCTACCGGATCACCGTGAGCGGCCATCCGGCACTGACGCTTCCGGGCGGGTTCGCCGCGCGCGGAGCGGTCGATGCGGCGATGCCGGTGGGCCTGCAACTCGTCGGCCGCTTCGGCGCAGACGAAGCGCTGCTCGACGTCGGCGAGCGCCTCGAGGGGCTGCTCGCGCCGCTGAACGACGCGCGGCCGGCGCTGCGAACGTCCTAGTACGCCGACCGGTTCACACGACGATCGTCAGAGCACCAGCGGCCGGTCGGGCAGCTCGTTCACGTCGGTGCTGCCGACCGCGCGCGGAAACGCCGCGCCGAGCAGGCGGCCGATGCGCTCGATCGCCGCAATCGTTCCGGCCTCGAAGTTCCCGTGGCGATACGCTTCGCTCGCCGCGTCGCAGATCTCGCGCCAGTATCCGTCGTCGATGCGCGCGGCAGCCGCCCGATCGGCCACGATCTCGACGGCGTGGTCGGCGAGCAGCACGTAGAGCAGCACGCCGTTGTTCGCTTCGGTGTCCCACACGCCGGTGTGCGCGAACACTTCGAGCGCCCGCTCGCGCGGCGAGCGCCCCCGCCACACGTCGGCAAGCGGCAGCGATGCCTCGACCGCGAAGCGCAACTCCGCCGCGTGCCCCTGCTCGCTGCGTTCGATCGCCTCCTCGATCCGCTGCAGCAGCGCGTCGGGAAATGCACGCCGGGCGCTGAATGCGCCGCATCTCGCATGCGCCCACCAGCGCGCGATCGTTCGGGGCATCGCCGTCTCCGTCACCAGCCTCCGGAGGCGCCGCCGCCCCCGAAGCCGCCCCCGCCTCCGCGAAAGCCGCCGCCTCCGCCGAAGCCGCCTCCGCCGCCCCAGCCTCCGGGGAAGCCGCCCGGGCCGGTGCGCCAGGTGTGCCGACCGGTGCGGCCCATCGGCGAACCGGTCGAGAACATCGACAGCAGCACGAGGAAGAGGAACAAGCCGCCGATCCCCGCGAGCAGTGCCGACGCGCCTCCGACCCACGCGGCAACTCCGCCGAGCGTACCGCCGAGCGCCGAACCGGGCAGGCGCCCGAAGATCGAGCGCCCGACGAGTCCGACGACGAAGGCGCCCATCAGCAGCGCCACCCAGTCGGTGCCCTGCGACTGCGACGGGGCCTCGCGCGCCTGCCCGCGCCAGGCCGGCGGCAGCGCCTCGCCGTCGATCAGCCGCGCGAGATCGCCGACGCCCGCCTGCAGTCCGCCGAAATAATCGCCCTGGCGAAAACGCGGGGCGATCGATTCGTCGATGATGCGGTATGCATAGGCATCGGGAATCGCGCCCTCGAGCCCGTAGCCGACCTCGATGCGCACGCGGCGATCGTTCTTCGCGACGACGATCAGCACGCCGTCGTCGACGCTCTGTCCGTCGACCTTGCCGCGCCCGATCTGCCACTGCTCGGCGACGCGGATGCTGTACTGCTCGATCGCCTCGGGCTGCGTCGTGGGGACGATCAGGATCGCGATCTGCGAACCCTTGCGCTGCTCGAGCGCGGCGAGTTCGGCGTCGAGCGCCTGGCGTTGCTGCGCGTCCAGCGTGCCGGTGAGGTCCTCGACTCTTCCCTGCAGCGGCGGAACGGCAACGAGATCCCGGGCAAGCGCGAGCGGCGTGCACAAGCACAGGAACGCAAGCGCCACGACGAACCCGAGCAGCGACCCCGCGACCGCCCGCGCGGCGGCGACGGGGCGCGCCCGGCTCGTCACTTCGTCGCGCCCTGCGGCCGGTCGAAGTCGACCGCGGGGGGACGCGAGATCGCGCCTTCGTCCTGCACGGCGAACTGCGGCTTGGGCTCGTAGCCGAAGACCTTCGCCGTGAGATTCACCGGGAAACGACGCACGAGCACGTTGTAGTCCTGCACGGCGTCGATGTAGCGCTTGCGCGCGACGCTGATGCGGTTCTCGGTGCCCTCGAGTTGCGCCTGCAGCTCGCGGAAATTCTGGTCCGACTTCAGCTGAGGGTAGTTCTCGACGACGACGAGCAGTCGCGACAGCGCACTGGTGAGGCTTCCCTGCGCCTGCTCGAACTGGCGCAGCGAGCCCGGATCGTCGGGATCGACCTGCACCTGTCCGACGCGCGAACGCGCTTCGGTCACGCCGAGCAGGACGTCGCGTTCCTGCTGCGCGAAACCCTTGACGGTCTCGACCAGGTTCGGGATCAGGTCGGCGCGGCGCTGGTACTGGTTGACCACCTCCGACCAGGCGGATTTCGTCGCCTCGTCGGCCGACTGGATCTCGTTGTAGCCACAACCGGCCAGGCCGAGCGCAAGCGCGATGGCGCCGAGCACCTGCAGGATTCGCCGCATGCCGTGTCCCCAGTGGAGTGAGCGGAAAAGCAGTCTACCGAAGGAGCCGCCGGCACCGGCGACCCTGCAGATCCGGCGACTCCGACCGCCGACCGGCCGGCATACCTCATCGCCCGGCGCGCAGCGCGGCGAACTCACGACGGAACTTCGCGAGCTTCGGCGAGATCACGGCCGAACAATATCCTTGATGGGGGTTGCGCTCGTAGTAGCGCTGATGATGGTCCTCGGCCGGAAACCACTCGGAGAAGGAGACCACTTCGGTGACGATCGGCGCATCGAACACCGCAGCGCCGCCCGCGCCGTCCCGGCTTGCGAGGCGAGCAATGAGGTCGAGTGCCTGGCGACGCTGCGTCTCGTCGAGCACGAAGATCGCCGACCGGTACTGCGTGCCGACGTCGTACCCCTGGCGGTTCCTCGTCGTCGGATCGTGGATGGCGAAGAACACGGCGAGCAGTTCGGGGTAGCTGACCCGGCTCGGGTCGAATTCGATGCGAACGGCTTCGGCATGCCCGGTGTCGCCGCTGCAGACCGCCTCGTAATCCGGATCGGGAACGGTGCCGCCGGTATAGCCCGACTCGACCGAGAGCACGCCGCGCACTTCCCGGAATACGGGCTCGAGGCACCAGAAGCAGCCGCCGGCGAAGATCGCCACCTGCCGGTTGCCTGCGTCGTCGCCCTCGCCCTCGCCCGCTTGCTGCGTCTGCATCAGCCGCTCATCCCTGGAAGGCGAACGAGCCGAGGATGACGCCGAGGGCGCCGGTCGCGACGATCATCGCAGCCCCCGAGCGCACCAGGAACGATCCGCTCTCCTCGGCGTCGACGTCGAGCAGGATGCGCGCACCGACCGACAACAGGTAGCCCGACCAGGCCAGCGCGAACGGACTGAGTGCCGCCATCGGAAGCGCCACCGACGCGAGCGACGCGAACCACGCCGGCGCCAGTCCGAAGAACGCCAGGTTCAGGCTGCGCGCGAAATCCTGCCGGCCCTTGCATCGGGGCGCGAGCAACGTGAAGGCGAGCGCCATCGCGAGCACCGCGCCCAGCCAGATCGCGAAGAAGATCGGCGCGGTGATCGGTCCGATTCGCGCGTCGGCGCGCGCCGCATCGACGTTGAAGCTGCCGGTGCCGATCTGCAGCGCGAACGCGCAGCCCAGCGCCAGCGGCACCGCCAGACGGAAGATGAGCCGGCGCGGCGCCAGCGGCGTCTCGCGCAGATGCCTCCACACCGCGTCCGGCCAGAACAGCACGAGCAGCAGACCCCTCATCGCAACCTCTCGTCCGGTCGATGCACGACAACCGATTCGAGTGGCGAAGCGCAAGTTGCATGCCCACGCCCTGCCTGATCAGGCCGAGGTCGTCCGACCGGTCTGGCCGGCCGAGCCGTGCGGCTGCGTCCGTGCCGTCGGCGCCGGGCGGCGGCGCGGCGGCTCCTTCGCCTTGCGCGCGGCTTCCTCGCGCGCGCGCTGGATCGTGGTGTGCAACTGCGTTGCGCCGTTGTGGTATTGCACGGGCCAGCCGACGCCGCGGAAGTCGTATTCGGCCGCAGCGTGCAGCGTGAAATACGGGTCGGCCAGATGCGGGCGCGCGAGCGCGACCAGGTCGGCGCGTCCGGAGATCAGCAGCGTGTTCACCTGGTCGGCCGTCGTGATCGCACCCACGGCCACCGTGGCGATTCCCGCCTCGAGCCGCACCTGCTCGGCGAAGCTGGCCTGGTACATGCGTCCGTACACCGGCCGCGACGCGGGATCCGTCTGCCCGGTCGAGACATCGATGAGATCGCAGCCTGCCGCCTTCATCGCGCGTGCCATCTCGACCGTGTCGGCGCCCGTCGTGCCGCCCGGGATCCAGTCGGTGGCCGAGACGCGAACGCTCAACGGCTTGTCCCTGGGCCACACGGCGCGCACCGCCTCGAGCACCTCGAGCGGGAAGCGCATGCGCGCAGCCAGCTCACCGCCGTAGGCGTCGCTGCGGCGGTTCGTGATCGGCGACAGGAAGCTGGCGAGCAGATAGCCGTGCGCCATGTGCAGCTCGAGCATGTCGTAGTCCGCGCGGTCGGCGAGAATCGCCGAGCGGCAGAACTGCTCGACGATACAGTCCATGTCCGCGCGCGTCATCTCGCGCGGCACCTGGTTCACGCCTTCGCGATACGGGATCGCCGACGGCGACAGCAGCGGCCAGTTCGCCTGTTCGCCGTGCTCCGGCAACGGCCAGTCGATCTGCTCCCAGCCCCGCTGGGTCGATCCCTTGCGACCGGCGTGGCCGATCTGCATGCACAACTTCGACCGGGTGTTCGCGTGCACGAAGTCGGCGATCCGACGGAACGCATCGGCCTGCTCGTCGTTCCACAAGCCGGTGCAACCGGGCGTGATTCGCCCCTCCGGCGACACGCAGGTCATCTCCACGAAGACGAGCCCCGCACCGCCGAGTGCGCGCGAACCGTAGTGCACGAGATGCCAGTCGCCCGGCATTCCGTCGACGGCCGAATATTGCGCCATCGGCGAGACGACGACGCGATTCGGCACCCACATTTCGCGCAGGCGAAAGGGGGCGAACATCGGCGGCGCCGACAGCCAGGACGGCTGTTCGGCGCCGGGCGCATCGTTGCGCCGCGTCGTACCGTTGCCGCGCACGGCGCCGTTGCCGCGCGCGGCGCCGTTGCCGGACCGTTCGGACGCCACCGGGATGCCGAGCGCTTCGGCCTGCTGCCGGTTCCACCACTCGGTGGCGCGCTCGACGAGCGCCGGATCGCGCAGCCGCAGGTTCTCGTAGGTGATCTGCTTGCTGCGTGTGAGCAGCGACAGCGCGAACTGCGTCGGATGCAGATGCCAGAAGCGCCGTACGTTCTCGAACCACACGAGCGAGACGTTCGCCGAGTGCTGGATGCGCGCGGCCTCGTCGTGGCGCGCTTCCTCGTAGGCGGCCAGCGCGCGTTCCATCGCCTGCGCCAGCGCCTGCCCGCGCAACGAGTCGTTCACGTGCGCGACGACGGCCGCGTGCAGCGCGATCGCATCCTCCAGCGCCAGCTTGGTTCCCGAGCCGATGGAGAAGTGCGCGGTGTGCGCGGCGTCGCCCAGCAGCACGAACTGCGTGTCGCCCTCGCGGTGGCGCCAGGTGCGACAGGAGATCGTCGGGAACTGGCGCCAGAACGACCGGTTGTTCAGCACGCGCGCGCCCTTCAGGTCGTCGGCGAACAGGCGCTCGACCCAGGCGACCGTGGCGGCTTCGTCCTCGACGCCCAGCCCGGATGCGAGAAAGGCTTCGTTCGTCGTCTCGATGACGATCGTGCACTCGCCGGGCCGGTACTGATAGGCGTGCATGTTCCAGATGCCGCCGTGCTCGTCCTCGCGAAAGCTGTAGTAGAAGCAACCGGGCAGCGACATCTTCGCGCCGAGCCAGACGAAGCGGTTCGTGCGCTGGTCGACGGAAGGTTCGAAATCGGCCTTCCATGCTTCGCGCACCGCACTGTTGATGCCGTCGGCGGCGACGACCAGATCGGCGCCCAGGTGCGTGTGCGCGCCCGGATCCTCGGTGCGATAGCGCACGTCGATGCCCAGCTCGGCGCAGCGCCGCTGCAGGATCCGCAGCAGCGCGAGCCGGCCGATGCCCGAGAAGCCGTGCCCCGACGACTTCATCAGGTTGCCCTTGTACTGGATGTGGATGTCGTCCCAGTACGCGAAGTCTGCGGCGATCGCGCGATGCGTCGGTTCGTCGGACGCTTCGAGATGGCCGAGCGTCTCGTCCGAAAGCACGATGCCGAAGCCGAAGGTATCGTCGGGGCGATTGCGCTCGACGACGTCGATGCGCGAGCCCGGGAACGATTTCTTCAGCAGGATCGCGGAATACAGGCCGGCCGGTCCGCCGCCGATGACGTCGATACGCATGAGGTCTCCACCTGTGCGACGCGCGCTTGCGCATCTTTCGTGGCGCGCTCCCGATTGCGCTTCCTCGCGAATCGCACCGGTTGCGCGCCGGTTGCTTCAAGTTTAAAGTAATTTTCCGAGGAAGCAACAGGAGACCATCGAATGCACAGGACCGTCCTGCAGCCCGCGGGCTGGACCAAGCCGCGCGGCTATGCGAACGGCATCGCGGCGCGCGGCACCGTCGTGTCGGTAGCCGGACAGGTAGGCTGGAACGAGCGCTGCGAGTTCGAAACCGACGACTTCGTCGGACAGGTGCGCCAGGCGCTCGCCAACGTGCGTGCGGTGCTCGCCGAGGCGGGCGGCGGCCCCGAGCACATCGTTCGGATGAACTGGTACATGACCGACCGCAACGACTACCTTGCCGGCGGCAAGGCACTCGGAGCGGCGTACAAGGAGTCCATGACCGATGCGGAAGGGACGGTCCACTATCCGGCGATGACGGCCGTACAGGTGGTCGCGCTGATGGAAGCGCGCGCCCGGATCGAGATCGAGGTGACGGCGGTGGTGCCGATCGCCCTGTGAGGGGCCCGGCGTCGCTACTGCACCAGCGGCGAATCCGCAGCGTCGAGATCGACGCCTTCCAGCACCGCGTCGCCGGCGAGCACGCGCACGTACTGCCGCAACGCGGTGATCCAGCTGTGCCGGCGCAGCGCCGCCTCGACCGCGTCGCGCACCTCGTCGAACGCCGGCGCCTCGCCCGCGTCGCGCCCGAGCACCTCGACGATGTGCAGTCCGAAGCGCGAGCGCACCAGCTGCGAAAGCACGCCGATGCCCGGATGACCGAAGATTTCGCCGGCGAATTCCGGCGCGCAGTCTTCGCGCCGCAACCAGCCGAGATCGCCGCCGTGCTCGCTGCTCGGGCAGTTCGAGTAGCGGCGAGCCGCCGCCGAGAAAGCCTCGTCGGCCTCGGCGCCGGGCTGGCAGCTGCGCAACTGCAGCAGCAGCGGCTCGGCATGCGCGAGCAGCGCAGCGACGTCGACGCCCGGCGTCACCGCGAACAGCACATGACGCGCACGGACGCGCTCGCCGCTGCCGTAGCGCTCCGGATGTTGCGCATGCAGTCGCCGGCACGCCTCCTCCGATGGCTCGGGCACGCGCAGCTCCCGCTCGAGCAGCGTCTCGATCGCGAGCACGGCCGCTTCGCTGGGCACGCCGTCGTCGCAAGGCGGGTCCTCGGCGGCGAGCAGGCCGGCGCGCTGCGCAGCCTGGCGCAGGAGTTCCGTGCCCGCACGCTGGCGCAGCGTCTCGCCGTCGAGCGCTTCGCCCGGCCGATGCAAGGCCCGGCCGTTCACGCGAGCGACGCGCGCGTCGTCGGAATGCCGACTTGCAGGCCCGTCGTCGCCGGCGACCGGCCGGTTCACCATCGTGCCCCCGCCACGGTCACATCCCCGTGCCGCGACGCGTCGGCTCGGGCGGCACGTCGGGAATCGAGATGCGCCGGCTGCGCACCACCTGGTACGGTCGGAACGCGTAGTAGAGCGTGGCGAAGCCGCTCCAGATATGCACGAGCCGCGTGAACGGCAGGATCAGGAACACCGTCATGCCGATGATCATGTGCAGCTTGAACACCCAGCTGGTCGGCGCGACGAGCCCCGGCTGCGGCTGCAGCACGACGATGCTCTGCGCCCAGTGCGCCAGCACCGTCATCATCGAACCGTCGAGGTGCTGCGCCGACAGCGGGATCGTCGCAAGCCCGAGCAGCAGCTGGATCCAGAACAGGCCCAGCACGACGTAGTCGCGAGTGCGCGATTGCCTTCGCACGTGCGGCACGCTCATCCGGCGCGCGAGCAGCATCGTCGCGCCGACGATCGCCGCCACGCCGGCGATTCCGCCCGTGACCATCGCCAGCACCTGCTTGGCGGGCGCACCGATCACCACCGAATACACCGAGTGCGGCGTCAGCATGCCGAAGAAGTGTCCGAAGAACAGGAACAGCACGCCGACGTGAAAGAGATTGCTCGACCAGCGCAGATGCCCGCGATCGAGCAGCTGCGACGACTCGCTGCGCCAGGAGTATTGCGCGGAATCGAAGCGCACGAGGCTGCCGAGGAAGAACACCGCCAGGCAGATGTACGGGTACACGCCGAAGAAGAAGAGATCGAATCCGCTCATCTCGAAGCTCCTGGATCCGGGGCGGGCCGCAACGCGTCGCCGCGCCTTCGCACGACGTGGATCGGCTGGGGGACACCGGGGCGACTCTGTCCGGCGAGCGAGCAGCCGTCGAAGGCCGGCGGCTCGGCCCAGGTCGCATCGAGCGGAGGCTCGACGCTGGCGTCGAAGGGGGACTCGACGCTGGCGTCCAAGAATGATTCCCCGCTGGCGGGGACGGATCCGACCGCCTGCACCGCCGGAAGATCGACGTGCGCGACGCGCTCGCCCGCCAGCTCGATCGCCCCGCCGATCGCCGCCGAGTACCGGCTGCCTCGACGCGCCAGTGCTGCGTGCAGCGTGGCGAGGATCGGCGCGGTCTCGCGCAGGAACGAACGCGCGATCTCCGGCGACTGGGTCGATGCGAACTCGAGCACCACCGGCAGGTAGTCCGGAAGCTCGCCTTCGTCCAGGTACAACCCGGCCGTCTCGTAGGTGCGCGCCAGGTCGACCATTGCCTGGCCGCGGCTGCGCGAGTCGCCGTGCACGTGCTCGAAGAGCCACAGCGAAGTCGAGCGTCCGCGGTCGAAACAGTCGACGTAGGCTTCCTGCAGCTCGTAGCGGTCGGACGCCGCGAGCCAAGCGACGAGCCCGGCGAGCGCGGCGCGCGCGCCGGACGAGAATGCGGACTCGGCCTGCAGCGCGGCCTGCAAGCCGGGCAGCTGCGCACGCAACGCGTCGTCCGGATAGCCGAGCAGCCGTGCGAGCGCGCGGCAGCTCAGCGGGTTCATGGCAGCCTTCATGCGCGCGCCCGCCTCACAGCCTCGCCTTGATCGGAATCGTGCGCCGCCCCGGCGTTCCGAACAGGCTCGTCGACTCGCTCGATCCGGACGAGCACCCGTCGCCGAACGAGAACCCGCAGCTGCCCTTCAGCTCGAAGGCGTTCTCCGCGTATTCGCGGTGCGTCGTCGGAATCACGTACCGATCCTCGTAGTTCGCGATGCCGAGCAGCCGGTACATATCCTCGGCCTGCTCTACGCTCATGCCGACCTGCTCGAGCACGGCCACGTTGTCGCGCTGCTCGATGCGGCGCTCGCGATGGAACGAACGCATCGCGATCATCCGCTCGAGTGCGCGCGCGACGGGTGCGGTGTCGCCGGCGGTGAGCAGGTTCGCCAGGTACTGCAGCGGGATGCGCAGCGACTCGACGTCGGGCAGCTGCCCGCGCATCGCCAGTTCGCCTGCGTTGGCCGCGGACGAGATCGGCGACAGCGGCGGAACGTACCAGACCATCGGCAGCGTGCGGTATTCCGGGTGCAGCGGCAGCGCGATCTTCCAGTCGATCGCCATCTTGTAGGCGGGGCTGCGTTGCGCGGCCTGGACCCATGCGTCGGGAACGCCGTCGGCGCGCGCCTGCGCGATCACTTTCGGATCGCGGGGATCGAGAAACAGCGCGAGCTGCGCCGGATAGAGGTCGCGGTCGTGCTCGACGCTGGCCGCCGCCTCGATGCCGTCGGCGTCGTAGAGCAGCACGCCGAGATAGCGGATGCGCCCGACGCAGGTTTCCGAGCAGACGGTGGGCTGCCCGGCCTCGATGCGCGGATAGCAGAAGACGCACTTCTCGGCCTTGCCGCTCTTCCAGTTGTAGTAGATCTTCTTGTACGGACAGCCCGAGACGCACATGCGCCAGCCGCGGCACTTGTCCTGGTCGATGAGGACGATGCCGTCCTCCTCGCGCTTGTAGATCGATCCCGACGGGCACGAGGCCACGCAGGTCGGGTTCAGGCAGTGCTCGCAGATTCGCGGCAGCGAGATCATGAAGGTGTTCTGGAACTGCCCGTACATCTCCTTCTGGATGTCGTCGAAGTTGCGGTCCTTCGAGCGCTTGGCGAACTCGCCGCCGAGGATCTCCTCCCAGTTCGGACCCCACTCGATCTTCTGCATGCGCTCGCCGCTGATCAGGCTGCGCGGCCTCGCCGTCGGTGAGGTCTTCATCTCGGGCGCCTCGTGCAGGTGCGTGTAGTCGTAGGTGAAAGGCTCGTAGTAGTCGTCGATCTGCGGCAGGTACGGGTTGGCGAAGATGCGCATCAGCAGCGCCCACTTGCCCCCCTGGCGCGGAACGATCGAGCCGTCGGCCCTGCGCATCCAGCCGCCCTTCCAGCGGTCCTGGTTCTCCCATTCCTTCGGATAGCCGATGCCGGGCTTGGTCTCGACGTTGTTGTACCAGGCGTATTCCTGGCCCTCGCGGCTCGTCCAGACGTTCTTGCAGGTGACCGAGCAGGTGTGGCAGCCGATGCACTTGTCGAGGTTCATCACCATCGCGATCTGCGCGCGGATCTTCATCGCCTCGCCTCCTGCACGGCCGCGGCGGCGCCCGCCGACGCCGCAGCCGCGCCCGTCGGCACCGGCTCCGGAACGCCCGCCGGCGCGTCGATCCAGTCGACGACGTCCATCTTGCGCAGCAGGACGAACTGGTCGCGATTCGAGCCGATCGTGCCGTAGTAGTTGAAGCCGTAGGCGAACTGCGCGTAGCCGCCGATCATGTGCGTAGGCTTCATCACCACGCGCGTGACCGAATTGTGGATGCCGCCGCGCAGGCCGGTGATCTCCGAGCCCGGCGTGTTCACGATCTTCTCCTGCGCGTGATACATCATCACCATGCCCTGCTGCACGCGCTGGCTGACCACCGCGCGCGCGGTCAACGCGCCGTTGGCGTTGAACAGCTCGATCCAGTCGTTGTCGACGATGCCGGCGCGCTGCGCATCGATCTCGCTCACCCAGACGATCGGCCCGCCGCGACTGAGCGTGAGCATGATCAGGTTCTCGGTGTACGTGGAGTGGATGCCCCACTTCTGGTGCGGCGTGATGAAGTTCAGCGCGATCTCCGGATGGCCGTTCGGACGCTTGCCGGCCACCGCGGCGAGCGACTTCAGGTCGACCGGCGGCCGATAGACGACGAAGCCCTCGCCGAAATCACGCATCCACGCGTGATCGAGATACAGATGCTGGCGCCCGGTGAGCGTGCGCCACGGGATCAGCTCGTGCACGTTCGTGTAACCCGCGTTGTACGAGACCTTGTCGCTTTCGAGTCCCGACCAGGTGGGCGACGAGATGATCTTGCGCGGCTGCGCCTGGATGTCGCGAAAGCGGATCCTCTCGTCGCCGCGATGCAGTGCCAGGTGCACGTGGCCGCGCCCGGTGACTTCGGAGAGCGCCTCCCACGCCTTGATCGCGACGTGGCCGTTCGTTTCGGGCGCGAGCGTCATCACCGTCTCGCAGGCGTCGATGTCGGTCTCGATCTTCGCCAGCCCCGCGGTGGGGCCGTGCCGCACCGTGCCGTTGAGCTGGCGCAGCAGCTCGACCTCGTCTTCGGTGGACCATTGCAGTCCCTTGGAGAAATTGCCGAGCCGGCTCATCAGCGGCCCCAGGGAAACGTAGCGGCGATGCGTATTCGGATAGTCGCGCTCGACGACGTCGACGTGCGGCGCGGTGACGCCGGGCACGAAATCGCATTCGCCGCGCTTCCATTCGCGCACGTCGAGCGCCTGGCCCAGTTCGGCCGGCGAGTCGTGCATCAGCGGGCGCAGGACGACGTCCTGCTCGACGCCGAGGTGGCCCACGCACAACTCGCTGAAGCGCCGCGCGATGCCCTTGTAGATGTCCCAGTCGCTGCGCGACTGCCAGACCGGGTCCACCGCCGTGGACAACGGATGGATGAACGGGTGCATGTCGGTGGTGTTCAGGTCGTTCTTCTCGTACCAGCTCGCGGTGGGCAGCACGACGTCCGAATGCAGGCAGGTGGTGCTCATGCGAAAGTCGAGCGTGACGAGCAGATCGAGCTTTCCCTGCGGCGCGCGCTCGCGCCAGTCGACCTCCGCGGGCCGCGGGTCGCCCGGCGCGAGCTCCTCGCCGAGCACGCCGTTCTTCGCGCCGAGCAGGTGGCGCAGAAAATACTCGTGGCCCTTGCCCGAGGAGCCGAGCAGGTTCGAACGCCAGACGAACAGGTTGCGCGGCCAGTTGACCGGGTCGTCGGGATCCTCGCAGCTCATCCGCAGCAAGCCGTCCTTAAGGCCGCGCGCGACGTAGTCGGCCGCCGACACGCCCGCGGCCTGCGCGTCGCGCGCGACGTGCAAAGGGTTGGTCGCCAGTTGCGGCGCCGACGGCAGCCAACCCATGCGCTCGGCACGCACGTTGTAGTCGATCACCGCGCCGCCGTGCTGCGCGGGATCGGCCAGCGGCGAGAGCAGTTCCTGCGGCCCGATCTTCTCGTAGCGCCACTGGTCGCTGTGCGCGTAGAAGAAGCTCGTGCCGCCCACCTGGCGCGAAGGACGCACCCAGTCGAGTGCGAAAGTGAGCGCGGCCCAGCCGCTTTGCGGTCGCACCTTCTCCTGTCCGACGTAATGCGCCCAGCCGCCGCCGCTCTGTCCGACGCAGCCGCACAGCACGAGCATCGAGATCGCGCTGCGGTAGTTCATGTCGCAGTGGAACCAGTGGTTCACGCCGGCGCCGATGATGATCATCGAGCGCCCCTGCGTCTTCTCGGCATTCGCGGCGAACTCGCGCGCGACGACGATCGCGCGATCGCGCGGCACGCCGGTGATCGCCTCCTGCCACGCAGGCGTGTACGGCACGTTCGCATCGTAGTCGGCAGCGGCCGCCGGATCGTCGATGCCGGGGCGGCGCACGCCGTAGTGCGCGACGAGCAGGTCGAAGACGGTGGCCACCAGCGCCTCGCGCCCGTCGGCCAGCCTGAGCCGGCGCACCGGCACGCGACGCAGCAGCACGTCGCCGCCCTGCTCGCTGCGCGGAAAATGCGGATGCGCATCGCCGCCGAAATACGGGAAGGCGACCGTGGCGACTTCGTGCGGATGCGCGTCGTCGTCGAGCAGCGACAGCGTCAGGCGCACTTCGCGGCCTTCGCGCGCCTCGCGGTTCTCGAGGTTCCACTTTCCGAGATCGCCGCGATCCTTCGAACCCCAGCGAAAGCCAATCGAACCCTGCGGGACGACGACATCGCCGTTCTCGTCGAAGGCGACCGTCTTCCATTCCGCGTTGTTGGACTGGCCCAGCGCGTCGGGGAAGTCGCTCGCCCGCAGCGTGCGTCCCGCGACGAAGGCGTCGGGGGCCGCGCCGGCGGGGCCGCGCGCAGCCGGATCGGAGCTCGCCGGCATCGCGTCGCCCGCGGCCTTCATCGGCTGCAGCTCGACCAGCATCGGCGAGTCGGTATAGCGGCGCGCGTAGTCCTCGAAATACGCGGCACGCCGATCGACGTAGAACTCCTTCAGGATCACGTGGCCCATCGCCATGCCCAGCGCGGCGTCGGTGCCCTGCTTCGGATGCAGCCACATGTCGGCGTGGCGGGCGACCTCCGAGTAGTCCGGCGTGATCGAGACGACCTTCGTGCCCTTGTAGCGGGCCTCGACGAAGAAGTGCGCATCGGGCGTGCGCGTCTGCGGAACGTTCGAGCCCCACGCGATCAGGAACATCGAGTTGTACCAGTCGGCCGATTCGGGCACGTCGGTCTGTTCGCCCCAGACCTGCGGACTGGATGGCGGCAGGTCGCAGTACCAGTCGTAGAAGCTCAGGTTCGTGCCGCCGATCAGCGACAGGTAGCGCGCGCCGGATGCGTACGAGATCATCGACATCGCCGGGATCGGCGAGAAGCCGGCGATGCGATCGGGTCCGTATTTCGCGATCGTGTAGACGTTCGCCGCGGCGACGATCTCCTCGACCTCGTCCCACGAGGCACGAACGAAACCGCCCAGGCCGCGCTGGCTCACGTAGTCGGACCGCGTGGCGTCGTTCTCGACGATGCTCGCCCACGCGCGCACCGGGTCGCTTTCGCGCTCGCGCGCGGCGTGCCACGCGCGCATCAGCCGGCCGCGCACCATCGGATACTTCAGGCGCTGCGCGCTGTAGAGATACCAGCTGTAGCTCGCCCCGCGCGCGCAGCCGCGCGGCTCGTGGTTCGGCAGGTCGGGTCGGGTGCGCGGGTAGTCGGTCTGCTGCGTCTCCCAGGTGACGATCCCGCCCTTGACGTAGATCTTCCACGAACACGAACCCGTGCAGTTCGTGCCGTGCGTCGAACGCACGATCTTGTCCTGCGCCCAGCGGTTGCGATACGCGTCTTCCCAGGTGCGGTCCTCGCCGGTGACCAGGCCGTGGTCCCCGGAGAACTTCGCGTGCGGCTGCGCGAAATACGTCAATCGATCGAGGAACCGGCTCATCGGCGATGCTCCATCCTGCGACGTCGGGTCGAAAGCGAGCGAGCATCTTAGGACGCAACCCGACGATCGGGCCAACGATGTCCGGAGGCGCGATGCGGTTAAGCGCGGGCGCAGGGACCGCCGTCCGGGCACGCAGCGGTCCCCGGCTTCCGTTCGCATGCCGGCCCGACGCGCGGGCGGCGCCTGCGTACAATTCGACATGCCGAAGACGCACGAGCCGCGCAACGAATGCTTCACGTTCGCCCAGAGACGCTGAAACCCTTCGCGCGCAAGTACGTCTGGTGGAAGACGCCGGAGGAGGCCGTCACCAGGCCCGAACGCGTGATCGCGCAGGTGATGGACATCGGCGACTATGCCGACGTGCAGGCACTGGTTTCGGAAGTCGGCGAAGACGTCCTGCGCGAGGTGCTGGCGCGCGCGCAAGCGGGCCAGTTCAACGCCCGCTCCTGGGCGTATTGGCACTACCGTCTCGAACTCGCCGGCCCGAACGAGGTGCCTGCGCTGCCGGTTCGAAGAATTCCGTGAGCCGGCGGTTCGAAGCCCGCATCGACGCGTTGCCGCCCGCGCAGATACGGCTGTGGCCGCAGCTGCGCAACACCGGCGCGCTCGGTTTCGCACTGTACGGCGGCACGGCCGTTGCCCTGCGCCTCGGGCACCGTGATTCCGCCGATTTCGATTTCTTCTCGGAGAAGCCGCTCGATCGTACGGCCATCATCGCCGCGCTTCCGTTCGTGGAACGAGCGACGACCTTGCAGGAACAGGGCGACAGCTGGGTCCTGCAGGTTCCCGACGACCGCTCGCCGCTCGAACACGTGAAAGTGTCGTTCTTCGGCGCGATCGCCTTCGGACGGGTAGGCGAGCCGGAGTACACCGACGACGGCGTGGCCCTGGTCGCATCGATGGACGATCTGATGGCGACAAAAGCAAAGGTCGTCCTTCAGCGCGTGGAAGCGAAAGACTACCGCGACGTCGCCGCGATGATCCGCGCGGGCGCAAGTCTGTCGCGGGCCCTGGCATCGGCGCGCCTGCTGTTCGGGCCCAACTTCCAGCCGAGCGAGGCGTTGAAGGCGCTGGCCTATTTCGACGACGGCGACCTGGACACGCTCGACGACGCCGACAGAACGACACTGATCGAAGCGGTGAAGAAGGTCCGCGATCTTCCGGCCGTGACGTTGCTTTCGAGAAGCCTCGGCGCCGCCGTTTGATAATGATATGACGCGTCCTGCGGACCTGCGGAGAACCCGTCCCCGCTGCGTCGGTACAACGCGTCAGCGCGACCCGTCGGCGTTCGTGCCGTCGCTCGGCGCCTGCGCCGAAAGCTCGGACAGATAGCGCCGCAGCGCCGTGACCCACGAACGGCGTCGCAGGTCCTGTGCGACCGCCTCGCGCACTTCCTCCCAGGTCGGCTCGTCGCCGCGCTCGCGGGCGAGCACCTCGACGATATGCAGGCCGAGGCGGCTGCGCACCAGGCGCGGCAGCAACCCGGTCTCGGGCCGGTCGAAGAGTTCGCGCGCGAACTCCGGTGCGCAGTCGCGCGAGACGATCCAGCCCAGGTCGCCGCCCTGCGCGCCGCTCGGGCAGTTCGAGTTCCGGCGAGCGGCCTGCGCGAAGGCCGACGTCCGGTCCGACGAACCGCGTAACCCGAGCAGCAACTGCTCGGCATACGCAGCCAGCGCAGCGACGTCGACGCCCGGCGTCACCGCGAACAGGATGTGGCGCGCATGCACGCGCTCGACCGGACCGAAACGCGATGCTTGCGCGGCGTAATGCCGGCGGCATGCCTGCTCGTCCGGCTCGACGATGCGCAACTCCTCGTCGAGCAGCGCTTCGATTGCCTGTGCCTGCGCCTCGGAGACGAAGCCCGTTTCCCGGTCGACGCCGTCGGCCCCCGGCAGGCCGCGACGGCTCGCCTCGTCGAGCAGCAACTCGATGATCGCGCGGCGGCGCGACTCGTCCTGCGCCGCCGCGTCGTCGACCGCTTCGGCCGCCTCGACCGCTTCGGCCGCCTCGACCGCCTCGACCGCCTCGACCGCCTCGACCGCCTCGATCGCCTCGATCGCAGCCTCCGGCCCGACGCGGTCCTCGCGAACCGTCGCGATCATGATCGACCTGCCGCGGGATTCGCCGACGAGAAAGCAGAGGCACCGGCAGGAAGCGCACCGTCGGCGGCGTCGAACGAGGGCTCGGGTCGCGACGGCGTGTCGACGCCGCCGGCCGCGCCGGGACCGAGACGCACCCGCGCCGGTGCGCGATGCGACGCCGGCAGCCCCAGCCGCCGGCTGCGCACCAGCTGGTACGGACGCAGCACGTAGGCGATCGACGCAAAGCCGCTCCAGACGTGCACGAGACGCGTGAACGGGAACACCAGGAACACCGTCATGCCGAGCACCATGTGCAGCTTGAACACCCAGCTCGCCTGCGCGATCGACTCGACGGCTCCGGGCCGGAAGGTGACGATGCGCTGCGCCCAGTCGGCCAGCACCAGCATCACGCTGCCGTCGAGGTGCTGCCCCGACAGCGGGATCGTTGCCAGCCCGAGCGCGAGCTGGATCCACAGCAGCCACAGCAGGAACACGTCGCTCTTTCTCGACACCGCGCGGATGCGCGCGTCGCCCAGGCGGCGCGTGAGCAGCAGCGTGAGCCCGACGATCGCCAGCACGCCCGCGATGCCGCCGCTCGCCATCGCGATCCGCTGCTTGGTGCCCGCGTCGAGAATCGGCGCGTAGACGAAGTGCGGCGTGAGCATGCCGAAGAAGTGACCGAAGAACAGGAACAGCACGCCGGCGTGGAACAGGTTGTTGCCCCATCGCAGCGACCCGGCGCGAAGCAGCTGCGACGAATCGCTCTTCCAGGTGTACTGGTCGCGATCGAAGCGGATCCAGCTGCCGACGAAGAACACGGTCAGGCACACGTACGGATACAGGCCGAAGAAGAAGTGATCGAGGGCGTTCATCGGTCGGCTCCCGGGTCAGAGAGGCGCGCGCGCCGCGGCGTCGGCATCGCGCGGAAGTCCAGCCGCTGCGCTCACCGCAGGCGCGGCGCGAGGCACGAAGTGCAGGGGTTGCGCCGCGTCGGGCCGCGCCTGTCCGCGCGTCGAGCAGCCGCCGAAGGCGGGCGGCTCGGCCCAGGCCTCGTCGATCGACTCCTCGGGTGGCAGCGCGACCGTGCGCACGCGCTCGCCGGCGAGCTCGAGCGCGGCGGCGATCGTTGCGGCGTAGCGGCTGCGACGCGCCGCCAGCGCCGTGTGCAGCGCATTGAGCAAGGGCGCCAGTTCGCCGAGGAAGGCGCGCGCGAGCTTCGGCGGCTGCGTAGACGCGAATTCGAGCACGATCGGCAGCCAGTCGGGCAGCTGCCCCGGCGCCAGGCGCAGCCCCGCCTGCTCGTAGGTCGCCAGCAGGTCGACCATCGCCTGGCCGCGCTCGCGCGAGTCGGCGTGCACGTGCTCGAAGAGCAGCAGCGACGTGGCGCGGCCGCGGTCGAAGCAGTCGACGTAGTCGGCCTCGATCTCGTAGGGGTCTCGCGCGCGCAGGTGCGCGACGAGCGCGGCGAGCGCCGCGCGCACCGCCGGGCTGCAGGCGCGCTCGTCGTCGAAATGCTCGCCGAGCGCCGGCAGCAGCGCGCGCAGGCGCGCGTCCGGATAGGTGAGCAGTTGCGCGAGCGCGCGCAGCGTACGGGCGTGGGTCATCGTCTGCGGCCTCACAGCGTTGCCTTCACGGGGACGGTTCGCCGCTTGCCGGCGCCGAACAGGCTCGTTTCGCTCGTCCCCTCCGAGCAGCCGTTCCCGAAGGAGAAACCGCAGCCGCCGCGCACGTCGAAGGCGTTCTCGGCGTACTCGCGATGCGTCGACGGGATCACGAAACGGTCCTCGTAGTCGGCGATCGCCATCACGCGGTACATGCGCTGCGCCTCGGCCACCGTGAGCCCCACCTGCCCGAGCACCTCGGTGTTCTCGCGTCCCTCCACGTGCAGGTCACGCTGGAACGCGCGCATCGCCAGCATCCGCTCGAGCGCGCGTATCACGGGCGCGGTGTCGCCGGCGCTGAGCAGGTTCGCCAGGTACTGCAGCGGGATGCGCAACTGCGAGACGTCCGGAATCTGCCCGTTGGCGCCGATGCGTCCCGCCTGCGCAGCCGAGGCGATCGGCGACAGCGGCGGCACGTACCAGACCATCGGCAGCGTGCGGTACTCCGGGTGCAGCGGCAGCGCGACCTTCCAGTCGACGGCCATGCGGTAGACCGGGCTCGCGCGCGCCGCCTCGAGCCACGCATCGGGCACGCCGTCGGCGCGTGCCTGCTCGATCACCGACGGATCGTCCGGATCGAGGAAGACGCCGAGCTGCGCCTCGTACAGCGCACGCTCGTCGGCCACGCTCGCCGCCGCTTCGATGCGGTCGGCGTCGTAGAGCAGCACGCCGAGGTAGCGGATCCGGCCCACGCAGGTCTCCGAGCAGACGGTGGGCTGTCCGGCCTCGATGCGCGGGTAGCAGAAGATGCACTTCTCGGCCTTGCCGCTCTTCCAGTTGAAGTAGATCTTCTTGTACGGGCAGCCCGAGATGCACATGCGCCAGCCGCGGCACTTGTCCTGGTCGATGAGGACGATGCCGTCCTCCTCGCGCTTGTAGATCGATCCCGACGGGCACGAAGCCACGCAGGTCGGATTCAGGCAGTGCTCGCACAGCCGCGGCAGGTACATCAGGAAGGTGTTCTCGAACTGGCCGTAGATCTCCTTCTGCACGTCGTCGAAATTGCGGTCCTTCGAGCGTCCGGCGAACTCGCCGCCGAGGATCTCCTCCCAGTTCGGGCCCCATTCGATCTTCTGCATCCGCTCGCCGGTGATCAGGCTCCTCGGACGCGCGGTGGGCGCCGCCCGCGACTCGGGCGCCGACTGCAGGTGGTCGTAGTCGAAAGTGAAGGGCTCGTAGTAGTCGTCGATCTGCGGCAGGTTCGGGTTGGCGAAGATGCGCATCAGCAGCTGCCACTTGCCGCCCTGGCGCGGTCGAATCGAGCCGTCGGCGCGACGCACCCAGCCGCCCTGCCAGCGATCCTGGTTCTCCCACTCCTTCGGATAGCCGATGCCGGGCTTGGACTCGACGTTGTTGAACCACGCGTATTCCAAGCCCGGACGGTTCGTCCAGACGTTCTTGCAGGTGACCGAGCAGGTATGGCAGCCGATGCACTTGTCCAGATTCAGCACCATGCCGATCTGTGCGCGAATCTTCATCGTCACGCTCCCTTCGCGGCGGCGGCGATCGCGGTGGCCGCGGCGGCGGCGGCAGCTTCCCGGTCGTGCGCCGGCTCGTCGAGCCAGTCGACCTTCGCCATCTTCCGCACGACGACGAATTCGTCGCGGTTGGTGCCGATGGTTCCGTAGTAGTTGAAGCCGTAGCTGTACTGCGCGTAGCCGCCGATCATGTGCGTGGGCTTGAGCACCACGCGCGTGACCGAGTTGTGGATGCCGCCGCGCATGCCGGTGATCTCGGAGCCGGGCGTGTTGATGATCTTCTCCTGCGCGTGATACATCATCACCATGCCGCGATTCACGCGCTGGCTCACGACCGCGCGCGCGGCGATCGCGCCGTTGGCGTTGAAGAGCTCCACCCAGTCGTTGTCGACGATGCCCGCCGCGCGCGCGTCGTCCTCCGACAGCCAGATCACCGGCCCGCCCCGGTTCAGCGTGAGCATCATCAGGTTGTCGCTGTACGTGGAGTGGATGCCCCACTTCTGGTGCGGCGTGATGAAGTTCAGCGCGATCTCCGCGTTGCCGTTCGGCTTGCGACCCATCACCTCGCCCACCGCCTTCAGGTCCACCGGCGGGCGATACGACACGAAGCCTTCGCCGAAGGCGCGCATCCACGGGTGGTCCTGGTAGAACTGCTGGCGCCCGGTGAGCGTGCGCCACGGAATCAGCTCGTGCACGTTCGTGTAGCCGGCGTTGTACGAGACCTTCTCGCTCTCGAGCCCGGACCACGTGGGCGAACTGATGATCTTGCGCGGCTGCGCCTGGATGTCGCGGAAGCGGATCTTCTCATCCTCGCGATGCACGGCCAGGTGCGCGTGCGCGCGCCCCGTGATCTTCGACAGCGCATCCCACGCCTTCACCGCGACCTGCCCGTTCGTCTCGGGCGCGAGCATCATCACCGTCTCGGCAGCATCGATGTCGCTGACGATGCGCGGCAGGCCCTTCGCCGGTCCTTCGTCGAGCACCTCGCCGTTCAGTTCGGCGAGCGCGCGCACCTCGTCCTCGGTGTTCCAGGCGATTCCCTTGCCGCCGTTGCCCATCTGCGTCATCAGCGGACCGAGCGCCGTGAAGCGCGCCCAGGTGTTCGGATAGTCGCGCTCGACGACGCTGATCTGCGGCGCGGTACGGCCCGGCTCCAGCTCGCAGTCGCCGCGCTTCCAGTCGTGCACGTCGAAGGGCTGCGCGAGCTCGGCCGGCGTGTCGTGCATCATCGGCGTGAGCACGACGTCGCGCTCGACGCCGAGGTGCCCCGGGCACAGCTCGCTGAACTTCTTCGCGAAGCCCTTGTAGATCTCCCAGTCGCTGCGCGCCTCCCACGCCGGATCCACCGCGCGCGACAGCGGGTGGACGAACGGGTGCATGTCGCTCGTGTTGAGGTCGTTCTTCTCGTACCAGGTAGCGGTGGGCAGCACGACGTCCGAGTACAGGCAGGTCGTGCTCATGCGGAAGTCGAGCGTGACGAGCAGGTCGAGCTTGCCTTCGGGCGCGTGCTCGTGCCACTTCACCTCGACCGGCTTCGCCTCTTCGGCGCCGAGATCCTTGCCCTGCACGCCGTGGCTGGTGCCGAGCAGGTGGCGCAGGAAATACTCGTGTCCCTTGCCCGACGAGCCGAGCAGGTTCGAGCGCCAGACGAAGAGATTGCGCGGCCAGTTCGCCGGATCGTCGGGATCCTCGCAGCTGAGTTCGAGTGCGCCGCTCTTCAGGTTCCGCACGACGTACGCTTTCGGGTCCATGCCGGCTGCCTGCGCGGCAGGCGCGATCGCGAGCGGATTCGTCTTCAACTGCGGCGCCGACGGCAGCCACCCCATCCGTTCGGCGCGCACGTTGTAGTCGATCATCGACGCGCGGTGCGCGTCCCTGTCGGCCAGCGGCGACAGGACCTCGTCGACGCCGAGACGCTCGTAGCGCCACTGGTCGGTGTGCGCGTAGAAGAAGCTCGTCGAATTCTGCTGGCGCGGCGGCCTGATCCAGTCGAGCGCGAAAGCGAGCGGCGCCCACCCGGTCTGCGGGCGCAGCTTCTCCTGTCCGACGTAGTGCGCCCAGCCGCCGCCGCTCTGCCCGATGCATCCGCACAGCATCAGCAGGTTGATGATGCCGCGGTAGTTCATGTCGCAGTGGTACCAGTGGTTCATCGCCGCGCCGATGATCACCATCGATCTGCCGCGCGTCTTCTCGGCGTTCCCGGCGAACTGGCGCGCGACGGCGATCACGTGTTCGCGCGGCACGCCGGTGATCGCCTCCTGCCAGGCCGGCGTGTACGGAACGTCGTCGTCGAAGCCGGCGGCGGCCGACGGATCGTCGACGCCGGCGCGCGCCACGCCGTAGTTGGCGGCGAGCAGATCGAACACCGTTGCCGCGAGGATCTCCGTGCGCACGCCGTCGCGCACGACCGGCAGGCGCCGGGCCGGCACGCGCCGGCGCAGCACGTCGGCGCCCTGCTCGTTCGACTCGAAGTGCGGCGTCGCGATGCCGCCGAAATACGGAAAGCCCACGTCGACGAGTTCGCGGTCCACGCCGCGATCGTCGTCGAGCAGCGACAGTTGCAGCGAAACTTCGCGCGCATCACGCGCGTCGCGCGCCTCGAGATTCCACTTGCCCCGATCGCCGCGCCCGTCGGGACCCCAGCGAAAACCGATCGAGCCGTTGGGCACGACGACGCCGCCGTCGGCGTCGAAGGCCACCGTCTTCCATTCCGGATGGTTCTCCTGCCCGAGCGCAGCGTCGAAATCGCTCGCGCGCAGATAGCGGCCCGGCGCAAGCAGCCTCGAGCCGTCGGCGAGCGTCGTCTCGCCGAGTTCGACGAGCAGCGGCAGATCGGTGTAGCGGCGCGCGTAGTCCTCGAAATACGGCACGCGCCGCTTGACGTGAAATTCGTCGAGCACGACGTGGCCCATCGCCATCGCGAGCGCCGCGTCGGTTCCCTGCTTCGGGTGCAGCCACAGGTCGGCGAGCTTCGAGACCTCGGCGTAATCGGGCGTGACCGCGACCACTTTTGCGCCCTTGTAGCGCACCTCGGTGAAGAAGTGCGCATCGGGCGTCCTCGTCTGCGGTACGTTCGAGCCCCAGGCGATGAGGAAGGTCGAGTTGTACCAGTCGGCCGACTCGGGAACGTCGGTCTGCTCGCCCCAGGTCTGCGGGCTCGACGGCGGCAGGTCGCAGTACCAGTCGTAGAAGCTCATGCACACGCCGCCGATCAACGACAGGTAGCGCGAGCCGGCGGCGTACGAAACCATCGACATCGCCGGAATCGGCGAAAAGCCCAGAACGCGGTCGGGCCCGTAGCGGCGAATCGTGTAGATGTTGGCGGCCGCGACGATCTCGTTCGCTTCGTCCCACGACGCGCGAACGAAGCCGCCCAGGCCGCGCTGCTGCTGCCAGCCGCGGCGCAGCGCATCGTCGCCGACGATCGCCGCCCAGGCATCCACCGGCGACGCGGCCCTGGCCCGCGCCGCTCGCCACGCCTTCAGCAGCCGGCCGCGCACCATCGGGTACTTGACCCGGTTCGCGCTGTACAGATACCAGCTGTAGCTCGCCCCGCGCGCGCAGCCGCGCGGCTCGTGGTTCGGCAGATCCGGACGCGTGCGCGGATAGTCGGTCTGCTGCGTCTCCCAGGTGACGATGCCGCCCTTGACGTAGATCTTCCACGAGCACGAGCCCGTGCAGTTCGTGCCGTGCGTGGAGCGCACGATCTTGTCGTGCTGCCAGCGATTGCGGTAGGCGTCTTCCCACGTGCGGTCTTCGCCGGTCGTCAGTCCGTGGCCGTCGGCGAAGGCCTCGGCGGGTTGCGCGAAGAAGGTGAGGCGGTCGAGCAGGTGGCTCATTCGGTGGTGCTCCGTGCAACGTTGCTCGAGCGGCGAGTGGCTGCGAGCCGCCGGGGGCGGCAAGCCGGGTGTGCGCGCTGCGCGCTCAGGGCGGTGGCAGCGGGCCTTGCGGGCGGGGCGGAGCGATCGGTGCGGCGATCCTGCGGCGCCGGGCAGCGCAGTCTCGGGGTCGGCGCGCGAAGCGCGCTTCGTACCTCTGACTCGCGGCGGCCTGTCTGAGCGGAGCGCGCGAAGCGCGCGTAGCGAGTTCCGCCGCGCGACCCCGAGGCGAGCAGCACAGGGAAGTCGGCGCGCAGCGCCGACCGCCGCAGCCGGAGCCGCACCGATCGCCCCGCCCGCCCCGCAAGGCCCGCTGCCACCGCCCCGAGCGCGCAGCGCGCACACCCGGCTTGCCGCCCCCGGCGGCTCGCAGCCACTCGCCGCGAGCGCGCCGATGCGCGAAGGACGTCGAGACTCAGCACGGCATTTCGGCGTCGCGCCGCGCGTAGTACCACCACGTGATCAACGTGCACAACAGATAGAACGCGCAGAAGATCCACAGCGCTGCCTCGGGCCCGCCGGTGGCGGCGATCGAGCTGCCATAGCTCTTCGGGATGAAGAAGCCGCCGTAGGCCCCGAGCGCGCCGGCGAAGCCCAGCGCCGCCGCCGCCTCCGTATTGCCGTCGCGCGTGGCCTGCGCAACCGCCGCCTCGCCCTTGCCGCGCGCCTCGGCCAGCCGCTGGTTCATGAAGATCACCGGGATCATCCGGAACGTCGAGCCGTTGCCGATGCCGGTGGTCAGGAACAGAACCAGGAACATCACGAAGAAGCCGCCGAAGTGGCCTTCCGCCGGACCGAAAGGCATCGCGAAGCCGCCCGTGCCCTTCGGCAGGAAGAACAGCACGCCGACGACGGCGAGCGCCATCACGACGAAGTTCCAGTAGGTGACTTTCGCGCCGCCGAGCTTGTCCGAGAGCCAGCCGCCGAAGGGCCGGATGACCGCGCCGACGAGCGGACCGAGCCAGGCGTAGGCGAGCGGATTCACGGCGGGGAACTGGCTGCGGATCAGCAGCGGGAAGCCGGCTGCGAAGCCGATGAACGACCCGAAGGTGCCCAGGTACAGCACGCACATCAGCCAGTTGTGCTTGCGCCGGAAGATCGCCGCCTGCGCGGCGAACGACGCTTTCGCATCGGCGATGTCGTTCATGAAGAACCAGGCCGCGACGGCAGCGAGCGCGATCCACGGCACCCAGACGAAGGCGGCGTTCTGCGTCCACACCGACACGGTCTGGCCGTTGCGCACGATCGTCTGCGGTTCGCCGCCGAAGATGCCGAACACGCCGACGGCGACGACCAGCGGCGCAAGGAACTGCACGACCGATACGCCGAGGTTGCCCAGGCCGGCGTTCACGCCGAGCGCCGAACCCTTGCGCTCCTTCGGAAAGAAGAAGCTGATGTTCGCCATGCTCGAGCTGAAGTTGCCTCCGCCGAGCCCGCACAGCAGCGCGAGCGCGAGCATCGTCGGATAGCTGGTCGTCGGATCCTGCACTGCGAAGCCGATGCCGATCGCCGGGATCAGCAGCGACGCGGTCGAGATCGCCGTCCAGCGCCGGCCGCCCACCAGCGGCACCATGAACGAATAGAAGATGCGCAGCGTCGCGCCCGACAGCGCCGGGGCCGCGGCGAGCCAGAACAGCTGGTTCGTCGAATAGCGAAAGCCCAGTGCCGGCAGACTCACCGCGACGACGCTCCACAACTGCCAGACGGCGAAGGCGAGGAACAGCGCGGGCACCGAGATCCACAGGTTGAGCTTGGCGATCGCCTCGCCCTCGCGTTGCCAGAAGGCCTTGTCCTCGGGCGTCCAGATCTTCAGCAGGCTGCCGGGTCTTGCACGTACGGCATCGGCAGTGGTCGAGGCGGTCATTCGAGTTCTCCGTGGATCGGAGGCGCAACGCGAATCGCGTCGTGCCGGCGGCTCAGCCGCGGGCGGGCGCCGTGTGCGGCCCCATCAATTCGGTGCGGCGCACCTCGGTGAAGTACATCCAGATCAGCGACACCCAGACGACGCCGTACATCAGCATGAAGGCGCTCGAGCGCACGCCGGTGAGGTCGACCAGCGCACCGAAGAGGATCGGCAGCACGAAGCCGCCCAGGCCGCCGGCCAGGCCGACGATTCCGGAGACGGTGCCGATGTCCGCAGCGTATTCGTCGCTGATGTACTTGAAGACGCTCGCCTTGCCGAAGGCCCAGGCGACGCCGAGCACGAACATCAGCAAGGTGAAGGCGTAGACGTTCAGCCCGATGTGGAAGCTGCGCGTGCCCTCGATCGTCGTCACGGTGAACTGCGTCTGCGGGTAACTGAGCAGGAACAGGCAGATCCAGCTCACCCACATCACCCACCAGGTGACGCTGTGCGCGCCGTACTTGTCCGACAGCCACCCGCCGGCGGCGCGCAGCACGCCGCCGGGCAGCGAGAAGCAGGCGGCGAGAAGCGCGGCGACGCGGATGTCCATTCCGTACTCGCCGACGTAGTACTGCACCATCCACAGGCTGAGCGCGACATAGCCGCCGAAGACGATGCTGTAGTACTGGCAGTACTTGAGCACGCGCGGGTCCTTCAGCATCTTCAGCTGGTCGGCCAGGCGCACGTGGCTCGGCACGCGATGCGCCGGATCGCTGTACGTGAACATCCAGAACAGGACGGTCGTCAACAGCAGGATCACCGCGTACACCTGCGGGACCATCGCCCAGCCGAAGGCGACGACGAGCGCGGGCGCGACGAACTTGTTCACCGCCGCGCCCGAGTTGCCGGCGCCGAAGACGCCCATCGCGAAGCCCTGCCGGTTGCGCGGAAACCAGCGCGCCACGTACGGCGTGCCGACGGAGAACGAACCACCTGCCAGGCCGACGAACAGCCCGATGACGAGAAACTGCCAGAACTGGGTGGCGTAGGCCATCAGCCAGATCGCAGGCACGGTGGCGGCCATCAGCACCGTCATCACGACGCGCCCGCCGTAGCGGTCGGTCCAGATACCCAGCGGCACGCGGATCAGCGATCCGGTGAGCACCGGCGTGGCGGTCAGCAGGCCGAACTGCGTGGCGTTCAGGTCCAGCGACTTGCGGATCGGGATGCCGATCACGCCGAACATCATCCAGACCATGAAGCAGACGGTGAAGGCGAGCGTGCTGAAGATCAGCACCGACAGGCCCTGGCGCGCCCGCGCGCCCTCGAAGTCGACGGAACTCATTTCACGTTCTCCTGGTGCAGACTTTAGGGATCGGCAGGCAGCGCGAACATCCTTCGGCGGTGTGCGTTCGGGAAGGCGGAAGGAGGAGGCGGGGCTGGTTCGCGTAGTTCGAAGGAACTACTCCGTGCCGTTGCAACCGTACGCCGATCGGGCGGCTGGGGCGGACTGCCGGGTGCTGTTCCCGCAGGCGCGCTCGGCCCGACATCGCAGCGCGCTGTCACGAGAATGCGGCGCGCCGCGAAACGACGCGGCGCGCTGCGAAACGCAGCATTCGTCGCCGCAAACATCCTCGCTGGGCTTAAACCGCCGCCTTTTGCAGCGTTTCACCGCAGGCGATGCGGCCGGCGCAGCGGCAGGTGACGCGACCGGCGCAGCGGCGCCGGTCAGCCGAGACCGCGCTCCGCCGCGTAGACCGCCGCCTGCACGCGCGAGACGAGATCCAGCTTGCGCAGGATGTGCTGCACGTGGATCTTCACCGTCGTCTCGGCGATGTCCAGCGCGCGCGCGATCGCCTTGTTGCTCGCACCGCGGGCGATGTGCGCAAGGATCTCGCGCTCGCGCGGCGAAAGCGTCTCGATCGGATCGACCGCCGCCTTCGCGCGCGCTTCGCCCGGTGCTTCGACGCTCGAGCGGAACGCCTCGACGAGCTTGCCGGTCATCTCGGGACTGACCACCGACTCGCCCTTCACCGTGCGCCGGATCGCTTCGGCGAGCGCGTCGCCGTCGATCGTCTTCAGCACGTAACCGCGCGCGCCCGCACGCAGCGCCGCCGCCATGTCGTTCTCGTCCTCGCTGACGGTGAGCATCAGCACCTGCGCCGACGGCGCCGCTTCCTTCAGCCCGGGAAGCGCCGCAATGCCGCTCGCGCCGGGCAGGTGGTTGTCGAGCAGGATCACCTGCGGCTGCAACTCGCGCGCGCGGCGCAGCGCCTCGCCGGCGTCGGCCGCCTCGCCGACGACCTCGAGGCCCCGCTCGCTCGCCAGCAGCGCGACGAGCCCGCGTCGGAACAGCGTGTGGTCGTCGACGACGAGCAGGCGGATCGGCGCCGTCATGCCGGGTTGCCGGTGGCGGGCGCGTTCGCTTCGCGCGCGCTGCCGGCGACGGAAGAGCCGCCCGGGGCGCTTGTCGCGCGGCCCTCTGCGCCTGCCCCGCCGCCCTCTGCGCCTGCCCCGCCGCCCTCTGCGCCTGCCCCGCCGCCCTCTGCCGCCCGCAACGCCTGCGGCGGCAGGGTGAGGACAACGCGCGTTCCCTCGCCCGGCGCCGACTCGACCTCGACCCGGCCGCCGATGCGCATCGCGCGCTCGCGCGCGATGCGCAGCCCCACCTGCGTCTCGCCGGGCGAGGCCTGCGCGTCGAAGCCACGGCCGTCGTCGCGCACCTCGAATCGCCAGGCCGGCGTCTGCTGCACGCGCAGCCAGACGCGCTGCGCGCCGGCGTGCTTGCGTACGTTCGACAGCGCCTCCTGCACGATGTGCAGCGCCTGCACCTGGACGTCCGGGTCGAGCGGCAGTCCGTGCCCCTCGATGTCGAGCTGCACGCGCAGGCCGGTCTGGTGCTCGAACTTGGACAGCGTCGTGCGCAGCGCCGGCTCGATGTCCTCGTCGCGCGTGCGCGTGCGAAAGTGCAGCAGCAGCTCGCGCACGTCGCTGTAGCTTTCGCGCACGCCCGCGTCGATCTCGTCGACGACGCGCGCGACCTTCGACGGATCGTCGCGCTCGGCCGCGTCGCGCAGCAGCTTCACCTGGATCTTCAGGAAGGCCAGCGACTGCGCGATCGAATCGTGCAGCTCCTGCGCCAGCAACTCGCGCTCGTGCGCCACGGCCGCCTCCAGGTCGAGCGCGGCAGCGCGCATACCCTCCATCGCGCTGGCCAGGTGGCTCGCCAGCGTCTCGAGCAGCGAGCGGTCTTCGTCGACGAGCGCGTGCTCGTGGCGATACAGCAGGTCGATTTCGCCGAGCACGCGGTGCTGCAACTCGATCGGAACCGCGACCAGCGTGCGATAGCCGGCCGACCGACAGAGGCCGAGCCGCTCGCCGGAACCGGGGCGCAGCGCAATGGTTCGCGCTCCGGAGCCGGCAGACGCATCGCCGCAGTGGCAGCTGCCGGCGGTCACGCACTGCTCGGCCTGCACGATCGCGTCGGGCAGGCCGTCGGCGGCCAGCAGCAGGTAGCGCTGGTTCGCCTGGTCCGACCAGCGGATCATCGCCGCGTCCGCCCGCGCAGCCTCGCGCGCCTTGCGCACGAAGCCGTGCGCGAGGTCGTCGAGCGTGTCCACGCCGCCGATGAACGCGCTCGCGTCGTACAGCGCCGCGAGCCGACGGCTCTTCGCTTCGAGCGTCGCCGTCTTCTCGCGAACCTTGTCCTCGAGGCCGGCGTACAGCTGCTGCAGGTTGCCGGCCATCCGGTTGAAGCCCTCGCTCAGTTCGCCGAACTCGTCGCGCGAGACGACGTCGACCCGTGTCTCGAACTCGCCCCGCTCGACGCGCGCGAGCGCACGCCGCAGCCGGGCGACCGGGTCGACGACGTAGATGTAGCCGGTGTAGAGCAGCGCGACCGCGCCTCCGATCGCCAGTGCCATCATCGCGAACTGGTAGGCGTAGAGGATGGCGGTCCAGCGCGACAGCTGGTTCTCGATCGACGCGACGAACTCGTCGGTGGACTCGACGAACCCGTCGACCTGCGGAAGCCGCACCAGATCGGGGCGCGAGAGCCAGTCGCTGCGCAGCGAACGCCATTGCGCCTGCACGTCGTCGAAGCGCTCGCGGGTGGCGTCGTTCCACGGCACGAACAGCGGCCGCGACGGGTCCCCGTCGCGCAGCACCGCCAGGCTTTCGTCGAAGCGCTCGACGTGGCGCGACAGCTCGGACGCGGCCCCGCGCTGCGCGTCGAGCGCCAGCCGGTAGGCCTGCATGCGCATGCGACCCGCCTCGTTGACCGCCGCCGCCCCGCCCTGCAGTTCCCAGGTGACCCAGAACGTGAGCGCGATCGAAACGAGCGCGAGCAGCAGCATCGAGAAACCGAGGACGGCCAACCGGGCCGCCAGACTCCAGCGAGCGGCGCGCATACGCGAGCCTACCGCGTTGCCGCGGCGTCGGGCTTGCCCCGCGTCAACGCGGCGGCTTGAGCCAGATCATGGGGAAACGCGCCTGCTTCGGGCATAAATCGGTATCGCAATGCCATTTTGCGTGCTCCCGGCGCCACCGCACGCCGAAGGGTGCGCCGCGCGTCGTGCCGCGCAGGCGGCGCCGGCGGATCGACTACGCTAGAGATTTACCGAGCCGAATTCCAGGAGAGCCGATGAAAGCCGCTTTCAAGTGGGACGACCCGCTGCTGCTCGACCAGCAACTCACCGAGGACGAGCGCATGGTGCGCGAGGCAGCGGCAGCATACTGCCAGGAACGCCTCGCGCCGCGCGTGCTCGAAGCCTTCCGCAGCGAGAAGACCGACCCGGCGATCTTCCGCGAGATGGGCGCACTCGGCCTGCTCGGACCGACGATCCCCGAGGCCTACGGCGGCCCCGGCCTGAACTACGTCGCCTACGGACTGATCGCCCGCGAGGTCGAGCGCGTCGACTCCGGCTATCGCTCGATGATGAGCGTGCAGAGTTCGCTCGTCATGGTGCCGATCTTCGAGTTCGGCACCGACGCGCAGAAGGAGAAGTACCTGCCGAAGCTCGCCACCGGCGAATGGATCGGCTGCTTCGGCCTCACCGAGCCGAACCACGGCTCCGATCCGGGCTCGATGGAGACGCGCGCCCGGAAAGTCTCCGGCGGCTACGAGCTCACCGGCAACAAGATGTGGATCTCGAACTCGCCGTTCGCCGACGTCTTCATCGTCTGGGCGAAGTGCGTCGGCGGCGATCACGACGGGCGCATCAAGGGCTTCATCCTCGAGAAGGGCTCGAAGGGCCTGTCGGCGCCGGCGATCCACGGCAAGGTGGGCCTGCGCGCGTCGCTCACCGGCGAGATCGTCATGGACCAGGTGTTCGTGCCCGACGAGCAGTTGATGCCGAAGGTCGAGGGACTGAAGGGCCCGTTCACCTGCCTGAACAGCGCGCGCTACGGCATCGCCTGGGGCGCGCTCGGCGCCGCCGAAGACTGCTGGCATCGCGCCCGGCAGTACGTGCTCGATCGCAGGCAGTTCGGCCGCGCGCTCGCCGCCAACCAGCTGATCCAGAAGAAACTCGCCGACATGCAGACCGAGATCACGCTGGGGCTGCAGGGATGCCTGCGCCTGGGCCGGATGAAGGACGAAGGCACGGCCGCCGTCGAGATCACGTCGATCATGAAGCGCAACTCGTGCGGCAAGTCGCTGGAGATCGCGCGGCTGGCGCGCGACATGATGGGCGGCAACGGCATCTCCGACGAGTTCGGCGTCGCGCGTCACCTGGTCAACCTCGAGGTCGTCAACACCTACGAGGGCACGCACGACATCCACGCGCTGATCCTCGGACGCGCGCAGACCGGGATCCAGGCGTTCAGCTGATCGAGCGCGGCTGGCGGATCGACAACCGGCCGGCCTCGATCATCCTGCCTACGACCTCGGGCTCGGCCGGAGCGTCGGCTGACGTGGGATCGCGCTAAACTTCTTGAAGGAGGCGCGGCGACGTCATCGGGAAGTCGTCGATGGAGAGGTCTCCGGCATACCAGGCGAAGCGGTCTTCGAGCATCTGCGTTCGCGTCTGACGCGATGAAGCTCGAATTCCATCCCGAAGCGGAGATGGAATTCATGGAAGCCGCAGTTCGAGACGAATCGATCGTCCCGGAATTGGGCCAGCGATTCGCACTCGAAGCTCAACGCGCCGCGGAATTGCTGCTTCAGCGTCGCCGAATCGGGGTACCTGTGCCAGATTCCGCACTCAGAAAGCTGGTGCTGCCTCGATTTCCGTTCACTCTGTACTACAGCGCCGCAACCGAGACGCTGCGACTCGAGGTCGTCGCTCATCACAGTCGGCGTTCCGGTTATTGGAAGTCTCGTTTCGAACCCGAATAAGAGGCCGCCCATGACGATTCCCTTCCGTGCCGACCACGTCGGCAGCCTGCTGCGCCCCGCCTGGCTCGCGGAAGAACGCGCGCGCCGGCGGCGCGGCGAGATCGACGCCGCGACGCTGCGCGCCGCCGAAGACCGCGCGATCCGCGAAGCGGTGCAGCGACAGGAAGCGGTCGGCCTGCAGTCGATCACCGACGGCGAGTTCCGCCGCGACTGGTGGCACCTCGATTTCCTGGCGCAGCTCGACGGCGTGACGCTGAAGGACAATCCCGGGCCGAAGTTCGGCGTGGACGCTTCCTCCGAGCAGCCGCCGATCGCCACGGTCACCGGCCGCATCGGCTGCAGCCGTCCGATCATGGTCGACCACTTCGCGTTCTTGAACGAGCAGACGACGCGCACCGCGAAGATGACGATCCCGTCGCCGTCGATGCTGCATCTGCGCGGCGGACGCGCGGCGATCTCGACGGAGGCCTATCCCGACCTCGATGCGTTCTGGTCGGACGTGGCGCAGGCCTACCGCACGGCGATCCGTCACCTGGCCGAAGCCGGCTGCCGCTACCTGCAGCTCGACGACATCACTTTCGCCTATCTGTGCGACCCGAAGATCCAGGCGACGTGCCGCGCCAACGGCGACGATCCGGCGGCGCTGCCGCGCACCTACGCAAACGCGATCAACGCCGCGCTCGAAGGCAAGCCCGCGGGCCTGCACGTCACGATGCACACCTGCCGCGGCAACTTCCGCAGCGCGTGGGTCGCCGAGGGCGGCTACGACCCGGTCGTCGAGGCGATGTTCTCCACGAACGTCGACGGCTGGTTCATGGAATTCGACAGCGAACGCGCCGGCGGCTTCGGGCCGCTGAAGGCGCTGCCCGCAGGCAAGCGCGTCGTGCTGGGCCTGGTCACCACCAAGACGGGCGAGCTCGAATCGAAGGACATGCTGAAGCGCCGCATCGACGAAGCCGCGCGCTACGTGCCCCTCGGGAACCTGTGCCTGTCGCCGCAATGCGGCTTCTCGAGCACGCACCACGGCAACGCGCTGTCGCAGGAAGAGCAGTGGCGCAAGCTCGAGCGGGTGGTCGAAGTCGCCCGCGAGGTGTGGGGCGACTGAAGGGCTCGGCACCCGTCGGGCGGCCGGGCGCAGCGGCCCCGGCGGCGGCGCAGCCCCTTGCCGCGGACGTCGGCGAGCCGGCTGCTGCCGAAAGGAAATTCGCGGGCCCCGTCGCGCCGCGGCGCGAAGCGCCGCCGCGCAGCGGGTGCGAATTTCCGAGGCAGAGCCGGGAAGCCCCCGCGCAGCGGGGGCCGAAGCCGTCGGCCGCGGCAAGGGGCTGCGCCGCCGCCGGGGCCGCTGCGCCCGGCCGCCCGACGGGTGCCGAGCCGTCGCGCTGCGCGTCGCGCCGACGAAGCCTCTGCGCGAGATTCCCCGCTACGCGTACCGCCGCGCGACCGTCTCCGCGATGCACACCGGCTTGTCGCCGCCTTCGCGCTCGATCGTCGCCTCGGTGGTGATCTGCAACCCGCCGCCGCCGATGTCCTCCACCGAGACGATTCGAAAGCGAGCGCGCAACCGGCTGCCGGCCGGCACCGGCGCCGGGAAGCGCACGCGGTTCAGGCCGTAGTTCACGCTCATGCGCACGCCTCGCAACTCGATCGCGCTGTCGGCGAACATCGGCAGCAGCGACAGCGTCAGGTAACCGTGCGCGATCGTCGTGCCGAACGGCCCCTTCGCGGCACGCTCGGGATCGACGTGGATCCATTGCCGGTCGCCGGTCGCCTGCGCAAAGGCGTCGATGCGCGCCTGCGAAACCTCGACCCAGTCGCTCACCGCGATCTCCTCGCCGACGCAGCCGGCCAGCTCGGCAAGACTCTCGAACACGCGCATTGCGTTCGTTCCTCCGTCGTGCACGCCGATCAGCCGGTGAAATCCTCGCGATCGCGCAGCCGGTAGCGCTGGATCTTGCCGGTGGCCGTCTTCGGCAACTCGTCGACGAACTCCACCCAGCGCGGATACTTGAACGGCACGAGCCGATCCTTGACGAAGGCCTGGATCTCCTGCGCGAGCGCGTCGGTGGCGCGCGACGGCTCCTTCAGCACGACGAAGGCCTTCGGCTTGAGCAGCCCGTCGGCGTCGCGCGAGCCGACGACCGCCGCTTCCAGCACCATCGGATGCGAGGCGACGGCCGACTCGACCTCGAAGGGCGAAACGTATTGCCCGCTCACCTTCATCATGTCGTCGGAACGGCCCGCGTACGTGTAGTAGCCGTCGGCGTCGCGCTGGTACTTGTCGCCGCTGCGCGTCCAGACGCCCTGGAAGGTGTCGCGCGTCTTCTCGCGCTGGTTCCAGTACTGCGCGGCAGCCGAAGGCCCGCTGATGTACAGGTCGCCCACCTCGCCGTCGCCGACCTCGTGCCCGTCGTCGCCGACCAGCTTCAGCGTGTAGCCCGGCACCGGCTTGCCGGTGGTGCCGTAGCGCACCGCGCCCGACTGGTTCGACAGGAAGATATGCAGCATTTCGGTGGAGCCGATGCCGTCGAGGATCTCCACGTTCGTTCGTTCGGTGAAGCCGGTACCGATTCCCTTCGGCAGCGCCTCGCCGGCCGACGTCGCCACGCGCAGCGACAGCTGCGACGCCGCCGGGAAGCCGGCATTGGCGAGCATGCCGGCATACAGCGTCGGCACGCCGTAGAAGATGCTCGGTCGCTTGCCCGTGGCGGCAAGCGCGGCAGGCGCCTCGCCCGTGAGGCGCTGGAATACCGCTTCGGGCGCCGGGCGCTCGGCCATCAGCACGGTGGTCGCGCCGACCGACATCGGAAAGGTCAGCCCGTTGCCCAGGCCGTAGGCGAAGAACAGCTTCGCGGCGCTGAAGACGACGTCGTCCTCGCGTATGCCCAGCACGGGACGCGCATAGAGCTCGGCGGTCTCGACGAGACTCGAGTGAACGTGCACCGTGCCCTTGGGCGAACCGGTCGAACCCGACGAATAGAGCCAGAAGCACGGCTCGTCGGCGACGGTATCGGCGCACTCGAAGTCTTCGCGGCCACCGGCCAGCAGCGCCTCGAAATCGACCCGCTTTCCGCCGCCGGCGCCAGCCGTCGTGCCGGGCGCCGCGGAGACGACGACCGAGCGCAGCGAAGGAATCGAGTCGATCGTGTCCTCGAAGGACGGCAGCAGCGGCTGCGAGACCAGCAGCGCCGACGCGCGCGAGTCGCGCAGCATGTATTCGTAGTCCTGCGGGCGCAGCAGCGTGTTCACCGCCACCGGCACGACGCCGGCCTTGATCGCGCCGAGGAACGCCACCGGCCAGTCGCTCGTGTCGAGCATGCACAGCAGCACGCGCTCTTCGCGCCGCAGGCCGAGCCCGGCGAGCGACGAGGCGAAACGGTTCACCCGCTTCGCCAGTTCCGCGTAGGTGCACGAACCGCGATCGTCGATGTAGGCGACGCGTTCGCCGCGGCCCGCCTGCAGATTGCGCTCGATCAGGTCGTGTGCAGCGTTGTAGCTGCGCGGAATGCGGATGCGGGGCGGGCTTGCGGAATGATCGGCAGTCGAGATCTCGGCCACGGCGGCTTTCCTCCAGCTTCGTCGGTGAATTATCGCGCCGGACAACCGCATCCGGACGCGACGTTCTTCGGCGCGGTCATCCCGCGCGCTCCTGGTGCGACGGGGTCGCCTCGATCAGCTCGAGCAGCCGCTCGAGGCTTTGCTCTTCGTCGGCGCCGCTGGTGTCGATCACGGCATCGGCGAGCGCATACAACCGCTCGCGCTGCTTCAGTATGGTGCGCAACTCGGCCATCGCGTGTTCGCGCCCGCGGATCGGCCGCAGGTCGCCCTGCGCCGCGACGCGATCCATGTGATCCTCGGGCGTGGCGCGCAGCCACACCGTGAAGCAGCGATCGCGCAGCAACTCGTAGGTCCGCGGCTCGAGCACGAGCGAGCCGCCGGTGGCGATCACGCAGCGTCGGTGGGCACGCGTGAGCCGATCGAGCACGCGCGCCTCCGCCTCGCGGTACGTATCCTGTCCGTACATCGAGAAGATGCTGCCGAGCGAGGCTCCGAGTTCGCGCTCGATCTGCTGGTCCAGTTCATGGAACGGAACGCGCAGGCGCGCCGCCAGCTTCGCCCCCAGCGTCGACTTGCCGGCGCCGCGCAGGCCCACCAGCGCGATGCGCCGCGAGCGCTCGCGACTCGATTCCCCGAAGCGCTGCCGCAACTGCAGGATGGCCTCGTGGCGCTGCTCGGGCCGCAGCCCGTGCAGCAGTTCGAGCGCGGCGACGATCTCCGGATCGAAGGACCGGTCGCCGACCAGTTGCCCGAGCGGACAGGCGAGCGCATCGGCAACGCGCCGGATCAGCAGGATGGATATGTTGCCGTCACCGGATTCGAGTTGCGCAAGATAGCGCTCCGAAAGCCCCGACAGCTCGGCCAGCCGCTTTCGCGTCAGGTGCGCTTCTTCGCGGCGCTCGCGCACGCGGCGACCGAGCGCCTCGAGGAACGCGTTGTCGTCTTCCGGCTTGCCGGCTGCCACGGAGACCATGCAACATCGAGCACTGGACAATGATCGACCTGCAATATAACTCATGGTACTGAAGTCCAACGAGCCCTACCTTCACATCGTCGCCGGCGGCCGGCGGCTCGAATGCCGCACGATCGGCGAACCCGGCTCGCGCGCGCCGACCCTCGTCTTCCTGCACGAAGGCCTGGGCAGCATCGCCCAGTGGCGCGATTTCCCCGACCGCGTCTGCCGTGCCGCCGGGCTGCCCGGGCTCGTCTATTCCCGCCTCGGCTACGGCGGATCCGACCCGATCGGCGAGCCGCGAACAGTGCGCTTCATGCACGACGAGGCGATCCGGGTGCTGCCCGAGGTGTTGCGCGCCTTCGGCCTCGAGCGGCCGATCCTGGTCGGCCACAGCGACGGCGCGTCGATCGCGCTGATCCACGCCGGCACCTTCGTCGACGTCGACGCGGCCGTCGCCGTGCTCGCGCCGCACCTGTTCGTCGAGCCGGTGTGCACCGATGCGATCGCCGAGATCGCGCGCCGCTACGAAGCGCCCGGACTGCGCGAGCAGCTGGCCCGCTATCACGAGGACGTCGACGGCGCCTTCCGCCACTGGACCGCGATCTGGCTGTCCGACGCCTTCGCCGCGTGGACCATCGAGAAGGAGGTCGCGGCGATCCGCTGCCCGATACTGGCCATCCAGGGCGAGGACGACCAGTACGGAACCATGCGCCAGCTCGCGCGGATCTCCGAACTGCAACCGCGCGCGCAACTGTTGAAGCTGCCCGACTGCCGGCACAGCCCGCATCTCGACAGGCCCGACGAGACGGTCCAGGCGGTCGCCTCGTTCTGTCGCGCGATCGCGGCAAAGCAGGCGCGCGACGGCGACGCAGCGGCGCCCGGCTGATCGCGACGGCGCCCGGCTGATCGCAGCGGCGCCCGGCTGATCCCGACGGCGCCCGGCCGCACGAGTGCGGCGCGGCCCGGAAACGAGCACGGGCAGCCTACAATCGCAGGCTGCTCGCAGACGGAGGATGTCATGAAGGTCCTGTGCGGAACCGACTTCAGCGACCGTGCCGAAGAGGCCGCCGAATTCGGCGCGCTGCTCGCGCAACGTACCGGCGGCGAGCTGACGCTGGTGCACGTACTGGACACGCGAAGCGTGCTGCTCGGCCCGGCGCCGGCGCTCGATGCGATCGAGGAGAACGCGCAGCAGCGCCTGCAGGCGACCGCCGACCGGCTGCGTGCGGGCGGCGCGAAAGTGAGCACCGAATTGCCCGCAGGATGGCCCGACGAGGCGCTCGTCGCCGAGTCGAAGAGACACGGTGCGGACCTGCTGGTACTGCCCGCGCTCGGGCGGCGCGACGGAGCAGGGCTTCGCCTGGGCAAGACCTGCGAGCGCGTGCTGCGCACCACCGAGACGCCGATGCTGGTGCTGCGCGACACGACGCCGCTGCTGGGCTGGCTGCGCGGCGAACGCACGCTGCGCGTGCTCCTCGCCTACGACTTCACGCCGCAGGCGGACGCAGCCGTCCTGTTCGCCGGCAGGCTCGCCGAGCTGGGCCCCTGCCACCTGATCGCGTCCTACGCCGAAGACTCCCGGCGCGAGGCAACGCGCCTCGGGTTGCTCGACGAGCCCGTGCGCGCGCTGCACCACCTGCGCGAGGAGATCGGCCAGCGCATCGCGCGCGCGCTGCCGGCGCTGCCCGTGGAGGTCGCCGTGACGGCGCACGACGGCGAACCGGGCGCGCAACTCGCGCATCTGGCCGAGCGCGAGCAGGCCGACCTGCTGCTCGTCGGCTCCCACCAGCGCGGCGCCGTGGAGCGCCTGTTCAGCGGTTCGGTTGCGCTGGACCTGCTGCGCGATTCACAGGCCAACGTGCTCGTGGTTCCCGGCGCCGCCGTCGCGTCGGCTTCGCTGCTGCCACCGGTCATCCGGTGCATCGTCGCAGCCACCGACCTGTCGCCGATCGGCAACCGGGCGGTGGCGCACGCACTCGCCCTTGCGCCGGCCGGCGCCGAGGTCGTCGTCGTTCACGTGGTCAGTCCGAACCTGATGCGAAACGGGCGCTACGGCCGGCCGGTGCACCCGGAGTTCGCGCGCGAGCACGCAGCGGTCGTCGCCGAGCGCCGCCAGGCGCTCGAAGCACTGGTCGCGCAGCCCGCAGCCGCGAAGGTACGCATCGACCTGATCGAAAGCGACCGTCCCGAACGTGCGCTGCTCGAAGCGATCGAACGCGAAGCCGCCGACCTCGTATGCGCGGGAACGATCGGCCGCACCGGACTGGGCGCAATGCTGCTCGGCTCGACCGCGCAGACCCTGCTGCGCGGCACGCGGCGGCCATTGCTGCTGGTGCAGCCGCAGGACAGATGAGGGGAAGGAGTCCCTTCACCTCCCGGCAGCCGCAGCACGGCGCAGCCGATCGCCTACCGCGCGCCACTCCGGCGTTCGCGGGACGCGTTCGATGACGATGCGGTCGCAACCCGATCGATCGAGGCGACGCAGCGTGTCGTAGAGCTCGTGCGCGGTCGTGCGCGCATCGCGCGCCATCGCGAAGCCGACGTCGGCGATCGACGTCGGCACCGAGCGCGCCCACAGGGCGACGCGCCGGCCTTCGGCGCGCAACTGCGCCACGCGCCCGGGCACCTCGTCGGCATCGACCATCTCCACCGGCGTGAGCGGCGCGTAATGCGAATCGAGCGTCCCCGAGACGCGCGGCGCGTGCGCATCGCGTTCGAGCACCTGCTCGCCGAGCACGGCGGCCAGTTGCGACACGGGGATTCCGCCGGGACGCAGCAGCACCGGACGACCCCGACTGAGATCGACGATCGTCGATTCGACGCCGACCTCGCACGGACCGCCGTCGAGGATCAGCGGCGCGTCCTCGCCGAGGTCCTCGACGACGTGTTCGGCGCGCGTCGGGCTGATCCGGCCGAAGCGATTCGCCGACGGCGCGGCTATACCCGCCCCGCCGTGCCGCGCGAACGCATGCAGCAGCGCACGTGCGACGGGGTGCGCGGGCGCGCGCAGCCCGATCGTCGACTCCTGGCCGCAGGCCCACGCGGGCGCGTCGGGCGCACGCTTCAGGATCAGCGTGAGCGGGCCCGGCCAGAACGCCTCGGTCAAACGCTGCGCGCGCCGCGACCACTCGGCCCAGCGCTGCGCCGAAGCGCCGTCGAGAACGTGCACGATCAACGGATGTCCGGACGGACGCTGCTTGATTCGATACACCGCCGCCACCGCGTCGCGATTCGCGGCATCGGCGCCGATCCCGTAGACGGTCTCCGTGGGAAAGACGACGGGCTCGCCGCGCGCGAGGCGCGCGGCGGCATCCTCGATCGCTGCGGCGTCGGCCGCACGCACGAGCGTCATCGGCCGCGCGCTCCGATGCCCAGCGAGCGCTCGATCGCGTCGGCGACCGAGTCGGCTTCGCCGGCCGATGCCCCGAGCACCGTCACGTGTCCCATCTTGCGCGCACGACGCGCCTCGCGCTTGCCGTACAGGTGCAGTTTCGCGCCGGGATGCCGCAGCACCGCGCTCCAGTCGGGTTCGCGCATCGCGTTCGTGTCGTCGTCGAACCAGGCGTCGCCCAGCAGGTTGAGCATCACGGCCGGCGCGAGCAGGCGCGTATCGCCGAACGGCAAGCCGGCGAGTGCGCGCGCCTGCTGCTCGAACTGGCTCGTCATGCAGGCATCGATCGTCGCATGGCCGGAGTTGTGCGGGCGCGGCGCGATCTCGTTGACGAGCAGCGTCGCGTCGGCGAGCACGAAGAACTCGACGCACAGCACGCCCACGTAATCGAGCGCATCGGCGATGCGCCGCGTCGCGTCGACGGCGCGCCGCGCGAGCGACGCGTCGACGCGTGCGGGAAACGTCGTTCGCGCGAGGATGCCTTCGCGGTGCACGTTGCCCGCGACGTCCCAGGCACGGCTCGTCCCGTCGAATCCGCGCGCGAGCAGCACCGACAGTTCGCTGTCGAGCGCGAGCCGCCGCTCGAGCACGCACGGCACCGAACCGAGGTCGACGAAAGCGCAGCAGGCTTCTTCCGCGTTCGCCACGCCGACCTGTCCCTTGCCGTCGTAACCCAGGCGCGCCACCTTGACGATGCCGGGAAAGAGCGACTCCGGCGCGTCGCGCGCCTCGTCGAAGGTGCGCAGCGGCCGATACGGCACGGTCGGCAGGCCTGCGGCGCGAACGAAGTCCTTCTCGGCGATGCGATCCTGTGCGATCGCGACGCTGCCGGCCGACGGCGCGACGATCGTCCGCTCGGACAGCCGTTGCAGGGCGCGCGCGGGAACGTTCTCGAACTCGGTCGTCACCGCCGCGCAGCTTTCGGCAAGTTCGGCCAGCGCCGCTTCGTCGAGATAGTCGGCGCGCAGATGTCGCTCGGCAATCGAGCCGGCGGGACTGTCGGCGCCCGGATCGAGGACGCAGACGCGATAGCCGAGGCTTTGGGCCGCCATGCAGAACATCCGTCCGAGCTGGCCGCCGCCGAGCATGCCGAGCCAGTTGCCGGGAACCAGCGGTGCGGCAGGCCGACGCCGCGACGCGACGGCGTCGTTCGCGTTTCCGGCGGCGGAAGCTGCGCTCATCGTCGACCGGCCGTCAGACCGGCGGCAGCGTCGTGGCGCGCGCCGATTCGGTCTGCGCGCGGCGAAACGCGACGAGCCGATCGGCCAGCGCTGCATCGCCCACCGCGAGCATCGCCACCGCGTGCAGCGCCGCGTTCGCAGCGCCCGCTTCGCCGATCGCAAAGGCGGCCACCGGAACGCCGCGCGGCATCTGCACGATCGACAACAGCGAGTCTTCGCCGCGCAGGTACTTCGACGGACAGGGAACGCCCAGCACCGGAACGATCGTCTTGGCGGCGAGCATTCCGGGCAGGTGCGCCGCGCCGCCCGCTCCGGCGATGATCGCGCGCAGCCCGCGCTCGCGTGCACCCGCGGCGTACTGGAACATCTCGTCGGGCATCCGATGCGCCGAGACGACCCGCGCTTCGAAGGGCACGCCGAACTCGCGCAGCACCGAAGCGGCGTGCTGCATCACGTTCCAGTCGCTGCCCGACCCCATGACGATGCCGACGAGCGCACCAGGCGCGGCCGCTGGCCCGGGTTCGTTGCCCACGGAGATCTCGCTCATCGCTTGCCGCCTGTCGATCGGTCGTTGCCGGTGGGCCCGCGCATGCTCTTCAGGGTGCCCGCGCGCGCGCGCTTCAAGCGCCGCTGGCGGCCGGCGCATCGGCCGGCAGCTCCTCGCCCGCGATGCGACGCAGGGCCTCTCGATAGCGTTCCGCCGTCTGCGCGATCACTTCGGGCGGCAGGTGGGGCGCCGGCGGCTTCTTGTTCCAGCCGGGAACGCTCTCGAGCCAGTCGCGCACGTACTGCTTGTCGAAGGAGGGCGGCGACTCGCCCGGGCGCCAGGAATCGGCCGGCCAGAAGCGCGACGAGTCGGCGGTGAGCACCTCGTCCATCAAGCGCAGCGTGCCCTTTTCGTCGAGGCCGAACTCGAACTTGGTGTCGGCGACGAGGATGCCGCGCGTCGCGCAGTGCTCGGCCGCGCGCCTGTACAACGCGAGGCTCAGTTCGCGGATGCGCGCAGCCAGCGCCGCACCGATGCGCCCGGACATCTCGTCGAAGGAGATGTTCTCGTCGTGCTCGCCCTGCTCGGCCTTCGCCGCCGGCGTGAAGATCGGCTGCGGAAGGCGGTCGGCCAGGCGCAGGCCCGCCGGCAACGCGATGCCGCACACCGAACCGCTCGACTGGTAATCCTTCCAGCCCGACCCGATCAGGTAGCCGCGCACGACCGCCTCGACGAGGATCGGCTGCAGGCGCTCGACGACCATGGAACGCCCGCGCACCTGCTCGCGTTCGTCGGGTTGCACGACCGACTCCGGATCGACGCCGGTCAGGTGATTGGGGACGACGTCGGCGAGGCGCTCGAACCAGAACAGCGCCATCCGGTTCAGTACGCGTCCCTTGTCGGGGATCGGCTCGGAGAGCACGACGTCGAAGGCCGACAGGCGGTCGGTGGTGACGATCAGCAACCGGTCGTCGCCGACCGCGTAGTTGTCGCGCACCTTGCCGCGCGATACGAGCGGCAGCGAGTGCAGCGTCGTGCGATGAACGATCGGCATCGGTCGTTGGCGCAAAAGCGCCATTCTGCCCGAACGCGAGGCGGATTCAGCGCGCGGAACCGCGCAGCCAGCCCAGGCCGCTGCGCGTGCCGTCGCGCGGGCGGTATTCGCAACCGACCCAGCCGCCGTAACCGAGTTCGTCGAGCAGCGCGAACAGGTACGGGTAGTGCAGCTCGCCCACGTCGGGCTCGGCGCGCTCCGGAACGCCGGCGATCTGGACGTGCCCCACGCCGGCGAGGTGGCGGCGAATCTTCGTGGAGACGTCGCCTTCGACGACCTGGCAGTGGTACAGGTCCATCTGCACCTTCAGGTTCGGCTCGCCGACCTCGGCGACGATCGCATGCGCATCGGCCTGCGTCTCGAGGAAGTAGCCGGGAACGTCGCGTCGATTGATCGGCTCGACCAGCGCGGTCACACCGGCGCCCGCCAGGCGCCGGCAAGCCCAGCGCAGGTTGCCGATGTAGGTCGCGCGCTGCTCGGCCGTGCGCGACACGTCGCGAACGACGCCCGCCATCACGTGCAGCCGGGAACAACCGAGCACCGATGCGTACTCGAGCGCCTGGTCGATCGACGCGCGGAAGGCTTCGACGCGATCGGGCAGGCTGGCCAGGCCCCGCTCGCCGGCCCGCGCCTCGCCCGGCGGCGCGTTGAAGAGCACCTGCTCGAGCCCGTTGGCCAGCAACGCCGAACGGATCTCGACGGCCGAATGCTCGTACGGAAACAGGAACTCGACCCCTCGGAAGCCGTCGCGCGCCGCGGCTTCGAAGCGGTCGAAGAACGGCAGCTCGGTATACAGCCAGGAAAGGTTCGCTGCGAACTTCGGCATCGTCGCTCCCCGCGCGCCGGGATCGGGCGCGCGCATTCCTTCATGATAGAGGCGCGCGTCGTCCGTGCACGGCAAGGATGCGCGCCGCCCGCGTGTCCCACGCGCAACCTTCGCACTCACCGATGCTCTGGATCGCCACCTATCTCGCCGCCGGCGCCGGCGTCGGCTTCCTCGCGGGCCTGCTCGGCATCGGCGGCGGCATGACGCTGGTGCCGATCCTGGCGACGCTGTTCGGCGCACAGGCGCTCGCACCCGACTACAACGTGCATCTTGCGCTCGGCACGGGCATGGCTTCGGTGCTGTTCACCTCGAGCGCCAGCGTGCGTGAACATCATCGGCACGCCGGCGTCGACTGGGGCATCGTCGCCCGCATCGCACCGGGAATGCTGCTCGGTGCCCTGTCGTCGACGCTGGCCGCCGGGTGGATCAGCCAGCGCACGCTCGCGCTCGCCTTCGCGGTGATCGTCTTCGCCGGCGCGACGCAGATCCTGCTGGGACGCAAGCCGAAGGCGGCGCGCCAGATGCCGGGCACGGCGGCAACTTCGCTCGTCGCGTACGTGATCGGCGTGATCTGCGGTCTCGTCTCCGCCGGCGGCGCGTTCCTCACCATTCCGTTCATGCTCTTCTGCGGCGTCGCGATGCACCGCGCGATCGGCACTGCCGCTGCCATCGGCGTTCCCGTCGCGCTCGTCGGGACGATCGGCTACGTCATCGGAGGCTGGCGCATCGATACGCTGCCGCCGGTGACGCTCGGCTTCGTCTACCTGCCGGCGCTCGTGGCGCTGGTGGCCGCGAGCGTGCTGACCGCTCCGTGGGGCGCCCGCAAGGCACATACCCTGCCGGTGACGACGCTGAAGCGCGTCTTCGCGGGCCTGCTGTATCTGCTCGCGACGAAGATGGCGGTCAGCGCGTGGTGAACGCCGCGTTTCGCAGCGAAACGACCGACGGCCGACTCACGTTCTCAGCGCACGACCTGCGCAAGCTCGCCCTTGCGGTACCGGTCGATCATCACCGAAAGCGCGAGCGGCTTGATCCGGCTCGCCTGCCCTTCGCAGCCGAACTCCCGATAGCGTGCAATGCAGACCTTCTTCGCCGCGGCGTTGGCCGGTTTCAGATATTCGCGCGGGTCGAACTTCGACGGCTGCTCGGCAAAGAAGCGGCGGATCGCACCGGTCATCGCCAGCCGGATGTCGGTGTCGATGTTGATCTTGCGCACGCCGTGCTTGATCGCTTCCTGGATCTCCCCGACCGGCACGCCGTAGGTTTCCTTCATGTCGCCGCCGAACTCGCGGATCTCGGCGAGCAGCTCCTGCGGAACCGACGAAGAACCGTGCATCACCAGGTGCGTGTTCGGAATGCGCCGATGGATCTCCTTGATGCGATCGATCGCGAGAATGTCGCCGGTGGGCTTGCGCGAGAACTTGTAGGCGCCGTGCGAGGTGCCGATCGCGATCGCCAGCGCGTCGACCTGCGTCTGCTCGACGAAGTCGGCTGCCTGCTCGGGATCGGTGAGCAGCTGCTCGCGCGTCATCGTGCCTTCGGCGCCGTGGCCGTCCTCCTTGTCGCCCTTCATCGTCTCGAGCGAGCCCAGGCAGCCGAGCTCGCCCTCGACGGTGACGCCCACCGCGTGCGCCATCTCGACGACGCGTTTCGTGACGTCGACGTTGTAGTCGTAGGACGCAATCGTCTTGCCGTCTTCCTGCAGCGAGCCGTCCATCATCACCGACGAGAAACCCAGGCGGATCGCCTGCAGGCACACGGCCGGCGACTGTCCGTGATCCTGGTGCATGACCACCGGAACGTTCGGGTAGCTGTCGACCGCCGCTTCGATCAGGTGCCGCAGGAACAGCTCGCCGGCGTACTTCCGCGCGCCGGCGGAGGCCTGCATGATGACCGGTGCATCGACCTCGCTGGCGGCGGCCATGATGGCCTGCACCTGCTCGAGGTTGTTGACGTTGAACGCCGGAATCCCGTAGCCGTTCTCGGCGGCGTGATCGAGCAGCTGACGCATCGAAACCAGGGGCATGACGACCTCCGAAGTGAACTTGGCGGAGGCCCCCGGCGCGCTCAGCGGCGGCGGGAGGCTGCGCGAAGCTCCCTCGCCGGTCGATTATCGCCTACGGCGGCGACCCGACCACCGGTCGCCTGCATCGGCGTGCGACATGCGTCACACCTCTCAGCTGCCGTGCTCGCCCACCCGCACGACCTTCAGCGTGTTCGTCCCGCCCGACTTGCCGATCGGCTCGCCGATCGTCAACGCGATGAGGTCGCCCTTCTCGACGATCGACGCCTCGAGCAACCGCTGCTCGGCCTCCAGCAGCAACGCTTCGCGCTCCACCGCGTGGTACGTCATGACGATCGGATGCACCTCGCGATACAGGCTCATCCGGCGCCGGCTGCGCTCCTCGGGAGTGAGCGCGTAGATCGGCACGCCCGAGTCGATGCGCGACATCCACAGCGCCGTGGAGCCGGACTGCGTCAGCGAGACGACCGCCTTGACCTTCATGTGGTGCGCGACGAACAGCGCGCTCATCGCGATCATCTGGTCGATGCGCGTGAACGTGCCGCTCAGGATCTTCGCGGGGAGCGCCAGTCGCTCCGACCGGTCGGCTTCGACGCACACCCGCGCCATCGCCTCGATCGTCTCCACCGGATAGCGCCCGGCGGCGGTCTCGGCCGACAGCATCACCGCGTCGGTTCCGTCGAGCACGGCATTTGCGACGTCCGACACCTCGGCGCGCGTGGGAACCGGCGCTTCGATCATCGATTCCATCATCTGCGTGGCGGTGATCGTGACCTTGTTCAGGTCCTTCGCCATGCGGATCATCCGCTTTTGCAGCGCGGGAACCGACGCGTCGCCGACTTCGACGGCCAGGTCGCCGCGCGCGACCATGATGCCGTCGCTCGCTTCGAGGATCTCCTTCAGGTTGCCGATCGCCTCGTAGCGCTCGATCTTCGCGATCATCAGCGCCCGGCCGCCGGCCGCACGCATCAGCTCGCGCGCCATGTACATGTCCGCTGCGTTCTTCGGGAACGACACGGCGATGAAGTCGGCCTCGAAGCGCACGGCCGTCTTGATGTCGTCCATGTCCTTCGACGTGAGCGCGGGTGCCGACAGCCCCCCGCCCTGGCGATTGATTCCCTTGCGGTTCGACAGCGTCCCGCCCTGCGTGACCGTGCACTCGATCGCGCGCGCGCCGACCCGATCGACGCGCATCGTCACGCGCCCGTCGTTCAGCAGCAGCGTGTCGCCGACGCTGACGTCGTTGACCAGCTCGGGGTAGTCGAGCCCGACGCGCTCCTGGTTTCCGAGCTCGCAGTCGATGTCGAAGACGAAGCGGTCGCCGATCTCGAGCTCGATCTTCCCGTCCGCGAACCTGCCGATGCGGATCTTCGGCCCCTGCAGATCGGCGAGCACGCCGACGCTCTCTCCGATCCGGTCGGCGATCTCGCGCACGCGAGCGACGACCGCGGAGTGCTCCTCGGCGGTGCCGTGCGAGAAATTGGCGCGAACGACGTTGACGCCGGCGCGCAGCATGCGCTCGAGCACCTCGGGCGCCGACGACGACGGGCCGAGCGTGGCGACGATCTTCGTGGCGCGGGGAACGGGATGGAACATGGAGACGACCGGGAAAGGCGACGGTGAACGATTCGACCGGGCAACGCACGCACGCGGCGGCGAGGGTTCATCCTAACCCAGCGGCGCGGGAAGTACCGTGCGGCCTCGTCCGCGCCTTCCTTCTCAGCCGTCCGCTCGCCGCTCGAGCGCCTCGACCGCGGGAAGGCTGCGGCCCTCCAGGAATTCGAGGAATGCGCCGCCCCCGGTGGAGATGTAGTCGATGCGGCCGGACACGCCGAAACGGGAGATGGCCGCCACCGTATCGCCGCCGCCGGCAATCGAATAGGCGTCGGACCGGGCGATCGACTCGGCAATCGTGCGTGTGCCGTTCGCGAACGCGTCGAATTCGAACACGCCCACCGGGCCGTTCCAGACGATGGTGCCCGCCTGCTCCAGCAGCGCGCCGAGCGACGCCGCGCTGCGCGGCCCGATGTCGAGAATCATCTCGTCGTCGGCCACCTGCTCGACCGGCTTGACCAGCGGCTGCGCGCTCGCCGAAAACTCCGTGGCGCAGA
>JAMLIS010000016.1 GCA_023954015.1 Burkholderiaceae bacterium
AGCAAGGAAAATGCCGTCCCGGCCATTGAGGATCGGCCTGTCGGCGCGCCTGCTGCACGCGCCGCCCCGCGAACTCGGCTTTCGCAACAAGGTCCTGCAGTACCTCGAACAGTCGATCGCGCACTGGATCCTGTCGCACGGCGCGCTCGTCTTCATGATTCCGACGATCGGCTCGAGCGCCGAGGTATCGCGACGCGGGATCTCGGTGAGCAGCTACGTGCGCGAGCTCGACGGCCTCGTGCTGCAAGGCGGCGCCGACGTGAGCCCGCGCTCCTACGGGACGCAGCCGCTGCGCGGCGAATGGGCCGGCGACATCGTGCGCGACCGCTACGAGATGGAACTGCTGCACGAGTTCATGGCGCAGGGCCGCCCCGTGCTCGGCATCTGCCGCGGCGCCCAGCTGATGAACGTGGCCTTCGGCGGCACGCTGATCCAGGACATCGCCACGCAGCGCCCCGATTCGATCCCGCACGTCGACGCCGACCTGTACGACCGGCTCTCGCACGAGATCCGCTTCGAACCGGACTCGCTGTTGTCGAAGTTGTACAAGCCGCTGACCGCGGCGCGCGTCAACAGCATCCATCACCAGGCGGTCGACCGGCTCGGCGGTGACCTCGTCGTGGACGCGCGATCGAGCGCCGACGCGATCGTCGAGGCGATCCGCTGGCGCGGCTCGGGCTACGCGCTGGGCGTGCAATGGCACCCGGAGTTCCACCGCGGCGCGGAGGAGTCGCTGCTCGACGGCTCGCCGATCCTGCTTGATTTCCTGGCGGCGGCGCAGAGAATGAGACAGGGCTGAGCAAGGCTCCCGAATCAGTACTCCGCCCCGCGCCCCGTCAACGCGACGCCGATGCGCACGAGCAGCAGCGCGATCCGGTTCATCGCCCGTACCGGCCAGGGCCGACGCGCATGGGTGTCGAGCACCACGCGCCGGCCACCGTCGTCGATCGCCCGGTTCAGGCGCTCGCGCAACTGCCGCGCGAAGTCCGCGTCTTCGATGGCGACGTTCGCCTCGCGCGCGAGCAGCAGCGAGAACGGGTCGATGTTCGACGAACCCACGGTGGCCCAGTCGTCGATCACCGCGACTTTCGCGTGCAGGAAGCTGCGCCGGTACTCGACGATCTCGATGCCCGCACGCAGCCAGGTCTCGTACAACGCCTGCGAGGCGTAGTGCTGCAGTCGATACTCGACGCGGCCCTGCAGCAGCAGGCGCACGCGAACGCCGCGACGCACGGCCGACTTCAGCGCGCGCCGGAAGCGTCCGCCGGGGAAGAAATAGGCGCAGGCGATCAGCACTTCGGTGCGCGAGCGACCGATCGCCCGCAGGTATGCCCGCTCGATGGTGCGCCGATGGCGCAGGTTGTCGCGCAGCATCAGCGCCGCGCGCATCCGCCCCGACGAGGCAACGTCGCTGCGCACCCGCTCGGGCAATTGCAGCAGTTCGCGCGCAGGCGCCTCCTTGCCGCCGCGAGCCAGCCGGTTCACGGTCGCCGTCTCCCACCACAGCCGCGCGGCGGCGACGTGCGCCTGCGCGACCAGCGGTCCGCGCACGCGCACCGCGTAATCGAGCCGCGGATGGTCGAGCGCGCCGTGGTTCGGATCGTAATGGTCGTCGAGCACGTTGATGCCGCCAACGAAGGCGACCGCTCCGTCGACGACGACCATCTTGCGATGCATGCGCCGCAGCCGCTGGCGATCGAGCGACCAGCGCCGCAGCTCGGGCCGGTACACCTCGAGCCGCACGCCCGACTCGCACAGGGCCCGCGAACGCCGCGGGTCCATGCCCGCCGTGCCGAAACCGTCGACCACGACGTGCACGCGCACGCCGCGGCGGGCGGCGCGCGCGAGCGCGGCGCCCATGCGCCGCCCGCTCGCGTCGTCCTCGAAGATGTAGGTCTCGAGATAGACGCTCGAGCGCGCCTCGTCGATCGCCCGCTCGAGCGCGGGAAAATACTGTCCGCCGGATTCGAGCAGCTCGATTTCGTGGCCGCGCCTCATGCGCGGCTTCAGGCTCTCGTACCAGCGCAGCGAGACCGCGTCCTCGGCGCCGGGCGGCTGGCTCATGCGTCTTCGGGAAGCTCGAGGTCGGCCACCAGCGGGCTGTGGTCCGAGAGCCTCGCCCATTCGAGCCCGCGCAGCACGCGCGCGGCGGTGACGCGAAAACCGCGCTGGTAGATCCGGTCCATGCGGAACCAGGGCACGAGCGCGGGATAGGTGCGCGCGGTACGCACCATGCGCGGCAGCCGCGACATCGGCGGCGCCTCGAATGCGCCGACCTCGGCCAGGCGATCGCGCACGAAGTAGGCGGCGCGCTGCAGCATGCGCGGGTGCACGGCGTCGAAGACCTCGACCACGCCGGCGGCCTCGCACAGCCGCTGCGACAGCGTATTGCGCCAGTCGTTGAAGTCGCCCGCGACGATCAGCGGCTGGTCGCCCGGCACCTCCGCGTCGATCCAGCCGAGCAGCGCGTCGAGCTGGCGTTCGCGACTCGCGGCGAGCAGCCCGAAGTGCACGACGAAGCAGTGCACCCGCCTGCCCGCGACGTCGACGGTGCAGTGCAGGACGCCGCGCTTTTCGAGCGCGTGGTCGGAAACGTCGCGGTTCTCGAGGCCGACGATCGGAAAGCGCGACAGCAGCGCGTTGCCGTGATGGCCGTGCAGGTAGCTGGCATTTCGCCCGTACGCCGTCTGGAACGCCTGCTGCGCGGTCGGCGACTTCGACAGGAAGAGCTCCTGCGATTCGGCGGGCCACTGCGCGAAGCGACGCGCGTAGCGCTGGTGCTGGCCCTGCACTTCCTGCAGGAAGATCAGGTCGCTCTGGAGCTCGTGCAGGCGTGCGCGCAACTCGTGGATGCGCGCCACGCGACGCAGTCCGGTGAAGTCGCGCAGCACCCCCTTGTGAATGTTGTAGGTGGACACGCGCAACCGGCGTTCGGAGTTGCCCGCCTCGGCCGCCTCGGCCGCCTCGGCCGCCGCCGCGAGCCGCGCGGAGCCGCGCCGCTGCACCTGCGCCGCCGATCGCGTTCCGCGCGCGGTCTCGCGCGTGCGCGCGGCCTTCGCCTGCGCAGCCGTGCGCGGCGTGGGGAACTTCATCGGCGGCATTGCGCGACGCGTTGCGGCAGTTCGCGGATCGCCTGCGAGTTGCTCCACGAGAAACAGCGCTCGGCGGCGTTCTCCCACGGCAGCCACTCGAAGCGCAGGTGTTCGCGCGGCGAGAGCGCGACCTCGCGCGGCGCCGGCAGCCGCAGCCCGAACACGTGCTCGACGTTGTGCGTTATGCCTTCGGCGTAGCGATGACGCCAGTGCGAGTAGATCTCGAAGCGATTCTCGTGCCGCCAGTCGCACAGGTCGAAGTCGGCGACGTCGAGGCCGGTTTCCTCGAGCACCTCGCGCCGGCAAGTCTGCGCCAGGGGCTCGTCGAGCGTGGCGCGGCTGCCGGTGACCGACTGCCAGTAGCCGGGATGATCGGCCCGCTCGAGCAGCAGCACCTGCAGGTCGCCGGTGTGCACGACGACCAGCACCGACTCGGGAATCTTCGCGCGCATCTTTCCTTCTTCCTGCCGCCTGCCCGCGCCGTCCGCCTGCCGTCCGTCCGCGCCTGCGCTCAGGCCGTGCGCACTTCGGCCTTGCGCAGCCGGATGTGCAGCTCGCGCAACTGCTGCTCGTCGACCGTCGACGGCGCCTGCACCAGAAGATCCTGCGCCCGCTGTGTCTTCGGGAAGGCGATGACGTCGCGGATCGAATCGGCGCCGGCCATCATCGCGACGATGCGATCGAGCCCGAAGGCGATGCCGCCGTGCGGCGGGGCGCCGTATTGCAACGCATCGAGCAGGAAGCCGAATTTCGCGCGCGCCTCCTCCGCCCCGATGCGCAGCGCACGGAACACCTTGCTCTGCACCGCCTCGCGGTGGATGCGCACCGAACCGCCGCCGATCTCCCAGCCGTTGAGCACCATGTCGTAGGCCTTGGCTACGCACTGCCCCGGCGAGCTTTCGAGCATGTCCTCGTGGCCGTCCTTCGGCGACGTGAAGGGATGGTGCATCGCCACCCAGCGTTCGGCTTCCTCGTCGTACTCGAACATCGGGAAGTCGGTGACCCACAACGGCATCCATCCGGCGACGCTCGCGCCGGTGCGCCGGCCGAAGTCGGAGTGGCCGATCTTCGTGCGCAGCGCGCCGATCGATGCGTCGACGATCTTCGCCTGGTCGGCGCCGAAGAAGACCAGGTCGCCGTCCTGCGCACCGGTGCGAGAGAGGATCGCCTCGATCGCCGCGTCGTGCAGGTTCTTGACGATCGGCGACTGCAGGCCTTCGCGGCCGCGCGCGGCCTCGTTGACCTTGATCCACGCCAGGCCGCGGGCGCCGTAGATCGACACGAACTGGCCGTAGGCGTCGATCTCGCCGCGCGTGAGCGCGCCGCCCCCGGGAACGCGCAGCGCGACGACGCGTCCGTCCGTCGCGTTGGCCGGCGCCGAGAACACCTTGAACTCGACGTCGCGCATCGCGTCGGTGAGCTCGGTGAACTCGAGCTTCACGCGCAGGTCGGGCTTGTCGGAGCCGAAGCGGCGCATCGTCTCGGCGTAGGTCATCGACGGAAACGGATCGGGCAGCTCGATGCCGATCGCGTTGCGGAAGACGACGCGGATCATCTCCTCGAAGATCGCGCGGATCTGCGCCTCGCCCAGGAACGAGGTCTCGCAGTCGATCTGCGTGAACTCGGGCTGGCGGTCGGCGCGCAGGTCTTCGTCCCGAAAACACTTGACGATCTGGTAGTAGCGGTCGAAGCCCGCCACCATCAGCATCTGCTTGAACAACTGCGGCGACTGCGGCAGCGCGTAGAACTCGCCGGCGTGCACGCGCGAAGGCACGAGGTAGTCGCGCGCACCCTCGGGGGTGGAGCGCGTGAGCATCGGCGTCTCGATGTCGACGAAGCCGTTCGCATCCAGATGACGGCGCACCTCGCGCGTGACGCGGTAGCGCAGCATCATGTTCTGCTGCATCGGCGGGCGGCGCAGGTCGAGCACGCGATGCGTCAGGCGCGTCGTCTCGGACAGGTTCTCGTCGTCGAGCTGGAACGGCGGCGTTACCGACGCGTTGAGGATCTCGAGGCTGTCGCAGACGACCTCGACCTCGCCGCTGCGCAGGTTCGGATTCACCGTTCCTTCGGGACGCCGGCGCACGTGGCCGACGACCTTCACGCAATACTCGTTACGTACGCGTTCGGCGGTGGCGAACACCTCGGGCCGCTCGGGGTCGCAGACGACCTGCGCCAGCCCCTCGCGGTCGCGCAGGTCGATGAAGATCACGCCGCCGTGGTCGCGCCGGCGATGCACCCAGCCGTACAGCGTGACGGTCCGGTCCAGGTGCTCGGCGGAGATCTCGCCGGTGTAGCAGGTCCGCATCAGGTTCTCCGGTTCAGCGGCGGCGCCACGGCGGGCGCGACGGGTTCGACGCCGATCGGCGGCCGCGTCTCGGGCGCGCGCGGCATCGGCGCGCCCCGGTCGAACGGCGCGACGACGCCCATCGAAACGACGTACTTCAACGCCTGGTCGACGCTCATGTTCAGCGCGATGGTTTCCGCCCGGGGCATCATCAGGAAGAAACCCGAGGTCGGGTTCGGCGTCGTGGGCACGTAGACCGACACCATGTCGATGTCGATGTGACGGCGTACTTCGTCGGCCGGCACGCCGGTGAGAAAGCCGATCGTCCACACGCCGCTGCGCGGGTATTGCACGAGCAGTGCCTGGCGAAAGGCCTGCCCGCTGGGCGACAGGATCGTGTCGCTCACCTGCTTCACGCTCGAGTAGATCGAGCGCACGATCGGAATGCGTCCGAGCAGCCCTTCCCAGTAGAGCAGCAGCCGCTCGCCGATGATGTTGCGCGCGGCAACCCCGGTGAGCACGACGACGGCGATCGACAGCAGCGCTCCCAGCCCCGGGATGTCGTGGCCGAACCAGCTGCGCGGGTGCAATTGCGCCGGAAGCAGCTGCAGGCTCTGGTCCATCGTCGCGACGATCAGGTTCAGCACCCAGAGCGTGATGACGAGCGGGATCCAGATCAGCAGGCCGGTGACGAGGTACTTGCGCATTCGTGCTCGCTGCCCGGGACGCGGCGCGGGCTCGTCGGCTTCGGCCGCGCGCTTGCGCTGCGGCCGAAGGATCGGCGGGCTCATCGGGGCGCGCCCCGGACGGGGCGCTCAATCCGCCGTCGAACCGGCCGGCGCAGTGCCGCCCGACCCGGCGGCCGATCCGGCGCTCTTCGCGGGAACATCGGCCTTCGCGCCGTCGCCCCTGGCTTCCCCGGCCTTCGCGTCCGCGGCCGTTGCGCCGTCGCCTTTCGCGCCGGCTGCGGCGTCGTCGGACTTCGACGCGGGCCCCCCGTTGCCGGAAACCGGCTGCTTCGCCTTGTTTCCGTCGCGGAAATCGGTGACGTACCAGCCGCTGCCCTTGAGCTGGAAGGCGGGCGCCGTGAGCACCCGGTGGAAGGACGTGGCACCGCAGGCCGGGCAGACCTCGAGCGGTGCGTCGGAAAACTTCTGCAGCACGTCCTTCTCGGTGCCGCAGGAATCGCAGCGATACGCGTAGATCGGCATTTCTTCGGCTCGAAATTCGCCGTCGCCAAGCGACGGCGGGAAAACTGGGAAAACCTTGAATTATAAAGGGAAACGGTGCCGCCACGGAGGCAACGCCTTGCGCGCTCGGCGGCGGCAATGGGAGCATGGCAGATGACGACACGAAGCATCCCCGACGATCCGCTGTTGTCCGTCGAAGACGTCGAGCTGCGATTCGGCGGCATCGTCGCGCTCGACGGCGTCACCTTCGTCGTGCAGCGCGGAATCGTCTGCGGACTGATCGGCCCGAACGGCGCCGGGAAGACGACGTTGTTCAACTGCCTGTCGCGCCTCTACGAGCTCGACGCGGGACGCATCGTCTTCGACGGCGTCGATCTCGGCGCGCTGCCGCGGCATCGCGTCGCCGCGCTGGGCATCGGACGCACCTTCCAGGACCTGGCGCTGTTCGGCTCGATGAGCGTGCTCGACAACGTGCTGGTGGGAACCCACGCCCGCACGCGCAGCGGCTTTCTCGCCAACGCGCTGCGGCTGCCGGGCGTAGCGGCCGAGGAACGCGCGGCCGAGGAACGCGCGGCGCAGCGCCTCGGGCTGCTCGGACTCGACGCGGTGATGCACGTGCGCGTGGCCGAGCTTCCCTTCGCCACCCGCAAGCGAGTCGAGCTGGCGCGCGCGCTCGCCGCCGAGCCTCGACTGCTGCTGCTCGACGAACCGGCGAGCGGGCTGGATCACGGCGAGATCGAGGCGCTCGCCGGCTCGATCCGCGCCCTGCGCGATCGTCTCGGCCTGACGATCGTGCTCGTCGAACACCGGATGAAGCTCGTGATGGACGTCTGCGACAAGGTGGTGGCGCTGAACTTCGGACGCAAGATCGCCGAGGGGCGACCCGACCGGGTGCGGGTGCATCCGGAAGTCGTCGAGGCGTATCTCGGGACGGGGACGAATTGACCGCCGCCGAGACGCCGGCGGCGGCGCTGCTGGACGTGCGCGACCTGGTTGCCTCGTACGGAGCGACGCGCGTACTGCACGGCCTTCGCTTCGAGATGGCGCGCGGATCGGTCACGGCGCTGCTGGGCGCGAACGGCGCGGGCAAGACGACGACACTGCGTGCGCTGTGCTCGATGGTGCGCACGCGCGGCGAAATCCGGCTCTGCGGCGAACGGATCGACGGCAAGGCCACGGAAGACGTCGCACGGCTCGGCGTCGCGCACGTCCCCGACGGCCGCGGTACCTTCCTCGGACTGAGCACCGAGGAGAACCTGCGGCTGGGGGCCTGGGCGCGGCGCGACCGGCGCGCGGTCGCCGCCGACCTCGATCGCATCTACGGCTACTTCCCTCGCCTGCGCGAGCGGCGCCGGCAGCAGGCGGGAACGCTTTCCGGCGGCGAGCAGCAGATGCTCGCGGTCTCGCGCGCGCTGATGTCGCGGCCGCGACTGCTGCTGCTCGACGAGCCGTCGTTCGGGCTGGCACCACGCGTCGTCGGCGAGATCTTCGAGATCATGCGGCGGATCAACGAGACCGACGGCGTGTCGATCCTGCTCGTCGAGCAGAACGCGTCGATGGCGCTCGGGCTGGCGGACCACGCATACCTGCTCGAGACCGGTCGCATCGTGCTCGCCGGCCGCGCCGACGAGCTGCGCCGCGACGACACGGTGCGCCGCGCTTATTTCGGTCACTGAGCGGTCACTGAGGGGTACATGGACAGCTTCCTGCACCAGGTGTTCGCCGGCCTGGCCACCGGCGGCATCTACGCCAGTGTCGCGCTCGCGCTGGTGATGATCTACCGGGCCACGCACCTGGTGAACTTCGCGCAGGGCGAAATGGCGATGTTCTCGACCTATCTCGCGTGGACGATGATCGACGCCGGGTTGCCGTACTGGGCGGCGTTCTCGATCACGCTGCTCGCCGCATTCGCGCTCGGCGCGGCGATCGAACGCTTCGTGATCCGGCCGGTGCAGAACGCGCCGGCGCTGACGGTGGTCGTCGTCTTCATCGCACTGCTGCTCGTCCTGAACAGCGTGGCGGGCTGGCTCTGGTCCTACACGATCCGCAGCTTCCCGAGTCCGTTCCCGGCGACGCCGGTATTCGGCCAGACGCTCGTGTCGGCGCACGAACTCGGCGCCACCGGCGTCACGCTCGTCGTGCTCGCGCTGCTCTACGCGTTCTTTCGCTGGACCGCGCTCGGCCTGGCGATGCGCGCCGTCGCGCAGAACCCCGATTCGAGCCGGCTCGTCGGCATTCGCGTAGACGCGATGCGCGCGCTCGGATGGGGGCTGGCCGGCGCGATCGGTGCGGTGGCCGGCATGATGATTGCGCCCATCGTCTATCTCGAACCGAACATGATGGGCGGAATCCTGCTGTACGCGTTCGCCGCGGCGTTGCTCGGCGGCATCGACAGCCCGGCAGGGGCGGTCCTGGGCGGCTTCGTCGTCGGCGTGCTGGAGAACCTGCTCGGCGCCTACGTGATCGGCAACGAGCTGAAGCTTTCGGTGGCGCTCGCGCTGATCGTCGGCGTGCTGATCGTGCGACCCGCCGGCCTGCTCGGCTCGCGCCAGGTGACCCGCGTATGAAATGGCCCGCGCCAGGCGATTCGCCCGCGGGGCGCGCACCGACCGCCTGCGCCGTCGCTTTCGGCGTGATCGGCATCGCCTGCGCTCTTCCCTTCGTGGTCAGCGACTACCGGCTCTTCCAGCTGACGATGGTGATCGTCTACGCGATCGCGCTGCTCGGCCTGAACGTGCTCACCGGCTTCAACGGCCAGATCTCGCTCGGCCACGGCGCCTTCTACGCGATCGGCGCATACAGCGCGGCGATCGCGATGGAGCACGCGGGGCTGCCGTACTGGGCGACGCTCCCGCTCGCCGGCGTGGTTTGCGGTGTCGCCGGCTTCCTGTTCGGTCTTCCGGCGCTGCGCCTCGAGGGCGTGTATCTCGCGCTCGCCACCTTCGCCCTCGGGCTGGCGCTGCCGCAGCTGCTCCGGTACCGGCATTTCGAAGGCTGGACCGGCGGCGTGCAGGGCCTCGCGATCCCGAAGCCCGACGTGCCTTTCGGCCTGCCGCTGAACGCGGACCAGTGGCTGTACTTCTTTGCGCTGGCGGTCGCGATCGCGCTGTTCGCGGTCGCTCGCAACCTGCTGCGCGGGCGCGTGGGCCGGGCCATCGTCGCGATCCGCGACCACCCGATCGCCGCGCAGGCGATGGGCATCGATACCGCGATGTTCAAGTCGCTCACCTTCGGCGTGTCGGCGCTCTACACCGGCGTGGCGGGCGCCCTCGGCGCGATCGCCGTCCAGTTCGTCGCCCCCGACAGCTTCGGTTTCTTCCTGTCGATCATCTTCCTCGTCGGCAGCGTGATCGGCGGCGTCGCGTCGATCCAGGGCGCGATCTGGGGAGCGCTGTTCATCCAGTTCGTCCCCAACGTCGCCGACCGCATCTCGAAGGCCGCGCCGTGGGCGATCTACGGCCTGACGATGATCGCGTTCGTCTACCTGATGCCGAGCGGCGTGGCCGGCGGCATCGCGCTGCTGCGCGCGAAGCTCGCGGCGGCGACACCGAACGGACGACCTGCGCCCAAGACACCGTGAATCCCGACCCGGCGCCGGGATCGGAATCCGGGAATCGGCATCATGTCGTCCGGATATCCGATGGAGCCCGACGCTGCCGCGCCGGCGGCCATCGGCAGACGAAGGACTCGCGCGCATGGATGCAGAAGCACGACCCCGAAGGCAATGCGACGAACGACCCCGGCGTGTACGGCTACGCCGTGGCGCAGTCGCTGGCTGGATGCTTTGCGTGGCGCTGTCGCTCGCCGGCGGCGCCGTGTTCGCGCAGAAGCGCTACGACCCGGGCGCCTCCGACACGACAATTCGCATCGGCCAGACCATGCCGTACAGCGGCCCCGCGTCGGCCTACGGCACGATCGGCAAGGCGCAGGCGGCCTACTTCCGAATGATCAACGAGCGCGGCGGCATCGGCGGGCGCCGCATCGAATTCCTGTCGCTCGACGACGGGTACAGCCCGCCTAAAGCCGTGGAGATGACGCGCCGGCTCGTCGAAGGCGACGAAGTGCTCGTCGTGTTCGGCACGCTCGGCACGCCGTCGAACTCGGCGATCCGCAAGTACCTGAACGATCGCCGCGTGCCGCAGTTGTTCGCCGCGACCGGCGCGGCGAAGTGGAACGATCCGCGGCACTTCCCGTGGACGATGGGCGGACAGCCCGACTATCGCACCGAGGCGCGGATCTACGCGCAGCACATCCTGCGCACGAGACCCGAGGCGCGCATCGGCGTGCTCTACCAGAACGACGACTTCGGCAAGGACTACCTCGCCGGGCTGCGCGACGGGCTGGGCGCCCGCGCCGACGCGATGATCGTCGCCGAGGCTTCGTACCAGGTGACCGACCCGACCGTCGATTCGCAGATCGCGACGCTGCAGGGCGCAGGCGCGGACGTGTTCGTCAACGTGACGACGCCGAAATTCGCCGCGCAGGCGATCCGACGAGCGTACGACATCGGCTGGCGACCCCTGCAGTACCTGGCGAGCGTCTCGGTGAGCGTGAACTCGGTGATGCGCGCCGCCGGATTCGAGAAAGGCGTGGGGATCGTCTCGTCGGCCTACCTGATGACGCCCGGCGACCCGGAGTGGAACGACGAACCGGCGATGCGCGAATGGCGCGACTGGATGGCGAAGTACTACCCGGAAGGCGACACGACCGACTACCTGAACGTCTACGGGTACGTGACCGCGCAACTCCTCGTGCAGGTGCTGCGGCAGGCGGGCGACGAGCTCACGCGCGAGAACGTGATGCGACAGGCGGCAAAGCTGCAGCGCTTCGCCCCGAAGATGATGCTGCCGGGAATCACCGTGGAGACCGGAGAAGACGACTTCGCGCCCTTCGAGTCGCTGCAATTAATGCGCTTCGACGGAAAGTCGTGGGTGCGGTTCGGGGAAGTGCTCGGGGAGTAGGCGGCTGCAGCTCGCCCCGCTCAACCTCGCAGCGCCTGCGCCGCATCGTCGATCGCAGCGCGCAGTTCCTCGTAGCTGTGCGTCACCGGAAACTGCGGGAACTGCTTCGCGATCGCCTCCGGCGGATGGATGAAGAAACCGGCATCGGCCGCGGCGAGCATGCCCGTGTCGTTGTACGAATCACCGGCGGCGATCACGCGGAAGTTCAATCCCTGCAATGCCTGCACGGCGGCGCGCTTCTGTTCCGGCATGCGCAGCCGCCAGCCGCGCACGAAACCGGCTTCGTCGACGTCGAGGCGATGGCACAGCAGCGTCGGCCGGCCGAGCGCGCGCATCAGCGGATCGGCGAACTCGTAGAAGGTGTCCGACAGGATGAACACCTGGTAGCGCGCGCGCAGATCGTCGAGGAATTCCCGTGCGCCCGGCAGCGGGCCCATGCTCTCGATCACGCGCTGGATGTCGGCGAGCGCGAGGCGGTGCCTGGCGAGCAGCTCCAGGCGGAAGGCCATCAGCTTGTCGTAGTCGGGCTCGTCGCGCGTCGTGCGCGACAGCTCGGCGATGCCCGTCCTGCGCGAGAACTCGATCCAGATCTCGGGAACGAGCACCCCTTCCAGATCGAGACACACCACCTGCATCGCACGACTCCGACTTTTCCCGACGCCGCCCGGCGTCACGCGGGCGCCATGGTAGCGCAGCGTCCGCGCGGCGCGCGTCGGGAACCCGGACGCCGCGCACTGCATGCGCCGGACACCCCCTGCCACGAAGCGCCTTCGAAGGTCGCTTCGACCCCGCCGACACTGATCCGCGTCAATGCTCCGCCGACCCCGCGCGCTAGATTGCAACGATGACCGACCCGTTTCCGCCCGGAACCTTCTTCGCACCCGATCCGCTCGATTGGTGGCGCGGCGGCTGCGAATGGGTGCGCTGCAGCGCGCGACTGCAGGAACTGTGGGCCGAACGCCTGGGCAGCGCGGAGTCGCGACGCGACAAGCGCGATGCGCGCGTGGCGTCGCTGCTCGCGCACGCGCGGTCCCGCTCGCGGTTCTTCGCGCGACACTGGAGCGGCACCTCGCCTGCCACGCCGCTGCATGCGCTGCCTCCGGTCGCGCGCGACGAGCTGATGGCGCATTTCGACGATTGGGTCACCGACCCCGGGATCCGCCTGGACGACGTGCGCCGCTTCGTCGCCGACCCGTCACGCATCGGTGAAGCCTTCCTCGGCCGATACGCGGTGTGGACGAGTTCGGGCACTACCGGAGTACCCGGCATCTACGTGCAGGACGAGGACGCACTCGCTACCTACGGCGCGCTCCTCGGCGCGCAGGCCGACTTCGCGCCCACCATCGATCCGCGCAGCGTCATGGGTGGCCCGTTGCGACTCGCGCTCGTCGCGGCCACCGGCGGGCACTTCGCCGGGGTCGTCTGGTGGCAGCGGCTGTGCCGCATGTATCCGCTGCTCGGCGCGCATGCGCGCATCTTCTCGATCCTCGAGCCGCTCGACGCGCTGTGCGAGGCGCTCGACGAATGGAGCCCCACCTCGATCGCCAGCTACCCGACCGTGCTCGCGCAGCTGGCCGCCGAGCAGCGCGCCGGCCGCCTGCGGCTCGCCCCGCGCACGCTGCTCAGCGGCGGCGAGGCGCTGTGCGAAACCGAGCGGAGCGCGATCGAAGAGACCTTCGGCTGCTCGGTGGTCGAGGATTACGGCGCCTCCGAATGCATGAACATCGCGCACGGCTGCCGCGCGCATCGGCTGCACCTGAACGAAAGCTGGGTCGTGCTCGAGCCGGTCGACGAGCGCATGAAGCCGTTGCCGCCGGGCGAGCCGTCGTTCACCGTTCTCGTCACGAACCTGGCCAACCACGTGCAGCCGATCGTGCGCTACGACCTCGGCGACAGCGTGACGATCGACGCAGGGCCCTGCGACTGCGGCGACGAGCGCCCCACGCTTCGCGTGAGCGGACGCGCGGATGACGTGCTCGAGTTCGACGCGCACCACGGCGAGTTCGTGCGCGTGCTGCCGCTGGCCATCGAGACCGTGCTCGAGGAAGACAGCGGCCTGTCGCGCTTCCAGTTGACGCAGACCGCGCGCGACGAACTCCGATTGCGAATCGATTCGGGCGACTCGCACGAACGGCGTCGCGCTTTCGAGCGTGCGCAGCAGGCGCTCGCTCGATTCCTGGCGAAGCAGGGAGTCGCGAACCCGGTGCGCCTGCACCTGGACGACGAGGCACCGCAGGTCGATCGAGCCAGCGGGAAGCTGCGGCGGATTCGCTCGAGGACCGCAGGGGGCGCGGATCCGTCGGCGTGACGGCGGATCCGTCGGCGTGACGGCGTCCGCGCCGGCGGCGATCCGCCTTGCTAGCGCACGACGCCGGCGCTAGCCGGTCGCGATCGCTTCCTTCGCTCCGCCGCCGCCATCGCCAGCGCCACGCCGCCGACGATCCCGGCGCTGGCGATCAGCAGTCTTCGCGTCAACGGCTCGTCGATGAAGACGACGCCGCCGGCCGCGGCGATCGCAGGAACGGTCAGCTGGACGATTGCCGCCGTCGTGCGCGCAAGCCGCGGGAGCACGCCGTACCAGATGATGTAACCGAGACCCGAGGCCAGCGCACCGGAGGCGAGGGCGTACGAGAGACCGCGGGCGTCCGGTTGCATCGTGATCGCGCCGCCCACGATCAGCACGACGCCGATCGGCACGCAGCGGATGAAGTTGCCGGCGGTGTCCAGCATCGGCGATCGTGACGCGCCGCCGACCAGGCAATACGCCCCCCACGACAGTCCGGCGACGATCATCAGCAGCGAGCCGATCAACGAAGGCGCGACGAGCCCCGGCGACAGAAGATAGGCCAGCGCGGCGAGAGCCACACCCATCCCCGTCCATTCGAGCGGCGCGGGCCGATCGCCGCGCGCCACCGACCAGCCGAGCATCCCGATCTGCACGCTGGCGAAGAGGATCAACGCGCCCGGCCCTGCACCCACCATCCCGTACGCGATCGAAAAGGTGGTCGCGTACAGAAGAAGCGATGCAGCGCCGAGGCGAGACCCCATCTCGCCGAGCCGCGGACGTCGGGAGCGCGCGGAACGCAGCCACGCAATCGCCGCGAGCACGACGGCGCCGGAAACGAGCCGGATGCCGGTGTACGCGAGCGGATCGATGTGCGCGCCCGACAGCGCGAGTCGGGCAAGAATCGAATTGGTCGCGAAGGCCAGCATCGCGACGGCGGTGAGAAGGGCGGTTTTCACGCGGGAGGATTCTCCCGCGCCCGCGGATCCGGATGCGCAATGCCTGATCCCAGGAGCGCCGGCGCGAGCCCGCGCCGACTCTTTGCCTTCACGACGCCCCTGGCAGTGGTCGCAGTTCGGGTGTCAGAACGGTTAAGCCCATCAAAAATGGTAAACAACCGTGCTCGTGTGAGTGAGTGAGCGCGGTTAGGCGGCGTTTCCGTAGAGCGCTATGTCAACGACCGAGGCCACAAGTAGCGTAGTCAAGGCAGTAATCGCAGTTTGTAAACAACGCTGCGGGGCTTCAAGTCAGCACGAGGAGCACGAGGAACTACCCGCCTGCATCGGGGGGCACTTGTACGTCCCGTACGAACAGAACACGCAACAATCGCCGGCCTTGGGCCGCAACACGGTCTTGCAACCCTCGCATTCGTAGAACCACTGGCAGGCGTCCGTTGGCATTGTCTCTGTCTTCTTGTGGCCGCATACGGGGCAAGTGATTGTGGATTGCAGAACGATGCTGCTCACACTTCACTCCACACCCGCCCAGTCGACGATTTCTTGGGCAAGCGGTTGCGCCCCATCGTGCGTGGCAACTCGGAAGCCCCGCTTCTCGAGCCGCCAGAGTCGCTCACCAAGAACATTCTCGAGACGCTCCATGTCCGGCTTGGGCATCGAATCAGGCTTCGGAGCCATCACAAAAAGCGCGCGGTCTTCAAGGTTGCGCAGGCGCGCAAACGTAGACACGTCTTCAGAGGCGCGTAGCAAGTTGAGCTCCACTCTCTCGTGCCCTTTATAAACCGCCGAGACGACCGAACCCACCTTGCCCTCGGGATGAAGGTTGAACTCGAGACGGTGGCGCGCTCCGCTACCCGGCTCCGCGACGTCGTGCACCGACTCGATGACGATGCGTTCGAAGGCCATACGTGCAATTCGCTTGAGCTCCCGGTTCACCAGTTCGCGGACCGCTTCGTTGTCCATCGTTTCGAAGTCTCGCAGGCGCCGTTCTTCCTTGGGTATGAACGGCACCACATCGGCGTAGAGCCGCGAAAGAACGACTTCGATTGAGGCACCAGACGTGGGCCACAGTTCGCCAAGCGACACCATGTCCGTTTCGAACTGAATCGACCCCAGACTCACCGCGTTGCGCCGCGCTTCTTGCAGCGCGTCTTCTGCGGACTGAAGCACAGCGCGCAGAAGAGCGACGTCGTTCTTGCCGTAGATGCACTCGAATTTGGACAGGTCTTCGAGCAGGAGGAACTGGAACTCGCCCTCGTGTGCGCCAACCACGACCCCGACTGTGTAGCGCTGCCGTGCAAAGAGGTCCGGCTGAATCTCGACAGTGGCCCATACGCCGCGGAAAGGCGCCTCGGGCACGGGCGTCAAGTGCCCCTTCAAGTGAGCGAACGGGTCAGACCCGGACGATAAAAAAAGGCTGTTCATGAAATCTGTCCCAATTCATTCGCTAGCCAGCCGGGTTGTGCGCGCGCGTCGAGAAACTCCAGTACCGTGGCGGCGAACGCGTTGCCAGCTTGCGTGTCAGGAGCCATCGACAGTATGAACTGACGCAGCCGCGGGCTCACGTCCTCAAGCGCGGGAAGATGTTGGTCGGATGCGAGAATCATCGCAGCCTCGAACCTCTTATAGTCACCGGACTTCAACTGCGCGCGGGCCGCGGCGCGCAAGCTGTTGTGGCCGAATGGAAGGCCGTTCGCAAGCCACAAGAGGCTGTACAGAATCAGCTCGTTGTCGATGGGAACATAGTCCCCCTGTGCCGTCTGAAGGAAATTTCCGAGATGACGGTCCTGGTTCTCCGCCCAGACATCGAACGCAGCAATCTCAGCTACGGAGGCGTGCCTGAGCGCCGACGCGTGACGCCGTCTCGCGATGAACGGCCAGCGACTGGTGATATGCCTGCCGGGAACCGCGGAGGAGCAATACCCGAGAATCGTCGGGTACCTTCGCCAATGCTGGTCCAACCCCATGTGCTGCATGAGCTGGGGAACAGGCAGGAGAATGACGGCAGCAAACTGGGGACGAGGCAAGTCCAGGGCCTTCGCAATCATCCATGCAATGGCCTCCGCAATAACCATCGGAAAACCTGGAGGAGAGGCCTTCACGTAACACAGATGCTCAATGCCCTGTGCGTCGACTATCAGAGCCTGGTGCGTCGTGTGGTTCTGCCCCTTGTTTTTTGCGACTCCCCTGAATTCTCTCCAGGCGGACGCTGGCAGTATCGGAATCATTTCCCCGTCGCATTTACAGTTGCTTATTTTGTGCGACTCTACCAACCAGAGCTTTGCAGCGAAACTACCGCGGCCGCTCGTCGCCTGAAACGTTCGACCTCAGTGTGTCCGCACCGCCACAGCAACGAGTCAAGGCCGCCCTCACGGGCTGGACGCAACTCGCTCAGCGGGCGCTGCTGGAACAAGCGATTTCTGCGAAGCCTTCAGTAAGTTCAGTAGCGTGAGGTCCAGCGCGACGTCTCGCTCTTCTACTCGCGGCAGCGATTCAACCGCCTCCCTCGCCGCGGCCTCATCGCCAACCAGAATGACCTGAGATTCGGCTCGCGTGATTGCGGTGTAAAGCATCGCGCGGTCAAGACCCCTCCCGGGTACGACCGGAACAATGATTCTCTTCCACTGAGAGCCCTGTCCCTTGTGCACGGTCACCGCGTATCCGAGGGTTATGTCATCCAGCATTTCCTCCACAATCGGGCGGGTAACCCCATCGTCCCACTCGACCCATGCCAGCGACCATCCCATCGAATGGCCAGCAGAGTCGAGCTGCTCGGTAGGGGTGTTGTCAATGGATGCAATGACACCCATGGAACCGTTCTGCAGTCCGCGGTCCCACATGTTGCGCGTGCAAAGAACCGTGTCGCCGACATGCAAGCCGGTGGCTTCGTTGGCCAGCGTCAGAACGGGAGCGGTCGTGCGAGCGAATCGCTGCTGCGCAATGGCGTTAATGAGGCTTGCGCCGCCCGCACCGTTCTTCTTCGACACGAGCACTTGGGTCGACGTTGGGTCCAGTCCGTAGAGGTCGACCACGAGGGTAGCCAACTCGTTCTCGTCACAAGAGCTTGCCAAGAAGCATATGGGCTGCTCGATGTCGCTTGGAAGCGCAGGCCAGCTGCCTTTGCGGACGCGTTGTGCCGCGGCGAGGATGGCCCCGCCGTAGCGACGAACGGACTTCAACTCGACCTGCGGCACCGAAGGAACTTTGACAAGAGCGTGCAGAACAAGACCCGGGCCGACAGGCATCAACTGAGCGGGGTCGCCAAGCAGCAGCAGCCGAGTATCCGGACCCAGTCGCTCGCATATGGCCGCCATGGAGATGATGTCCAGCATCGAGGCCTCGTCGATGACCACTACCGTCGGGGACTCAAGGTCTCCCGGTTTGGTCTGGCGAATGAACGAAGCCACCGTGCTCGCTGGCTTACCCGTCGCGTCCTGCATGCGCTTGGCAGCGCGCCCAGCGAGGGCAATCTGGATGATTCGCGTGTTGGCCTGCTCGTAGACCTTGTGAATGGCCTTGAGCACGGTCGTCTTGCCGACGCCTGCTCCACCGGTGATGACCGCAACGGGGTGACGGTTGGCGAGTCCAACCGCCAGGCGTTGTTCGCCGTTGAGGTGCATGGACTCGGCACGCTCGTAGTCGTCGATGAGTCCGTGCAGGTCATCCTCCGGAATTTCCGGCCGGGGCTCGATGTTCTTGGCGAGAAAGCGCGCAACGACACCTTCCATTGCAGCAGCACCGAGGGGCTGCACACCATAGGGGCCGATAACGAACGAGCCATTGGCCAGTCCTTGGTCCAGCGCCTCGTTAGCCGCAGTCCAGGAGCCCGGTCCCAGAAGCCGCGCGAGACGAGTCCGCAAGTCGGCCCGCAGCACAGAGGTGTGCCCCTGCGCGAATGCCGCATAGCACGCTTCCTCGATGGCCCCCTGAATCCGGCGGGGGTCGTCTGCGCGCACGCCGAATGTCTTCCTTGCAATCTCGTCGACCTGCTTCCACGTCGCACAGAATGACAGCAACCGATAGGGGTCCTCGCTCAAGCGCTCTTCAGTCGCCGGCCCGTGGAACTCGAGTACCTTTCGTCCGATGGTCACGTCCAACCGAAGGCTCTGGAGCCACTTCAATGCCTGGGAGTTGCCGGACAGCGCCCAAGCCGAAACCGCGTTCGTAGCGACGTCCGCAGAGAGATACCGGGACAGCGTTGCGACGTCACCCTTGTCCAGCACGTCATACAACGCATCGCCAAGCGCATCCCATAGCCGCCGTGCCTTGACCATGCCGATGCCGGCGAATGCGGGCGTGCGTGCCAGGTACATCACGAGATGCTCGCCAGAGAGCCGCTGCATGGTGGCTGTCTTTGCGGTGAGCGATATCTCCGTCAGTCGGAACCCATTGACCTCGACGTCGCGCGACGCTGTATCGCCTTCGAGGGTCCACCACTGACCCGGCTCAACGAGAGTGCCGAAGACGCTTTGCGGAGCGGTGACCAGAACGTAGGCGCGTCCGTCCACGACCCGCCCCTCGGCGTCGAGCTCTTTGCCCGTGAACACCGTCCGACCAGGAGTCTGCTTGCGGACGGTCGCGACGCGAACGGTGAGGCTCAACGCGGCATCCTTCCAGTGAGCTCCAAGGCCTCCCGGATGACCGCGTGCCGCTCCAGGGCGAACTTCAACTCGGCCACCTCGGCACGCAGGGCGGCGTTCTCCTGCTCCAGACGCCGCAGGCGCTCCAAATCCTGCCGGGTGGCACCCACCCCCTGTCCCTCGCGCTGCGGGCGCTCTGAGGGCGTTGTAGGGCCCTTCCCGGCCAAAGCAGGGAGGACCCCTCGTTCACGCAGGTGTGTCTCGAGCTCAGCCAGGGCCGCTTTGACGCGCGGGTTCTGGGCAAGCGCCGACTTCGCGAAACCGCACTCCTTGGCGATTTCCGTTCGAGACAATTGACCGCGGACGGTCATCTCCCGGAAGTCTGCATCAGTCTTCGACGCCGCCCACGCTGTGAACAGCTCGACGTTGACTTCCGCAAGTTGCTGTCCGCTGGCCACGCCCTACTCCCTCGTCTGTCCGCGGTAGGTCTTCACCAGAGGCGCGTTGAGCATCTCCGATGTCAGCCCCTTCTTCTGGGCGTTGGCGGCCCAAAGAATGAACATCTCCCGGTGTGCGTTGAGCTCTGCCTTCAGGCGCGCGTTCTCGGCACTCAACTTCGCCACCACATCGCTCAATGCGTTGACTCGGCTATCTTTCGAAAGTGGTCGTCCGGCCTCCTTGGCGACCGCACTCTTGCGCAGGACGAACGCGTCGGCAATGCGCTTGTGCCCCGCGAGCGCCTGACGTGTGTACTCGGTGCCGATGCTCGCCTTGATGGCCTTGATGAGCGCATCCCAGGTGAGCTTGCCCTTCCACCCATCGAGAATGTCGAGGATGGCCTCGGTGATTTGCTCGTCGATGACGCGTCCGCGCGACTTAGCCAAGTTTGGCTCCTTCGAGCAGCGGAGTTTGCCGAGCAGGAAGCGCTACACGGTGCTCGCCCTCACGCTGCGCCCGCGCTTGCTCGAGACGGGAGGCTGGCTTGACGCCGGCCAAGCGAATGGTTGCCCCTTCGGGAACAGCTGAGTTCTCGAGAATGGCAAGCAGCTGGTTGCAGTGCGCAAGTGTCTGCCGCTGATGCGCCACCCACCGCGAGGCACCATAGGTCTCGCATTGCTCAGCTTCCTCAGCCTGCCGCAACATCGCCTCGGTCTGGTCCCGCAAGCGCCGTATGTTCTCGGTTTTCACCAGGTCGCCCTTCACGCAAACCAGCTCGTTGCAGTTCAGGCAGTCGGCATATAGCTGGCAAGGCGACATCGCGTAGTCGTGCGTGCAGAAGCCATAGTCCGTGATGTGTGCTGAGCCGGTAACGAGGTGACCGGCCTCGTCTCGGCGCGCCACGACGCGAATTCTCGGGGTATCGAGGTCGCCGCCAAAGAGCGGCGAAGCAACCGTTGCGAGTTCGCGCACGTTCGACATGATTCGGTCGGGCGTGACGTGGTCATAGGCTTTGTTCTGCCCCACGTCCGCGCGTCCGGACCACATTGCGATGTCGAGCTGCGAGGCGTTGTTAGCCTGAGCCAACGTGTTGAGATAATGGCGAACCTGATGGCTTGCCAATGCGATGGGCGAGCCGTCGTCCTCGGTGAGACCGAATCTGTCGAAGACGGTCTGTTTCGTGGTGCCGCTGCTGCCTACCCGGCTGGCAATCTGGTCGGACGACAGGTAGTCGATGAGACACATGTAGGTCCAATACTGTTCAGATAGAAGATCTACTGGCATAATGCGGCTCCGTCCCCTTCGAAGAAGGACGGAGCCCTCATGGCAAGAACACGCAAGTCGCTGCCGGAGAAGGTCGACGTGGCTCATCTGATCAGCACCGGGGTGCTGGCCAGCGTGTGCCCACGAGCACTGATCGATGAGGTGTTGCAGGAAACGGGCCGCGCCAGCCAGCGCAATCGGTTGCTGCCGGCGCCGGCGGTCGTGTATTACGTGATGGCACTGGCGCTGTGGCGCGATGCGCCGCTCGAAGAGGTGCTGCGAGTCGTATGCGAAGGGCTGCAATGGCTCGGCGGGGGCGAATCCGAGGCGGTGCAGGCCAGCAAGTCGGCGATCTCGCAAGCGCGCACCCGACTGGGGCCGGAAGTGATGCAACGGCTCGCGCAGCGGGTGCTGCGCCCGCTGGCCGAGCCCGGGGCGCCGGGCTCGTGGTACCGGGGGCTGCGCGTGATGGCGCTCGATGGCAGCGGCATGGATGTGGCCGACGAGCGCGCCAACGCCGAATTCTTCGGCTATCCAACGGCTACGCGCGGCCAGAGCGCCTTTCCACAGGCGCGCCTACTCGGTCTGGTGGAGTGCGGCACGCATGCCGTCGTCGCGGCCGACATCGCGCCTTATGCACGCAGCGAGAGAGCGATGGCCGCGCAGCGACTGCCCCAGTGGCTGCGCCAGGACATGCTGGTGATGGCCGACCGGGGCTTCTACGGCTTCAAGCTGTGGGGTCTGGCCTGCGCCAGCGGGGCGGCGTTGCTGTGGCGCGTGAACTCGGTGCTGAAGCTGCCGGCGCAGCAAGTGCTCTCCGACGGCTCGTACCTGAGCACCGTATTCGATAGCACCGACAGCGCCCGGCGAGACGGTCGACTCGTGCGTGTCATCGAGTACACGCTGACTGGGGCGGGCGTCGCCGCGCAAGAGAGCTACCGTCTGGTGACGAATCTGCTCGACCCCGAAGCTGCACCCGCTCTCGAGTTGGCTGCGCTGTACCACGAACGCTGGGAGATCGAGGGGGTGTTCGACGAGTTCAAGACGCACTTGCGTGCGGCCAGCACGGTGTTGCGCAGCAAAACGCCCGACCTTGTGCATCAGGAGCTCTGGGGGTTGCTGCTGGCGCACTTCGCCATTCGTCAGTTGATGGCGCAAGCGGCCTGGCAGCGCGGACTCGACCCGGATCGGCTGAGCTTCAGTCACGCGGTGCGCGTGATTCGACGCAAGATGCCGCAAGCTGCGGCCGTTCCCCCCTGAGCGCCTGGAACGTTGGCGCGAGGCGCTGCTCACCGAGATCGCTCGCGGCCGCTGCGTGAGTAGTCGTGGGCGGCACAACCCGCGCGGCGTCAAGCGCAAGATGAGCAACTTCAACGTTCGGCATCGCGGCGCCGCGCTCCATCAGCGCCTTCAACCGGTACCGGTGATATCTATCTGAACAGTATTGCATGTAGGTCCGCAGCTTCGCATCCAGCTCGAACCTGCGCATCACAAAGAGAGACTCACTGAACTTCAGCCCGGGCTGCGCGTAAGGGAAGCCCTTGGGCAACTTCTTGAGCACGCGGTCCTGAACGTCGTCGAAGGCGTATGTGCCGTCACGACGGGGCACCTTTTCGCTGATGCACCATCCCTTTGCGGCCTGCGCGTCTTCGACACCGATGAGGATGAGCGAGACCTCCTCCGGACGAAGTCGTTTTGCCGAACGAAGGTGCTCGATGCGTGAGTGGAGGTAGATTTGTTGCGGATGCTCTTCGTACCAGCGCGCAATCGCCCTTGCTTCAGCGGAGACTGCCTTGAGCTTGGCTATCGCTTCCCGCGCGACATCCGCCATCGAGGGCAGTATCCACTTGATACCGTTCTCGAAGCCCTTCGACGGCGGCCATCGGAGCCCGTACTGGACGGTGCCCGCTGAATCCTTCTGCTCCACCTCGCAGTCGACTTTGAGCCTGACTGTCTCGTTGATGCGCTGTGGTGCGCAATGCAGCAACGCCAACGTCGAGCCGACATACAGCTCGTTGGGTTCCTCAGCATTCACGAACACATGAGCCATCGCCGCAATGGCCGCGGCCGAGGGCATGCGCTTTTGCCGCGCTTCGTCCGCGTCCTTGCCGACCCGCAGGTTGAGCTCTCTCGCCTTCTTGAGGGGCTTGACCCACTTCGTCTTCATCTCGACCAGCCGGGACTCGACGAGGAAGGTGGCGAGCAACTCTATCTGCCCGGCGATTTTTGGAGCGAGAGTCTCCGAGTAGTTCTCCACCGCCAGGCCAACGGCGCGGTTCAACGTATCGTGGGTGATAGCCGTGACACGACCGCCATGTCCGGACTCGCAAAGCGCAGCATCGACCAGGCGAAGTGCAGTGAGCCGTTGCGCGAACGCCGCCGTGGGTCGCATCGCGTGCATGTAGCGGAAGTACGCCTTGGCAAATGCCTGGAACCCTGGGGCCATCGTCGGCGTATTTCGATTCGCCTTCGCGGCCTCGAGCGAGGAGAACACGACACGAACGGTCGTCGTCCGACCCTTCAATTGGATGTATTCGCTGACGTCCCAGACGTCCTTGTCGAACGGGAGGTCGGCACCCAACGCAGTGAGCGTGTCTCTGCACTGCCGCACGAATGCGACAAGGTTCTGCTCTGCAGCAAGCTCCGCTTTCGGAGTGAACTGGATGATGTCAGCCATTGAGCGCACCTACGCTTTCGGCTTCTCCTTGCCGAATCTGTTGACATGCATCGACGACACTCTGTATTGCCATGATGGTGCGGTCGTTGATGGACGCGACGCGCGGACCCGAAGACACGAGCAGCCGTTCCCTCTCGGCAAGAAGGTGCTCGAGAAGAGCCTCATGAGGGGCGTCCAGCCAAGCCTCGAAGTTGTGGCACGTGTAGCAAGCGATTGGGGCGTTGAACTTGCAGTCGTACCTTGTCCCGCAACTGCCCACCGTCTTGCCCGCATTGGCGTAGTCCACGATGTCGCTCGTGGGGTCTCCGGCGCGACTGGCTGCGTCCTTGTCAATCAGAATCCGGCCCTTGAACGCGTTGGCGATAGGCGCGAGTTCCTTTGCAAGTTGCTTGTCCAAGCGCTGCGCAATCTCCGGAATCACGGCGACATAGCACTTGACGTTCTGCGTGTCGACATGGCCCAGCAGTTCGGCGATGACGAGCTCGCCATAGCCCTCCTGCGCAGCGCGAGTCCCAAGCGTATCTCGGAACCTGCCGATGCCGATGTGTATCGGCTCGCCTGTCCGCATGCTGATGGGCGCTATTCGACGTAATCCTTGTCTGAAGTAGGCGCCGAGCGCCACCACATCGGGGTGATGGCGAAACTCGTCGTTGAGCTGCATGTCCTCATTCGCGACCGAGGTGGTCGGGAACAACGGGGCGTCCTCGCCCAGCTCGCTGTGAAAGCGGGCAACGTCCTGTGCGTACTCCCAGAGCGCCTTGCCAATCTGTTCGGGCAGCGGTCGCATGAGGAAGGCATCGCGAAGCAACGCGTCTCTTTGCTTCGCACGCGGGATGTCAATCTGGTACTCGGTGCGATGTTCGGATTCCACACGACGGACGTCCTTGACCTTGAGCGAGCAATACTGGCAGGTGCGTTGTCCGGTCAGTGCGACGAGCCACGCCAACAGGAAGAGCTTTTCTTCAATCACGTTCTCCGCATATGCATGCGTGACCGCGGACATGAGCTCTTCGAACTCCAGGTCACTCAGGGGACCCTGGACGGGGTCCAAAGTCACAACAGCTTCTCCCTTGATGTTGCCCTTCTTTCGGCGGCTGGTGAGGAATCGAACGGCCTCGTCGGATACTCCTTCAAGACCTAACGCTGACCAGCGATTGAGCAAAGCAGCAACCTGCGATTCGAGACCAAGTCTGTCGCTTGTTCCGCACTTGGCGATGAAGTTCAGCAGGTGGACGGTTTCGATACGTTCGACCGTCTCGCCTTGCTCTGCCACTACGCTCGCCAGCCTGCGAAAGTTGTAGAACATGTTGCTGGCGTAAACCGACGAGTTACGCTGGAGGATGTCGATTAGCACCCTTTTCAGGCTCTGCTTAAGGGCTTCGACTTGCGAAGGCAGACTATCGAAGTCGATGTAAATCGAGCGAACACCGTCGAGAAAGCGCCAGTAGTTGTCGCGTGGTGCGAACCGCGCACCACTGCGCAACGTGATGACCTCGGGAAGGTCGTCCTCAAACTCCGTCTGGGCTTGTGCTTGATTCAGTGTCATCGCATCGCCTTGAACATTTTTTCTTGCAACTCCGTGAGCGCCGTGTGCGCCTTTTGCTCGACATACCGAACCGTGTAGTTCTCGGCGCTTCGCGACTGGTCGGACCAACCCATGAGGTAGTTGCGCACCTTCTTCTCTTCGTCTTCGGTCAGTTTGCCCTCGACGAGCTCGGAGAAACGGTCGTTCCAGGTGTGGCGCAAGAGATGCGCTGACAGCGGCTTGCCGCCCCAGCATTTGCGCAGCGTTGCGAACATGTAGTCCACAGCGTTCAGCGAAAGCGGCTCGCCTCGCTCACCGACAATCAGGTAAGGGTGCTTTCTCGCGAGAGAAAGCTTCGAACGCAGGGCCAAGTAGCGCTTGAGCTCGGCCAGAAGTTCAGCCCCCACCTGCAGACCCCTGTCGTACGTCTTTGTTGCTGGCCGACGCCGGCGGCGCTCTTCCGGGTCGTCCGCGCGACGGGCGATGAACAACCTGCTCTCGGACAAGTTGATGTCGTGGGCCTTGACGCCCAGCATCTCCCCCTTGCGGATGCCCAGCCCGAGGAGCAGGTAGACGATTAGGTGGTTCCGCAACTGCAGGAACTCGTCCGACCAAGGATTCCGCGGTGATTGTGGACGGACGATTTCCAGCAACTCGGCTTCGTCCGTCTTGGTCAGCCCGCGTTTGCGCGCGTGAGTCCCGCTCTTTCGTGCTAACGGCACGCGAGAAGAGAGAGCCCTGATGGTCTTGTCAGCGACTCCCTTGAAGACCTCGCGGTCTCGAGGAAGCTTTTGGAGGTAGGCGTACTCGGCGAGCCAAGCGAGGTACTGCGCTACGTACTTCAGGCGAACGAGAGCCGTGTTGCTGCTCACCACGGCAAGGTCAGTTCGTTGGCGACCGCCCTTCTTGAATCGAGCAATGCTCAGTCGTGCAGGCTGGCCCTTCGGCGGCCCACGGTGAATCTCATCGAGGTCCTGCTTCTTCAGCTTGCATTGCTCGACGAGGGTTTCCACTTCTCCCAGCGTCAGCAGCTCGTTGTTCTTGACTCGCTCAATTAGGTCAATGCCGCTGGCCGACAGAATCTGGTACAGCAGCTGAACCGACCGAAGGGCTTGACCAATAGTGTTCACGGCGCGACCGCGCGAGCGCATGGTCAGCGCGTAGGCCGTCGGTTCGAAAAGTCCCAGACCAGTGCCCGCGTCGCAGAGGAGTGGCATCTGCTCGCCCGACTCGAGGTCCACGCTGACGACGGAAAAGCCGGTCATTGTTTACGTTTTCTTTGACTGCGTTATATCCAGTAGATAGTACGCGGCCAAGAAAAAAACGTAAACAAAGAAAAACCCCCGTCTATCGGAGACAAACGGGGGTGTTGTTTACGAAATCACACTGACTGGGTGCTAGAACGGAATGTCGTCGTCCATGTCGTCGAAGTCGTGCGGCTTGCGCGCCGCCGGCGCCGCACCGCCGCCCGCCGCCGCCGCACCCGGCCCTGCACCGGCCGCCGCGCCCGCCGGCCCCCGCGCCGCCGCAGGCTCGCGCGTATACCCCGCGTCGTCGCCCATCGCCGCGCCGCTGCCGTCGCGCGAACCGAGCAGCTGCATCGCATCCGCGATGATCTCGGTGGTGTAGCGGTCGTGGCCTTCCTTGTCCTGCCACTTGCGCGTCTTCAGCCGTCCCTCGACGTAGACCGCACGCCCCTTCTTCAGGTACTCGCCGGCGATCTCGGCGAGGCGATCGTAGAAGACGACGCTGTGCCACTCCGTTTCCTCGCGCTTCTCGCCCGAGGCCTTGTCGCGCCAGTTGCGCGTGGTGGCGATGCGCACGTTGCAGATCGCGCTGCCGCTGGGGGCGAAGCGCGTTTCCGGATCGCGTCCGAGATTGCCGATAAGGATGACCTTGTTCACCGATGCCATGTTTTCCTCCCGGAAAGCGGGGATAGCCTCATGCCTGCCCTGCCCGAACGCAGCCGGGCGCGGACAGCTTCCCGCGGTCCGTCGGGCGTGCCCGTCGGGACCGCGTCGTTCACGCACTGTCGCATCGTTCGCGTCACCGTCCGCCTCACGCCGCCTCGCTCGCCGAGGCGGCTCTCGCCGCCGCGCGCGCGGAGCGCGGCCAGCGCCGGTGACCCGATGCAACGACGAGCCACAGTGCCATCAGCACCGCGCAGGCGACGAACACCGCGGGTCGGCCCCAGACCTGCTGCACCCACCCGCCGATCGCGCCGCCGAAGAACAGGCCGAAGGACTGCGTGGTGTTGTAGACGCCCAGCGCAGTGCCCTTCGCATCCACCGGCGCGAGCCGCGAGATCATCGACGGCAGGCTCGCCTCGAGCACATTGAACCCTGCGAAGAACACCAGCAGCAATAGCGCGAAGGTCGGTAGGCCGCTCGGTTGAGCGACCAGTGCGAGCTGCACGACGAGCACCATCGCGATCGACGCGAGGAATACCACGCGCAGCCTGCCGCGCCGCTCGCTCCAGAACAGCGGCGGCAGCATCAGCAGGAACGACAGCACGACCACCGGCAGATAGATCTTCCAGTGCTCGCTCACCGGGATTCCTGCGCGGTCGGCGAGCCAGGTGGGCAGTACGACGAACATCGCCATCTGCACGGCGTGCAGCGAGAAGATGCCGAAGTTCAGCCGCAGCAGGTCGGGCTCGCGCACGACGTCGCGCAGCGGCGTGCGCGAAGCGTCGGCGATCACCGCGCGCGGCACCGGCGGCACGACGAAGACGACGACGAGGATCGCGACGATCGCCAGCACGCCGGTGAACGCGAAGATCCCTCCCATGCCGATGCGTTGGTAGAGCAGCGGCGCGCCGACCAGCGACAGCGCGAAAGTGAAGCCGATCGAGCCGCCGACCATCGCCATCGCCTTGGTGCGCTGGCTGTCGCGCGTGCTGTCGGCGACGAAGGCGGTGACCGCCGCCGAGATCGCGCCGGCGCCCTGCAGTGCGCGTCCGATGATCGTGACGACGATGCCGCTGGCCACCGCGGCGACGAAGCTGCCGAGCGCGAACAGCAGCAGTCCGGCGACGATCACCGGCTTGCGCCCCCAGCGGTCGGACGCCATGCCGAAGGGCAGTTGCAGCAGGGCCTGCGTGAGTCCGTAGATGCCCAGCGCCAGTCCGACGAGCGCGGCATCGTCGCCGCCCGGAATGCCGCGCGCGTACACGGCGAACACCGGCAGGATCAGGAACAGGCCGAACATCCGCAGGGCGAAGATCGACGCGAGCGAGACGCTCGATCGTCTTTCGAGCTTCGTCATGCGCGGATCGTCGTGCTCCGGGGACGACCGGGGCTTCGACGAAGCCGCCTCGGCGGCGGCGCCGTGCGGCGCGGAATCGGGGGGGACGGACGGCATCGGGTGGCCAGGAGCGACCGGGTATATTAGTCGATTGCCCTTCGGCCGCCTGCCCTCGGCACTTGCGCATGGAATCGATCCGGATCCGAGGCGCCCGGACGCACAACCTGAAGAACATCGATCTCGACCTGCCGCGCAACCGGCTCGTCGTGATCACCGGCCTGTCCGGATCGGGAAAATCGTCGCTCGCCTTCGACACGCTCTACGCGGAGGGTCAACGCCGCTACGTGGAATCGCTGTCGGCCTACGCGCGGCAGTTCCTGCAGCTGATGGAAAAGCCCGACGTCGACCTGATCGAAGGGCTGTCGCCGGCCATCGCCATCGAGCAGAAGGCAACCAGCCACAACCCGCGCTCCACGGTCGGCACGGTCACCGAAATCAACGACTACCTGCGGCTGCTGTTCGCGCGCGCCGGCAGGCCGTATTGCCCCTGCCATCCCGAGCGTGCACTCGAAGCACAGAGCGTCGCGCAGATGGTCGACGCGGTGCTCGCGCTGCCCGAAGGCACGCGGGCGATGATCCTCGCGCCGGTGCTCACCGGACGCAAGGGCGAGCACCTCGATCTGTTCGAGTCGCTGCAGGCGCAGGGCTTCGTGCGGGTGCGCGTGCGCCCGCACCGCATCGGCGCCGACACCGACGCGCCCGTCGACGCGGAAGCGCGCATCGTCGAACTGAACGACGGCGGCGCCTTGCCCCGGCTCGAGCGCCACCGCAAGCACTCGATCGACGTCGTCGTCGATCGCATCAAGGTCGCGCCGGCGGCGCGCCAGCGGCTGGCGGAGTCCTTCGAGACAGCGCTGCGCCTGGCCGACGGCCGCGCGATGGCGCTCGACCTCGATCGCGGCGACACGCAGATGTTCTCGAGTCGATTCGCGTGTCCGGTGTGCAGCCACGCGCTGGCCGAGCTCGAGCCGCGTCTGTTCTCGTTCAACAATCCGCTGGGCGCCTGCCCCGAGTGCGACGGGCTGGGCACGGTGCCGTTCTTCGATCCGCAGCGCGTGGTGGCCTTCCCGGCCCTCAGTCTCGCCTCCGGCGCGATCAAGGGCTGGGACCGGCGCAACGCCTTCTATTTCCAGCTGATCCACGACCTCGCCGCGCACTACGGTTTCGACGTCGACACGCCCTTCGAGGCGCTGTCCGAAGCCGTCCGCCGGATCGTGCTGCACGGCTCGGGCCGCGAGAAGCTGCCGTTCACCTACCTCGGCGACGGCGGCAAGCCCACGGTGCGCGAGCACGCCTTCGAAGGCGTGATTCCGAACCTCGAGCGCCGGCATCGCGAAACCGACTCGCCGCACGTGCGCGAGGAACTCTCCAAGTATGTGAGCACTCGCCGCTGCCCTGCCTGCGAAGGCACGAGGCTGCGGCTGGATGCGCGCTTCGTTCGCGTCGGCCCGCGCGGGGGCGACAAGGCGATCTACGAGGTGTCGGGCTGGACGCTGCGGCACGCGCTGGCCTGGTTCGAGTCGCTCGAGCTGCCGGGCGCGCGGCGCGCCGTCGGCGAGCGCATCGTGCGCGAGATCGCCGCGCGCCTGCGCTTCCTGAACAACGTCGGCCTCGATTACCTGTCGCTCGACCGCCCGGCCGAGACGCTGTCGGGCGGCGAGTCGCAGCGCATCCGGCTCGCTTCGCAGATCGGCTCGGGGCTCACCGGCGTGATGTACGTGCTCGACGAGCCGTCGATCGGACTTCACCAGCGCGACAACGGCCGGCTGCTCGAGACGCTGCAGCAGTTGCGCGACCTCGGCAACAGCGTCATCGTCGTCGAACACGACGAGGATGCGATCCGTGCTGCCGATCACATCGTGGACATGGGCCCGGGCGCCGGCGAGCACGGCGGCGCCGTCGTCGCGCAGGGCTCGGCGCAGGCGATCGAGGCCTGCGAGGAATCGCTCACCGGGCGCTACCTGTCGGGCGCGATGCGCATCGAGGTGCCGCCGCTACGCAAACCACCGGGTGAGCACTCGCTCCTCGTGCGCGGTGCGCGCGGCAACAACCTGAAGAACATCGACGTCGACATTCCGATCGGCCTGCTGGTCTGCGTCACCGGCGTGTCGGGCTCGGGCAAGTCGACACTCGTCAACGACACGCTGTATGCCGCGGCTGCTCGCGCGATTCACCGCGCGTCGGCCGACCCGGCCCCGCACGATTCGATCGAAGGGCTCGACGCGCTCGACAAGGTGATCGCCGTCGACCAGAGCCCGATCGGGCGCACGCCGCGTTCGAATCCGGCCACGTACACGGGGCTGTTCACGCCGATCCGCGAACTCTTCGCCGAAACGCCGATCGCGCGCGAGCGCGGCTACGGTCCCGGGCGCTTCTCGTTCAACGTACGCGGCGGGCGCTGCGAGGCCTGCCAGGGCGACGGCGTGCTGCGCGTGGAGATGCACTTCCTGCCCGACGTCTACGTCGCCTGCGACGTCTGCGGCGGCCGGCGCTACAACCGCGAGACGCTCGAGGTGCAATACAAGGGGCGCAATGTCGCCGAAGTGCTCGACATGACGATCGAGCAGGCGGCCGGCTTCTTCGCGGCGGTGCCGGCGATCCGGCGCAAGCTGCAGACGCTGCTCGAAGTGGGACTGGGCTACGTGCGCCTGGGGCAAAGCGCCACCACGCTGTCGGGCGGCGAGGCGCAGCGCGTGAAGCTCGCCGAGGAACTGTCCAAGCGCGACACCGGCCGCACGCTGTACATCCTCGACGAGCCGACCACCGGCCTGCACTTTCACGACATCGCGCTGCTGCTTCAGGTGATCCACGCGCTTCGCGACCGGGGCAACACGGTCGTCGTCATCGAGCACAACCTCGACGTGATCAAGACGGCCGACTGGGTGATCGACCTCGGCCCGGGAGGAGGCGACGCGGGCGGCGAGCTGGTGGCCAGCGGAACGCCCGAGGAGATCGCCGCCTGCGAGGCGAGCGCCACCGGGCGCTATCTCGTGCGGGCGCTGGCAGGACAGCGCGATGCCGCCGCGCCGAACTCGCGCCGCGCGAGCCCCCGGCTGCGCCGCAACGAGGCGCGCAGCGCGACAGGTTGACGGCGCGGTCGCGCGACGCGGTGCGCGGTTCAGGCCGCGTCGCCGCGGTAACGCCCGAACCGGGCGTGCACCTGCGTCATCGCTGCCGCATCCAGCCGCGCCGGTTCGCCCAGCTGCAGCGCCAGCCAGTACATCCGCGCCAGGTTCTCGAGCTCGGCGGAGAGATCGAGCGCCGCCCCCAGCTCCGCCCCGAGCGCGACCGTCCCGTGCTGCGCGAGCAGGCAGGCGCGGCGCCCTTCGAGCGCGACGCGCGCGTGCTCGGACAGCGCTTTCGTGCCGAAAGTCGCATAGGGCGCGCAGCGGATGTCGTCGCCGCCGGCCACGGCGATCATGTAGTGGAAGGCGGGAATGCCCTCGGCGTGGATGCGCGGCAGGCAGGCGAGCGCAGTGGCGTGCGCGGGATGCGCGTGCACGATGGCGCCGGCGTCCGGGCGCGCCGCGTACAGGTCGCGATGCAGCCGCCATTCGGACGACGGTGCGCGCGTTCCGTGCACGCGCGCGGGCGACTCGGCGAGCGGATCCTCGTCGGCGGGCGCTTGGAGCGCAAGCCAGACGATGTCGTCGATCGTCGTTCGTTCGTAGGCGAGCGCACTCGGCGTGATCAGGAGCCCCTCCTCGCCGCCGCGATGCCAGCGCAACGAGACATTGCCGGTGCGCCCGACGTTGATCCCCAGCGGCGCCATCCGCCGAGCAGCGTCGACGATCGCGGCGCGCGCCTCGTTCTCGGTCATGCCACGGCGCCCGAGACGCGCCGCATCAGTGCGGCGATCGCCGTGCGCGAGGCGTCGCAGACGCCGTGCTCGGTGACCAGCGCCGTGACGAGTCGCGCCGGCGTGATGTCGAAGCCCGGGTTGGCCACCGCACTGCCCTGCGGCACGATGCGCACCTCGACCGCGCGGCCGTCGTCCAGGCGCCCGGCGACGTGCGTCACCTCGCGCGCGTCGCGCTCCTCGATCGGAATCGACGCGCCGTCGGCCGTGTCGACGTCGATGCTCGACGTCGGGCACGCAACGTAGAACGGCAAGCGATTGTCGCGCGCGGCGAGCGCCTTCAGGTAGGTGCCGATCTTGTTGGCGACGTCGCCGTTGGCGGCGACGCGGTCGCAACCGACGATCACCGCGTCGACCCGTCCCTGCATCATCAGCAGTCCGCCCGCGTTGTCGACGATGACGGTGTGCGCAATGCCTCGCTCCGACAATTCCCAGGCGGTGAGCGAGCCCTGGTTGCGCGGACGCGTCTCGTCGACCCAGACGTGCACCGGCACGCCCTGCTCGTGCAGGCGGAACACGGCGGCCAGCGCGGTGCCGTGCTCGATGGTGGCGACGCTGCCCGCGTTGCAGTGCGTGAGCAGGTTCAGCGGGGTGCCGTCGGCACCGGCCATCCCGGCGAGCGTCGAGCGCTGCTCGGCGAGCATGCGCAGCAGCCGCGCACCCTGCTCGCCGATGCGCTCGTTGCACTGCGCGTCCTCGTCGCACAGATCGGTCGCCTCGCGGCGCGCCAGCGCCGCACGCTGTGCATCGGGCACGTGCGCGACGCGGCGCAGCACGCGATCGAGCGCCCAGCGCAGGTTGACGGCCGTGGGGCGCGCGGCGGCCAGCCGCTGGTACGCGGCGCGCAGCGCGTCGTCCGCAGGGTCGGCCTCGATCGCCAGCGCCAGCCCCCAGGCGCCTACTGCGCCGATCAGCGGCGCGCCGCGCACGCGCATCTCGCGGATGGCCGCTTCGCAGTCGGCGCTGCTGCGCAGCGCGATCTCGCGGCGCTCGAAGGGCAGCGCACTCTGGTCGAGCGTATGGGGTACGCCTAGCGCGTCGCTCCACAAAGTCCTTGACATGGCTCAGGAATCCTTTGCGCCTACGGGGTACCATCCGCCGCGTTCCAGTCTAATCGATGACATCGAGGAGTCCGTCGGAGTCCTGAAGCATGAGTCTCTCGCTGATGTCAGCGTTCCTGCTCGGACTGTTCGGCGGCGTCCACTGCGCGTCGATGTGCGGCGGAATCGTCGCACTGCTCGGTGCACGGCACCGCATGATGCCGCTGCAGCTGCCGTCCGGCGGCGCCGCCGTAGCGGCGATGCAATCGGGCGCGCTGCTCCAGTTCGCATACAACGCCGGCCGCATCGGCAGCTACGGCTTGGCCGGCGCGATGGCCGGCGCCGTCGGCTCGGCCGCCTGGATGGCCGAGCGCGTGCTGCCGGTGCAGCAGGCGAGCTTCGTGGCTGCAAACCTCGTGCTCATCGTGCTCGGCCTGGCGCTCACCGGGGGCCTGCGACGACTGCGCATGCTCGAGCGCCTGGGCGCCGGCGCCTGGAAGCGCATCGCCCCGTTCGCCTCGCGACTGCTCGGCGCCGACAGCGTTCCGGGCGCATTTGCCGCCGGCGCCGCGTGGGGCTGGGTGCCCTGCGGAATGGTCTACGGCGTGCTCGCGGCGGCGCTCGTCTCGGGCAGCGCGCTCGACGGCGCACTGCTGATGTTCGCCTTCGGCGCCGGCACGCTGCCGAATTTGCTCGCGCTGGGGCTCGCCGCGCAGCGCTTCGCGCGCTGCTTCGCGCAGCCCGCAGCGCGTCTCGGGGCCGGCCTGCTGATCGTCGCCTTCGGCGTGGCGGGGCTCGCGCGCATCGATCCGATCGCGCATCTCCAGCAGGCGGTCGACGTCTGCGTACAGTGGTTCCGTTGACAGCCGGGCCCGCCTGCTTTCACTGCGGCGAGGCAGTCGAGCGGCCAGGAGCCTGGCGCACGGCGGTCGACGGCGTCGATCGCGAGATGTGCTGTGCCGGCTGCCGTGCGGTGGCCGAGGCGATCACGGCCGCAGGCCTTTCCGACTACTACCGCACGCGCTCGCAGCCGGCAGCGGCGGGCGTCGTGCCCGAGGGGCTCGAAGCGCTGCGCGTCTGGGACGACGACGAGGTGCAGGCGCGCTTCGTGCGCGGCACGGATGCGGGTAGCGACGAACGCGAAGCGACGCTGCTCGTCGACGGCATGCGCTGCGGCGCCTGCGTCTGGCTGCTCGAGCAGACGCTGCGGCGCCAGCCCGGCGTGGTCGGCGCGTCGGTCAATCTGGCCACCGAGCGCGCGACGATCCGCTGGCAGCCGGGCACGACCCGATTGTCGCGCCTGCTCGAGGCGATCGGCCGCATCGGCTACGTCGCTCGGCCCTTCGACGCGCGCGGGCGCGAGGAGCAGATCCAGCGCACGACGAAGGCGCTCTTCCGGCGCCTGTTCGTCGCCGCGCTCGCGATGATGCAGGTGACGATGTACGCGTTCCCGTCGTACATCGCTGCGCCCGGCGAGCTCGAGGCGGCGCACGAGTCGCTGATGCGCTGGGCGAGCCTGCTGCTCACCGTGCCGGTCGTCTTCTATTCGGCGACGCCCTTTCTCGCCGGCGCCTGGCGCGACCTGCGCGCGCGAAGCCCCGGCATGGACGTGCCGGTTGCGATCGGCGTGCTCGCGGCCTTTGCCGCGAGCGTGCACGCCACCGTCGTCGGGCACGGCGACGTCTATTTCGACTCGGTGACGATGTTCGTCTGCCTGCTGCTGGCGGCACGCTACGTCGAATGGATCGCGCGCCGGCGCGCCGGGCGCGCGATCGACGCCGTCGCCGCGGCCGCGCCCGACACGGCCGAGCGCATCGACCCGCGCAGCGGCGCGATCGAGCGCGTGCCGGCCACGCGGCTGGCGCCCGGCGACCGCTTCCGGGTTCCGGTGGGCGAGCGCATCGCGGTCGACGCCCGCATCGTCGAAGGACGTACGGCGATCGACGCATCGCTGCTCACCGGCGAGTCGTCGCCGGTTGCGCGCGCCCCCGGCGACGAAGTGCCCGGCGGCGCAGTGAACGCCGGCAGCGTCTTCGTCGCGCAGGCGCTGCGCGCGAGCGCCGACAGCGCGATCTCGACGATCGAGCGGTTGATCGACCGCGCCGCCGCCGACAAGCCGCGTCTGGCCGGGCTCGCCGAACGCGTCGCGCGCGTCTTCGTTTCCGCGCTGCTGCTGCTCGCGCTCGGCGTCTGGCTGGCGTGGCTGCAGATCGATCCGGCGCGGGCCGCGCCGATCGCGATCGTCGTGCTCGTCGTCTCGTGTCCGTGCGCGCTGTCGATGGCGATGCCGGCGGCGCTGGCCGCCGCCACCGGTGCGGCGATCCGGCGCGGCATCCTCGTCGCGCGCGGCGACGCGCTGGAACGGCTGGCCGACTGCAGCGACGTCGTCTTCGACAAGACCGGAACGCTCACCGAAGGCCGCCCCGAGGTCGTCGAGGTCGTTCCGCTGGCGACGGCGGCCGGACAGGCCGATGCGCTCGCGACCGCCGCCGCTCTCGAGGCGGGGCAAAGCCACCCGCTCGCCGCTGCGATCCTGCGGGCGGCCGAAGCCGCCGGCGGTGCCCCGCTGCAGACCGACGCTCCGCCCGTCACCAGCGCCGGCCTGGGCGTCGAAGCCGCGGTCGACGGGCGTCGCTACCGGCTCGGTGCCCAGCGCTGGGTCGCCGAATGGCACCCGTCGCTGGGCAACCTCTCGCACGCTTCGCCTCTCTCCGCCGTCTGGCTCGTCGACGAGCACCGACCCCTTGCGCGCATTCACCTGCGCGACCGGCTGCGCCCCGAAGCACGCAGCGTCGTCGCGGCGCTCGCCGGCCAGCGCCTGCGCCTGCACCTGCTGTCGGGCGACTGCGAGGCGAGCGTGCATGCCGTCGCCAGCGAGTTGGCGATCGCCCACTTCGTCGCAAATGCCGCGCCTGCCGGCAAGCTCTCCTATGTTCGCGCGCTGCAGGCGGAAGGCCGGCGCGTCGCGATGATCGGCGACGGCGTCAACGACGCGCCCGTGCTCGCCGCCGCCGACGTCTCGGTGGCAGTCGGCGAAGCCAGTTCGCTCGCCCGCACGGCGGCCTCGGTCGTGCTGCTGGGCGGTTCGCTGCACGAACTGCTCGCACTGCACCGGCTCGCCCGGCGCACGCGGCGCATCGTGCGGCAGAACCTGGGCTGGGCGCTGGCCTACAATGCCGCCGCGATTCCCGCCGCGGCGCTGGGCTGGGTGCCGCCGTGGCTCGCGGCGTCGGGGATGACGGCAAGCTCGCTGCTCGTCGTGCTCAATGCGCTGCGGCTGATTCCCGCCGCGGGCGCGAAAGAGCGCGCTGCGACGGCCATCTCCGCAGCCGTCCCCGCAGCCGTCCCCGCAGCCGTCCCCGCGGCCGTCCCCGCAGCCGCGCCTGCGGCAGCGCGCCCCGCACAGGGCGAGACGCAACGTGCGAAGGAACATGAATCGGAGCGCGCGCGCGCCGCGGCGCACGCCTGATGGAAGCGCTGTACCTGCTCGTGCCGCTGAGCCTGGCCATCGTCGCGCTCGCCGCCTGGATCTTCCTGCGGATGTCCGACAGCGGGCAGTTCGACGACATGGAAGGTCCGGCGCACAGCATCCTGCACGATGACGATCGGCCGCCCGGCGATCGGGGGGCCGACGAGCGAGCGCCGGACGTCGACCGAGCGCCGGACGATGCAACGGCGCACACGCGACCGCAGCGATGAAACGCGACCTTGATCGAAGGCAATTTCAATCGACTCGGCGCTTCCGATAATGCGAATCTCGTTCAGGGGGATGGCATGACCACAGTTGCGATCGGCGCCCCGGCGGGCGCTCCCGGCGCCTCGGGCGTCTCGGAAGCGGCGCTCACCTACAACTACAAGGTCGTGCGCCAGTTCGCGGTGATGACCGTCGTCTGGGGCGTCGTCGGCATGCTGGTCGGCGTGTGGATCGCCGCCGAACTGGCCTGGCCTGCCCTGAACATGGACATCCCGTGGCTCACCTACAGCCGGCTTCGACCGCTGCACACGAACGCGGTGATCTTCGCCTTCGGTGGCAGCGCGCTGTTCGCCACCTCGTATTTCGTCGTGCAACGCACCTGCCAGGCGCCCCTGTTCGCGCCGAAGCTCGCCGCCTTCTCGTTCTGGGGCTGGCAGGCGGTGATCGTCGCCGCGGCGATCACGCTGCCGCTGGGACTGTCGACCACCAAGGAATACGCCGAGCTCGAGTGGCCGATCGACGTGCTGATCGCGCTCGTGTGGATCGCCTACGCGGTCGTCTTCTTCGGCACGATCGCCAGGCGCAAGACGCCGCACATCTACGTGGCGAACTGGTTCTTCGGCGCCTACGTGATCACGATCGCCGTGCTGCACATCGTCAACAGCGCCGCGCTGCCGGTCACGTGGACGAAGTCGTATTCGGCCTACGCCGGCGTGCAGGACGCGATGGTGCAGTGGTGGTACGGCCACAACGCGGTGGGCTTCTTCCTCACCGCCGGCTTCCTCGGGATGATGTACTACTTCATTCCGAAGCAGGCCGAGCGCCCCATCTACTCGTATCGGCTGTCGATCGTGCACTTCTGGGCACTGATCTTCACGTACATGTGGGCCGGCCCGCACCACCTGCACTACACGGCGCTGCCCGACTGGGCGCAGAGCGTGGGCATGGTGTTCTCGCTGATCCTGCTCGCGCCGTCGTGGGGCGGAATGATCAACGGGATCATGACGCTGTCGGGGGCGTGGCACAAACTGCGCGAAGACCCGATCCTGAAGTTCCTCGTCGTGTCGCTGTCGTTCTACGGCATGTCGACCTTCGAGGGTCCGATGATGTCGATCAAGACGGTCAACGCGCTGTCGCACTACACCGACTGGACCATCGGCCACGTGCATTCGGGCGCGCTGGGCTGGGTCGGCTTCATCACGATGGGCTCGATCTACTACCTGATACCGCGCCTGTTCGGGCGCACGCAGATGTACAGCGTGCGGCTGATCGAAACGCATTTCTGGGTCTCGACGATCGGCGTCGTGCTGTACATCGCCGCGCTGTGGATCGCCGGCGTCACGCAGGGCCTGATGTGGCGCGCGACGAACGTCGACGGCACGCTCACCTACGCGTTCGTCGAATCGGTGAAGGCCTCGTATCCGTACTGGTACATCCGCTTCGCCGGCGGGCTGCTCTACTTCGGCGGAATGCTGCTGATGCTCTACAACTGCCTGATGACGATCCGTGCCGGCAAGCCGGTCGACGCGCCGGTTCCGGCCGCGGCTCCCGCGCACGCCTGAAGGAAGGACATGAAGCTCTCGCACGCCCTGATCGAGAAGAATCTCACGCTGATGATCGTCCTGATCGTCGTCGCCATCAGCGTGGGCGGACTGGTCGAGATCGTTCCGCTGTTCTTCCAGAAGTCGACCACCGCGCCGGTGGAAGGACTGAAGCCCTACGACGCCCTGCAGCTCGTCGGGCGCGACGTCTACATCCGCGAAGGCTGCTCGAACTGCCACTCGCAGATGATCCGGCCGTTCCGCGCCGAAACCGAACGCTACGGCCACTATTCGGTGGCCGGCGAATTCGTCTACGACCGCCCGTTCCTGTGGGGCAGCAAGCGCACGGGGCCCGATCTCGCGCGCGTCGGCGGACGCTACAGCGACGAATGGCATCGCGTGCACCTGAGCAACCCGCGCGACCTCGTTCCCGAGTCGAACATGCCCGGCTATCCGTGGCTCTCGAAGGCAGCGGCCGACGACGGCACGGTGGGCAGGCGCATGACGGTGCTGCGCAAGCTCGGCCATCCGTACAGCGACGAGGAAATCGCGGGCGCGCCCGAAGCGCTGAAGGACCGCACCGAGATGGACGCGCTGATCGCGTACCTGCAGGTGCTCGGCACGTCGATCCGCAGCACCGCGCGCTGACGCGTTCGAGGAGAGCACGAATGGACATCAACGTATTTCGCGGGCTGCTCGCGGTCGTCTGCCTGCTCGCGTTCGTCGGCATCGTGGCGTGGGCATGGAGCCGCAACCAGCGCGAGCGATTCGCCGAAGCCGCGATGCTCCCGTTCGTCGAAGAAGACCAGGAAGCGAAACACCATGGCTGATTTCGTCGCTCCGGGCTGGAGCCTGTACATCACGATCGTCACGCTTGCGTCGGTCGCCTTCTGCGTCTGGCTGACGCTGGCGCTTGCGCGCGGTCGCACGCCGGGCCAGCAGGTGGGCACGACCGGGCATCGCTGGGACGGCGACCTCGAGGAGTACAACAATCCGCTGCCGCGCTGGTGGCTGTGGCTGTTCCTGATCACCTGCATCTTCGCCTTCGCGTACCTGGCGCTGTACCCGGGGCTCGGCTCGTTCCAGGGCCTGCTCGGCTGGAGCCAGAAGAGCCAGTACGAGCGCGAGGTCGCTCGCGTCGACGATGCCACGGCGCCGCTTTTCGCCAGGTACCTGCAGCAGGAGATTCCGCGGGTCGCCGCCGATCCGCAGGCACGCGAGATGGGCGAGCGCATGTACCTCACGTACTGCGTGCAGTGCCACGGTTCGGACGCGCGCGGCAGCCGCGGCTTCCCGAACCTGTCCGACGCCGACTGGCTCTACGGCGGCGACCCGGACACGATCAAGGCGACGATCACGCAGGGGCGCCACGGCGTCATGCCGCCGATGGCAGCCGCCGTCGGCACGGCCGACGACGTGAAGAACGTCGCGAACTACGTGCTGTCGCTGTCGGGCAGCCGGCACGACGAGGCCGCCGCTGCCGCCGGCCGGGACAAGTTCGCCGTCTGCGCGGCCTGCCACGGCGAGAGCGGCACCGGCAATCCGGCGCTGGGCGCGCCGAACCTCACCGACACCACCTGGCTGTACGGCGGCAGCCTCGCGCGCATCGTCGAGACGATCGAGGGCGGGCGCTCGAACGAGATGCCCGCCTTCGGCGAGATGCTGTCGGAAGGCAAGATCCACCTGCTCGCGGCCTACGTCTGGGGCCTGTCGAACGCCGCGGCCCCGGGCACGGCGGCGAAGACGAATTGAGCGCCAGGGCAACGCCGGCGGCGGCCGACACCGAACGGGCGCTGTACGAAGTCCGGCGCAAGATCTATCCGCGCGCGGTCACCGGCTGGTACGCGCGCTGGCGCTGGGCGCTGGTGTGGATCACGCAGCTCGTCTTCTACGGGCTGCCGTGGCTGACCTGGGGCACCCGCCCTGCCGTGCTCTTCGACCTGGAGGCGCGCCGCTTCTTCCTGTTCGGCCTCGTCCTGTATCCGCAGGACTTCATCTACCTGACTGCGCTGCTCGTCATCTCCGCGCTCGGCCTGTTCCTGTTCACCGCCGTGGCCGGCCGGCTGTGGTGCGGCTACGCATGTCCGCAGACGGTCTACACCGAGATCTTCATGTGGATCGAGCGGCGCATCGAGGGCGATCGCGTCGCGCGCATGAGGCTCGACCGCGCGCCGGCGAGCACGGCGAAGATCGCGCGCAAGGCGGCCAAGCACGCCGCGTGGTTCGGCATCGCGTTGTGGACCGGCATCACCTTCGTCGGCTACTTCACGCCGATCGACCAGCTGCTCGCCGGCATCGTCACGCTCACGCTCGGACCGTGGCAGAGCTTCTGGGTGCTGTTCTACGGCTTCGCCACCTGGGGCAACGCCGGCTTCATGCGCGAGCAGGTGTGCAAGTACATGTGTCCCTACGCTCGCTTCCAGAGCGTGATGTTCGACAAGGACACGATGGTCATCACCTACGATCGCGAACGCGGAGAGCCGCGCGGCTCGCGCTCGCGCAAGGCCGACCCGGCATCGCTCGGACTGGGCTCGTGCGTCGACTGCGACGTGTGCGTGCACGTATGCCCTACCGGCATCGACATTCGCGACGGCCTGCAGATCGAGTGCATCGGCTGCGCCGCGTGCATCGACGGCTGCGACCAGGTGATGGACCGGATGGGCTACGCGCGCGGACTGATTCGCTACACCACGCAGAACGCGCTCGACAACAAGCTCGACCGCCGCGCGATCTGGCGCCGGGTGCTGCGCCCGCGCGTGCTGGTGTACAGCGCCGTGCTGCTCGCGATCACGATCGCGGTGTTCACCCACCTGGCGCTGCGCGCGCCGCTGAAGGCCGACGTGATGCGCGACAGCGCGCTCGGGCGCGAGGTCGAGAACGGGATGATCGAGAACAGCTACCGCGTCCAGATCACCAACCCGAGCGAACGCACGCGCCGCTTCCGCATCGTCGCCGGCGGCATCGACACCGTGTTCATCGTCGGCGACGACGAGTTCGACGTCGAAGCGGCCGGCGTGCGCATGGTGCCGGTGAGCGCGCGCATCGAGCCCGAACACGGCACCCGCGGCAGCAATCCGATCGCGTTCCGCGTCGAGGCCGTCGACGACGCGTCGGTGGCCGTCGAGGCGCACTCGACTTTTTTCGTGCCGCGATGAAGCGGGAGATCGTGCGATGCAGGCGACGCTGGTGACGAGGGAAGCGATGCAGGGGCAGCGACGCGACGGCCGGAGCGGCGGCGGGAAACCGCCGCAGGGCGCGCCTCCCTGGTATCGACACCGATGGCCGTGGCTGCTCGCGATCGCACCCGCGGCGGCGCTGCTCGGCGGCATCGTCACGCTGTGGCTCGCCGTGACGACGAGCGACTCGCTGGTCGTCGACGACTACTATCGCGAAGGGCGCGCAATCAACCAGCAGCTCGCGCGCGATCGACTCGCGGCGGCGCTCGGCTTGCGCGCGGAGTTGCGGTTCGAGCCGGGCGGCGCGAATGCAGGCGACGTCGTCGCACTGCAGCTCTCGGCCGAACGCGGATCGGCGTGGCCGCCCGAACTCAGGCTGCGCATCGTGCACGCGACCATCGCTTCGCTCGATCGCGAACATCGCCTCGCGCACGTCGGCAACGGACGCTATCTCGTCTCGGGTGCTGCACCCGACTCCGGCGGCCGCTGGCTCGTGCAAGTCGAGGACGCCGGTCGCACGTGGCGGCTCGTCGCCCCTGCTGTCACGCGCTTCGATGCGCCGCTGACCCTGCGGGCAGGTGCGCAATGAGCGCGGCGCACCAGGCCATCGCGGGCGAGTCGCGCCTGCTGCGTGCGGGGCGCGTCGTCATGCAGGTGTTGTGGCCCGCGTTCCTGATGGCGATCGTCGCCGAGGGAATCTTCTTCTCGATGATCGACCCGCGCGAACTGCGCATCGTCGCCGACTGGCTGCGCGAAAGCCGCGTCGCCGCCTACACGGTCGCGTTCTTCGTCTTCTGGGCGCTGTTCGCGGGATCGAGCGGGATCACGTATCTGCTCGTGCACGGCGTGGGCACGACGCCGCCGCAGCAGCGCTGACGAGCGCCCTCTCGCGCGCTCGCACAGTGGGCGGCGATCGCGCAGCGCGGGTCGATCGCCCGCGCGGGACGACAGACATGGAAAAGGCCGGGGCTTTTCGGTATTTTAGGCCGCTTCCCGCCGTGCAACGGAGCCCGCAGTCATGTCCGTCCCCCCGAAAGAGCGCTTCTTCGAGGATTTCCGGCCCGGAGAGGTGCTCGAGTTCGGCGACTACCTGGTCACCGAGGAGGAGATCGTCGACTTCGCGAGGCGATACGACCCGCAGCCGTTCCACGTCGACCACGAGGCCGCCGAGAAGTCGATCTACGGCGGGCTCATCGCCAGCGGCTGGATGACCGGCAGCATCGTCATGCGCCTGCTCGTCGACCATTTCATCTCGCCGCTGTCGAGCATGGGCTCGCCGGGCGTCGACGAGATCCGCTGGAACAGGCCGGTGCGTCCCGGCGATCGGCTCAAACTGCGCGTGACCGTCGTCGAGACGCGCCGCTCACAGAGCAAACCCGACCGCGGCATCGTCCAGGTGCAGGAAGAAGCGATCAACCAGGACGGCGAGACGGTGATGAGCATCCAGGGAATGGGGCTGTACAAGTGCCGGGAGGCCGGATGACGGGCAGCGCGCGGAGCGCGGCCGGGACGCGCCGAACCATCGCTCAGCGCGGCAACGCGCTATTTCCCATCAGGCTTTCGTCCACCGCCCGCGCGCATTGCCGTCCTTCGCGTATCGCCCACACGACGAGCGATTGTCCCCGTCGCACGTCGCCGGCCGCGAACAGCTTGTCGACGCTCGTGCGATAGCTGGCCGCGCCTTCCGTCGGCGCCCGCGCGTTCCCGCGCGCATCGCGCTCGACGCCGAAGGCTTCGAGCAGCGACCCCAGCGGCGAGACGAAGCCCATCGCCAGCAGCACGAGGTCGGCGCGGATCTCGAACTCGCTGCCTTCGATCTCGCGCATGCGCATCGGACCGCCCGCCGGGTCGGGCGTCCATTCGAGGCGCACGGCCACCAGCGCACGCACGCGTCCGTCGGCGTCGGCGACGAAGCGCCGGGTGCCGATCGCCCAATCGCGCTCGCAGCCTTCCTCGTGCGACGAAGACGTGCGCAGCTTGTACGGCCAGTACGGCCAGGTGAGTTCGCGACGCTCGTGAAGCGGCGGCTGCGGCATCAACTCGAGTTGCGTGACCGACGCCGCGCCCTGCCGGTTGCTCGTGCCGACGCAGTCGGAGCCGGTGTCGCCGCCGCCGATGACGACGACGTGCCTGCCCTGCGCGCTGATCCCTGCCTGCACGAGGTCGCCGGCGACGACGCGGTTCTGTTGCGGCAGGAACTCCATGGCGAAGTGCACGCCGTCGAGTTCGCGACCGGGCACCGGAAGATCGCGCGGCTGCTCGGCGCCGGCCGCGAGCACGACGGCGTCGAAGTCGGCGAGCAACGCATGCGCACCGACGCGCTCTCGCGCGAGGTTCAGGACGCGCGCCGCATCGACTCCGCTTCGCGCGCCCGCGTCCGGTGCTGCGCCCGCGCCGGCATCGACGGCATCGTCGCCGCAGACGTGCACGCCGGTCCGGAAGCGCACCCCCTCCTCGCGCATCTGCTGCACTCGGCGGTCGATGTGGCGCTTCTCGAGCTTGAAGTCGGGGATGCCGTAGCGAAGCAGGCCGCCGGCTCGGTCGTTCTTCTCGAATACCGTCACGTCGTGTCCGACGCGCGCGAGCTGTTGCGCGCAGGCGAGTCCCGCGGGACCCGAGCCGACGATCGCCACGCGCTTGCCGGTGCGCCGCTTCGCCGGTTGCGGAACGATCCAGCCCATCTCCCAACCCTTGTCGACGATCGCGTGCTCGATCGACTTGATGCCGACCGGGTCGTCGTTGATGTTCAACGTGCATGCCGCTTCGCACGGCGCCGGGCAGATACGCCCGGTGAACTCGGGGAAGTTGTTCGTCGACAGCAGCACGTCGAGGGCGCGCTTCCAGTCGTCCCGGTACACGAGGTCGTTCCAGTCCGGGATGATGTTGTTGACCGGGCATCCGGTCTGGCAGAACGGAACGCCGCAGTCCATGCAGCGCGCGCCCTGGCGCGATGCGGCTTCGTCGGGCAGGCGCTCGATGAACTCGCGGAAGTGCCGCACGCGCGATTGCGCTTCCTCGGCCGCTTCGTGCAGCCGCGCGAACTCGAGGAACCCGGTGATCTTTCCCATGCCTGTCGCCCATTCCGTTGCAATCGGCCCGCACCGCTGCGGCCTGCAGCGAAGGCCCCGCGGCGGCTTGCGCGGGCCGCGCCGGCCGCACGCCGCCCCGCTTCAAGCCGCCGTCGCCCGCACGCGTTCGGTCCGCACGGCACCGGCCTCGGCGAGCGCGCGCCGGTACTCGTGCGGAAACACCTTGACGAAACGCCCGCGCTCGCGGTTCCAGTCGCCGAGGACGCCGCGCGCCTTCTCGCTGCCGGTGTAGCGAAAATGCCGCTCGACGAGCGACTTCAGCGTGATCTCGTCGCATTCGCCGCCGTGCCACGTCGCCGGGTCGCTGCCGGCGAGCTGCTCCGCGGTGCTGGCGACGCGCTCGAGCGCTACGGACGAGGCGTTGCAGCGCGAGGCGAAGTCGTCGTGCGGGTCGTATACGTAGGCGACGCCGCCCGACATGCCGGCTGCGAAGTTGCGCCCGGTGGCGCCGAGCACGACCACCGTGCCGCCGGTCATGTATTCGCAGCCGTGGTCGCCGGTGCCTTCGACGACCGCGCTGGCGCCCGAATTGCGCACGCAGAATCTTTCGCCGGCGACGCCGCGGAAATATGCCTCGCCTTCGATCGCGCCGTACAGCACCGTGTTGCCGACGATGATGTTCTCGTCGGCGCGGCCGCGAAAGTCGTTGGTCGGGCGCACGACCACGCGCCCGCCCGACAGGCCCTTGCCGACGTAGTCGTTGGCCTGGCCGACGAGATCGATGGTGACGCCGCGCGCCAGGAAGGCAGCCAGGCTCTGTCCGGCGGTGCCGTTCAGCTGCACGTGGATCGTGTCGTCGGGCAGCCCCGCGTGTCCGTGCCGACGCGCAAGCTCGCCCGAGAGCATCGTGCCGACGGCGCGATGCACGTTGCGCATCGTCGAGGATGAACGAGACGCGCTCGCCGCGTTCGAGCGCCGGACGCGCGAGCTCGAGCAGCTTGTGGTCGAGCGCGTGCGCCAGCCCGTGGTCCTGCTGCTCGACGCAGCGCCGCGCCGCTTCGGGCGCCGCCGCCGGCTGGTGGAAGATGCGCGAGAAGTCGAGCCCGCGCGCCTTCCAGTGCGCGATCCCCTTCCTCGTGTCGAGCAGGTCGGCGCGCCCGACCAGCTCGTCGAAGCGACGCACGCCGAGTCGGGCCATCAGTTCGCGCACTTCCTCGGCCACGAAGAAGAAGTAGTTGACGACGTGTTCGGGCTTGCCGGCGAACCTGCGCCGCAACACCGGATCCTGCGAGGCCACGCCCACCGGACAGGTGTTCAGGTGGCACTTGCGCATCATGATGCAGCCTTCGACGACGAGCGGCGCGGTGGCGAAGCCGAACTCGTCGGCGCCGAGCAGCGCGCCGACGACGACGTCGCGGCCGGTCTTCATCTGTCCGTCCGCCTGCACGACGATGCGTCCGCGCAGGCCGTTCAACACGAGCGTCTGCTGCGTCTCGGCGAGTCCCAGCTCCCACGGGGTTCCGGCATGCCGGATCGACGACCACGGCGATGCGCCGGTTCCGCCGTCGTGCCCGGCGATGACGACGTGGTCGGCCTTCGCCTTCGCCACGCCCGCGGCGACGGTGCCCACGCCCACTTCCGAGACGAGCTTCACCGACACCGATGCGCGCGGGTTCGCGTTCTTCAGGTCGTGGATCAGCTGCGCGAGATCCTCGATCGAATAGATGTCGTGGTGCGGCGGCGGCGAGATGAGCCCGACGCCGGGCACCGAGTAGCGCAGCATCCCGATGTAGTCGGACACCTTGTGGCCGGGCAGCTGCCCGCCCTCGCCGGGCTTGGCGCCCTGCGCCATCTTGATCTGCAGCTGGTCGGCGCTGGCCAGGTACTCGGCGGTGACGCCGAAGCGTCCCGAAGCGACCTGCTTGATCTTCGAGCGCAGCGAGTCGCCTTCGCGCAGCGTCGTGTCGGCCTCGATGCGCCCGGCGCCGATCACCGAGCCGATCGTGTCGCCGTCGCGCACGACCGGGTGACCGGCGCGCATCTCGGCGCGGTAGCGCAGCGCGTCCTCGCCGCCTTCGCCGGTGTTGGACTTGCCGCCGATGCGGTTCATCGCCACCGCCAGCGTCGTGTGCGCTTCGGTGGAGATCGATCCGAGCGACATCGCGCCGGTGGCGAAACGCTTGACGATCTCGGCGGCAGGCTCGACCTCGTCGAGCGGCACCGGCTCGCGCGCATCGAAGCGAAACTCGAACAGGCCGCGCAGCGTCATGTGCCGCGTGCCCTGGTCGTCGATCAGCTTCGAGTATTCCTTGAAGGTCGAGTAGTCGTTGGCGCGCGTGGCGTGCTGCAGATGCGCGATCGAGTCGGGCGTCCACAGGTGCGCCTCGCCGCGCGTGCGCACCGCGTAGGCGCCGCCCGGGTCGAGCGCGTCGGCGAGCGTGGGATCGTCGCCGAAGGCGATGCGGTGCATGCGCACCGCCTCCTCGGCGACCTCGAAGATGCCGATGCCGCCGACGTGGCTCGCGGTGCCGGCGAAGTAGCGATCGACGAAAGCGCGCGACAGCCCCACCGCCTCGAAGATCTGCGCGCCGCAATAGCTCATGTAGGTGGAGATGCCCATCTTCGACATCACCTTCATCAGGCCCTTGCCGATCGCCTTCACGTAGTTGCGCACGGCCTTGCCGGCGTCGAGTCCGCCCGGCGCGGTGCGGTGCGCCTCGACCAGCGTCTCGAGCGCGAGATACGGATGCACGGCCTCGGCGCCGTAGCCGGCGAGCAGCGCGAAGTGATGGACCTCGCGCGCCGAGCCCGTCTCGACGACGAGGCCGGTGCGCGTGCGCAGGCCGCGGTCGACGAGATGGAGATGGATCGCGCTCGTCGCCAGCAGCGCGGGAATCGCCACGCGCTCGCGCGAGACGCGGCGATCGGAGACGATCAGCACGTTGTAGCCCGAACGCACCGCGTCCTCGGCCTCGGCGGCAAGCGACGCGAGGCGCGCTTCGATGCCTTCCTTGCCCCAGTCGACCGGATAGCAGATGTCGATCTCGTACGAGCGGAACTTGCCGCGCGTCAGTTCGTCGATCTCGCGAATCTCCTCGATGTCGTCGAAGTCGAGCACGGGCTGCGAGACCTCGATGCGCATCGGCGGGTTGATGTTGTTCAGGTCCAGCAGGTTCGGCCGCGGGCCGATGAACGACACGAGCGACATCACCAATTGCTCGCGAATCGGGTCGATCGGCGGGTTCGTCACCTGCGCGAAGAGCTGGCGGAAATAGCTGTACAGCGACTGGTTGCGGTCCGACAGCACGGCGAGCGGGGCGTCGTTGCCCATCGAGCCGACCGCCTCCTCGCCGTTCATGGCCATCGGCAGCAGCTGGAACTTCAGGTCTTCCTGCGTGTAGCCGAAGGCCTGCTGGCGATCGAGCAGCGAGGCGCGCTCATGGCCTGCCTTCGCGTCCACCCGAGGCTCGCCGGGGCCGGGCGAGAGTTCGTCGAGCTTGATGCGGATCGCGTCGATCCATTCGCGATAGGGCTTGCTGTTGGCGAGCTGGCTCTTCAGCTCGGCGTCGTCGACGATGCGTCCCTGGTCGAGGTCGATCAGCAGCATCCTGCCCGGCTGCAGCCGCCACTTGCGCACGATGCGGCTCTCGGGGATCGGCAGCACGCCGGCCTCCGAGGCGAGGATGACGAGGTCGTCGTCGGTGACGCACCAGCGCGCCGGACGCAGCCCGTTGCGGTCGAGCGTCGCACCCACCTGGCGGCCGTCGGTGAAGGCGATCGCCGCCGGCCCGTCCCACGGCTCCATCATCGCCGCGTGGAACTCGTAGAACGCGCGCCGGCGCGGATCCATCGACGGATGCTGCTCCCACGCCTCGGGGATCATCATCATCACCGCGTGCGCGAGCGGATAGCCTGCCATCACCAGCAGTTCGAGGCAGTTGTCGAAGGTGGCGGTGTCGGACTGCCCGGCGTAGACGATCGGATAGAGCTTGGCGAGATCGTCGCCGAGCACCGGCGAGCGCATCGCGCCCTCGCGCGCGCGCAGCCAGTTGTAGTTGCCCTTGACCGTGTTGATCTCGCCGTTGTGCGCGATCAGCCGGTACGGGTGCGCGAGCGGCCACTCGGGGAAGGTGTTGGTGGAGAAGCGCTGGTGCACCAGCGCCACGGCGGTGACCACGCGCGCGTCGCGCAGGTCGGCGTAGTAGCGGCCGACCTGCCCGCACAACAGCAGGCCCTTGTAGACGATCGTGCGCGCGGACATCGACGGCACGAAGTACTCGCGACCGTGCTTCAGGCCGAGCTTCTGGATCGCATGGCTGGCCGTCTTGCGGATCACGTAGAGCTTGCGCTCGAGCGCGTCGGTGACCATGACGTCGGGGCCGCGCCCGACGAAGACCTGGCGGATCACGGGTTCCTTCGCGCGCACCGCCGGCGACATCGGCATCTCGCGGTCCACGGGAACATCGCGCCAGCCGAGCAGCAGCTGCCCCTCGGCGCGCACCGCGCGCTCGAGCTCCTGCTCGCATGCCATGCGCGAGGCATGCTCCTTCGGCAGGAACACCATGCCGACGCCGTACTCGCCGGCCGGCGGCAGCACGACGCCGTCGCGCGCCAGTTCCTCGCGAAAGAATGCATCGGGTATCTGGATCAGCACGCCCGCGCCGTCGCCCATCAGCGGATCGGCGCCCACCGCGCCGCGGTGGTCGAGATTGCACAGGATCTGCAGGCCCTGCTCGACGATCGAATGACTCTTCTTGCCGCCGATGTGAGCAACGAAACCGACGCCACAGGCGTCGTGCTCGAAGGCGGGATCGTAGAGTCCGGCGCGCGGATCGGACGCCAGGGGCGGCGTCGCGGCAGCAGTGGGATGCATCGTCGGGATCTCCCGCACTCTCTGGTCTGTCAGCGCTCGCTGACGCGGAAAACGGCAACCCGGCTCGCTTCTGCGACGCGAAGCGCCCCGGGGAACACGGCCGACGATTTTCAGTCTAGCGCGCGCACGCGACCACGGGAAGCGTGCGCAAGAAGCTTTTTGCTGCGCAGCACCACGACGGTGCGCGTTGCCCCGATGCGGGGCAGGACGGGCGGCCGCAACGGCCGCGGATGCACGCTCACAGCGCGATCAGGCGCGCATGCTCGCGCATCGCGAAACGGTCGGTCATCCCGGCAATGTAGTCGGCGATCGCGCGCTCGCCGATGCGCGAGACGCGCTCGCGGTGATCGTCGGGCAGCAACGACGGATCGTCGCGGTAGCGTGCGAACAGCTCGGCGACGACGCTCCGGGCCTGGCGCATCACCGCGAGCACGCGCTCGTGCTCGTACAGATGCGCGTGCAGGAAGCGCTTCAGTTCGGCGGATTCGGCGCGCACCCGATCCGAGAAGCCGGCCAGCGCGGGCGCCGCGCGCACGTCGTCGACCGAAGCCACGCCGGCGTCGCGAATGCGCCGCGCGGTTTCGGCAACGAGGTCGGTCACCAGCTCGTCGATCATCCGGCGGATCGTCTCGTGGACGAGCCGCCTGCCGCCGAGCCCCGGATACGCATCGCGCACGGCGCGGCAGTGCCGTCCGAAGAGGCGCAGGTCGGCGAGCGCCTCGACATGCAGCAGGCCCGAACGGAGCCCGTCGTCGACGTCGTGGTTGTTGTAGGCAATCTCGTCGGCCCGGTTGGCGACCTGCGCCTCGAGCGAGGGCTGCCGGCCGGTGACGAAGCGCTCGCCGATCTCGCCGAGCGTGCGCGCGCGTTCCACGGTGCAGTGCTTCAGGATCCCTTCGCGCGTCTCGAAGCAAAGGTTCAGGCCGTCGTGCTCCGCGTAGCGCTGCTCCAGCTCGTCGACGACGCGCAGCGACTGCAGGTTGTGCTCGAAACCGCCCCACGGCTTCATGCACGCGTCCAGCTCGTCCTGACCGGCATGGCCGAAGGGCGTGTGGCCGAGATCGTGCGCGAGCGCGATCGCCTCGACCAGATCCTCGTCGAGCCGCAGGCAGCGCGCCACCGAACGCGCGATCTGCGCCACCTCGATCGAGTGCGTCAGCCGCGTGCGGAAGAGATCGCCCTCATGGTTGACGAAGACCTGCGTCTTGTATTCGAGGCGCCGAAAAGCGGTGCAGTGGACGATGCGATCGCGATCGCGCTGGAACTCGCTGCGCGTGGGCGACTTCGTCGCCGGAAAGCGCCGTCCCCGGCTCGCCGCAGGGTCGGCTGCGTAGTCGGCGCGCCCGGACGCCGGCCCGACGCGGCTGGGCGCCGGGTTCGAGGCGTTGCCTGCGCAGCGTTCCCGGGCCGACGCGTCGCCGGCGGGGCGTTCCGGGGCGGGCGCGTCGCCGGCGGGGCGTTCCGGGGCCGACGCATCGCCGGGGGGGCGTTCCGGGGCGGACGCATCGCCGGCCATGCGCGTCGTGGCCTTCACTGCTCGCGCCCTGCGCCTTGCCGTCACCGCTGCAACCTTGGCCTCGCCGTCACCGCTTCGACCTCGGGCTCGCCGTCACCGTTCTTTGACCTTCTGCGTCGCCGTCACCGTCTCCACCCCAGCCCTCGCCGAAGGCGGCAAAGGTCTCCGCGAGTGCGTCGTCGGGAACCCGACGCACGACGGCACGCCCGAGCGCTTCGAGCAGCACGAACCTGGGCGTTCCCTGCTCGGCCTTCTTGTCGACGCTCATCAGTTCGAGCCAGCGCCCGGCGGACCAGCGCGGCGCACGCATCGGAAGGCGAGCGGCGAATACCGCTTCGGACAGGCGCGCACACGAAGCCGCGTCGAGCATCGACAGCCGGCGCGAAAGATCGGCGGCCATCAGCATCCCGGTGCCCACGGCCTCGCCGTGCAACCAGCGCCCGTAGCCGCTGCCGCTCTCGATCGCGTGCCCGAAAGTGTGGCCGAAGTTCAGCAGTGCGCGCCGCCCGCTTTCGCGTTCATCCTGCGCGACGACCCCGGCCTTGATCTCGCACGAACGGCCGATCGCCTCGCGCATCGGCTCCACCTCGCAGCGAAGCAGCGCTTCCATGTCGCGTTCGAGCGAGACGAGGTAATCGACGTCGGCGATCGCGCCGTGCTTGATCATCTCGGCCAGCCCCGCGCTCAACTCGCGCGGCGGCAGGCTGCGCAGCGTTTCGACGTCGGCCAGCACCAGCTTCGGCTGATGAAACGCGCCGATCATGTTCTTGCCGCGCGGATGGTTGATCGCCGTCTTGCCGCCGACCGACGAGTCGACCTGGGCAAGCAGGGTCGTGGGCACCTGCACGAAGTCGACGCCGCGCTGGTAGATGGCAGCGGCAAAACCGGTGAGATCGCCGATCACGCCACCGCCGAGCGCGACCAGCAGACAGCGCCGGTCGAAGCGCCGCGCGAGCAGCCGGTCGAGGACGATGTCGAGCGAAGCCTGGTTCTTGTGCGCCTCGCCGTCAGGGACGAGGATCTCCTCGATCGAGGCCGCCTCGCGCAGCGAACGCCGCAGCGGCGCGAGATACAACGCGGCGACGGTTTCGTTCGAGACGATCGCGACCTGCCGGCCCTGCGCGAGCACAGCGAGCGACTCGTCGCCGTCGAGCAGGCCCGCGCCGATGCGAATCGGATACGCGCGCTCGCCGAGCGCGACCTGCAGTTCACGAACGTTCATCGGGCGGGCTGCAGCGATTCGGGCAACGCGTCGATTATAGGAGCGACGAGCTCTTCCACCGGCTGGTGCACGCTCGTGATCGTGCAATGCGCGACCGACTCGTACAGCGGCTCGCGCTGCGCGAGCAACTGCGCGATGCGCTCGCGCGGGTTCTCCGTGCGCAGCAAGGGTCGCGTGCGATCGCGCCGCAGCCGTTGCCACAGGTCGGGCGCCGCCGCCTTCAGGTAGATGACCCAGCCGCGCTCGTGCAGCAGGCGCCGGTTCTCCTCGGCGAGCACCACGCCGCCGCCGGTGGCCAGCACGATGTCGGGCAGCGCGAGCAACTCGCCGAGCAGCGCGCGCTCGCGCCGACGAAAGCCTTCCTCGCCTTCGAGCTCGAAGATCGTCGCGATCGGCACGCCGCAACGCTGCTCGAGTTCGCGATCGGCGTCGACGAAGCGCCGGCCCAGCCGGGCGGCAAGGCGCCGCCCCACCGTCGTCTTGCCGGCGCCCATCATGCCGACCAGGACCAGCGGTCGACTGTCGACAGATGCGGGAGTCGTGGGGGATTCGTTCATCCGGACGGGCGGTTGACGACGCTCGGTGGGAGCAGGTGCCCGAACAGGTTACCGGATCGGGATGCGCCCGGCGTATGACGGATACGGTCGGCGGCCATCCGCCGGAACGCTGCTACGGGCAGGCGGGGCTCGGGGCAGGTGGCGTTCCAGCCAGGCAACGCCTCCAAGCAGGCAACGCTCCGCGCGGGCGACGCCCCAGCCAGGCACCGCTGCGCACGTGCGACGCTCCGCGCGGGCAACGTTCGGGCAGGCAACCGCTCCACCCGCGCCGACCGAAGGTGCCGAAATCCGGGACATTCTCGCAACGTTGGCGGGCCCGCGAACCGAAACTCCCGAATAACGGGACTATTTGGCACTCATGACGTTCGCGTGAACCGGATCTCCCGAAAAGCGGGACTTTCGCTGCCGCAACCGAAAAGACTCCGTGGCTCGAGCCGTTCCGATAGTCGGGCCGCCTTCGAGCAGGCCCGCGCGCCTCCACCGCAGCCTTGTCCACCTCTGGCGTGGCGCATGCAGACGCCGGCGGTGGGCAAGTCGTGTACGACGCGATGCGCGGGCCGCCTTCGAGCAGGCCCGCGCGCCTCCACCGCAGCCTTGATGTCCACGCCGGCGTGGCGCATGCCACGCAGACGCCGGCGGCGGCAAGTCGTGCACGACGCGTGGGTCCGCGTCGAAGCCCGCGCTTCATAGCATCGAAAAATGGCCTTCCGGTCGTGTAATCCGTTCCCGCGCGAGAACGCTTCACCCGGAAGCGCAGGCGCACCCCGAAGTACCGGCCCCTCGGCAGCCCTCGTACGCCCCCTGGAACACCGCCACGCCCCCCGGAACACCGCCATGCTCCCCGGAACACCGCCATGCCCCCCGAAACGACCGCGCGCCCCGAAGGGCGCGCGAGCAGGCCGGATGCGCGGACGCGCCGCGCCCGCCACTCAGCGGGCCAGCGCCGTATCCGTGACCACCCGCGGCGTCAGGAACACGAGCAGCTCGGCGCGGTTGTTGGTGCGCGAGTTGTTCTTGAACGCGTGGCCGATCACCGGGATGTCGCCCAGCAGCGGCACCTTGTTGACCTGGTTGCGCTCGAACTGCTCGTAGATTCCGCCAATGACGACGGTGCCGCCGTTCTCGACCAGCACCTGCGTCTGCACGCGCCGCGTGTCGATCGCGAAGCCGGCCGGCGTGAGGATGCCCACCGCGTCGCGGTTGACCTGCACTTCGAGGATCACGTTGCCCTCGGGCGTGATCTGCGGCGTTACTTCGAGTTTCAGGTTCGCTTTGCGGAACTGGATCGACGTGGCACCGCTCGAGGTCGCCTGCTGGTACGGCAGTTCCGTTCCCTGCTCGATCACCGCGGTGCCCTGGTCGGCGGTGAGCACGCGCGGGCTCGAGACGACCTTGCCGCGCTGGTCGGCTTCGAGCGCGGACAGCTCCAGGTTCAGGAAGCGGGTGAGGTCGGAGCTGAACAGGCTGACGGCGAAGGTCGCCGGGTCGGTGCCCGAGATCGCCGCCGCCGGCAGGTTGACGAAGTTGGTGTTCGGCAGCAGCGTGCCGCCCGAACCGGCTCCACCGGGCAACGGCGTCAGGTCGTGCACGCCCTGCAGGTTGCCCGAGACCGACGCGCGCCCGAGCGTGCTGCCGGCGCTGGCATTGATCCGGTTGAAGCCCAGCCGCACGCCGAGGTTGCGCGAGAAGCGGTCGTCGGCCTCGACGATGCGCGCTTCGATCAGTACCTGGCGCACGGGGATGTCGATCTGCGCGATGACCTTGCGCACTTCTTCGAGGCGCGTCGGCGTGTCCTGGACGAACACCTTGTTGGTGCGCTGGTCGATGACGACGCTGCCGCGCTTGGAGAGCACGCGTTGCTTGTCGTCGGCGAGCAGCTTCTGCAGCGCTTCGGCCTTCTGGTAGTTGAGCTGGAAGGTTTCGGTGCGCAGCGGCTCGATGTCCGAGATCTGCGCGCGCGATTCGAGGTCGAGCTTCTCCTTGGCGGCGATCTCTTCGCGCGGCGCGACCATGATCACGTTGCCGTTCTTGCGCATGTCCAGGCCCTTGGAGTCCAGGATGATCGCAAGGGCCTGGTCCCAGGGAACGTCCTTCAGGCGCAGGGTCAGGCTGCCCTGCACGGAATCGCTGGTGACGATGTTCAGGTTGGTGAAGTCGGCGATGACCTGCAGCAGCGCGCGCACGTCGACGTTCTGGAAGTTCAGCGACAGCCGCTCGCCCTTGTAGCCGGGCTGCGTGCCGGCGACGAGCCGGTTCGGGTCCTCGCGCACGGGCTTGACCTCGACGACGAACTGCGTGTCGCTCTGGTACGCGTTGTGTTCCCACTGACCCTGCGGTTCGATGACGAGTCGCGTGTTCTCGCCCTGCTGGAACGCACGCACCGTGCGCACCGGCGTGCCGAAGTCGCTCACGTCCAGGCGACGGCGAAGGTTCTCGGGCAGCTTCGTGCCGATGAAGTCGACGACGACGCTCTGGCCCTGCTGGCGGATGTCGACGCCTACGCCGGGATCGGACAGGTCGACGACGACGCGCCCTTCGCCTTCCTTGCCGCGCCGGAAGTCGATGTCGCGCAGCGCGTGTTCGCGCTGCGTGTCGTCGGGCTTCGCGAAGCTGTAGGTCGTCGCGGGCTGCGCGGTCGCGGCCGCCGACGGCGCGGGCTCGAGCGCGACGACGATCGAGTTCGCGTCGATCGAGGTCTGGTAACTCATCGGGCGCTTCAGGTTCAGGACGACGCGCGAGCGCTCGCCCGACTGCACGATCGCGACGCTGCGCACGTCGCCCTGCGGCAACTCGATGCTGTTGTGTCCCGAGACGTTGGCCGTGTCGACGAAATCGAAGGCGACGCGCGGCGGGTTCGACACCGAGAAGCCCACCGGTGCGACGGTGGGGGCGTTCTTCAGCTGGATGCGCAGCCACGTCGTGCTGCCCTGCTGCACGCTGCTGACCGACTCGATCGCGTTGGCCTGCGCACGGGCGGGGCCCGACGCGAGGCCGCCCGCGACGAAGGCGGTCGCGATGCATGCGACGCCGACTGCGCGAGCGGCGGTCGCGCCGATCGCGCGCAGTGCCGTGCCGATGCTGCCGAACAACGCTTTCATTGACCGCTCCCGTCCTGGATCTGCAGTGTCGTCTCGCGTTCGACCCAGTCGCCTACGGCGTCCTGGACCAGTTCCTTCAACCTGACCTCGGTGTCGCTGATGCGCGTGATCATCCCGAAGTTCTGTCCCGCGTAGTTGCCTACGCGCGCCTGGTAGACGAGGCTTTCGGCCTGCAGCAGGGCGTAGTTGCCTTTGCGGTTCGCCAGGTGCCCGACCATGCGGATCGCGTCGAGCGGATAGCTTTCGAGCGCCTCGCGCGGGCGGTTCGTGTCCGGCTTCAGGCCGCCGCGCGGCGCATCGGGCCCGGTCGCGCCCACGGCACCGCCGAGCTTGGCGATCGAGAACGGGTCGACCTGGCCTTCGTTGTCGTAGCGGTAGGGCTCGAAGCGGCGCGGCTCCGCGATCGTCTGGTGGATCGGCTGCACGCCGGCGCGTACCGACTCCATCCACTCGCGCAGCTCGGCCTGGTCGTCGCCGCAGCCGGCGAGCAGCGTTGTCGCCGCCACCGCGCCGAGCGCGGCGAGAAGCGTCTTCGTGTTCGTTCGCATCACTTCTTCTTCGCCTCCGCTTGGGCCGCCTTGCGCCGCTGCTCGGCGATCTCCTCGGGATCGAGATAGCGGAAAGTCTTCGCGATCGCCTCCATCGACAGGTTGCCCGACGCGGCCGCCGCCTCGCTCGTGCGCTCGGCCGGCAGCGCGATCTGCAGGTTGTTCAGCGTGACGATGCGCGCGAGGTTGGCGATCTCGCTGGTGAAGGCGCCGAAGGCGTGGTAGGTGCCGGTGACGCGGATCGCGATCGGCAGCTCGGCGTAGTAGTCGCGCACGACGACCTGCCCGGGCTTGAACAGCTCGAACTGCAGCCCGCGGCCGACGCCGGCCTGGTTGATGTCGGAAAGCAGCGCGTCCATCTCGGCCTTGCTCGGCAGCTGCTTCTCGAGCGCGCTGACGTACTGCATCACCTGTTCCTTCTGCTCGCGCAGCGCCTCCAGGTTCACCGCCTGGCGTGTCTTGTCGGCGAACTCCTGCTTGAGCTGATGCTCCTCGGCGATGCGGACGTCCAGGTCCTCGAGCTGGCCGCGCCAGTAGCCGGCCCACGCCGCGGCGCCGAGCGCCACGACGATCGCGGCCAGCAGCGCGATGCGAGGAACGAGCGGCCACAGCCCGGGATGACGGCCCTGCAGCCCCTGGAACTGCGCGGTGATCGCGGAAAGGTCGATCGAAGGATTGAAGCCGGCCATCGTGCTCACCTCGCGGCTTTGACCGCCACCGTCGCGCCGGCGACCTTCACCGGCTGACCGGCGCCGTTGGCGTCGTTGGTGCGCACCAGCGCGTTCAGCGAGAACTCGAAGAGACGGCGCGAAGTCTCCTTCGCGTTCGCCTTCGCGTCGCCCAGTTGCACCGCCTTGATCTCGACGAGCTCCGGGCGCTCGAGCCACGGCGTGTTGTTCGCCAGGTTGCGCAGCAGGTCGGAGACGCGCTCGTTCGACTGCGCGTAACCGACCAGCGTCACCTTGCGCTCGTCCTGCCGCATCGACTTCAGGTACAGGCCTTCGGGCACGTGCTTGACCAGTTCGTCCATCAGGTGGACCGGGATCGTGCGGTTCGTCTGCAGGCTCTCGACGGCTGCCTGGCGGGCGCGCAACGATTCGATCTCCGCGCGCAGCGTCGCGATCTCCTTGATCTGCGTGTCGAGCTTCGCGTTCTCCGCACGGATGAACTCGTTGCGCGCGCGCTGCTCGTCGATGCGGCTGTCGATGGCCAGCGCCACCAGCACGCAGCCCACGCCGGCGAGGATCGCCGTGAGCAGGCCGGCCATGACGAAGTCCTTCTTGCGCCGCTCGCGGCGCATCTCCCGGTGCGGGAGTAGGTTGATGCGCGGAATCATGCGTCGAATCTCCGCATGGCGAGCCCGGCGGCGACGAGCAACGCAGGCGCGTCGGCGCGCAGCTGCCGTTCGCGCACGGCCTCGGACACTTCCATTCCCTGGAAGGGGCTGAGGATCTCGGTGGGCACCTGCGTGCGCTGCATCACCGCGTCGGCCAGGCCCGGAACGACCGAGGAGCCGCCGGCCAGGTAGATCTGGTCGACGCGCGTGTACGGCGTCGACGTGAAGAAGAACTGCAGTGCGCGAGCGATGTCGGTGGCGCCCTGCTCGACGAAGGGCTGCACCAGGTCGCGCTCGTAGTTGTCGGGCAGGTCGCCGGTACGCTTCTTCAGCTCCGCCTCTTCGGGGGTGAGCCCGTACAGTCGCACGAGGTCCTGCGTGAGCTGCTGGCCGCCGAAGGTCTGCTCGCGTTCGAAGACGGTCTGCTCGTTGAGCACGACGGCCAGCGAGGTCGTCGTCTGCCCGATCGAGAACACCGCGATGATCTGGCCCTGCCCGTTGTTCGGCAGGAAGCGCGTCACGTGATCGACCGCCGAGCGAAGCGCGTAGCTCTCGACGTCGACGACGACCGGATGCAGCCCCGACATCTCGGCGACGGCGACGCGATCGTCGACCTTCTCCTTGCGCGAGGCAGCCAGCAGGACCTCGATCTCGTCCTCGGACCCCTTCGCCGGCCCGAGCAGCTGGAAGTCGAGATTCACTTCCTCGATCGGGAACGGGATGTACTGGCTCGCCTCGGTCTCGACCTGGATCTCGTAATCCTCTTCGCGCAGGCCTGCGGGAACGAGGATCTTCTTCGTGATCACCGAGCCCGCCGGCAGCGCGAGCGCGGCTTCGCGTGCACGGGTATTGCACTTGCGCAGCGCGCGCGTCAGCGCTTCGGCGACCGCCTCCGGCTTCTCGATGTTGCCGTCGACGATCGCGCCTCGCTCGATCGGCTCGATGGCATAGCGCTCGAGGCGCATCGGCGTGCGCTGGCCCTTCGCGAGTTCGACGACCTTCACGCTGGAGGCGCTCAGGTCGATGCCCACCAGCGGCGGAGCCGTTCGGCGGAACAGACTGGCAAGTGCTATCGCCATCAGGGATCCCGACTGAAAAAGTCCCTTAAACTTAAGGACTTGCGTTCGCTTTTTAATGTCCGCCCGAGATGCTAGCGACGAGCTCGATTTACTGTAAAGCGTTTTGTGCGGGAGTTCGCATGGCGTCGCGACCATCGGTCGTACGCCACCGACCACTGGGCTGCACTGCTGCAACGGTGCCGATCGACGGCAGTCCGCGGCGTTCGCGCGGCACACAACCCGCCGCCGGCGATCCGTATAAAATCCGCAACAGTTTCAGCGGGGTACGCCCCTAAATGCCCGCACGCAAGGCCCGGAAGCCCCGGCGCAAGTCCTCTCCCGAGAAGTCCGTCTGGCTGCGTGTCGCGCTCGCGGCGTTGGCGATCCCTGCAACGCTCGTCGCCTGCGGCGCGCTCGTCGGCGCCCTGTCGCTGCTGCTGCTCAACGACCGGCTTCCTTCGCTGGACGCGATGCTCGACTACCGGCCGCGCATCCCGTTGCGCGTGTACGCGGCCGACGGGCAGCTGATCGGCGAATTCGGCGAGGAACGGCGCACCTTCGTGCACATCGAGGACGTGCCGCAGGTGATGAAGAACGCCGTGCTGGCCGCCGAAGACACGCGCTTCTTCGAGCACATCGGCGTCGACCCGGTCGGCGTGGCGCGCGCGGCCGTCACGAACCTGTTCGCCGGCGGCAAGGAACAGGGCGCGAGCACGATCACGATGCAGCTCGCGCGCGAGTTCTTCCTGTCGAACGAGCGCACCTACACGCGCAAGATCGTCGAGATCCTGCTCGCGCTGCGCATCGAGGACACGCTGAGCAAGGAACAGATCTTCGAGCTGTACCTGAACCAGATCTACCTCGGCAAGCGCTCGTACGGCTTCGCCGCGGCGGCGCGCACCTATTTCGACAAGCCGCTGTCGCAGTTGAGCGCTGCCGAGGCTGCCGTGCTCGCCGGGCTGCCGAAGGCACCGTCGCGCTTCAATCCGATGGTGAACCCGGCGCGCGCCATCGAGCGCCAGCGCTACATCCTCGGGCGCATGCGCGAGTCCGGCTTTCTCACGCAGGCCGAATACCAGGCGGCGATGACCGAGCGTCTCGTCTTTTCGCCGGCGCGCGCCGACTACGCGGTGCAGGCGCCGTACGTCGCCGAACTCGCCCGGCAGCTCGCCTTCGACCTGTACCACCAGGACGTCTACTCGGCGGGCCTGAAGGTCTACACGACGATCGATCCGAAGCACCAGGCGGCGGCCAACGCAGCGCTCGAGAAAGGCATCGTCGAATACGACCGCCGGCACGGCTTCCGGGGCCCCGAGCGCGTGATCGAGCTGCCGGCCGATCCGCGCGCCGCCGACGACGCGGTCGATGCTGCGCTGGACGAACACGCCGACATCGGCAACTTCCTGGCGGCAGTCGTTCTCGAGGCCGATCCGAAGCGCGTCGTCGTCTCGCGCGGCGACGACAAGCCGATCGAGATCACCGGCAATGGCCTGAAGTTCGTCGCCTCCGCGCTCGGTCCGCGCGCCGCCGCGTCGCGTCGCCTCGTCCGCGGCTCGGTCGTGCGCATCTCGCCCGACGGCGACGGCAGCTATCGCATCTCGCAGCTGCCCGAAGTGCAGGCGGCCTTCGTCTCGATGGACACGCACGACGGCGCCGTGCGCGCACTCGTCGGCGGCTTCGACTTCGAGCGCAACCGCTTCAACCGCGTCGTGCAGGCGTGGCGCCAGCCCGGTTCGAGCTTCAAGCCCTTCATCTACTCCGCGGCGCTCGAGAAGGGCTTCATGACGTCGACGATCGTCAACGACGCGCCGGTGCTGATCGACCCGGCACGCACCGGCGGCCAGCTCTGGGACCCGAGGAACTACGACGGCAAGTACGAAGGCCCGATGCCGCTGCACCTGGGCCTGGCCAAGTCGAAGAACATGGTGTCGGTGCGGGTCCTCGACGCGATCGGTCCGCAGTACGCGCGGGACTACGTCTCGCGCTTCGGCTTCGACCCGGAGCGGCACCCGGCGTATCTCACGATGGCCCTGGGCGCGGGCGCAGTCACGCCCTGGCGGATGGTCGAGGCGATCTCGGTGTTCGCCAACGGCGGCTATCGCATCGAGCCGTACCTGATCTCGAGCATCACCGACAGCAACGGGCGGCTGCTCGCCAGCGCCCGGCCCGATCACGCAGGCGACGAAGCGGTGCGCGTGATCGACGAGCGCAACGCGTTCCTGATGGATTCGATGCTGCGCGACGTCGTGCGCGTGGGCACCGCCACGCGCGCCAAGACGCTCAAGCGCAGCGACCTCGCCGGCAAGACCGGAACGACGAACGACTCGATCGATGCGTGGTTCGCCGGCTACCAGCCGTCGCTCGCGGCCGTCGCCTGGGTCGGCTTCGATCAGCCGCGCAAGCTCGGCGATCGCGAGACCGGCGGCGGGCTCGCGCTGCCGATCTGGATCGACTACATGGCCACCGCGCTGAAAGGAGTGCCGGAGGAGCCGAAGCAGATGCCCGATGGCGTCGTGCGCATCGACGGCCAGTTCTACCTGGCCGAGACGCGGCCCGGCCAGGGAATCGCTTCGCTGGGCGTCGCCGACGAGGGGCTGGCGCCCGGCGCCGAAGCCGACCGAATCCGCGACCAGGTGTTCTGAGAACGAGCATGCGCATCCGACTCGCGGCCGTGGATGCCGTCACGGCCCCCGCGCCGACGCGATCGGCGACGCGATCGACGACGCGATCGGCGACGCAGGGCGCGACGCAGGCCGCAGCGCGCGCCGTCGGCGTGCGTCGCACCGCGCTGCTCGCGGCCGTCGCCTCGCTGCTCGTCGCCGGATGCGGCCAGCGCGGTCCGCTCTACCTTCCCGAAGATGCCCCGCCGCGCCGGCGCCGGCGAACGACGCCGCAACAGGCGCCGGAGGCCGTGCCGACGCCGTTGCCGGCGCCCTCGCCGGCGCAGGCGCCAACGCCAACCGACCCGCAGCGATGAACCAGGAATCCGCCTTCCGCTACCGCGAGCATTCGCTCTTCGCCGAGGACGTCGCGCTCGCCGACATCGCGCGCGAACACGGCACCCCGGCCTACGTCTATTCGCGCTCGGCGATCGAGACGGCCTTCGCGTCCTTCGTGCAGGCCTGTCGGGGGCGCGACGCGCTCGTCTGCTTTGCGCTGAAGGCGAACTCGAACCTCGCGATCATCGAGCTGCTCGCACGCGCCGGCGCCGGCTTCGACATCGTCTCCGGCGGCGAACTGCAGCGCGTCGTCGCGGCCGGCGGCGATCCGTCGAAAGTGCTGTTCTCCGGCGTCGGCAAGAGCGAGGCGGAGATGCGGTGCGCGCTCGACGCGGGCGTTCGCTGCTTCAACGTCGAGTCGGAAAGCGAGCTGCTGCGGCTCGATCGCGTCGCGGCATCGAGGAAGCTTCGTGCGCCGGTGTCGCTGCGCGTCAATCCCGACGTGGACGCGGGCACGCATCCGTACATCTCCACCGGGTTGCGCGAGAACAAGTTCGGCATCGCGCACGAGGACGCGCTCGACGTCTACCGGCGCGCGGCAGCACTCGCGAACATCGAGGTCAAGGGAATCGCCTGCCACATCGGCTCGCAGATCACCTCGGTCGATCCGTACCTGGCGGCCGCGGACAAGCTGCTCGAACTCGTCGACGCGCTGCACGCCGACGGAATCGAGCTGCATCACATCGACTTCGGCGGCGGACTGGGCATCCGCTACCGCGACGAGGATCCTCCGTCGGCGCAGGCGCTGCTCGAGGCACTGTTCCGCCGGCTCGATCGCCATCCGCGCGGCAGCCGCTACGGCGTGTTCTTCGAGTTCGGCCGCTCGATCGTCGGCAACGCCGGCGTGCTGCTCACGCGCGTGGAATACCTGAAGCAAAACGGCGAGCGGCGCTTCGCGATCGTCGACGCGGCGATGAACGACCTGATGCGCCCGGCGCTGTACGAGGCATACCACGGCGTGCTGCCGGTCCGGCAGCGCGACGACGTCGAAGCGCGACGCTACGACGTGGTCGGGCCGGTCTGCGAATCGGGCGACTGGCTCGCGCGCGATCGATCGCTGGCCATCGAGGAAGGCGACCTGCTCGCGATCGCGTCGGCCGGCGCCTACGGCATGGCGATGGCGTCGAACTACAACACCCGGCCGCGCGCGGTCGAGCTGCTCGTGGACGGCGCACAGGTGCAGGTCGTCCGGGAACGGGAGAGCGTCGCGTCGCTATTCGCGCTCGAGCGGCGACTGCGGTAGCGCCGGCAAGAGATACCGGGTCGTCTGCTCGAAGCAGCCGGGGGCGTTCCGGGTTGTCGCCCGGTGCCGCCGGGCGTCGCGAACGCAGGAGGAGCCGTTGGAAGGCAAGCGGATCGCCGCGCAGACGCTCGTCCAGGCAGCCGTCGTGGCGCTCGTCGTTCTCGCCGTGCTGCTCGTGCTCAGGGGCGCGGAAGTGTTCCTGGTCGCCTTCGGCGGAATCCTGCTGGCGATTCTCTTTCAGGGAAGCGCCCGCTGGCTGCAAGAGAAGCTGGGCATATCGAATGGCTGGGCGCTCCTCGTAACGATACTCGGCCCATTGGCCCTGCTGGTGTCGGCCGCCTGGCTGGCAGCGCCCGACGTGGCGAGCCAGGCGAGCGAACTGGCCGATCGCGTGCCCAAGGCGGTGCAACACCTCCAGAGCCGCCTGCGGGAACTCGACTGGGCCGACCGCATCCTCGAGCAGGGACAGCGCATCGAGAACGCGCTTCCCGACGGCTCGGCAGCGGCAACGATCGCCACCGGCTTCTTCTCATCCACGTTGGGCGGTCTCGGCAATCTCCTCTTTGCATTGGCGATCGGCCTGTTCGTCAGCGTGAATCCCGGCCTGTACCTGCGAGGTCTGCTGCGGCTGGTTCCTCCGACCAGGCGCGATCGGGCCGAAGAGGTCCTTCGGACGACCGGTTCGACGCTTGCGTCCTGGCTGGTAGCGAAGATGATCGCCATGCTCGTCATCGGCGTACTGACGACGGCCGGACTCTGGCTGATCGGGATCGACCTGCCGCTGGTTCTCGGGTTGATTGCGGCGCTGCTGTCGTTCATTCCCAACGTGGGTCCGGTCATTGCCATCGTTCCCGCAGCGCTCATTGCGGTGATCGACGGCATCGAGCCGTTGCTCTACGTCGTTGCGCTCTACGCGAGCATCCAGACGATCGAGAGCTACGCGCTGACTCCGTTGCTTCAGCGGGAGATGGTCGAGTTGCCGCCGGCGCTGACCATCGCCATGCAGGTGCTGCTCGGCGTGCTGGCCGGCGTCATGGGCGTCATCGTGGCGGCCCCGCTGACCGCCGCCGCGATGGTGATGACGAAGATGTGGTACGTCGAAGACCTTCTCGGCGATCGCATCCGGCCGCACTGAAGGATGCGTGAACCGCGCACGAGGCACGCGAGGATACGCGCGCCGCAGCGCTCTGCTTGGTCGGCGGGTTCGCCGTGTTCGTGCTCGTCCCGTCCACTACACCGCATGCCGCGTTCGCACCGCCGCGATGCGGACCCCGGTGAGCGGCGCGTCGCTTGCTCGTTCGCTCGTGCCGACAGAACGCGATCAAGCGCCATGCTCGTCATTCTCCAGCTGCTGCTCTGCGCTTGGCTGCTTGTCGCAGCGACGGTTCATGCACAGGGCGAAGACCGGCTTTCACAGCTCGTGAACGACTACCGGACGGCGCCCGACGCCTGCGAAGGCGAGCAACTGCCGATGGCCAGCGCACTCGCTCCTTCCACGGCGCTGGCGCAGGTGCAGGTCGCCGCAGGCCGCTCCTTGCGCGAGGCGCTGCACGGCGCCGGTTACCGGGCTTCCGCGAGCCAGGCACTGTCCGTTTCGGGTCCGTCGCACGCCGAGGCCGCGATGGCGCTCCTGAAACGGCAGTATTGCCGCGCGCTGCTCGACCCTCGCTACACCGAGATCGGCGTCTCCCGCGAGGGCAACACATGGCTCGTGGTCCTTGCCACGCCGCGAGTGTCCCCCGATCTGGGCGACTGGCGGCAGGCGGGCAGGCAAATCCTCCAACGGGTGAACGCAGCGCGCGCCCAACCGCGGACATGCGGCGAGAAACGCTTCGATGCGGCACGTCCGCTCGCGTGGAACGACGAACTGGCCGCTGCATCGCTGAAGCACAGCCGTGACATGGCGCAGCACGACTACTTCAGCCACGAAGCGCGAGACGGCAGCCGCCCGGGCGACCGGGTGAGTCGCGAAGGCTACCGATGGCGCGCCGTCGGGGAAAACATCGCTGCCGGCCAGGGAACTGCGCAAAAGACGGTCGACGCGTGGCTTGCCAGCCCCGGGCACTGCGCGAACATCATGAGCCCGGACTTCACGCAGACAGGGGCGGCCTATGCGATGAACCCGGACAGCCGCATGGTGATCTACTGGACGCAGGACTTCGGGTCACCTCGGAGTGAGTAGCGCCGGAAAACTCGCAAACAGCGCGACCCGGCAGCTCACGAAGAGCGCACGAGCGGCAGGCGAGAGCGCGAGAGCGCGAGAGCAGCTATTCCCGCTCGGGCGGCGACCGCGGTAGCGCCGGCGAAGGCGCCAGCGAGCCCTGCCGGCGCGGCGGCGAGCCCGGCGGACGCGCCCAGTGCCAGGTCAGGCGCAGCGCGAGAAGTCCGGCGACGACCAGCGCCCAGGCGAGCGGTGCCGCGAAGTCGTGCTTGCCCGCCTTGTGCCACCAGTAGTGCAGTACCGCGAGCACCGCGATCGCGTAGACGAGGCGGTGCAGCTCCTGCCAGCGGCGCCCGAGCCGGCGCATCATCGCGTTCGTCGAGGTAGCCGCCAGCGGGACCAGCAGCAGGAACGCGGTCATCCCCACCGTGATGAACGGACGCTCGAGCACGTCGGCGACGATCGCGCTCCAGTCGAACCACTGGTCGAGCCACGCATAGGCGAGCAGGTGCAGGCAGGCGTAGAAGAACGCGAAAAGTCCGAGCATGCGGCGCAGCCTGGCCAGCCGATTCCAGCCGAGGATGCGGCGCAGCGGCGTCACCGCGAGCGTGATGCACAGCATCGCCAGCGCCCAGGTTCCCGTGGAACGCTGCACGAACTCGACCGGATTGGCCGTGAGCGCATCGAGCGCGCCGAGCGCGAAGAGCCGCGCGAGCGGCACGAGCGCGAGCGCGAACACGACCGCACGCAGCGCGCGCATTTCCCGCTGCGCGCGCGCCTGCGCTGCCGCCGGGCGCAACTCAATACTCCTTGCGCAGGTCCATTCCCGCGTACAGGCCCGCGACCTGCTCCGCATAGCCGTTGAACAGCTTCGTCGGCCGGCGCCGCACGAACAGCCCGCCCTCGCCGATCCGGCGCTCGTTGGCCTGCGACCAGCGCGGGTGGTCGACCTGCGGATTCACGTTCGCGAAGAACCCGTATTCGTTCGGCGCCGCGCGGTTCCAGCTCGTCTGCGGCCGGCGCTCCACGAAGCGGATCGCGACCAGCGACTTCGCACTCTTGAATCCGTATTTCCACGGCACGACCACGCGCATCGGCGCGCCGTTCTGCTTCGGCAGCACTTCGCCGTACAGGCCGAAGGTCAGCAGCGTCAGCGGATGCGCCGCCTCGTCGATGCGCAGGCCCTCGGTGTACGGCCACGCGAGCACCCGCGAGCGAACGCCCGGCATCTGCTTCGGATCGGCCAGCGTGACGAACTCGACGAACTTCGCGTTGCCGGTGGGCTCGACTCGCTTCATCAGCTCGACGAACGAATAGCCGATCCACGGAATCACCATCGACCAGCCTTCGACGCAGCGCAGCCGATAGACGCGCTCCTCGAGCGGCGCCAGCCGGCGCAGTTCGTCGACGTCGAAGCGGCGCGGTTTCGCAACCTCGCCTTCGATCGACACGGTCCACGGCTGGACGCGCATCGCGCTGGCGTATCGCTGCGGATCCGCCTTGTCGGTGCCGAACTCGTAGAAGTTGTTGTAGCCGGTGACGTCGTCGTAGGGCGTCTGACGCTCCATCGTCGAGAACGGGCTGGGCTTCGCGTCGAGCTTCGCGGCGCCGGCTTGCCCGCTCGCAACCGCCCGCGCATCGGGGTGCACGTCGTCCTGAGCGACGGCGCCCGCACCGGTCCGACCGGCCCAGGACGCCGCGGCCAGCGGCGCCAGCGCAGCGCCCGCGGCGGCGCCCACGAACTTGCGGCGCCGCGAGCGCCGGCCATCGCTTGCCAGCGTTGCATCGGGCACCGCAGACCGATCGGACGCGCACAGTGCATCGCGCTCGCGCAGCGCCGCTCGCACACGCTCGTACAGGTTCTTCGGCGTGATCTCGCCGGACCGCGGTTCGGCACGATCGGAAGTGCGCGTCGGCATGGGCAGCCCTCCTGCAGAAGGCCCCAGCATACGGCTGCTGCCGCCGGCGCCCCGGCGCGTCCCTGGAGAAAACGCGTCTTCCGGAACGGCGCGAGCGCGGTCGGTCCCGGAAATCAGCGGCCCGCTCCGCCGGGAATCAGCGGCCCGCTCCGCCGGGAATCAGCGCCCCGCTCCGCCGGGAATCAGCGCAGTCCGGCCATGTATTGCGCGACGGCCTTGATCTCGCGGTCGGACAGGCGCTCGGCGATCGTGCGCATCTGCTCGCTGTTCGCGCGCTCGCCGCTGCGAAACAGCGTGAGCTGCGTCTCGGCGTATTCGGCGAACTGCCCCTGCAGGCGCGGATACTCCGACGGGATTCCGGCTCCGTTGGGGCTGTGGCAGCCGGCGCACGCCGGGACGCCCTTCGCCGCGATTCCCACGCGGTAGATCGCGCGTCCGGCCTCGGCGAGCGCCTGGTCGGCGGCCACCGCGGGTGCGAGCTTCTGCGACGAGAAATGCGCCGCCACGTTGCGGACGTCCTCGGCCGAGAGCATGGCGGCGAAACCGGCCATGATCGCGCTCGGACGGTGCGCCTGCTGCTCGCCTTCGGCCGGCTTGAAATCGACGAGCTGCTTGGCGAGATATTCGGGGTGCTGCGCGGCCAGCTTCGGGTTTTCCGGAGCGACGCTGTTGCCGTCGGCCCCGTGGCACGCCGCACAGACTTCCTGGGCGATCTGCGCGCCCCGCTTCGCGTCGACCGGCGCCGGCTTCGCAGGCGCCGCACCCTGCGCGAGAACGACCGGCGCGAAAGCGACGCCCACCGACACGGCGACGCCGGCAGCGATGGAACCGAAGGCAAGCGCGCGCGGAACTCTCATCCGGAACATGGACCGAACCCGTTCAGTCGACGGACCCGCAGGTCCGACAAAGCCTGCAATTGTACAATAGGCCCTGCTCCCGTCGAGGTCCTTCGCGTCGTGGCGCCCGCACTGTCCTCCGCGCGGTTCGAGACCACCGTCGCGCGCCTTTCCCAGTTGCCCGAGTCGCGCCTCGCCGAAGTCGCCTTCGTCGGGCGCTCGAACGCGGGCAAGTCGTCGGCGATCAACACGCTGTGCGGGCAGCGCCGGCTGGCCTTCGCCAGCAAGACGCCCGGACGCACGCAGGCACTGAACTACTTCGCGCTCGGACCGGTGCAGCAGCCGGCGCGGGCGTGGCTCGTCGACACGCCGGGCTACGGCTACGCGAGCGCGCCGCTCGAGGTAAAGCGCGGTTGGGACCAGCTCGCCGGGCGCTACCTCGCGCAGCGCGAGACGCTGGCCGGCGTCGTACTCGTCGTCGACGTGCGCCGCGGTCTCGGCGAACTCGACCGCGCAACGCTCGGCTGGGTGGCCCCCGACGTTCCGATCCTCGTGCTGGCGAGCAAGTGCGACAAGCTCGGCAACGCGCAACTCGCCGAAGCGATGCGAACGCTGGAGGAGCAGTTGCGCGCCGCCCGGCTGCCGAACCCGCTCGGTCTGCTATCGTTTTCCGCCACCCGCCGCACGGGCGTCGACGAGGCTCGCGAGATCGTCGGCGGCTGGCTCGAATCCGGAGATGCCCGATGAAGGACGACACCCCCGCGCGCTTCCCCTTCGTGCGCATGCGACGGCTTCGGCGCGACGACTTCTCGCGTCGCCTCGTGCGCGAGCATCGGCTCTGCGCCGACGACCTCGTCTATCCGGTCTTCGTGCTCGACGGCGCCTCGCGCACCGAGGCCGTCGCTTCCATGCCCGGGGTCGAACGATCGAGCGTCGACCGGCTGTTCCCGATCGCGGAGGAATGCCTGCAACTCGGCATTCCGGTGCTGGCGCTGTTCCCCGTCATCGAGGCGTCGCGCAAGAGCGCCGACGGCGCCGCCGCCACCGATCCCGACGGGCTGGTGCCGCGCGCGGTGCGCGAACTCAAGAAGCGCTTCCCCGAACTCGGCGTGCTCACCGACGTGGCGCTCGATCCGTACACCTCGCACGGCCAGGACGGCGTCGTCGACGACACGGGCTACGTTCTCAACGACGTGACCGTCGAGATCCTGCGCCGGCAGGCGCTCGTGCAGGCCGAGGCGGGCGTCGACATCGTCGCGCCGTCCGACATGATGGACGGGCGCATCGGGGCGATCCGCGCGTCGCTCGAGGAAGCCGGCCACGTCCACACGAAGATCATGGCGTACTCGGCAAAATACGCATCGGGGTTCTACGGGCCGTTTCGCGACGCCGTCGGCTCTGCCGGCAGTCTCGGCAAGGGCGACAAGAAGACGTACCAGATGGATCCGGCGAACACCGACGAGGCACTGCGCGAGGTGGCCCTCGACCTGGCCGAAGGCGCCGACATGGTGATGGTCAAGCCCGGCATGCCGTATCTGGACATCGTTCGACGGGTGAAGGACGAGTTCCGTTGTCCGACCTTCGTCTACCAGGTGAGCGGCGAATACGCGATGCTCAAGGCTGCTTCGGCCAACGGGTGGCTCGACGAGCGCACGGTGGTCCTCGAATCGCTGCTCGCGATGCGGCGCGCGGGCGCCGACGGCATCCTCAGCTACTTCGCCCGCGACGCCGCGCGCTGGCTGCGCGAGTCGCGCTGACAGCGGCGCACGCCGCATGGAACTGCTCGTCGTCGCTGCCGATGGCGTCTCCGTGGCGGGGTCGCTCGATGCGATTCCCGACGGCGCCTTCGTCTGGTGCGACTGCGTCTACTCGGACGGGCCGATATGGACCGGCCCCGTGCAGCGGCTCACCGGCATTCGCGTGCTCGACGAGCACCTGCGCGATGCAGAGAACGTCAATCACCCGTCCTCCTTCGATTCGACGAACGACTACGAGATCATCGTCTTTCGCGGCCTGGCAATGCGCGTCGACGGGCTCGATCCGGCCGACGTGATCCACATGGAGACCCGGCCCGTCGTGTTCTTCCTGTTTCCGCGCGTGCTCGTCACCGTGCGCGCACCCGACAGCCAGCTGATGGCGGGCATCCGCACGCGACTGATGAGCGCTGCCGGACGCACGCGGCTGCCATCGCAACCCGAGGAGCTGATGCTGCGCATCCTCAACGCGATGGTCGACCGCTACCTCGAATTGCGCCAGCCGCTGTCCGCGCAGTTCGAACGCTGGCAGCGCCGGCTGCTCGACACGCGACGAGCGTTCAACGACTGGTATTCACTGCTCGAAGCGCGTCGCGAGGCGAGACGCCTCGAGGACCTTTGCGAAGAGCAGCTCGACGCGATCCAGGAATGGCGCGACGAACGCCTCGAACACAGCGACGACGGCGGCCTGAGCGAAGTGCTGCTCGTGCGCACGAGCGACGTCGTCGAGCACGTGAACCGCGTGCGCAGTCATACGCAGCGGCTCGAGTCGTCGCTCGAGAACGCGGTGCAGCTGCACTTCTCGGCTACCGCGTATCGCACGAACGAGATCGTGCGCGCGCTCACCGCGATCACCGCGGTGTTCATGCCGCTGACGCTGATCACCGGAATCTTCGGCATGAATTTCGAGTACGTCCCGTGGCTGCATTCGCGCGCGGGCTTCTGGTGGACGATGGCCGCGATGGTCGCGCTCGGCGTGCTGATGCTGCTGTTCCTGCGGGCGCGCGAAGTGCTGTCGGCCTCGGCACTGCTCGGCGAACGTTCTGCGCGCAGGCGGCGGCGCAAGGACACGACGACAGCGCACGGGTAGTCCGGGGCGGGCGCGGCTGCGCGCCGGGGGCGCGCGCCGCACCCGCCGACGCAACGGTCAGCGGTCGACGGCGCTCGTCTCGTCGGCGGCCCACCGCGCATACGCCGGCCACACCTGCTCGGGGGCGAGCGTCACGATCTCGGGAACATCGTAGGGATGCAGCGCCGCGAGCCGGCGCACGCAGTCGTCGTGACGCGCCCGCGTCGTCTTCACCAGCAGCGTGATCTCGTCGGCCGTCTCGACCGCGCCGTGCCAGCGATAGACCGAGCGACAGGCGCCGAGCACGTTGACGCAGGCAGCGAGCCGCTCGTCGACCAGGGCGCGGGCGATCGTCGCAGCGACGGCCTCGTCGGGAACGTTGGAGACGATCAGGCGCAACTGGACTTCGCTCGACTGCACGGCATTCACCTCGCGTAGCGCCGGCGCGTGAGCACCAGCGCGATGTACAACGCCGCCGCGGTGTACGCGAGCAGCGTCGCCAGTGGAACCAGCGGCTCGGCGGGAAGGCGCCCGAGCACGAGCGGACGCGCGAGTTCCACCGCCGGCGCGAGCGGCAGCGCGCGGGCGATCGCGGCGAGCCAGTCGGGCAACTGCTCCATCGGGAAGTAGACGCCCGAGACGAAGGTCAGCGGCGTGATCACCAGCGTGAAGTAGAACGTGAAGAAATCGTAGCCGCGCGCAAGCGCGTTCACGCAAAGTCCGATCGCACTGAAGCACGCACCCGCGACAGCGACGACGACGATCGCCAGCGGCAGCGTGGGCTCGCGCGAGATGTCCAGCACCCAGACGACCACCAGGATCGCGAAGCCCGACAGCACCGCCTTCGCTGCCGCCCAAGCCCACTCGGCGATCACGATGTCGTCGAGTTCGAGCGGGGCGTTCATCAGCGACTCCCAGGTACGCTGCACGTGCATTCGCGAGAACGCCGAATACAGCGACTCGAAGCTCGCGGCCATCATCGTGCTCATGCACATCGACCCCGCCGCCAGGAACAGGATGTACGGCACGCCTTCGACGCGCTCGAGCAGGCTGCCCAGCCCGTAGCCGAAGGCCAGCAGGATGATCAGCGGATCGGCGATGTTGCCGATCACGCTGGCGAAGGCGAGCTTGCGCCAGACGAGCAGGTTGCGCCGGAACACCGGGACGAAGCGCAGCGAGAAGCGCGGAAGGGCGTACGGATTCATCGCGATCGATCCGCGGCGCGCAAAGGCGCTGGCGGCCTGCCGCGGGCGCGCCGCTGCGCAGCCCCGCTTCGCGGGGTTCGCTGCGATGCTCGCAGCACCGGCTGCGCGGCCGAACTCGCTGCGCGAGCTTCGCTCGCTCCGCTCGGACATTGCGGCCGCGAGAATGGTGGACGACGCGCGCTTCGCGCGCGCGCCGGTGCTGTTGCGCTTCTCGCCTGCGCAGAGGCGCGCCCGCGACAGGCCGCCAGCGCCTTTGCAGGAAGCGTCGAGGCATGTCCGATGAACGCGTTCGACGTTTGCTTCGAGTCGGACTTCGGCGTCGACTTCGCTTCGCAGACCACGAACGTGGCTCGAGCGGCAGGCGTTCGCGGACGGGCAGCGGCGGTACCCTGCGCGTGCGGCGCTGCGTACGTGCTGGCCGACGCGACCTCTGCCGCGCCGAGCAGCGCAGCCTCGGGGTCGGCGCGCGAAGCGCGCTTCGTACCTCTGACTCGCGGCCGCATGTCCGAGCGCAGCGGGCCAAGCCCGCGCAGCGAGTTCGGCCGCGCGACCCCGAGGCGAGCAGCGCAGGGAAGTCGGTGCGCAGCGCCGACCGCTGCAGCGGGAGCGTTGGCCAGCACGCACGCAGCGCCGCAGGCGCAGGGTACCGCCGCTGCCCGTCCGCGAACGCCTGCCGCGAACCCGGCGACGATGGAAGGAATACCGACGCGCATCACGTCAATCGCGCAAGTCGCGCCCGGTGAGCTTGAGGAACACGTCCTCGAGGTTCGCCGGCCGCTGCAGCGTGTGCAACGGCGGCTTCGCCTCGGCGGCATCGGCGCACGCAAGGCGCGCGGTGTCGATGTCGCAGCAGTACAGAAACGCCGTCTCGCCGACCAGTTCGACGCGGCCCGCGAAGGACGGCGCCGAATCGTGCGACCACGCGGCGACGCCGTCGCCGGTCACCTCGATCACCTGCGGCTCGATGTGCTCGCGGATCAGCGATTGCGGCGAGTCGAGCGCGACCAGCGTGCCTCGATCGATGATCGCGATGCGGTCGCACAGCCGTTCGGCCTCTTCCATGAAGTGCGTCGTCAGCACGATCGTCTTGCCGCGCGCCGTGAGCTGGCGCAAGCGCTCCCACATCAGGTGGCGCGCCTGCGGGTCCAGGCCGGTCGTCGGCTCGTCGAGAAACAGCACTTCGGGGTCGGCAACGAGCGCGCGCGCCAGCGTCAAGCGCCGGCGCATGCCGCCGGACAGTTCGTCGATGCGTGCGTCGCGCTTGTGCTCCAGGCCGGCGAAGGCCAGCAGTTCGTCGAGTCGCGCGGCGACGGCGGAGCGCGACAGTCCGAAGTAGCGCCCGAAGACGAGCAGGTTCTCGGCGACGGTGAAGTCGGGATCGAGCGAGTCGTTCTGCGGAACGACGCCGACCCGCGAGCGCGCTTCGCGTGCGCACGCCGGGATCGGCAGGCCGAGCAGTTCGATCGATCCGCCGGAGGGCTCGACCAGGCCCAGCGCCGCCTTCAGCGTGGTGCTCTTGCCGGCGCCGTTCGGACCGAGCAGCCCGAAGCACTCGCCGAGCTCGACCGAGAAGTCGAGACCGGCGATCGCTTCGAAGTTGCCGAAGCGCTTGCGCAGCCCCCGGACGACGAGTACCGGAGCCAATCGGTGCAGCCTCGAGGGCCGGCCGCGCAGATGCTCGACCGGTACGTCGACGCGGTTCGGCGTGTCGGTGCGCCGTTCCCGGTCCGCCTTCAGCTCGCGCTGTCCTCGTCGGCCTCGTCGGGCTCGGGACGGTCGACGAGTTCGATCAGCGCCATCGGCGCGGCGTCGCCTACCCGAAAGCCGAACTTCAGGATGCGCAGGTAGCCGCCGTTGCGCGTGGCATAGCGCGGGCCCAGTTCGTCGAAGAGCTTGACGACCATCTCGCGATCGCGCAGCCGATCGAAGGCCAGGCGCCGGTTCGACAGCGACGGCTTCTTGCCCAGCGTGATGATCGGCTCGACGACGCGGCGCAGTTCCTTCGCCTTGGGCAGCGTGGTCTTGATCAGCTCGTGTCGCAACAGCGAGTTGCACATGTTGCGCAGCATCGCCTCGCGATGGCTGCTCGTTCGATTCAGTTTTCGCAGTCCGTGACCGTGACGCATGACGGTTCCTTCGCGCTCTCGGCTTCGTTCGTTTTCGTCAGGGGCGCTCGAGCCCGGCCGGCGGCCAGTTCTCGAGCTTCATGCCGAGCGTCAGTCCGCGCGACGCCAGCACTTCCTTGATCTCGTTGAGCGACTTGCGCCCCAGGTTCGGCGTCTTCAACAGCTCGTTCTCGGTGCGCTGGATCAGGTCGCCGATGTAGTAGATGTTCTCGGCCTTCAGGCAGTTGGCCGAACGCACCGTCAGTTCGAGGTCGTCGACCGGGCGCAGCAGCAGCGGATCGATCTGCGGGCCGCGCACGCCGCCGAGAACGGGCGGCTCGGCCATCGGCTCGACGCCGCCTTCGAGCGAAGCGAACACCGACAGCTGCTCGACGAGGATGCGCGCCGACTGGCGAACCGCTTCCTCGGGCGCGATGACGCCGTTTGTCTCGACGTCGACGACGAGCCGGTCGAGGTCGGTGCGCTGTTCGACGCGCGCGCTTTCCACCTGGTAGCTGACGCGACGCACCGGCGAGAACGAGGCGTCGAGGACGATCTTGCCGATCGTCTTGGTCTCGTTCAGGTTGCGCATCGTGCCGGGCAGGTAGCCGCGGCCGCGCTCGACCTTGATCGACATGTCGAGCTTGCCGCCCTGGGTCAGCGTTGCGATCACGTGGTCGGGGTTGATCACCTCGACGTCGTGCGGCACGTCGATGTCGGCCGCGGTGACCGGTCCCGGCGTGTCCTTGCGCAGCGTGAGGTACACCTCGTCGCGGTTGTGCAGCCGGAAGGTCACGCCCTTCAGGTTCAGCAGCAGGTCGACGACGTCCTCGCGGACCCCGTCGATCGCCGAGTACTCGTGCACCACGCCGGTGATCTGGACCTCGGTGGGCGCGTAGCCGACCATCGAGGACAGCAGGACGCGGCGCAGCGCGTTGCCCAGCGTGTGACCGTAACCGCGCTCGAACGGCTCCATCACCACACGGGCATGCGATGCACCGAGTTGCTCCACCTCGACGATGCGCGGCTTCAGCATGGCAGTCTGCATAGATATCCTCTCGATTAGCGCGAGTACAACTCGACGATCAGGCTTTCGTTGATGTCGCCGGCGAGGTCGGTGCGGTCGGGCATGTTCTTGAACACGCCTTCCATCTTGTTCTTGTCGACCGACACCCAGGCCGGAAAGCCGCTTTGCTCGGCGAGGTTGAGCGCGTCCTGGATTCGGGCCTGCTTGCGGGCCTTCTCGCGGACCGCGATGACGTCGTTCGGGCGGATCAGCATCGACGGGATGTTGACCGCCTCGCCGTTGACCGTGACCGACTTGTGGCTGACCAGCTGGCGCGCCTCGGCGCGGGTCGAGCCGAAGCCCATCCGGTAGACGACGTTGTCGAGGCGGCTCTCGAGCAGCTTCAGCAGGTTCTCGCCGGTGTTGCCCTTGCGGCGCTCGGCCTCGGCGAAGTAGCGCCG